>NZ_CP145605.1:310000-1595625 GCF_036884255.1 Paenibacillus tundrae | reverse complement strand
AATCAATCTCTCTGAGGCGTGCATCTAGATGTGCCTGTTCTCGCTGCAAGGGAGCGATGCTTGCGAGGGTCTGCTGACAGCGAAGTAAATCACTGGAGTACAGCTTGCTCCAACAGAGGCTCTGAAGCTGCTCCCGGAGCGGAGCAAGCTCTTGCTTCGCTTCAGGCAGGAGGCCGATATCCGTATGCCCCAGATATCTTTTTTCCTGATTCCATAACGTTGTCCCATGACGGATAAAAATGAGATCACGCGAATGCATTATGTTTTTTTTATTAGGTATCACCACAGTAATGTACCTCCAGCGAGCCAGATGACGAGGGAAACAAGTACACACAGGATGACAAAGGAACCTGCCGACCAGAACATGAGGCGGGTCGTTCGCACGATATCCTCTGCACCCATTAAGCGAGTCGGTTCTCCCATATATGCACGAAAAGACGAGACACCATGATACACGTTATGCCCACCCAGTCTGATCCCCAGTGCACCTGCAACGGCAGACTCGGGAAAGCCGCTATTCGGGCTCGGATGCAGTCTTGCATCCCGGGATACCATCTGTGCTGCCCTTCTTGCATCTAGCTTCATGACCCATGCTCCACTAATCAATAATACAGCCGTGATTCGAGCTGGAATCCAGTTAGCCCAATCATCCAGACGAGCGGATGCCCAGCCGAGATGCAGATATTTATCGTTTTTGTAACCAACCATGGAATCTAGTGTATTGACGGCTCGATATGCCATGGCAAGCGGCGCGCCGCCAATAAGGGCGTAGAACAAAGGAGACACGATTGCATCCACAATATTCTCAGCTACCGTCTCCACCGTTCCCCTTACGATCTCAGGTTCATCTAGATGCGCCGTATCACGTCCTACAATCATACCAAGAGCGCGCCTCGCCGCAGGAAGATCTCCCTGGATGAGATGACGATATACGTCCATCCCTGCATCCTTTAATCCTTTGGAAGCAATCGTTGTCGCAATCAATATGACCTCAGCTACCACTGCAACCATCGGATGAATATGTGCAAGGAGATAGATCAGTCCCCAAGTCACGGCAAAAGAACCACCTGCAATCAAGATCGGAAACCAGATTCCCGCTTTTTTGAGTCCTTGATTGGAAGTGACACGAGATCGTATAACCCGCTCCAGTGCGGAGATGGCTTTTCCCATACCGATGACTGGATGAGGAATCCACCTCGGATCTCCGATACAACGATCTAATATGTATGCTGCGACAATGATCCAAGCTCCTGTCATCCCGATCCAATATGACGAAGAGAACCATTGATTCAATTCTAGTATCATTATTTGTTGTTCCTCCCGCTCCATTGCCGTCCGGCCTGCAAACTTTCCGTAATCGTATCATAGACAAGTCTGCCAATCACTGAACCTAGAACGGTGGCTGTTCCCGCATAAGTCAAAATCGGATTATGCTGATCCTGACTCACCGCAAGCACAATTGCATCGGTGGTGGTTCCAGTAGCGGTTAGGCCATTCTCGGAATCTCTCACTCCAGCATCAGCCAGAGCAGCAGCCTTCGCTTCTACCGCAGTCTGAATCGCATTCACCATGGCTCCATTCGTCAAACGACCGTTCAACCACAACATCATATTAATGGTGCCAGGTATGTACGCTCCATCCAGCTGCTGGACAGCATCAGTTCGGTTCCCCATCGCATCGAATACCATTCTTGGTGAACCGGCGCGTGCAGCATTCGATACGCCTGCCGTTGTACAGCATAAGAGCCCAAAGTCAGAGTTCGCATACTCTTGAATTGAAGTATGTTCCAGACGGACGGCTGTCAGCAGACCGGTACACGCATCCTCTCGTTCCTTCCATTCACGGAGTAGACACTGTATATCGTGCGGAGGATCGTCACAGCGATAATGCTTATCTACATAAATGTTAAATATCCGATCCAGTTCAACCATGCCTCCGCCATAGACTGCACTGGAGATCGCAGTAGCTACAGAGGGAACGGACGCTTTAACATGACGTTCTTGAGCGTTAATAGTCAATCCTGGCCATACAGAAGAAGCATATTCACCGGGATAACGATAGACTTGTCTCCCCTTCGACTCTTCATCAAGAAACGGTAAGGTCATCGTTCGAGCCACCTTCCTTTACGTGAGGAGTTTCCTGAGAAAAGGTCTGAGAGATATGCTCAGAAATATGCTGTGAATTAGTCTGAGCAATTACACTTTGCATTGCGCTCAGTAAACGCCCATTGGCATCCGCATCCTTCACCGCAAACCGAACATGTCGTTCGCCAAGCCCAGGATACATTGCACAGCTGCGAATGAGAATACCACGCTCTCCCAGTGCTGCCTGCATTGCGGTCGCTGACCACGGTTCCGGCAGACGAGCCAATATGAAGTTAGCTTCTCCGCGCGTAACCTGACAACCACAAGCCTCCAGCCCCTCAGTCAATAGGTTCCGTTCACGAGAAACATAAGCAAGCGTTTCCTGTTCGAAGCCCTCCCCATCGCGGAGACAGGCTTCCCCAGCAATCAGCGCCAGCCCATTGACACTCCAAGTGACTTGCTTCGCAGTCATGGCTTGTATTAATTCAGATCGTGCCAGTGCATAACCTAGACGCAGTCCCGGAATCGCGTAAAACTTCGTCATCGAACGTATGATCATGACCTGGGGGTACTCATTTAATCGAGGTGCAAGTGACTGCCTCCGAGCTTCAGGGATAAAGTCCATGAATGCTTCATCAATCACTAAAATCGTGTTCGTTTTCTCTGCTGAGCGAGCCAGGCGATGAAGCACCTCTACCGAATATTGAACCCCGTTGGGATTGTTGGGCTGCCCTAGAAACAATAGATCCACTTGATCCATCAGCCTCTCAATATCCGCTACCTCTGCTCGCCAGTCCATTTCTTCACGTCCATATACATGAAGAACCTCAGCTCCAAATTGTCTAGCTAACGCACTATACTCCGAAAAGCCAGGCTCCACCGTACCTACAGTTCTTGGCGCAAGACCCAGTAGGATCAATGCCATGCTCTCCGCAGCGCCATTTCCAACAGAGATCTGATCAGGCTGTACACCAAGATACTCGCTAAGTCTTGCTTTAAACGATCTGTGTCCTGGATCAGGATAGCGCAAAATGGTTTGTAATCCCTGTTCCAATGCATGTAATACGTTCTGAGGTGGCCCCATCGGGTTGATGTTTGCGCTAAAATCAAGAAAATTAGCCGGATTGCCCCCGAAACGGGAGGCCGCTGTCTCCACATCACCACCATGTCCGAATACTTCTATCATACCGGTCATTGTGTCCGTCATCCTTTCTGCATGTCCATTTTATTATGGAGTCGATCACAGGTTGGGGTCAATCTTGTTTTGTCTATGCCTGGCTGAATTCGTGGACTTGTCTAATTTCTTTGTGTCATTAGGGCAATTCGTTTACAATAGAGAAGGAATTTCAGTTTCATGAACGTCAGTTCGGTGAATCTAATTTCTACGAATCAAACACTACATAAGGGATTACTATCCCTCACATACATTAATGGAGGAATGACCATGTTGTTTGTTGATAACCAGGGCATCACAGATCCTTCCGTAAACCTCGCCATTGAGGAATACATTCTGAAGCATCTGCCGATGGAGGACAGCTACCTGCTGTTCTACATCAACCGCCCATCCATTATTATTGGTAAGCACCAGAACACCATTGAGGAGATTAATATCGAGTATGTTCAGGATAATGGAGTTCAGGTCGTACGCCGTTTATCCGGAGGTGGCGCAGTCTACCACGATCTGGGCAACCTCAATTTCAGCTTCATTACGAAAGATGACGGTCAGTCCTTCCACAACTTCCGCAAGTTCACTCAACCCGTAGTTGAGGCTCTGCAAGAGCTGGGAGTCAATGCCGAATTGACTGGGCGGAACGATCTGCAAGTAGGAGAAAAGAAAATTTCGGGTAATGCCCAGTTTTCCACACGTGGTCGCATGTTCAGCCATGGTACATTGATGTTTGATCTGAACCTGGATCATGTACAAGCATCACTGAACGTTAATCCTGAGAAATTCAAATCCAAGAGCACCAAGTCTGTGCGCAGCCGGGTTGCTAACATTCGTGAGTTGATTGACAGCAACATGACCATTGAACAATTCCGCGACGAATTGCTCCGTCATATCTTCCGTATGGAGCCCCAAGATGTGCCTCAATACGAACTCACCGAGAAAGATTGGGACAAGATCAAAGAAATCTCTGCTGAGCGTTACAGCAATTGGGATTGGAACTACGGGTTGTCTCCAGAAAGCAATGTGAAGCACACACGTAAATTCCCTGTCGGCATCATCGATCTGCGGATGAACATTAAAGATGGACGGATTGAAGATCTGAAAATCTTCGGTGATTTCTTCGGTGTGGGTGATGTAGCCGATATCGAGGATATGCTGCGTGGCAAACGTTACGAAGAATCCGAGGTGCGCACAGCACTGCAAGACTTGGATGTGAAACATTACTTCGGCAACCTGGAGCTGGAGGACTTTATTGGCCTCATTTTCCTGGAAGAATAGGCTTTCGTTCTTGCTACACGATACACATAAGTTCAACTAAACTTTTTATACGATAACGTAGAGGACAGAAATAACGTGAAGAAGCGGAGCGCTCGCCTGAAAGCTTTCTGCAAGAAAGCTGCATCGGAAGCATACGCTATCCCCGGATTTCACTTTAACAGGGAATTCAAAAAAATCTGGGGATAACAGTGATTGAAAGGTTATTCTGTCATCGAAGTGTTCGTGTGAGATTATTTTGTTCAATGAAATAGATACAGATAAATAAAGGAGAGAAACGACATGACTTACAAACTAATCGCCATCGACATTGATGACACACTCATTAACGACAACAAAGAAGTAACACCTGCAACCCAAACGGCTCTGGAGCAAGCCGTTGCACACGGTGCAGTGGTAACACTGGCAACTGGACGCGCTTACGCTTCCGCACAAGCACTTGCTCGCCAAACGAAGCTGAACGTGCCAATCATTACATACCAAGGAGCTTTGGTGAAAAACTTGCTGGACGAGAACGTTCTCTACGAGCGCTATGTGCCACAGGAAGCTTCTCGCAAATTGTATGACTACTGCTTGGAGCACAATCTTCACCTTCAAACGTATATTGATGATAAATTGTATGCCCGTGAAGAGAATGATAAATTGCGCGATTACGCGAAATTGAACGGCACACAATACTATATTGAATCGGACTTCATTAAAGTGATTGAGCAGCAAACACCAAAACTGCTGATCATCGACGAGCCAGATTATCTGGATAAGGTAGCTGTTGACCTGCGCGAGCTGCTGGGGCCTGAAGTGCATATTACGAAATCGAAGCCTTACTTCCTTGAAATTATGCACCGCGAAGGAACAAAAGGACATGCCCTTACCTTCCTAGCTGATCATTTCGGCGTTGAGTTGTCTGAGTGCATCGCCATCGGTGATTCCTGGAATGACCATGAGATGCTTGAAGCTGCCGGTCTTGGTGTTGCGATGGGTAATGCCATCCCAGCATTGAAAGAGATCGCAGATTACATCACACTTAGCAATAACGAAGATGGTGTGAAGCAGGTCATTGAGAAATTTGTACTGAATGCGGAGTAATGGACACGCTACTGTCCAACCGAAGCTATTCTAGAATTTGATTGTCACATCAAGAAAGAGTCCAGATTGCACCTAAAATGTGCGCATTGGGCTCTTTCTTGCTTATTTTCTACTATGTAGCATTAGTTCGTTATCATGTATGATGGACCCGAAGGAGATGAGTCGATGAAGATTAGCAAACCGAAACTCGTTCTGTCCCTACTTATCACGTTAGTAGTGCTTGTCTCTCTGTACCTTTGGAATTTCCAACGAACGATGGAACTTAAAGTTGAAGCGTATTTACTCTCGTCCAAAGAATATAGTCACGAAGATATTGAACAAATCGATACCCATTTTGGTAAAGCACCACTCGTCAGCACAGAAGTTATTTTTAAGGATGAGCCTCTTGCTCGTTACTTCTACAAAGAGGAGAACGGACAAATCTATCAATATAGCAGCGCACCTGTAAAAGGCGTAGACCCGAATTTCACGTATCGGCATCTCGACCCGATTAGCCCTTAATCGTTTGGATCGAATATGGTTGTTGATCTAACTCAAATGAATCTGCAAGCATCATCTCACCATCTCTGGCTTGTTTAAGAAGTGCAGGATCTAAATCAGCAATCAACAATTCAGCTTGGTCTGGCGAGCCTTCAACGATGTTATCCCCTAATGGATTCCAGACGCCGCTATGTCCGCACGTATCCCACACTCCGGTTCTGCCAACATGAGTACACATCGCAGTAAATATGGTGTTATCTAGTGCTCGGGCAGGAAACCATACGCGTGACTCCTTGTATCCCATCCCTTTGCTAAAGAGAGAGCTACCCATATATAAATGACAGCCCTGCTGTGCTAAACGACGCGAATGTTCAGGGAAGCCAGCATCATAACAAATGGCCATGCCAATATTCCAGCCTTTGAGATGAATGATGACCTGGTCATTATTGGTGGAAAACATGCTCTTCTCCGTTTGGAATAAATGCGACTTATCATAAACGCCTACTTCGTTTCCATGTGAATCTATAATGATCGAGGATATATATAGTTGTTCTCCTCTTCTCACAGGTGTCCCAATGATCGCCCATATCCCATACGTTTTGCATGCTTGACGCAGCTTTTCAATCCTTACGTCATTTATACACAGCGTATTGTCAGAGAGATTGGATTGTACGATTTCCGGGACATATCCCGTTAGAAATTTTTCTGGAAACATAATAAGATCTGCACGCTTTTCCCCAGCTTCTTCAATCATCTCATAAGCTCGATTAACGTTTTCCTCTATATTCCCATCAACCGCAGAACATTGTGCTAACGCAATTCTTAGTTTGGCAGTAGGCAATACATCTAGCTGGGTATTCATCACATTCATTCCTTCCAATAATATATTCTCATAACGACCAATAACTACGATTAACTACAATATGTTACCACCGCATAATCAGAAAATATAGGTATACTGATATAATTTTTCCAGCTTTCTTTTCTCCATCATCGTCTATGCTAAACATAAAAAACTCCCATCACGGGAAGTCGTAGACGTTCGTAATCTACAACCTCCTATAATGAGAGTTAGCAACTATATTGCCCCAAGAAAACTCCAACGTAATTAAGAGAAACATACTCTTACTTTCTCTTTCTCTTTCTTACTCTTATTTTCGATTATTGTGTTTTCCGGGTTCCATATTGCTCATTAAATTCACGGTCTCGCTCACGGATTTCACTCATGACACCCTTCACAGAGAAGATCGATTTGGGCAAGAGCAAAAATACCCCGATCAAAAACAAGACGATCGATACGATAAAAGCGATCAAGCCTCCGCTATCATACATCGCTTGTAGATACTTCCCCCACTGCGTTGAATAGGTCATTACAGATGGGAGGTACATCAACGTTGTGATATGCACGATCCCATATAAAATGATGCCTGCAAATACCAACGCTACACCTATTCCCTGCCTGTTCAAATCCTCTCACCTCGTTTGCTACTAAAAATCCACTCCTATCATTGTACACCAATTTATGGATTTTCGGCTAACGTATTGCTGTTTCTCCTACTTTTGAACCAACCCGTAACTTTGTCATTCATGAATAATAATCCAGACACAATAAGTACTACACCAATCCAAGTCATCCAGCTTACATGCTCATTATAGACAATGGCGCCAAGAACAACCGCAATTGGTGGTGAGATGTACAGCCAGGTTGCTGGGAACAACGGATTGGTTCGTGACATGATCCAATAGAACAGACTATGTCCTACCATCGAGCCAATAACTGTCAGATAGATCAATGAGATAATGGCAGATGTCCAGTCGATAACCGATATGTTCCATGACTCTGTGAAGGCTGACAGTATTAAGAGTAATAGTCCGCCATACATCATTTGAACGGCATTAATCGCCACTGGGTCACTTTCCTTGAACTGGTTAATTACCTTTTTGGAATATAACGCTCCTGCGGAATAACACACTTCCCCAATCAGAATGACGATACAGCCCCATAACCACAGTGGACTGCCCCCAATCGTGACACCAGGCATAACAACAAATATAACGCCGACAAAGCCGATCAGACAGCCTGTAATTATGCGAGCAGACGTCTTCTGTCTTAACAAAACCGTTTGCATCACCATAATCATAATCGGACCCGTCGCTGATAAAATTGCACCCACACCCGAACTTACATATTGTTCAGCCCAGTATAAAGCCGCAAACGTACCAAACGTGAGTCCTGCGCCGGTGAGCAGCATTTCTTTGCGCCACAACAAGGACATCTTGACCCGTCCTTTCATCAGCATCCAGGCAAACATCAAAGCACCTGCAATCATAAAGCGTATACCCGCGGACATAAATGGCGGCAGGCCTGCCTCAACACCAATTTTAATCGCTAGAAACGTCGTACCAAATACAAGACACATTATTGCAAATGCTGCTCCAATCATGCTAGCCCCTCCTTCATCTGTTCTCCATCATATAGCACTGTCTACAGAACAGAGCGGAGAAAACAGAACAGTTAGACCCGTATGCTGTTACAATAGAGTTCAAAAGGAGCGTGAGCCGGGTGGGCAAATCCATCATGATGACAGATAACAGCCTTAAACTATATGAGCAAGTCGTTCATTATCTTGTTGTTCGTATTGAAGCAGGAGAATGGACGGAACATGAGAAGTTGCCTTCTGTACGCAGCCTATCCGAGCTACTCGGTGTACATCGCCTGACCGTTTTCAAAGCCTATCAGGAGTTAAAAGAACATGGGAAAGTCTATGTCAAAGACAAATCCGGTTATTATGTGAGTCCTGCCGACCCAGCCCCTATTATGGATCAGGCGGATGATCCCGCTGTCTCGGCTTGGCTGCATTGGGATTCTCTTGACCGTGTGCAATCATTGGAGGCGGAGTTCCAGTTTTCCAAATCGTTAATTGACCCTGCTCTCTTGCCTAACCGATATTGGGGAGAGCTGATGCGGGATCTGCTCAACCATTACCCTCGTCTGCTCGGAACTTATTCTACGAATCAGGGGGATCTGGAGCTTAGAAGTGAACTGGCTAGCCATCTGACCTCACGGGAACGTTTCTATATCTCAGCCGATGAAGTCCTGATTACTTCGGGTGCGCAACAAGCCATTGACCTCATTGCACGCAGTTTAGTTAAACCGGGTGACCGTGTTCTTGTGGAGCGACCTACCTATGGACCGGCTATGGAAATATTCCGCAAGCAAGGTGCGAAGCTCGTGTTTACCGATATCACCTCAGAGGGGTACAATCTGGATCAGATTGAGCTTCTAATGAAGCAAGAAAAGCCCAAACTCTTCTACATGACACCAACTTTCCAAAACCCTACGGGGATTAACATTCCGGTTGAACAACGCAAACAGTTACCAGAATTGGCAGAGCAATATGGATGTTTCCTTGTGGAGGATGACAGTACGTATGATATTTATTTTAAAGAAAAACCTCCGGCGCCGATTTTTACCTATGACACAACAGGACACACGCTCTACATTCGCAGCTATAGCAAATATGTCGTTCCTGGTCTTCGAATCGCTGCTATTATGTGCCGTCCACGATTCATGCCTGGGTTACAGGCAATTAAGACTCTTGCGGATAACGGATCTCCGCTGCTGAATCAGAAGCTGTTTCTGCGCTACTTCCAATCTCCGCGTATGTATCAGCATATATCCAAGCTATGTACCGCAATCCAATTACGGATGGAAGTGATGGAGAAATGCTTAAAAGAGACGGATTGGCGTTGGACTACACCCCAAGGTGGTCTAAACATCTGGGTAGAGCTTCCGGAAGGTATGGATACGGGCAGACTGCTGCATCGATGTATGGAACATTCGGTTGCTTTTGTACCAGGTACGGTGTTTGATCCTTCGGATCCTGGGGCAACTCGTAAATTGCGTTTATCCTACTCATATGCACATGAACAGCAGATTTACGAAGGTATGAACAGACTGATCGAGCTGGCGCACAAAAAGGTTTAAATGCATTCCATTATCTATAAGGAGTGTGTTCACAAGAGTTGATTGACGGATATATGGAGAATCGGTTGGTGGGTGTTCAGAGTGAAAGACTTCTCATAAAAAAAGTCGCCATATAGGCGACTTCTGAATGGGAGCGATCCTCTCGCTCATTCTGCTATTTCAGACGAGCAAGTTTATGCTCGGATGATTGATTTTATTTTGCAGACACTCAAAGTGTATAGTACGTTCAAAATTTACAGATCTTTTTTGGCGAACAACCGAACCGTGAGAAGATAAGAACCTACGAATAACAGCAGAATACCGATGGTAACCATACTAATTACCTGTCCAGTCACCATGCCTTCCTCGCTCGCCAAGTTCATGAGTAATGCAAAAGGCTGGGCGAGTATAACGAGCGCAACTAAGAATACAACATTGATGATCCCTGCGCCCTTTTTGCTCAGTGCGTAAAAGAGAGGCAAATAGATTGAAGTTAAGCCAAGTACCATAGCGATCGAAACCAGAATATCCAATACTGAGAAATCTGGCTTATCGAGTCCAGGGAAGTTCATATTAACGAGAGAATGAATTCCGAACGATGCGAGAACGCCAAAAAGCGTATAGAATATGGTCGATAGATACTTCGCTTGCACTACGTTTTTCCGACTAATCGGGAGTGTGACTAGGAAATTATGATTATGGTTTTTGACATCAATCATGGTCGCAAGCATGATGGAACCAAATGCGGTGTATATGCCTACAAGATACATCGACATCTCACTTTTGGGAATAAAGGCGAGACTGAACACAGCCAGGTAAAAGGGAATGACCCACAGGCAACTTTTCAGTGCAATAAAGTCTTTGCGAAGCAGGTTAACCATGTTTCCGTACCCCCTTTGCTGTAAAGTAAATAAGGTCTTCAAGGGAGGGTCTGTGTAACAACGCATAACTGCCAAACAGCTGCTCCGCTTCTACCTTGTTATCAGACAATCCTTCAAAGCCCACCGCCGTTTCACGGATTCCCACCAAATGAGCCCGGGTGTCTGCATCCAGCAGCTCCATGTCTCCCTTCACAATCGTGTACCTTTCGAGTACATCATCTTTGGCTTCATTAAATACAATTTGTCCGCGATGGATAAACGTAATATAGTCTGCGATCCGCTCCAGATCGGTTGTAATATGTGTGGAGAATATAATGGATCTTGTCTCATCTTGTATCGTGTCTGCAAGCAGATCCAGCAATTCGCGTCTAAATACAGGGTCAAGACCGGAAGTTGGCTCATCCATGATCAGCAACTCCGCTTCATGTGATAAAGCAACTGCCAAGGAGAACTTAATCTTCATTCCTTTGGATAAATCTTCGATCTTCTTCTTCGGCGACAACTCGAATTGATCCAGATAACCTCTAAATGTTTGATCATTCCATCGCTTATAAAACGGAGCAATCATCCGACCCATCTCATAGATGGTTAGATGCTCATAATAGAAACATTCGTCTGATACAATACCGAGACGCTGCTTAATGTGAACTTCCTGCTCAGGCATCTTTCTGCCCAATGTATGAATACTCCCAGAATCAGGCTGGATTAAGCCGGTAATCAATTTAATTAACGTGCTCTTCCCTGCCCCATTCGGACCGATAAGCCCCGTAATATAACCTTGCTTCACATCCAAAGATACATTTTCTACTTTAAATAAAGGATACGTTTTGGAAAGGTTGCGAATTTCAATGGCGTTCATTCTGTATGTTCCTCCTCTGACAACAAAGTGAGATGTTGAATTAACTCCTGTGAACTCATGCCGATCTCTTTACTCTCACGAATAATTTCAAGCATCTTCTCTTCCAATCTTCTCATTCGCTGCTCTCGAATAAAGTCCTGATTGGTTCCCGAGACAAAACTACCTTTACCTACTACGGAATCGATTAGATTCTCCTTCTCCAGTTCTTCATAGACACGTTTTGTTGTAATCACGCTCACCTGTAAATCCTTGGCCAGCTGCCGGATGGAAGGAAGACTATCTCCTTCGACCAATTCACCACTCAAGATGCTCTGTCTGATCTGGGTTAAGATCTGGATATAGATTGGGTCGCTGGATGCGTTGGACAATAAAATCTTAATATGCTCTCACCTCATTGGTGTTCTCATTGTTTCATGTATATAGTGTATATATCTAATATATACACTATATACGATTGAGGTCAATGATTAATTTAAATATTTCCAAAATAATCAAGCCTGTCTCATTGAAATGATGTACCTATCAGATACCCTCTAGACGTTATCCCATGTCACTGAACGGCCTTCTGTAGAACATTTTGCAGTCCCTCTGCCAAAGCGTGCTACTGAGCATATGTAATGTAATCGAGTTTAACAAGCTTTTACTCGCAACAAAGCCCAGAAGGTCATTAGACCATCTGGGCTTTGTCTTTGTGAATACTCCGCCTGATATAATTTACGGCTCTTCCAACCGTGCGTTCAGCACTGTGATTTACATCTGGCTTATTTACCTTATAAAGGTTGATTACTCTGGAGATACACTATTCGTGTCTTTTGCTGTCCTAAATGCGTTCTTGTGCTAACTTGCCTAGGTGCTAGATATCACCTTATCAACGATGCCATAATCCACAGCTTCAGCAGCGGTAAGGAAATAATCACGATCTGTATCTTCTTCAATTCGTTCCAGCGGCTGACCGGTGTGGTCTGCAAGCAACTGGTTCAGACGTTGTCTATGCTGAATAATTCGGTTGGCGTGAATAAGCATATCCGATGCCTGCCCGCGCATCCCACCAAGTGGCTGATGAATCATAATTTCGCTGTTGGGTAGCGCCAGCCTTTTACCCTTTGTGCCGCCAACGAGCAGAATCGTACCGAAACTGGCCGCCATACCTGTACAGATGGTGGAAATATCCGGTTTCACAAACTGCATCGTATCATAGATCGAGAATCCCGCGGTCACCGAACCCCCTGGGCTGTTAATGTACATTTGGATATCCTTATCCGGATCTTCTGCGGTTAGAAACAATAGCTGTGCTACGATCGCATTCGCCATCTGATCTTCAATTTCACCAGACACCATAATAATTCGGTCTTTCAGCAAACGAGAATATATGTCGTAGCTCCGTTCTCCGCGAGCCGTCTGTTCAACAACATAAGGTACTACATTCATGCATATCCCTCCTCAGATTATGCAACCATGCTGACCGTGTAGCCTCCTCCATGGGAACCTGAGATGGCATAACTGTTCATCATCGGTTGCATCGTTGAAGACGGCAGAGCCTGCTGCAAAATCGTACTTGCCACAGCCATTGGATCATCCGTTTGATTCAGACATAGATCAATTAGGCGAGCCGTATCACCGCGGCGTAATGCCAGCAGATAACCGCGTAACTCTTCGATATGGATTCGTTCCTCGCTAACTTCTCTCGCCTCGTCGGCACCTAGATCATTGAGTTGATCCCTAATTTCAGCTATGGTCATCCGGGCACGACGTAACGCCGACTTTACTGCGCCTTCTGTTGTATCTAACATCTCAGCAGCCTCTGCCGCCGTGTATCCTAACAACTCTCGCAACATATATATCACTCTTTGCCATGACGGCAACTCTTTAATTAAAATCTCAACTGCGGTATCAAGCTCTTCTAGTGGCTCATCTTCCGCCATTTCTTCAATAAGCGGCTTCAAACCATCCATTTTACAATGTAAACGTTGGCGTTTGCGAAGAACGTCCATCCACGCATTACGGGCAATACGAATGAGATAAGCTTCCCAATTGATGTCTCTCTCTGCACCCGACTTATGAACCGAGGAAGAAGATAATATTTTGGCAAACGTCTCCTGCACTAGATCCTCAGCATCTTCTCTAGAACCTGTCATGGACAAACAATACGCATACAACGAACGCTGTACATCAAGTAATACAGCATGGAGATCGTCCGCTTGAAGTGAATCTTCAGCATTCATGTGTGGTGGTGTATATGGATTATGCGATTGATTAACATGGTTGTGTGATCTGTTGATTCGACAATCCACGGATTTCACAAAGGCCATGACGGGGCCCCCCTTTGTTGATTCCTGATTGGTCTTGCTTTCCTTTTACATACTGGCTGTGCTCTTGCTGTAATCGACTTACACTATGTAAACGAAGAACCTCCTGCAAAGGATACGCTCTTCTGTATTTATTTTTCAAGAGACACCTTCATGCCTGTGAGAGCAAGTGTAATGCCTTGACCTAAATGATAATCCTGCCGTACATCCACATCATGAGACATGTGTGTAAAATATGTGTGCTTAGGCTCTAATTCCTGCAAAAGCTCCTGTGCTTCCTTCATATCGTATACAGAGCGTGTTGAGAATTCTGCCAGTTCATGCACAAAGCTGGTTCCCAGAATAAGCAGATCCAAACCGTGCAACGGATCCTTTTCCTCCTCCTTTAGATCAATCGCATCTGAGCAGTATGCCCAGTGGAATCCGTCTCGTTCCAGACGATAGGCGTAGGAATATCCGTTCTTCCCATGGCAAACTTTCCATGAGTGAATGTGCCACCCGTGCACTTCAATATCATCATCTGTCTCCATATAATTCATATGACGATCTAACCATGGAAATTGCCCTTGGATCGTGGCGATCACTTCACGTGGTGCATACAAGTTGCCCTTTACCCCCAACCATCGGCATGCATCTGCCCACTCAGGCAATCCACCAATGTGGTCAAAGTGTGCATGTGTGATCAGCATCGTCTGTACCATTCTAAGATTCTGCGCTTCCATCTGTGTTCTCCAGTCAGGTCCGCAATCAATCATAAAGGGTTCATTCGCACCCTCACTATGGATTAGAACAGAAGAACGTCTACGTTGATTAATGCCGATAAGCCGAGCCTCTGTGCAAGTGCTACAGTCACAATATACACGCGGAACGCCCATCGCATCGCCTGTTCCAAGAAATGTTAGTTGATTCAAGATCGTTATCCCCTCTCAAGCTCACTATTATCTAAATTGTATTCTCCAACCTCTGATTTGGCAAAAAAAAAGACTCTCCCGCTGCGATTGATTACGCAATGCAGGACAGCCTTATGTCTAATCTATCAATGTTAGCTCTCGCTTGTTGTTACACCAATGCCCGCAGCTTCAGCGTCAATTCTTTCCCCGCAGGTACATCCTTCGATTCCGTAATGACCCAGTTGGATGCAAGTCGCTCTGCTAACACTTCTGCCTGTTCTGGCTTAAGCTTTAGCCCTGTTATAATGCCTTCACCAACTGCAAAATCCTTCTCTGCTACTACACCGAATGCTTTCTCCAAGTATATGCCTAATCCACCACGTGTATTAAACGTGATACGGTAGCCATCTTGAACCGCTACTTCTAGGTTCTCTCCATGATCCGCCGCATAGGAAAGGAACTCATCATATCTGTAATCCTCCTCGGACACAGCATCAAAAGCCGCAACATCATTCGCCTGAATGGCTTTCAGTATATCTGCATCAGACATGCCTTTTGTGCGCGCCTGTTCCAGCCGGATTGCTGTACTTTGGGACAATTTAACCTCTGTACTCATCTCATTCACACCTTCCTATAAAATCCATACCCATATTCAACCTATCTCATTATAGCCTGTCCGATTCTCAATAATAAAGTACTCCGAGATACTTCAAAAAAAAACCTCCAGTCTGCCGGACAAGGCAAACCAAAGGTTTCAGTTCTTACAAGACAGCTACAAGCCCGCTAATACCTGATACCATACCCCGCGCTTGGAATATAGTGTGGTTCGAACTTCAGCCCAGCCACCCAAGTAATTGATATCGAATAGCCCTGGTGGTGTTGGAAAAGTAGACTCTGTCTCCGCAAATACTTCCGGATCTACAGAGCGAAAACCATGCTTTGCAAAAATACGCTGAGCTTCAGGTGTACTCAAATACGCCACAAAAGCTTCCGCGAGTTCACGATTTCCGTGTTTATCCACGTATTTATCCACCACGGTTGCCGGGTTTTCGATCAGAATCGTGTTCTTCGGAACAACGATATCATACTTGACTCCTTTAGCGATTCGGGCGAGCAACTCATTCTCATACGTTACGATGACATCACCGACGCCATATTCAAAGGCCGCCATCGAAGATCTGCCACTTTTATCAAGTGATTCAACATTCTGATGTACCTTTTCCAGAAAAGCCTTGGCTACCGCAGGATCTTTCTTCCCCTGCTCTTCCGACAGTTTCAGGCCAGCACCATAGATTGCGTTAATATCCCATTGTGCACCGCCTGAGGTCTTCGGATTAGGATACAGCACCTTCACACCCGGTTTGGTTAAATCGTCAAAATCTTGGATGCCCAGTGGATTGCCTTCTCTCGTACCTAACACAACAATAGATCTCGTAATCATGCCGTCATTAGGTGCTTGCTTCCAGTCAGGGTTGACCAGGTCTGCCTTAACCAGTTTATCAATATCATTTTCCATCGCGAGCAGAGCTACATCCGCCTCGAAACCACCTGCAATGGCTCTTGCTTGTGTACCCGAAGCTTCATAAGACTCCTGAAAATTAATCGACTGTCCCGTCTTGGCTTCCCATTCTGCCTTGAAAATAGGCAACAGCTCTGCCATCGCGTCTTTTACAACGCTATAAGCTCCAATGACCAGCGTGTTGGATTGATCCGTTCCAGCAGCATCGCCGGGTTCGTTTGCAGCTTCTTGCTTACTGCACCCAACCGTCATGCAGACGAGCAGAAACATGAGAACAGCAACGAAAGGTAATGTGTTTTTCTTCCTCGTCTGCATCGGCAACGTCTTCCTCTCTAAACGTTCTGGGTGAATTCCCACTTGGTTTGATTCGTTAGATCATGACAGGCATTGGATCTTCCTTAAGTCGATTCTCGACAACCCAACTATGGGAATCATTGAATAGATATGCCCGGTGCACAAGCACCCGAATCTGTTGACCGATTTCCAGTGTTGTTTTCTCCAGGGATCGATACGTGATCAGCTTATGACCTCGTACCTCGACTTCAACCATCCATTCACTTCCGCGGAAATGAAGGTGCTTCACCGTACCCTTTTCGGTTGCTGACAACATGCTGAATTCGTTTTTGAGACCAATTTCAATATATTCCGGACGGATCAGAGCACGCGTATTCTCACCTTCAACCGCATGTTCAAATCCTTTCAGCTCAGAAGCATCCTCCACGACTGTGGATTCACCGATAAAGGTAGCTACAAAAGGTGTCTCTGGGTTTTTATAAATATCCCACGGGGTACCCTTCTGCTCCAAGCGTCCCTGGCTAATAATCATAATTTCGTCTGCGACTTCAATGGCTTCATCCTGGTCATGCGTGACGAAGATCGAAGTAATGCCGACACGCTCAATCAATTCCCTTAACCATGAACGAAGCTCCTGACGAATCTTCGCATCAATCGCGGCAAACGGCTCATCCAATAACAATAACTGAGGCTCAGGTGCCAATGCTCTTGCAAAAGCTACACGCTGCCGCTGTCCACCAGACAATTGATGTGGATAACGCTGCTCAAACCCTTTCAGCCCAGTCAGCTCCACCAATTCCATCACTCGATCACGAATCTGGGATTTTGGTGTCTTCTTGACCTTAAGTCCAAAAGCGATGTTATCAAATACCGTCATATGTTTGAACAATGCATAGTTCTGAAAGACAAATCCGATGCCCCGCTCTTGCGGTGGCAAATGGTTTACTACTTTTCCATGAAAGCGAATCTCTCCTGAACCTGGACTTTCCAGACCAGCAAGCATACGTAGAATTGAAGTTTTCCCGCCACCACTAGGACCGAGCAGACCAATAAGATGGCCTTTGGCAATATCGAATGAAACATCTTTTACGGCATGAAATTGACCAAAATGTTTGTTCAGATCACGGACTTCTACATGCATCTTAATGCACTTCCTTTCGCTTCTTGGCCCATTCCATCATGAGCAATAGACATACGGAAAACGTCACCAGCACCAATGCCACACCATTTGCAGCAGACACATTAAAATTCTCTACATCCTGATACACGAGCGTCGTCGCAGTCTGTGTTCTGTTCATAATATTGCCTGATACGACCAGTACAGCTCCGAACTCACCCAATGATCGCGCCACAGTCAACACAAGACCGTAAACAACAGCCCAACGAATGGAAGGCCACGTTACACTCCAGAACGTTCTCCAACCATACGCCCCGAGCGTGGATGCCGCCTCTTCTTGCTGAGAACCAAGCTCTTGCAAGACAGGCATAACTTCTCTAACCATGAGCGGGAATGTGACAAACAGTGTTGCAATGACCATGCCTGGGAATGCATAAACAACATTGAACCCAATACCTTCAAAGAAACCACCCATAATGCTGCTTGGGCCGAGTAATAACACAATCATTAATCCACCAATTACAGGTGATACCGCATAAGGCAGATCCACGATGCTGTTAAGTAATCCTTTGATTCGTTCACTCAACCAGCTAGCACGAACCAAATAAATCGCCATCATAATACCGAACAATGTATTTAACAGAGTGACAACAAGAACAACCAGTCCTGTCATCATGAGAGCATGTAGCGCCTCAGGACGCATCAGTCCAGCCAGGAATCCTCCTGCTCCGTCTTCAAAAGCACCAATAACAATCCGTCCAAGTGGAATAATCAGCAAGATTACAAATACCGCATACGTCAGTCCGATTAACAGCCGTCTCATCGTCTTCTCCCCCGCATCTGCACTAGATTAATCATCCAGAGGATGACGAAGGATAGGGTCAATAACAGAACAGATACAGCAGCTGCCCCGGTGGGGTTATCGCTCTCAATCTCACCGTATATAAATACGGATGCCGTTAACGTTCTCCCTGGAATATTACCTGCTACCAATACAACCGCACCGAATTCAGCCAATGCCCTGGAGAATGCCAGCATCCCTCCACTGATCATGCCTGGCGCCATCGATGGCAAGATAACCTGTCTGAAAGTACGAGCCTTCGATGCACCCATCGTGTACGATGCCTCTTCTTCGGAAGGATCAATCTCTTCCAGTAGCGGCTGTACAGCACGAATGACAAAAGGAAACGTAACAAAAGTCATCGCAATGACAATTGCAGGTTGATGAAACACGATTTCGAAACCCATGGACTCTGCCAGCTTGCCAATGGCACTAACTGGTCCTAAGAGTAACATAATCATCAATCCACCAACGGCTGTTGGTAATGCAAAAGGCAGGTCTACGAGACTGTTCAGAAACGATCTTCCAAAGAACCGATAACGTGTGAGTACCCAGGCGATCATCGTACCTAAAACAACGTTGATCAATGTGGCTATCACAGCCAATCGAACGGTAAGCAATACGGCTTTCCAGGCGATTGGATCCATAATACTCTCGGCAAAGGTACTCCAACCTTCAGAGAACGAATTGACGTACACCCCGATAATTGGAAGCACAATAAGTACGATGAAATATAACAATACAGTACTGCGAAATCCCCAAGTCCATCCCTTGTGACGAAGAACGGTATTCATTGCCGTATTCCCTCCCAGCCTCCGGTTCTTTGCCCGGTCGGCAGTCTTCCTGTTATGGCACAACACTTTCCCTAATATGGGTATTATTACTTTAATATTATTCCCATTAGTCTACTTGGTTTTTTGCTTATCTGATACTTTACCAGTTTACAGTACTAACCGTCAATGCTTTTATTGAATATATTAGAGCCAGATCTGAGATGTATTAATGGCAAAGAATCAGTCTCCAGAGGTGGGATAAATCATGAGGAGGGTTTGTTTAGCCTGTGGTGGGTAAGGTACAATTTAGGAGACACAATTAGAAGTGAAAAAGGAGCGGTGTACGTGTTATATACCGAGAGTTTTCGAGATGAAATGAGAGATATTACGAGGGACGTGGAAGTCATTGTCCGAAATAGTGGAGTGCAAGAGGGCACTGTGCTAATCTACTGTCCTCATACCACCGCTGGTATTGCCATTAACGAAAATGCAGACCCAGACGTGAAGCATGATGTTCTGCTACGTTTGGATGAAGTGTATCCTTGGGAGCACCCTGAATATCGTCATGCTGAAGGCAATACTGCCTCTCACCTGAAGTCGATTACAACTGGCCCTTCGCAAACGGTCATTATCCATGAAGGCAGACTTCTGCTCGGTCAGTGGCAGGGAATTTACTTCTGTGAGTTCGATGGCCCGCGTAAACGCCAATATTTCCTCAAAATCATGGAAGGATAATGCTCACTGCATTCTCAACAACGATACAAAGACGCAACACAAACAGGCGATTCCCACCCATTCCCGGGTTATGAACCGCCTGACTTGTTGTTTTGCATATAAAAGCTTTCGCGAGACAACGTTATAAAGAATTAATGTTATGACAATTCACCGCCCTGAAGTGTATGAGTGCAACAAAAGCGTCATTATTGGACGCCAGGCTGGTGGTGGAGATTGCGACAGAGTACCTTAACATGAGACAGTGCAGATGGCTCAATCTCAGCAAAGGTTACACGATCCTGATTAAAATAAGATATGAATCCGTGCATAGATAAAAACAGTGTACGTGGTACACATTCGATATCCTCTTCTGAACAGCCTTCCTCTTTCATGTATTGCCTAATGATAGATGCAAACAAATCAAAGCAACGCCCCTGTTCGGCACGACAATAAGACAACAATTCCTCGTCCCGCAGCATGAACATGATCTCGTACTGGTACGGATTATCCAATCCAAAGCGAATAAACTCCATCATGATATGCTCGGCTTTGCTCACGCCATCTCGTACTGGCCTGACCATAGCTTGCATCAGCAAATGTCCCAGATGGTTGAAGTCTTCCACCACAATGGCATAAAACAACTCTGCCTTTTCCTTAAAATGATAATACAGCGACCCATGACTATAGCCTAGATGCTGGCCGATGCTTCGCATCGATATGGCGCGGTATCCTTTGGTAATAAAAAGATGCCTCGCCGCCTCCAGTATCCGCTCCCTCGACAATTCCTGTTCGACTGCTCTTCTAGCCATATATTTTATTCCCCTTCAATAAAATAAAGCCGCTGTCCTTCCGTGATCCGGGACTGCCCTTGCGTCAAATCCGTGATCCAAGCCACAAATGCCTCAGATTCACTATCCGGCGGAAGACAAGTCAACGTAACTTTATCGGTGAATCCAGTTTCACCTGTACGGACTTCCCGGCTCCTTAATTCATTTTCCACTTTTCCCAGCCAAGTGTAGTCAAGCTCCACAAATATTTCACGATGCAGCACTTTGGTGATCGCCTCTCCGGCTTCAATGGCCGCAACAGCACCATCTGTGTAAGCACGAATTAACCCACCTGCGCCAAGCATGATTCCCCCAAAATACCGTGTAACCACAATAGCTACATTTTTCAATTGTTGATTTTTGATGACTTCTAGAATCGGTTTACCAGCAGTACCACTCGGTTCCCCATCATCGGATTGCTTCTGAATTTCATCCCGCTCACCAATCATATAAGCGGAACAGTTATGCGTTGCATTCCAATGTTTTTTCTTAATGTCATCGATAAAAGCTATGGCTTCTTCTTCTGTCGTTACTGGCATAATATGTCCAATAAATCGGGACTTTTTAATGACAATCTCTAGATTGCCCGATTCTCGAACCGTGCGATAGCGTTCAATCATTCCAATCCAACTTTCTAAATTGATCCATTTTACAAGAAAGCAGTTCCCCGCGTGAGAACGCGGACGAACTGCCTTGTTTTAGACATTTGGGATGGCACCTGAATCCATCATAATGATGATCCTTGGTTCCCCAATCGACTTAACACTTACATGATATCATCATATGAGCAGAGCGATGAATTATTCCGAAAGTCTCGCTTCCAGCGCGGCTTTCTCTTCTTCAAAGCCTGGTTTGCCCAGCAATGCAAACATGTTTTTCTTGTAAGCTTCTACCCCTGGTTGGTCAAATGGATTGACGCCCAGCAAGTATCCGCTAATGCCGCATGCTTTTTCAAAGAAGTATACCAGATATCCGAAAGAATATGGAGTCATATCTGGAATGTTCACAATCAGGTTAGGTACTTGACCATCTGTATGTGCAAGCAACGTTCCTTGGAATGCTTTTTTGTTTACGAAGTCCATCGTTTTACCTTCGAGGAAGTTCAGACCATCCAGATCGTCTGCATCTGCTTCAATTGAGATGTGCTCGGAAACTTCAGTCACTTGGATTACCGTTTCGAAGATGTTACGGCTTCCTTCTTGAATGAATTGACCCATGGAGTGCAAGTCTGTTGAGAAGTCAACCGATGCTGGATAGATTCCTTTGAAATCTTTACCTTCGCTCTCTCCAAACAATTGTTTCCACCATTCAGATACAAAGTGCAGGGAAGGCTCGTAGTTTACGAGGATTTCCGTTCCTTTACCTTTGCGATATAGCGCGTTACGAACAGCTGCATATTGATATGCTTCATTCTCAGCTACATTAGGGTTGCTATATTCCTTCGATGCGTCAGCAGCACCTTGCATCATTTCTTCGATGTTGATTCCAGCAGTAGCGATTGGCAGCAAGCCTACAGCTGTCAGAACAGAGTAACGTCCGCCTACATCGTCTGGGATAATGAAGGACTCGTAGCCTTCTTCGTTCGCCAGTTTTTTGAGAGCGCCGCGCTCTTTATCTGTTGTAGCGTAGATGCGTTTGCGAGCTTCTTCTTTACCGTACTTTTTCTCAAGAGCTGCACGGAAGATACGGAATGCAATCGCTGGTTCTGTCGTTGTACCCGATTTGGAGATTACATTTACAGAGAAGTCTTTGCCTTCGACCAGATCCAGCAAATGTGTAACATACGTGGAACTGATGTTGTTTCCTGCAAAGTAGATCTCAGGCGTTTTGCGTTTATCTTTTGACAGGTTGTTGTAGAAAGAGTGTGTCAGCATTTCGATCGCTGCGCGAGCACCCAGGTAAGAACCACCGATACCGATGACGATCAGAACTTCTGAATCGCTTTGGATTTTAGCAGCCGCTTTTTGAATACGAGCGAATTCTTCTTTGTCATATGCCGTTGGAAGGTCAATCCAACCAAGGTAATCTGATCCGGTTCCCGTTCCGTTATGAAGCTGCTCGTGAGCCAAACGAATTGGTTCAGCGAAATAGTCTACTTCATGTTGATTGACGAATTGTAATGCAGTGCTATAGTCAAAAGTCACTTTTTTAGCCATGATCTAAAAAACCTCCTAATAATCGTTAAGTAATTTTCCGTTTTCCATACAAACAACTTAGCCTAAGGATACTTCAAATCCACCTTACTGACAAGCTTGCAACGCGAACTTTGTCGTTAAGTTATAAATAGCAAGAAGGGTAAACCGAACTCGCTAACGAGGTTCCGCTTACCCTTCTTATGTTATTCCGCCGGGTACGAGCAGACGTAGTCGGTAACGCTGCGTATCTCCAGTTTAAATTTGGAATTGGCAGGCACGTGGAACGTAGCTTGACCTTGAATCTCTTGCCAATCTTCTTCACCGGGAAGTAATACTTTCAGATCTCCGGACAGAATCTCCATAATCTCACGAGAATCTGTACCGAATTCGTAACTGCCTGGAAGCATAATGCCCAATGTCACTTTGCTGCCATCTCCCAAAATAACCGTTCTGCTGGTTACCTGACCCTCATAATAAATGTTGGCCTCTTTAACTACACTCACTTGATCAAACTGTGACATGCGTACCCGCTCCCCTGAAGTTAATGAAAACAAAAGGCAAAACAGTTCAGGGTGGTTACCCACCCTTCTCTGCGGAAATCACTAGCTGCTCGGACAGGACAAAACTCACAGGTGAGCTCATCCCCTCCATTGCAGCGTTTATGAAGCTATAAATGCCTGTTCAAAAAGTCAGGTTTTCAGTACCGAGAAGATGGGATGAAGCTAGAAATGGAGTAGCGGAGCGTAGGAGAAAACTACGTGAGCAACGGACATTTCGGCTGAATCCCATATTCGACGCTGATGATGCCGTGAGGCATCCTTCGTAATCAAAAGCAGACTTTTTGAACAACCTCTATTACAGCAATGCTTTTACGCGGCTAACAACGTTGTCCACGGTGAAGCCATACTCTTGGATAACACGGTCGCCAGGCGCGGATGCACCAAATGTGTTGATTCCGAGAATGTCGCCTTGATCGCCAACATATTTCTCCCAACCCATTGGATGAGCCATCTCGATTGCAAGACGAGCTTTAACGTCTGGAAGCAGGACGGATTCTTTGTAAGCTTTGTCCTGTTTCTCGAACAGATCCCAGCTTGGCATGCTGATTACACGAACTTGGATGCCTTGCTCTGCAAGTGCAGCTTGAGCTTTAACAGCCAGTTGTACTTCAGAACCTGTAGCGATGATTTGTGCTACTGCTTTACCGTCTTTTGCATCAGAAACAACATAAGCACCGCGCTTAACGTTCTCACGTGAGCCTTCAACTGTTCCTTCCAAGATTGGCAAGTTTTGACGAGTAAGTACAAGGGCAACCGGGTTGCTCTTATTCTCAAGCGCATAAGCCCATGCAGCAGAAGTTTCATTACCATCAGCTGGACGGATTACCGTCAAGTTAGGAATGATACGCAGGGAAGCCAATTGCTCGATTGGTTCGTGCGTAGGACCATCTTCACCAACAGCGATACTGTCGTGAGTCAGGACATACGTTACTGGCAAGTTCATCAGTGCTGCCAGACGAACTGCTGGACGAAGGTAATCTGTAAATACGAAGAACGTACCACCGAATACTTTTACGCCGCTGTGCAGAGCCATACCGTT
This sequence comes from Paenibacillus tundrae, assembly GCF_036884255.1. Lineage (NCBI taxonomy): Bacteria > Bacillati > Bacillota > Bacilli > Caryophanales > Paenibacillaceae > Paenibacillus > Paenibacillus tundrae. The sequence goes on along the minus strand of NZ_CP145605.1, from coordinate 1,570,810 downwards.
CATTGCTCCAGCCATACCGAATTCACGGATACCGAAGTAAATGTTGCGACCTGCATAATCTTCAGGAGTGAAGTTAGTCAGGTTGTTCAAGTGAGTCATCGTGGAGCTTTCCAAGTCAGCAGATCCGCCTGTCAGTTGTGGCACGTTGTGCGCCAGACCGTTCAGCGCGTTACCAGATGCTACACGAGTGGAGAGCGCTTTGTCTGTTGCTGCATATTTAGGAAGATCACGATCCCATCCTTCTGGAAGGTCACCGTTGATCGCTGTTTCGAATTGAGCAGCAAGCTCTGGGAATGCTTTTTTGTACTCAGCAAACTTCTCATCCCATGCTTGGTTTGCAGCGATACCGCGCTCTTTCACTTGTGCAAAGTGATCGCGAACTTCAGCTGGTACGTGGAAGTTTTCTTCGTAAACCCATTTATAATATTCTTTAGTCAATTTAGCTTCTTCTGCACCTAGTGGAGATCCGTGAGTACCGCCGTGGCCGCCTTTACCTTGTTTGTTCGGGCTACCATAACCAATAACAGTTTTCACTTCAATCAATGTAGGACGCAGTGTGTCTGCTTGACCTTCTTGAATTGCTTTCTCGATTGCAGGCAGATCGTTACCATCTTCAACGCGCAGCACTTGCCAGCCATAAGCTTCAAAACGCTTCGCAATGCTTTCGGAAGAAGACAGATCCAATTTACCATCCAAAGTGATGTCGTTGGAGTCGAACAACATGATCAGTTTACCTAGGTGCAAACGTCCAGCCAGGGAAGCTGATTCATGAGATACGCCTTCCATCAAGTCACCATCACCGCAGATTGCGTATGTGTAGTGATCCACAACGTTAAATTGTTCTTTGTTATATGTTGCACCCAATTGTGCTTCAGCCATTGCCATACCAACTGCCATTGCAATACCTTGACCCAGTGGGCCTGTAGTTGCGTCAACACCAGCAGTATGTCCGAATTCCGGGTGACCCGGTGTTTTGCTTCCCCATTGGCGGAACTGTTTCAGTTCTTCCATTGGCAAGTCGTAGCCGCTCAAGTGCAGCAAGCTGTACAGCAACATGGAGCCATGTCCTGCGGACAGGACAAAACGGTCCCGGTTAACCCAAGTTGGGTGGTTCGGGTTATGAGTCATCGTTTTTGCAAAAAGTTGGTACCCCATTGGAGCGGAGCCCATCGGCATTCCCGGGTGTCCGGAATTTGCCTTCTCAATTGCATCAATCGCCAAAGTACGTACGGTTGTAATCGACAGATTGTCGATTGTAGTGTTCTCGTCCTTTTGAATCGCTTCGTTCTTGTCAGTCATGGTTTGTCCTCCTCATGTCTTTAGATAAGTCGGGTGCGCAAGCGAATCCCTCTCATCAATACCAAGCAAACCGTATATAACAATAAGTGAATCCGCTTGAGTGTTTCATTTTGACTTATTCACTTTTGTATTGTATCACTTGGCGTGAAGCTTTTCCATAACCTTCTTTTAGAAGTTCGGGAAAATTCGGTGATTTGCTACGAGAGATGGGTTCACAGCGCCAAAAAATTGTGTAAAAAAACATTGCAGCCCATCTTTCGTCAGGACGAGCCTCGTCCATCCATCGGAAGAAGTATAACCTTTAACCAGAAAACCATACTCTTTTTGGCATGTCGATTTTCATTTTAGCTTTTATCAATATGAACTTGCTCTTGTAATCCTGATTGGGAAATCAAAACGTAGTATACTTCAGGAAGCGAAGTAAATTTCATGGATTGGAGGTCTCGCTATGTCTTCTGACCCTGTTGTTAAACGTTCCGATTTACCCCGTCGCACCTTTCCATGGTTCAGAGGCATATGGACAGGCGTCCTTTCGGGCATCGTACTTGGTTTTTTGCTAAAAGCGATTCAGTCATTTACCGGTATTGCGGTCTACACCTTGCTCCTAAACATTGATTTCGTGCCAGGGCTTCCACCAATTTTGCCAGAATTCGTAGAATTTGCCCTACACCTCGTGGTTTCCATCTGCATCGGCATGTTCTACATATGGTGGGTACAGATTCGGCCTCAGCATGCCATGCTCAAGGGTATTCTAATTGGCGCAGTTTCCTCTCTTCTCTATATTCCGCTATCCCAACTGTCTACACGTGTTCCTGATTTGAATAACACGCAAGCCATTTTGTACTGGGTCACAGCCCATCTGATCTATGGAGTAATTCTTGGTTTGTGTGCAAAAGGCTTTACTAAGCTCAAAAAAGGCGATCCCCTATGAAGTACATAGATAGGAATCGCCTTTTTCTTTTGCCAGTTTATGTGGCTCCGAATCAACCTTGCACAGTATTAAAGCACAAGCTTAAAATACAACGGTTTTATTTTCGTGAACCAAGATACGGTCTTCTACATGCCATTTCACAGCACGCGCTAGAACAACACGTTCGATCGTACGTCCGATTCGTTTCAATTCCGTTACGTCATCCCCGTGGCTTACACGCTGTACGTCCTGCTCAATGATCGGTCCGCCATCCAGTTCTTCTGTAACGTAGTGAGCCGTAGCACCAATGATTTTAACACCACGGTTATATGCTTGAGCATAAGGCTTACCGCCAACAAAGGCTGGAAGAAATGAGTGATGGATATTAATAATGCGATTACGATAATGTTCGATGAACATCGGTGAGATGATCTGCATATAACGCGCCAGGATAATGACGTCAATATCGTCACCAATGATGTCAAGCTGACGTTGCTCTGCTTCCTTCTTCGTATCTGCTGTAACCGGAATATGATGATACGGAATACCAAAGGACTCCACATAATCTTTCATATCCAGATGATTACTAACAACCAGTGCAATGTCTGCATCCAAGTCGCCAGCCTGCCATTGCCACAACAATTCAACGAGGCAGTGATCTTCTTTGGATACAAAAATGGCAAGCTTCTTCTTACGGCTTACAGCCGATAAAGTCCACTCCATGTTGAAACGAGTCGCTACTTCAGCAAAATCATCTTCCAGCTTAGGAAGACTCGCTTCGAGCTGTGGAAGGTCAAACTCAATACGCATGAAGAACATGCCGCCAGCCGGATCCATTGTGTACTGGTCGGACTGAACAATGTTTGCACCATGCTGGTGCAAGAAATGTGAAACAGCTGCTACAATTCCCGGCCCATCAGGGCAGGAAATAAGCATCCGCGCCCGATCGGCGCGGTTTTTAGCATCAGGACGTACTTGTTTAGCATGAATCTCCATCGGGTTATTCTTCCTCCTTCAAATTAAACCGTGACCAGTGCTTCCTTGCCTGCAAGCCAAGCAATCAAGCGTTGATTCAGTTGTTCCTCACTAAGCTGTGGGAACAGCGCTGCTTCGGCTACCAAGTCATATAGGCGCTCTAGCGGTTCACGTGGATCTGCTTTTTTGGCTTTGGCATCGTTCTTGAGCAAAGTCCATACATCGAGTACATAAGAACGGGCTTCAATCTCTTTCCCTTGGAAGAAGTGATGCAATTGCTCCACATCTGTCAGGAACTCTCCGCCAAATCGGCCTTCAATATCGCCACGCAGTAAAGCAATCTCCGCTTCATACATTGGACGTTGTGTCTTGGCTTCTTTCCCGATCCAAGGCGTCTCCAGAATGAATGGGCGGCCTTGTAGTGCTTCATGGTGAACGATACGATGAATCGCTTCGTAACCAATCCAGCCAGAGCCAATCGGCGTATGGCGGTCTTTACGTGCGCCCGCAGGGTTCTTACTATCATTAATATGCATAACCGCAATGCGGTCAAGACCTACGATTTCGTCAAACTGTTTCAGAACACCATCAATATCATTCACGATATCGTATCCAGCATCATGAATGTGACAGGTATCCATACATACAGTAAGGCGTTCATTGTGCGTCACTTTTTCAATGATTTGGGCAATTTCTTCGAAACTACGGCCCATCTCAGTCCCTTTACCCGCCATCGTTTCCAAGGCGATATTTACATCTGTCTCTCTCACACCGTCCAGCACTTCATTCAGTCCTTGAGCAATGCGCTCAATACCATAATGTGCATCTTTATCGGTAAATGCACCTGGGTGCAATACGATATTTTTGACACCAATGGCATGCGTACGACGAATCTCTTCCTGAAGGAAGCTCACTGCAAGCTCGTACGTATTTTCTTTGTACGAACCGAGGTTAATAATGTAAGGCGCATGGACAACGATATCTTCCATTCCACCTGCTTGCATAGCAAGTTTGCCTTCTTCAATATACATGGATTCGATAGGCTTACGACGTGTATTCTGCGGTGCACCTGTATATATCATAAACGAGCTAGAACCGTACGAGGACGCTTCCTTCGTTGCACTCAATAATCCCTTGTCCGAAAAGGACACGTGGGAGCCGATTTTCAGCATCATTGATCCCCCTTAATGTGAATTATCCCTTATTCTAACGCGATTATCGAAATAAATCTAGAAATGCGCTATAATTCGGGATACAGGCTATTTTTTACAGCTAACATCTGGAACATGGGCAGACGGATTTCGTCTATCCGTGAAAATCAATGAACCGAGGTGACTCCGCAATGATTTTCGATTCCTATGCTTTGACGCTGGCCAGCAGTTCACCCAGCAATTGGTTTATGAACACCATGGCGTTCTGGACATTTGTCTTGCTCGGCAGTATGTGCATTGGCGGATTTTTTATGATGCACAAGTTCCTAAAGGTTCTCCCTAAGGCAGACGGGAAGTCCAAGCTAGATTGGCAGAATCATTGGGTCGAGACAAGTCGTCACTTATGGACGGACGAAGCCAAGGCTTTTTTGGATCAACTGGTGGAACCTGTTCCGGGTCCTTTTCGTGATATCGCCAAACATTCCATCGCTGCTGAAATTGGTAGAATCGCTGTAGAAGATCAAGCTACAGAAGTTTCAAGAGATCATTGCATCAAAGGATACATTATTGCCACCCCGAAGCGTGATAATAAGTTCCTCGTGAAATTCCTAGAGAAAAATAAAATTGATTACATGCCTTATAAACATCTAATAAACAAATAAATAATTAAATAAGAAATTAAACGAGTATTGATTATATCGTTATACTTCAAATCTTAATTGATATTTTCACTTAACTAAATTAGGATCTTATTTTCACAAAGCTCCGTCAGGTAAGACCCATTTGAGGCATTGCTTACCAGTCGGGGCTGTTTGTTGATCGTTCGTCAGGGTAATTATCAGCATAATGATATAGAGGAGGGTAATTTTGCATGAAAATTGCTATTTGTGGAGGAACCGGATTTGTCGGAGGGGCCCTTGTCGATTATTGGTTGCAGGCCGGATACCATGTGAAAATCATTACACGCAAACTGCCCGACCTTCATAACCCTAGTGAGAATCTTACATACATTTCTTGGGAGCAAGCCGAGGAGCAGCCTCATTTGTTAGAAGGAATGGATGCCTTGGTGAACCTTGCTGGAGAGACACTGAATCAGCGCTGGACAACCAAGGCGAAATTAGAAATTGTGGAATCGAGAGTAACGACCGTTGCTCGTGTAGCCAAGCTCGTAAAGTCCCTGGAGAACAAACCGGAAGTCGTCGTTCAAGCATCTGCGATGGCGATCTACGGAACGTCTCCAACCGAGACCTTTGATGAGAGCAGTCCGCAAAAATCAATGAATTTTCCATCCCGTGTATCTGAACAATGGGAAATAGCAGCCGATGCCATCCAAGATGTACGACTTGTGAAGATCCGGGTAAGTCTTGTCCTCGGTCATAAAAGAGGAGCTTTCCCCCTCATGAAATTGCCATACATGTTAGGGGTTGGAGGTAGAATCGGCAGCGGCAAGCAGTGGACCAGTTGGATCCACATTATGGATATCGTGCGGCTTATTGAATTTACGATCCAGAACAAAGACATCTCAGGGCCGGTGAATGCGTCATCGCCTAACCCTGTAACAAATGACGAGTTTGGGCGCGTTGTCGGGAAGGTGTACCATCGCCCGCATTGGTTCCCCGTACCTGGGTTCCTCATCAAGGCTTTGGTAGGTGAACTCTCGGTAGTGCTGCTGCAAGGACAGCGCGTGATTCCTCAAAAAGCTCTAGATCACGGGTTCGAATTTACATTCCCTACACTAACTAAAGCGTTAGAAGACCTGAAGCATCGAGACTTATCCGACTGATCGATAGGTATATGCTGAATCAGCTAACGTAAACGTATCTCCATCCTGCAACGGGTATTCTTTGTACGGGGCAAGTGGATTGCCTTGAAGAATCGTGCCATTGACAGACCCCAAATCCTTGATCACATAGCCCGTTTTGTTCCGGCTCAATTCCACATGAGCACGGGACACACCGGTTGCTGTATCGACCCACTGCACCATCTCTGCTGATCTACCGATCACAAACGAAGCTCCGCTTACATCCATTCGTTCATTACGCTCACCCGTCGCTGAACGGCGTTCCAGATAATATGAAGGCGTAGCTGTGCCCGCTAGTGCTTGTTCCCCACCTCCGACATTCTGCAAATTAACCGTTGGCTCTGTTGCCACATGATAACGTGCTAATTCAGAAGTTGATGGAGCGATAGGTGTAGCCTGCGGAGTCAGATTATTATGCGTTTCCGTATGTAAATCTTGAAAACGAGTGTTCATACCTTGACCTACGTAACCAGGTGCAGTGGAAGCTTGTTCAACTGCCGGTGCTGGAGCGTTCCAACGCCAGTTCTCCTGAAACATCTCATCCTCTTCTTTAGGGCGTTTCTTGCCTAACCCAAAAAAGGTAGATTTTTTATCGGTCGAAGTCTCCATAGCATTCGAATCGGAATCCGACGAGAAAGAATATGAGTTCTGTTTCTGATCTGCATTGTTGCGCTTCGTGTTGCGTTTTGATGTATTAAATTTTCCTTTGCTGAACCATGCCCATGCCGCAATAGCAAGCAATACAGCACTCAATGCAGCAGACAGGATCATTGGTGTCTCACCTGGCTGCTCCATGTAGATGAATCTCCATACCAATGCCATGCCCACCATACAGCCCAACAGGATATAAGTTACTTTGGAAGAGGCAGCTTTCTTCTCGGCTTCATCGTCCAATGGTTCATCATACATATCACCTTGTACTGACGCGTTATTCGAACGTGCCAATGATTGCTCATTACCGAATCGAGACTGAGGTGGTATATCTCGTTGGGCACGTATAGTTGAAGAGCTAGGCATTGCCCGGTTCACGATATCCAGCTCCTTTTCTTCAGGAGTCTTAGACTGTTGACGCCAATGGAGCTGAGGTTCCGATTCATACGGTACGTGCTGCGGCGAGTATGACTCCCGACTACTCAATTGTGGCTGACCTATTCGAACCTCTTCTAAAGCTGGATTACCTGTTAATTGTGTGTCCTTAACGACGACCCCCCCGTCTCCAGTTGACCGTGAAGATAGAAACTTAGCGTTATTTGAACCTTTTTGTTCATCTGCATACAGCTCTATCAACAACTCTCGTAATTTCTGAATATCCCATTGTTCCGTATCGCATAACTGCAACACACGCTGAATCCCTTGTCCTTGTAATTCCTTCGTATGTGCCATTAGTCGAATGACCAGTTCACGAAAATGTAGAGGTGTAGAATCCACTTCTGGCGTATCCATGAGAGGTACGTAGACTAAACCAAGCTCACCCTGATCAAGCGATCCATTTACGAAAATATATTCTTCTTGCAGCATCAATTTACGTGACTCTAGCATATATTGGCGACATTCAGTAAAGGTGTCCGCAAGCTGATACAATAAACCATATAGTACAACCATCTCAATCTTGCTCGACTTCAGCACCTGGGACAGCATTTTGTAGCCTGAGATGTCATACTGTAACGTCACCGTGCTGTCCACTTCACGAATGTGGATTGGTAGTAACCGTGGAATCGAATTGGCAGTGAGCATGCCCGTCTGAACTCGGCTCAGGTTCTCCATTTTCAAGCCTCCCGGTTTCTCCAGAACCATAAAGGCTCCTCCGTTGCGGATAAAATCCCTTGTTAATCCATACATACCGATCCTCTCTTTCCTATACTAGATAAATTTAATCCAATTTATATTGCATTCATGTACACATAGACACTGATAAACCCAGGTAAAACAGCCAGCATAAACGGAAACTTTAATGTCTTATCTTGACTAACCAGTTGGAGCGAACCAAGCATGAAGAAGCCTGCAAGCCCACTTGCCATGGCACGAATTCGTTTGGCAAAATCTCTGCGGAACAACAGGATGATCAATCCAATTGCGCCAGCATACAAAATGGAATAGACCAATACTTGAATGCCAAACATAAGCCCTGTCCATGCTCCAATGCCGCCAAATAACTTGACATCTCCCGCACCAACAGCTCCAAGTGCATACATTAGAAACATAATTCCAAAACATACACCAAAGCCTGTTACTGAAAATATGAACCCTTCCCATCCCTGCCAGATCGTATGCGCTAAGAGCCCTGCTGCTGTTACAGGCAACGTCAGCCGATTAGGAATTTTCATTGAACGTACGTCTGTAACAAAAGCAGCGAGTACATAGATACCACATATCATAGAGAACCATGTCACTTCTGACTCTCCTCCCTTCTAGAGTGGTACTGAAGAAAACCGATTTCTTGAACACTCACTTCTTTTACTTTCTTGAGGCAACATCGAACGCCGTTTCCATCACAACACCATCCGCTGTCTCTACAACAAACGTCCACGTGCCTTCCGTTGTACGTGTCCCAACAAACCATTCCCACTGAATCTCGCCGTTCTCATCTGCAGTTGCCCAACCAATGTGCTTGGCTGTACTTTCCCCCGACTTGTAAAAGATCGTCAGATTCGCCGTGGTTCCAGGCTCGACCTTAACCTTAATCATGGCATTATTGCCTATGTATGCAGGCTCTGGCTTGGACAACACCGTAACAGAACCTGTTGAATCTGTGCCATTTCCACTACCGTCAGTGCCCTCTCCTGTATCTCCAATCCATAATCGTTCTGCGGCAGAAGCCTGAATGCGTAGCGATTTGCCGAGAAAAGGTACCTTGAGAGGCAAATCATAACTTAACTCAAGTCTGAAATACGGATTGGTCTTGTTTTTAAGATTAGGGATAGACACCCCATTCACATGTACTCGTTCATAATCCAGTAGAGAAGTATTCATGAAGGGTTTAAGCAGCGGCTTTACAACTGGGTCAAGTACAGCTTCTAGTACAGATGTTTTGATCTCCTGCAAAGGCTGCTCCCCTCGAGCTGCTGCTGCCCGTACCCAGTCACTAAGGGGCTCAGGTAGCGAAGATGCATACCCTTCTGCCCACTCTGTGAGGGATAACTCAGGTGTTTTCCAACCAGTACCGGAATCACTGCTTCCGCTGCCAGCTGAATCAGAAGGGGTAAATACAAGAGATACGGGATAGATCTTGGTAGAGAGCTGTTTCACGGCTTCGCCTGCTGTACTTTGTAGCGCAGTAGATATTAGTGTCATTTGCACAATGTAGATCAGAAACATGACAAAGAACAAAAATACAGGTAACACTAACGAAGCTTCCAGCACGATGCTACCCTGTTCCTTTTTCAGAGAATGGCTACGCTCTCTCAACGATTTTAAATTTTTCAAACGCTCTAGTCTGTTGATCTGTGTTAGGCGTGCCTGCAATCGTTCCAACATTCTCTCTTGCTGAGCCTGCTGTTGATACTGCTGATAGTGCTTATCCATATTCCCTCCACCAGAACGAACCTCATTATTCAGTAGGAATAATCCGCCTTCCGATCAATGAAAAGTCGTCCATCCTCAACCTCATCTGCACTGCCTAATACCGCACCTATACTTTTGGCGACGCCAGGCAGGAACCATAATTTGATGCTGCTTCGTATCGTGCTAGACGCATAGGTCTGCTTCTCGTCTGGGTTCACACCCGTATTCATCCTGATCAGCGCAAGCATCCGGGACATTTTCCGTTCATTATTGCTATGCATTAGCAGAAACAGCCTGAGATGATCGCGGTATGTCAATTTGACTTTGATATAATCGGACAATTCTACGCTACCCTCTTTGGCAAGAGCCACCATGTCTGCAATCGCATGTGTAATTCCATATAAAATAGCTGCGGAGAGTACCAGAAGCGGGTTGCCTAATTTGCTATTCTTCACTAAACCTTCCGCCGTGCGAATTGCCAGTCGCATTCCAAAGATCTCAGCATATGCAGCCGCAATGTTACCTGAAGGATTATGGAAACCGTAAACGATATACTCCAGCTCTTGATTCTCAAGCTTAAAGACATCACCTGCATCTCCACTGCCCTCAGTCCAACTAAACAGTTGTCCAAAATCCACCGAATTGAAATAGGCCAGCGCATACTCATTTTGGAATAACTCATCCCCGAGGCTGTCCAGTAGTCCTGACATCCCACCAAACAAACTGTCCATCCCGTTCATGGCATTGCCGCCAGAATCGTAAGGATCTCCATCAATTTCAGCTTTTTTAGCCTCTTCACGACTCGCCTCATTAAAAGCAATATTTGCGTTGTAGTACGTCTCTAATTGCTTGAATGCTTCCTTCGATCCTGAACTGCCCTTTTCAATCTGTGACAACATACGTTTAACTTCCTTTAGCTTGCCTTTCGATTCTTTGTCGTTCGCTTTACGCTGAGCATCCGAGCCTCGACCCTCTTCAAGCTGCTTTTTACTTTGCATAATGACGTTTGACGAGCCGCTGCGTACGTAGGTATTCATATACTGCTCTGTAGTCCGACTTGCTTGTGTAACTGCGGGTTTAATTGCCACACCGTTTACAGCCGTGACACTATGAAGCTGCATATTGAGTTCCATACTATCCGTTCGAACGTGACTGAAATCTGACGTCTGTGAACGAACTCGCGCATTCAATTGATCGAATAAAGAATCAGCTCTCACAAGTTCAGAAGCAAGGGAACGTGTACTTCTGGCCTCGTCACCTCGTCCAGCAGATGAAGGGCTCGCGCCAGGCAGCGTTGAATTACCTACGTTATCGTAGCTGGCATTCTGTGAACGATTCTCTCCCTCAGCTATAACTCGCTTCATCTCTTCGTTAATCTGGCGAGCCTCTTCGATCTTGGCCTGCGCTTCCTCCAGTTTGGTCTGATGCGTCTGATAAGCAGGCTGAATAGTCATGCTTATACCTGTCGCGACCTTGCCGACCCCTGTTTGATAACGACCCAGTTCTACTATGTACATTTGCTGGGTGAAGGGCAGACCCTCGTCGATTTGCTTTTTATTAAGATAATCAGCGTAACGGGCTGCAGCTTCAGCAGCAGTCTCTGGTGCTTCTCTTAGCATCTCATCATATATGGCAGACGAAGGCGGCTTCATGATCAGATCCGGAAGATTTTTCAGCTTTTCCGCCGATTCTGTCTGATTCTCAATCGCTTCATCTAACAATTTTTCTCGCTTGTCATATAGCTTCTGCAATTTTTTGAGCAAATCCACTGTATGTGCTGCTTCCTTCAAGTCCTCTGACATTGGCTTGAAACGATTGACCACTTCAAGGGTAAAGTCGACAGGTGCTCGATATTTCATATCTTCTTGAATCTGACGGTTGAATATCTCGTATTTACCTAATTCCCGATCCATACTTAAAGATGTTGTATCCCACTGGATATCAAGAATCGGAAAACCATCCTTCACCGCAGATGGCTTCACACTGTCATTCAGCACCTTAGCCATAATTGCTTCGCTGCTACTATCTCCATAAGCGAATAATCCATATTCGCGCAGTGATGGGTCATATGCCGACATGACAGACCTTAGAGCAGCATGTGTCATACGTTCAGCCTGCACTTTGAAAGCAGCTATGCGAGCATAATCAATGAACACAGCAACAAACATATACACGCCTGCCAAAATTAATATTAAAAAAAGTGTTACGGCTCCCGCTTCACCATCTTTTTTTCTAAACAGCGTCCCCCCCCTCCTTCTGTCACTTTTTACGGTTCCCAAAATATTGCACGACTTGACCCGCTTCCGCAGCGTTGCTATCTCCGGTTCCACCTTTGCCTTTGAACTTGGCTCCATAATAACGAATTAAATCTACCGTTCGAATGAACTCTACCGGCTCAACCACCTCAGATGATGCAGTTGTAAACACGTTGTTACCTGAATCGAACAAAAAAGAAGGTAGCGGCAGAGATATCATCTGTTCAAGCTTGGTCGTTACCTTACGCTGGATCAGCGTATTCTGGTATTCAATCGTTCCATTCATAGCCGTGGGCATGCCTTGAACTGCTTGAGATAACTTTTGTTCAGATAAGCTACCACCTTCACCGGCCGGCACCGAAACCGTAACTTGATTGTCAGCTCCTGCCCACCCAAATAGTGCACCGAGCAATTGGTCATCCTTTAATCTCCAGTACAGGTTGTCGTACTCCCCCGTTGCAAACTCTCCGGTCATCGCTTGCTTATGACTATTATCCCAGCTGTAAGCGGCTCGCTCGGATGCAGCATATGCATGCTGATTCAAGAACGTTTTTTGATACATATACATGCTGAAGAAAAGCAGGATAACAAGCGTAAACAACACAACTGGGAAGACTAGGGAGGCTTCAATCGTGAAGCTCCCCTCCTCCTTATTCCTCCGGTTATCCTGGGAAGAATTCATCACTTTTGGTATCCACCTTGCCAAGAAGGTCTTTGACCAATTCAGATATTTTATCTTTGAATATCAATGCAATGATGATAATAACGCCGATAATCAAGATGAGTTCTAACGTACCCAGCCCATCCTCTTCCTTCCAAAATCCATTAACCTTGCTATTTATTAATTCCAGCATCCCAATTCCTCCTACATATTCATCATCATAAAAGCAGGTGCCCCAATCATCACAACGATCGTAAAAAAGATCAGTACCATTGGAAACACAAGTTTGGAAGAAGCCTGTTCCCCCTTCGCCCGACTAACAGCCTTACGTTTCTCCCACAACACATGCGAAAGATCCCGCAGCGCCAATACAAAGTCACCTCCCCCACGCCGGAAATTAAGTAACACGGTTGTTGTGAAAATCGTTACTTCCTGTACGCCACAGCGCCGGCTGAACTGCTCGAACGACTGTTGAAACGAATAACCGTTATGCAAGTCGTGGGCTGTCTTCCGCAGTTCGTTATATAATGGATGATCTCGTTCCCCCTGACTGGCAACACAATGCATAATGGCACGCTGTACCGTCTCTCCAGCACCAACCAATAAAACAATTCGATTCAGTAGCTCCGGTAATTCCACCAAAATATCCTGATCTCTGCGTTGCACCTTACTGCTGAGATCCTTATATAGTGCAAATGGTAGGAGAGCACCGAGTACTATACCGCCTGCCAATCCACCAATGCCTATATCCCCAACAAGGGACAACAAACACCCCACCAACAACATCAGCCAGGTATACGTCAGCATCTCAGCACTATAGAGCAACGTTTTCTCTCCACTGTGCTGTATGCCATACATCTTCTGAATGGCATGCTGCATACGGAACATCACAACAGGCAATCGACGTCCCACCTCAAACTTATCCAATAGAAACAAGAATGGAGCGTGCAGTTTCTTGAATCGTAATCCTTCCATCTCCAGCTTGCGTAAATGGCGGTAGGTCTGTCCTTGGGTACGATCCAGTATCAGCCATCCAATCCCGAGCATTCCTCCGAATATGACGGGAAGTAGCATCGTTTCAACTCCTTATCATGTAGTCCGTGTTCAGCCAGCCCTCGTAATCAAAAGTTTCAACCCCTATACTTTGATATCCATAATTCGTGTAATCCATAGATAACAGCAGGCAAGCAGTGCTAAAGCACCTGTGGAGATTAGATATCCCATGCCGCTATATAGAGGTTCCATAAAATCCTTTGCAGTCAAATTAAGAAAAATAAGAAATATAAATGGTGCGGCAAACATCGCCTTGGATTCGAACTTTTTCTGTGCTATGGCAACCATAATATCCTGCTGAATATCTAGCTTTTCTCCGATTACCGAAGACGTTCGCCGGACAACCTCGACTAGGTCACCACCTGTACGTTTGCAAGTAATAAACACGTCGGCAAAATTAGTAATGTCCTCAACCTGCGCCCGATCAGAAAAATCCTGCAACGCTTCCTCAATAGGCTGTCCATACTCCATCCGTGTCCGAAGAATAGTAAATTCCCGAATAAGATCCGTATCTGCTTCAGGGTTTAACATACGTAAATCTTCAACGGATTCCTTAAATCCATTCTCAACCGATTTTCCGGCAGCCAGCGCAGAAGACAATGCATATAATGCCTGTTTGAAATGTAGACTGAGCGTTGTTCTCCTTCGTTCCAACAACACCTTAGTCCAATGTTTAGGCACCCAGATACACCCTGTAGCTAAGATGACGCCAACCAACCAGTGATGATAGAATAGAATCCCGATACCGAAAAATAACAATCCACTGATCAACATGCAGGTAAATCGCTGTCTCCGGGATAGCGTGAATACGGTGTAATCAGTCAATGCTTGTCTAGCTTCCGCCAAAACTAATCACCTTCCAAACAATATCGAATATCTAATTAACGTTGTTATCCGCAAATTCAATTTTCAGCGAATGGTTTTCCTTTGTTCGTTCTATGTATTCTTCAAACCAATCCCCCAAGCCAGCCATCTGAATTTTGTCGATTCGACTCAGCATGCCAACCTGTATCAGTCCCCCGATGATCTTACCTTCACGTTCTTCTTGCTCCTGGAAACGAAACAAAGGGTTAAGCAACACTTCCCCGTTCTCTATACCTATAACCTCACTAATTTCAGTTACTCTACGTGATCGATCACGTAGCCTGGACAGATGTACAAAGATATCAATTGCTGAGCTAATCTGCTGCCGCACAACAGCGATCGGAAGATCTGCACCACTAAGAACCATCGTTTCCAGCCTGCTGATCATATCGCGTATATTATTGGCATGCCCAGTGCTCAAGCTACCATCATGTCCTGTATTCATGGCTTGCAACATATCTAAAGCCTCTGCACCCCGAACCTCACCAATGACAATACGATTAGGTCTCATCCGTAGCGAAGACTTGATTAAATCCCGAATCGATATTTCACCCTTACCTTCGGTGTTGGCATTACGTGTCTCCATAGATACAAGGTTAGGTACAGTCACGATCTGTAGCTCTGCCGAATCTTCAATCGTAATAATCCGCTCATCAGCCGGAATGAACTGAGATAATGCATTAAGGAACGTCGTTTTCCCTGAACCCGTACCGCCCCCAATAAAAATATTGTGTTTACTACGTACCAACTGTTGTAACAATTCAGCCGCCTCTTCATGCAGGGCGCCCTTCTGAATTAGATCCAACATCGTCAGCGGTTCACTCGGAAATTTACGAATCGTCATCGTAGGCCCTTTCAATGCGATGGGCGGCAATACGATATTGACACGTGAACCATCCTTAAGCCTGGCATCAACGATTGGAGAAGACTCGTTAACAATTCGGTTTACCCCAGACACGATCATCTGAATAATATCCTCTAGCCGTTCCTTGGATTCGAATTCAAGTGTAATTCGGCTAACTTCACCTGCTTGCTCTACAAATATCTCCCTATGGCTATTAATCATAATTTCCGTAATATCGGGATGATCCACAAGCGGCTGTAATATATCTAGCCCACGGAAAGAGTCATATAGCCGTTGTACCAACGTATGTCGCTCTCCAGATGTCAGGTCATGCAGGTTCGGATCAGAGAGCACTTTCCGCTCAATACCCTGCCACAACTCCTCGTCTCCTGCAGATGAGGTCAGATCCAGTCCAGCTCTTACTTCCTGGCGCATATGCTGGAACAATTCTTCCCGGTTCAGATTATTGAGGGATGAGTCTGTCATTAGCGTCCTCCCATTCCCTGGTGAATTCGACCTGTCTGCGTTAGTTCTTCGTCCCCATTCTGCATCAGCAGTGCGCACAGCCTTTTCACTTCTCGCTGAAAGATCGGTGAGCTAAGCAGTACTTCTTCCTGACTAATCTGCCTCCAGGATGGAATGTAGGGTAATACGGCATCCAGATGCAGATCAGGTCTGGGCGTTGCATTCACAACACTGTCCCGATACTTGTTCACCACGAATCGTGCACGATCCATTACACTATCAATCCAGTTCGGCTTCACCCGTTCAGCGTACTGTATCCATTGCCCCCAGCGATGCATCGCAGCAAGTTCATCCTCTATGAGCCATACGAATGAATCTGCTGTTTCGATGATCCCTTCACTGCGTCCATCCCAACCTGAATCTCCATCTAGAATAATCACGTCGTATTGTCTACATTGGATCAGGTGTTGAATGAGATTCGCTGTGTCGTCCTTGGACATTTGCAACAACTCTTTGCGATTGGATAGAGGCCAGAATACATCGGACTTCAATCCCTCATGACGGAGCACATAATGATCTACACCTTTGGACGGTGATGGGGATTGTACTGCTTTTCCTGTTTCTTTCCGGCTCACTTTCAGATCGTATAACAGTCGAGACAACCCCGTTTCGGCATCAGGCTGACGCTGTAGGCCTCGAGTTAGACCCTTCTCAAGGAAGGGTTGCGTACTGTCTAATGTCTCCAGATTAAGGTAGAGCACAGCATATCCAGCGAGTCCTAACTGCTTCGCCATATGCAGAGCAACTGCTGTCTTCCCACTTCCACCTGAAGCAGATATGACTCCAATGGAAAGGGTGTCCTGACCGGGTCGATGCGCTTTCTTACGACGTGGCTGACGGCATGCGTTCATTACCGCATCTAGCAAAGAGGGCAGAGGTTGATATTTCATCAACTGTTTATCCTCCTGCACCTCATCATTCCCCTCACTTAGCATTAACCATGGTATACCCGAGGTATCACCACCACTACTAAGCCAGGCGTTCAGCAGCTCCGGCTCCGCAATGACCAGATCGGGTATCTCTCGCTCCCCCTGTTGCATATGCTCCCTGAATGGCTCCCATTGTGAAAAAGCCGTAAATCGCAAACCTGAGCCTGCTGAGCCCCCCTGTGCAAAATCTAACCAGGCGCTGATATACTCTCGATCTTTTGAAGCAAGCACTACTTTCAGAACAATCAATGTACTCCCCTCCCCGCAAAAAAAGCACAAAAAAGCACCGTCCAATGACTGCATGTGCATGCAGCATATGGACGGTGCTTCCGTCACGTGCTATGAATGTATGGATAATATATCATACAATTTCTGGGGGAGCAAGAGATTTATACAAATGAGCCTATGGCCTAATTCACCTAAACCTCACGCACTCGTTGCAGACATCTATCCGATGATCCATATTAGGAATTATATAACGCGCCAAATTCAATAATGTTACGATCCGGATCAAGCACAAAAATCTGTGCAAAGCCAGCCACACTATCCGGTCTCGCTTCGTATTCAATGCCTTGCTTCGTGAGCCAGTCTATTGTTTCCTGATAGCTTGTAACCCAGATGGCAAAATGCCCATCCGTCGTATCAATCCCCGCTTCACGCAGCGTATGCCCTTCTGGATGCTGGAGCAAATGCAGCTGCTGACTTCCAATGGCGTACCATATGCCTGTAGAACGAAAAGGCGGACGTTCAATCTCCTGCATCTGCAGTAGTCCGGAGTAAAATTGCTTCGCAATCTCCAGATCACGTACAGCCAGACTGACATGATGTAAATGTGCATATTGAATCATTACTGAATCCCCTCTCTTGAGATACTGTCCAGGCTAGTTCACGTTAAACGTTTACATAAATTCTACTATACTTCTCTGATCCATGACTAGAAAAGATAGACATAAACAAAAAAACATGCCTTACACAGCGTGTGCAAACATAATGTTTACACACAGAACTGTGTTAAGACATGCCTTTGATGTATAACCGTGTAGTTCAGAGATAACGGTTACTCACCAATTCGCATCTAGCTAGCTTACTTCGCGCTATCTAATGCTTCTTGTGGAACCTTGATCTCTTCTACTTGGTCATGATTGGAGAAGGTTGAGTTCATCTTCATATCCATGGTTACTTTTTGTCCATTCTGCTCCATCTCCATTACCATAGTTACATCGGTAGCTGCAGGCAGATATGTCTCTTTGTTAACCATATACTTCATCTTCATGCTCGTAATGTTCATTTGCTCCAGCATCGCTTGAGTCTGAGCATCTGATCCATTTTGTTCCATGACGGATTTGGCTAATTCTTTCACATTATCGCCCGATACGTCTGCGTTGATCACATAATTGTCGCCCTCTTCTGTAATCTTCGTATCTTCAGCGATTTTTTTGAATTGCTCCAGTTCCGCTTCCGGATTCATACTAGCTTGCATCTGCTCGATCAGTTCCTTGGTTTGATCTTCAGGAATCGTAACCCACTGATCGCCAACTTGTGAATAGATATTATCCGAAGTAATATATTGCTTCACATTCTGTGCTTCCTGTCCAGCCATTTCGACCTTCATCTCTTGATAGATCATCATTGGATCTTTAATGATATCCATCTTCAACGAGGTTTTAACCTCTTGATCCTGGGACTGGTCACCAGCCTCAAGCTTCAGATTTTGGTCGATATTTGCATCCGTTGTGAAGCTCTTCATCGCTTTGGTTGCTTCATTTGTTTTGTTAATTAATTCGTCGAGCGTAGGGATTGCTGCCGTCTCCTGTTGTTCAGTTGCTGTACCTTCGTTCGTTGCTTCATTGGTTGATTCGTTGTTTGCTGGCGGCGTTGCAGCACTGTTATCTGTATCGTTTCCGCATGCAGCCAAGCTGATTGATAATAACGCCCCGATAATTAATGTAGTCCACTTCTTCAAGTTGATTTCCTCCCAAATAAATATAATCCTTATTTATTACCCAGTTTTTCCCGTTATTAATCATAGATTATAAATACCCCCGTTTAAAAAAATTGGTTTTCAGTACCGAGAAGATGGGGTGAAACTAGAAATGGAGTAGCGGAGCGTAGATAGAGCTACGTGAGCAACTACATGTTTCCGAAGGAAACAAGCTTCGTAAGCACCCCGCTTATTTCGGCTGAATTCCATATTGGATGCTGATGAAGCCCAGAGGCATCATTCGTAATCAAAAGCAATTTTTTAAACTACATTTCTAAAAAACGTTCTTTGATCTCTGGTGTCGGCAACATACAAGCCTCATCCTTACCAAACCACTTATAACGATTGCGAGCAACCAGATTATATACAGCATTACGTATGAATTTGGGAACAATGATTAACCCGTATAACAAGGGGTATGGGAACTTGAGACCTTTGGCTAAACGAAGCGCTGCTGTAGAGCGCGTATAATAAACGCCGTCTTCAATAAGTACAAATGTATCCATCTGATCTGGCGAAAGATTACCCTTCCGCAGTAATTCCTTTGCAATATCGGACTGCAGTGATGCAAAATGATATTTGCCTTCTGGATCACGCTTAATAATCCATTTGGTAATGCCCTGGCAGAAATGGCATACGCCGTCCACGAGCACAATAGGGTGTCCTTGATGCTGATCGATGTCATTAGCTGTCATAATGGAGGCCTCCTCAAGTTGATTGTCAGAGTAATTTACCCATCTTAGACTATGTTCAACTAGGCTGTACCCTAAATCTAGCAACACTAAGTCGCACAAATTCAAACCTAACACCTTCAATGAAGGAATAAAACAATAGAAAAAGAGCGCAGGCTCGGTGCCTACGCTCGTATCTGTCTGGGTGATTCACCCGAAATCAGACGATATTAGTTTTGAGTTACTTCAGCAAGTCCTTTGTCCACCCATTGCTCATCGATCATTTGGTGATGCAGATCTTCTGACCACTGATCCATACATTTACAAATGAAATCTTTGCGGCATACTGGACAAGGTGTTTTTTGCAGACGACTGATATGAGTCAACTTCCATTCTGGGGAACGGGAGTAGAACACACGACAATGTGTACCATCTTCGAGTTTTACTGTAAACTCATACAATCCGTCTTTTTCGTTTTGGCTAGCTACTTGCAATTGTGCAATTTTCGGTCTATAAGACATGGATATCACCTGTCAATTCAAATTTGGTTCATGCAATGATACTTCTCAGTACTAAGTCATATTAAAGAAATTTTAGGCCCATGTCAACTCAAGTAGCTACGCCTGAACTGGAATATTCCGGAACACTTCCCTACAATCAACCTTTTTGTGATCTTAACCTCCAAACAAAATATCCAGAATCGTCCCTACCTGTCCTTGTTTTTTTCCCTTGAGCACATCCGGGTTAAACACCTCTACATACCCACAGGAAGTACACGTGATGAACAAATAATGATTATGCTGAATATCAAATACTTTGCTTAAACCCGCTCCCGACATCGACACTTCCTTAATATCACAATCGGTTCCTCGGCATTTTGTACATACAAACCGACGTTCGATCATCTCTTCAATACTCATTTTTGCGTTCCCCCTTTTTTAGGATAGCTCACATGAATTAAGAGTATAATTTATGTAAAAGAGTACGCTCCTGACCCTATAATCTCCTGCACCATCCGTTAATTTAATGAAAGAGATTGTGCAGAAAGGTTCTGAAATTGAAAACCCTGCCGATTACCAGCAGGGCTTGTCTTATGCAACAGATATCGAGGTTATCTGTCTCTATAAATCAATTCTTTTCCTAATAAGTAGTGGTTATACTACATTCAATACAACGTCAATATTGCCACGAGTCGCTTTGGAGTAAGGGCAGAAATCATGAGCTTTGCGAGCGAGATCCTCTGCTTGACTATGATCCACTCCCGGCATACTTACATCGAGACGCACAGACAGTTGGAATCCATCATCCGCAGGGTCTTTACCAATGGATACATTACTTGTTACAACGACATTCTCCAGCTTCACACCCGCTTTGCGCGCTACGTTAGCTAGTGCACTCTCGTAACATGCCCCATATCCGGCTGCAAAGAGTTGTTCAGGGTTCGTTCCCTCACCGCCAGAGCCACCCAGCTCTTTAGGCATTTTCAGATCATGCTGAAGTACGCCGTCCGAAGAAGTTACTGAGCCTGTACGTCCACCTTTAACCGTTGCTGTTGCTGTATATAAAGCTTCCATTAGAATCTCTCCTTCACTTTGTTTTTTTGTTGCCTACAATTCATTTTAAACTTCTGGCTCATTTTGAAACGCATATTGGATTCATATGTTGGATTCATATTCAGCTTGTACATCTTTCTCATTTTCATGCAGATAACGCTCAGAGGCTGTATTTTTTTGATCAATGGGTAATATACGGAGGAACACGTTGAAAATATCGTCTTATTTTTGTGCCGGTACATAAAAGTTGCACTAGACAAAAATTATTGAAGGAGTACAATGTAAGAATAAACATAAAAATTTAGATATATCACATATCGCATATTGTCTCATTATTATTGCAAAGTCAGGTGATTATTGTATGAGTAAAAGAAATCCGTTTAACACGCCTTCCAGAGAATCGTTATCCACGGCTGGGATGGCTCCTTCCCTCGGGGAAGCTCATAGCTCCATGAAGGTTCCTCAGAACGCAGCTTGGTGGAAAAAGTTCCTCGCCTTTGTTGGCCCGGGCTACTTGGTAGCTGTCGGATATATGGACCCCGGCAACTGGGCAACAGATATCGCAGGTGGTTCACAGTTTGGTTATACACTACTGTCCGTTATTCTAATCTCGAACCTGATGGCTGTTGTGCTGCAATCACTCGCGGGTAAGCTCGGGATCGTCACAGGACGCGATCTAGCTCAAGCCTGTCGTGAACGCTTCAGTATGCCGGTGGTTATTATGCTCTGGGTACTCTGCGAACTTGCCATTGCAGCCACCGATCTCGCGGAAGTTATTGGTTCCGCTATTGCCTTGAAGCTGCTGTTCAACATTCCGATGTTATATGGCGTGATTATTACAGCTGTGGACGTACTATTAATCTTAGTGTTACAGAATAAAGGCTTCCGGGCGCTCGAAACCCTTGTAATTGTGCTTATGGCGACTATCGCCCTTTGTTTCGGTATTGATCTATTTTTAGCAAAACCCGATATGGGCGGAGTGCTTCACGGTTTTGTACCTAGCACTGAAATTCTACAGAATCCGGCGATGCTCTACATCGCGATTGGTATTATTGGAGCTACCGTCATGCCGCATAACTTGTATCTGCATTCCTCCATTGTGCAGACACGTCAGATCGAACAGACACCGCAGGGTAAAAAAGAAGCCATTCGTTATACAACGATGGATTCCACGATTGCACTTACACTCGCGCTGTTCATCAACGCAGCGATCTTGATCGTATCTGCGGCAGTATTCCATAGTGCTGGTATGACACAGGTTGCCGAGATTGCAGATGCTTACCATCTGCTCACACCCCTGCTCGGTACCACTGTTGCAAGTGTTCTGTTCGGCGTTGCTCTATTGGCATCAGGTCAAAACTCGACACTCACTGGCACTCTGGCCGGACAGATTGTTATGGAAGGGTTCCTCAACATTCGAATTCCTGCATGGCTGCGACGTCTAGTCACTCGCCTGATTGCAATCATTCCTGCCGTCATTGTGACCGCTATTGCAGGAGAGCATGGAACAGAGGAACTTCTGATCCTAAGCCAAGTTGTACTTTCCTTACAGCTTCCTTTTGCGGTTATTCCGCTGGTCATGTTTACAAGTGATAAGAAGAGTATGGGTGCATTCGCTAACAAACTGTGGTTGAAAATTACGTCCTGGATCATCGCTGCAGTCATCGTTGTCCTGAATGTGTATCTCATTATTCAGACCATCGCGCTGTTTTAATTCAAATAAAAAGAGCCGACTCATCCAAGTGAAACGTTCACTTGAAATGGTCGGCTCTTATTTATCCTTTTCTAGAACGATATGCTCCAGTAGGGTCATCAGCATAAATCTTATTTTGGAGTATGTATCTCCTAGTCTTGATCTGGTAAAAGCAAAGGAAGAAGCTGCTCTAAATTATCAATTGTCCAATCCGGGTGATCCTGATCTTCAAGCTCAGGCTGGAACCGTCCATACCCCTGTAAAATGCGTATCGTTCGCATTCCCAGCTTCTTCGCCGGAACGATGTCATTATCGATGCGATCTCCGATCATAACTGCTTCCTCAGCCTTGCATCCCGCCTGCTTCAATGCCACTGCATACAGTTCACGATCAGGCTTAGACACTCCTTCTTCAGCAGAACAAGCAAGTACATTCACATACTTACGCAAGCCGTAACGCTCTAACCGTTCCTCCGTACCCGGACTCTGATTAGCAATGATGCCAATTCGATAATATCGTGACAGTGATTTCAGCACTGAACCAGCACACGCATAGGGTTGCTCAAGCTCTTTACGAAACTTTAATTTAGCCTGGATCTGCTCTCTATGCTGTTCATCGCTAATCAACGTACGTATCGCCACTTTCATTGGCCATGCCTCGTAGTTTCGGTAACAGGTGACAAATATCTCCCGTACAGTCTCGATCTGCACCGGATATCCAAGTGCACAGGCTTCTCTCACGAACTGACCGATAATATCGTCTACAGGCTCCCATTCGTCCACTAGCGTATCTCCTACATCGAAGAACAACCATTTTAACCCACGTACATCTGGCACAACTATTCCTCCTTATCTTGCTACATCCCCTAAACAATAAAAAAGAAGACCCACTTCATGCATGAGTCTCCTCAAAATTCCGTTTACCCTTTGTTCATAAGTTTAATGATCTATTCGTTCAATTATATCAGGCACCTGACAAGGGAGCAATCATCGGTTGCAGCATCAACCGTTAAGCAGGAAGCCCACTTCTCCGTTTAATGAATAGACAATCCGATCGGCACCCATGCCTCGATAAATTCCTTTTGGATGGCTCTGTTCTGTAATCACACACAGCGACTTAGATGTCCACGAACGACAGATCTGCAAATAACGGCAGGTCAAGTTCAGACTATTCTCAAAAATAAAAACATTACCTACACTACTCTGAGGTAAAAACCATTTCTCTGCCGCAGCCGTGTTCATGCGAATGACATGCTCTACCCCGAACTTCCGGAGTTTCCGCTCTTCCCCTGCACTGTTGGTCAGAACGGCAAACGGCATTTTTTTGTACATCAATAGTTTGATAAATTTGCGCCCCGCTTCGTTCGGAGCAGTTACTAAAATCATCTCATTATCCATCATTCGTTCCTCCCTTAGCGTGAAAAGACAACAAAAAAGAAGCGTGGGGGACCAAGGCCTCCCGGACGCTTCTTAAAGAATCCATGGCAAAAACACCATGAACCAGCGTACGGCTTGTTGCCTCTCCCTTTAACGCTTACGAGGTTAGCTGACGGATTCGGGCGCGAGAGTCGCCCTATTTCCGGCTGTTACCGGAAAATTCACCCCATGGATCCATACCGTCCTAGAACAGCGCATCCTGTTGGTTCCCCCGTTTTCCACCCATGAATGAATGGAAACTCAGCGATTAAAACATCGTTCTTACATCATTACTGATTAGATCGATATTATCGTTTGTTTCGTTTTTTCATGTACAATAGAAATTAAATTAGAAATTACGATATGAATCATACACCGAGGTCATGTTGATGTAAAGTGTACATAGATCACCGAATCGACGGATTTATGCCGTTTCAACCCAATGATATCGCTTACAACATATTTTTGCTTCATCCATCTCCCCTAAGCTCTCTAATTCTCGTGATCACAAAAATCTTCTACCTATTCGTCCATATGAAGACCAATTCAAGCTCAAAAAGAGCTAAAACTATAATTATCCAATATTAGTTTTGCATTATTTAATTGTAACCAATATAATAGATATATACGAAAAAGGAATCATTCATTCGATATAGGAGGCGATTTTCATGACCGTTTATGAATACAAAGTTAATACCCTTCGAGGCCAAGAACAAGAAATGTCTCAATACCGAAACAAAGTGCTGCTTATTGTGAATACAGCTAGTAAGTGTGGATTGACACCACAATTCGAAGGGCTGCAAGAGCTGTACAATAAATTCAAAGATCGCAATTTTGAAGTTCTCGGATTCCCGAGCAATCAGTTTGCACAGGAAAAAGGCTCATCCGATGATATTGCTGAGTTCTGTCAAATGAACTATGGTGTAAGCTTCCCGATGTTCGAGAAGATCGATGTCAACGGATCGAACGCTCACCCCCTGTTCCAGCATCTCACCAAAGAGGCTCCAGGCCTACTCGGCTCCAAAGCAATCAAATGGAATTTCACTAAATTCCTAGTGGATCAAGACGGACGTGTCGTAAAGCGTTACGCACCCAAAACAACTCCTGATCAGATCGAAGCTGACATCGAGAAATTACTAAAAAAATAAATTGAACAACCAACAGCCATCTAACCGGAGACCACAGCTTTAAGCAGGAATTCTCTAGTCGGTGGCTTTTTTTTGCACTCACGAGCTTATTTTGGCATAAGGGCCCAGGATATACATTAGAGTGTTCTGTTGAGAGGAGTGATGTGGTATGAAAAAAGTACTTACTGCAATGTTTCGGAGAAGTAGACGTAATTCTAATGGTACAAGGATTATGATTGGACATCGACCAGACAATCGAATCGCCGGGACGTTATATGAATCGTTAGGATTCATCCAAGTAAGTAGAGAGCTTATCGATGGCGAAATCGTACGTTTACTTCAAATCGGTCGGGCTTAATGATTAGAATAAAATAAAAACGGTAGAAACAAAAAAAGAAGCTTCCGAGTTCGGAAGCTTCTTCTGTCTTGCATTATGATGCGGTCGAGAGGACTCGAACCTCCACGGGCATACGCCCACTACCCCCTCAAGATAGCGTGTCTGCCATTCCACCACGACCGCATGTCGTAAATTATCGGCAACAAAAATGATTATACCGGGTTTCATTATAAAAGTAAAGTACTTTTTAAATTCAGCTTTTTCACACGATAATTCCCCCTCTACCTGCATGAATCGTCATATTTCCACAGCAGTTGCATATCCTTGAGTTCGACCTATTTTTGTAGTTCATTTACCCTTGATAAGCTTCAATGAGCAAGCCAATGGAATAATCACTAATATTACTTTTACTACTTCTCTTCCAATGACAAGATTATCACACACACTCCAATATATAACTCAGTACGTTATTTTAAATAACATATAAAGAAAATAAAACAAAATTAACAAGATTTAATTGACAAAAAGCGGATAATTATGTGAATATATATATCATATAATTCGGATTCAAACTCATAAACAGCTTCAAAACGAAATAAAATGTTATATATAATAACATTTAACGAACATAGGAGGCGAAAGATCGTGAACCGTGGGAATAAGCTGCTCGATTATGTCAAACTGCTTGATTCCTCTATTCAAGTCGGAGGGTTCACTCATTCATTCGGCATGGATGCACTTATAGCAGAAGGTTCAATCCGCAACGTAGCAGACCTGGAATCATTCATGCGTTGTCAATTACATCCGAGCATTGTGCGCCTGGAAGGAATGGCGATTAAGGGCATCTACAGTGCAGCGGATCAGAAGGACACATGGCGAACAGCTCTTATTGACAAACTAGTCCACGTTCAGCGAACCCCTCCAGATCTCAGGGAACACTCCTCTGCTATGGGCAAACGGTTAATCAAGCTCGCTCAAGCCCTCCATCCCTGGATCGACTTTAGAAAACTCGAGCACACCCTGTCCACCTATAATTCAGTTGGATGCCTATCCACTGTTCACGCCTGGATTAACCACTACCTCGATATCCCCGTCGAGGAGGCGGTTCTCGGTTATCTCCACTCAGCCTCAAACGCATGCATAACGGAAGCCTCGAAAGCCATCCCCCTTGATCGTCAAAACATACAGGAACTGCTGGTTCACCTAACCACAGACCTGGAGCATGAATGGAATACCGTCAGCGCCTCCGTTGCGGATGAACCAGCACAAGCAACAGCGACGTCTATGAAGTCACTATTCCCAAGCTTCCACATGCTTGGCGCAGGGTTACATGCATTCAAAGCATAGCTGCGTGCCACGAATCCTCCCGCAACACATACCTCTCCAATTGAACAAAAACACGCCGCAACTCCTTTGCTGGCGTGTTTTTGTTGTTATTCATTTATGGATGAATTTGCGAATTTACGTCATTTTAAATCATAAAATACACTTATTTCCGTCTTTTTTAATTGTTACATGACGTAATAACGTATATAATGAAATATACAGCGCGCATCTCCCTACATTCTACCCGAAGTAGGAGCGACTGAATACTACTTTTAACCTAGGGGTGAACCCTTTTGAACAAAAAGAAACCCGTGACCCCATTCGGATGGGCCATCAAACGCCGTTTAACCGAACTCCAGATGGATCAGAAGACCTTTTGCGAACAACACGACATCCCACCATACCGTCTATCCAACCTAATTCACGGCACACGCAAGGCTACCCGATTCCGGAATCAGGTCGCAGATATTTTACAAATTCCAGACGATCTCCGTTAGCAGATCACCATGCCTCATTCGCCAAATGAACATAAGGAGGGTTTCGACCAATGCGGTACTTAACAACCGATCTAGAGAAACTATCTTATCAATTTATGCGCCACCAACTCATTATCGTAGATAACAACTGGATCATTCGTAGCTGCAACAACGCTTGGCGACAAGGACTTGGTCAAACGTACAACTTTACACACTTACCAGCGTTCTTTTATTCCGAATCCGGCACACTGCCTTACCTCAATCTACTAGAGGCATGGACGTCACCTGAGCGAGATCATCAGAGCAATAAGACGATCCAGCGACTCAAAAACATCCGAACACCATTTGACAGCAACCATACATACGACATTGCGATACGCCTTCCCAATTCGAAACAAAGGTGGTTCCGCATAGAACTCACTCCCTTACCAACAACTGAGTCACCATGTAGCTCTGAACTCGCCTTAATCGCCCACACCGATGTCACAGAACAGAAACAAGCCGAGCAGCAACTTCAACAAGCATTATCTGAGGTACGTACACTACACGGACTCCTTCCTATATGTGCCGTATGTAAACAAATTAAGGATGAACAGGATACATGGAACTCCGTCGAGAGTTATCTCAGAAAGCACACTCATGCCGAGTTCACCCATGACATTTGCCCAGATTGCATCCGCAGACTGTACCCACAATATTCCGGTATTCTCGGGTAGTGATAGATGAACTCTAATCCTGTTAGCGCCGAAGGCTGAATGCCTTCGGACGATTCTATCCCGAAGAGTACGCTTCAACCCCTCAAGCACCCACTCCTCCCTTATTCTCATCCCAGCCTCTAATAATGCGGCATTCAAAGAAGCACCAAACTTAAATGTCAATATATATAACACATCAACCCATTATAATGGATATAAAATGCCAATATTATTCAAATCCCATTGACAACGAACCTACCCTGTGTGAGTATATTTAACATAATATTCTATATTAGATGAACATGCTTTCGTTTGTCTTCAAAAGAGATCAAGACTGACTTCATATGGGAAAGGTCGGATTACATTGCACTGGACTGAGCAGGAAAAGGAAAAACTCCTGGTTACCGTAGCCGCTAACCTCGCCCGGGAACGCAAAGGCCGAGGACTTAAGTTAAATGTTCCCGAAGCTATCGCCCTACTGACCTCTGAACTCATGGAGCGCGCGCGTGACGGAATGAGTGTTGCAGAATTGATGCGATACGGCGGTACCATTTTGAAACGTGAGGACTGCATGGAAGGTGTACCGGATATGATTCCCGAGGTACAGGTAGAAGCTACTTTTCCCGATGGTACAAAGCTCGTTACCGTACACGAGCCCATACGCTAAGAAAGGCAGGAGAACATCATGATTCCTGGTGAATATCGTTTGAAGCAGGACGAAATCATCTGTCACCCCAATCGCCCAACAGCGCGATTACTTGTTTTGAACCGCGGGGATCGTCCCGTACAAGTCGGTTCCCACGTGCATTTCTACGAGGTTAATGCTGCATTGGAATTCGATCGCATAACGGCTTATGGACATCGCCTGCATATCCCGGCAGGTACTGCTGTTCGGTTTGAGCCCGGTGAGGAGAAACCTATCGAACTTACGACATTTGGCGGCAAACGACAAATCTATGGTTTTAACGGTTTAACCGAAGGCGCCATAGATCACCCTCCCGATTCTCAGAAGCTAGACACGTTCCTGAAGACTTTTGCCCCACTGAAGCAGGATGGGAGTGATTCTCCATGAAATCAATGAGCCGTGAGCAATATGCTTCCATGTTCGGGCCGACAACCGGCGATGCCGTCCGACTAGCAGATACAGAACTTTGGGCTGAGATCGAACACGATTATGCCATCTACGGAGACGAGAGCAAGTTCGGCGGCGGCAAAGTCATCCGCGACGGCATGGGTCAATCCGCATATGCCCTTCGTAGTGATGGCACCCCTGATACTGTAATCACCAACGCAATCATCATTGATCATTGGGGAATCGTCAAAGCCGATATCGGTATCCGCGATGGACTCATCTGCGCCATAGGAAAATCCGGCAATCCCGATACGATGGACGGCGTCGACCCCTCACTCATTATAGGCGCTTCCACGGAAATCATCGCTGGCGAAGGAATGATCGTAACTGCAGGCGGGATCGATACCCATATTCATTTTATCTGTCCACAACAGATTCAGACGGCA
Source organism: Paenibacillus tundrae (assembly GCF_036884255.1). Classification (NCBI taxonomy): domain Bacteria; kingdom Bacillati; phylum Bacillota; class Bacilli; order Caryophanales; family Paenibacillaceae; genus Paenibacillus; species Paenibacillus tundrae. The sequence goes on along the minus strand of NZ_CP145605.1, from coordinate 1,541,250 downwards.
TTATCTTCTGGTGTTACCACCATGATTGGCGGCGGCACAGGGCCTGCCACAGGAACAAAAGCAACAACTTGCACACCAGGAGCTTGGCACATCCATCGCATGCTGGAATCAGCAGAAGCCTTCCCTATGAATATTGGCTTTCTCGGCAAAGGAAATAGCTCCACTACAGCCCCTTTAATTGAACAGATTCAAGCAGGGGTAATTGGACTCAAGCTCCATGAAGATTGGGGTACAACCCCAAGTGCAATCGATGCCTGTCTGACTGCTGCTGACGAGCATGATGTGCAGGTAGCCATCCATACTGATACCTTGAACGAAACCGGATTCTTGGAGAACACACTCACAGCCATTAACGGTCGTACCATACACACCTACCACACAGAAGGCGCAGGCGGCGGCCACGCACCCGACATTATTCGAGCAGCCGGTGAATCCTATGTCATTCCTTCTTCCACTAACCCCACCAGACCTTACACACGAAATACAGTAGAAGAGCATTTGGATATGCTGATGGTCTGCCACCATTTAGACCCATCTATCCCTGAGGATGTTGCTTTTGCAGATTCTCGGATCCGACCCGAGACGATCGCCGCGGAAGATATTTTGCATGATCTTGGTGTATTCAGCATCATCAGTTCCGACTCCCAGGCTATGGGACGTGTTGGAGAAGTCATCATACGAACATGGCAAACGGCAGACAAAATGAAAAAGCAACGTGGCAAACTGGACATCAATCCAAGTTCACCAGCTGATAACGATCGCATCAAGCGGTATATCGCCAAATACACGATTAATCCAGCTATTGCTCACGGAATCAGCCATCTCGTCGGCTCCGTCGAAGTTGGTAAACTCGCCGATCTCACACTCTGGAATCCCGCCTATTTCGGCGTCAAACCCGAGATGGTAATCAAGGGAGGCATGATCACTTTTGCCCAGATGGGTGATCCCAACGCTTCAATCCCAACACCTCAACCCGTGTTTGGCAGACCCATGTTCGGCGCTTATGGCAGCGCATTGCCCAAAGGCTCCATCACTTTCGTTTCCCAAGCCGCGGCAGATGCCGGCATCAAAGAAAAACTCGGGCTTCACAAGCGTGTCGAGCCTGTGAAGGGCTGCCGCACAGTAAATAAGAAAGACATGATTCACAACGATGTGACCCCCACCATTGAGGTAGACCCCGAAACGTATGAGGTGCGCGCCGACGGCATACTCCTTACGTGTGAACCCGCAGATGAATTACCTATGGCTCAGCGTTATTTCATGTTTTGACAAAGGGGCGGAGCTTCTCATGATGCATAGTGGCACAAAGCTACTTCGATACGTTCAACTCTTAGACTCCGCTCTGCCCATCGGCGGATTCTCACATTCATTCGGCTTGGAGGCATACACCCATGATGGTAGCGTACGGACAACGAGCGAACTCGAAACATTCATCCGTAGCCAACTCCATGCTAGCCTTGTTCGCCTCGACGGGCTTGCGATCAAGGGTGTTTACGAGGCAATAGATGAGGAGAATGCCGCCCTTCTCGCCCTGTATGACAAGCAGGTTCATGCCCAACGCACACCACGCGAACTCAGGGAAAGCGGACATAAAATGGGTAAGCGACTACTGAAATTAGCACACTCACTCTATCCACAGATGGACTTTTCCCTTATCGACACCGCCATCCATGAGCATGGTGCCTTTTGCGGGATCACAACCGTTCAGGGTTACATTAATCACAGGTTGGATATCGGATTGGATGAAGCCGTCATCGGACATCTCTACACTTCCGTTAATGCCTATGTGAACAGTGCATTACGCCTTCTGCCCATCGGGCAGACCGAAGCTCAAATGCTCATCCAAACTCTATTAGACGTCATTGAACTTGAATGGAACCAAGTCCGCGGCGACGATCCAGATGACATGCATAGTTTTGGTATCGCGCAAGAAATCTACGCTATGAGGCATGAAAGTTTACCCGCACGTCTGTTTATGTCCTGATATAAGGGCATTCACACACGCTCAATCTTGAAGAAAAAACGAAGGAGGAATTGTTATGTGCGGAGGAGCAGATCATACACATCACCCAGAATGGGAACGCAAAACGTTTGACCGGAGTCGTCCGATGAGGATTGGAATTGGAGGTCCTGTAGGTTCAGGCAAAACCGCATTAGTAGAGAAGTTATCCAAGGCACTGCGTACCCGTTACAGTCTCGCAGTGATTACGAATGATATTTACACCAAAGAGGATGCCGAGATCCTATTACGCCAAAACGCACTCGCACCCGAACGTATTATCGGTGTCGAAACAGGCGGATGCCCTCACACCGCCATCCGCGAGGATGCTTCCATGAATTTTGAAGCTGTTGACGAACTCATTGAACGTTTCCCTGACCTGCAACTCATCTTTATCGAAAGCGGCGGGGACAATCTATCCGCGGCGTTCAGCCCTGAACTAGCAGATGTTTTCATCTACATTATCGACGTTGCTCAAGGGGAGAAATTACCTCGTAAAGGAGGTCCCGGAATTACACGTTCCGATCTACTACTCATCAACAAGACCGATCTAGCGCCTTATGTCGGCGCAAGCTTACAGGTCATGCAGGAAGATACTGAGCGAGTACGTGAAGGACGCCCTTATGTCATGTCCAATCTAATGAGTGGCGAAGGTGTCTCCGAGATCGTTCATTGGCTTGAACATCAATATATGGATGACGATGCCGCTGCGCATCCACATACACATGGCCATGGTTCCGCCCACACCCATTAACCCTAATTCCTCACGATCAGAAGGTACAATCGAATCGGACGTTCATGTTGAAGGAGCCGCGATACGCCGCAGCGAGCTACAGGCAACTTTCGCCCTTCAAGGCGGGCGCACCGTCATGACAGATCGATATTACAGTGCCCCTCTTCGATTCAGCCGTTCCTTTCGTTCACCCGGCGACAGAGATGGACTTTGCATTTATACCTCCGATGTCTCGCCAGGCGTCCTGAATGGAGATCATTATCATTCCAACTGGCATTTAGGCCAAGACACTCATGTGATGCTGAGTAGTACGTCAGCCACTCGTCTTCACCCAACACCATCTCTGCCCTCTTCAATCCACCATCACTTCCGGTTGGAGCAAGGAGCGGTGCTGGAGTATTTTCCCGAATGCGTTATCCCGTTCAAAGGTAGTTCTTCATCACTTCACGCCATCTTTGAATTAGAGGGAAATTGCATACTTGCCTATGCGGATGTATGGTCAGCTGGACGCATTCACCGGGGAGAGGCTTTTCAATTCAATAGGTATCGCAGTTTAACGGAAATTTGGCAGGGGCAACAACTTGCCGTCTGGGATCGATTCGGATTAGAACCAACAGTCAACGACCCTAGACAATCCGCTGCCTTACTTCACTACACTCATACCGCAGCATTGTGGATGATCGCCCCCAATCTCGGGGTAACACAGTTAGAGCTCATACGTTCAGCCCTCCCTCCAGATGGACGCATGCTGGCTGGAGCTAGTCTACTGGCCGCTGGTGGGATCGGCGTCCGTATACTCGGCACCGCAGCTTGGGAGCTCCAAGAACAATGCCTGCACATCTGGAATACAATCCGCCCCCAACTACTTGGTAGCGGAGCTTTAACCTTCCGTAAATGAATATACGATCTACAACTTCTTATGAGAAACAACAAAAAAACCTTGAGTACCCGCATAACAACGGGTATTCAAGAGTTTCTCATAGGTAGAAACTATATATCACGAACCAGAGACTAAATCAGCGCTCAAGCTAGAGCGATTCATCCTCTTCCGTTTTGCGTTCTTGCTCATAACGGAAATCCTGCGTATTCCGGCTCTCCTTCGATTTACGGTAGCGGGTAAACTCAATGTATTCACTAATAAAAGACTGCTCTTCAGTCGTCAATTCACTCTCTTGGCAATTCAATTGCCGCAACACGTCAAAAAAATAATCCTCTCGTTTTTCCCGTACCATCGCTTCCTTCGACGGACGACCAATCATGAGCCAGTCCAGACTCACATCAAAAAACGCAGCGATCTCAATCAGCTTATTCGTACTCGGCGTGGATTTCCCACGTTTCCAATCACCCAAATTACCCGTACTAATCTTCAGTTGTTGACAGAAAGCCTTCTTCGTCATTCCTCGTTCAGCAATCAGGTGTTCAATTCGCTCATATATTGACTGCATACAGGACCGCCTTCCAACGATAATAATCTTCTTATCCTAATGAATCACGGACAACACAATATACATAATTATACCACAACCTCCATGAATCCTCAGCCACTAATCCTACGATAAATCCGATCACTGGCTTTTAGACAAAAATAGACCCCCATGGATAACCATGAGAGTCTACTTCCTAATACTGTGATGCGGTCGAGAGGACTCGAACCTCCACGGGCGTACGCCCACTACCCCCTCAAGATAGCGTGTCTGCCATTCCACCACGACCGCATATTCAATTGTAAAAATGGTGAGCCATGAAGGGCTCGAACCTTCGACACCCTGATTAAAAGTCAGGTGCTCTACCAACTGAGCTAATGGCTCTTGCTGTAACTTCACCCTGATGTGCCATGATCATCTCTTACGTAGAACAATGACTTGCGAGGTTTCCTTCGATTAAAAAGGTGGTGAAGATATGACCCGTAGGGGATTCGAACCCCTGTTACCTCCGTGAAAGGGAGGTGTCTTAACCCCTTGACCAACGGGCCTTAATAACAAGTTGTCTTTCTTGGCGACAAGAATGAGTATACCATGATTATTCGAAATAGTGCAACACTTTTTTTGAAAGAAGTTTTCAGCTACAAAGAAATCAACAAGTAGCCTTTCAGAGATATGTCATTAGAATCGCTTGTATATGTAAAAGATACGTCAAATTACTTATAAAAACTGATATTCACTTATAATATTGCAAATAACATTATAACTACTTATAATTAAAAATATAGATATATAACACGGTCATCCCTGTATAAGGAGGCGGCACGTTTGTTTCAAGAGGAACGCATGCAGCTTATTATAGAACACTTACGTAAACACAATCGCATCTCTGTCGAGGAGATCGGTTCACTCTTTGACGTATCCCGGGACACCGCTCGTAGAGATCTCATTAAGCTTGAAGAGCAGGATAGCATTATCCGGACGCGTGGCGGCGCGATTCTCCCCTCTCCTCCGCAAGAATTCAGATCCTACAAAGACCGCTTACTCTATGTCTCAGAGGAAAAAAGAGCCATTGGCAAACTTGCTGCAGCTATCGTTCGTCAAGGTGAGAATATCATTCTGGATGCCTCAACTACAGTGCAAGCCTGTGCCGAGAATCTCAACGGTAAATCCTGCACTGTCATTACGAACTCCATGCATTCAGCTGACCTTCTCTCCAATCATGCCTCCGTCGAAATTCGTTTGCTTGGTGGTAAAGTTGATAAAGAGCAACGCTATGTTTATGGCGCTCCTGTGATTGAAACCCTCTCTCACTATTATGTAGACAAATCTTTTATCGGCATTGGTGGTCTTACCATGGATGGCTTCAGTGCCTCCGAAGAAGAAGGCAAGATTAAATACCGTATGATGCAAGCAGCCAAACAAGTTATTGTACTCGCAGACCATTCTAAGTTTAACAAACGTTATGGTTATCGCTTTGCCGATTGGTCTCTAGTAGACATATTAATTACGAACCAATGGCCATCGCCGGAATGGCGTACTTTTCTAGCCGAACAACAAGTCGAGATTCTCATTCCTGAACCTACAGAAGATAAGGAGTTGTAAGTATATGAAATTGTTTGCTACAGATTTAGATGGAACGTTATTGAACAGAGACAGCCAGATTAGCCCTGAGAACGCAGCCGCAATTCACCGTGCACAGCAAGAAGGTCTACGGGTGACAATTGCAACAGGTCGCGTGTATTCCGATGTTGTTAATATTTCTCTAGAAGGAGGAATTAAAACACCGGTTATCGGTTCAAATGGCGCAACCATCCATGATGAGAATGGAGAACGTCTCTTCCACCTCCCATTGGAACGCGAAACAGCTGCCTCTGTTATGCAATGGCTGGAGGATCACGATTGCTATTATGAAGCCTCCACGCAGCAGGGGATCTATGCTCCAATCAACAGTCATAACGCGATGCTTGCCGAGATGGATCGCATTCTAGGTGCAAGCCCTAGCGAAGACGTTGCACGCCTCATCCGAGCTGTTAAGAAGCATTACGACAAGAAGGATTACCACCGCGTGAACTCACATCAGGAAATCCCTGCAGAAGCACACATCTACAATATTATGGCCTTCTCCATGAATCCGGATCAATTACGTGAAGGTAGACAATACTTTGCAGCACGTTCGGATGTCGCGATGGTTGTATCTTCTGAACACAACTTCGAGATGCAGCATCCTGATGTATCCAAAGGTAATGCCTTGTCTAAGCTTGCAGCTCACCTAAACATTGCTATGGAAGATACCGTCTCGATCGGGGACAACTTCAATGACGTATCCATGTTGCAAATGGCAGGGCTCGGAATCGCGATGGGCAACGCAGAACCGGAAATTAAAGCACTAGCTAAAGCTATCACATTGACCAATGTAGAGCACGGCGTAGCTCATGCTATCTATTCCGTGCTTGAAGGTAAGCCGATCAATCCACCAGCAGGTGTTAGCGAAGGCAATCTGTAACATTTCACTCATTGTGTGCGCATATCAAAATATAAAATTCTAGCACGGTCTCTTTCTAAGAGGCTGTGCTTGTTTACTTTTGTCCAAAGTATGAGGTTATGATATTTCCCCTTCCTCTTACACCTTGTCCGCCCGGAAGTTCTCTCCACACTTCGCTCCAAGCCCATAATAATGCCGGAAGTTATAGATAAGCGGTCGCCATGCCTCGGGATTAATTTTGTTTGTGCCTGAGATGATCTTGGAATGAGCATGAACTTTCATCGCCTTCACTTCCACAATAGCCATATAGGGTGTATGCTCCGGAATACGAATGTGCTGGACAGAAGCCTCAATCTGGATCGGGCATTCTGCAATTCGCTGTGGCACAACCTCGACTGAATTCTGAGGTGTAAGTTCTGTAGCGTTAAATTTATCCTGACAAAATGTATAGCCCATCTGTTGCTTGGCCTCAGGTACTGGAGTTACCCCTGTGAATTTCCCCAACACCTCAACTTGTTTCCACATCGAAGCTTCCGGTAGGTTAACAACACACTCTGGGTGTCGTATCAAATTCTCGTATGCCTTCCCTTGAATCCCGATACCAAGTACGAGACAATCCCCTAATGCCCAAGAAGAAGATAACGGGGATAAATTAGTCGAACCGTCCTCATTAAGCGTGCTAAGCATCATCACTGGGGTACCATAGTATAAAATACTCGGTTGTATCGTTTCCGTATCATGCGTATCTCCTATATGTTGTGGATATACGTCGTTGTTGGAGCTTGGTTCTTGTTCTCCATTTGATTGTTCAAGGCGCTCATATTTGGGTTGCGGTTCCTGCGATTGTTGCTGTAGTTGTGGTTGTTCCTGCTTCATCCATTCTCCCTCTCCTATTCCCATTCATTTACCTAGTTCCCCTTTACGTAGTCCTGAGCATTCGTCTCAGATCGATTGTAATACGCCTATAGTTCAAGTATCATCGAAGTATGAGTACATATCCGAATATAACGATTATTGCGTCATTAATTGCTGATCCAAGTCGCGCCATCTTCTTAGAAGCATTGCTGGATGGACGAGCTTTACCTGCAGGCGAACTTGCTTATATGGCTAAAGTTACTCCCCAGACAGCAAGTAATCATCTGAGCAAATTGGTCGAGGGCGGGTTATTGGTCGTTGAGAAACAAGGCAGACATCGCTATTACCGTTTGGCCAATCAAGAGATTGCTTTTTTGATCGAGTCCATGGCCAACATTGCCCCTCCTGTACAAGTACGTTCACTCAAACAATCTGATCAACTGCGTCATCTGAGCTTCGCTAGAACTTGTTACGGTCACTTGGCTGGAAAGCTGGGAATCGCCCTGTGTGAGGCTTTGCTGCGTGAGGGATATTTAATTGAGCCACAAGACGAGGAAAACAAAGACTTTACGATTACAACGAAAGGATACGACTGGTTTGCCTCGTTTGGAATCGAGCTTCAGGTCAAACCCGGATCACGCCGTGCGCTGGCTCGTAAATGTCTGGATTGGAGCGAACGACGACACCACCTTTCCGGCTTGCTCGGAGAACAATTGAACCGTCGATTATCTCAACTAGACTGGACACGACAAATGAAGGGAAGTCGCTCCGTTGAATTAACAGAGACAGGTAAGAAAGGGCTATACGAAGCACTCAACATTTCCTTTTAAACAGGATGATTTAAGTTATCGTAATCGAAGCATATCGAAACAACAAAAAATCCCCACCGGCTGGAGCAATTATCGCTCAATCCGGTGGGGATTTACATTTATACGTTTTTTTATTCAGAACGGAGAGAGAGGGGTACTCTCACTTCGTTCGAGACTGTGAAGTATCGCTAACGAAGCTTATGCTTCGACGAACCTCTAGGGTTCTCATCCCTTTGCAGGGAAGTTTATTCAGTACGGAGAGAGAGGGATTCGAACCCTCGCACCGCTTACGCAGCCTAACCCCTTAGCAGAGGGTCCCCTTATAGCCACTTGGGTATCTCTCCAAGAATGGCTCCCCGAACAGGGCTCGAACCTGTGACAACTCGATTAACAGTCGAGTGCTCTACCAACTGAGCTATCAGGGAATATTAATCTTGAATAAATTTAATTTATCATGATTAAAGAGCCAAGTCAACAGGACTCATTTTCATTCTAATAAAGAGTTTATCTTACAGGTCTACCATCTTTAGTTTACCTGCACATCGTCCGCAACGGTAACGCTTGGGGTCTACTTTTCGTTTGCGTAAATATTCAGTACCACAGCTCTTACATACCAATTTATAACGATAAGGTAGCGGCTTCCGACCCTTACTGCCGGGAAGAGACTGGCAGAAGCGAGATCCGCCAACCTTTTGTAATAAAGCCTTGAATTCAGGATCACGGTGCTGATAACCACGTCCACGAATATGCAGATGATAATGACAGAGCTCATGTTTAATAATCTTCTCGACTTCTTCTCTCCCATACACTTCAAGCTGATGCGGATTGATCTCAATCCGATGACTCTTAAGCATATATCGTCCACCCGTAGTCGTTAACCGCCGATTAAACAACGCCTCATGGGTGAACGGAACCCCGAAATGATCTAAGGATACCTGTTCAATCCATTGTTGTAGTTCTTCATTCTCCATCGATCCCTCTCCTTTCACACCGATTGCACGATTGATTTTCCCGCATAATGCGTGTTCAAAAAGGGCGGTTTTCAGTACCAAGGAGATGGTATGAAGTTAGAAATGGAGTAGCGGAGCGTAGGCAAAACTACGTGAGCAACTACATTGTTTCCGAAGGAAACAAGCTTCGTAAGCATCCACTTATTTCGGCTGAATCCCATCTTCGATGCTGAGATGCATCAAGGCATCCTTCGTAATCAAAAGCGGACTTTTTGAACAACCTCTTATAATACTTGAATTCTAACCGTTTCCTAGGCTACACTGTCAAGTAGAATGTATGAGGGGAGATTATTACTCGTTATGCCTACAATGCGCTACGTCATCCTGCAACTGGAACAACAATTACAATTTGTAGAAATGCCTGCCGATTATGCTTATCAGCTCAGCGCCCTTAATCTGCGCCTACACAAAGAGATCAATAAACTCACCGCACCCAACGTACCCGTTCTGCCCCGAGCAATTGCCGAATGTGACCAACTGGATCTGCTGGATGAACAACTCTCTATTGTTGGAGGTCTAGACTATATCAACGCGCTTGAGCATAGTTTTGCCGAATTACATGAGAGCCATTATCCGTTAATTTCCTTACTCACTGAGATTCGAGCACTTCAAGCTCAATTAGAACAATGGTATGAAGAAGAGATGGAAACGCTATAATTCAACTGAATTCATCTTGAAAAAGTTAGCGCGGCATAAACAAAACGCATCCCCATCTATGGGTGTGCGTTTTTTTGCTATATACCTCTAGTCCACAACGGTACGCTAACTGTAATCAATCCAACCTATACCTGAATTTTCTAATGTCAATGGTTCATTTGCACAGGCCAGGCTGTTATCACATATGCTAACATACAGATGAATTATGCAAGAGGAGGAGATACCCTTGCCTCAATGGCTCTGCAATCAACTCATGCGTGCATTCCACAAAAAAGACAGCCGCCAGATTAAGCTACTTAACGAATGTTGGTTCTTTTATCGTAACAAACCGAAAAGTGGTACGGTACGCAGCGCGGACAGTGAACTCTAAGAACGACGTTGTTATGCTTAACCTTCTCCGTCCGATCAAATACTCTTCCTCTATATAGCTTATCATTGATATTATCAGTGATCTATCATTCGAATGATAATCAGTCCACAGGACAATCCAACCAGACCAAAAAAACAGCCTTCCCTAAGCGCAATATCATTAAGATAAAAATAAACTTAATGACATTGTCCACTAGGGAAGGCTGTTCTATCGTTTCCAAATGCACTTTAAAGAAACTACTTGGCTGAAGCTGGTTTCTTCATCGTTAGACCTACACGGCCTTTTTTTGTATCTACATTCATAACCCATACCGTTACATTATCCCCGACGGAAACCACATCCATCGGATGTTTAACATAACCATTGCTGAGCTGTGAGATGTGGACAAGTCCATCACTCTTGATACCGATATCTACAAAGGCACCAAAATCAATAACATTACGAACCGTACCCTGCAGTTCCATGCCTTCAACGAGATCCTCAATCTTCAATACGTCTGTACGGAAGATTGGCAATGGCATTTCCTCACGTGGATCTCGGCCCGGACGCTGCAAGCTGTCCAAAATGTCGCGAAGTGTCGGCACACCGACATCCAGTTTTACAGCCAACTGATCAGCCTTTTGCTCAGACAGCAGTTCAGCCAGCTCTTTGCTGCCAAGCTTGTCCAATTCCACTTGAAGCTCCTTGAACAACTGATCCACAACCTTGTAGGACTCTGGGTGAATTGGTGTACGATCGAGCGGGTTCTCCCCTTCACCAATCCGCATAAAGCCAACGCATTGCTCATAAGTTTTGGCTCCGAGACGAGGCACCTTCTGCAACTGACGGCGATTCGTGAAGCGGCCATTCTCTTCCCGGTATTTCACGATGTTCTTCGCAATGGTTGCATTCACTCCAGCCACGTAGGAAAGCAGTGAAGGAGATGCGGTGTTTACATCAACACCGACATGGTTAACGGCAGACTCTACAACAGCTTTGAGGCTCTCTTCGAGAACTTTCTGAGAAACGTCATGCTGGTATTGACCTACACCAATGGCTTTAGGATCAATTTTGACCAATTCTGCCAGCGGATCTTGTACTCGACGAGCAATAGAAGCCGCACTACGCTCAGCAACGTCCAAATCCGGGAACTCATCTTGAGCCAGCTTAGATGCGGAATACACACTTGCGCCAGCTTCATTAACGATCAGATAGACAAGACTTTCATCGCCATTCTCCTGAATGATCTCGGCAACAAACTGCTCGGTTTCACGAGATCCTGTACCATTCCCGATCACAATCAGACCGATATCATACTGTTTGATCATCCGGTGGAACACTTCTGCTGCTTCACGTTTCTTATTATGTGGTGGGGTTGGATATGTTACAGCCACCTCAAGCAGTTTGCCCGTATCATCAACGACTGCCAGCTTACAGCCTGTACGGTAGGCAGGATCGACACCAAGCACACGTTTGCCATGGATCGGCGGTTGGAGCAACAGGTTCCGAAGATTAGCTGAGAATACGGAGATTGCCTGGGTCTCCCCTTTTTCCGTTAATTCTGCGCGAACTTCACGCTCAATGGAAGGTGCGATTAGACGTTTATAAGCATCTTCAATTACTGCACGCAAAATGTCCTGTACAGCAGATGAACCCTTAATAATCTGTCCTTCCATGTGACGGTGAGCCGGATCTGCTGCCACGTCCAAACCGACTTTCAAAATATTTTCGCGCTCACCGCGGTTAATCGCCAAGATACGGTGCGGCGGCATCTTTTTCGCTAATTCACGATAATCATAATAATTCTCATACACGGACTCTTGCTCTGCATCCTTCGCTTCGGAAGTAAGCATTCCGTGATCCAACGTGTAACGGCGAATCCACGCACGAATGGCAGCATCATCCGCAATGTTCTCGGCTAATATGTCCTTAGCTCCCTGCAACGCAGCCTCTGCGTCATCCACGCCAAGCTTAGCACTGATATAACGCGCCGCCTCTTCCAGGGCATCTCCCTGTTTAGGCTGGCTCCAGATCCAAGTAGCGAGTGGCTCCAAACCCTTCTCTTTGGCTACGCTGGCACGCGTTTTACGCTTTTGACGATACGGACGATACAGATCCTCGACTTCTTGCAGCTTCACAGCTTGAGTGATGGACTGCTTCAGCTCCTTCGTCAGCTTGCCTTGTTCGTCTATGATACGAATAACTTCTACTTTACGGTCTTCGAGGTTACGCAAGTATACGATACGTTCTTCAATATTTCGTAGCTGGTTCTCATCCAGCTCTCCAGTCATTTCCTTACGGTAACGAGCGATAAACGGAATTGTGTTGCCTTCGTCCAGAAGCTCGGACGTAGTCCGGATCTGCTTCAGGGGTAGCGATAATTCCTTGGCTACCTGCTTGATGATTCGCTCGTGGCGTTCAGCCTTTATCGTTTCTTCATTAGGTTCCAGAACCGTTTCCTGTTCAGACAAATAAATCCCTCTTTCCTTCCTGAATCGATCATTAGAAGCACGTCCAGGGCAGCTTCGCTGCAATAATCACAGTATGGAATCCACACGTGTGCAGATTCTTCTTCCCTATATTATCACAAAATCCCGTTCAAATTTCCAGCATGAGGCGAGCTTACAAGTTCATCCAATCCCGATACTCCCGTTTCATCGGTAGCTATCATGCAATGTACTGGCAAAAAAAGACCGGAAAACGTCGTTTCGACGCATCCCGGTCTTCATCATACTAATTATAAAAGCGAAGTATTACTTTGCATTTGCTATATCAAATGAACTAAAGCGTATTACACTTGCCACTCCGATGACAGAATAACCTTCCGATCGCTGTTATCCCCAGATTTTTTTGATTTCCCTTCTCCTAAGGGAAAAATCCGGTGATAGCGTATGCTTCCGAAGTAGCTTTCTTTCAGAAAGCTTTTAGGCGAACGCTTCGCTTCTTCACGTTATTTCTGCCCTCTCCGTTCTCGTGTAATGTAATTAGCATCTTTGATATAGCTTCTAAAATTATACTCGCTCGAAACGGAACATCTCGCTCAGGTAGTCTCCAGACGCTGCACCAACTGCGATACCGCCATACATCAGAGCATCGCCAGTGAACGTCTCTTCACTGCCCTTCAGACGGTAATCCGCGTCAGGGTCTAATCCTTTGAGCTTCAGGCGCTGCAACGGTGCATTCGGCTCCGACAACACACGGAAATAGAACACGACAGCTTCGCTGCCATCCGGTGCGATGAACATCCATGCCGTCTCATTTCCTTCAAACGGACTGAGCAAGCGACGGAATGTTCCGTATTGAATCGTACCCCGAATTTCTTTGTACAGTTCAACCTGTGCTTTTACAATTTCGTTCTCTTCCTCAGTGAAACGAGTCAAGTCCAGCTCATAGCCAAAGTTCCCTGACATCGCTACATGTCCACGCGTCTCCAATGACGTAATCCGGTTCACCTGGTGATTCGGTACGGCAGAGATGTGGGAACCCATCGAGCTTACTGGATACACGAGACTCGTACCATATTGAATACGCAGACGGGATACCGCATCAGTATTGTCACTTGTCCAAGTTTGGGGCATGTAATAGAGCATACCTGGATCGAAGCGTCCGCCGCCACCTGAACAGCTTTCGAACAGGATATGCGGGAATGTGCTCGTAATCCGTTCCATCACCTCATACAATCCCAGCATATAACGGTGTGCTGTCTCACGCTGTCTATCTGCTGGCAGCAATGCGGAGCCCACTTCTGTCATATTCCGGTTCATGTCCCATTTCACGTAGGAGATCGGTGCAGAACCTAGTACATCACTCAGCATGCGTACAATTTCGTCTCGTACATCCTGACGAGAGAAGTCGAGTACCAGCTGCTGACGTCCTTCTGTACGGCGACGATCAGGCACATGCAGACACCAGTCTGGGTGTGCACGATACAACTCACTATCAGGAGAGATCATCTCAGGCTCGAACCACAGTCCGAACTGCATATCTAGACCCGTCACTCGATTCGCGAGGTCATCCAGACCTTGTGGTAACTTATTCTTATCCACGATCCAGTCACCCAGCGAGGAATTATCGCTATCCCGGTGCCCAAACCAGCCATCATCCAATACAAATAGCTCAATACCAAGCTTCTGTCCCGCACGTGCGATCTGCTCGATCTTGTCTGCATCGAAGCCAAAGTATGTTGCTTCCCAGTTGTTAACGAGGACAGGACGCTCCGTATTCCGGAATTGACCACGTGCAAGACGCTCACGATACAGCTCGTGATAGGACTGGGACATACCATCAAGCCCTGCATCCGAGTAGACCATAACGGTCTCAGGAGTCTGGAATGCTTCTTGTGGATCCAGCTTCCAGCTAAAGTCAAACGGATTGATTCCGAGCGACACACGTGTCGTGAAGAATTGATCTACTTCCGCTTGTGCTGTGAAGCCTCCACTATAAACGAGGCTGAATCCATATACCTCACCTTGGTCTTCGTCCGTACCTGGTGTCATTAAGGCAATAAACGGATTCTGCTGGTGACTACTCGAACCACGGCGACTCTCTACGCCTTGCAATCCAGAAGCAAGCGGTCTGCGTACGATGTCGCGCTCACGTGTCCAAGCACCCGACAATTGCAGCAATTCATAATCTGCGTGCGGGAAATCAACTGAGGAACTAAGCGCACGCAAGACATTAACCGAGGTAGCGCTCTCATTCACTACACGCATCGAACGAGTAATCGCATTAAATGCCGTAAAGGCTGTATAAGAAAGCTCGATCTTGATGCCAGCAACACGGTCTTGCAATTCAATGACCAATGTCTCTGCTTCATCCGCAGCTTCTACATATGTTGCTGGTAGTCCTTCAAGGGAAGGCTTCCCCTTCTCCAAGCGATGACCTGTGTAAGTAAACTCCGAGATGGTTGAGCCGTTCTCCAATTGGAGTTGGATGGCTGGGTTACGGAAATCACTCGTCCCATACACTGGCAGTTCCACTGGCAATGTGTCGAAAGAGATCGTTCGATCCTCTGGCACCGGGTTAGGGCTAAAGGATGCGCGCTCTGTACGCACATGCAACCAGCTCAGATCGGTATCGCGTAATTTCTTGCCGTAGTACAAATGCACCAAATATCCTGAAGGCAATACTTGAAATACAT
This sequence comes from Paenibacillus tundrae, assembly GCF_036884255.1. Classification (NCBI taxonomy): domain Bacteria; kingdom Bacillati; phylum Bacillota; class Bacilli; order Caryophanales; family Paenibacillaceae; genus Paenibacillus; species Paenibacillus tundrae. Next base: position 1,525,792 of record NZ_CP145605.1, on the reverse strand, counting down.
AACTTGCCTTGCGAGTTTGTAAATGGAATTGTAGTTTCTCCTGATTGATATAAATGCTCATATGTCTCCTCCACCTCTATATATCTATCTTTTGGGTAAACGGTTTCTCAGGTTTCATTATAGCGAAAAGATGGACAATGTTCTACGCTTTCATCCAGCTTTATTCAAAAGAGCGTACCGCTGCCGATTGGCTGCTGTACGCTCCTGTGAATTACTGCTCTAAAAGGTGCTGAAGATCGACCTTTTTGAACATGCACTATAGTGTGATTGTCCAAAAGGGATCTTCTGAACACACACTTGAATTGGTTATGCCCTAGAACACCTAAGGCACTTCCCGCTGTCAACGGCTGGCTGGCAGTTTCAAACCACTGCTCCACCTTTAAAAATCGATCAAGCCGAGACTGATCTGTAAGGCCTCGTTAACCAATTTCATGGTCTCCTCGTCCAAATGAGTAATCTTGTCAGTCAATCTTTGCTTGTCAATCGTCCGTATTTGTTCGAGCAAAATAACCGAATCCCGGTCAAAGCCGTGTGCCGCCGCATCAATCTCTACATGCGTCGGCAGCTTTGCCTTTTGGATCTGGGCGGTAATCGCCGCCACAATACAAGTTGGACTGAATCGATTACCGATGTCATTCTGGATGACCAGCACCGGTCTGACTCCACCTTGCTCGGAACCGACAACGGGAGAAAGATCCGCAAAAAAAACGTCACCGCGTTTTACGATCAATGTCTACACCCCGCTAACTAAGCGGTCCAGAGTGCTGTCCGCATCTTCCTCCGCGTGAAAGGCCTCGGATGCCATGGTCAGGTTAATCTTCGCCATCTCCATGTACCCACGCTGCATAGACTCACGGATATACCGCTTCTTCCGTTCCGTCAGATACAGCTTCATGGCCTGCCTAATCAATTCGCTGCGGTTGGAGTTCTCCAGCGCTACGATGCCATCCACTTCCTGCAAAAGATGATCAGGCAGACTGATCATGATTCGCTTGGTGTTCTGCAAGTTGGCCACCTTTCTTCCACCCCCACAAACCTTTCGCCATTGTGAACCAGTATTACGTTTTTCCAGAACTTTTATACAAAGGAATATATATGCCCCGCGTATATCAAGTATGCTGTACTCCATTATAAACACGGGGAACAATATTCGTACAGACCAAACATCTCTTTTCCAGGATATAAATCCTTATCGTCATACATAATTCGAGATGCTCCGACAGTTTTCCTTCTGTTCTAAAAAAAGTTTATTGTAAATAGCGTCCAGTTAACCTATTAGGAGGACAAAAGTGGATTAACCTTGGCAACCTCTATACCATCCCGCAGATAGATCCGCGGAATACGGTGTGCCATCATACAGATCACTTCATATGGAATCGTACCTAGCTGGGCAGCCACCTCGTCTACGGTAATACATTCGCCGGACTGGTGGCCGATGAGGACAACCTCTTCGCCGACTTGAATTTCTTCCGCTTCTTCAGCGAAAGATTGTAGCGACACCATACACTGATCCATGCAGATCGTACCGACAACGGGAACACGGCGTCCACGTACAAGCACTTGTGCTTTGCCTGTCAGCATTCTTGAGAATCCATCTGCATAGCCGATAGGCAGGGTCGCAATTCGTTCATTTTCCTGTGTAACATAGCGTGTTCCGTAGCTGATGCCCCAATGGGGTGGCAGCGTTTTGACCAGAACCGCCTTTGTCTTCAGTGTCAATACCGGGGACAGCTTCACCACCTGATGATTCACCTCAGTAGACGGATACAATCCGTACAGACTGATTCCAACTCGAACCATGTCGTAAGACAGATTCGGTGTATCAATGGCGGCGGCACTGTTTGCCGTATGTATAATCGGGATGACACATCCCTGATCTCTCAGCGCTTCTACAACGCTTTGAAACCGTCGATACTGCTCCAGTGTATAGGTCTTGTCTGCTTCATCTGCCTTCGCAAAGTGAGTGAACATGCCTTCGAGCATTACCTGATCCAGCGAAGCGACTTCTTGTACGAAGGCTACTGCATCCTTACCAGGCAGCAAGCCTAGCCGCCCCATACCACTATCGATTTTAATATGCACCTTCAATTTCCCGGTGAACTTGCCTGCATTCAGGTTTCGAATCGCATCCAGCACTTCCCGGCTGTACAAGGTAATTGTAATATCATGTTCCCAGGCTACAGCAACACCTTCAGGCGGTGTGTAACCTAACACGAGAATCGGTAGCTTGATCCCATGTTGACGCAATTCGAGCGCTTCATCTAGAAAAGCAACACTCAAATAATCGACTCCATATTGTTCAAGTCCTCTCGCTGTCTCTACAGCTCCATGTCCATAAGCGTTGGCTTTAACACAAGCAAGGAGCTTCATCCCTTTCGGCAATGCCTCACGGAAAGCTTCTACGTTGTCACACAGATGATCCAAGTTAATTTCCGCTTGGGTCGGCCGATATTGTTCTTGCACGTTCTGTCACCTTCTCTAATCGTCTTAATCCGGCTCACACATCAGACTCCATCGTAATGCTCTAGCATGTGACTGTCAAATGAGCTACATATGTGCTTCATTCGAATGCAATGACCTTGCCATCATGCAGCCGGAGATTAAGGAAGAAAACGGCAGATAGACTGAACATCTCCTGATCATTTTCATATCCAACGATAGAATATGTCCGTCTATACCGTATTACTTACCCGGTTCCTCGTGCGTAGAAGCGTCTTTTGAATTATTGAGATTTTGCCGCCTATTCAAGCTTGTGTATTTCCATGTTTCGATCCTTTTCATACACTGATGTGTATCATCATTCTATGCGACCAGAGTTGTAGCCGTGCACAACACAAAAGCACCGGAGAATAGGTCTCCGATGCTTCTTAGCATTCCTTCTGATATGACAACTATACCTTCAAAGGGTTGTTCAAAAAGTCCACTATATTATCATTTCCCGGATTGTTCCTGCATGGATAGTGCAATCTGTTTCATTTCGTTCTCTGGTAGATCAGCACTTGTAATCCGGTACTCGATTCCATCGTACATCCACGTAAGAGTTTGCAGTGCGTCTCCACTCATCATTCCCCATGTGAATCCGAGATCCACAACGCGGGATGGCGCAAGCGATACAGCTCTGTCCTGTGGCCTAGCTTCAAAGATGGTATAGTTATACATCCCTTCGTAGCGCAGCAGTACAGAATAGTTACCTGATTCTTCAACAATCTGATCGTCTTTCAGTTTCACACCTTCAGGGACATACGTCGGTTCAACAACGCCAAACCCTTCGCTCTCCTCTGGCGCTGTCATCGTTGGCTCTTCTGCACCTTGATCTGCGCTCGCTGGATCTTGTGCCCCCTCTTGCTCATCACTTCCACTGATACCCGTCTGACCATCACTTACTTCGCCACTTGAATCGGATGCTGGTTGTTGCTCCGTTGAAGATTGAGGATCTTTAGCAGGGGTTCCTTCACTGCCTGCTCCGATGTTCCCATTTCCTTCTGTAGCCGCAGTCATATTGCGCTGCATATCAAACGCATCCTTACCAAATTCAGCACCGAATTTGAAATTGTCGAATTTCACATCGACCACAACATTGGCATTGGAATCGGATACCTCCACCTGTTTAGGAGCGTAATCGGCCTTGTTCAGCCAGATTTTTTGTCTCACCAATGCATGCGTATTGTAATTGGCAGCAACATCGAACACGTAGCTATCCTTCTCATCTACAAACTGACGAGTCGAATCTCCCGTAATGCTGCGAATCAACGTTTCGTACAAATAAACCTGTCCTTGATTGTCTGGCCAATTACTTTGGAAACGGAAGCTCTTGTTCTGGCTCGGTGTGAGTACGAACACACCCTCATCATTACGTAATACGATCTGAGTTACATCTTTCTTCGCATTCGTTAACGCGATTCGATAATAGGAAGGCTTCTGATGCCATACCTCGACCTTGTACTGCTGCGGCGTATCCCCAGTGTGCAGCGTCATCACGCCTGCTCCCTGGTAACTTTCCATCTCTCCTACGACTTCGTTCAGATCTTTGACCACGGCTGCCGCATCCTTTTTCCCACAAGCAGCAAGCAAGGCCGATAAGACCAATACCATGGTAAGCATCCATGATATTCGGCGCATGACATCATCCCCTTTAGCACTGTTTTCACTTCAGGGCTGTGCTTGCAGCAGAACCCCTACTTGATTAGTACATGTCTATGAGGGACTTGTTCGATTTATGCGGACTAGTTTGACAAGCATCACCTGTTCTAAGTTATACCGGAGGTCTAGGATCAAATCGGTCTAGGGAAGGATGCCTTTTTGGTACAGAAGAGGGATAGTTGATATAGGAAAGCAACTACTGGACTACAATCATCTTGTTTGTATCAGAAACCTAATTCATACATTTGGAGGGTAACGGATGACAACAACAGATTTTCACTCATTGCTGGAGGGATTGGATGATTTTGTAGAAGAACAAATGAAACATTGGAAAGGTGTGGGCGCAGCTGTTGCGGTTGTGCACAAAAATGAGGTGGTCTGGCAAAAAGGTTATGGCTATCGCGACCTGGAAGCCAAGCTTGGCGTAACTCCTAGCACACTCTTTGCAATCGGTTCATCAACCAAGGCTTTTACAGCAGCGACGGCCGCTATACTTGTAGATCAAAATCAATTGAACTGGGACACGCCTATTGTGCAATATATGCCTGATTTCAAAATGTTCGACCCGGTAACGACGGAGCGGCTTACGATCCGGGATATACTCTGTCACCGTTCTGGACTTCCAAGACATGAGATGGCTTGGTACAACTCACCTCGTTCAAGAGAAGAGCTCGTTCATCGTCTACGGTACTTGGAGCCTAATGAGGATTTCAGAAATAAGTGGCAGTATCAGAACATGATGTATATGACGGCAGGTTATCTAGTCGGGCACATCAAAGGCACGTCATGGGAGAGCGTATTAGAAGATTCGTTGCTGCGCCCACTAGGGATGAATTCAAGCGTGCTATCCGTTGATCTGATGCAGCTCCAACCTGAATATGCACTGCCTTATACGGAGAAGGATGAGCAGCACATTCGAATTCCTTATCGCAATATTGATACGATTGGCCCTGCCGGCTCCATTAACAGCAATCTTATAGATATGATTACGTGGTTACAATTCCAATTGAATCAAGGACAGCATGATGGCAGAGCCCTCATTTCCATGGAGGAAATGCAGACCATGCATAGCCCGCATATGCCTTGTGATTCGTCATTCCGTAGTGAGGAAGTTCCGATTAGCACCTATGGATTGGGATGGATTATTGAGTCTTATCGCGGTCATCGGATGATCCATCATGGCGGAGGAATCGACGGGTTCACCTCCCAAGTAGCCTTCCTGCCAGATGAACAGATTGGCGTCGTTGTACTATGTAATAGCAATGGCAGCGTAGTGCCTTATACCGTTTCCTATCACATTATTGATCGATTATTGGAGCTGGAACCTACCGACTGGAGCGATAGATTGACCAAACTAATCAATGGGGAGGATACACAGCCAGAGGGCGAATCCGAAGCAACAGAAGGCACAGCCTCTGTCGGATCTGAGCATCAGGAGACAACAGACTTCGAGAAAACGGAAGTTCAACCCTTTGATCGTCCCGCATCCGAATATATTGGCGTATACACCCATCTTGGCTATGGCGATATCCTGATTGAATCCACTGCTGAGGACGGATTACGAGCAACATTTAACAATTTAGATATGAGCATGCAATACATTGGCAACGAGACCTTCGATGTTGAGCTTGTTCAACAGGGACAGGAACAAAAGCTTCCGTTCACATTCACGTTAGATGATCAAAATCATACTCATTCTCTCAAGATTCCACTATTGATGGAGCCCAATACGAATGAAGTGATATTTATTAAAACTAAAACAAAAGCTAATGTTAATGTTAATCTTAATGTTGATGCCCAAATTGAAGCCTAATACCACGAGCAGCATCGAATGTAGGATTTAGAGGTAGGATTACAATACAGCATTCAGCGTCCTTCTTCTCAGCTATTCGACCATCCCGTTGTAGTGGACTCCTACCACAACGGGATATAGGCCGAATAGCTGGAGGACTCTTCCGACGTATTAGGACTTCGCTTCACCCACAACCGTCGCAAGTCAGGCATCCCATATCCCATTACGCGGTAATCTCGCAGCGATGGATGATGTGAATGCTCCTCCCTGAAGCTATACACAGGCAATAGTAACGCCTCCTGAATTAATCGATCCTCCAGTTGTAGCAAACTATCCATCCGATCCTCTGGCTCCTGCATCGCCACGATCTGACCGCACTCTCGCTCTAACTCAAGCCTCCAATGATCATCCATTACACTGAGAAAGATCGTATTTTGGAACGTGTACATCGTAATGAGACTTCGCATTACATGATCGTCAAAGACTTCTCCAGTGTATATGAGGTCATACGACTGTAATTCGTCATGATAAATGGCCTTGACCACATCACCAGGTACAATGTTTACATGTAGACCAATCTGTTCACACCGCTTAGCAAACCAAACCATGTCTTGTTCCATGTTCACGCCCTCTTCAACCCACACGTTCACCATCTCTCCTGCATACTGGCTACGTTTCAACCATGCCGAAGCGCTAACGAGAGAAGATTTGTCTACACCTGTATCTGTATCTGTATCTGCACTTACACTTACATCTGCGCCTACATCTACAGCTTCATTTACTTCAGTCCACTTCCGTTGTGCCATCTTCTCTTCTCTCAGGTGCTTCTCTGCATCGAATAGATACATCTCTTCGTCCTGCTGGTTTCCCCGATCATACTTACGAACCAAACTAGATGTCGGCTGGATCGATGATCGATTCAAAGCATCCGCCATGACTTGTGGGTGCATAAGCTCTCGTATGGCACGACGAAAGGATATATCGAGATGAGGGCCTCTTTTGCGCATATTAAACGTCATAAAGACCCCACCCTGTACTTCATGCTGTACCGCATGTGGTTTACCGTCTGGAAATAGCTCCTGTCGGATCACGGATTCGCCCCGCCCTGCTTGAGGAAGCTGCCAGATCTCTACACGATCGATAAACGCACGACCTTGAAAATAAGAAGAGAATACCTCCAAGACTAAGATGTTTGGATCGTTGCGAACCAAACGATATGGTCCCGTCCCAATCGGATGAAGTGGGTCTATCTCCACATCTCTTGGCAGAATAGATGCATTAATGCTGCTCATCAAATCAGGAAACATAAAATTGGGTGCATTCAGCTCAAAGCGAACCGTCAAATCGTCAAACGTATCCACCCTCTGAATTGAGCCGAATAAGGCTTTGCAAGGATTGTCCACGCTGGATAAGATGCGTTCAAATGTAAATTGCACATCCTCTGCCTCCAGTACTCTGCCATGGTGAAAGAGCACACCTTTATGTAAATAAAACGTCCATTCCGTCCCCTCTACGTTGCTCTCCCATGCCATCGCAAGCCCTGGCTCACAGACATGGTGCTCTGCATTGTAACGCACTAAACGATCATACACTTCTGCAACGATCCCCACATCGCCCCACACAACAGCCTGGGTTGGATCCAACGTCTCAAACGATGTCTCCTGAGGAATGCGGAGTGTGTCCACTCTCCCCCGAGCACCATGATCTGAACGAAGACCGAATTGCCCCTGTAGTCTATGCATTAAATTTTCTCGGATGAGAAACGGCAATGATGCAGCCAGTGCGTATGCTTCTTCTATTTTGTTGTGATGTAGTAGACGTTCAAACCATTCCCCAGCCACATCGTGTAACGGTAAACAAAAAACAAGTATAGACTTTTTGCCTCTTCCCCGCTGCGGGCTCCATCTGACCCAGCCGTTATCCAAAAACTTATTCATAATCAGATTCATATTACGCATGGTGCAGCACAAATGAGTTGCTAATACACCCATCGTTATCTCTATTTCTTCCTCTTCATGTACATGGGAGAAGATCAACCTAAGTTGGATATAATGCTCCGTCACTTCCACAACCGTCCCAGCCTTTCATCGCCTTCACTAAAATGTGAAATCCATCTCTGAACTCCTACAGTTTTTCTTCAGGTTTTTCTTCATTATACTCAGGAAAAGCCGTTTCACCAACGAAAGGAAGATTGAAACCATATGAGATACACCGACTTACATCGCAATATTCAGATTCGAATCATTACCGATTTCTTTACGGATCTGACACAGAAATCCATCATTCCTTTTATGGCGGTCTACCTAAGTCTTCAAATTGGTGCAGGCTGGGCAGGCTTGCTACTGACGATTAACATTATCGGCTCCATGTTGGTTGGGTTATGGGCTGGGTATTGGTCTGATCGTATTGGAAGAAAGAAATTGATGGTCATTGCTCAAATACTCCAGGTATTCGCACTGTTCTGGTTAGCTGCCGCTAACTCGCCATGGCTGAATTCAGTCCCTTTAACCTGCTGGATGTTTTTCCTGAGCAGCCTAAGCTCCGGGATCACTGTTCCGATTGCCAACGCCATGATTGTTGATGTAAGCAGTGAATCCGAACGCCATTATGTGTATGGACTGCAATACTGGACAACCAACGCTGCAATTACGATCGGTGCTTTGATGGGAGGGTTACTGTTTGAATCCTTCCGCTTCATCCTATTTAGTATCGTATGGGTAGAGAGTCTAGTCACCTTAGTTATCCTTCTCTTTTATATTCACGAAACAATGGGTAGAAGACATACGAGCCTGTCTCACAGGACAACATCAATCGCCCCTAAAAACATCTTCTATACCTACATCGATGTCCTTAAAGACACGCGATTTATGGTCTTCCTCACCGCTACTGTATTAGCAGTCTCTCTGGAATTTCAATTAGACAAGTATATTGCGGTGAGGCTAAAAAACGAATTCAGTGCTCAGTTGCTCCATTGGAATATCACGGGTTTGCAAATGTTCAGCCTCATTATGGCCATCAACACTGTACTCGTTGTACTCATTGCCATTCCTTTCACCAAATGGATGGGACGGTTTCCTTCTCGAAAAGTGATGACGGTTGGTATGTGTCTGTACACTGCTGGTTTTGCCTTTCTCGGATTCAGTAACTGGACGTTATTGCTCATCATATGCACCGTAATACTTACGGTTGGGGAGCTGATGTATAGTCCTGTCCGGCAAGTTTTACTTGCAGGAATGATCCCAGATACAAATCGCGCTGCCTATATGGCTGTTGACGGCATGAGCTACAATGTAGCTGCATTGCTCGGAAGCTTGGGACTCACGCTTGGTGCCTTCCTCCCTTCATACGGGATGGCAGCCCTATATGCGCTGCTCGGAATCGCTTCATTATTCTTTTTCCGTCGGGCGTTGACGTTACAATCACCGGTTACACCGACTCATCATGATCCTGTCGCTTGCGCAGATGCTTCTTAGTTGCTTGGTTCCAAGCCTGGAAAGTAAGGTATAGTCCAAATAAAATTTCGCATTTAATACTCCTTATCCACTTCGCCTCCGAATAAAGTTTCGCGGAGGTTTTTTACCGTATCCCCTCACTTTTTTTGTATATTATCGTATTTATTTTGTATATCATTATTTACAAATTGTATATTATAATATACAATCCAATCAGGAGGTGAGTTAATGGAAGAATTACACAATCATGTTCGGGAGTTACGAGCCAGAGACCGTCTGTCTCAAGCAGAACTGGCTAAACTAATCAACGCCTCTCGTCAAACCATTGCCCTCATTGAACGCGGAGATTATTCTCCTTCTGTCGTTCTGGCATTGAAAATAGCCAAAGTTTTTAATGAACCTGTTGAACAAATTTTTGAATTGAAGGGTGGAGATTCACATGACTAATTCAACTACAAACGTAAACTCCAAATATCGTTGGTTACGTCTGCCGCTGTACATGGCTGGAGGAGCAATCGTTGGTTTTTTGATTGCAAGTGTCTTATTAAATGCACCTTCCAGTCTGAACTGGACACTCTCTGTCTACTACGATTATGATCTTCTGTTCGCCATTCTCGGATTCTTGTTCCTGGTTTTGACTGCATGCAATACAGCGATTTTGATTCGTATTCCTACTAAGCCCAACCTGGAAGACGATCTACCTCATGATGCCGATCTCCTTGGTTCACCAGCGGAACGTTCATTGGGTAGAGCGATGATTATTAGTAATCTTAATGTAATTTTATCACTTACTTGGGGCGCTCTTTCTCTGTCATTACTTGCCTCAACACGAGCTGTTGCTGGCTCTTCTGAAGCGTTTAACCTGAGTAACTTAATCGCTTCTGCCATTGCCATAATTACGGTCGTGTGCCTTCAGAACATAACACTTAAACGATATAATAATTATTTTCCAGATCGCACTTTAGATTTCAATTCACGTAACATGCATCAGGAGCACTTCGATAAGCTTGACGAAGGTGAGAAATGGATCGTCTATCGTGCAGCTTATCGCTCCTTCCGCGCCATGAATGTTCTACTTAGTATTGGAATGATCTCTATGGTGCTCTACTCCATCTTTTTCACCTTTGCCCCTTTCCCAATCGTTGTCCTGTCTGCAATCTGGATTATCCATATCGGAACCTATTATCGTGAAGTCTATCGTAAAAGCAAATCTTAATTTCATTTAGGGCGTGTCTGAAACTCCGAAGGAAGCAGATTTTGACGAATTTTCGTTCCAAGCAAGGAAGTTTTCCGCAGGCGTGCCGGGGCACGTCAAGGGAAAGTGACGTAGCAGGGGGCGAAAAGGCGGTAAAAGATGCACTTCAGCGAGTTTTGAGACACGCCCTAGCTAACTCAAAAAAAGCTCATGGCAGGATTGAAAATCCCACCATGAGCTGCAAGCACGCCTGAATATCGAACAGGAATGATTAGAACATTAAACCTGTTCTACGATATGATTATGTTCAACGCTTCTCTATCAACGATGATACGTGGCGATTGCCGTTCCGTTGATCAAATTGTTCTGCCATCGATTTGGCGTAATCTCCGAAATAATCTGCAAGCTTAATCAGATCCCCTGGATCTCCGTCATACGGAAACGATGCGGGTAGGCGCAGGCGATAGCCAGGTGACTCTTCTGCCCAGCGCCGTAACAGCGAAGCGGCATGTGCATAGTAGATCATTTTGGCAAAAGGATCTTCATGATCCATCGCCAGCACAAGGCTTTCCTCCAGTATATCAATGCCCTTCGCAGGATCAGTTAACGTCAAGAATTCCATCTGTTCGCCGAAACTTTGCACGAAATCATTCTGTCCCTTAATCAGTCGATAACCTTTTTTCTGGTGAACATGCGCCTCTTCGATCTTACCCAATCGATATAATGGCATGAGAACCTCGGACAAGGTCAAGTGTGGAATCTCGGCACAGCTCATGCGACCCTTCAAGATGGGCTTGGCTGTCTGCAGCACCTTCTCATCATCACCCATTCTGTCCCAGAAGCGCATAATTTCATCCTGCTCACACGCCTCACAATCACTCATATAGTCACGTTCCAGGTCTTTGAACTTAGCATAGCTCGCGCTAGCTTCATCCAATTCACCGAGATCCATATAGACACGGAAGCGATAATACCAGTACGAACGATCACTATATCCAAAGGATTGGAAACGACGTCCGAAGTCCTCGAGAAGCTCCATAATTTTATCACGTGAAATTTCAGGGAAGATCGTCATTTTTCCCAGTATCCATTTATATGACCACATCAATGTTTCTTCGTCATATAACTCCGGCTGCTGATCGAATTTCCCCAACTGCCAGGAGAATGCAATCAGGGCTTTCATCGGATAGCCACAGAAGGAAGCCACCTCAACAATTTCGGAACGAGCTTCGTACGCCTCCTCCTCCATACCACTCAGATCAGCTATTCTAGCCGCTTCTTCTAACATTCCCAGTTTGGCAGGCCCGTTCGGGAGTCCATAAGCCTCTTCCATTAAGTCTTCAAAATCCATCTCCGTTCTCATTCATTTCCCTCCTGTGGTTTCGTATTCGCCTGCAGACCCCAATCAATGAAACGAACAATGCCTTGATTCATGACTTCAAGCTCTTGGCGGTTCATCGGGTAATGACCCATCATCAATGCATTCACGTACAACATTTCGATGGCAATCGGTGTCATCTGAGGGTCTGGTGACGTTAAGACCCGCTGTATTACGGGATTATTTACATTTAGATATAACGTCGAATATCCTGCCGATCCAAAGCCAGAAGATAAGGAGCCAAGTACGGATGAAAATAAATCCGTAGTCTCTTCACTTGCTTTCTCTAGTGCACGTAGCGTTGAGGATTCCTGTGAGAGTGTGAAAAGCACCGGCAGATCGGTTGGTTTGAACCCTTTCACCTCTGCTCGGCAGCGAAAACGCTGTAAGGCTGAATCGGCAAGACGCAAGGCATCATAATAACGATTGCGTTCAGCTGGCGGCACATCGGTAAAGCTCATCGACACTTCATCTGGTTCAATCCGTTCGGTATTCACGTTCTCTGCCACCATAGGCAGGCTCTCCATTAGTGAACTGTCATATATATAACCGCCATTAATGACTAGCATGGACTGCGCGGAAGCAACGTGATGAATTTGACGATACTCATCTACTGTCGTGGTGAAATAGAGCGTCTCCTGCTCCTCCAGGAGTTCTCCTAATTCCCGGTGACCGCGAGTGCTATCAAACGGCAACCAGCGGTGAATCATGCGATAGAACTCCAAATCCTCCACAGCGAGAGCCTTCATGGACAATGCATGTAAACGAATAATCTTCTGTAATCGTTCTGTCTGAGTTTCAGCCATATCAGCTAGTCCTTGACGAAGTGCATCTCCTAATTCAGAGCGAACTTCTTCCAGCTTCTCATTTTCATAAAAATGCTCCCGTGATGCCGTTGGCTGAAGCTCATCTGTCCAGATCAGACATTTCACGAAGAATGCCCACTCTGGCAAAATATTCTCTGCCTTCTCCGATACGAGCATGCGCTTCAGATATACCCGGTGCGAACGCTTTACGTTTAAATTCACAGCATGGGGCAACACGTAAGCAATTCCCCCTGTGCGCCCTGAGGCCGTAGTCAGCGGGATAAAATCTTGAAATTTCTCACCTAACAATCGCTCGCCAAAGGCCAATACTTCGGATTTCCGCCCTCTTGCACGTTCAGGCGCGATTAGCCAATCAGGCGATTCAGCATTCACGATGCTCTGCACACCTTCACTGTGTAGTGTAACTGGGTACGGTAGTAATGCTCCGTAATAGAACAACGCCTGTTGCACATAATCCTTTTCAAAATAATGGGCTGCTTCGGGTGTCGAGCGCAAATATACTTTGGTTCCTGGAGATAATTGCGTATCCAGCTGCCGAATCGTATAAGTGCCATCTGGCTTCCCTCTCCACTCCATGGATGGTCCACCCTTCACAGACTGTGTCAGCATAACAATTTCATTGCTCACCATGAAGCAGGATAATAGACCAATCCCAAACCGGCCAATAAATGAGGTCTCTCCTTGCAAAAGTGATTGTGGATCCCGTTTGGATGATTGACCAATCATCGCCAGAAATTCATGAATATCCGCTTCAGTTAATCCGACGCCATTATCCTCTACCATCATCGTTAACTGTTCACCGGTGCCCGTAAGCTCCACTCGGACATTCCCCATGAATCCCGGTTCTACTTCCGCGCGTCCTGTAATCGCATCTGTCGCATTTTGCATGAGTTCACGTAAAAACACTTTAGGGCTGCTGTACAAATGGTTTGATAAAATCTGGATCATACCGCTCAGGTTAACCTGAAAACGATACTCATTAGATGCTGTCATATTCGTTCACCTTCCTTAAAGTCCAATCACACCATAACTCCATAGTCTATATGGCATTTGATCTGTTAGACGAATTAAATATGTATACATATTAATAGATTGTTTCAGCAACGATAGATTAGATCACATAGGTTAAAACCACGCGTCAAGCCGGCCTTGTTCACCAAGACCGGCGTTAGACGAATAATTCGTTTTTATATGGATCATTGGGGGTCTATCCGATCATTACCACAATGGCATTAGCACTGAAACGACTTCAGTCACCTTATATTCAGGATACTAGCTAGCAGAACGGATGAAAACAAACCTGGGACCCGAATTCAATAGACTTTAGATTCATAACTATGTTGATCACTTGGGACTAAAGATAGAAAAAGATACAAATTCATATAGAAAATCAAGCAGCGGCGTACTTATGAACATTCATCATAACTATTTTCGAGAAGGATTGAACGATCTGACTAAGCTACTCGTATCATTAGCAAACATGGATCGAGCTAAGTGCATGACGAATCATCGCTAACGAAGCTCTGATCAGTATGAAAGACGGTGAATACATATGATTAATGTTCGTAATATCTCTAAACAGTTCAAGGATCATCAAGCATTAAACGATGTTAGCTTTACCCTTACAGAAGGCAGTATCACAGGTTTGATTGGCCCTAACGGCTCAGGTAAAACCACTCTGATTCGCATCATGAATGGTGTTCTTGGCGCTTCCGGCGGACAGGTTCGAATTCATGGGCTTGATCCGTTCGTGGAGACAGAGAAGGTTCTTGCCATGTGCGGTACACTGACGGAACAGAGCGGGCTCTATGACAATATGAGTGGGCGTGACAACCTGGCTTTCTTTGCAGATGCATTTGGTATTCCGCAGCGTGATGCAAGAATAAACGAACTTGTGGATCTATTGGAGCTTCAAGATTATCAACATCGTAAAGTCGGTACCTACAGTACAGGTATGAAAAAAAGATTAGGGCTAGCACGGGTATTGCTACACCGTCCATCCGTTCTATTTCTGGATGAACCCACTAACGGGCTAGATCCAGATGGAATTCAGATGGTTCTTCGGATGATCCGTCGTCTCAACAAGGAGGAACACCTGACGATTCTCGTGTCATCTCACGTATTATCACAGCTCTCAGCCGTGTGTGACCATTATGTATTTATGCAGAATGGCCGCAAAGTGGAGGAAGGAACTGAGCATGAGATTATTAGCCGTTACCAGACGCCGCCGCGGATCGAAGTAGAAGCTGTTCTGCCAGAGGGATGGGATCGGGTCGAAGGTTATACCCCTGAGGTTATATCCGCGCAGCGAGCTGTCTTCCAGCTTCAATCCCGTGAGGATATTCCAACCTTGCTAAGACAGTTGACCGCGCACGGGGAAGTGTATCAAGCTCGCATTGTTAACAGTGATCTGGAGCGTATTTATTTTGCCATAAGGGAGGCACACCACCATGAATAAACGTCATGCCATTCGTGCACTTGTTCGCAAAGATATTCGAGCTATCACTGCCAGTGTGCAGCTCTGGCTTCCTATGATCATTGTTCCGCTTCTGATTGGTATTATTATGCCTGCCGCCCTTCTGTGGGTAGCCTCAAGAACAGAACTACGTACTATAGGTAATCTTGAATTTATGCTTGATTCTCTAGATGCACTCACAAGTTCAGGGCAAATCCCTCAGCTCGCTTCCATGCCTACGGATAAACATCGAATTGTCTATTACCTTGCCTTGTACATGTTCGCTCCGTTGTTCCTCATCATTCCAGTGATGGCATCCAGCATATTAACGGCGAACAGCTTCGCTGGTGAGAAAGAGCGCAAGACATTGGAGGGATTATTATTCATACCCATCAGCATGGATACCTTGTTCAAAGGAAAGGTGCTCGCCGCCTTCATCCCTTCTGTGCTTCTATCTTGGGTTACATTCATCATCTATGGCATTATTGCCAATATTCTGATGTACCCGATGTTCGGACAAATCATGTTTCCTAATCTAAACTGGATCATCCTAGTACTCTGGGTTGTGCCTTCATCCAGTCTGATGGTCATCCTGTTCAATGTGCTCATCTCAGCCAAAGTACGTGGATTTCAGGAAGCCTACCAGCTTGGTGGTCTCGTCGTCATTCCACTACTTGCTCTCATTGCTGGTCAGGCAAGTGGCATGCTGCTGATCCGTCCTTCTATGTTACTTCTCATTGGTGCAATTCTTCTACTCGTCTGCTTCATCCTGCTTCGTCTCGTTACACTCTGGAACAGCCGCCAGCAATTAGCGGAGAGTCAGATTTAGATTATTATGATGCGACTAGCGTCCCTTCGATGATCATTGAGAAAACAAAACTCAAGGGTTATGATATGAAGAGATGTACCTAGAATGCTAGTAGGAGGCATACAGGATAGAATGGAATTCCAGCTACTTCAAAAATTGAAATATGCAGAGAAATTAACGACACAAGAAAAGCATATTGTAGACTTTATTTTAAACAATCCTCACATTGTTTTTCATTCAACCGCTCATGAACTTGCTCAATTAACCTATACAAGCTCTTCGACCATTGTTCGTTTATGCAAAAAACTGGGTACCCAAGGGTACCCAGACTTTCAACTCAAACTTGCGCTGGAATATCAGCCTAGTTCTACCCCATTCCGCTCTGAGGATCAGCTGATTGCAGAACAAGGTAATGTACTCGCAGCAATCGAATCCGTTCCTTATCTCTACGAACAAGCACTGAATGAGACTCGTCGTCTGTTGAACCCTACTGTTCTGCAACGAATTATAGATTGGGTCAGAGAATCACATCGAATCGATATCTACGGTAACGACATGAACTATTATCTCGCCCAACAAGCCTGTACCAAGTGGAATGAACTCGGCATATCTGCCATTGCTCACAATAGCCCTAATTTGCATTATCTGAACACTATGACTCCCAGTCAGACAACGCTCTCATTTGTCATATCACATACAGGAGAGAATCTGTCTATGATTGATGCGGCCACAATTCTTAGTCAGAAGTCCATGAAGGTCATCGCAGTCACGAGCAACAATCATTCAACACTGTCCAGACAGTGCACGGAAACGCTTCTTACCCATGGATATTATGAACAGTTACGTCTATCCAAGATGTCTACCATGGTCTCTGTGCTCTATCTTTTCGATATTCTATATATGGGCAGTATTAGCGACTCCTACTAGATCGATATGGCTAAGTTCATTTATATTATTGGGCTTGCTTCGCAGCCTCGACCCCAGCTTGTAATATTTCGAGTACATACAGTACTTCTTCATTCTTAACGGGTTGTTCACCTTGATGCCGGATCGCCCTCACTAGCCTCTCATACAGCAGCCCATAATCCGTAATCTCCGAAGGTACCTTCTCCGTATGAGTTTCTCCCTCATCATCTATATAAGTCAGTGTACCCCAATTCTCTTCAGGCTCTTGATCAAAGGATACCTGTGTTGGCCCTTCTCCATTTTTGGTTTGATGACCACTGCTATATTTAATGAAACTACCACGGTCGCCATGGACGACAAACTTGGGATGTGCAATCTTGACTAACAAACTGCACTTAATCGTTACTTTGGTCAAGCCATAGCGAAAATCAATGTCGATATAATCATCCGCCTGGCCCGGATAAACGAAGCTTCGGACATCGTAATCAATCCGATCCGCTACGCCAAATAGGGAAACCATCTGATCAATGGTATGCACAGCCAGTCCATGCATTAACCCAAACCCAGGTCTGATCCAGGATGGCTTGAAATAATCATAGTGAGACTGAATTTCATGGATATTCCCCAGTTTCCCACTCTCGATTACCTTCTTCAAGGTTAAGAAATCCCCATCAAACCTGCGGTTTTGATTCGCCATAGCGATTAGACTTTTGTGCTTAGCAAGTTCGAAAATCTCCTTCGCTTCTGCTGATGTTGCAGCAAACGGTTTTTCTACCAATACGTGTTTTCCATGCTCTAGGGCTTGCTTCGCATAATCAACATGACTGTCCACATGTGTTGCTACAACAATTAATTCAATCTCCGTATCTTGAAGTACGTCATCGAAATCTATAGTAAATGTAATATCGGGATAATACGCTTCTCTTGCTGTATCACCTATGCGATCTTCCTCACGCCGATAGATCTTCTTCACCTTGATGTCTTTTGTTCTCTCCAGATAAGGCAGGTGATAATTGACAACAGCATTACCGAATCCAATGATGGCGATATTTAGCATTTTATCATGACTCCTTCTGCTCTAAGATACACGAATGTTATCATGCTTGATCCGCTCCGAGAATGCTTAAGAACCGAATTGGCATCACCATGCACAGAAGGAGTCCGAGAAGAAATTTTAGTGAAATTCAATTTCATTTTAGTTCAGATGGAGTTGGGAGCTGTAACATTTTTTCCCTTGTTTACCGATATAATTTAAAGGTCTATACATATATAACATGAAGAAGGGTGACGATTTCATTATGAACAAATGGTTGGCCAAAATGCAGCGCTCCATGGGAGCATTGCTGATCTGCGCGCTGGTGGGCGGCGCAGCACTCATTGGTGGGACTGAGGTACAAGCTGCAACGCTTAGTCAGTCTAGCGTGTATTATGATTCGGATGGTGTTCTCTACAAGGTGACTGGGGACGGCAGCGAAACGACAGAAGTATTGATTGATTATGAAGGTACCGATCCGGTCGAAGCAGGCTCTTATCTCTATTACCTGCCATCCAATAATTCTACAACCCTGCTTAGAGTCCCGAATGATGGATCAAGTGATGCTGCGGAGACATATGCAACAGGTGTACTCGATTACTACACCGATAACGGATTCATTTATTATCTAGATACAACAGGACAGATCTATCGAGCAAATGGAAATAGCGCTGCGTCTTCCGCTACCAAGATTGCCGATAAAGCAGATACAGAATTCCCGATGTTCTCGGTCAATAAAGGTCGCATATACTACAACGGTCTCGTTAATGGCAACACATGGTTTGTCTCCAAAGCTTCTAATGGTAGCGGAGCTGTGCAACGGATTGCATCTGGTGCTGTAGAGAGTCGTTACCTACTGAATGAAGCCAAAAATGAGTTACAAGTGATGCTCAATACGGATCCTTACGAAGATTACTATTCAACCAATGCGATGGTTCTGTACAAAGTAAACTACAATACCGGCAAGGGTACAGCTGTTAATCCCAAGTCTAAGCTTGATGTGAACGCCGTGTACTCCGGTGGCTGGGGAAATAACCTTTACGTTTATAACAAAGGCATCGTGCTTGATAGCAACAAAGATTACAACTATTCAACAGGCAAAGCCTTTGCTCTGACTTCTGCGGGCAAGACCTTCCAGGTTCACAGCAAGAGTGTGCGAGAAGTCACTGCTCTAGGAACAGATAAAGTAATCATCATTGATGCAGACAAAAAAGCTTACGGCAAAACGTTTGCTAGCAACAAGGTGACCAAATCGACTACCCTAAACCTGAACAACGTTACGTATGCGTCTAATCAGTATACAAACAGCACACCAACCACGGTGTACATCTCAGGCAACAACGGTCTCTACTCTGTTACAACAGCCTTCAAGGTAACCAAACTTACTGGCGAAGAGTGGGATACCTTCCTATTCAGAAACAACGTGCCAGGCGTATTCTACATCAACGCAAATGACCTCTATCGGTTGTACCACGTAAATGCCAATGGTACAGGCAAAAAAGTGCTTAGTGACGTATACCTTGACGATATCCGCTTGGTTACATCTAACTAAGCAGCATTCCTACTGCATCAGAAATACCCTGAACCTACTAAGGTTCGGGGTGTTTTTTTGTTTATACGTTCGTCAATTTCAAAAAAAACTTCCATATGAGAATGATAATTGTTATCATTAAGAAAATGAGCCAAAAAGGATGGTCGGTATGACTGAACAGATTTCTTTCAATAATGAAACTTCATCTCTGCCGTTGCTCTCTTCCATGTGCCGGGTTCGCCGTGGGGAGAATTTCCGTGTAAATAGCAGAGCGGTGTCCCGTCCAATGCTGTGCCTTGTTTTACAAGGTGAAGGGCTTCTGTCCCTTAATGATGAACTCTATTCGGCTACAGCCAATCAACTGTTTGTCATAGAAGAAGGTACACACGTCGAGGCCATCTCCTCGTCCAATATAACGGAATTTATTCTGGTGAGCATGAGCACGGTTATCGTGCAGCAAATCCACGGTGAATGGAAAATGACATCTGTTCCTGGGCTTCCGCTGCATTGGCATACAGGGAGAATACTTGTCCGTCAGGAACAGCAACTCGTGGCACGCTTTAAACAACTGTACGATGCATATCGCGGTGTGACGCAAGATCATTTTGTTAGCATACATAGCCAGCTCCATGAATTGCTCCAGTACGTCTCAGAGCATCGGCTAGAAGCGAATCAAGAACGAGTTGATCCGGCACTCGAGCGTAGTATCCGATATATGCACCGCTTCATGGGAGACGGGATTAGCATGGATCAACTCGCCAAAATTGCCAACCTTACGCCCAGCTCTTATTCTCGAAGCTTCAAAAAAGCAAAGGGCATGTCCCCCACCGATTATCTGAACGGACTTCGGATCTGCAAAGCCAAATTACAATTAAAACAAAATGATTGTTCCATTAAAGAAATCGCAGAATCCGTCGGTTATGGCAACGAATATTATTTCAATCGCAAATTCAAACAAACTGTGGGTATTTCCCCTAGTTTATATATGAAGCAAAATCAATTAAAAGTTGCCACCGCATCGGTGCTTGCCCTGTCTGAACACCTGTCTTCCCTAGGTCTTGAGCCGGTTGCCTCAGTTAATGCATGGAATGACAGAGAAGTCGCTGAAAAAGAATTCCATCGTCAGTTCACTACTCAATTAGATAAACTTCGCAGAGCCAAGCCTGACTTAATCATCGCAGATTGGTACCATGAGTCATATGTGGATACACTCAAAAGCATTGCACCTACTGTGGTGTTGAACAAAGTGGAAGACTGGCGCGAAAGTTATCTTCTAATCGGTGAACTGGTTGGAAGGGAAAAAGAAGCGTTATCTCATATCAAAGAGCTAGCCTTCCGAATCTTGGAGACAAGCAAGCATCTACAGACTTATTTTGCTAATGAGCGTATTACGCTTGTTCAAGTGACATCGCAACTTGTTCGCATACAGGGTACGTTTGATCATCCACTGCCAGAATTGTTATATGGTGAGCTGGGGCTGCAACCTGCACAACTTGTCCCTCCCCATCAACCACAAAGTGAGTTCTTAGCAGAGAGTACCCCATTGCTGGATACAGACCATCTGTTAATTCAACGTGTACCCACCCTTGCTGCCAGTGAGAAGGTGCTGCGGCGAATGAAGCAGACGGCAGGCTGGAACCGCTCACCTGCTGTACTTCATGGTAATGTCCATGACATTCATCATTGGTTTGAGATATGCTGGACACCACGCGGACAGATTCAGATCATGAATGAATTAGAGCAGATTGCCCAGCAGTATGCTGCCTTTTCTCAAACAGCTTGGATTCTATAAGAGGTTGTTCACATCATAATCGCAGAAAAAGCGTCCTCCAGTGTGGAGAACGCCTTTTTGTGTTACGTATCTTTTTTCAGGATCAGGACTATTCTTGAACTTCTTCCCGAGGGACAAGCTTGTATATTTCTTCATCTTCCATTGTATCAATTAATCGGTCAAGCCATTTGTAATATGCCTCCGCTTGCAGCATCTTCTTCTTGTCCTCCATGAGGATCTGAAGTAGCTCCGCGTCAGCTTGTTCATCCGAGTCACGAATTAAACGATTTAGTTCTTCAATGGATTTGCGCAGGGTCTGAAGATTGCTCTCCACCGCTTTTCTCCATTTAATGACGAAATAGTCTGTAAACGTTTGGTGCCAGTCATACTCTACTTCATATAGATCTTTACGAGAGCCCTTACTCCATACTTTATTCACCATTTTCAGATCCAGCAGGGTGCGTACGCCGGTACTCATGCTTGTTTTGCTCATTTCCATTTCCCGTCCCATATCGTCAAGGGTCATTGGTTTGTCCGCAAAAAAAAGTAAACCGTATAAGTGTCCCGTGGACAGCGTCACGCCGTATAGATCCATATTACGTCCAATCGCTTCAATGACGCGTTTCCGGATTCTAAGAACTGTTTCCTGCTGCTCTTCTTGTAAATGGTCCAAGCCCATGCTTGCAACCTCCATTCTGAACATTACCAGTCTTGGCAAAAATAATTGCATCCTTACAAAGTCCTGCTTACATGGGAAAGCATCCGGCCGGACATCCTATACGCCAGAGGGCTTTGACCACCCAATGTATTAAAATGGTAACTTTGCCAAGATACATTTGCCTATGACTCTCTTTTAACCAAAAAAATTAAATTCAATTCAACCCATTTTCTATTGTAGAAGGAGCATTCTGAAAAGTAAAGGTGCCTAATTAGCCAGAATAAGGAGATAGACGGAGCATATGGGAGGAAAACTTTGTACAGTTTTTACTGTATAAACATTATGTACTGTTTATTCGGTTGATATACTGGTTAAGTATTGTTAGAATACAAAACGTTACCCAGAAAGACGGGAAGCGAAGCAACGATTACCGGATTTCGTGGCTGGGCGCACAAGTGTATGGACTTGTGGATGCTGTAAGCCGTTCGAAGTGCACAACACATCAGAAGGGGTGAAAACATGACCATACTAGAAGTGAAGAATGTAAGTAAACTGTTTGGCCCCCAAACCGAGCAAGGATTACAATTATTAGAGCAAGGTTGGGGTAAAGAAAAGTTGGCCAAAGAAAAACAGATAACGGTTGGTGTCAATCGGGTCAACATGGAGATCAAAGAAGGCGAGATTTTCGTTATCATGGGCTTATCCGGTAGTGGTAAATCCACGCTGGTTCGTATGTTCAATCGATTAATCGAACCAACATCTGGAGAAATTCTGGTTCATGGCAAAGATTTACGTAAGATGAACAAAGAACAATTGCGCGAAGTACGTCGGAAAACAATTAGCATGGTTTTTCAAAAATTTGCGTTGTTCCCGCACCGTACCGTTCTCGATAATGTGGAGTATGGACTCGAAGTCCAAAAAGTGGACAAAGAAGTTCGACGTGAAAAAGCAAAAACGTCGCTTGAGCTGGTTGGCCTCAAAGGCTGGGAAGACAAAATGCCGGATGAGCTCAGTGGTGGTATGCAGCAGCGTGTAGGTCTTGCTCGTGCGCTTGCCAATGATCCAGAAGTGCTGTTGATGGATGAAGCCTTCAGCGCCCTCGATCCACTGATTCGCCGTGATATGCAGGATGAACTGATTGAGCTTCAGGATAAAATGAAAAAGACGATTATTTTCATTACCCATGACTTGGACGAAGCGCTGCGCATCGGCGATCGTATTGCTCTTATGAAAGATGGAGCCGTCGTGCAGATCGGTACACCGGAAGAAATTATGATTCAACCGGCCAACTCCTATGTGGCCCGCTTCGTCGAAGACGTGGACTTATCCAAAGTCCTTACCGCCTCTCACGTTATGCGTCGCCCAGAAACGATTACACTAGATCGTGGTCCTCGTGTTGCCCTCGAATTAATGCGCGAACGTGGTATTTCCAACCTGTTTGTCATTGACCGTTCGAAGAAATTGCTAGGTGTTATTACGGCTGAAGATGCTTCTCGTGCAATGCGTGAGAGTAAGACATTGAATGACATCCTAATTACGGATGGACCTACCGTGCCACCTGAAACGTTGATTCATGAGTTGTTCGAGATTACAAGTTCTGCCCATGTGCCACTTGCTGTTGTTGGTGAGAATGGCCGTCTGCAAGGTGTTATTGTCCGCGGTGCCCTGCTGGGTGCTCTTAGCGGTGAAGTTGCAGTAAAGGAGGAACTTGTGAATGATTCCCAAAATACCACTAGCATCGTGGATTGAATCCATCGTTGACTGGATGAGCTCCTCGCTCTCCGGATTGTTTAAAGTTATTTCTGTTGTTATTGAGAGCGTGGTCGGATATTTCTCAGGATTGTTTATGTTGCCCCACCCACTTCTGTTCATTGCGATATTAGGTGTTCTTGCGTTTATTGTGGGACGACTCCCACTGACCCTATTTACAGTGATCGGATTCCTGCTCGTAGATAACCTCGGGTACTGGTCTCAATCGATGGATACGCTCGGTCTCGTTATCACTTCCGGGTTAATCTCCATCCTACTTGGTGTACCGATTGGTATCTGGCTAGCATACAGCAAAACAGCGGCACGAATTATTACACCGCTACTTGACTTCATGCAGACAATGCCTGCATTCGTCTACTTGCTGCCTGCGGTTACCTTCTTTAGCCTGGGTGTTGTACCAGGTGTTATCGCATCTGTTATTTTTGCGATTCCGCCAACGATTCGTCTAACTCACCTCGGAATCAAGCAGGTATCGGGCGAACTGGTGGAAGCAGCCGATGCATTTGGTTCGACTTCTGCACAGAAATTGTTCAAAGTACAGCTTCCTCTCGCCTTACCTACAGTGATGTCCGGTATTAACCAGACCATCATGTTGTCCCTCTCTATGGTCGTTATCGCGTCCATGATTGGTGCGCAAGGTATTGGTGCCGAAGTATATCGTGCGGTTACTCAACTGCAAATTGGTAAAGGTTTTGAAGCAGGTCTCGCTGTTGTCGTACTTGCCATTGTGCTTGACCGATTCACACAGAATCTATTCATGCCAGGTCGCAAGAAGACGTCACGCGTTACATC
The DNA here is from genome assembly GCF_036884255.1 of Paenibacillus tundrae. Classification (NCBI taxonomy): domain Bacteria; kingdom Bacillati; phylum Bacillota; class Bacilli; order Caryophanales; family Paenibacillaceae; genus Paenibacillus; species Paenibacillus tundrae. Next base: position 1,501,284 of record NZ_CP145605.1, on the reverse strand, counting down.
GAAACAAAAAGCATGGATTACTTCTGTAGCGACACTCGTCGTGCTCCTCGCAGGCTTCTCCCAGTATTTCGTGGGCGGTACATCTTCCGCTGGCGGAAACAACGCAGCAGCTAATGCTGTAGGTGATGAAGTGAACTATCAGATTATCGGTATTGATCCAGGTGCAGGTATCATGAAATCAACTGCAAAAGCGATTGAGGATTACAATCTGACCGATTGGACGCTCATCGAAGGCTCTGGTGCAGCAATGACTGCTACGCTAGATAAAGCCATCAAAAATGAAGAACCGATTATCATTACAGGTTGGACTCCGCACTGGATGTTCAACAAATATGACCTTAAATATTTGGAAGATCCCAAAAAATCCTTCGGGGATGCTGAAGAAATTCATACCATTGCTCGTAAAGGATTGAAAGAAGATCATCCTGTCGCTTTTGAATTCTTATCCCGCTTTAAGTGGACATCCGATGAGATGGGTGAAATGATGATTGCCATCCAAGATGGTACATCTCCAGAAGATGCAGCTAAAGATTATGCTGAGAAGCATGCTGATCAGATCGATGAATGGACTAAAGGTCTAACACCGGTAAATGGCGATGCCTTCAAGCTCAGCTATGTAGCTTGGGATTCCGAAATAGCGAGTACAAACCTGCTAAAATATGTGATGGAAACAAAACTTGGTTACAAAGTTAATGCCCTTCAAGTTGAAGCAGGTCCAATGTGGACGGGTGTTGCTTCTGGTGACGTAGATGCCTCTCCGGCAGCGTGGTTGCCACTGACACATGCGGACTATTGGGATCGGTACAAAGATCAAGTTGACGATCTTGGTGCTAACATGACGGGAGTACGTACTGGTCTTGTGGTTCCGAGTTATATGACAGATGTTAATTCCATTGAAGATCTGGAAACTGGCGCTTCTTCTGCTGCTGCTCCAACAGCAAGTACGAATGTAGGCAACGAGGTTAATCACCAAATCGTTGGGATTGACCCAGGTGCAGGTCTGATGAAAGCTACAGCAAATGCCATTGAGAATTATGGTTTAACGAACTGGAATCTAATTGAAGGCTCTGGCGCAGCGATGACTGCATCCTTAGACAAAGCCTATAAAAATGAAGAACCCATTATCGTTACAGGCTGGACGCCTCACTGGATGTTCAATCAGTATGATCTTAAGTATCTGGATGACCCCGACAAAATCTTCGGGGATGCAGAAGAAGTTCACACCGTTGGTCGTAAAGGGATAAAAGAAGATCATCCTGTGGCTTACGAATTCTTCTCTCGCTTTAATTGGACTGCCGACGAAATGAGTGAAATCATGGTCGACATTCAAAAAGGCATTTCCCCTGAAGAAGCTGCAAAGACTTATGCTGAGAAACATCCAGACCAAATTGAGGAATGGATCAAAGGACTTACACCTGTTAAAGGTGATACGCTACGTCTAGGTTATGTTGCATGGGACTCTGAGATTGCAAGTACGAATCTAATGAAATACATCCTTGAGACGGATCTAGGTTACAACGTGCAAGCACTGCAAGTCGAAGCAGGCCCAATGTGGGCAGGCTTGGCAGCAGGGGATATCGATGCATCTCCAGCCGTTTGGCTTCCACTTACTCATGGAGACTATTGGGATTCATATGGAGACAAAATCGACGATATCGCTGTAAGCATGACAGGTGTGAAACAAGGACTTGTCGTTCCAACTTACATGGACATCAATTCGGTTGAAGATTTAAAAGATAATTAACCCAATTCGAGTTGTATAAACCTGGATTTGGAAAAAAAGTGAGTGGTGTTACGCTGCTCATATATCACAAAACAACCTTCTCGATGAGCGAGAAGGTTGTTTTGTTTTGGCGAAACTATGAAATGTGAGGGCCAAACTTGTGCGTGTGCGTAAATGTTGTCATTTTCAATCGGTGTAAAAGAACTCATAAGCTCTTCTACTTACTTCTACTTACTTCTACTTACTTCGATTCACCAAGAAACGCTTCTTTGAAGATGTTCAATACATATTCAAGTGTAGTTGGATCACTATACGTGACAGCTTTCGTTTCCAGCTCAATGACGTGTTTATTCTGAACAGCAGGTATATTGCTCCAAATGGTAGATTTCATAATTTCATTATCCCGAGTCATATCTCTACTGACTACAACAAAATCACCCATGTATTCAGGAAGAACCTCAAGTGATAAGGAGTGATAGCCTTCTTGTAGTGTATCATTCTTCACTTGTTCCGGCATATTCAGCTTCATGGCTTGATATAACGCTTCGGTTCCCCGCGCCCAATGGTCTCCCATGACAAATACTTCTTTTTCAAATATTTCAATTGTGGATACCGTCACGTTATCCCCATATTTAGCTTTGATCTCATTGCCGATGTCTTCTGCTCTTTTCGTGAAATCATCAATCCATGCTTGTGCTTCAGCTTCTTTATTCAGTACTTTACCGATCTCTAACTGTTGATCCAAGTAGTCCAGTTTGCCCCAAGTATACACAATGGTAGGTGCAATCTTAGCCAGTTGTTCTAGATTCTTCGCCGTTGAACCTGCGATGATTAAATCCGGATTCAATGCCGCGATGCTCTCTGGATCCGAGTCTGTTACGATGGCAACATCTTTTAATTTGTCCTGAAACAGCGGATTTGCCGCAGTCCATTCATCCACACCCACTGGTGTTACATCCATAGAAAGTATATTAGGGCCATTCGACAGAGCGACGATTCTCTCGGGCTTGGCCGGAATCTCTACAGGGCCAGTTTCAGACTGATACGTAATTGTATCCGTTGTCTCTTCCTGAGCAGCACCTGTACTTGTTGTATCAGCAGCAGTCTCCTGATTGCTGTTACTAGTTGCATTATTTGAAGCATCGTTACCGCAGGCGCTGGCGATGATCGTGAACAGCATGATCACAATCAACGGCAGGATCATTCTCTTTTTCATCTGTGTTTTCTCCCCTAATCATTAATGATAATCATTATCATTTTATCGTGCTGATTATATGATAGGAGCTCCTAGGGTGTCAATCTTTTTCCTTACACTGCTCCTACTACTCACTAACACGTATAGCGTATCGTTTATTTTGCACAAAAAAAACAGCTTGCAAGATGAATACTTGCAAGCTGTTTTCTACAACATATACTGTTGCTCTGTGACTATCCAATCCCAATCCTTACAACCGTTACCGAAGCTCACCTGCTGACATTAGCAATGTTACTACTTCAGCCCGAGTAGCTTCAGCCAATGGGTTAAACCTATTCTTGCCTGTTCCTTTTACCAAACCTGCTTCATAGGCTGCAGCGATATAAGGAACTGCCCATGCAGGCACCTGATCTGCATCCGCAAAACTCAGTGTAGAACTGGAGTCTACCGGAAGTCCAAGAGCTCTAACTAGCATTACCGTCATCTCTACACGCGACACTTTGCCTGATGATCGGAACGTATCGTCGGTATATCCACTAATAATTCCTTGATCTACAGCCTGAGCAATAAAAGATTGTGCCCAAGCAGGTATCCCAGCAGCATCCTTAAACGTCAACGCTTTGTTGCTGGCCGGAAGGTTAAATGCTCTTGCCAGCATAACAATGAACTCAGCGCGTGTAGCGGAGGCATTCGGGCGGAAGTTTCCATCCTGATATCCATTCACAATTCCCCGGGAAATGGCCTGCTGAATAGCAGCACTTGCCCAATGACTCGCCACATCCCCCAGAACCACACCTGGTGTCGTAGAACCATTCGAACCTGAAGCAGGTGGAGTTGTCGGTTGTGTTGGGTTCGTTGGAGAAGGTGTAGGCGTTGGTGTCGGATTGCTTGGTGCCGGGGTTGGCGTTGTTGGTGCTGGTGTAGTTACACCACCTCCACCACCTGAATTACCTCCACCCGGGTTACTTCCGGAATTCCCTCCGCCGTTACCAGGATTACTTCCTTCCCCTGGCAATGAGCTACCTTTTAGATCGGTACTACGTCCCTCCGTCGCTTGGTTTACCGTACCTACTCGATCAAGGTGCTCATTGAAAATTTCATAATCGACCAGATTCAATTCATAGAATCGATTATCATCCTTAGCAGCTCTCATTGCGCGGTAGAAATCACCGCCGTTGGCCATGAAAGAGTTCGTAGCTACGATATAATATCCATTCGGATCAATATCCGTATACGTTCCGTTCGCATTCTTAATTTGCACTTTGATGATCCGTTTGCCCACTTGTGTTACTTGGTTCGTCACGGAATCAATCTTCTCACCTGGCTTGGTGGAGTCGTAGTAGAATCGCATTCCAGACACTTGCGGGAAGCGTCCTTCTCCCGTTTCCACACCACTTACGCCGTTTTCCAGCGCAGCCGTAATTTCTTTACCTGTCATTTTCAGTGCGGACAGATTATTCCCAAACGGCATTACGGTGAGCAGATCACCTAACGTAATGTCGCCTTCCTTGAAAGAAGCTCGAATACCGCCGCTATTTTGGATCGCTACGTACCCTTTGACATTATTCTCCTTCACAATCAATTTCACTTTCTCCAGCATGCCATCTGTCATCAGATTCCCCAAGTTCGTTTCCTGCTTACGTACACTGTTGCGCTCTCCATCCAGAAATACACTGGTTTTGCCGATTACTGTTTTCTTGAACTTTTCCAGTTCAGGAGCATATGCAGCAAGCTTAGCTTTGGCAACAGGATCCTCCTCGTATATATAGTTACCGGCAGCGTCCTTTGCATCCAGACTCAGTAATTGACCATTCCATTTCTTCAATACGCCCTCTTCATTAAACGTAACATCCAACTTTCCAAGAGAAACGTCATACTCTCCAGTCTGCACAACTAGTGTAGGTTCATCCTGGCTGCCCACAACAATCGGTTCTTTCAGAATCGTATGCGAATGACCGCCTACTACAATGTCAATGCCTTTTACTGCTTCAGCCAGCTTCAGATCCTCGGAGTAACCCAAGTGTGTCAGGGCGATGATTTTGTTAATGCCTTCCTGTTGCAGCATGTCCACCGTGGCTTGGGCACTCGCTCGGTAATCCTCAAACTTCAGCTCATCTCCCGGGGAGGATAGAGATACCGTATCCGCTGTAGTTAGACCAAAAATCCCGACCTGTTCACCATTTACCTCTGTAATAATAGCCGGATAGATTTGGGCGTCCTCCCCCGGTTTGCCAATGCTTTCATTATACAGGCCACTCAGATGCGCATCTTTCCCAAAGTCAATATTAGCACTCACGAATGGGAACTCAGCTTGTTCAATGAAATCTTTTAACACACTGGTACCTTTATCAAACTCATGGTTACCAAAGGTCATCGCATCGTATCCAATCATATTCATGAACTCCAGATCCGCCAGACCATTGAACAGATTGAAGTATAACGTACCCGAAAATACATCTCCTGCATCCAGCACCAGCGTATTATCGTTGCGCACTTCCTTAACAGCCGTGACACGGCGAGGGATGTTATCCAAATGCGCGTGTGTATCATTGGTGTGCAATACCCGCAGATTGAAGTCGCCTTCTTCCGCCGCATCGCCGATGCTTAATTGAGCTAGCAATGGATCATGGTCACTCACCCGTCCACCTGCTGTTTCGAAATCAGCATTCACATGCACGACTTCGATGACTGCTGTATCAGACACATTTTTGCTCACCAGAATGTGATCCAGTGTCTGAGAGTTTCCATCGTAGATGTAGGAGTAACGCTCATTTTCCGGTAGCTTGTTCACTAGATTGTCCAGTTCATTACCTTTGAGAATGTTCAATGTTTTGGAGAACTGGAAGTCATTGAAATCACCAAGAACCGCGACATTAACGTCAGGATCTTTGTTCAATAACTCTTTTACAAAACCATTTACAAGCGTAGCTTGCTTCGCCCGTTGAACCTCACTACTTCGTGTCGCAGGCTGTATACTTCCAAAAGGCTTCAAGTCCCCACCTTTGGAATTGAAATGGTTAGCAACCACAACTACACGCTCACCGTTGAATTCGAATTCCGCTGCAAGCGGTTTGCGAGAGCTAGCAAACGCTTCGTCATTAGGCGCTATTCGGCCGGGATTAACCGAGAGACTACCGTCGGCTTTGACTTCAATCGCTGTTGTCGCTTTGCCTTTGCCCATACCAGAAGCTAACGTTACACGGTTGGGTTGGTAAAGGAATCCTACACGAATATTCGCGCCTGGTGCCCCGCCATCCTTGTTATTTTCTGGAGAAATCTCACTATATCGATAGGTTGGTCCATCGTTTGCCTTGATCGCATCAATTAACGTCTGAAAGCTCTGATCGGCCGCTATTGTACCTGTGTCGGCATCGCCGTCGTTATCTTGGACCTCCATTATGCCAATGATGTCTGGCTTGTTCAGATGATCGACGATGATCTTGCCGATTTTGTCGGCTCTTGCTGCATCCTTCTTACTGAAATTCTCCACATTAAATGTGGCAATCGTCAGTTTGTCTTTGGCTTGCTCTATGGAAGTAATGGCTTGCTTCGTTTCACCGGAGATTACATCTGGCAAGTTCCCTTCGGGAATTACTTTGAAATTGCCAGCAGTGTATGTCATGACGCCAATAACATTACCATCAAGCATATCTCCTGTTTTAACGGCTTTGGAAGGTTTCTTGCCAATAAATAGACGCTGCGGATTGAGATCACTCTCAAACATGCCTTTTCCGTTATCAGTCAATATGACGCCGCCCGAAGGTGTACGCACCGGATTATTCTCTCCGTTATCCACGACAACGGCCAGACCCGGTTGGCTCGAATATGGCCCAATAATTTCGGGATTTTCCAACTCAACACGCATGCCTTCCAGACTCTCATAAAAGTCTATGGCATCTGTCTCTGGATTGAATTGTGCAAATGAATCCGAATCAATAACGGTTGGAATGATACGACCGTTTTTCCCCAGCTTCACTGGTTTGGGTAGATCGACTTGATCCAATGTCTTCACAATCGAGCTCGCTGAAATTTGGGTGGTGGTTAATTCATTAACCGCTCCATATTCCGTCACTTTGCCCGATACCTTCACCTGATTACCGACTTTCATACCATGACTTGGTTTATACACCTGTATCGCTTCAGAAGTGTGATCATCGTTGTCCATCTTGTTCTCCAGCTCCTGCATATAGAAACTGCTGGAACTTACCGAGGTTACAATCCCCTCAATATCCTTCACATCATATCCGTTAAAAACAGATGTATGTCCCGCGCCCTGGATATCGTGGATACGCAAGTCCTCTTTGTTAGGCAGTACTTGATAAGTAAAAGTATATACTCCACTAGATTGTCCATCTAGAATGGCAACGGATTTTATGACCATATCCCGATCAATAACTAGTGGAGAACTATATATAGTGGAAGAAGAAGTAGGCTCCGTTCCATCTGTTGTGTAATGTACGACTGCGTCCTTGGCTGGTGTGGTTAATGTGACTTCATTGTTATGAGGAATTCCGCCTGGCGGAACACTTGCAATTACAGACAGACTATTTTCTACAACATCCGCTGCAGTTCGAGGAAGAAGCTCCAATCCATAATTGGTATGGAACGTAAGTACACCTTGCACATATTCGTAGGTTTTATCGACAGCTAGCGCTGTGGGGGAATTTTTGGCGTATATCGTCATCTCTCCGCCGTATTGATCGGTGGCGTAGAATGTAGAACCACCGCCACTAGTTACCTTAATATCTCTTACTTCGACAAACATACCCTCATACTTCTCACCTGGGCCTTTGTTACTCCGATCTTCCGGTCTTACAAAATCTGTAGAGATCATGCCTTTTGGCTCAGGAATGGTCACATTCTGTTCCACGATATTCAAGTATCCTTCTGTAAAACCTGACTTATCCTTCTCAATCTGAACGAGTCCGTTGTAATGGGTTATCGGTCCGTAAACTTCGATGCGGTCTCCCACGTTAACTTGATTTTTCGCTCGGACTACAATACCTGCGTTATCATCTTGAATATAATAATTCGTGAATTCACCTGCGAGTTCACTGTATGTTACGAGACCAGAAACAGCTACATTCGTATTTGGCGCAAGTACTCGTGCATCGGCAATCGGGATAATCTGCGTATCGTCCGCTACCTGGATTTCGCTATCCATCTGAGCAGGTTCGACAAGTTCAGACTCACTACTTAGTTCATCTTCGATTACAGGCTCATCCGTCTTCTCAGGTAATGGTTGTTGTTCGATTGCTTCATCATCGGGTACCCCTAATCCTGAATCCTCCTGTTGTGGCTGCTCTACTACAACACTGTCATCGTCAGCATACGCAGTACTACCGAATCCACCCATTGGCGCTGCACCAGTTACGATAAGAACGAATACCAGCAACCATTGTGCCCAACGCTTCACTTGCTTGTTGTTCATGTTCTCCCTCCATGTTTTCAACTTAGCAACATTTGTTCAGACAGCTTGTACATTAGTTCAAATATAAGATAACTGAACCCGGATTGCATGTAAACATTATTTTTATAAAATGATAGAAAATAGAACATATACTTTACAAAAATATAATTTATGTTAAATAAAAACTTTAAATCACGCAGTTTCCTGTCTGAATTCGTGACCTTCCCAACTTTCGGTCTAAAGAAATAAGCATATTCGACTACATTACGTTAGATAAACTAACAAATACAGTACACAACTATTATCTTTTCGACATTTTACGATGCCGTCTTTCCAAAGATCATCCTTAGTTCATCTTTAGTCCATCCGGCTTAAGCCTCACCTTATATGCTCAATCTGAACACAGAAAGAAATGCGACGATCATGTTCGACCGCCGCATCTGAGTTGTTGTTATGAGATTAATCTAACATTATTATTTCTTCACTGTGCTGTTATACTGTGCGATCTTATCTGTAATTTGTTTCGCAGCAGCATCCAGAGCTTCCTGTGGTTCACCTTGTCCATTCAGAACGGTCTCGATTGCTCCTTCGACAATTTGTCTTGCTTCTGGGAATACACCCATAACTGCGCCGGAAGTTGCTGTCGAATCAACGGAAGCGTGCAATTGGTCGACTGCTGTCTGGAATTGCGGGTACTTCGCCATATTATCCTTTAATACTTGCTGATCGTAAGCTGCTGTCGTAATTGGGAAGTATCCTGTCGCAACGCTCCAGTTCGCTTGTACTTCTGGTGTCGCCAAATACTTGATGAATTCCCACGCTGCTTGTTGTTGTGCATCGGATTTGTTATTCATAATGTACAAGCTTGCACCACCAACCACGACTCCGCCATCTTTTGCATCTGCTGGGCGTGGCAAGAATCCTGTTCCAAGTTCAAACTTACCGCCAGAGCCTTCTACGATTTTACGCAATCCAGCCGTAGAATCCAGTGTCATACCGATTTGTTGTGCTGTGAATGCTGCTGTTGTATCATCTGTGCTACGTCCCAGGTTAGATACGGTTTTCTCGTCGATCATCTTTTTCCACCATGATAATGTCTTCACGCCTGCTTCGGAGTTCAACAGAGATTCCGTAGCTGCACTGTCTCGACCGTTACCATTGTTTACATAATCTGCATTCTGGTTAGCGAAGAATTGCTCCATGAACCAGCCATAGATCGCCATGGAAGCACCTGGTTTACCGTCTTTGCCCAGTGCTTTGGCTGCTTGTTCGAACTCTTCATATGTCTTCGGTGGGTTCTCTGGGTCCAAGCCCGCTGCTTTGAACATGTCTTTGTTATAGTAGAGAATTGGGTTCGATGTATTAAAAGGCATCGCGTTCAATTTACCATCAATAGTGTAATAACGAATGATGTTTGGCTCCAATTGAGAGAGATCAAAGTTATCCTTATCAATAAATTGCTGTACTGGCGTAATCATGCCAGAGTCAATCATGAACTTACTGCCGATCTCATATACCTGGATGATGTCAGGGCCGCTATCTGATCCCATTGAGGCTTTCAGTTTGTTCAAGCTCTCATCGTATTTACCTTGATAGATTGCTTTTACCTGAATGTCAGGGTGACTAGCATTGAAGTCGGATGCAAGTTGATTGATCGCTTTCTCTCCGGCACCGGACATGGAGTGCCACCAATTCAATTGAACCGGCTCAGTGGTCGCTGCAGCGGCATCCGCTTGTCCACTAGACGCTGGCGTGCTGCTTGTATCTGCTTTGGTACCACATGCGGAGATAACTAACATGAGTGCTGCCAACATTAAAGCGAACGTTCCTCTTTTTTTCAACCGAAATCCCTTTACCATGATCTCTCTCCTTTTTTGGGGCTCATTTCGTAATAAGTGCTTCACTACTCTGCAAGATGGCCGTTACGGATCCGAATCGTTCTTTTGATCGCTGTTGTCTCCAGATTTATTGGAATGATATCTTAATTGTATAAATCCGGAGACAAAGGCGAGCGCATCGCTTCTTCAGAATCGATTCTTCTCCTCCACTACTTTTGCAGTCTAATAAAACCTTATTACAGATTGAGCCTGGTTTACTCGCTCGTAGCATTGGAATACAAGAACCTTTTTCAATGGTGGTAAAGCTCTGATATAACTAGCCTTTCAATGCGCCAGCCGCCATTCCGCGGACAAGCTGTTTCAACCCAAACACCAGCAGCAACAAGGATGGTAGAATGACCATCGCCGTGCCGGCAAATACCAGATTCCATGCAGTGGATTCCTGGAACTCCAGCATCGAAATCCCGATCTGTACTGTTCTCATCTCTGGGGTATTCGTTACAAGCAACGGCCACAGATACGAATTGTACATACTGAGGAATGAATAGATCGCTAGTGTCCCAAGCGCTGGGCGAGATAGCGGTAGGACATGCGATACAAAATATCGGATGTGTCCACAGCCATCAATTTTTGCTGCCTCAAACAGCTCTTTGGGGAGTTGCATGAAGAACTGTCTTAGCAGGAAGGTACCAAACGCCGTAGCCAGGAACGGAACCGTTAAGCCCTGATACGTATCAAGCCAGCCCCAACTACGAACCGTCAGATAGTTCGGAATCATCGTGACTTCCCAAGGGATCATCATCGTCGCGACAAACATACTGAAGATGACGTTTTTCCCTTTAAACTGCATTTTGGCAAAAGCGTATGCAGCCATGCTCGCCGTGATCAATTGCCCCAGCATGGTCAGTCCCGCAACCAGGAAGGTATTCCAGATAAACGTACCAATAGGCACGATATCGAATACTTCGGAGAAGTTGGACAGATCAATCGACTGCGGAATGATATGCGGCGGATAGGCACTTGCATCCTCGGGCGTCATCACAGCCATGAAGAAGGTATACATGACTGGATACAGTACCAGTGCCGCACAGATCGTGAGAAGCACATACAATAAGGTGTTAATCCATGGAGTTCTCATTGATAATGTACTTTCCTTTCTACCCATTTGAACTGAATTAGGGTTAGAAGCATAATGACCGCGAACAGAATCAGTGCCTGCGCACTACCTGTTCCAAAGCGGAAATTAACAAAGGCTTCTTGATAGATCGAGTAGACGAATACGTTTGTACTGTCCATCGGTCCCCCTCGGGTTAGAATGTTGATCTGACCAAACGACTGGAACGCACCAATGATAGAAACCACGCTGACAAAAAACAGCGTAGGTGACAGCAACGGCATTGAGATTTTGCGAAACGTAAGCAACGGTCCTGCTCCATCAATTTTCGCACTCTCATAGATTTCATCCGGGATGCCCTGCAATCCACTAGACAAAATAATGTAATTGAATCCAAGATTCATCCAGATGGTCATGATCGAAATGGAGATTAGTGCCCAATCCGGACTGGTTAGCCAAGGAATCGGATCAATGCCGACTTTTCCTAACAAATAATTCAGCATACCCAGTGTTGGGTGGAACAGAAACTTCCAGATGACCGCGGACGAACCTACAGATAATACAACGGGTAGAGAAAACACAAACTGGAACACACGCATTCCCTTAAATTTGTTATGGGTTAGCGCAGCGAGAATCAGAGCTGCCAGAATGCCCGTTGGCACCGTGAACAGAACGAACAACAACGTCACTTTCATTCCTTGAAGAAACAGCCCGGATTGGAAAACCGCCTTAAAGTTATCCAGTCCTACATAGGCAGCAATCTGTCCCGTAGGATCAGTTGAATGCATACTGAGGTACACAGATTTAAACATTGGATAGAACAGGAACACTGCGAACAAAAGCAGCGATGGTGCCAGGAAACCATAGGCCAGCATATTCTCCCGCATCCGTTGTACTCGGAGCGAAGCCGTACGGCGCTCACTTGTCTTCGATATACGCCGACTAGCAGCAGGCAAGCCGATCCGGTTATCAAGCTCACTCATCGGATTTTCTTCCCCCTTGATTAGCATTCGGTCACGACTCAAGCGTCATAACCACCTTAATCAGTCTATAAGTTCAACATCATTGCAGAATCCATTCTGAATCAACGTAATGTTAATCGTGGACAAGAGGGTTTACCAAACGAATCATGTTGAGGAAGCTTCCATATTAATGGATAAAATGACAAAAAAACCGCATGTCCTCCCTCCATTCGGGAAGTTTCATGCGGCTGTCTTTGTAAAAGCGAAATGAAAAGTCCATTTCCTGAAATATCATTCATTTTACACAAAACTGGAAAATAGCAATTTACAAAGGGGTTATCGTCAATTGCAGGTTTAGAATAACCCTCACCTTCTACCCTTGTTACGTCTATCGATTCAGATGATAGGGCACAGTTGTTACAATAACGTCCTTATAATTAATCAAATAGGTTCGAATCATGAAGCTCGTTTGATTATGCAGTACATTTTGCCACCAATGCTTCGTGATGAATTGTGGGATTAGAATGGTAATGTGATCCGTCTCGGATGTTTTCCACTCCACGGTATCAATGAACTTTTTCAAAGGCCCCATAATGCTACGGTATCTGGACTTCACCACCACGAGACGCACGCCTGGGTTCCACTCTGCCCACTTTTTCTCCATCTTATGAATCGCCTCATCATCGAAACCGATGTATAGTGCTACAACGTTATCTGACATCGTCTGGGCATAACTGATCGTATTCATCACTACCCGTGTAATGCCAGCCACTGGAATCACAATCGTATTGCCTTTTCGAGCTGGTTTCTCCGATTGGATGTCAATTCGCAGCTCATCAGCAATGTTGCAATAGTGACGGTGAATGCGCATGAAGCCATAAACGACGAGTGGTAGGAAAATAAAGATAACCCATGTCTGCGTGAACTTGGTGAAAATAAAAATTAAGGTGATCGACAAGGTCGTCAGCATCCCCACCGTATTAACGAGTAACTTCGTTCTCCAGCCCGCCGGTTTGACTTTGATCCAGCGAATCATCATGCCCAGTTGTGATAACGTAAATGGAATGAACACACCCACCGCGTAGAGGGGAATGAGACTTTCCGTGTTCCCTTTGAACCCCACAACGAGCAATGCAGACATTACACTTAGAAAAATAATACCGTTAGAGAAGCCTAATCGGTCTCCCCTCACCATGAACATATGCGGCATATATTTGTCTTTGGCCATCATGAACGACAACAACGGGAAAGCCGAATATGCTGTATTCGCAGCCAGGAATAGAATGAGTGCTGTCACACCTTGGATGATATAATACATCGTTCCTCTGCCAAACGTTGCTTCAGCAATCTGTGAAATAACCGTTGCCTGAGGATCAGGCTTCACGCCATAACCAAAAGCGAGCAACGTAATGCCGATGAACATTGCGCCAAGAATGCATCCCATCAGCAGTAGGGTTCCTGCTGCATTTTTCTCCGCAGGCTGCTTGAAGTTCGGAATGGCATTACTTACAGCTTCCACCCCGGTTAGTGCAGAACAGCCTGAGCTGAATGCCTTGAGCAATAGGAATATACTTACGTGCGACAGACTGGTTCCGAATTCAGGTGCTGCTGCATGCATACCTCCAGTGAAGAATTTGATCCCACCAGAGATGATAAGTATTGCAATGGAGAAGATAAACAGATATATCGGGAGTGCAAGCACGGATGCTGACTCTGTGACCCCTCTTAGATTCATTATGGTTAAAAATATAATCATCAACAGCGCAATCGCTATGCTGTGATCATGTAGAGCGGGAAACGCCGACGTAATCGCATCGGTTCCTGCAGATGAACTTACCGCAACCGTTAGGATATAGTCGACCAGCAATGATCCTCCGGCGATCAGGCTTGGCGTTGTGCCCAGATTATCTTTGGCGACAATGTACGCCCCGCCCCCTGTAGGATAGGCAAATATCGTCTGACGATAAGAGAATATTAAGATGACAAGTAATCCAAGCACAGCGATGGAGATCGGCACGGAATACCACAGAGCGGCAAATCCAGCCGCAACGAGCACTAGTAAAATCTGTTCCGTACCGTAGGCTACAGACGATAATGCATCCGAGGATAGAATCGCTAGAGCCTTCCATTTCCCCAATTTCTCTCCATCCAATTGCGCCGATTTCATCGGCCTGCCTATTAAGACCCTCTTCATTTTGCCAATCATGATCATGACTTCCTTCCGTCTTTCATGTGTGAAGCATTGTTATTATGCAAAATCGCGAGCGCAATAACAATACGTCATTTCACCTGAAATTCGTCAGCGTGAGATAATGCATTCTACAATTCAATAATGAATAACAAAGCCATTCTTTATGATCTATTTGAACTTTTTTGAGCCAAATTGACGTTTGAATGCCAAAAAAAAGAAACGGACTTCGGTTCGTGAACCAAAGACCATTTCCTTTTCCACTCGTAACCAATATAGATTGAATTATCAATAGTTACACTGACCACTCCGATGACAGAACAACCTTCCGATCGCTGTTATCCCCAGATTTTTTTGATTCCCTCTTCCAAAGGGGTAAATCCGGGGATAGCGTATGCTTCCGATGTAGCTTTCTTTCAGAAAGCTTTCAGCCGAACGCTTCGCTTCTTCACGTTATTTCTGTCCTCTCCGTTCTTGTGTAAATGTCACTTCCAATCCATCGATATATTCCTCTACGAGCAATACATATATTATGTGCCGATGATACCAGGACGCGGGGTCACGCCGAAAGCTTGTGCGAGGGTTGTGAGCTGTTCATCCGTAATTCGCTGTCTAATCTCATGACCAGCAACCAGCATATACACCTGGGCAGCCTTCTCAATCGTCTCGATGAGTCCAAAGGCTTCATCAATCGTTGTCCCTGTACCGAAAATACCGTGCTGTGGCCAGATCACTGCGTGATACTCTTTCATTTTCTCAGCCGTCTCCCGTCCAATCTCATTCGACCCCGGGATCATCCACGGAATGATGCCTACACCATCTGGGAATACAACCACACATTCCGTACACATCTGCCATAACGTCTTCGTAAACTTCGCTTCGTCCAGTTCATGGATGAATGTCATTGCCAGTACATTGGTCGCATGGTTATGCATCACAACCCGGTGATTCGGGTCGATTTTTAGCCGTTCGATATGACTCATGAAGTGGGTAGGCAACTCACTGGTCGGGTTGGCTCCCGATTTCAAGCCCCATAATACCTCCAATTCCTGACCATCCTGCGAGACACGCAGCAATCCGAGATTGCTCTCTGGGTCAGCAAGTACATTTTTGAAATATTTACCCGAAGCGGTCACGATAAAATATTTCCCTGCCAACTCATGTACAGCAAATGCGGGTTTAATCGTACGGATGACGTGATGAATATCGATATACTGAGCAACTTCTTCTTCCTCTAGCAAATAGCTGACGTTACCACCATTACGTTCATCCCAGCCATTTTTCCACATATGCTGTGTAATTTCGGCCATCTCGCGGATGAAGGGAATATTCCAGCCAGCAGGTCGATCCGTTTCGTTCGTTTTATTCGTAAGGGTCACGTTCATGATCATTCTCTCCTTAGATTGCCTCATTTTTTTAGCTAACCACGTACTAGTAAGTTCCTTTTTTCACATTCATTATACCTTTGTTTATCTTTATAAGTCAATCATATTATCGTAATTTTATTTTATTTATCTTTGTTTATGTTTGTTTATCTGTTTTATTTCAAAATCAAACAAAAAAATACCCCACCGGCGTCCGGCGGGGTCAGTCACACATCTATCTAACACGAGAAGGGGTTTACAAGAGATATCTTACCCTCGCTACCTTAATAGAAGCTGAAAATGAAATAAAAAAACGATGAATTTGGACTACATTCGACGTAACTCATTACGAGTTGCCAATAGAGCACCATTGTGTGAGCGCTGTACTTCCTAATGTTATGTTCACCGAATCATTAATCTTATCTCTGGGGCGGGCTCTGCAAGAGATATGACGGATGCATCTTTCCGGTCTGCTCGACCAATTCATCCCGATCATAAGAGAAGCCGAGTTTAAGCAACATTCGTTCGCAAGCTTCATTCTCTGGGTGATGTTCTGCCACGAGACCCTTAGCGCCTAATTCTTCAAATGCATATCGGATCACCGCCTGCGCAGCCTCTGTCGCATAACCTTGACCCCAATGATCCCGTGTCAGATGAACACCCAATTCATACATGTACTCATCCGATGAATGTGGCTGAAGCCCACAGCAACCTACCAATACACCCGTTTCTTTCTCAAACATGGGCCAGTATTGCACATTTTCTTCCTGCTGCCGTTTCATCTCTTGCGTGAGTCTTGCTTCAATCTCATCTTCGTTAAAAAATCCCTTGTTGCTCATCCACTTCGTCACCTCTGGATCACCCCAAAGCGCAGATGCCAAAGGTCGGTCTTCTTCAGTCCACGTCGCGAACTCAAGTCGGTCAGTTTCAAGAAACGTTTCTCGCTCTGTTCTCATCGTTTCCTTCATGGTCTTACAACCTCCCATCGGTATGACCAGTTCATTATTTCCTTTACAATGAATTAATCGAATGAAAGCGACGTTAAACAGGAGGTTTATGTCTACAGTTGCTTAGCCAGCTTTTCGAATTGATCAATGTGCGGTTTAATTTCTTTTTCTACACTCTTAATAAATGTAGTAAACTGCTTCTGACTAAACTCGCCACCTACACCGACATTACGATATACATTTCCCTTTTTATATGTAAATGAGAAGAAATACCCGCTCTTTAACCTTGCTAACATATTTCCTGGTTCACCCATCATCTCTAGGCTCAGCTTAGCGTCTTTGTACATAAAAGAATACGGCGGATCGTACTCCCCATGTCGAACATCATAACCTGTAACCCACTGATCCTTGGCAAACGACCCTGTCCGGATCTGATTCTCAAGCAAAGTTGCTTCATTCAAAAATTAAGCCCCTGCCCGGAAGGATAACCTACCAGACAAGGGCTTGTTCAGTGCACTACAGTCAAGTCTGCATTAGAAATCAGCTACAGCGAATTGAATCGTTCCGGAAGCCGGGCCTCCATTATTCGCTAGCAACGCGAAAACTAACACATGACCCGCTCCAATCGTAAGACTACTGTTTACAGGAACAACATAAGTGACAACTGGTTCATTGACACGCGTAATCACAAGAGATACGGGGAATGGTCCATTGTTGTTGACTGTTACAGTAGCGTTGGAGCCTCCAGCCAGATTTTCGTAGTAGGACTTACCTACACCCGCTGGAAGATTGTAATACTGTAATGGTAAAAGGATAGCCATGTGAATCACCTCCTTTTTGCTTTGATACGGTATTCTATGTTTGAAATCTAGCATTGTAACGGTAAAATGCCAGTGTTATAACGTCTATTTTTGCTAGACTTCATAGATTCGAGATTCGATGATCGATTCAAATAAAAAAGAGCCCTACCGAACCATCCGGTAGAGCTGTTGCGATGCGTACTTTATGCTCAACGTAGAAACGCACTGAATTACATACACAAACTTCGCTGACAGAAGATTATAATTCTCCGATCTTACGCGTATAACATGAAGAAGTTTAACTCATGCCCCTGTTGCTTGAGATAATTATAGAGCTGGGAACGGTGATGGAATACATGAGTTAGCGTCTCAATCTGCCACTGTGCCTGAAGGTGTCCGTGCTCCATATAAAATGCTTTGGTTGAACGGGTTAATAGATCCTCTTCACTGAGTGAAACGATATAGTCTTTGTACGCTTCTAGATTACTCCACAGCGTTGCCTCTAATTTCTCAATATCCTCGATGCCTGCTAGACTATTCTCAACTTGTCCTACCTCTGCTTCGCCTTTCTCCTGCATGATGGCAAGGTCTGAGGCGGTAATTTGAATAAAATGGTGCACTAGCTCCACCAGAGAACGCATATTGTCCTGTGGACGGTATGCCCAATCCTCTGGACGAATCAGACGGATCAGTGATGCCCCTGTACGCACGCCTGTTTCCAATTCTCGAAGCAGATGATCTCTCATTTGCATAGTTCCATTCATATCATAAGTCTCCTTTATTATTCATCTTAAGATTTAAGTATAACCGAGGGCTTGTCCAATCTATTGTACAAATCGGACATCATCAAATGATGTTCCTTAGCAGCAGTCCGTGGCGTCTCTCCATAGAACTTACGAAAGTGACGAATCAAGTGTGCTTGGTCGTAGAATCCATGTTCAACCGCCAATGCCGCCCAGTCACGCGCCGGATTCTGATGGATGCTCGCCAGCACACGGTGAAAACGAACGATCTCGCTGAATCGCTTCGGGCTAACGCCAATCCAGCCTGCAAATTTACGATGTAATTGCCGCTCACTCACAACCTCACGTATGGCGAGTTCATGTACATTCATGCTACCGCCATCACTGAATATGCGGTGCAGAACATTTTTCATCAGATCCTGTTCATATGCTGAGATACGTACCGACAACCGTTTCAATGTCCCCTCCATGACTCGCACTCGCTCATCAAAGCTATTCGTTGTAGCCAGGCGTTCCCGAAGTTCATCCACCTGGGTAGGCCAGCACTCCTCAAGAGGGATTCTCAGATCTGTGAACGTATCCAGCGGCAATCCATGAAATGAACGTGCACCGCCCGGAAAAAAGCGCACACCAAACGTATAATCCCCTGACGGAACTACACCCACTGACTGGGGAAACATGAAGGGCTGCGTGTAGTTCCCACAATACGATAACGTATGCTTCGACTGAGCCGCATCATATGTTATCAGAATATCCGTACAACCGTCCGGCAATACCCGAGTGGGTACTCCATTCACCTGTTTAGGCAACATGCTCTCTTCTCTATTCGAGAAAAATCCTGATTCCCAATAGCAAGCAATGTACGCCATTAGATCAGCAGAAGGCATTCTCTCCACATAATACGATTGCTCATCCGTACCATTGATCTGGATTGGTCGAAACATCGTATGGAGCGTCACATCCATGAGAACCCTTCCTTCCTATTCATATCTCTGCTCTGTATATCCATTATGTATGCTTCTATCATATCATCATCACGTAACCCTACACAGCCATGAAACAAAAAAAATGCCCCGCCGGACGATCCGGGCGGAGCCAGTCACACATCTATTTAACACGAGAAGGGGTTTACAAGACTTATATTAGTCTTCGAACCTTAATAGAATCTGAAATTAGGATGAAGAGAAGATCAATTTTATAAAAGGGATTGAACTAACAACTCCGCTTTGGTTCACGTACTCATAGTGTTTTGATCAATACTGACGCGATTAACACAGAAGCTGTGGTGACTGTTGTAAATCCACCGACCAGCATCGGTGTCAAAATCTCATCCAGAATCGCTTGACGTTCATTCTCATCACGCCCAACGGAACGACTCACTTCTTCACAGATAATGTAGTCCCCCGGAAAACCAAATAGAGCTGTTAACGCCACAGGCAGACCTTTCAGCGGGTCCCATTTGAATAGCTTGGAGCCAAGGAATCCCCCGATCATTACCCCAACCACCCCGACTGCGATAATGAACAATACGGGAATAATAGAGCTGACCACTGCATCCAACGTAATCGACTCCATACTTGTCATCACCACGATAATCAGACCGATCATAGCAATGCCTGACGTACTAGCTTTATCCAGAATCCGTGATGGGAATAACCCGACAAGATGGCCAATAACACCTAACAGCAACGCCCAAATACTGTAGCTAAGCCCGGTTACATTGCCAAGAAAGATGGACAGACTGCCCATAATGAATAAGAATAATAGCAAGATCGGAGCGGTATGGAAACGCTGTGGAAGAAATGTTTTCACATTCGCTTCCTTAATATTTACGTTTCCTGGCGATGGAGTCTTGTTCTCAAAAGCGCCCTGCTTCTGTAGTTTCAGTGCATACCTCCGAAGTAAATTGGTTGCGAGCGGCATGCCCACGAGTGAGTGAATACCAAGAATAACAGCCGGAATTGTAATCAGATGCGCGAGATTCATCTCCTGCAGCTTGGTAGCCGTGATCAGATAAGAGATAATCCCACCGACCACTGGGCTTGACCCGGCAACAGCTGTAGGGTAACCATAAAATGGCGTTACAATCAACAAAATGAGGCCTGTAGCAATAAGTGATCCGAACAGTGAAATCAATATCGCTTTATACTGCGAACGAATCAATTTCAGTGGAATCAAGGTTCCCATGTGCACAATAAGTGGAGCCACCATCAGCGCCCCGAACGCGCTCAGTGCAGAGCTTGACACCACGCCTTGCGGAAAGAACCCAGCCCAGTTCAGCAGTAGATAACCGATTAGAACAACGAGCAAGGAAGGAATTCGTGCTTTCGACCAGATGGAGACTAATTCTCCAATAGCTAAAATGACGAGTAATATCGTGGCGATATAAATCGGTTGACTAAACATGGTGACTTCTCCCCATTCTCTACGTTGTCTGCATCTTACTTCAAGCGTTCACCTGATAGATAGACCTGCTCAATATGGCCTGTATTTTCAAGCAGACTAATATCTGTCAACGGATTCACATTCAGTACCAGCAGATCTGCTGACTTGCCTGCCTCAAGGGTACCGATCTCCTCCTCCATCTGCATCGCTTTGGCAGCATCTCGCGTTGCAGCAACAATGGCTTGCATTGGCGTGAAGCCAACATCATCTACAAGTAATCGCAGTTCGAGTGCATTACCGCCATGCTCTACCGGTGCACACGTACAGAAATCCGTACCCGCTGCGATGGTTACACCCGCTTTGTGTGCAATGATCATATTTTCAATATGCTCTTGGTATACACGCTCTGCTTTGCGAATTCCAAATTCAGGTACACCGTATTTATGCCCCTCTTTGATAATCCGATGCACGATAGCTAGTGTTGGAACGAGAATGGCCTTCTGATCCAGCATCATACCAATGCCTTCTTCATCAATGTAGATTCCATGTTCAATCGTACGCACACCTGCAAGCAACGCATTTTTAATTCCCTGCGTCCCTTGTGCATGTGATGCTACATACGACTGTACCGCCTCAGCTTCATACACAATCGCCTTCAGTTCATCTAATCGGAATTGTGACCAGCGTGGATCATCCTTCTCCGATAACACCCCACCTGTGGAACACACTTTAATAAAATCTGCACCCTCACGAAACTGCGTGCGTGCGGCCTTAATAACTTCTGGCACACCGTCACATGTCGTGAAAATATTCATTTCGGTTGGAATCATATGAATATCTGCATGTCCACCCGTCTGACTGAGCATATGACGAGACGTTTTGATCCGCGGCCCTTTAACGACGCCTTCCTGGATCAGGTCACGAATATACACAGCAACATGGCTGCCGACATCCCGAACCGTTGTGAAACCTGCGTTAATCAGCTTCGGTAGATCCTGTAACGCTCTCCCCATCTGAAGTTCATTTGGCTCAAGAGCCACCGCAGCCATGTTCAGATTCTTCGCTCCGTGTACGTGAACATGTGCATCGATCAATCCTGGCATGATAACTTTCCCGGTTACGTCGACAACCTGAGCTTCTTCTGGGATCTGTACAGTTGCCTTGGCACCTGCTTCTTTAATCTTACCGTTCTCTACCAGAACCACACTATCGGAAACAGGCTCTCCGCCTTGTCCATCTATCAGCAATGCACCTGTAAAAGCAATCATTGAACTCATCAATACTCCACCTCGTTTTCAGATTTGGTTACGCATCATCGTAATGAGTGATACGTGATGTACCTATTCAAGTTAAAGCTATACTGTTGTAACACTTTGAAATTGTATAGCGTTAAAGTTACTGACATTATATAAGCTGCAAATGTATAATGTCATTGTTGATACCAACAGTTTTATATGGACAACACTAGTGATATACACAGCGAAGAAGATGCTTTATTCAAAATTGATATGACTAATGTGATGTATTAGCACACGAAAGGAGTAATACCCATGATGAATGAGACGATTCATTCCTTTATGACACATAGCTTCGGCCCCTGTCGGTACGGCATATGGCTCAAGGATGATTATGATGTTGAGTGGAATAACTGGCTGCTTGTAGGAGAGATGCCTGACAATATCGAGGAAAGTTCTCTAAGCTTAGAGTGGAAAATATTTAAATATACGTTTGAATTTCTATCCCATTGCAATATCCGTGTGGCTGTCGATACCCAGAAGCAGCTGACCCTCTTACAGAGTGAACGTCTGGAATCCTTGATCCGAGAAGAGCTGCTCAAACAGCAGATCATGAAGGAGCGTGTACATAATGAGCGATGGATGACGGGGCTGAGAGAGCTTACCTGTTCCCTAGAATTAAACGATCTCTTGCTGAAAATTATGGAGAACGCGCTTAAGGTAATTCCATCCTTATCCTGTGGTTTATTTATGATGGTCGATCCCGAATCAGGCAAAATGATTCCTAGAGCCAAGGTTGGTTTTCAAGATAGTGTGTTTCAGTATCAAGGGGAGATTGATGAAGGAATTACTGGAAAGGTATATGAGGAAGGCATCGGCCGTATATACAGTAATCCGGAAGAGGCATACAGGGATATGGCTAACGTTAATCCGGAGAATGCCAGCATTATTGTTAGTGCATTACCTGACGGTAGTGTAGCTAAAAGCATGATTGCTGTTCCAGTCACGATGAACACGCGTAAAATTGGGGTCATGCTTGTCTATCAATTCACGCAATACAGGCGTTTTGCCCCGCATGACCTGAACGTGATGCAAGGATTTGCGGATCAAGCCGCGATTGCCATCTCCAACGCCACCATGTACTCTGAGCTACTGGAGAAGAACCGTTATCTCGTCAGCCGTAATGAACTTCATAATCAGTTCACCAAACTTTCCATTGAACATGGTTCCTTAGGGCATACCATAGAGAAGGTAGGTTCGATGCTAAACTTGCCTACCTATTATATTGATATGGCGAGAAGTGATTGGTATCCTACGATACCGGAGACTGCAATGCTTCATGAGGTCAATATCTATAGTTTAATAGAGAATAACTTCGACCCCATGACATTGCCTGGAGACGGAAATTCCGACGTATATCTATATCCGATCGTATATGGTGCGCTTGTGCTCGGTTGTTTCCTCATTGAGCTACATCATCCTCTGCGCCAGCTTGACCATGTTATTCTGGAACAAGGCGGAGCTATTGTCACACTGAATATGATGAATACCTACTCCCTGACAGAGATGACTTATCGCAAAAACCAGGATTATTTCGCTGATCTCGTTCAATATCGGGAACCTCAGCAGTTAGAGAGCAGGCTCGCCGGCTTTCATTTACCAGCGCATCAATCCCTATTCGTCATTCAAGTTCAGCTTCAGAGTGAGCATCTGGATATGAAAACAACGGAAAATTGGGTTCGTAAGCTCATTGGCTTTATTGATAAGGAGTTAGGTACAACTGAGTATCTTCTATTTAATACACACAATAAAATAACGATCCTGGCCGCCGCTTCCGATCCCAAAATCCGGCTGCATGTCATAAACACACTCGAAGTAGCCATACAGAAATGGACCACCTCTAAGACACCGCAACTCTTAATGGGAATCGGTGGCGTGTACCGTGGTCTGGAGTATGTGTCCAAGAGCAATGACGAGGCTGCGCGCGCACTGTCATTTTTGCTGAAACGCAATAAGGTAGGCAGGATGCTCTATGAAGATATTGGCATTAACAAGCTCTTCCTCAATCAAGAGACGTCAGATATTGAAAACTATATTCATGAAGTTCTAGCACCGCTCCAGCAGCATAAATCTGGTGAACTTGAACTTACGCTCAAAACCTATATTTCCGAGAACCGCTCCGTTCAGGCTACAGCCGAACGATTGCATATTCATAGCAATACACTTTATTTACGCCTACGTAAAATAGAAGAAATTCTAGGTGTAGATCTGAATGATTCAGAAGGCTGGATGAAGATCTATCTGGCGTTTCATTTAAGCGAAGTATACGCCGTTACACATACACCCTCTATATAAGTTGAATGAGCGAATAGGATGTGAACGAAATCATTGCAATCCATGTAGCTTACGGAAGCTTTCCGGGCTCATGCCGGTATGCCTTTTGAACATGGCGCAAAAGTAACTCGGATTCTCGTACCCAACCCGATGGGCAATTTCGTATATTCGCAGCTGCATCTCGCTAAACATCAATTGCTTGCTGCGATTAATACGCTGTTGATTCACATAGAACAACGGTCTGGTGGATAATGCCCGCTGGAACAATCGACATAAATACTGCGGGGACACCACGGCCACTTCGGCTAGCTCGGCTAGAGACAACGATTGATTTAGATGTTCAGCGATATATCGCAATACGGGATTTAACCGCTGTAATTCATCATTGTGATTAGCCGGAGCGATAAGCATTGGTTTAAGATCAAGCAGCAGCGCGTACAACCACTTGGAGCATTCAATCTCATAGTCGGTATCTTCTACACTCTCTTCTCTCACAAGCATGTGTTGTAGTCCCTGTAATAGCATGTTAGACCTCAATCTACATACGCGCGAATGGGTAATTCCTGCATACGAGAGCAATTCACTAGCCTCCCTCCCCTGGAAGGAAATCCATGCCAGCTCCCAGCGCTCACTCATGGGCATATAACGATGCGGAATGCCAGGATAGAGGAAAAATACATCACCTGGGCCGACTAGATGCTCCTCATCCTGAATGATCAGTTTCCCTTGCCCTTCAATGACTTGATGGATCTGATAGTCAGGAAAACCCTGCGGACGATCCGTCTCCTTCTGATGCTCCCAATACCCCACTGTAGTCATATAAATCGGCAAACGAGAGGTCTCATCTGTTTTCCCAAACCTATATTGAGTTTCCACCGGTTCACCACCTTGTCATTTAGTTTCATATTGTGATAGATGTGGGCAATATTCTTTATTTCATAAGTGCCTTTTCAATTTTATAATGACAATATTATAACATTATTGAAGGAGCTGCTGTGATGAGAAACAAATTGAACTACACCCCTCCAGCCAATGGTTATCCTGAATGGAACAATAATCCTGAGACCTTTCAAGTCGGTCGATTAAATGCACATGCTTCAATGATGCCATTTCCGTCTGTTGCGGAAGCATTGAACAATAAAGCAACATCTTCTCCTTGGTACCAGTCCCTGAATGGAGTGTGGAAGTTTGCTTTTGCGGAAACGCCAGATGCTCGAATCGCGTCCTTTTACGAGACGAATTACGATTATAGCCAGTGGGACGAGATCCCGGTTCCTTCGCACTGGCAGCTTCAAGGCTATGATTATCCACAATACACGAATATCCGTTACCCATGGTCAGAGCGTGAGCCAGAATTAAAATCACCATTCGCACCAACAACCTATAACCCTGTTGGTTCTTATATTAGAACATTCTCCGTGCCTGCAGACTGGAAGAATCGCCCTGTTCTTCTCCATTTCGCAGGGGTTGAATCTGCGTTCTATGTATGGGTTAACGGTGAATTAGTCGGTTATAGCGAAGATACCTTCACGCCTTCGGAATTTGATGTTAGCGCGTATCTACATGATGGTGAGAACACACTTGCCGTAGAAGTATACCGCTGGTGTGATGCAAGCTGGCTGGAGGATCAAGACTTCTGGCGAATGAGTGGTATTTTCCGTGACGTATATCTGTATTCTCCTTCACCGGTTCAGATTGCTGACTTCTTCGTACAAACTAACCTTGATGCAGCCTATCAGGATGCTGAGCTACAGATCGATGTGAAACTGTTCAATCACAATGCCAGCGTTACAGATGGAATGAGCGTGCAGGCACAGCTCTATGATGCACAGCAGCAAGCGGTGCTGGATCAACCAATACAAGCGGCTGTTTCTTTTGCAAATGATAACAACGAACTAAGCATTCACTTATCTGCAGAGGTAACCAATCCACTGAAATGGAGTGCAGAATTCCCCAATTTATATACATTAGTTCTGTCCATACAGGCAGGCCATGGTGAAACAGTTGAGGCGGTTCGTTCCCGCGTTGGATTCCGCACGTTTGAATTGAAGGACGGTTTGATGAAAATCAATGGTCAACGCATTGTTTTCAAAGGCGTGAATCGCCATGAATTCTCTCCGAAAACAGGACGTGCGATTACCGCTGAGGACATGATCCGTGACATTGAGCTGATGAAATCTTTCAATGTTAACGCCGTGCGTACCTCTCATTATCCTAACCAATCGCTCTGGTACGAGCTGTGTGATGAGTACGGCCTCTATGTCATTGACGAGACGAATCTGGAGACACATGGATCATGGTACTACGGACAAAAGGAACTGAATGAGAACAACATTCCTGCAAGCAAGCCAGAATGGCGAGAGAATGTGTTAGATCGCTGTAACTCGATGTTCCAACGGGACAAAAATCATCCGTCCGTCATCATCTGGTCGCTGGGTAATGAATCCTTCGGTGGCGACAACTTCATTGCTATGTACGATTATCTGAAGCAGTCTGACCCAACAAGACTTGTTCATTACGAGGGAACGTTCCATTACCGTCCTTCGGATTCAGCAAGTGACATCGAGTCAACCATGTATATCAAACCTCAACAAGTTGAGGAATATGCCCAGCTGAAGGTGCCGAAGAAACCGTATATCATCTGTGAATACAGCCATGCCATGGGTAACTCATGTGGTGGATTACACTTATACTGGGATGTATTTGACCGGTATGACATATTACAGGGAGCCTTTATCTGGGACTGGATCGACCAGGCGCTGCTCACAACTACAGCAGATGGGATTGAATATCTCGCCTATGGTGGGGACTTCGGAGAATCGCCGCATGATGGGAATTTCTGCGGAAACGGACTGATCCTAGCAGATGGCTCTGTTACACCGAAGCTTGAAGAAGTGAAGAAATGTTATCAGAATGTTCGCATGGAAGCCGTGAATGTACAGGAGGGTATCTTGCGTATCCGCAATCTCTCCCTGTTCACCAATCTGAGCGAATATGATCTTGTATGGACGTTATTACACGATGGTAAGCCTGTTGAGAACGGTCAACTTGACATTGCCGTGGCACCTGGAGAATCGAGCGAAATTCGTATTCCTTATACACCATCGGCAAGTCTGTTCCAAGAAGCGGTATTAACCGTGTCTCTCGTGACCAAAGTTGCAACCAAATGGGCAAGCGAGGGTCATGAAGTCGCTTGGGATCAGTTCGTTGTATCGCCAAGATTACAACCAACCAGGGCAGCAGACCAAGGCAAGGGTATATCGTTACTCGTAGAGGATGTGCAGAACGAGTTGAGCGTAAGTAGTGACCATGTATCGTTTGTTTTTGATCAAACTACAGGCGCGCTTACCTCCTATCAGCTCAACAAGCAGGAGCAGCTCCTTGCACCCGTCCGGCCTAATTTCTGGCGTGCTGTGACAGACAATGATCTAGGTAACGGTCTGCCAGAGCGTTCCGGTTTCTGGAAAGATGCTCACGCGACTAGCCAATTAATTCGCTTCGAACATCAAGTGAATGAACAAAACTGCATCGTGACAAGCGATTATACGTGGAATGCACATCCAGGATGCACATTGTCCATTACGTACAAGATGTTCCCGGATGGCACGCTGGAAATACAGCAGCATCTTATTCCAGGTGAAGGATTACCCGAGCTACCGGAGTTCGGCATGCTGCTTCAACTGAATAACGAGCTGGATACAATCGCTTGGTATGGTCGAGGGCCACACGATAACTATGCAGACCGGCTGACCAGTGCAAGATTAGGATATTACACTGGAGCCGTTCGCGATCAATTCGTTCCGTACCTGAGACCACAGGAATGCGGTAACAAAACCGATGTACGCTATGCTGAAATTACGTCAAGCAATAACACAACCGGTGTCCGCTTCGAATCAGCAACACCGTTCGAGATTAATGCATTGCCGTGGACTCCTGAGGAACTTGAGACACATGACCATGTGTACAAACTACCTCAGAGCACGCAAACGGTCGCTCGCATCAATTACAAACAAATGGGCGTAGGCGGTGACGATAGCTGGGGTGCGCCAACTCATGCGGAATATACATTGCCCGCTAATCGTGCATACCACTTCACTTTTACGGTTAAACCTGTATAACAAAAAGATGTAATTGAGGAAAGCACCAATAATAGCACTGCTGGACGTATGCCAGTAGTGCTTTTTTTCGCGTGATGTTGAATAACTGATGATTGATATATGATGCGAGACGCTGGATATGTGAAATGAGATGCTTTGCCGCACAATGCGTGATGCTAGATATGTAATGTGAACGATGTGATGCGCGAGCATACGTGCTCAGTTTAAAGTTAATCGAAGAAACATTATAATGAGTGATGGGACAAACATGATATTAATCATTAATCTATTATGAGGTGAGAATTTGCAAGTTCTGTTTACCGTAATATGGATCACTGGCTTATTGGCATTCTTTGTGTTTCTTATATCTATGATCTTATCCATGAGAAAACATAACAAGGTAACCATCAAGCATATTATCCTAACGACACTATGTTTCGCGATGGCTTCCATAGGTATGTATGGTATGTTAGCTCTATCCTCGAACACTACACAGCCTGGTCCAGATCAAGCACAGCAACAGGCTCCCGGTACCGATTCAACCGGGGAAAACGCTGATCATTCCACCCCAACGGATCATACTGGATTTCAGATGACTGCCAATGATTTTAGAAATAAGTTTAATGCTGCCGTAGGTAAATACCGATTAAATGGGCTAGCGATTACCCGACTGACGATGAATGAGTCATCAACAGATCAGGCCACTCCCACTTTTGAGTATGCATTCAATGATGAATTACGCATGATCGGAATAGTCAATGCAGATGAACAAATACAGGAAATTAAGCTATATGGAACTGGCAATGTCAATGAACCGACTCGTGGCGTCCTGCTGACTGCCATCGCTACGCTCATTCTAACCACGCACAGTGAGTACACCTATAATGATGCGCAAGACGTTATTCAGGATATCGGATTGTTAGAGCGTGATGTGAATCAGAGTGAGTTTGATGAAACAACAATACGAGATGGATTTCAATATCGCTTCCAGGTTCAAAATGATGGGACGTCTGTTTTTGAAATAACAACGGTGGAGTAAGTCTCACAAGTGCAAGAAGCCGTCCCATTATACATGCATACCCACGCAATCCATAGTTGTGACCACTCCAAACTGTAACACCTCCCAAAGCGAGAGCTACTCAAAGGTTACACTCTCGCTTTGATTATTCCAACTCATTTTGAATTCAAGAGGATCTTTCGTGTCTTCCGTATTCGTAATCGTTCCCGACATCTTAAATGGTTTCTTTTGTTCTGAGAGTGAACTGCCCTGTTGATTTATATTCGTGCCGGTAAGATCAAATACAAAATCTCTTATATACGTTTCATCACCGATATAAGTAATACTATAAACCCCTGTTGATCTCTGAAGGGACACATCCCAGTGGTCACTCTTCCCGTGTAGAATATTATCGTCACCACAAGCTGATAAAATGAATACTAGTAATAGACTACAAATCATGCACGCCATTTTGATTCGTTTCATATGATCCCTCCTTTTAGGTATTTACCCAAAATATGAGATGTCATATTCGTTCGTTTTACCTCTGAAGGACAGCATGCACGATGCTCTCAGCATCGTATTTAACCCAGCCTAGCAACGCTGAACCACGTGATGTTTGCCAAGGTAATCCTACAAAGTACAGACCAGCAACTGGCGATACGCCTCCCTCGTGCAAGACTCCCCTATCGGAATCAAAAGCATTTTGAACATCAATCCAACGATCATTACGCTGAAAACCCGTTGCCCAAATAATGTTGTTGACCCGCGTCTCACTACCATCCTCGTATAGGATACGATCCCCTATCGCATTGGTAACACGTGGACGCATGTTCACTCGGCCTTTGGCAATCAGCTCTTTTAACTCGTAGCCGTATACATACTCAGGCTGATTGCGTAACCACTTCCCCTTCATACGTTCAGTACCCGCACGTAACAATCCGTTCTTTTCCAAATACCAAAATATACTTCGTTTCATGATATGTAATGGCTTAAATGTGATCTGTCGAGCTAGGGATATGTACACTATTTGTCTATCATCTGATGCTAACTCTACTGCAATCTGGGCACCTGAATTGCCGCCACCAGCGACAACTGTTGTTCCCGGAACCAATTGAGAGCGGTTTTTATATTCCGAGGAATGAAGTTGAACAATTTCTTCAGATAATGAATTCGCAAAGCTAGGTACATTTTTAACCTGGAAAGGCCCAGTTGCAATGATAACATCGCGCGCTGTAATCGTTCCCGCTGTAGTTTCCGCATAATAAACTTCATCTTCTATAGAGAGACGGGTAATTGCACAATTCAACATGATCGGAAGCTGCATTTGTTCAGCATACTTCTCAAAATAATCTGCAATTTCATCTTTACTCGGCAAGCCATGACGATCTCCTTCCAGTTGCATTCCAGGTAACTCATCATACATTCTTGGAGTGAAGAGCTGCAAAGAGTCGTACCGGTTACGCCAAGATTGTCCAATAGACCTTCCAGCATCAACGATCAAGAAGGTTAAACCTGATTGTTTGAGATAATAACCTGCTGCTAACCCTGCTTGCCCAGCTCCGATTACCAATACATCGTACATATGTATCATCTCCATTATCATTTTACACTTAAATACATGAGCACTTATTCATATGTTTATATTACTTATATTTTCTTTGTAGAGCAATATGTAATTCTCATAAAAGTTTTTTATTCTCAACCTATAAAGTTAAAAAGACTCCCTAACGGGAGTCCCTACTCTTTCATTATACGATTTAATTTGTTACGCGGGCTTAGTACCTCTTATTTCATGTCAGGTACCTAGATCGTTAATTTACCTGGTGTACCTCTCAATATCATCGTTCACAGATTCATGCATTCTTCTATGATGATCCTCGTGCTGGCGAACGTCATTCTTCAGCTTGACCAGAAAGCCCCATCCCGTAAATACCATAAACAGCACCCCAATTAAAGCAAAACCCAAGCTATATAGATTCATGTAAAAATTAATAAAAATCGCAGCGAGCATTAAACCTAATATCCATAATACCCATTTCGTACTTTTTCTCAACGAACTTCCTCCTTTATTCCGTTTATCTTACCCCGTGCTATTCACCTGTAGATGCTTTTCATAGAATATCATCTTTTTTCACAACTCTAATTCCACCAACAGCAGCCTTAAGATAATAAATTATATAATAATATGTAAAAGATTGAATGCTACTTAAGTTACGAAACCACATCAGAGAATGTTTCAACTAATTATAGCAGTTCTATTAAAGCGATCCATTCATTTCTTTAAACAGTTGCGTTAGCTATTGACGTTTTGATGTGGTACACGCGCCTTCTCACGCTGTTTCTCCATATTATAGAATAACATAGCTTTTATAATTGAAGGTTCACAGAAAAAAAACCAAGCCGACAAAGAAAAGCTCTATGTCAGTTTGGTTTATATCAATTTAAAATGCTTCTATATTTAACTAATCTTAGTTCAATTTATTCTAATTCTTTGAACCTTTGAATCATCGTAGCAACTTCTGCTCTGGTTGCAAGACCGGAAGGATTCAGAGTACGATCAGAATTACCATTCATAATGCCCTTTGACACAGCCCAATGAATTGACTCTTTGGCAAAGGCTGAAATTTTATCTGCATCTTTGAAGCTAAGAGTTGAAATTTCGCTCTGCAGGTTCAACCCTTTACTCTCTGCGTATCGATAGAGCATAACCGCAATTTGCTCACGAGTGATTGAAACATTAGGAGCGAATATCCCCTTACCATATCCGTTAACGATTTTGCTTTCGTTTGCCCAAATAATAGGATCTGAATACCAACGACCACTTTGAACGTCTGAGAACACATCTGCAAATTTAACACTAGGTTGATTTTCCATACGATACAGTGCAGTAGCAAGCATTGCACGACTCATGTTCCTTGAGGGTGAAAATTCTGTTTCAGAAGTTCCTGTGAATAGCCCCGCATTGTAAACATATCTTGCAGAAAAATAGAACCAATCGTCATGTGCTATATCTGTAAAAGGAGTCTTTCTTACAAATGTAACAACTACAGTTGTGTCACGACTAATCTCTGGAATGGTATAAATGTCACGACCTATGAATTTTTCGCCGTTGACAATGATATATTCTGTTTCATACCCTTCATCAGGAATCACTCTGATCGTGGCAGAGGTTGATGCACGAATCGTTTGATTTTCAAAGCCATCAGCAATGTTACCATTCCCGCCTTTTACAGAAGCGTTAACCGTATAGTTAAGCTGATGTTGTTTAGGGCCCCCAGAACCACTAGAACCACTAGAAGCATTAGAACCACCATTAGAAGCGTTAGAATCCTCGTCCGTGATAACCCAACGTTTCGGGCCTACAATTTTCGAATTCTTAAAATTAGAAAATGCAATCTCAAGCAAATCTATTGCTTCAGAAATTTCCGTATCCAACGCGTTTTCATTCTCAAAGACAGTCTCAGCCTTAGAAATCGCACTTCTTAGATTTTGAGCGGATTTTGTTGTATACCAAAAGTCTGGATAATATATGACTTTGGGATTATCCGCAATCGTAACTGAAGCAAGATAAGCTTTTGCAGCCTCAATGTCTTCATATAGTGAAGACTTAGAGATTTCCTTTACACCAGAACCGACCACAATTTGTACATCTTCAAACGGTTCAATTCCCCTCAGGGTTGCATCTTTATTCGTGATGAGAAAGTTACTTAAAGAAAAATCGAACGTTCCGTTATTTCTAGCTTGGAAGACAGCAGTTCCGATATTTTTCATAATTTCATCATCTTTACCGTTGGCGGTCATATCGAGAAATACATAATTGATGTCACCATAGGAATAATTCATTGAAATGTCCTTTTCCATTTTGACACTCGTGTTTTTTACAACGTAAGAATCAAAGTGTAGCTTTCCTTGAAAACCATATACCGGCGCTTTACCCGCACCAGTATATGCAAGACTTAGTTTCACAAATATGTTCTCTCCAACATCAAATGAAGATTTTGGAGAACCAGAGCTGTCAGTTACTGTGATGTCCACACGATAACTAAGGTCAGCAGCATCGTCTGCCCCGTAGACGTATGATGGTAGAATAGCTACCAGAAGTAGCATGCACAATATCACTTTCAATTGTTTCATCATCGTCTCAGTGCCTCCATTAGTATGAGTTGTGCATCTACAATATCAACAACACCATCACCGTTTATATCAGATCTCATCCAGTCTTCAGAAGAATTAAAGCCATTGTATACATTATTTAATATCGCTTTTATCGTCGCCAGAACGTCTGCTCGATCTACAGCCCCACTACCATTCGTATCTCCACGAAGAAGATTAGGAGATTTCAACGTTGGTTCAAAAACAAGATTGGCTGTTAATTGTTCACCCGTGACAAGTTCTCTTGAAGAACCAATATATGCTTTTTTAAGATTGTCATACAAGAGCGTTTGTTTCTTGCCATCAATCACAACTGTTGCTTTACCCATATTGATCTCCGTATATATGGTGAACAACGAGAATCCTTGTGATTGCCGAACTTCATAACGATATCCAAGATCTTTCACATGAATGTTGATTACATCTGACAGTTCTTTATAGACTATTTTCCCATTCTCATCTTCAAAAGCAGAAAGTCTATAACCAACTTTGATTGCCGTTTCGCCTGGAGCCAAAGCTTCAATGGTACCATCCTGTGAAATCTTGATAATGTTCTGATTATATAGAACATCCCATACAATATCTTCTTCTTTTAAGTCCAATTCGCCACCCTGACGAAGACCTTTAACAGAAAGCACTGTTTTTCCGCCAATCCCAAGTTCGATCACATCAGGTTGATTCTGCGAGTTCTCAAGGTCAGATATAAGTTTAATACTCTCAAACTCTGACAATTCACGATTCACAAGATAAACGGGAACAACCGTTTCGTTTCCAGCTTTGTCAACTGCTTTAAGCTGTAAAGTTTCGTTTGGTTCTTGACTTGAACTCTTACGATTAACGACAAATGTCCCGTCTGGATGGATCACAATACCTTCTGAACTACCATTTAAAGTTAATGACGCAGATACCTCTGTTAGCCCATGGAAGCTATAGCTTGAGTCCGCACTAACAAAAACAACTTGATTGCTGACTGTATTATCTACCGGCTCCTTATCAAGGCTTGGCTCTACTTCTTCACCTAAAAGTAATATCGGTGCACTTGTATCAACAGTAACACCTATTGCCCCTGATGATCTGCTACCTTGAATAGTGTCATGATTTTCACTAACTGCAGTAAAGTCAATCAAATTCTCACCGTCTTCAAGGTTTTCTTCAAATGACCAAACCGTCTTAAATTCTTCAGGCGTGTTCTTGTTTTCCTTGTTCAGGGTCAATGTCATTTTGACCGGTCGATCGAACGTGTACGTTGCCTCTAATTGTCCAGTCCTTAAATAATAATTTTCTTTTGATTTGTCGATATTGGTTTCAACACTGACAAGCTTAGGTTTACCCATGGCAGGCATAACAAAGCTTTGCGATGATGCAACCTTGGTAGAGCTATAATATTCCGTAGCATTAAGTGCTGACTCGACAATTCTAACGGATTTTACTTTGATAAAATACTTCTTGCCTTCCTTTAATAGAGGGAGGTTGGTTTGGTCTTCTAATGGTTTCAACTTAATTTCACTGTCTATAGGAAACTGACCAAAGGAATTCTCAATCTCAACCCCGTTCTCATCTTCAATCGCCACAAAATAATGGGTTGCAGTTTGGTCACTTCCATTGATGTTAACTTTCACGTATCCATCTCCACTGTATTCCGCTGATACTGATTTAGGTTCTTGTGGAAGTAATGGATTGGTAAAAGTGATTGGAGATGCAGTGATCTGCTTACTCATTCCACCCAGGTGATTAACAAGCATTGCAACCACATAATACTTCCCTTCAGGGAAAGACTCCGGAAGTGTAAAGACATGAGAACCTGATTTAATTTCATCTAGCTCAAGATTACCAATACTAATTAATGATGATGTGTCTTGCATGTTATCTGATTCAATGCTTTGCATAATGGATGGATCTTTGGTGACATAGACATTAACTGCTCCTGAATATGCACTTTGTCCGTCCGTTGTCCAAGACACATCAAGCTCACGGCTCGTATTATTACTATGCGTAGTTTTAATACCTGTAAGCTCCGGGATATTTTCAACACTGTTCACTTCAAAATTGTCGATATACACATTTGGTGTTGTCACTGAAATGGACCAGTTACCACCAACAATAAGTGCTGGATCAATCACTGAAATATACAACGTATTTTTACCATTCATCGATTGAACAAGATAGTTTCCATTTCCCTTATTATCGTCTTCAACCATTGTCAATTTAGTACCAGCTGGATTAGTGACTATGATTTCAGATGCAGAAGGTTTGACATGGCCACGAAGTGGGATTTCAAACAGTAGTGAATCTTTTGATGCTGGGATCACTTCTTTTGTAATGCCATCTCCGGCTCTAGTTTTAGCTATTTCCTTTGTCGTGAGCCTTCTCATATTCGTTCCATATAATGCAGTGGTAGGCACAAGATTTCCGTTCGCATCCAGTTCTTCCGAGTGAACATAGTGTACAGCTTTTCCTCTAGAAGCGAGATTGATGGAACTACCAAAGTTAAAATCGCCATCCCAATAATAGATAAAGCCAAATTTCACGCCGATGACTTTC
This sequence comes from Paenibacillus tundrae, assembly GCF_036884255.1. Taxonomy (NCBI): domain Bacteria; kingdom Bacillati; phylum Bacillota; class Bacilli; order Caryophanales; family Paenibacillaceae; genus Paenibacillus; species Paenibacillus tundrae. The sequence continues at coordinate 1,465,256 of NZ_CP145605.1, read as the reverse complement.
ATGTTTGCACCAACAAAGTCAGATGAAACAGCTGCCTCAACGCCTCCAATTTCCTTTCCTCCTATGATGGGGACTGAAGTTGGAATATAGAATCCTGCGTATACATAACCATAGAAATAATCTTCAGTAATTTTAATCGTAATACCACCCCGAACCGCCCCGGCATGAATACTAATATTACCAAAGGCATTTAGCTGAAATGGCGATATCCACTGAACATTCATTCCTGCTTCAAGATTAAGTAATCTTCCTTCATCATCTTTTGCCAACCGACCCGTACCTTCAAGACTAAGACCGGATAGTTTTGCTTCCAGCTTGAAGTCACCTACAATAACCAGATTAATTAATAACCTTGTTTGAAGATGAAGTGTGATGGGGGGAAGTTTACCGTCTGATGTTCCCGAAATGGTCTCTGCAAGATTTCCGAAACCTCCACCAAGACCTGTCATAAATACATATGGCGTAACAATCGGAACTTTCGTCGTATTACTTGCCAAGAAGAATGTAAGTTCGTCAAGCATGATAGACGGAACATTATTGATAGGAACCTCTTTGAATGCCAGCGAACCTTCTACTTCTAGCATGGTAAGAGCAACTCCGTAATCTAGTTTATAGATTCCATCAATCGTATCTATTGTTACTTCTGCCATAGCACCCACTTTATTTCCTACTAATGGACCTAATATATCTTCTGGCAGAGCTACAGCTAGTGTTGTATTGACACCAATAAAACCGATTTTCTTATCTTTACTACCATAGCGGATATCACTAATCTCGGCAGTAAGGGAGCCCTTGTAGTCATAATGCTCTTCACCATTATTTTTATCTGCTGCTTTTAAAGGCATTGAAATCTTTCCACCGAAGCTAATTCCGAAGTCTTCCTTATCCTGAGTCATGACACCGTACTTGATATTAATTAAAAATCCTGCAATATTTTGTAGCATAGAACCTGCATCTCCAAATTTCAGTTCTAATGCTTTAGCCTCATCCTCGGAAACAGCTTCACCATCCAAGCTGTATTTCACTCCATTTTTAACTTCAAAAAACCATTTATTATGCCATACATTAACAGAGTTTATGACTTTTATGGTGCCATCGCCTTCTAATTTTGCGCCAACGTCCGTAACCGTCATCTTGAGTGGCGTGTTGCTATCATACGTCAAAATGTTGTTAATCGTAATGTCGCCATCGGCTTTACTGGCAGAGTAGTATCGATTAACACCCGTACCCATTAGCCTGACTTTCCCACGAACGGTCAATAGAATTTCGGTTTCATCTTCTACATATTTTATATTGTTATGAACAATACCATTTCTAGTGATGTTACCCTCGATAAATTTTTTCATTACATCTTCGTTTTCAAAATTAACATAATCATATAACTGTCTATTATTAGAAGAGTTTGTTATTCGAACTAGTGAAACAATTCCGTAGCTTGCACTTTTATCCGCCAGATTATTAGTTACATCTATTTGAGTGGTAGAAATAATCTTTTCTTTAAACGCACTGATTAACTGTTGATTTGTAAATCTGAATTCAATGTTATATTTTCCAACGGGCAAATTTTCATTTGTCGAGAACGAAAGGGCTTGACCATCTTCAACAAAACTTATTTTTCTTTTGTCGATTAACGTAGTTGCACCACTTGATGCAGAGACAAGATAAAGATCCCATCCATCAATTCCTGTAATCGCTTGTTTCAATTCGTTCATATCTCCAGAAACGGTTATATTTTTGTCTCCTTCATGAAAAACTGCAGAAGGAAAAATATGTTTCAATGAGACATTAGGAAGTTCCCCTTCAATCGCGGGAATTAAAATGTTTGAATTCGCACTATACTCAACCAATTTATGTGTGCTTGAATCCATAATTGCCGTTGCGTTTAACGAAACTATTAATCGCTTTGCCGTAATCATGGATTGTTTCTCTGCTATGATTTCTAGATCGGGAATGTCAAATACAGTACCAATGTTTAATCCACCAGAAATTCTCACCGTATATTCTCTTGTATTCGTCGCTGCAAAAGTAAGTCCCTCATCAAGAGTAAGGGTAACCACCGGTTCTATTAGTTCTTTAGCTCCTGTAACACTATTATCAATGGTTACTGTTGCTTTAAACTTACCATCGTTTAGATATCCATCTTTGCCTTCATTCACTTGAACTTTATCTGTCTGGATCCCGATTGCTACCTCTTTCTTTTGTGTTTGATCAGAAAAGTTACCCACACCATATAACAATTCTGAAATTCTCACTTCGCCTGCCTCAATCGGTTTTTCATTCCAATAATATGCTGTTGCCGTATCAGGCACTAAATATTTGTTTGAATAGTTCGTAAAGTCAACGTTAGGATTCGGTGTATAATCGTATCTTGTATTTGCAAGATTAACCCAATGTCCAACAATAACTTTATCCACATTTACATCTTTGTTCCCACTCCAACCAGACAAAAGGGCGTAGGCCATTTTGTCTGAAGCTGAAAGAGAATCCACATATCTAATTTGTTGTGGCAGGTTTTCACCACTGTATTCTGTTTCCACGATGGTCGGTTGTTTTGGATTCACGAGCACATGAGGTGCATCAATATTTGAACCAAGCGCGTTATCTAGAAGGAGACGAATACCTACCGTTCCGGCTTTGCTATTATTATTGACCACATCATATGAAATACCAACGTTTCCAACCCGCGAGTTATTAGGGTCAGTAGAAATGGAAACCTTTTGTGTGATCGTGTAACCCTTGATATCCCATGCAATCGTCAAAAGTCTATTTTGTTCAGAGACAACAGGTTCATGAAGCTTAGTATCTATTCCGAACCATCCATATTCCTGACCGAAAATATAATCTTTTCCATCGATACGAACGGTAGTAAAGGATGTTCCGTTGCTTCTTGCCGTATCTTCCTTATAGAGAAGCGGAATATTGTTGTCAAACGCTTTTTGTGGATGACCATCCACGGTTTCAATCGAAAATCCACCTGTTTTTGAATTGATAGAATATTTCATAAAGTCGTTTGCAATTGAATAATTCGCACTGCTTGCATCTGCACTCAATGGGAAACTTACAAGAGTGAATAGCATCGCTAGAATAAGGGATACAGCTATGCCGCGTTTTAATCGACGATCGATCATCATTGCCTATTTCCCTCCTTTGTTTGAAACATATACAGAAATATTGAAATAATCACGCTTGTCCGTTTGAATATATATGGTATACCAACCATTTGAGACATTATCAATGGTATACACTCCGTTTTTCTCCCGCAGGACCGTTCCTTTTGTTTTCATTTGACCTTGTGTTAAACTGCCTTTTTCATAACGTGCATACGATACTCCAGCAAAATTTTTCAGTGAAATCTCAACTTTGTTTCCAATTACCGTTGCAACATTTGAACTGTCAGGCATGACCCCATTCACAAGCGCTATGGTGTCATAAAGACCTACAAGACGAACTGTACGACGAATAGTCGTTTGATTTCCTGCGTCATCTCTTACTGTATAGTCTATATAGTAAGGATTAGAGCGATTAAATTCATTCGCCGAGATGTTGTCCGGATTAAATACTCGCCCGCCAACATCGTAGTTGATGGTAACTTTGTCAGTTAAATCAACCTTTTTATTTGCAACCATATCCCATGCTTCAAAGTCAAGAAGCTTCGATTTATTATAGGCAATTGAAGCATCTTTTTGAGGAGTCATTCCTTCAATGAAGATGAGCTCTTCGCCATTTTCAAGTGTTAACTCCGGAGCTGTTTTGTCGATCAGACCTATGTCAACACCATACGAAGCCTGCTCTCCCGTTCTTCCTTGAAGATTGAATACATATAGTCCATTGTTGCTATAGTTCATGGACTTATCTAGTTCCCAAACGTCGTTTCCTCCAACAGATTTCGTATCTTTGTCCGTGTTTACAGTGACAGTGACATCCTGGTTTGTTATTGGATTTTTATCCGTTCCGACAACATATCCTTCTTCTTTTCCAGATGTATCAACGCCAACCGTAATCTTATTTTGATAATCCTGTTCTACCCACTCACCAGCTTCGTTTTTCACAAGATATTTATAAGACCAATGAATTTCTTTAATCTTTGGTGCTCCTACTTCAATTCCTTCAATCGTTAGTAGAATTTTTTGCGTTAATCCTGTTTTGTCTCTAACTTGGAAGACATGCTCCCCATTCGTTTTAACATTGATGACCGTATCTTTATAAGACACCTCATCCCCATCTTCATTTTCAACCGGTGTTGAAAGTGCATATTCATATCCTTTATAAGAAACGGTAAGATCTTTCATATTTCTAAGGATGTCGAGCGGAACGCCATCACGATCCCGAATTTGGTCAAATGACACATCAACACTTAACTTATCTTTGGCTAATGTTGCGGTTGCGGTAACTTGTGGTGGTGAAGATACAATATTGGAAACGGTAATAATCTCATGACCTTCGTTACCATAGTCATCGACAAAGGACATCGTAACTGTACCATTTTTTCTAAGGCGAACTGCTTTAGTACCAGGGATGTGAACGATGTCTTTATAGGTCAAGCTGCCAACTGGCTCAACACCTGTGACCCTAATTGTATTGATATCTTTGCTAAACTGTGTCAACTCCACATTTACACTTTGTGTAGTAATCTCCGTTGGTAGTGTGCTGTACGCTCTCGCAGTTGCAACTGGCGCTACTTTGTTAATATTTGAGACAGTTATTGGAGTGACCCACTTGTTTCCTGCGTAGTCATACGCTGTCACATAATAGATACCTGAGCTATCCAGTTCAACGACATATTCATTCTCCAGTGGCTCACCTTTGAGTGGGTACACGACATCGTCCTTCTTAACCTCTGCAAATGATATTTCACCTGAATCGTCTGTTAATGTGATCGTTGCATGTATATTTTGATTCGTCTTTGCTGTGTTGGATAACACATAAGAGGTTTGACCAATCGTGTTGTCAAAAAGCTTATAGCTAACCGTACGAGAATTTGTGTTTCCTGCCTGATCTCTAAACTCAAAGGTGAATGAATTAACATCCTCAGTTAGAACTCTTGAAAATGAAGCATTGTTGTTCGTCATCGATAGAGTTTTCTGATCACTGATCGGCTTAATGGTCGCCATTACTCTTCTATAGGCCTTGCCATCTTGAATTGGAACCCAATTCCCTAGATAGTTTTCGTAGGTGTATTCCACCCTGAAGTGTACGTCTTCTTCAACTGGCGTTGTATCTATATTTGAAACTGTAACGGGTACGGTTGTTTCTATTCCCGCTTGGTTCGTTACTTTGAAATATACCGTTGCATTCTGTTCAAATCTTTCGGTATGAGATGCAATGGAGTCAATTTGCTCAAAGTTTGTCCCATCATATGAACGTTCCAGTTTCATAATCCCGCTTTCCGGGTCAGATATTGAAAGTACTGCCTTCACAATTTGGTTTGTTGGCTCAGTAGTTGAATACACCACATCAGTAACAGCTGCAGTTTCATCAACGACTGAGATAGCAACATACGCATCTTCCATCCGATCAGCTTCAACTCCCTCAGTTGTATAGACCTCGAAGTAAGCTGACTTGGTTGTCTTCCCATCTCTTAGCGCTTCAAATACAAGCTTGGAATAAGCTGTTCTTCCTTCTACCTCTGTAAATGAAGGATCAACTACACTTAGCTCCGCATTCAGTTCTAATCCTGACAATACGGCATTCTCAACAAAGAAAAATTGTCCGGAATAATTAGGATTAGGATCAATCACGTAGGTGAGCTTATCGCTTTCCGTATAGGATATAAATCCTCCATTTTGAATAGGAACTCCATTTTTTTCTACATTTCCTGTAATCTCAAATCCTTGAATGAATTCAACAGTAGGTGTGAATTTTAGAACACGATCCCTTCCAGCCTCATCCTGAACATATAGACTAATTTCGTTATTGTTCTGAATAACAAGATCATGTTCTATCGCATACTCAACAGATGTTGTTAATAGCCCTGTATACAGTTGGTTCGACCTTGCCATTTCATTCACCTTATCACCCTCATTTGGTGCATTAGGCATGATTGTTACTGGAACATTGAATGTCACATTAACCGTTGAAGTCGTTTTTGTTATTTGAGGGTTTGCGTTAACACTTACAATGGATGCCTCCGCATCCACCAAATTCACACTGGAGTCAACGAATACTTTTTCAGTAATATTGCCTGAGTTATCCGCTGCTTTAATCCCGATTGCATAGTTGCCACTTAGCCCTTTCAAATCAATCGTATATGTTGTCTGTTTGTTTCCTTCGCCATTAACGACGGGCTGACTACTTTGCATTTTTACTGATTTACTCGAATTAAACAGTTCATAATCTTCTTCAGTAAGAATATGACTGGCTGATGGATCTTTAATAAGTGCGAATGAAACAGTTGTGTCACTCTTGTCTGAAACATCGACCGTGATTCGGCCATCTTGTCTTGCTCCATTGGTTACCATTTCGCTGGATGCTATTGCATTCGGAACTGCCTTGTCAATATTCGAAACTGAAATCGGTACTAAAACCTGATTGCCAAGCTCGTCAGACAGTACCAGGTTTGTTGTAACGTTCTCGCTCACAGTTACTGTGAATGCACCGTTTGTATATGGAGAAACGGTGATTTTGTCCTGATCTTTTGGCTCAACCGTCAGTTTTGAAATACCTGTCCCAACATCATTAGCTACTATTCTTGCCGTTACTGATGAGTTGGTTGGCTGAATGGTGCTGTAGTCCGGTAATTCAAAAGTTGGTGCCTGGCTATCATATAAGATTTTGACAGGTCTTGTTTCTGTTAAAAACTCTGGCCTTTCGTCAGCAGGGTGATTTAAAAGTCCAAATTGAAGATATATTGTATTGATCCCTTCTTTGAGTGCCACAGGTGTATCTAGTGTAAATGCAAACTTACCACCTGAATTATTGCTCTCTGTAAAAGTTGGAACTAACACACCCTGATCTGTCGGCATCCCGTCAATTGTTGCATAATAGACTGGATTTTGATATTTCGTTGCACTTTCAGAAGTCCAAGCTACATGGGGTTCATTTAATACAACATCGACCTTATATGTTCCGTCATTGGTTGCACCTATTCCGTTTAGCGTCTTTGCTTGAGCATGCGCTAACGACTCAATGGTCGCAGGTCCCGACCTCATCCCAAAGTACGGGGAAATCTTTTTACTTTCCTTACCAAGAACATCCGTCGCAACAACAACAATGCTATAAGCACCCGAAGGAAGTCCTGTCATTGTTAATGTTTGATCAACTTCGAATACACCTTCACTATTTGCTGTCAGTGTTAGCGGATGATTTTGCGTATTCTCAATCTTCGTTTCTGTTTCTGGTTTAGCTAAATAATAACTTGCACTTGCAATACCACTTGCATCTGTCACTTTAACTTTAAATTGATGTGTTGACTTGAAATGATCATGCTGATTTCCAACGATATAACTAATTTCCGGTGCTTTATTGTCGTACGTGAACTCTCGAGTAAATTCTAATGAATTGCCAGAGCGTTTATCTTTAACTCGATATTCAAGTATAAATTTACCGTCCATCAAAACTTCAGCTCCGCTGCTATTACGTTTCTCAGCTGCACCAACATCATCGCTTGCATCATAGACAGTAAAGTTTTGTGTGAAGCTTGTTCCATTACGAGGATGAGAGACCCATCTATAGCTCGTTTCAACATTGGAATTACTTACATCGAATTTGATATCAAAATGTGTATTTGGTGAACCTGTATCCTTTGTAATGAGGGTGTCAGCAACAGAACCATTAAAGATCTGGACTGTTTTTGTATAATACTTTGACGCTTGCTCTTTTCTTGAATCGTTACCTAATGAGTCCACTGTGAAATAATATAGAGTACCGTCAAAGCTATCACCTTTGGGAACAGATAATACAGCCGTTGAACTTTCACCTTTTGAATCTACAAATGCCCACTTGCCTTGAACGGAAGAAATTTCTTCTGATCCAAGTTTGATGTCATCTACAGGCGTATTAGGTGGTGAATCCGTACCGTTCATAAACGTATAATACGTTCTAGACCAACCGCCATTACTTTGTTGATAATCTTCCATTTCAAATCTATAGTCATTTCTTTTACGAGACTGTGCATCTTGCGGCTTTACACTTTCGTGAACCGTTACACGCGGAGCCTGGTTATCTAATTTAATATGTTCAATCTCTGAGTATCCAGCATCTCCACCAAGTGAATTGTCAGCTTTATCCCATCCATACAAACGAAGCTTGAATTCGCCCTCTGTAGGATCAATTGGGCTTAAGTTTGTACTAACGCCTTTTAATACCTCCGTACTAATAGGTGCTGTAACTTTCGTTGCGCTACCTAAACCGTCAAAGTTGGTTATTCTTGTCGTTGTCGGTTCATAGACATCCCCATTTTTCTTGTATAGCTCGTATGTCAAATAGTTTTGATTATCGATGGTGTGAGCGACATTCCCCTCAGGGTAGAGTGTTTCGCTAGCCACCATATAAAATTGATGCACTTTTTTCACATTATTTTGAATGGAATTTTGTCCTGTTAGATCCTGTCCATTTTCATCGGTAATTCTGATCGTTGGTGTTTTTGTGTCCACTTTATGAGTAGAAAAATAAAAACTTTGTGCTGAATTCGATTCTGGTGTGGGTCTCTCCAAATAATATGGCTGATTTACACCATTTTTCGTTAAAAAGGTAGATACATCATTAAGCTGTAGCCTTATGCCCTCACTCTCCACTTCGCTAACATCCATGGGTACTTTCCCCGTAAACTGAAGCGTACCATTAGGTTTACCATCCTCCCCCAATAGTTTGGTCATGGTAAGATTAGTAAGTGGTGTTGTAGTGCTATTCCCAAGATATAACACTGGTGTTGCCTGAAAATTAGTAATAAGCTCTTCTTTAATTTCTTTTATCATCGTTTTTCTATGAATTGAAAGTGCGTCAACGGTAATATTCACATCTGTTAATTTTCGATTTAGATATCGATTGTCAGCTGCATGCGAGAACGTAGCTGTTTCCGAAATATTTTCATTGCCTAAGTCATAGATGCTGCGATAGAACGTATATGTAACATCTTTATAATAGTAATCCGCTTGCCCGATTTTTGTTGTTAAATAGGTTTTAACTTCGGGATTTCCTGAAGTTGTATGGGCAAAAGTCCCTCCAAGGCTTTCAGCGTTGGTAGACTGGGCAAGAAGCGCCACCCTATAGGTTAGTGATATCTCCGCTTTATTCTGCGCAACCATTGCATCGTGAAGCTTTTTGCGGTCAATATCTAACTTGAAATTATTTGTTTTGGTTGGCTCTTCGAATGTTAACCAATCTCTACCTACAGCATCGTCCGAAACCGTATAGTTGATCACTGGAGTATCTTCATATTGCATAATGTCGTATTCACCATATTGATCTCTAACCTTTTTGTCCCACTCTACAAGTTCAGAGCCTGATGAATTAGTATCAAGGTAGAACTCTCCTCCACCAACATCAACATTACCCATAGCTGTGAATTTCCGTTTTGTTACATCTGAAATATCACGATAAAGTCTGCCCTGATCTTTTGTCCATGTGTTTAATTTAATGGTCTTCGCCTGTGTTGGATTTATGCCCCCATTAATAGTAGGAAGCCATAGAACCACAGAATCCCCGTACCAGTCATCACTGCCAACCAGCCAAAAAACCAGTTCATTCATTCTCCATGGTGGAATGTTCTGCAATTTAAATGTATGTTGCACATCAGACCAAGCCCCAGCGGCGCCAAGTGCTCTGTAATGATCAGAGGCTATCCCAGGTTCATAGGTACTCACGCCCATATGAACATCATCATCTGTTCCTCCATTTTCGTTTCCTCCTGTTTTCACACCGAACACATAGGTGTACTCTGTTGGCACATTCGCATAAACAGGTGCTACTGATGCCAGAAGTGAAATGACTAACATCAAACTTAAAATCTTCTTCATGTAATGCCTCCTCGGTTCATCGTGCTTGCCATTTTGACCTAACATCTTACAATCCATTTGTTACATTTTCAAATTCAAATCCGCTAATTTGGCGGCTGTCGCCTGCTGCATCGGCAGTGTAAGCATTAGCATTTATACATCATGTTCGACAAATTGTGACAGTTCTTTTCATATCATATCATCATTAATTGCAGGAACTGTCTTACATAAAGAAAACTTTAAGTTTCATAGAAAGACTACATTAAAGAGCCTGTGATCATCCGTGAAAGAAGCATAATTTGACGAGACTGGTGAACATAATTGCAAAAAAAAAGAGTCCGCAAAAGTTTGGTAAACCTATGCGAACCTCTTAATGAAGAATTTAGGAAACATTTTAATTAATTTGAGCTTTAAGGCTCATTTTAGTTAAAAATAGATTCTAGATACTTTGAACTAAGACCCATGGCTTTTAGTTCTTCTTTCATTTCATTTGCATGTTCCATTTTTTTGTTAGGAACGTACATACCCACACCATTACGATTTTTAAATCCTGCTGAATTTTTCACTTCGAAGGCAAGTGCTTGAGCAGCAGCAGTAACTTCTGATGATTTGCCCATTAGATCTATAAGATCATATTGATCAAATACTCCGTCGTTTTTGCCTAATAGATCAGAGTTTTTTGCAAGGTCTGTAAGTGAGAAATCAAATGCTGCATTTTCTATTGCATGAACCAATGATTCAGCCTGAGAAAGCTTCATCATTGACATTGTTGTCTGCATGCTAGCTTCAATCCCCGAATGAAGGGTAAAAGAATCTAAAATTAAACGTCCTAATCTTTCCGAGCTAATTTGTGGGTTTCGCTCCAGCGCACCGATCCATGTGGTATAGTACAATCCTGCTGCGGGGATTGAATCTTCAGAAGCGATGAGATACTTGCCATGGTTTCTAAGCGAATAGGCCGTTTCAACTGTGCCCATAAGACATGCATCAAAGACGATTAAGTCGAAATACATATCTGATGCATCGATCGCCTTCGAAAGCTCCGAAACCTTCATCGTTTTTCGTCCGTTTAGCTCGTCTGCACCAAAGCCACCCATTGTACCGTACCCGTGATCCCATAAAACAAGTATATAACGCTCACTTGGTGCAACGGCTTTGCCCCAAACAAGAAAATCCCTTAGTGTTTTAGGGTCTGATGCAGCGGTTTGGATGCGGCTTGGATGCTTTTTAAGTCGTCCATCGCTAACTTCAAAACGTTCGGATGCTCCATCCGTCATATATTTGTTGTGATATTTGAGCGTTCCACCTGTTTGAATTAGGATGTTCGTATTTTGGTTTGGCTGACCACGATACATTTCTTCCAAGTCATTGGTTAGTTGGCCTTGTTGTGATTCAAGGTCAGAACCAATTGCATATATTAGAATTGTCGTTGAATCCAATTTTTTATCCTGCTCCAAGATCGATCTTGCCTCGTTTAAACTTTGCGTTGTGAACACATCTTTCTCTCGAAGGATCTGACCATGTGTTGCAATTTGATTTTTGGGTCTGGTGTTTAAAACATAGCTACTTATTTTTGCAAGAGTTCCCCGATTGAACTCGACTTCTTTTGTAAGGTCTATTCCTAAAACGATTGAAGCGAAAGAAACCGCAGTTTCATATGTAAAGTCACCCTTTGTTTCTGAATATCCCAAAACTCTTAAAACCATTGCACTATATTGCTTTAGAGAACTTGGTTGGTTACCTCCGAAATGATGCTCGCTGATTCCATTAACAATGCCATTGGCATAGGCAAACGACACATAGGAACTTTCCCAACCCGTATCCTTAAATGGATTTTTGTTGGTGTTTTTCTGAACGTCTTCTTCCTTACCCCACAGACGAAGCATCATCACCAGCGCTTCTGCTCTGGTAGGCACCCTCGAGAGTTCATAGCCACTCTCCGTTCCATTGAATAATCCCAAGTGGTTAAGCGCATCTGCATGGCGTGTATCTTGTGCCGATGCTGATGAAGTTGTTGCAAGAAACAAAAATAATAAAATGATTAAACCTCGGATACTACTCACTACATTCCGACCTTTCAATCTGAAAATTCCCTCCTTATATAGGTTGAACTTTACACTAAGCCACTCCGATTAGATAAAAACCTAGAAAACATTATTCTCTTCGTTGCTTTTACAGCTACTTTAGCCTATCATTGAGGATTAGCCCCTGTGTGAAAGTTAAAGAAATCTTTAAGTTCGTACTTGCAACTCATTTCTGGCAGCTTGCGAATTTAGTTTACTCGTATCAGCATCCATACAACACAAAAACCACTCCTTAATCGAAATTAAGAAGTGGTTTTTGATTCATTTATAATTTGTAACAGTGGCTGCTTCACAAACCCTCAATCAAAATGACCGAAAATTTGATCTGTCAGACACATGAGATAAGGTCAAAGACCTTACATCATGCCGCCCATTCCACCCATACCGCCCATGTCAGGCATTCCAGCACCAGCACTTGCAGGTTCTGGTTTGTCAGCGATAACGGCTTCAGTCGTCAGGAACATTGCTGCTACGGAAGCAGCGTTTTGCAATGCATAACGCGTTACTTTCGCAGGGTCAACGATACCTGCTTCGATCATGTTAACCCATTCGCCAGTCGCAGCGTTGAAGCCTACGCCTGTTTGTTCTTTTTTCAGACGTTCCACGATTACGGAACCTTCTTCGCCAGCGTTAGCTGCGATTGTACGGATTGGTGCTTCCAGAGCTTTCAGTACGATGTTCACACCTGTTTGCTCGTCGCCGGACAATGCTACAGCAGCAACAGCTTGATATACGTTCAGAAGCGCAGTACCACCACCGGATACGATACCTTCTTCAACCGCAGCGCGAGTTGCGTTCAGGGCATCTTCGATACGCAGTTTGCGTTCTTTCAATTCAGTTTCAGTAGCCGCACCAACTTTGATTACTGCTACGCCGCCAGACAATTTAGCCAGACGCTCTTGCAGTTTTTCTTTGTCGAACTCGGAAGTTGTTTCTTCCAATTGCGTACGGATTTGGCTTACACGTGCATCGATATCGGATTTGTTACCAGCACCGTCAACGATGATTGTGTTTTCTTTAGTTACACGGATTTGACGAGCTGTACCCAGTTGTTCCACAACAGCGGATTTCAGATCCAGACCCAGTTCTTCCGTGATCAATTGGCCACCAGTCAGGGCAGCGATATCTTGCAGCATCGCTTTACGACGGTCACCGAATCCTGGAGCTTTAACAGCTACAGCATTGAATGTACCACGCAATTTATTCACAACCAACATCGCCAATGCTTCGCCTTCGATATCTTCAGCGATCAATACGAGTGGTTTACCTTGTTGAACGATTTTCTCAAGCAATGGCAAGATGTCTTGCGTGCTGGAGATTTTTTTGTCTGTGATCAAGATGTACGGATTGTCCAAAACAGCTTCCATTTTGTCCGTATCTGTGATCATGTAAGGAGAGATGTATCCACGGTCGAATTGCATACCTTCAACCACTTCAAGCTCTGTTGCGAATCCTTTGGATTCTTCTACAGTGATAACGCCGTCTTTACCTACTTTTTCCATAGCTTCAGCGATCAATTCGCCTACTTCTTCGTCAGCAGCAGAGATTGCTGCAACTTGTGCGATGGATTGTTTTGTTTCGATCGGTTTGGAGATGGATTGCAATTCAGCAACCGCAGCTTTAACCGCTTTGTCGATCCCTTTACGGATACCGATTGGGCTAGCGCCTGCAGTTACGTTTTTCAGACCTTCTGTGATCAGCGCTTGAGCCAATACAGTTGCTGTAGTTGTACCGTCACCGGCAACATCGTTTGTTTTGGTTGCTACTTCTTTAACCAGTTGTGCACCCATGTTCTCGAATGCATCTTCCAGTTCGATTTCTTTAGCGATGGTTACACCGTCATTCGTGATGAGCGGGCTTCCGAATTTTTTCTCAAGTACAACGTTACGGCCTTTAGGACCGAGTGTTACTTTTACTGCATTAGCCAATGCATCTACACCACGAAGCATAGAGCGACGAGCGTCTTCACTGAATTTAATGTCTTTAGCCATGTTAAGAAAACCTCCCTAGTATATTGTTTAAAATGGTACTGCTATATGGTTCGGTTAACCGATAAAATTTGAATTAGTCGAGAATCGCGTGAATGTCGCTCTCTTTCATAATCAAATATTCTTTACCTTCGAATTTGATTTCTGTACCGGCATATTTGGAGAAGATTACGCGGTCTCCTTCTTTCACTTCCAGAGCTACACGTACGCCGTCTTTCAGCACTCCAGCGCCAACAGCAATTACTTTACCCTCTTGTGGCTTCTCTTTAGCAGAGTCCGGAAGTACGATCCCGAAAGAAGTAGTTTGCTCTTGCTCCAATGGTTCTACCAATACGCGTTCACCTAAAGGTCTGATCATGAAAAATAGCCTCCTTTTGAAATTATATAACGTTACATTGTAGGTTGTAGCTATGTATTAGCACTCGACCGTGCCCAGTGCTAACAACCAACTTTATGATACTCAACTTGAAGCATGATTTCAAGTCCTTTTCACGAATTCATGTGATAATTTACGTTCTCTTTACAACGAGCCCTCAGAATTACACAAGAATCCCACTCTTCTATCCCGTGCTGTTCAGACGCAAGACAATACTAAGCCTTAACCCGTTGGGGTGCTCAGCCCTCTTCCATTGTATCCATTGCTCGGCAAAATATGCCTGCTTGTCCTTTAAGGTACGTGTTCAAAAAGGACAGTTTTCAGTACCGAGAAGATGGGATGAAGATATAAGTCGGTTGAACGACACACTTAAACAAGAATATAGAACCCTTCAAGGACAGTGTTACCCTCCGACGGCTGCACTCAAACTCTTGTGATCAACGAAAAGTTCTAGTTATACCTTCTTCAGGTTTGTCTGTCCTCAAAGCTCATATAGAACAATAGAATACTTCATGTATGATAACCCTATTAACTCTATTGCGTTCTTATTGCTCCCGAAATCTAGCTATTCATGCTGTTCTCGTCACTCGCCTGGATGTAGCGCGACTCTGACGCCTCATCGGCAGCTAACTGCTTACGATATACAAAGGCCGATAGAAACACACTGAACTCATACAACAAAAGCAAGGGAATCATCACTAGGAGATCTGAGATAAAATCCGGTGGTGTAACCACTACAGCGATGAAGATCAGGATGAAGTAAGCCACTCTTCTCATTTTGCGAAGACGGGTCGGATTCAGAATCCGTATTGCTGTCAGGAACATGATGAGCAGTGGAAGCTCGAACAACAAAGATACAGGCAGCACAATGCCAAACAGAAAACTGAAATATTGCTTCATGCCATATGTCTCGACAAGTCCCATTTTCTCCGTAATCGATGTTGTAAACGCAAGCGCCATCGGGAAGACAACATAATAGGCAAACGACAGACCAATCAGGAACAGAAGAAAGACATACGGTACATATTTCAATGCAGCCTTCCGCTCAATAGGTCGTAGCCCCGGGCTTACAAATTTCCAGATCTGAAACACTGTAAATGGCAATGTCACAACAAGCGAAAACAGTCCCGCAATCTTCATATAGATGCCAATACCATCCCAGAAAGAAAAGGCGTGCAGTACAAAACCTTTAACCGACTCGGCTTTCGTTAAGTACTCATACACGGGATCTGCTACAAAAAAGCCTACAATTAAACCTAAAACAAAAACGCTCAGCACATAAATCAGCCGCTTGCGCAGCTCGCTCAAATGTTCCACAATTGTCATTTCTTCTGTCTGCTGCGTCATGCCTGCCCCCCATTATTGCCAGCTTAAAATACAAAACCCTTCCGGCAGGAAGGGAATTCTCATTCATGGCCGTCATTACTCCGGCAAGCGTTTGTCTTCAGGCTTATCTACAGGTGCACTCTCCGATGCCAGTGGCTTGGCCTTTTCCTGCTCCTTGCGTTTGGATGCGTCATCATCCGAGATAATCTCGCGTGCGCCGTCTTTGAATTCACGAAAAGTACGGCCAACTGCACGTCCCAGTTCAGGAAGCTTGTTTGGACCAAACAACAACAGCGCCACAACAACTAATAAAATAAAACCTGTTGGACCTATAGCACTTCCCATGGATACTCCTCCTTCTGCAAGGCTCAGAAACTCTGTTTCATAAGAATCCAATGATTAAGAACAACAACAATGTTGATTTACGCCAATCATACCACAGATGTAACCACTTACATAACCCATAATATTCATAAATTATTCAAAATTTATGAATGGATTACCTATGGAGATTCGCACTCATCTATTGCTTAAACTGTCCTGTAACCATGAGTAGTGCCTCTGGAAGCTGATCCATAATCGCTGCCAAATGCTCGTGTACCCCCTTAGGCGTACCAGGCAAATTGACGATCAGTGTACGTCCACGAATACCACACAAGCCGCGGAACAGCATGGCAGAACGATTTTTGCTCATGACACTGTAACGCATTGCTTCAGCCATACCTGGAACTTCTCTCTCAATTACCCGCCTTGTCGCCTCCGGGGTAATATCGCGAATCGCAAGTTCCGTACCTCCTGTGGTCAGTACAAGGTCTGCATGAAAATAATCTGTCATCTCAATTAGTGCCGCGATAATCTCATCGGGTTCATCAGGAACGATGCGGTACTCTACGATCTCCCCACCCAGTTCTTCTTCTACAAGCTCCCGGATGACTTGTGCACTCGTATCCTCACGTTCCCCGCGGGCCCCTTTGTCGCTGGCTGTCAGGATTGCTGTTCTCCACACCATAAAGATCACCCTTCTCCTTTATGAAAATAAATGTCCGTTAAAGAGGTAGTTCAAAAAGTCCGCTTTTGAACACGCACTTATCGATTAAAATCCCCATTTTTGCCACCACTTTTGGATTGCAGCATCGTCGGACCGATAATCATGTCTTTTTGCAAGGCTTTACACATGTCATAGATCGTAAGCGCCGCAGCCGAGGCTGCGGTTAGTGCCTCCATCTCGACGCCAGTCTTTCCTTCCGTTTTTATCGTTGCTTCAATCTGTATCTCATCCACACCGTTGTCGTGAAAACGGATATCCACACCTGTCAGTGCAAGGGGATGACACATTGGAATCCAGTCCGATGTTTTCTTAGCCCCTTGAATACCGGCGATCTGAGCAACAGCCAAAACGTCGCCTTTGCCGATACGTCCTTCACGGATGGCTTCAAGCGTAGCTGGTTGCATCGTTACTTTGGACACCGCCACTGCTTTCCGAACGGTAGCCTCCTTGCCCGAAATATCAACCATTCGAGCCCGTCCCTGTTCATTAAAATGGGTAAACTCCCCTCCGGAAGTCTGTCCGTTGTGTACATCAGAACTCAATACCATCACAACCCTTTATTGATATGTAGTACACCTTCGGTCGTCATCAACAGATCCAGTCGCAGATCGAGCGGTTCCATCGGAATCTCGTCCTGCAATTGCCCTGGTAACACAAGTGCTGCCAACTGTGGTCTTTGACCTGCTTGGGAACATTGGACTACCAGCGTCTCGGCAAAACGGTCATAATAACCGCCGCCATAACCAATCCGGCCGCCCTGAAGGTCAAATCCCAAACCAGGCACAATAACAAGATCGATATCAGGCCAATCCTCCGGCTGTAATACTTCACAGGATTCCTTAGGTTCGGGTATGCCCCATACACCTGGCTGAATATCCTGTTGTCCGGTCACCCTCCTCAGTTCCATCCGAGGGGGATTCGCCAGCACTTTGGGGGCAAGCATCACATCCCCATGCTTCCATCCATCTTCAAACAAAAACGCAGTCGTTGCCTCGCTGCGATAGGACAAATAGCTAAAAATCGTTAACTGTGGCTTGTCCAGCCTCCATCGATGTAGCTCCTGCTTCACCACAAGGCTTATCTCCCCCATCGCATGAAGGCGAAGCGATTCATCCAGCAGATCCCGACTGTGCTTCAGCCGAGAACGAAGCTCGCTCTTGTGTTCCATCCGATCCTGCATGGTTTTGAATAACCTCCTGTTGATGTGGAAGGTGAAAAAAACGCATTAAAGAATAAAATTTATATGTTATGACGTGATGTCATCTCGTTGAAATGGTTATCATGAATCATTTTCTGCAAAATACTCATGAATTAACATGCCTTCTTTCAGTTTATCATTGATTGCCCAAAAAGACTACACGGCCCCCCGCTCTCAAGCGGTGCATTTGATCTGTATTTCATGTAAACTGGACTATAGAGGTTGTTCAAAAAGTTCATCCCATCTTCTCGGTACTGACAACCGTACTTTTTGAACACGCACTTATTGTTATCAAATCACGTACTGGACCGATGGAGGAACTTCATTTTATGTTATTACAAGTATCCGGAATTATTAAACGTTATGGTGTCGATCCAATTTTGGACGGCGTAAACTTACAAATATTAGAACGTGAACGAATTGGCCTCGTCGGTGTAAACGGCGCAGGCAAATCAACGTTGCTCAAAATCATTGCCGGTGAGATGTCCTACGATGGCGGGCAAATTTTCAAATCAAAAGAGACGACGCTGGGTTATCTTGCTCAGAATAGTGGACTGCAGTCCGATCGCACCATCTGGGAAGAGATGATGAACGTCTTCGCCCATCTAACCCAAGCTGAGGCTGAATTAAGACAGATGGAACAGGATATCGCCGACCCTGCCTTCATGGAAGACGAGAAAAAATATGCAGAGCTGCTGGAGCGTTATGCGAAGCGTTCCGATTGGTTCAAGGATCATGGCGGCTATGAGATGGAAACTCGTATTCGAAGCGTGCTGCACGGGATGGGGTTTGGCGAATTTGCCGCAGACACACCGATTGCTACGCTCAGTGGCGGGCAAAAAACACGACTTGCTCTTGCTCGTATTCTGTTACAAGCCCCTGATCTTCTCATGCTGGATGAGCCGACGAACTATCTCGACATCCCTACCTTAACTTGGCTGGAAGATTACCTGCGAGGGTATTCAGGCGCGTTGCTGGTCGTATCTCATGACCGTTACTTCCTTGACCGACTTGTTACAACCATCGTCGAAATCGAACGGCACCGTTCTAGGAAATATACAGGTAACTACAGTCGATATATGGAGCTCAAAGCGGCTGAGTATGAAACACAGATGAAGCAATATGAGAAACAGCAAGATGAAATATCCAAGATGGAAGAATTCGTGCAGAAAAACATCGTTCGGGCTTCAACAACCAAGCGCGCACAGAGTCGGCGCAAAGCGCTCGACAAAATGGAACGTCTCGACAAACCGATGGGCGATCTGAAGAAGGCTCACTTTTCTTTTGAAACAGCCGTCATGTCGGGTAAGGAAGTTCTTCGAGTGGATCAATTGTCCGTTGCATATGAAGCGGGCTCGCCCCTATTCCGCAATGTTTCGTTCGACCTGCGACGTGGAGAGACCGTTGCCCTGATTGGGCCTAACGGGATTGGTAAATCTACCATGCTCAAATGCCTAACAGGAAGCTTGCGCCCGGCAGCTGGTGATATTCAGTGGGGAACGAAGGTGCAGATTGGGTATTATGATCAGGAGCAAACAGGACTCACCCCAACCAACACGGTGTTGGAAGAACTATGGGGTGCTTATCCTGGCATGGAGGAAGCCCGCATTCGTACGGTTCTGGGCAACTTCTTGTTCAGCGGTGACGATGTGCTCAAAAAAATCTCCTCGCTCAGCGGCGGGGAAAAGGCGCGTGTTTCCCTTTCTAAGCTCATGCTTAAGGAAGCCAATATGCTGATTCTGGACGAGCCTACGAACCATCTGGATCTATTCGCCAAAGAGGTACTGGAAGCGGCTCTCATGGACTACGAAGGCACATTGCTATTCATCTCTCATGACCGTTATTTCCTCAATAAAATGGCGGAGCGAATTGTTGAATTGCATCCAGGTGGAACGGAGCATTATCTCGGCAATTACGATGATTATGTCGAGAAAAAACAGGAGCTTGAAGATATCGCACGCGAAGCTGCTGAAGCCAAGGCAGCCTCTGCTAAACTCTCTCCTAAAGCGAGCACTGCTCCCTCATCAACGGAGAAATCAGGCGCTGCATCCTTTGAAGCAGATAAACAAGCGAAGCGGGAAGAACGCAATCGACAACGTAGACAAGAAACGCTAGAGTTGAAAATTGCGGAGCTTGAGGATGAGATTACAGGGCTTGAGGCACAGATGGCGCAACCTGAAGTTTATCAGGATTACATGAAGCTACAGGAGCTGCAAGCCAAATCGGAGGAGCTTAAGCAGCAAGTTGCGACAGCTTATGAGGAATGGGAAGCTCTCGCTTTGGAATAGCAATCGTCATTTGGAATGAAGCATTCGAATAAAACACGACGTCAATTTATTACCTATGATGCATGCAATATTCACACATTAAAAGGGATCTCCCAAAGTCACGAATATGACGAGGGACATCCCTTTTAGCGTTATTTTAAGCTAATGAACTTGATACACGCTATTTTCTCCTATTTTCTCAAATCTGATATCTAACGAATCATATGGACCTATGTCAAGAAAGTAGACACTTACGCGACGGATTTGTCCGTAAATTTCTTCGCAAAACGAGCAGGGGAAAGATAACCTAGCGCACCATGCATTCGCTTGCGGTTGTAATAGAACTCAATGTACTGGTAAATGGCGTTATAAGCCTCTTCTGGATTCTTAAAACGAGGGTTACAGTGAATGAGTTCCTTCTTCAAAATACTGTGCCAAGACTCGATACATGCGTTATCGTAACAGTTTCCTCGGCGGCTCATACTGAGCTCCATACCATACGATTTCAGTTGCTCCACGTATTCTTTTGACGTGTACTGCGAGCCACGATCCGAGTGATGTAGCAGTCCTGGAGCGGGGCGTTTGGCTCGGTAAGCATCATTCAATGCATCTAGCACCAGGCTCGTTTCCATGTGGTTGTACAGACGCCAGCCTACAATTTCACGCGTACATAAATCCAGAACACTGGCGAGATATAACCGGCCTCCTCGGCAGGGAATGTAGGTGATATCGGTGACCCATACGGTGTTCGGTTTGGACGTTTGAAATTGCTGGTTCAGCGTATTTGGTGCAATGGGATGATGATGTTTAGAATCCGTCGTTTGGACACGATACCGAGGACTATGCACGGAACGAAGATTCATTTGACGCATGTATATACTGACGGTACGGGAAGAGATTCTGTATCCTTCCAGCTGGAGCGCATACGTAATTTTCGGACTTCCACTCCGCTTCTGGTGGTCGTAGAAATGAAACCGAATACGCTTCATGATCTCAGTTTTCCGGTGCTGCTGTTTACTTGTTCGATCCATCCGCCACTTGTAATATCCGCTCCGTGACACGTGTAACAAAGTGCACATCTTCTCCAAAGAAAACAGGGAGCGATGGTTTTCCAGAAACTGAAACCTTAGCTCTTTGGTTTGCTGAAGATGTGCACTGCTTTTTTTACAATAGCCAGTTCCTCTTGCGTGTCCGCAAGCGTATGCTCTTTCTCTTGAAGTAACCGGCGCATTTCTTTAAGCTCTGCTTCCAGTTCTTTCACTCGATCTACGCTAGCTACGGGCTCATGTTTAAGTTCGCGATACTTGCCCATCCACTGGTGTAATGTACTTTTTGGAATGTTGAGTTCTTCTGCCAAGTCTCCGAGTGTCTTGGTCTGTTCTTGGATAAATTTTACCGTTTGTTTCTTAAATTCTTCATTGTATCGTTGCCGCTGTTCTCCCATGTGGACACACCTCCGTTAGCCTTATTATCCTTCTGTCCGTTATTGGGTGTCCACTTTTTATTCTAGCTCCACTAGAGGCGTTATTTCATCGATTCAGTCCATTATTTAGGTTGTGACACCATTATATGAAGGAATAGCGTTACTGAGGTTCATTAAATCTTGCATAGTAAGATAATCCGCTTATTAAGATGCGGTAGGTTCGTTAGCAATTGGAGCGCAGAGAGATTTCTTAAGACAGCCCCATTGTTGTTGATTATGATCGAGTGGGTAGCCATATTCTGATCATTTCACATTTGTCAAATCCACTCGAATTTTGAAAAATATTTTTTATAGAACCAACGGCGCATTTATCCACAATTAAGCAAGACACCAAGCAGTCCATCAGGCTTAATTAAACGGCGGTAGAATCGCATTTTCAACAAAAACCCATATTTATCCACCGACTTATACACATTATCCACAACTTTGTGGATATACAGCTTAGATTCTATCCCCTAAAACCTTATCGTTTCGAAAACGAGTCTGGTTTGGCTCTAGCTCAGTTACCCACAATTTATCCTGAATATGTGGATAACTATAATCACATCTTGACAAATTGAAGTGGCGACTTCATATTTTACACCTTCAATTCGACAAACGAATCAACACACCGTTCCCGTTGAATCAGAGCCCCTTTTTTATACGTGAGCGATTTCTCCACTTTCGGATGATTCTGCTTTTAGTCCGGCAGCATTACATGCAGCCACATACGCAAGTCCAGCAGCCATCACGATATCACTGTGTATAGCGGTTCCTCTGAATTCCCGACCAGCACGCTCAACCGTAACTGCTGCCTCGGCATTCGCTTCTTCTCCTCCACTCAAGGCATGGATCTCCATATCTACAAATGTGATATCGTCAGAGATGCTCTGACCGATCGCATGAATCGCCGCTTCTACAGGCCCACTTCCTACTGCGGAATAGGATTGTTCTACTCCACCTGCACGCATACGTACAGCAGCCATACGATCTGTCATGCTACCTGCCGTAACTTGCAATTCGACCAGCTCATAATCTTGAGCAGGAATATTCATGGTCTGACTGACCATCTGAAGCAGCTGGTCATCACTAACTACTTTTTGCTGATCAGCCGTTTCTTTGAATACGTTGTAGAGTTGTTCCATTTGCTGTTCATCCGGCTCAAACCCATATTTACGAACCCGATCCTTCAAGGCATGGCGCCCGGAGTGTTTACCCAGAATAATCATGCTGCGTGGAATACCGAGTGCTTCTGGATCCATAATCTCGTATGTGTTCCGATTCTTCAACAGCCCATCCTGATGGATACCGGATTCGTGCTGGAATGCATTACGTCCTACGACCGGCTTGTTATAGGCAATCGGGAAGTGCATCGCTCGGCTAATCTGACGGGATGTCTCGTACAGTTGCTCCAATTTGATATTCGTTGTTGCTCCAAGCACATCACCCCGCGTTTCCAGTGCCATAACCAGCTCTTCCAATGCTGCATTACCTGTCCGCTCGCCTACACCGTTAATGGTTACTTCAATCTGAGAAGCCCCATTCGCAATGGCAGCCAAGCTATTCGCCACCGCAAGACCCAGATCATTATGACAATGGGCACTATAACGGACTTGATCCCCGCCTCTCGCGCCTTCACGCACACGACGGAACATCTCCCCGTATTCATGTGGCAGAGCGTAACCAACCGTATCTGGCAGATTAATGATCGAAGCCCCAGCCTCAATGACCACTTCAATCATCTCAATCAGGTCATCCATTTTGGTGCGAGCCGCATCCATTGCCGTAAATTCTACGATATCGCTGAACTGCCTTGCATATGAAACCATTTCACGTGCAGTAGCCACAACTTCGCTGCGCGGACGACGCAGTTGATGCTCGATATGAATATCTGACGAAGAAATGAACAGGTGAATTCTGCGGCGAGCAGCATCAGCCGTTGCACGCACTGCTGCATCAATATCCCCTTTTACAGCACGGGCAAATCCACAGATCTCTACGTTCTGCAATTGTCTAGATATCGCCTGAACCGCCGCGAACTCCCCTGGGCTGGAGATCGGGAATCCAGGCTCAATGACGTCAATACCAAGAGAAGCGAGTTGATGTGCCAGCTCAATTTTTTGTTCGGGCTGTAGGCTCGCTCCTGGCGCTTGCTCCCCATCACGCAGTGTTGTATCAAAAATCTCAATGTGCCGTTTGTTATTCGTTGTCATATATCATCAGCCTCCATCAATAGGTTATGTCATGCCATTGGCTCTAGCGTGTACGTCGACTTACACACCAGATGTAGTAATTCTCATAAGCGCTTCTCATTTCTATGCCCACCCTGCTGCCGGCAGCAAAACCAAATAACCCGCCATCTCCATTAAGAGACGGCGGGTTATTCTCCCCTCCGCGGTACCACTCTTGCTTGATGGTTACGGCCTAAGCCGAATCACCATCCACCTCGTCGTCTCCATTTATGATATTGCGGGCAGGTAGTACAGCCGCAATATGACCAAAACGGAGAAACACCCCATAACGGAGGTTAGCCGTGGCTGTGTAACATGGACTTAGATCATCTACTACCGTCAAGGAAGTATCATGATAATCAGATCGTCTTTCCATGCCTCCATAGCTCTGTTCCCGGGCGAGATTCTAAGGAATTAAGCCACTGCGTCGCACCAACCCGCAGCTCTCTGTGCGCCTCATCCTTGTACTGCTCCCATTCATTACATTTATCTGATATAGGATAAAATAAAATCAAAAAAGCCTGCCACCTCATGCATATATGCAAGAGACGACAGGCTGTTCACCTTCGCGGTACCACTCTTGTTGACTTCTCCTATTCACTCGCGTAACTCCTGTATGTCTATGCACACAATAGAATCACCCGAAGCCGTCAGAAGCCCCCTCAGTTATTGCCAATCATCTACCGTCATTCGATCCGGCGATTCAAGGCAACGGCCCATTCACGGAGGCAACCCGTAACCATGTACTTTCGACCTTAATCGGTCTTCGGCTCTCTAAGAGAGTAAACGTGTTCCATCGTTCCGCTTCCAGGTGAGTTTCAGGTTTTCCGTCGACTGCGTTGCACCACCCCGCAGCTCTCTACAACCGGGAAATTCCTTACTGTTCCTGTTCATCGCGTTTTCTATTATCGTTCAGTAAAAAAACATTGTTTAAATTTGTAACTAATATACATTCTTCACATCCGAATGTCAACTGTTACATTTGACATTTCGGCTGAAACCCATATCGGGCGCTGAGATGCCTCAGGGCATCCTTCATAATCAAAAGCGGACTTTTTGAACAACCTCTATACGGATTGCACAGACCATTCCTCCAGCGATAACCCTGGATCGGCTTTGGCATCGAATTCGGAAATTTCTCCACGTTGCCATTTCAAGTACGCTGCTGCTCCAATCATGGCAGCATTGTCTGTACAATACACCATCGGTGGGATTAACAATTCAAGCCCTTCGCGTTCACAACGCTCCTGCAATGCCATGCGCAGTCCGCGGTTTGCCGCAACACCACCACACAACAACAGTTGTTGTGAGCCATATTGCCGGACGGCACGGACGGCTTTTTCAACCAGCACTTCAACGACTGCCTCTTGGAACCCCCTCGCCACAGCAGAAGCTTCCAGGGTTTCTCCGCGCATTTTGGCCTGATTCAGCACATTGAGTACAGCTGATTTCAATCCGCTGAGACTGAAGTCATATGAATCAGCTTCCAGCCACACTCTTGGCAAGGGTACAACCTGCTCTGCTTCTGATGCCATCCGGTCCACATGTGGCCCCCCAGGATAAGGACAACCCAATGCCCGCGCCACTTTATCATATGCCTCACCTACAGCATCATCCCGTGTGCGACCAATCAGTTTGAACTTACCTTCGGATTCCATATGCACAAGCTCCGTATGTCCACCCGATACCACAAGCGCCATCGCAGGATATTTCAGTTCATGTGTCAGACGATTCGCATAGATATGTCCTGCAATATGATGAGTCCCAATTAACGGTTTACCCAGCGCCATTGCCAACGTCTTGGCTGCAACGATACCGACAAGCAGAGCACCCACGAGTCCAGGTCCTTGCGTTACGGCGATGGCACTTAAATCTCTTGGACGAATACCTGATTCTTCAATGGCCTGTTCAAGCATTAATGTGATGACTTCCACATGTTTGCGTGAAGCCACTTCAGGTACAACGCCACCAAATGCTTTATGTGTCTCAATCTGACTGGAGATCAAGTTGGACAGCACTTCCCGTCCATCCTTGACCACTGCCACAGATGTTTCATCACAGCTCGTCTCCACCGCCAAAATGTAGCATGGAGCCGTTTGTGTTTGATGGTTCTCACTCAGTTCCTTCATGAATCCGTTACGCTTCCTTCCTCTGTGCCGTCTCGGCCTGTAGAAGGCAAATTCGCCCACATAATCATCGCATCCTCCATGTTGTCGGAGTAATAGCCTTTGCGAATACCTGCCGATTCAAACCCTTTTTTCTCATACAAACGCTGAGCAACTAAGTTCGAAACCCTTACTTCTAGCGTCATCCGTTCCATGCCCAAATAGGCTGCCGTTCTCATCAGTTCATCCAGCAATCTCTCGCCAAGCTTGCGACCGCGATAGGCCTGTCTTACTGCGATATTCGTGATATGCGCCTCATCCATAATCGTCCACATCCCGGCGTAGCCAATTGCCTTACCGTCTATTTCCATAACCATATATTTAGCAAAATGATTGTGCGTTAATTCATTTCGGAATGCCTCTTCCGTCCAGGGCAACGTAAAGGCTTCATGCTCAATCACCATCACATCGGGAATATCCGATAGTGTCATGAGCCTGAATTGGAGCGCCTCACCCTGGTCGTTTTGTATCACATTGTCCATCCGCTCGCCGACCCCCTTCACCCTTTTCGCAGTAAATTGGCTTCCGCCTCAGCCAGTTGGGTGTAGTTCGGCACCAGCGCATGAACATCATCGCGCTGACCTGCAAGCAGCGCGGCGGCGCCAAGCCGCCCAACCCAACGGCCTTCCAGCTCATATGGAATGAGCTGCAGCGCCGTATCTGCTGGGCAGCGCAGCGCAGCCGCAGCCTCAACTGGCCCCGCATCGCCGACAAGCCAGACGGCAGCGGGCCGCTCTTCCGGCGCCGCCTCCGCGATGCGGGCGGCGAGGGCTTCTAGCCATCCGTCCATCTTACGGATGGCATCAGGCTCAAGCCGCCGGGGCGCATCGCTCCCGGCGGAGGCGAACAGCGCGGTATACGCTTGACCGCGCCGCGCATCCACGAGCGGAACGATCCAGTGAACCGGGGCAGCCGACTGGCTGTCCTCGTCCGCGGATGGCGTTCCTCCAGCCCCTGCTGCGGTAGGTTCCTCTGCCGCAGCTTCAGCCTTGGCGGCGAGGCCATGATGCCAGCCGCCCCAGGCCATTGCCTGAAGGCTGGACACCCCAGCAACGGGGATGTCCCATGCCCAGGCAAGTGTTTTGGCCGCCGTCACCGCAATGCGGATGCCTGTGTATGACCCTGGCCCAATGCCAACGGCAATGCCATCTAATTGCCCGGGCTGTGTTCCACTCGCAGCCAAGAGCTGCTCCATTACAGGCACAACATGCACGGAGTGATTACGCTCTGCCCGTTCATTTCGTTCCTCGAGCAGCGTGTGATCCTCCATCACTGAGGCAGCCATCACCGCTGTAGACGTATCCAACGCCAAAAACCGCTGACGCGGCTTTTTTTGTAAATCTTCCATCATCTTATTAAACTCCATTCTGTCTGAACTGCCGGCATATGGCGGCATACTTCTCACCGTATCCATCCAGCGTAATCTTGCGATCCTCCGGACCGGTCGTTTCAATCTGTATATGCAGATGCTCTTCGGGGAGTAGCTCCGGGATAATGCTTGACCATTCCACCAGACTGACTCCGGTTCCATAGAAGTATTCATCTAGCCCAAGCTCATCCGCTTCTTCCAATGAAATACGGTATACATCCATATGATATAAAGGCAATCGTCCCTCATATTCCTTGATCAATGTAAACGTAGGGCTGTTAACTACACCTTGCACACCCAAATGCCAGGCGAACTTTTGTGAAAATGCCGTTTTGCCCGCGCCCAGATCACCATCCAGTGCAATCACCATACCAGCCATTGCCTGTCCAGCAAGTGCAGACGCAAGCGCTTCTGTATCTGAAATGCCATGGGAATCATACACCCACTGCTCATGCTCTTGATTCAATTTACGCCCCACCTTTGACGGCTCTGCCGCCTGAGTTCACTTTGAAGACTATTATATCGGTCACCTTCTTCCCCCGCAACACTTGCAAAAGGAATGACGCTTGATATCCCCATTAAAATAACGAAAAACCGGCACCTCATGGCACCGGCCTCATCTCGATCTCTATATCTTCAAATCTGCGGCTGACCAACCTTGTCATAGAGCATGTTCAGATAATCAGGGCATCAATATGATCGGGGGAGGCGTGATACCAACCTCAGCTTGTCCTCTCCACGATCATGACCTATACCTGCACATTCAAAACCGCTTCTATTTCTACGGCTCCTTCATGCACTGAACGTTAACGAGGCTTAGTTGCTACTCCTCCAGTCGATCCACACGAACCGTTTGCGTATTACCAGGACGACTTCCTACCTGAACCGTAGCCATCCCATTGGCTTCGTCGACACTTTCAATCCAAACCGGATCCCCTTCGAGCGTAACGGCAATTGTATCCTCAGAATCATATATCGCTTTGGCACGCTTAACATCCATCATCTTATTCGTACTCCCCTTCCGGATCATCGTGTGATTCACGAACCATGGTATCGGTTGTGCTATCCCCAATATAACCATTATCATCGGTTACCTGACCTCCACCCAGTCCCTCATTGACCATGCGATCAATATCGAGCATGAACGATTCTCGGTCAAGCGGTAACTCCTCTGAGGTCACGGCCTCCCAATTGACAGATGTCGCAGGCGTGTGAAAATCCTCAGAGCCTTCCGACGCTGCAAGAGGATAAGGTGAAAATGTGTGAGCATGAGCTTCCCCTTCATCACGTCCATTCTTCATGAGACACCTCCTAGGTTAGATAGTTACAATTGCTCATCCTATGACGAAGACCACTCTCCAGCTTGCTTGCGATTGATCTCAAGGATGTTTCTGTTATCATCCCCCACTCTGGCTGAAGCATACTCAGCACATGAACCATGGAATGAAGCGGTTAGCCCTTCACAGAAATGCCCATACTGATCCTATAAATGATTAACGGAAAGGAGCCGATATCCATGCATACCGTCTGGAAAGGCGCTATTAGTTTTGGACTTGTACATGTGCCTGTCAAAATGTTCTCGGCTACCGAAGACAAAGACATCTCCATGCGTTACATCCACAAAGTCTGTGGTAGCCCGCTTGCTTATGTTCGCAAATGTCCTTCTTGTGAGGTTGAAGTGCAGTGGGAAGAGATTACCAAGGGGTACGAATATGAGAAGGGCAAGTTCGTCCTTTTTGAGAAAGAGGAATTGGAAGCTCTCAACGATTCCACCAGCAAAACCATTACGATCCTCGATTTCGTAGATCTAACTGAAATTGATCCGATCTATTTTCAAAAGACATATTATCTGTCCCCCGATCAGGCGGGAGGGAACGCATATCAGCTATTAATGAACGCCATGCGCGATACAGGCAAAATCGGCATAGCCAAAATTTCGATTCGATCCAAAAGCAGCTTAGCCGCTATTCGTGTGCTTGAGGACTGTCTCTCCATGGAGACGATATTCTACCCTGATGAGATCCGTCCCGTCTCACAAGTTCCTAATCTGCCCGAGGTACAGCAAGTCAATGAGAAGGAGCTGACCATGGCGAAGCTTCTGATCGACCAACTGTCTACCCCGTTTGAGCCTGGCAAATATACCGACGATTACCGAGGCAAATTGCTGGATCTGATCAATCACAAGGTTGCGGGTGAAGAGATCAAGATTGCTCCTGCCAAACCAGAGGCTAATGTAATGGATCTAATGGCTGCCTTGCAGGCGAGTATCGAGGCTGTTAAACCGATCCCTACTGATCCTGGTAAATCTACCGCCAAGCCGAAGAAACGCGCACCGAAAAAAACGGCCATTCAAGCTGTCGCCGGAGGAGAAAACGACACCCCTGCTGCGCCTGCGAAAAAGAGAAAAACGACTCCGAAGACATAGCTCATGTCTTCTCAATCAGAACTCATTAAATCCGGCGCTATAGCCGGATTTATGTTTTATATGAGATGAAATCACACGGATTAATCGATATTTATCATTTGACGAAAGTCGATTTATATTTTATATTAACTTATGAAAAGTAACTTATTTGCGATTTTAAAGTCAACTTGATCTTTAATTGCATATAAGTTCAAACATCCATTGCAATCTTATATCCCATTCAATCCATTCAATCCTAATTATGAACCCATAATAACTATGATTTCTTACAACCCTTTAGTAGCTAAACACAAAAATCATATTTCATTTCAGGAGGTAACGACATGACTCAACCTTATCAAATTCCTGCTACTACCCATCTAGGCGAAGTTAGTCTGAGAATCAGCAATCTGGAGCGCTCCATTGAATTTTATACGCAAGTGGTAGGTTTGAAACTGCTGGAACGGAAGGATTCTGTTGCCACGTTTACCGTAGATGGACAGCACTCGCTCTTACGTCTTGAGGAAATTCCTAATGCAGTGACTATGCCTGAACGTTCATCCGCTGGTTTGTATCATTTTGCTATCCTATTGCCTGATCGTAAGTCTCTCGGGTTAGCGCTGCGCAACCTCGCTGCATCCGGTATTGAGATTGGACAAGGGGATCACCTTGTTAGTGAAGCACTGTATATCTCTGATCCAGACCTTAATGGTATTGAAATCTATGCCGATCGCCCTCGCGATACATGGCAACGTGACGCAGATAACAACTACATCATGGGAACCGATCCCGTTGATGTTCAAGGTCTGTTTGACCTATCTGCGAATGAAACTTGGGAAGGTCTTCCGGTAGGTACTGTCATTGGTCATGTGCATTTCCACGTACGTAGTCTGGAAGAATCCCGCCGCTTCTATCATGGTGTACTTGGTTTCGATATCGTCGGCAACTTTGCCAACATGTCAGCACTGTTCATCTCTGCAGGCGGATACCATCATCATATCGGACTTAATATTTGGGCAGGCTCAGGAGCACCCGTGAATCCAAGCCATGCTACAGGCATTGAATACTTTACGATTGTGTACTCCAGCCAAGAGGAACGTAACCAAGCTGTAGAGCAGTTACGTGAAGCTGGAGCTACATTAACACAACAAAACGATGTCTACTTTACAGTCGATCCACAGCAGATTCACATTCGTCTGACAGTAGAAAAATAAGTTTCACATTATGCTTTACTAACACTACACATTCTACAAATCCCGAACATACGGCACCCTCCCATGCCATGGAGGATCTGCCTGTTGTTCGGGATTTTTTATTGATGGTATTCATGATGATGTTATACGTCGAGCCTGCCTTATAAATATGGTTCTTTTCGTGCATCCTATCCTCATGCTCAGACAACCAAGATACTCGAAGGAGATAACATATGATTGAGAAGGGAAGGTTGGACGTCAGGCAACTTGCCATTCTATTGTTCCTATGTACGATCGGCGAACAGATTCTCGTATTCCCTGCCATGATTACTTCCTACGCACAGGAAGACGCATGGTTATCAGCGTTACTTGGCGTTGGGGGTGGAATGGGAGTATTAATCATTTTTCTGGCAGCCTATAATCTTAATCCGCGGATGAACCTGATTGAAAATGCACTTCAAACTTTCGGCTCTTGGATCGGTACGCTGTTCAGTTGTTTTTATTTATTTTATTTTCTTATCAGTGCTTCTACCTTTATCCGAGAACTTGGCGATTTCATGACCACTCAGATCTTACCTTCTTCGCCAATATGGGCGATCGATCTGCTCTTTGTTGGGGCACTTGCATGGGGACTGATACAGGGGCTAACCTGCATAGGTAGAACTGCTGAGGTGTTCCTTCCTCTCGTTGTATTATTTCTCATTATTCTGCTTGTCCTACTGCTTCCTCAAATTCAACTGAGTAACATCAGGCCTGTTCTCTCCAACGGCATACTTGATCCTTTGAAAGGCTTTGTAGCTGTACTCACATATCCGTATTGCGAACTAAGTATCTTTATGATGCTGCTCCCCTACACCAATCAAAAGCCTCATATGAAGAAGGAAATTCTACTCACAGGTATGATTGGTGGTTTAATGCTGACACTAACGTTGACGATCAGTTTGTTGGTCATGGGTTCTTTTCTGACACAGCATTACTGGTTTGCCTCGTTTATACTTGCACAGAAAATTAATATAGGTAACTTTCTACAGCGGATGGAAGCCTTTATCGCGTGTGTGTGGATTATCGCTGTTTTTTTTAAAACCATTTTGTTTTTTTACGGCTTTATCTTAGGGATTGCCCACCTATTCCGATTGTCCAGTTATCGCTCACTCATCTTACCGAGCGCTTTGATCATTTTTAGTATGTCTATCCTGATTGCGCCAAACGAAACTTACTATCTCAAAGTCGTGATTCCTTATTGGATCGACTGGGATCTTACGTGTGGAATTGCTCTTCCGCTGCTGCTTATTCTGGTACATAAACTCCGAGCCCGTTCGTCAAAAATTTAAACATGATCATTTTACATTTTAAGTGCATGTTTAAAGCGGCTTTAGGCTGAATCACATATTCGACGCTGAGATGCCATCAGGCATCCTCGTAATCCAAAGCGCACTGTTTGGAACAACCTCTTTTATTTGGAAAGGAGCCTATACACATGTTCACTCCGATCACCCCCTTTGAACCCATCTCAAGCCTTACTCTACCTACAGGCTCTAACTGGATTGCCCAAATTAAATGGGATGGTGTTCGTATGCTTGCTTATGAGGACGGACAAGAGCTCAGACTGATCAACCGTAGACAGCATGAACGAACGGCACAATACCCTGAGCTTGCTTTAGGCCGCAATATTTGCTCTGCCTCGTCTTACATTGTGGATGGTGAAATTATCGCGCTAGATCCCGATACCGGCAAACCTTCTTTTTATCATGTTTTGCGCCGTGATCGTATGAGCAAACCAGACGCAATTGCTCAAGCGATTCAGCATATTCCGATCACTTACATGGTATTTGATATCTTGTACTATGACGGAAAATGGGTCACAGATCAGCCTCTTGCCCAGCGCCAGCAATTGCTGCACCAGTTGCTTACTCCATCCTCTCATGTGCAAGAGGTCACCAATATGTCCGATCCAGCTGCTCTGTTGAGCGTTATGAGACAGCATCAGATGGAAGGCATCGTGATTAAGGACCTTGCCAGCACGTATGGAATACGGGCGAAGGATGCACGCTGGCAGAAAGTAAAAATCATGCATGATCTCTATGCGATGATTGGAGGCGTTACTTTTCGTAGCGGTATTGTGAATGCTATAGCAGTAGGGGTATACGATGGACCACACTTTATTTATATCGGTCATGTGGGCACAGGTAAGCTAAACTCGGATACGTGGCGTAAGCTTACTGCGGATATACAGCCGCTAATTCGGCAAACGAATCCATTTCATAACATCCCCGAACGCAGTGCAGAGACGACGTGGATCGAGCCACAGATTGGAGTCAAAGTGCAATACATGGAACTAACTCATCACCGGACGTTGCGCCATCCAAGTATTCAGACGTTTGCCGAAGTTACACAGGAGGATTGCCCTGCAAGTCAGCTTATCCAAGAAGAGCAGTAGAATGTGTAGCTCCATGTATAGCGATTCAACTAAACGTTCACACAGATAAGAGATGGCAGTATAGCCTGCCAATAAGATAAATTTGAGGATAGGAGGCATATGCCATGGCACGCACGATCAAAGGAACCATCATGATTGACGGCATGGAGATCACTGTGACGAATCCGAACAAACCTTTATGGCCGGAAGCTGGGGTGACAAAAGCCATCTATTTGCAAAAGTTAGCAGCACTTGCTCCTTATCTGCTCACCTATACCAGCAATCGGCTCCTTACTACCATTCGATACCCTCATGGCGTGGACGGTGAATTTTTTTATCAAAAGAATGCCCCCGAGCCGCTTCCCGCGTTCGTACAGACCTCAAATCATGAAGGCATTAACTACGTAGTCATGAACAAACTACCGGAACTGCTCTGGCTTGGGAATCTGGCATCACTTGAATTCCATCCTTCCCTACATGCGGTCGGGAGTCATTTACCTTGCGAATGGATGATCGATCTTGATCCTTCCCAGGAGGACGAGCCACGAATCATGCAGGCTGCCCAGATCGTAGGGGAAACACTCACGTCCCTTGGTCTTCGATCTGTACCCAAAACCTCTGGCGCCACTGGGGTTCAGATCATTGTGCCGATCCGTCAGGGTGTCACCTTTGATGAACTGAGGGACATCGGCCATTTTGTAGGCAAATATGTTACCCAGAAACACCCCAATCTGTTCACGCTAGAACGACTCAAAAAAGACCGCGGGGATCGTATTTATTTTGACTATCTTCAACATTATGGTGGCAAAACACTCGCAGCTCCTTATACACCGCGAGCTAAACCAGGAGGCACCGTCTCGACACCTCTCACTTGGGATGAGGTTCGTAACGACGTGTCGGTCAAGGATTATCATCTCATGAACATCGTAGAACGGCTTGCACACATGGGAGACCTCATTGCTGCTGTCGAGCCTCAGCCGGTGGAGCTGATCATCCAGCATCTCAAAAAGAAATAGCCGGCACCCTCAAACCAAGGGTGTCGGCTATTGTTCTAACTACATGTGCATTTCGTCCGAGCACATGCGGCATATTGTCATTCGATTATTCAGCGATTAAGCGATTAGACTCGCTAATGGATACCTTTTTTCTTGAAACGTCCGCCCTTCACATCATGGATATTACCAATAGCTACAAAGGCTTGTGGATCCCAATCTTCTACAATCGATTTCAATTTGGCTTCTTCGAGACGAGTGATAACCACAAAAATGATTTTCTTCTCATCCCCACTGAATCCACCTTCCCCATCGAGGAAGGTAACACCACGACCAAGACGATCTGTGAGCGCTGATCCGATATCCCGATATTTCTCACTAATAATCCAGACCGATTTGGATTGATCCAATCCTTCGTTGACAATATCGATCATCTTCATCGCAATATAATAAGCAATCATGCTGTACAGGGCATTTGGCCATCCAAATACAAATCCCGCACCTGCAAAAATAAATACGTTAATGAACAATACGATCTGTCCTACTGATAATGGTGACTTCTCACTCAGCAAAATCGCAACGATCTCGGTTCCGTCCAGAGATCCACCGGAGCGGATAACTAGACCAACACCCACCCCTAGGATCAATCCGCCAAACACTGCTCCAAGCAGCGGTTCGCCTGGCGTTAACGCAGGCACTTTGTGCAATAACGATGTCCCGATGGACATCACCACGATCCCAAGCAGCGTAGATAACGCAAATGTTTTACCAATTTGTTTGTAACCTAGAATTAGAAAAGGCAGGTTGAGCAAGGTCAGGAATATCCCGAGCGGCAGATGCGTGAGCTCTGAGACCATAATCGAGATCCCCGTAATCCCGCCATCGATAACGCCATTTGGCACGAGAAATACTTCAAGTGATACAGCCATAAGTGCAGCACCGACAAGTATCATTACAATGCGTTGCAGAAGCTTCAATGTAAACACCGAGCTTTTGACGCTGCGGTCAGCTGCCTTAGATGTTAATTCTTTCACTGTTACATTAGACATGGTATCCCCCCCGTTAAATCAGTATGTGAATCCATTTTATAAATCATTTAAATACTTCACAGGGGATCTACATATCGCAGAGCAAGAAATGAAGCTAGCTCTACACATCCACTGGCTAATACGAGCACAAGCACCTAAAGGCGATATAAAATGGATTCAAGATTGTCTGCATTCCGGTTCACACTTCCAAAAGAGAGCAAAAGGGAGCCTGTTTTCCCGCAGACTCCCCTCCTTCGCCAAGACATGATTTATATATCTATTATATCATAAAAGATCAAATTTGAGCAAAATAGTTAGCAAAAAGAAGATAAATTCACAAAAAGTGAACTTATCTTCAGAAATCGGGCTAAAAACGGCTAAAGAAGCGGTGAAAGCATCCGAGAAAGCATTTCTGCCCCTTTTTGCCACCGTGATCGCTGCTGAAAAACCTTCACATCAATGGAGCTGCAATTTTCTAAGTCACGTTTAAAATCATGAAGCAAATGATCCATAGCCGATGACTCAAACAACACTGCAGTCAACTCAAAATTACAAAAGAAGCTACGCATATCCATGTTGGCAGTCCCTACAGTTGCAAGCAGATCATCCACAATCATGACTTTGGCATGTACAAATCCCTTCCGATATTGATAAAACTTCACACCTGCACGAAGCAATTCCTCCACATATGACAGAGAAGCTAGATGCACCAGCCGAGAATCCGATTGATATGGAATGATAATCTTTACATCCACTCCACTGACGGCTG
This sequence comes from Paenibacillus tundrae, assembly GCF_036884255.1. Lineage (NCBI taxonomy): Bacteria > Bacillati > Bacillota > Bacilli > Caryophanales > Paenibacillaceae > Paenibacillus > Paenibacillus tundrae. The sequence continues at coordinate 1,429,008 of NZ_CP145605.1, read as the reverse complement.
CGGTTTTGAGCGCTTCATATAAGGCGGGGTCGGGAATAAAGTAAGGAGTCGTAATATAAATCCGGTTACACGCTACAGAAATTGCACCAAAACACATCTCCTGAATCGCATCCCAATCTTGATCCGGGCCACTGCTTAGGATCTGGATGCGCTCATCTCCACTGCAGATATGAGGGGGAAATAGTTCCGTTAATTGCGGCTCTGTAATCTGCTCACCGGAAGCAAGCTTCCAGTCGTTGAGAAACGTATTTTGCAGAAAATAGACGGCATCCCCTTCAATCTGCACATGGGTATCGCGCCAAAATCCGATTTCTGGATACTTTCCTAAGTAATCATCGCCAACATTGATGCCGCCAACAAAACCAATACGCCCATCCACCACTACTATTTTGCGGTGATTACGGTAGTTGACTCGGCGATCAATCGTAGCAATGAGCGGTGGGAGGAAATAGTGAAACTGCACGCCGGCTTCCTTAAGCTTGCGAATAAAATTCCAGCTCATCTTGTGACTCCCGAGCCCGTCGCAGATAAAACGAACCTGCACGCCTTCTCGGGCTTTACGAATCATCACATCTTGAAACTTGGTACTGATCTCATCATCGCGGAAAATATAAAACTCCACATGCAAATGATGCTCAGCCGTTTCCATCGCTTGCAGCATGGCCTCAAATGCTTCTTCCCCATTCGTAAGTACCCGACTTCGATTACAGCCTGTTATCGGACTTTCAGACAGATGAGACAACAGATTGAACAACCGATGCTGATGCCGGAAACGGTGATCTGTCATCTGCTGCGCATCCTCGATGATATGAGCTTGCTGCCATATCGTTTCCTTAATCTCACGAAAAATACGTGAGCCTCCTTTACGAAGCTTTTTACGTTTATTGTAATCCTGAGCGACGAAATAATAGACAACAAAACCGATCAGGGGAACGCAAAACAAAATAAATAACCAGGCTACAGCCTTCGCCGGATTACGAAATTCCAGCAATAGAATGGTACCAGCCTGAAAAATAAAAATAAGCAATATGATAAGCAGCCAGAACATTCAGCTTCCCCCTCAGTGACAAAAAACATCATCCTGTTACACGTTCACTACATCATCTTTGACGTTTAAGTGAGCGACTAATCATAGATACCCAATGTTGACCCTATTCGTAACGGTTTGCATAGATAAAACTTTACATACGCACACTAACACTAGAATTGAAAAGGAAAATAACGTGTATATTATGACAGTGATAGGTTAAACATATCCATCCAAGATCTGTGAAAATGGCGTTGTAGCGCCATTCATAGCGTTTTCAGTTCCAAATGCTTCCTCTACGTATAAGCTAAAGGTGGTCTTCTTACGTAAAATTAGATATAATAATCGTTAAAACTTATTACTTAAAGGAGAAGAATAGTGTAATGGACAGTGACGGGTATGCGTTAAAATTATTTTTGATTGCGTTTTTGATAGGATTATCAGCGTTCTTTGTAGCGGTGGAATTCGCCTTGGTGCGGGTACGTCCAAGCCGGATTGATCAAATGGTTGCCGAAGGGAACAAGCGTGCCTTAGCGGTGAAACAAGCAGTGGCTAATCTGGATGGATACTTGTCCGCCTGTCAGCTCGGCATCACAATCACCTCTCTGGGACTCGGTTGGCTCGGTGAACCAACCGTAGAGAAGCTGCTACATCCATTATTCGAAAGTTTGCAATTGCCTGAGGCGCTATCATCTTTCTTATCGTTTATTATCGCTTTTATTGCCATTACATACTTGCACGTTGTAGTCGGCGAGCTTGCACCCAAAACGATTGCGATCCGCAAAGCCGAAACGGTTGCGCTACTAACGTCAACACCGATCATCTGGTTTAACCGTATTATGTATCCATTTATCTGGTTGTTGAACGGATCTGCCAATCAGCTCGTCAAATTATTCGGTATTAAGCCAGCTTCTGAGCATGAAGACGCACACTCGGAGGAAGAGCTACAGATTATCATCAACGAAAGTTTCGAGAGTGGTAAGATCAATCAAGCGGAATTCGGATATGTAAGCCGGATCTTTGCTTTTGATGAAATGTTAGCTAAAGAAATTATGGTACCTCGGACCGATATGGTCTGCCTTTATCTAAATAAATCGAATCAAGAAAATCTAGATATTATTCGCGAAGAACAATATACTCGTTTTCCTGTTGTGAATGAGAGTAAAGACGATATCATCGGAATCATTAACACCAAGCAATTTTTCCTAGAGTTGTATGGTAATGATGAACCTGTTGACCTATCCTCCCTCATCCAGCCCGTATCGGCTGTCCATGAGACAACACCTGTCAAAGACCTGCTGAAGAAAATGCAAAAGGATGGCGTACATATCGCCGTATTGGTCGATGAGTATGGTGGGACGTCGGGAATTGTTACCATTGAGGATGTACTTGAGCAGATCGTCGGCGAGATCCGCGATGAATTCGATGCCGATGAAGTTGAAGACATTCAGATCATCAACGAACAATATATCATTATGGATGGTAAAGTTTCCTTGTCCAAAGTGAATGATATGTTCTTATCCAACCTCGATGCGGATGAATGGGATACCATTGGTGGTTGGTTATACAGCCATCGTCCAGAGATGAACGAACAGGAAGAATACGAATACGAGAATCTCACGTTTGTTCTTTTGGAAAAAGATAAAAACCGCTTTTACAAAGTTGCTGTCGTTCCGAAGGAACCCCTCGTTATGTCAGACTATACTGATGAAAACGAGAAGGAATCCTAGTGGCTGAATGAAGCAACTTGATATAGAACAAGAAGAAGCACTTGCCTCCATTGGCAAGTGCTTTTTAATATTTATTTTATTCTGATTCTAATACCCACTTCGCAATATCATCAATAATAGCTTTAGAGACATTGGATGGCTTAGCATACTCTGTGCCAATGGAAAGACCATCGTAAGTGGATAAAATATGGTTTACGTTAGGATAGCTTTTGAACGTAACATCAGAGTGCCCTTGAAGAGCTGATTTCCAGTCCTCGAATTGCTGCATAGACACTTGCACATCATTTTCACCCTGAATGATTAACATAGGGAGCCTTTCAGATACGTCAAAAAAGCCGCATATGCATCGTCAAGGACCAATTACGCGATCCTTAACGACTTATATGCGGCTTATCTAATGAAAACTTGCTCACTCTACAGACTCGGACTTTTCTTCCACAATTCGATGATGAATTCTCCGAACAATAATCTTAAGAATCATGTATAACGGAATCACGATAATCATTCCCAGAATATTGCCCAAGTCGGCACCTACAAGCAACAGTATAACCGTCGTTAGCGGATGAATATCTAATTTCTTCCCATATACATATGGGGAAACAAGATTATCCTGAATTTGCTGTGCGATAACGATAATAACCAAAGACCAGATCGCCATGGATGGTGATTCAATAAAACCAACGATGACTACCGGAATAGCGGCCAGAATCGCACCAACATACGGGATAAAGTTCAAAATGATGGATACCATGGTCAGTAACAGTGCGTAAGGCAGGCCTAGAATAAGGAACCCAATATACATCAGAATACCAAGTGCCACATTCACAATGACACGCCCCACAATATAATTACTCAGTGCATCATCAATCTCATGAACCGTCTCTTCGCCATCCTTGCGGTAATGCCTTGGCAATAACAACGTTAGATTCGTGCCAAACTTACTTCCCTCTTTGAGCATGTAATACAGCATGATCGGAAACGTCGCGAGAATAATGACGAGGTTCGATACTACCGAGAATAATCCAGCGACATAATCACTGACTTGAGTTATCCCCTGACTTAAGAAATCAGACAAACGTGAGACCAGATCGGAATCTTCGGGCAGATACCTGGAAAGGAAACCGTTCTGTTCGAGTTCTGTGAGCTGACTGGTGAGTGAATTAATCAAAGTTGGTGTGTTCTCAATGAAATTCCACAGTTGCTCTCGCAGAGATGGCCAAACTAAGACGCTAAAGCCTGCAAGAATCAGTGCAATCACAACATAAATAATGATAACTGACAAGGCTCGCTTCAATTTGTGCCGCTCCATATAATCGACAAGCGGACGCAGCAAATAATAGAAAAATCCTGCAATCAGTAGTGGAATAATGATGATGTGAATCAATGAGGTTAACGGACGGAAAATAAAGTTCACTTTATCTCCCAAATAAACGATGAGCAGCAGCAAGATGATGGCTGTGCATATGCGATAAAACTTGTTGTTTACCAAGAAACGTGATCCCTCCATGCGCTGCTCTGCCAAATGCGACTGCGGCGAAATATGTAATACCAACCTGTTGACTACAGCATGGACAAATTTTCATCTTCCAAGCCATGTCTGTTGTAACATATGTACCCTGAAATGCAGCTCTTGCCTCAGCCTGGATGAGTTTGATGGTGAAGAATATCTTGTTAAATAGAAACATTCATATCAAAATGAGCGCAAAAAAAAGAAGCAGGCAATTAGCCTGCTACATCTCTTCTGCTGAATACAACCCACGATATAACCATGAAGACGACATAGTATGCAGCCAACACGGCAATGGAAAAGCCAAGAGTCATGCCCTCTGGAACGCCTCCGCCGATCATGTCAAAGATCGAACCTGAGTTCATGTATCTACTAAGATCCATGTTATTAAATAGAACATACTTCGCCCATTCATAGCGAGTTGGATTGAAAATCAATGTAAAGATATTTTGTGTAAACATAATAAATAGCGATAATCCAATCGCCAGTGCACCTGAACGAAAGACAGAGGACACCATAAAGGCAATCGCAAGCGTAATAAACAAGTCAACGTACATATATCCCCATAATGTAAATACCTGTCCTGTGCTTCTGGTCTCAAGATCCGTCGTGAAAAGAACAGAAGATATGCCCCAAGCCAGAAGAATCACAACGAGCGTACTCAAAATGCTGAACCCGATGACCGTCAAATATTTGGACAACAAAATCTTGCTCCGCGACCATGGACGAATCAGCAGCAGCTTGATCGTTCCCCAGGTAAATTCACCCGCTACCGCCTCAGCTGCTATAACGACGCAGAAGATCGTGTTTAGAAAAAATACGATCTGAACAGTTGTGTATGCCGCTTCCAAGGCTGGCATATCGCTTGCTCCCATGCCTTCTCTTAACAAAACCGGCAACAATAGCGCACTTAAAGCCAAAATGGAGAGCATAATCCAGGTTCGTACACGACGGAATATTTTCATGTTTTCATTCAATAATAGATTGCCGAAACTAGCCAATACCTCCGCCCCCAGTCATTTGCAAAAATTGATCTTCTAGGGTATGGGTTACGTTACGGATACCATAAACCTGAAGCCCTTCATGCACTAATCTAGCGTTCAATTCTGGAATCTGTTCACGAGATACGCTAACTACGATGTTACTGCCTTGAATAGTAGCTCCTGGAATGAGCTCAGCAGCACGCTGTGCATCATTGACCTCGAAGGCAACTTCGATCAGAGCGTCCGCTCCCGCTTCTTGTCTCAGATTCCGCACATCGATCAGCTTGCCGTTCTGAATAATGGCTACCGTATCGCACATGAGCTCCATCTCGGATAATAAGTGGCTGGACACAAACACAGTAATTCCTTCTTCTCGCGTGAGCTGACGTAAATAATCTCTCAGTTCCCGAATCCCTTGTGGATCTAATCCGTTCGTAGGTTCATCCAATACGAGCAGCTTCGGTTTATGTAATATGGCTTGGGCAACCCCTAAGCGTTGACGCATTCCAAGCGAGTACGTTTTCACCTTATCGTGAATCCGTGCGGTAAGACCAACCCGCTCAATGGTCTCCGCTATGCGCTCCTTCGTAATGCCGGGTGACATGCGGGCAAAATGGACAAGATTCTGATACCCTGTGAGGAACTTGTACATTTCAGGATTCTCAACAATCGCACCAACCTCTGCGATGGCCTTCTCAAAGTCCGTTTTCACACTATGTCCAGAGATCAAGATATCTCCCTTACTAATCGACATAAGTCCAACCATCATTCGGATTGTCGTTGTTTTACCTGCCCCGTTTGGTCCTAAAAAACCAAAAACCTGCCCCGGAGAAATATCCAGAGTCAGGTCGCTGACCAACGAGCGGGAAGAGATAATTTTACTGACGCCCTGAAGACGGACGACCGGTTCATTCTGCATTCCATTCCCTCCCTCATCGACGGGCTCACCATTCATGCCCGTTTCTCATATGAATTCAGTGTATCATAATATTTAGTATATTGTCCTGTAAACTGGGCATTCTCCTGTCGCTTCGTCTGAACCTGACATGTTCCACAGCATCCTAGCGGCATCTCACTTCGATAAAATCCCGTGCGAAATACTTGATTGACTCCGCAACTCTCATCCTTAACTTGGTCTGAGTTACTAGCAACCGACACAATCCTCCCACAACTGACACAATAAAAGCGACTCGATTCGATCACTGAATTCATTCCCCTCACAAGGAGCACTGAGGTCCCTGTTATTTGTCGTTAGATGCTGAGAATTGATACATTTTGTATCTAATTCGTAATTTACTTGACACCGGGACTATTGTCAAGAGTATATCGGCTATAAAAAGGAAAAAACACAAAAAAAGCTCTATAAATGCGACAAAAGTCTCGCATTCATAGAGCTTCTTCAAGGACTTACGATACAATCCGGTTCAAACTATGGGCATATATCAAATTGAATAAATAACATCACCTATTCACTGCTCTCCTGTTGCTGATGCTCACCACTTGAAGGGTAATACCAGAGCAACACCCATTCCTTCCCATCTTGCACGACATAACAGGTTTGCACCATGTCGATCACACCAAATGTGCTCTTATATTTCATCGTTACATTCATTTTGTACGCTTCCGAGAATACCTGCATGCCGTCAATGATATTGACGTCGAATTCACGCTCAGGCTTCTCGATCTCCAGACCAAAGGTTTCCACGCCAAAGTGCTGCATAAAAATATGGGCTTTGGATTGCACATATGTGCTCTTTGGGAATCGCTCCTTCATAAGCGGGTGAAACAGCTCCCATGAACTACCGAAATCACCTGTCTGCTCATAGCGATAAAATTCAGCAACAACTTCTGCCGCCTCATCAGGAGCACTGGCACGGAACAGATGTGGAACTGTTCTCACGATAAGCCACAACAGCAATAGTACAACGATGATAAAGCCAACCTTTTTGAACATTTCATTACGTTGCCTTCTTCGCAGCATCCCTGTCCCTCCCTGTCCTCCTTCCATATCTATGATGGAGGACGGACAAGTAGAAGCTGCAACAATCACATCTGATTTCCTGGGAAATGGCGTTCATCACCGCTCAGAGCGTTTACGGATACCTCTTGATCTTAATTTCCAATAGATCGCTACGCCTGCTATCCATAACATCACACCGCAAAAGCCGCCGATCAGATCTACTCCAACATCTGGAATAGAAGCTGTTCGGCTAGGATTGAAATGCTGAATGTACTCATCCACTGCGGCAATGACGGCAACTACAACCAGCGCAATTCCAACACTGGCTATCGTTCTTTTTCTTAGGTACCGCATCCCACAGTATACAAGTACACCCAGTACGGCATACACGAATACATGCGCACTTTTGCGAAATACAAACTCGGCAAAGTCTAAAGGTCGTTCATTGAGTGAATAATGATGCTCGCCATAGGTAAACTGGATATCAGGCAATGCTAACAGCCATTGAATGTTTCCAGACCATTGACGCAGCCACGGCTGAATCGTCTGCTCCTGATACGACTGTGCCGACATTGACCAGATGAACAAAATCCATGACACGATCATAAGCGCGGTAAGCAAGTATCCCCACTTTCTCCGCTTATGACGATGTCGCCTACGCCGTGAACCCTCCTCTACTAATATTGTAATCACCGCTTTCATCTCTCTTTCTAATGTTCACCAAACTCACTACAGATCACTGGACGATAGAGCCTGTAAACAAGCCTCGACCGTTCGTACCTACATAGACCTTCCCATACGTCTGGCGATCCGCTTCCAGCACTTGGGGTTCATTTCCAAGACCGATTCCGGTAGCCGGTGAGATGTTCTGCCAGGTCAGTCCCATATTATCGGAACGGTAAAATCCTTTTACATTATTGACGGTTCCATAGATAAACACTGAAGGATTAAGCGTGCCTGGTTTTCCTTTGCCAAAAGCAAATAATTCAGACGACTGCACATTAGGTAATTTGGTGAATGTAGTGCCAGAGCTGCTAGAAGCATACAATCCTGCATCCCCCAGGCTTACCCAAACTACATTCCCCAATCCTGGCGCAGCCTCCACCTTAATTTTCCCACCGCTCGGCAATCGGCTGGAGTTGGCTTTATACCAATTTGCTCCACCATTGGTCGTGCGGTACAGATGACCAGCGGAATACATATAAAACTTATTTCCGTTGATTCGATCCCCAGCGAGCCTTTCATTATACGTAAATATTGAATCAGCATCATTTTCATTGGATGGAAGCCCGGTCATACTCTGCCAGCTTGCTCCCTTATTCGTGCTCCTTACGGCTTTGCCGGTTTGCGGCAAATAAATGATCAAATTCGGATTCGTGGCTGAGTATGCGATCCGCCCCAATGTGGAGCCCTCAGGCACATTCACAGAGGTAGCCGTCTGACCATTATCCGATGAAATATACAGCCTTGTGATCGTTCCATACCAATCGTTACTGCCCAAGAAAATCATCTGATTCGGGTCGGCTTCGTGATAATCTATACTGACCACTTCTTTCATACCTTCAAGCTGCAGCTTTCTGGTCGGTGTACGATAGACATCCGAATGGGCAAATCCAGTCTGGTCCGCGACACCACTAAAGAAAGGAGTTCCTTTTGGCGGTGCTGAACCAGCTAATGCCACAAGCTCCTCATGTCCATCTGTAATCGCATCCCATTGCGTATTCTGTGCCGCAATATCATCTGTCTTGTATACACCTGACCAATCGGAAACGTATACTCTGCCAGGATGATGAGGATCAAATACAACACTTGCTGTTGCAGAAAAGAACATATTCGGTGTCCACCATGACGGTCTGTCGTTCAACGTTTTGTTTACATTAACCCAGGTCTGCCCACCATTCGTGGAGCGATACAATGGTAAGTTACTGCCACCTGTTCGAACAGCAGCCAAGATGTGATTATCGTTTGAAGGATCTATACTGATCCCATAATAGGATGAGTAGGCCGAACTCGGAGTAATATTGGTCCACTGTCTGCCATTGTATTTAAAGACACCTTTGTTATCGGTAGTGGCATACAAAATCCCACTTTTGGAAACGGTCATCCGTGCTACACTATCTGGACTGTTCCGGATGAGCTCCCAGGCCACTACCCCATTACTTCGTTTCATTTTGGAGAAAATGCCTACACCTCTGATTCCTGCATACACGATTTGCTCATGCTTAGCTAATGGATTAACCCCATAGACAACGCTGCGAATTCCCTGCCCTGCAATGCCATAAGGTACTTCTCGTACCTGGCTCCAGGTGCTTCCTCCATTATTGGATACATATAAACCGTCGTATCTCGTACCGACATGCAGAAAGCTTGAGCTTGTTGGATTAACTGCAATGTTCTCACCCATGGCTCTATGAATATTACCATTAGAGACATTACGCAGATTCAATCCGGTTCGTGTCCACGTTGCACCACGGTCTGTCGATTTCAACACATCACTCGGGCTGCCATTCGCATACTTCCCAGCAGCAACATAGACGATATTCGGATTCTGATGATCCAGCGCAATTCCATCCATACCGTACAGATTGCTTTCATTTGATTCAATATGATCCAGTAACGGAATCCATCTGTTATTCGCCGAATCGAGTCGGTATACGCCCCCGATGTCTGTACGAGCATAGATTAAGTCAGGCTCGGTAGGGTGAATAACTATCCCTGTGACGTAACCTCCACCGCCAACGGGGATCGAACTCCATTGATAACTCTCAGCAGACTGAACTACATTTGTCGTTGTTGGAATCATGAGTGTGTACATTAGCACTACGATCAGTAATAATTTAGGCAGCCTGAACCTACGCATGTGGTTCACCCCCATTTCCATTTACCCGGAGTGTTCTTTGATCAACTGATGTATACGATCTTTTTCAGACTGTTCCACCATGTAATAATATACTCCGTCTATTTTTTTGCCAGTGCCTTTAATTTCAACCGATTCGACATGCTCCAGCACGTTACGATACTTGGTGAGCATGGACTTCATCTCATCAAATGAAACGTCTGTTTTGACATGCTCGCTCACTTCTCCAAGCAGTGACTCCAACTGAAACACTGTGGAGACTTGAACTGTGCTTTTCAATACCTGCTTAATAATTTCCCGTTGCCGGTCATTACGTCCCAGATCACCCTTCGGATCGTCATAACGCATACGTGAGAAGCCCAATGCGCTCGCCCCATCCAAGTGGATCGTACCTTTATCGAATTGATAGCCCTCATATTCAAAAGCAAATGGATTATCCACATCTACACCACCAACTAAATCAATAACTCGTGCAAATCCTTCCATATCCACCTTCAAATAATAGTGCATTGGTACACCGAGGAATTGCTCAACGGTTTGCACAGACATATTTACGCCGCCAAAGGCATAGGCATGGTTGATTTTGTCCTCTGTTCCACGCCCCACGATACTGGTGCGAGTATCGCGAGGAATATTGAACATGAGTACGGACTTTTGAGCTGGATTCACACTGAGCACAATCATGGTGTCAGAGCGTCCACGATCATTGGCACGTGTATCAACACCTAGAATGAGGGCATTGAACGGTTCCTCGTTCTCCAAGTCGATGGGGAATCCACCGCCTCCCCTGTTATCCACGATAGATACCTGTTTGACCGGTTCCCGGGGCTCATAGATGTCATTTGCAGCCGATTTAACGTTAAGATACAGATAGACTGCATAACCGAGCACAATCGCTATCATGAGAAACAGAATCGCTAACGAAATTTGGATTCCCCGTTTGAGTTTCATGTTCATGCCTCCGGTCACAGAACTGCAGTTTTTCTACCATCGATATTGGTCAAGCCAGGACGTCCAACGGAGTAATATTGAAATGGTGTATCCTTAATCTGATCTTCTTCATATATATTTCTTCCATCGATGAGAATCGGTTGATCCATATGTGCAGCTAGTTCAGCCAGATCAACCTCCATGAATTCCTTCCATTCGGTCAGGACACAGAGTGCATCAGCATCACGAGCAGCTTCCATTGCACTTGAAGCCCACGAGATTGCTGGTGAATCGACCTCCTTCCGGAAATTCTCTGTAGCTATAGGATCGTAAGCTTTAACCGTCGCTCCCTGATCTAGCAGGCGCTGAATAATCTCAATCGCTGGCGCATCCCGTACATCATCCGTATCCGGTTTGAAGGCGAGGCCCCACACCGCAATTTGTTTGCCATCCAGTACATCCAATGCCTCTTCTAGTTTACGAATGACGTTGAAACGCTGATCCTTATTCACTTCGACTACTGATTTCAACAATTTAAAGTCATAATCGACATTGCCTGCAATTTGAATCAGCGCTTGTGTATCTTTAGGGAAGCATGAGCCACCATAGCCAATGCCTGCTTTTAGGAAGGAAGAGCCGATCCGCTTGTCATACCCCATACCTTCAGCAACTCGACTGACGTCTGCCCCCACCTTCTCACAGATATTTGAGATTTCATTGATAAAGGATATTTTGGTTGCCAAAAAGGCATTGGATGCATACTTAATCATCTCTGCGGATCGAATATCCGTCGTAATGATCTGATCCGTCAAAGGCTGATGCAGCTCCTTAAGTGTCGCAACAGCACGCTCACTAGCTGTTCCAATGACAATTCGATCAGGGTATAACGTGTCCTTTACCGCAGTTCCTTCACGTAAGAATTCAGGAACCGATGCCATATCAAATGCATGCTGGGTCAAACTGCTAATCCATTCTTGAATTCGGTCGTTTGTTCCGACAGGAACCGTGCTTTTAGTCATAATTATTTTGTAACTATCAATATGAGAACCAATTTGTTTGGCAACGAGTTCAACGTAACTTAAGTTGGCTTCACCATTTGGCAAGGAAGGTGTACCTACAGCGATTATAATGATGTCTGAGCGGTTGATCGCCTCACCGATATCTTCGGTGAATGATAATCTGCCCGCTTTCATATTGGCATTCATTAATTCTTTCAGTCCTGGCTCATAAATAGGCACATTGCCTTCTCTAAGCAGCGCAACTTTGTCCGGATTATTATCTACGCAGATAACGTTGTTTCCAATCTCAGAGAAGCACACACCCGAAACTAAACCTACATACCCCGTACCAATCACTGTAATATTCATCGCCATATCCCCCATCTTCCTAAGTAGTTGTTAGGCATGCTTAACATACGTTTTCACGATGTCCTGCCACTGTGTAGCAACCCGAACAATGTCTTCTTCGATCAATTGGCTGCCGATCTGAACCTCAATAATCTCCAGCTCCGAGAAAGCTTTGACGGAATGCAGCATTCCTCGATCAATAATGACCGTGTCCCCCTGGCGAATCATTCGACTCACACCGTCCAGAATGAGTTCACCCGTTCCAGATACCACTGTCCACACTTCATTGCGCAGTCGATGATATTGATAACTCAGATTTCGTTCGGGGCTGATGCAGATGCGTTTGGTTAATACCTCGTCACCGCCCTCATTCCTTGTATAATCAAGCACGCGATAACAGCCCCATCTACGTTCCTCATACATTGGGCGCTGATCTTCATGCTGCACGATTTCCTTAATTCGCGGACTTGCATCCTTCTCGCTGACCAGAATGCCGTCTGGGCTCACCGCTACCACAATGTCGGAGAGTCCGAGAATGGCCACCGGAATATTCAATTCGTTGATGAGATGGGTATTGGTTGAATCCGCTGTGATCCATCCCTTGCCCACAATTGGAGCATTCATCTCCTCCGTGAGTGTGTTCCATGTTCCAAGGTCTTTCCAGTAGCCATGGTAGGGCACAGCAATAATGTGGCTTGCCTGCTCGACAACCTGATAATCGAAGCTAATCTTGTGTAGTCGTCCATACTGCTTCAGCATCTCGTCGTATTGAATAGGCAACTCCATATCAATGAGCAGATTGATCAGATAACCTAACTTGAACGCAAAAACCCCGCAATTCCATAAGGCAGCCTGTTCAATCATGGCGGCTGCATCGGATTCGCAGGGTTTCTCTTGAAACTTCGCTACGTTAACGTAACGATCTTGCTTATCATCGTAGAACTTGTTATTGCGGTTGAACTCCTGATTCTCAGAGGATGTATTCTCAGGAATAATATAGCCATATTTCTCCGAAGGGTAGGTCGGTACCACACCCATCAGCGCAAGATCCGCACCCGACTTATCGAGCAGATCTGGCAAGGTTGCCAGCACATCGAAGAACTCTTTTTCCACAAAAGGGTCAACCGGTAGCACGGCAATCGTCTCATGTAAACTCACACTTTCCACGGAATACAGATACGAAGCCGCAAGTGCGATCGCTGGAAACGTATCTCTACGCTCAGGCTCAACAATCAGCTTCACGTCATCGCCAAGCTGTGCAGTCAGAATCTCAACTTGAGGTAAACTTGTGGCTACAAGCGCCTCAGACGCAAGTCCAGATTGACCGAGCTGCCGCCAAACCCGCTGTACCATGGATTCCGGTCTACCCTCGGGATTACGTAGAACTTTCAGAAATTGCTTGGATCTGGAATCATTGGACAATGGCCAGAGTCGTTTGCCTGATCCACCAGATAATAGAATGCTTCTCATAACGCCGTACCATCGGACAATGCAACGGAGCCATTGGCTTTGGTTTTATCTACCGATTTGCTATACGTGTCCGTCTGACCCGACTCCAATATGCCTTTGGGATTGTTGCGCGTCCATGCCCAATAGTAGTTGGAGTTTTTGCCATACGAGTTATCTAATAGCACGTTCGGTTGATCGAGCAAACATGCCAGAATGTGCCCATGCAACCTAGAGGTCGTCACATTTTTGTATTTCGAGAAGTTCTTGATAGCCTTATGTACCATATAGTCGGAGTACTTCGACCAGAACCATTGAACAGGCAAGAAGGTATTACGAGCTTTCAGACTGGATGTCACCATGCGAATGATTTTGCGATCCACCCGGTTGTATAGCGTGTTCCAATCTAGAAATGCTCCATCCCCTTTAGCGGCTGATTCATATTTGAGCTGTTCTTTGTTCTTCTCAATATCTTCCCTGAAAAAAAATAGTCGATCCAGAACCGCCTTACCTTTGGGCTGAATCGGCCAGAGTTGATGTGCCATATCCGGGCAGAGATATACACTCGTCTGATTAAATTCCTTCTGAGCCAGCTCATAGGTGGTCTGATCTCTAACATAGAAATGTAGATCTTTATGAAAATTAAGCACTTTTGCTGTCTTTTTCAGCTCAATGTCGCTTTTGAAAAAAATCGTCTGCGGCAATATCACAATGCGATTCTTCGGATGGCCTGCAATAATCTTCTCTCGCATCTTCTGATGAACGGGATATAAGTCACCAAAATTCCCTCCACCTTGCATTACAATGATGGCATCTTTGGGAATATTGAGCGGAAAAGGAACATCCCATACACTGTACCTCTGGAGAACACGAATATCGTTATCTTTGAAGAAGGCCTCCGTGCCCTTCATAATGAGCAGATCCCCACCATTGTTGTACACAGGATAGTCAATATAAAATATCTCCGATTGCGGTGGGATGACATCTAGAATCTGCCTTAAATGTCTCTTCAACTCTTCCATCGGGTGAATGTTGGGATTAGCCAGCATCTCCATCTCCTCCTTGGGTGACTCTTCTTTTTTTGTTTAACCGTTCATACAGGAAAGCCAAATCCTTTTTATCAAAAAACATGCTGCTGAACTTCACTTTAAATGCAAACTTCATCGCCGCAACGGTAACCAGCATCCGCACGATCGAACCGATAAGGAGAGCAAACGCAATACCATTGAGCCCCCATAGAGGTGTGAATACAAAAAATAGACCGATCGTGACGGACAACGCAATTAGCTGTCTAATCATCACCAGTCCCGGTCTGCCCAAAGCATTGAATGCAGAAGCGAGAATCCACGAACCACCGCCAATAATGCATTCAAACGCCAAAATATAAAATGCCTGACTCGCCTCTAGAAACTCTTTCCCAAACAAAACGCCCATCAGCCAATTACCAATAAACATCGTTGGCAGAACGACAATGGTCATGATGATTAAAGAAAGTCGGAACGCTCGCCCAACCGTACGAATAACCTGATCCTGCGGTAATCCAGTGACCTTGGGGAACACAACGCTGCTTATCGCATTTTGCACCGCATTATAGATGCGAGACAACGCAAAAACGACCGAATAGAGTCCAAAATCTCTCGGCGTAAGTAGAGCCAGTATAATAATCTTGTCAAACTGCGTGTACAGCGTGCCAAGTAGTTCTACCCCAAACACTCGACCCCCGTAACCAAATAGGTTCTTGGCTGCCTTCCGATCGATCGCTTGGCGAAACCACTTAAACTTCAAACTGCCTCTGAGCGTATACGCTGCCCATGCAACGACAACCACGGAGCTCGCCAAGGATACAAAAGACGCGATGCCAATGCTCATTGCACCAAGCAACCATAACGAAACCATGACAACCACTTTCAGCACAGGGTTATATAAGCGAATACCGTTATACACTTGGAATCTGTCACGACTCTGTGATAGCGCAGATAGCAGATTAATGAGAATTAGCACAGGAATACTGGTCACGGTAAACCAACGAGCAATCGCAATAACGTCTGCGGGATAATCCGCCATCCATGTAGGCATGAAGATCCAAGCAATCGTTCCGAGAATGAAGCTAATCGGAATCTGAACCATGAAGCTCAGCCGCAAATACTCAGCACTCTTCTCCGCAGCTTCACGTTTCAGATTATAGATAATCGAGGTTGGTAGTCCCCAGCTGACCAGACCAATGAGAAATGTCGGCCAGAATAGGATCGCTGAGAAGGCGCCTTTACCTTCAACGCCGAACATACGTGAAGTGATGATGGATGTAATGGTAGTGAAGACCATAATAATGACGTTCGTTCCACTGGTATGCACAATGGTCTGTAACAAACCATTGCCTTTTAAGAGTTTAGGGAGAGCGAGTTGTGACATGAACTATTCCTCATTCCTTACTGTTATATCTGAGTATGCCGATAATTAGACCATTCCGGTAACAGATCTGGGCAAGTTGCCGGGTAAAACGCTTTGGGCTATAGATGCACAGCAGTGCTCGAATTACGCCTTGACCCAAGCGAATCGCATGTTTCAGTGTGCGAACTGCACCCTTGTCTTTTTTACGAACTGCATCACTAACCCCTTGCCAGAACACGCGCCGCAAAAACCAGTTTTTGGTCGTGCGTTCTTTGGATACCTTGTGTTGCACTGATCCGAAGGGTGTATAGAACACCTTGTGGTGTACTCTGATTCTAGCGATTAACTCACTCTCTTCATTAGATAACAGGTTCTTCCCTACCCTGCCTAGGTCTTCGCGAAAAGGGGCAATGTCTCGAAACACCTGTGTGCGAAAGGCAACATTGGCACCAAACGGAATCGATGGACTCGGCATCTCCACCACATGATCCGCATAATCCAGAATCGTGTATAGGGATAGATTCTCACTAGGTATCCAATCTGGCTTCCGGCTCTCCCAGAGAGGCTCGATCTTGCCGCCCACCACTCCGATAGCTTGATCACTGTCAAATACACCGACGATGTGCTGAATCCATAATGGAGATGCAATCGCATCATCATCCAAGAAGAGAATATACTGACCGCGCGCTTCCCGAATCGCTCGATTTCTTGCTGCCGACAAGCCAGGTGTCTTCTCCAGCACATACTTGACGCGCTCTCCACCTTCGCCAGCCCGAATCTCCTGCACAAGCTTAGCGGTATCATCGGTTGAATTGTTATCAATCACGATAATTTCATACTCAAATTCAGCATGCTGCTGAATGGCACTATGAACGGATTCACTTAGATCATAGGCTCTATTGTAGGTGCAAATGGCTACAGTGGCTTTCATTTGATCGTCCCCGCATCCTCATTGATTTAGATGGCATAAAGCGAAATCGTGCGCTTCGCAATTCCCGACCATTCTAGCTTTTCAAGCATGGATTGAAACCCTTTGCCTTCCCTGAACTCGTCGTCCTTCGCCCGGATCTGCTTCATCGCCTCTTCCAGCCCGTTATGATCCGCAGGATCATACAAGACGGCGCAGTTCTCGGGCAAATACTCTTCCATAAGCCCGATTCGTGGAGCCACGACAGGCTTGCCATAAGACAGTGCCAGTATGGCACTGCCTGATGTTGCAATATTTTTGTATGGCAGAATCATCGAATCAATCGCTTCAAAATAATCCGAGTATTCTCCATCCTGAATAAAGTTGAAGTACGTATGAATCCGATCCGATTGGCCTATCGATGCCTCCAGGTCATAATCAGCTGATTTCTTACCGGCAATCAACAGATGAGCATCCGGCCAATCTAGATCTTTGAACGCCTTAATTAGATCATCCACCCCTTTATAGGGTGATACCTGACCAAAAAAGGCAAAGACATAGTCATTCGCCGGGATGTTGAACATCTCTCTAATGTTCTGCCCTGTCCGTCCATATACTCCTTGATAATGTCCATGGGGAATCACTTCAATGAGGCTCTCTTTCACATGAAACGTCTCGCACACACTACGAATGAGCGGTTTGCCCATGACAATGAGTTTGGTACAATTCCGCACCAGAAACCTCCTCATCCAGTAATCATGCCAAGTTCTACCGCTGTTATGCGGCCATATATTATGCACCGTCCAGAACAACTTCGCACCCTTTAGTCGCACGTAAACAATCATGAGAATGAACAATATGGACTTGATGAATGTCGAGAACGCGTTGTTTCCTTTGTAATAAAAGCTCGGCCAGTGAAAATGTAATACATCGTTTTTGCGTACATTTCTGAGATCTTTTTTGGAAAAGTGCTTCACATCCCATCCCTCATCCTCGATGGATTGTGACAATAGTTCATTGAATTTGTTCGTCTTGATCATTTTGGGCAACATGTAGACGATCGGTTCTCGCATGATAACACCTCTGTTTTAGGCTGTTCCTTTATACTCTTTGTTCAGCGTTTCGCTTCGAAGCTGTTTGCGCAAGCGAAAACCAAGCCAGATGGTTCTCACATTACGCTTGAGCAACGTGAAGTTTCGCCACCACGGATATAGCGTCAGTGTTTTTTTGAGAAAAAGGGTATTACGGTTAGGATTCTTCGACCATTCCATCATGCGATAATGATGAAGCTGGCGTCTCTTCTGTTCTTGGCTCATGTCCTTGTAATACTTAATTAGCACCCTCCGTTGCCCTTGGAACTTTTTCTTGGCAGAGGTGGAGATGCGTGGCCCTGGATGAATATAAATGTGCACCAGCGGTTCCTTCACATTGATTGCATGATGCCCTCGTTGCAGAATACGCAGATAGAAATCATAATCCTGAGCGGAGGTTAATTGTTCGTCAAACATAACTGTGCGCGCCAACTGCGTTTGCACCATGATTTTGGACGTTTCGCCAATCCAGTTGTACGTCAGCAAGTCCTCGTAGAACACCAGCTCACGGGATTCGATGGATACTTTTCTTCGCGTAACGTTATCTTCCCGATCCACATAGACAAGCACTTTGCTGCAAAAACAAAAAAGTCCTTTGTTCTGCTCCAACGTTTGGGTCTGAGCCTGAATCTTATCGGGTAACCACTGATCATCATCGTCCAAGAAGGCAATATACTTACCATTGGCACGTTGTATCCCTAAATTACGGGCATGATTGGCACCCTGAGCGTACGGAACCTGGATATAATGGATTCGCTGATCCTGCTTGACCCATGCTCTGCATACCTCTTCCGTATGATCCTTCGAACCATCATCGACAATGATAATTTCCAGATGGGGATAGGTCTGCGCCATCACACTTGCCATGGCCTTCTTCAACAACTCAGCGCGATTATGCGTTGTTATGATACAACTCACTAATGCTTTCATAGAACCACCTTTCCCTTGAAACTATACAGATTAACTATAAATATTTACACTGACCACTCCGATGACAGAACAACCCTCCGATCGCTGTTATCCCCAGATTTTTCTGATTGCCTTTTCAATGGGGAAAATCCGGGGATAAAGGCGAGCGCTTCGCTTCTTCACGTTATTTCTGTCCCCTCCGTTCTTGTGTAATTGTCTAGTTCAATCTATATAGGGCATATCTGGTCATTCCGAAAGGAGCTGATTTTTCATATACATCCTCCTAGGACACGTTCACGTGCACCTTGTCATAGATAGACGATAAGTTATGCATAAGATCAGTCATGTTGAACTTGGAGGTAACCAACTGCTTGTTATTCAAACCCATTTGCAACCTCAGCTCTTTATCCAGAATGATCCTCTCCAGAGCATGAGCCAGTGCTTCAACATCCCCCGGTTCCACTAAGAAACCGTTCAACTCATCTGTAATCACTTCCGGTATTCCACCGACTCGGGTAGAGACAATCGGCAGTCCACTATTCATTCCTTCCAGTACGGCCATAGGAAGCCCCTCATGATAGGAAGGCAGAACCAATAGATCCGCATGTTGCAGTAAACGTTCCTTCTCTTCGCCCCTGATCCATCCAGGCACCTCGACATAATCAGAGATGTCATACCGCTCCACAAGAGCCCTAACTTCATTAACTTCTCCATCGCCTGCAAGCGTAAAGACCGCTTCTACGCCTCGTTGCTTCAATTGCTGGATAGCTAACAGAAGATCATATACACCTTTTCTCTTGCCCAGCCGGCCCATGAACAAGCAACGCGGAACCGGACGCTCTTCCCTAATCGGAGGTTCTTTAATGAACACGCCATTATAGAGCACCTCAATTTTGGATTCGGGCACGATCTGGGAGAAAAACTCCTGCCATGTATAGGACAGCACGATTAATTTATCCACCTGGTTCAGCACATACTTGCATAGCTTCTGTTGCAGTGGATGTCGATTGTAGAACACATCAAAACTGGACGCATGAATGTGAACGATCACCGGCACCCTGAACAGCTTGCGACCCACAAGAATGAACAATGCTTTACGGTAGAAGCTTCCGTTATACGACATATGAATATGGATCATATCTGGCTTGAACGTAACGAGCTTACCGAGGAATTGAAGGAAACCCTTCATGAAGATGAGTAAACGTGCCAGAACGCTGCCTGTAATATAGGTTTCAATCCGTTGTAGATTGTATTGCTCGGCGATATGCGAATTCTCAATATTCACGATGACACTCACAATCCCGCCCATGTCCTTCGTCGAAGAACCGATGACTAGCACCTTAGGTTTCATTCTTCCACTCCTTTTGAATCATCAAGAGCATTCGTAATCAAAAGCAGACTTTATAGTCCAAGTTCAAAACATCTGGTTTTCAGTACCAAGAAGATGGGATAAAGCTAGAAATAGAGTAGCGGAGCGTAGGAGAGCTACGTGAGCAACGGATATTTCGGCTGAATTCCATGTTCGACGCTGAGATGCCAGTAGGCATCTTTCGTAATCAAAAGCAGATTTTTTGAACATCCTCAAAATCTTATAGGGAATTGATGTAGCCTTTGATGGAAGATAGCAACTGCGAGTTACTCTTCACATAAGGCTTGAAGTCGAGCTGATCGAGATTAGATACTAATGCGGACAGTTCATTCTCGTTCTGAGCAACCGAAATGTAACCTTTGTCTTGAAATACCTTGGCGATCTCAAGCTGATGATTATCCACATGCTCCCCTTGATCCTTGCGCCTAGGCATGACGATGACCTTTTTGTTCATCTGTAGTGCGCTAGTGATCACCCCTACCCCTGCGTGGGACAGAACAAATTCACTTTTGGCAATATGATCATTCATCTCTTCCTGATTAAAAAATGGCTTGTGCTGATAATGGCGAGGCTTATATTCACTGTAACCTGATTGTACAAGCACGTCTGAAGGTAGCTTCCCTTCTTGAATTAGATTGTCGACAGCTTGCAAAAGCCGGTTGAATTGGAATCGCTGTGTCCCAAGCACGACAAAGATCAAAATAATGCCCCCCTATACTTCGCCTTCGGATATGCTTCCTGCAACGTTTCCCATTGAATATAGAATTCATCAGCAAATTTATAAATCAATCTGCCCGTTAGCGTTGGCGAATATATTTTGGCATAACTCTCTACATAGACTAGCTTCGCTCCCATCAATTTCCCGAGCACGCACAGCGGATATACCGCCCCGGCTCCAGTCGTGATCAGAACCTTAGGTCGTTCCTTCAACAGAATGAACAGCGAGGTTATGATGTTCCGCAGAACGATAAATATAAACAGCATATTTTTGCGTTCCTGTTGCGATAAGAAATAGGTTCGCTGGGAAAGATTCAGCTTGCTGCTCGCTTCGCTTTTCTCCGTCACCAAAAAGTAATCATGATCCTCGACAGCAGGAACTAGATTCAACAATTGATTCAGATGACCTCCTGTTGAACTTACCAAACAGACTTTCATTGCAAGATCTCCTTTCGAGGGGCTAACTTCGGTAGTTCTTCAGGTTCAGGGTGTTGCTTGCTGCTCGTCAGGTATAACGAATTCAGGTATACACAGAAGGGAGCAATTAAATGCATCGTGGATAACGTATTGTCAAAGAAGGAATACACCAAGAAACCGAGAATCATTCCCAAAAAGTAAGGTTTCACCAGGGAATTCAAGCGACGATACACTTTCAGATACACGAAGAACAAAGCACCAAAGAACAACAGTGCTCCGACAAATCCACCATCATAGTAGAATCGAATGTACTCATTATGCGGCACAACAAAGCCCGAGAAGATACTTCCATCGTTCGCAACTAGAGCCGAGCCAAGGCCTTGCCCAAAGACAGGGTGTTCATTCGCCCTATTCGTAAAGAAAGCCCAAGCAGAATCCCTGCCAGATAGACCCTTGCTCTCCTGCCTTAACTGATAATTGTCCCACTGAGCAAAGACCATCACAATCACGGCCGCCATAAATAGAACAACCGGAATTAATGCCCCTGTTCTTCCCTTCGCAAACTTCCGCACGTGGTCGAATAAATACATGCACACAATGGGAATCAGTGCGATTAGAGGACCACGGGTTCCCGTCTGGATTAATATAATAAAATGAGTTAGCGTCAGAGCATAATTCAAAATAATATGGTGTTTATTTCGAATTTCGATAAGACATACACAGATGGAGATAAAACATAACATCCCCAGATGTGCTGCTATGTTGGCTCCTTGCAAACGATTAACACCCGAGATTTCGAAACTCACCATCGACAGCATCCCCATTTGCTGCAGGATGAAACCAGCGACCAAGCTAAACACCGGGAGCCATGCAAGAACCCGTATGATCCTCATATTAATTTCTTTGGAGAAGTTAACCATCAGTAACAGAAATGGCACAACTAATCCCAAAAAGGATTTAAAGGGATCAATCGGGCTCATCTTGTCAGGCATATTGGATAAAAAATAACTTTGCACAAAGAGATAACCAACTGCTAGAGCAGGATAGATCATTTCCTTCCTAAAGCCATATCTTAGAAAGATAGGAAGGATAAAAAATAAAATAAGCAACTTATAGAATGAGGAAGAATCAAAGCCCATCACTTGCATTCTCAAAATTTTGTCCACAGATAACGAAAACGTTCCAATGACCACAAAATAGACCCAGCTGGGATGCTTCAGATACACCCCTAGCAAGATCAACGCCATCAATGCCATTACCGCAACAATAGGTACGTAAATAGCTAGGCTAATAATGAACAACGAGGCAAAAATAAGATATAACGCACCTAGTTTAGAAGAAGCAAAAAATGCTGCTTTTTGCATGATAGCTATGCCACCTCAGAGCCAGAATCGTGTTTCAACCTTTCCATCAACCACGCCAAACACACTTCGCTTAAAATGCATCCTTAGAACCGATCAACACTCTGAATGTTCTCAGAATAATCTTGATGTCCATGAAAATATTGCGCTCGCGGGCATAGGTCAGATCCAACTCAACCATTTCATTAAAACCAACACTGTTCCGGCCACTCACTTGCCATAGTCCTGTGCAGCCTGGAATCATTTTGAGACGTTGTCGGTCATAGGAAGTGTAATTCTCCACTTCTCTTGGAAGTGAAGGTCTGGGACCAACCAGACTCATCTCCCCTTTGAGCACATTCCATAACTGTGGAAGCTCATCCAGACTGGTTTTGCGAATGAACTTGCCGATGCGAGTAATTCTAGGATCATTTTTCATTTTGAACATGTTGCCGCCCACTTCATTTTGATCCATCAGATTCTCCAGCAAATCTTCAGCATTCACGACCATCGATCTGAATTTGTACATATGAAATTCCTTACCGTTCAGACCTACCCGAACTTGGCGAAAAAAAACAGACCCCTTAGGGGCCTCGATTTTGATAAGTAGTGCTATTACAGCAAACAGCGGACATAATAGGATCAAACCTATGAAAGAGCCGAGAAAGTCGAGCATTCTTTTCATAAGCAAATACACTTTATCTGCTTCAAGTCCATGGGCGGCCGTCGTTGCACTGTATCCTAGGCCTTTGTCTATAACAATCTCCGCTTCTTTTGTTTGGGGAGATGGACTCATTCAAACTCCCTCCCAGCGATTACTTGCTCAACAGACTGTTTCTCCAGAATCAGCTGTAAAGCATGTAACATCGGTAATTTCAGCTCTGGGTTTTGGAGCGCGAAGTCAATGGTCGTCAATATGAATCCCAACTTCTCGCCCACGTCGTATCTGATTCCCTCGAAATCGTAAGCATACACTCCTTGTTTCTCATTTAGTCGTTGGATCGCGTCAGTTAATTGAATTTCTCCCCCTTGCCCAATCTCTTGCTCTTCCAAAAAGTCAAAAATCTCTGGATTCAGGACATATCTTCCCATGATCGCTAGATTGGATGGTGCCGTCCCTTGTGCTGGCTTCTCAACGAATTGAAGTACCTCAGTCAGACGTCCGTCCGATCGCAATGGATCAACAATACCGTAACGTTCGGTTTGTTCAGGTTGAACCGTTTGAACACCCACCACGGATTGCTGAACCTGGTCATATTGATCAATGAGCTGTTTGGTGCATGGAACATCCGAGACCACAATATCATCTCCCAGTAACACCGCAAAAGGTTCGTCACCGATAAAATTCCTTGCACACCACACCGCATGACCAAGCCCCTTGGCCTCTTTTTGCCTTATGTAATGAATATCCACATTGGATGATTTGCGTACCTCCTCAAGCAGGCCTAATTTCCCCTTTTCGAGCAGGTTGTGTTCCAATTCGAATGCATTGTCAAAATGATCCTCAATCGCCCGTTTTCCCTTACCTGTAACGATAATGATGTCTTCAATACCAGAGGCAATGGCTTCCTCAACGATATACTGTATAGTTGGTTTGTCCACAATAGGGAGCATTTCTTTAGGCATAGCTTTCGTGGCAGGCAGGAAACGTGTTCCCAGACCAGCTGCGGGAATGATCGCTTTTCTCACTTTTTTCATAAATACCACCCTATCCTCTTTTTTTAAAGTTTATTGAATCGTTAAAAAAGGGCATCGAACCCAACCTCACGTCATACCTCTGACGATTAACGTCTAAGGTTCACCGAACCCACAGCATGACCGAGTGCCTACAGTGATAAAGGTGCAGTAGACATTACCTGTTCAATCAAAGCGTATTACTTCTCTCCGTAATAGCTGACCGAGTTCGATGTCGTTTTGATATTGTTCAGAATGGCACCTAGAATTCGTGCATTCACATGCTCAAGATGGGCCTTCGTTTTCTTCACCAGCTCTTTCTTGACCTTGCCTGAGTTCACGACCAGCAAAACACCGTCGCAGAAGGAGCTTACAATCAGTGCGTCTGTTACAGCGAGCACCGGAGGGGTATCGAACATGATGACATCGTATTTCGACTGTAAATCATTCATTAGGTTCTTCATCCGATTAGAGCCGATCATCTCCGACGGGTTAGGCGGGATCGGACCGGATGTGAAGAGTTGGAGATTCTCGATGTAGCTCTCTCGCAGAACCTCATCCACGTCATATTGGTTCGACAAGACACTGCTGAGTCCGATATGGTTAGGTACCGAAAATACTTGATGAAGAGATGGATTCCGCAGATCGGCATCAATGAGCAGAACTTTTTTGCCTTCTTGCGCATAAGTCACGGCTAAATTGCTAATGGTGGTGGTTTTCCCTTCACCAGCTTGAGCCGAGGCAACCATGATCGTTTTGATATGACTATCAATAGAAGAGAACTGAATATTGGTACGTAATTTGCGGTAGCCTTCTGAGATATGAGACTTGGAATTGAAATAGGTCACCAGATTATTATTTTCATTGGTTAACCGTGACATATTTTCCATCCCCCACTTTCTGCTGAGATACAATGTTTTTGCTGCCCTTCACATCGTCTTTTTTCATTTTGGAAATGACCGTTAATACCGGAATGCCCAGTTCCTTTTCAATTTCGGACTCTAATTTGAACGTATCGTCCAGATAATCCATAAGGAAGACAAGTGCAATCGCAAGAACCAAGCCTGCAAACAAGCTGACGATGATGGTGAGTGTGGTTTTCATATTAATTGGTGCCGCGTTGCCATTGACGTTGGCTTCACTAAGAATGGCTACGTTATCGATTTTCATAATGAGGGGGATTTGTTCTTGAAATACTTTGGAAATTGCATTCACTGTTTTTGCGGCATTTTCGTAGGTAGTCCCTTGTACTGTAATGTTCATGACTTGGGACTCGCTTGCGGTTGTAACGGAGGTTCTGCTGATTAGCTCAGCGGTAGTTACCTTTAAGTCAGGATACGTTGTTG
This sequence comes from Paenibacillus tundrae, assembly GCF_036884255.1. Taxonomy (NCBI): domain Bacteria; kingdom Bacillati; phylum Bacillota; class Bacilli; order Caryophanales; family Paenibacillaceae; genus Paenibacillus; species Paenibacillus tundrae. Next base: position 1,403,064 of record NZ_CP145605.1, on the reverse strand, counting down.
CTACTTTCTCCATAATGGCCGAAGATTTAATGATCTCCTTATAGGAGTTAATGAGCTTAATGTTGCTCTGAATCATACTGAAATCCATCATAGCTCGACCTTCAACATTGGATGTTTGGTTCACGATCAGCTTGGAACTTGCCTCATAGATTGGTTGTGTGAAGAAAATACTTTTAACTCCAGCACCTACCCCAGCTATCAGTGCAATGGCAACAATCAACCACCATTTTTTTTGCAAAATGCGGAAATACCCCTTCAGTTCCACCTTCACATTCCTCCTATACGTTAATGTCATATATGTAACCTGTTGCATAATTCTGGGCTCAACCCCACTCCGAGCTACCAAAGGAGCATGCGGAGCTTGCGGGGATTAAACCGAGTAATAATCGGTTCAGAGTTATATAGAATGAGGGAAGCATTTTCCGCTATACGCCTGACGGCATCCATTCCAAAGTATTGCTCAATCATTTTGTTTCCTTCATTAACAGCAAATGTTCTTTGACGTGTATCATGAGCATCTGATGAAATGAAATGAAACCCGTTTTCTTTGCAAAAATGAAAACACCATTTCTGAACTTTTCGACCGAAAAGTCCTGTGAAGGATTGAGCCGTGAGTTGGCACAGCACGCCTTGCTTCAAATAATCTGCAAGCAGCTTCGGCTTTTTCAGCAAGATTAGATTACGTTCCGGATGAGCAATAATAGGTGTGATACCGGCTACCCGAAGTTCATGAAGGATACCGGGAAACTGCGAGGGAATGGAGCCAAAAGGCAATTCCAGCAACATGTAGCGACTCCCGGCGAGTGTGCAGCATCTACCTGCATAGAGATCTCCAATCAGTGTGTCATGCACTCTGATCTCCTGTCCGGGATGGATATCCAATCGAATGTTGCGTTTGCGAAGCTCTGCTTGGAGCAGATCTACTGCCTGATTGACTACGATCGGTTCGTTATTGTAGCGCCCGTTCAGGTGATGCGGAGTTGCAATGATGGAGGTTATGCCAGCAGCAGCCGCTTTCTCGGCCATTGCGATGGACTGTTCCATATGGACTGGGCCATCATCAAGACCAGATAATATGTGGCAGTGCATTTCAACCATATCCAAACTTCCTGAAATAGTATGATCCCCCTTGCCCCTTTATTCATTGCGCAATTGCTTTTGGTGTTAAAGAACTAATGCATAACGCTATGAAATATAGTAAAATGGCGTTAAGTACATGCATCTTTTCGAATATATTTCCTTTTTATATGGTAAAATTAATGTAATGATAGGTTTTCTGTACCGTTGGTTGGGTCGATAACTTCTCATACAGAACACGAGATACCGCCGGAAATTGAACATCACGAAGCATAGTGTTTAACTGTCCAGTTATATATAGTTTCTGTTCTTGCTGAATATGCAACTTGGAATGATACAATGTGAGCCCTCCAAAAGGATGTTTCCATTCGGGTACAGCTTGGAGTCGTAAACACACATGGTAATCTTCCACATCTAAACCTATCAACATCTCGGATGATACTGGTAAGACCAAATCACTCAGGAAGCTGATCGCCCTTGTGTCCATTCCAAGGAGTAGAACGGGACGACGTTTGCGGTTGAAGGCTTTACCCTTAAACTCCTGGATATACATATGGACATTTAACTCTAAATCAGCCCATTCCTGAATCAATGAGTTCATGGCTTCATTCCTTTTAGAATGGATTAGCAACACGTTCGTTGCCTGACCTCCCTTCTCACAGGTATACAGATCTGGCAACGAGGAGATACTTAAAATATTCCAAATGATACATTTTGTAACTCCATACGTCCAATTTACGATACAAATTGTATCATGTCAAGCAGTATTTGGACATGGTTCTTTTGATTTACGACAATATGAGATGTCCTTAGACAGACCTACATTGCAATATTTTCACTGTCTTTTTACATGACAATGGTTGTATTAATCTGGTGCGGTCGTATCATTTTTGCAGGAAAGCTGCCCTGATCAAAAAATAGCTCAGGATTGTTTCGATATATATTTGACATGGCGTTCAGGGGGAAATGGCTTATGAACTACGGGAATCGCATTGCTGAATTAAGGGAACAGCGGGGACTTACTCAAGAAGAACTTGCGAGCTCCATCCATATTACCCGGGCTGCACTCTCCCATTATGAGAAGAATCGACGCAAACCGGATTTTGAAGTATTAACAAGGCTTGCAGACATTTTTGGCGTATCCATTGATTATCTCATTGGTCGTACGAAGCAGAGTGATATGGTAATGGATGAGGACGTTCGGGAATTTGTTGATTCTCTTGAATTATCGGATAAGGAAGTGTTGGAACGCTTCGGCCTGATGATCGACGGTAAACCCTTGACCGAAGAAGAGGCACGTCGTTTTATTGCCTTTGTCCGTATGGAACGTAGTATGGATTAGATGATTCGATTTGCAAAAGAAGACCCAGCACCGAAAAAGCAATATATCGGTTTCTGGGTTTTTTTCTTGTCTCTAGTTCCCTCCATTTCATTCATGTCTTCTAGTTCTAGTCAAGGACGTATGTTGTTGACGGAGGATATGTAATCGTTCCAACGCTCTGGGTCGATTCCGCATTGCAGTAAAACTTTTTTGATGTCCATCTCGGTTGTTTCAACGTGTTCACCTTTCGGCTTGCGATCGCCCTTGTTTGGATTTTTCATATTCATTCCGCGAACCTCTCCTATCTTAATACTTTCCCTGTGCTCCAAAACTAGCCTAATTATACTTGAGAACCCTCCTCAATGTTGTCGTCTCATGGCGATAGCGTTTTTGGTCGGGGTTCTAATTTTGTCGAAAACAAAATAGGAGCCTTTTGAATGCCACACAGGCAAACATAAAGCTCCTATTAGATGTTGTTTAAAAAGGTAATTTTGATTACGAAGCATGCCTAACGGCATGATCAGCGTCGAATATGCAATTCAGCCGAAATGTTCGTTGCTCACGTAGGTTGCCTACGCTCCGCTACTCCATTTCTAGCTTCATCCCATCTTCTCGGTACTGAAAACCGCCCTTTTTAAACATGTATTATATGATGTTGTTTAAAAAGGGCAATTTTGATTACGAGACATGCCTAACGGCATGAATCCTTAACCGCCTGTACGTGCAAGCTCACGCATGTTAGCTTCAAATGCTGCTAGCAACGCTGCCTCACCCGTCAGTCCAGTCGCTTGAATACGCTCGATCTGCTCTGTCATACGTTTGAAGTCTTTCGGGATGACACGCACGAACTGATCTACCGATTGCTGCCAGTTCTCCAAGATGCGCTGACCTGCAGCACTTCCTGTATTCGCAACATGGCGTTCAATCATTCCATGCAGCTCTGCGCTCTCTGCTGAATCCTCAATACGCTCCAGCAGTACCATCTCCAGGTTACAACGTTGCAAGAACGTTCCTTCTGGATCATAGATATAGGCAATACCTCCGGACATCCCTGCCGCAAAGTTACGACCTGTATCGCCCAGAACGACGACGCGTCCACCTGTCATATACTCGCAACCATGGTCGCCTACACCTTCAACGACAACTTTTGCTCCAGAGTTACGAACAGCAAACCGCTCACCCGCGATTCCGCGGATATAAGCTTCGCCACTTGTTGCTCCGTAGAGAGCCGTGTTTCCGATGATGATGTTATCCTCAGCGTCGAATGTCGCTTTTGGCGAAGGCATTACGACGATTTTACCACCGGATAGACCTTTACCTACATAGTCATTGGAGTCTCCTTCAACCGTCAGGGTAATCCCTTTAGGAACAAAGGCTCCAAAGCTCTGTCCAGCAGATCCAACAAATTTGAATTGAATTGTATCTTCTGGCAATCCAGCGAGACCATATTTACGTGTTACTTCACTGCCCAGGATCGTACCTACGGCACGGTTCACGTTCGTAATCGGAAGCACAGCCTCTACCGGTTGACCGGATTCAATAGCTGGTCCTGCGAGCGGAAGCAATTGCTGCATATCCAGCGTCTCTTCCAAACCGTGATTCTGATACTGTGTACGATAACGTGCAGAGCCTTCTGGCATCTCAGGCACATGCAGCAATACGGACAGGTCTACACCTTTTTTCTTCCAATGATCCACTGCTTCTACAGTCTCCAGGCAGTCTGTGCGACCCACCATTTCCTGAATGGTACGGAAACCGAGGTCAGCCATGATCTCACGAACGTCTTCTGCAACAAAACGCATAAAGTTAACGACGTGTTCTGGGTCACCCATATAATTTTTACGCAGTTCTGGATTCTGTGTCGCGACACCAACAGGACAAGTATCCATTTGGCAAACACGCATCATGATACAACCCAGCGCAACGAGTGGTGCTGTGGAGAAGCCGTACTCTTCCGCGCCCAGCAATGCTGCAACAACCAAGTCACGACCATTCAGCATTTTGCCGTCTGTCTCCAATACGACACGGTCACGCAGATTGTTCAGAATCAGCGTTTGATGTGTCTCTGCAAGACCTAGCTCCCACGGCATACCCGCGTGACGGATCGAACCTTGTGGTGATGCACCAGTACCACCGTCATAACCACTAACAAGGATAATGTCGGCACGGCCTTTAGCAACACCTGCCGCGATAGTACCTACGCCAACTTCCGATACCAGCTTCACGTTAATCTCGGCACGTGGATTGGCATTCTTCAAGTCATAGATAAGCTCAGCCAGATCCTCGATGGAATAAATATCGTGATGCGGTGGTGGTGAGATCAAACCTACGCCTGGTGTTGATCCACGAACCTCAGCAACCCAAGGGTATACTTTACGTCCTGGCAATTGTCCACCTTCACCCGGTTTTGCTCCTTGCGCCATCTTGATCTGAATCTCGTCAGCATTAACCAAGTAATTCGAAGTAACACCGAAGCGTCCAGATGCCACCTGTTTGATTGCACTACGACGAGAATCACCGTTGCTATCTTTAATGAAGCGAGCTGGATCTTCTCCGCCTTCTCCTGTGTTCGATTTACCACCGACACGGTTCATGGCAATTGCAAGATCTTCGTGTGCTTCTTTACTGATTGATCCGAAGGACATCGCTCCCGTTTTGAAACGGCGCATAATGGATTCTACGGACTCTACTTCTTCCAAAGGAATTGCGTTACCAACTGGTTTCAATTTCAGCATCGAGCGAATGGTAAGCAATTGATCATTCTCACCTTGAACCAATTTGGAATACTTTTTGTACAATTTATAATCGCCGGTACGCACTGCATGCTGTAGGGTATGGATTGTTTGTGGATTGAACAAGTGTTCTTCTCCATCATTACGCCATTGGTAATCACCGCCGGAATCCAGCACCTTATCGTTACCGTCTTTTTCCGTGAAAGCACGATGATGATGCGTCAATGCTTCCGCCGCAACCTCTTCAAGCCCGATTCCCCCGATACGGGAAGGCGTCCATGTGAAGTAACGATCAACGAAATCGGATTGCAGACCCACTGCTTCGAAAATCTGCGCTCCACGATACGATTGAATTGTTGAGATCCCCATTTTGGACAGAATTTTAATAACGCCTTTAGTCGCAGCTTTAATGTAGTTCTTCACAGCTTTCTCATGCGAGATACCACGCAGCAAGCCTTGCTGGATCAAGTCATCCAATGTTTCGAATGCCAGATACGGGTTCACAGCGCTCACGCCATAACCAAGCAGCAATGCATAGTGATGAACCTCACGCGGCTCAGCCGATTCAAGCAAAATACTAACTTTCGTTCTTGTACCTTGACGGATCAAGTGGTGATGCAGTCCTGCTACAGCTAGCAATGCAGGAATTGCTGCATTCTCCGCATCCACGCCGCGGTCAGAGAGAATCAGAATGTTATGACCTTTGTCGATGACACGGTCTGCTGCTTCAAAGAGCAGATCCATTGCTTTGCGAAGTCCCTCTGCTCCTTCTTTGGCTGCGAAGAAGATTGGAATTGTCATAGAACGGAAGCCTGGGCGACGTACGTGACGGATTTTGGCAAAGTCTTCATTAGACAATACCGGTGTGTCCAGACGAATCTGACGACAGCTCTCCGGTTCAGGATTCAACAAGTTACGCTCTGGTCCAATCGTAGTTGCTGTAGACGTTACGATCTCTTCACGAATCGCATCGATTGGCGGATTGGTTACTTGTGCGAACATCTGTTTAAAGTAATTGTATAAACGCTGTGGACGATCCGAGAATACTGCGAGCGGTGCATCATAACCCATGGAACCTGTTGCTTCCATACCTGTTGATGCCATCGGCTCAAGCACTTTGCGTAATTCTTCGAACGTATATCCGTAAGCAAGCTGAAGCTGAGTTACATTATCATGTTTTGGATCAGGTAGCTCCGGTGCTTCTGGCAATTCATTCAGATCCATCAAGTGCTCATCCAGCCAATCCTGGTACGGATTCTCGGCTGCAATTTGCGCTTTAACTTCCTCGTCGGAAATAATGCGTCCTTGCTCTGTATCTACTAACAGCATACGTCCTGGACGTAAACGGTCTTTGTATAGAATTTCTTCCGGTTCAATGTCTAATACACCAACTTCGGAAGATAGGATGATTCGGTCATCCTTCGTTACATAATAACGTGCAGGACGAAGACCATTACGGTCGAGCGTTGCACCGATCTGCAAGCCGTCCGTGAACGCCATTGCTGCCGGCCCATCCCAAGGCTCCATCATCGTGCTGTGATACTCGTAGAATGCCTTTTTGGCAGGATCCATTCCCTCATCTGTGCTCCATGGCTCAGGAACCATCATCATGGCTACGTGTGGCAAAGAACGTCCACTTAGATAGAGGAATTCAAGCGTGTTATCAAACATCGCTGTATCGGAACCGTCCGGATTAATGATCGGCTTTACTTTGGAGATATCATTACCAAAAGTTTCGCTCTCGAACAAAGACTGACGAGCATGCATCCAGTTCACGTTACCACGCATCGTATTGATCTCACCGTTGTGGATCATGAAGCGATACGGGTGGGCACGTTCCCAGCTTGGGAAGGTGTTCGTACTAAAACGAGAGTGAACAAGGGCAATTGCCGATTCCACAGACTCTTCTTGTAAATCCAGATAGAACTGTCCAACTTGTTCCGTTGTCAGCATGCCTTTATATACAATTTTGCGACAAGACAAGCTTGGCAGATAGAATGATCCGCCCTCTTTCTCATCCGCAGAATAACGAATAGCAAGCTCAGCGCGTCTACGAATAACATAAAGTTTGCGCTCGAATCCAAGCTCATCCTTCACTTCGGCAGATCTGCCAATGAACACCTGACGTACATATGGCTTCGCAGCCAATGCAGAACGACCAAGCATCTCATCATAAGTAGGCACATCCCGGAAACCTAGGAATGTCTGTCCTTCTTCTTCAATAATCTTCTTGAGGCTCTCCTCATGTGCGTGACGAACTTCAGCATCTTGCGAAAGGAACAGCATGCCCACGCCGTAGAATCCTTGTTCAGGCAATGCAAATCCGAGGCGTTCAGCTTCCTGTGCAAAATAGCGATGTGGAATCTGAATCAAAATCCCGGCTCCGTCGCCGGAATTCGGCTCGCTGCCCTGTCCTCCGCGGTGCTCCATATTACTGAGCATGGTCAGTGCCTGGCTAACGATATCGTGTGAAGCTTTTCCTTTAATGTTGGCAACAAAGCCCATTCCGCATGCATCTTTTTCGAACTGCGGGTCATAAAGACCTTGTTTAGGAGGTAATCCGATCTGTCTCATGGAACGCAACCTTTCTATAATGAAGTATTTCGGAAAGATCAAGAACATAGGCAACAAGCAACAATGAAACGGGAGGAGCGGGCTAACTAACGCAGCCTGCTGAATAGAGGTGACAGCCATCATCTGTCATAGTTCCAAGCATTGCGACTGAGGTAGCCGCTATTTGAAAGTGGACTGACCGAACGATTCGGTAACAGTCTAATATAACAACACGTAGCCGCTGGCACGACCACTCATTATGAAGCGACGTTTTTTTGATATAGTTCTATTATTTTAACACCGACCTAACATCAGCGCAATTTAAACTTTTTAATACCTCTGATAAGAAATGTTTTGCAGTACAGCTTTAGTGTGATGACGTTTAAATTCATCTCTTTTTCGAATAATTATACACATTTTATGATAGAGTACAACTGAATTTATCTGCTGACAAAAGAAAATCATTCCATATGGGGCGTGTGTTTCAGCCACATTTAGTCAAATGTAAAATCCTAGTAAGCCTCCTTCAGCTCCCTAGCATGCATTTGTATACAGAAAGAGCCTACCACCCATTTTAGGGCGGCAGGCTCTTTGCACTATTTGACTACTATGTTGCATAATTTTGATACTGAACTACAAACTTTATTTTTTTGAAAATTCGCACTTCTCTATGCTTTATGCAGTCACAACTTGACCCGATTCGACCAATTCAACTTCTTTTTTCGGCTTTCTGCCGTTCCATAGGAAGAAGGCGAGCGTGAGCAGGATGGAGACCCCAGCGTAGATCGCCAGAATTCCAGCTTGATGCCACATCACATCAAAGTTACCGCTAGATACAACGGCCTTGAAGCCCATAATGCTGTGAGTCATTGGCAGCCAAGGGCTGAACGCTTGCAACCATGATGGAATCAGCTCTACTGGGAACGTTCCTGCACTTGCCGCGAGTTGGAAGACCAACAGCAAGATGACTACGTAACGTCCTGGCAGATCAAGCCATGTGACAAGTGCCTGCACCATCATCATGAAGGTTAGACCCGTAATGATCGTGAACAGGTAGAACAGCGGTACACTGTGTGTCTCTAATCCAAGTCCGTACAACATAAAGCTTGCTACAATCACGGACTGGAAGACGCTCATCGAACCAAAGACCAGTGTACGGCTGACGAACCGACTCCATCCAGATGCACCTGGCACGGATGTATCACGCATTTTCAATACAATCGTTGAGATCAGAGATCCAACAAACAATCCGATCGATAAGAAGAAAGGCGTCAATCCTGTACCATAGTTTGGCACAACCTCTGCTTCATTCTCCGATGAGTTCACCGGTTCAGCGAACATATTCACAACATCATCGGTTTTCTTCACTTCAGACGTTTTCTGAGCAGCGTCATTCAATTTCGTTGCCAGCTCATTCGAACCGTCCTTCAACTCGGACAATCCATCGGCAAGCTTGCCTGCACCATCACCCAGTTGTTTGGAACCGTCCGTTAGGGAGGATACGCCTCCACTCAATTTACCAACGCCCGTTTGCAAAGCGCTTGTGCCTGTTCCAAGCTGTTTAACACCACTTGCTAATTGCGCACCGCCGTTTGCAGCCTCGCTGAGCTTACCTGTAAATTGTTTTAGGCCATCTGAGAGCTTCGAACCCCCATCAGAAAGTTGGCTCGCACCTGCGAGCAATTGCTCTTGTCCGCCCACAAGCTGACCTGCACCCGCAAGCAGTTGCTGCTGACCTTCATGCAGTTGCTCTGCTCCGGTAGCCAGTTGTTGGTTACCTTCATGCAATTGACCTGCACCCTGTGCCAGCTTCTGCTCGCTTTCATGTAGCTGCGCACTGCCATCGGCAACCGCCTGACTTGCTGCAAGCAGCTTCTGCACATCAGCACTCTCGGCTAGCTCTGGATTTGCGGCAGCAAGCTGCTTCAATCCATCGGCAACGCCTTTAGCCCCATCTGCAACCTGACCACTTCCGTCGACAGCCGACTGCAATCCTGTAGCTAAAGTACCACTACCTTGAACCGCACTTTGCAGACCCTCTGATAATTTAGCGCTACCTTGTTCGGAGGCTTGCAGCCCAGTTTGCAGCTTACTTGTACCATCCAGAGACGATTGCAGACCAGCTGCCAGCTTGTCGCTACCCTCTTTCAACTGATCAGCTCCGCTCTGAAGCTGTGTTCCGGCTGCTGTTTGAAGCTGCTGTAGGCCAGAAACCAAGCTTGAAGTACCTGTCTCCAGCTTCGTAGCTCCGGTATGAAGCGCATTGACACCATCCGTCAAAGGTGAGAGCCCTTCTTGTAGTTCAATTGTTCCTGATGCAAGCTTAGCCAAATTATCTTTGAGCTTCACAGCACCATCATCCAGCTTGCCTGCACCGGTATTCAGTTCGCCAGCACCGTCTCCAGCTTCAGCAAGTCCATCTGACACTTCGGAGAACTTATCAAGCAATGTCTCCGCATAAGCCTCTGTCACTTTAGCTGATACTTTCGCCTTCAGATCCTTAATTGCCGTCTTACCAATCTGAGCACCTACGAAGCTATAGTTACCATTGGGTTCATAGATGAGGTCTGCGGGTTTAGGTTGATCATCCAGCAATGTAGTAGCCTGTGACGAGAAATTTTCAGGAATCGTAATTTGCATGTAGTACTTATCGTCCTTCATACCTTGCTGTGCTTGAGCACTATTCACAAATTCCCATTTAAAATCTGCATTTTTCTTCAACTCATCCACGAGATCTTCCCCAACGTGCAAGGACTTCCCTTCCAGCTCAGCCCCTTTATCGAGGTTGACTACTGCGACAGGCATCTGATCCACATGACCATATGGATCCCAATAGGCCGCTAGGTAGATACCACTATACAGAATCGGAATAAACATTATGGCGATAACGGGGATCAATACCTTCGGGTTTCTCACGGCCGATCCCACATCCTTGAAAAACACGGATAACGATTTCATGTCATTTCTCCCCTTGTCTCTGCTAATCAGCAGGAATTCCTTGTAATGTAAACATTTTGATGTGAAAAAGTAAATTTCTGAAATAACGTATGACCACTTTCCTCAAACGGTCAATTTAGGGCAAAAAAACAACCTGTCTTCCGACAAGCCTCACCGTCGTACCATTTAAGTAACAACAGCAATTCCTTCCATTAAGAAAAGGCGAAAGTAGCTCTTGATCTGTTCCTTGCTAAGTGGCTCGTGTTGCTTATTCCAATCCGACGTCAGGGCAATGTATAATCGAATCATCATAAATGACACGACCTGTGGATCGCAGTCGCGAATTTCGCCTGATGCCTTAGCCTTCTCTAACTCACGTGTCAGAAAGTCCGAAATGACCTTTTCCACTTTATCTAGACCTTCTTTGGCCTGAAGTGTACCGAAATCCTTTAGCTCTTGGGCAAGTTTCACCAACAGATCGTGATCCCGTCTGAATTCCAACAATGAATCAAGAACGCGGAACAGATTCTCAAAAAACGCACTTTCCTGATGAACTTCACGATGAGCAATGTTCTTCATCTCCTGGATGACATCTACCAAAATCTGATCAAACAACTGCTCCTTATTCGTAAAAAACGTGTAAATCGTTCCTTTGCCCACATTCGCAATTTTGGCTACCTGATCCATCGTGGTCGCCTTGTATCCGAACATGGCGAACGATTGCGCTGCCGCTTGTATCACCTGCTGTCTCCGGTCAATCGGAGCCATCATATCTCCTCCTTTATTCCATGATCGTCCTTTAGGAATTGACCAAAAATACATTTCGGTCATTCGGTCAAAAATTACAATACCACCTTTGAAAAATGATTGCAACCCTAAATATAAAAATTTGTGTTAATATTTTTTAACCGAAATGCAGTGGAAACTACGTGGAGCGTCGTCTATAGTGTATGATGATTCCATCAACGCGAATGAAACGGAAGTTATATGTCTCAGAACTCTTAATCTTGTGTAATTATCTAACGAATAAAAAAACATGATTTTCCGCCTCGTTGTATATTCTTGTAGTATCGCAACGTTCCGGCAAAATCTACTTACAACTGATTTGAATTTAAATTTATGAATAAAGGTGAACTCATGCGAAAACCAAGAGTGCTCTTATTATCCGAAGGTTTCGGCACCGGTCACACCCAAGCCGCCCATGCACTGGCAAGCGGAATTAAGAAAGTAAGCCCGCATATCCATAGTCGAGTGATTGAGCTCGGTAAATTTTTGAATCCAACGGTAGCCCCGTTAATTTTCTCTGCATACCGCAAAACCTTGTCTGTGCAGCCCAAACTTGTCAGTTTGTTATACCGCACGCAATATAACAAATCACTGAACGGTTTTACAAAATTAGCGCTACACCGTATTTTCTATACGCAAACGGCGCAGGTCGTAGCTCAATTGAAGCCAGATGCCGTAATCTGTACCCACCCATTTCCGAATGCGGTCATTTCTAGGCTTAAGCGCCAAGGACTTGATGTTCCTTTATATACCGTCGTTACCGATTACGATGTCCATGGAACGTGGATTAATCCAGAGGTGAACAAATATCTGGTCTCTACCCCACAGGTAAAAGCATTGCTAGAGATTAGAGGGGTCGAACCATCTCGTATTCAAATTACGGGCATTCCAGTGCATCCCGACTTCTGGGAGGCAGGAGATAAAGCCACGTTAAGACAGGAGTCTGGCCTTAAGGATATGCCTACAGCTCTGCTGATGGGTGGAGGCTGGGGACTTTCTTTTGACGAGGAACATATGAAGGCATTAACTTCTTGGGCAGACCGTGTGCAGCTTCTCTTCTGTCTCGGGAGCAATGAAAAGATGATAGCCAAAATGAAAGAAATGCCTTGCTTCCAGCATCCGAACATTCGGATCTATGGATATACCCGTGAAGTCAGCAAGCTGATGGATGTATCCGATGTGCTAATCACGAAGCCTGGTGGCATGACATGTACGGAGGCACTGGCGAAAGGATTGCCTATGCTGTTTGTTCCTCCGCTTCCGGGGCAAGAGGAAGAAAATTGTGAGTATTTCGTACAAGCCGGATATGGGCAGGTCATTCATTCAGCAGAGGTCATTTCGAAACGATTTGGCGAATTATGTGATCCACATTCTGCTCAGACATCGGCCGAGGAACAGCCTAATACGGCTAAACTCACCAAGCCAAAATCGACTTACGATCCTACATGCTGCGCACAAGCTGTTCATGACTTATTATTTCCGACGACTACGGAACTTACAAACGCTCCTAAGGAGCGTTTTACAGCAGGAATTACTGCCACGCCGCTGTCAGGTACTAGAATACCATTCTAAGCCCTCTAGACCCCTTTAGATTCGTTCTATGAGGGTCGTACTGAGGATAAGACGAGTTATATGATCTCATTTCACCTCATCTAGTCTATTTCTATCGAATTACACCATGCAAAAAAAGGTTCCCTCCACAAGTTGGAAGGAACCTTTTTTATTTCGATAATTTTATCGTATGATTTTCCATATAAAAGGGTAATTTAAAAGTAATGATCTTTCGAAAACCACGAAATAAACCAGGACAATCCGGCTATTTTGGGTCACCAGTGAAGCTCACATAGTTAACTAGCCTGCCTGTTTGCAGAATTTTCGGGACGATTAGCACCCTTTTGAACCGACCTTTGATTTCTTAACACATCCAGCTTGTTTTACTTGTAAAATGTATGATGACCGATTGTTTTTACCTTTTTCTGTGAACGAGCCACTGTCAGATCATCCGCAAGCGTCAATGATAAGAAATAATACGTATCATCGGCTACTTCCTTCTTCCCGTTCAATGCTGCATTCACGGCCTTAATGCTGTCCTCATTCGGAACAACGCGTTTTAAACGTCCGTTAGCTACAGGACTAAACTGAGATTTCTGATAAATCACTTTATAAATGGAGTCGGGAAAATTGGCTGACCGCAGCCGGTTTAAGACAACATTGGCAACTGCCACTTTGCCTTCGTACGGTTCACCTTCCGCCTCTGCCATGACGATTTTTTGCAGCAGAAGCACATCTTTATCAGACACACTGTATGACCAGGTAGCGAGCTTCGAGTCCGCCTGGTTCAGAAGTTTGGTCCGCGTAAAGTAAAGTTTTTTGGGGGGAGTTGTAAGTGCAGCTGCTGCTTTGGCTTTCTCGATCTTCGCCAATTTTACTGCTGCTTCTTTCTTAGCTTGAGCTGCCGCCGCTGCTCTTGCCTTATTTTTGGCTCTAGCCTCTGCTAGCTCTTGCTCTTCCTGAGCAGAAACAAGCCAATTTTTGGCCGGAAGCGTATTAATCCAGTCTGCATTCGAAGCAGACGTATCTTTAGACAGACTTGTCCCGTCTTGCAGCATTCGCCTATCCTCGTTTGAAGAAACTGCCCCATTATTCACAGACGCTGCGAGCTCAGTCATCTGCTTACTATCGCCATCCTCATTCCACTTCCCAGTCGCCTGGACTACATTAACCCCCACTATACACACAAGCAGCACAGATAACATCGGTGCTACCCAACGATTCTTGCTTATAATATCCATTCGAAGATTCCTCCTAGTCGCAACAATTCCCTAATCTAAGTAACCCAAAAAAAAGAATTTGAATAACGATGGCTAATATTACATAGGGAACAACGTAATGTCAATGTGATTATATGGGATATAAATCATTTTCCGGAAAAAGAAAACGTCTCCACAATCTCATACATCGGGCTACGTCCAAGCCTCGTCACATAAAGTACGAAATCCTCCACATTCCATGAAAGTGTTCCAGTAGAATGTTCTGGAAGCACCTCAATAATTCCTTTATTTTCATTTCCAGGGACAACTCCCAGGAACTTTCTAGCGATTGTAATATGAGGTCGATAGGGTCTTAACTCAGCTTTATATCCCAGCTCGGATGTCGCTTCTACAATTCGCTTCTGCAACAGATTCAAACGATCCATTTCTCCGCTAACACCTTTCCACAGCACTTTTGGTGTCTGCTCCAGTCCGAATGTACCCCAATCGGTAATTTGCAACGAAAAGGATTGAACTTCTGCACTGACTTCACGAAGTGCCTTCCGAAGATGACCCATGTTACTTACAAGCGTATCTCCCAGAAATTGCAAAGTGATATGATAATCTTTGTGATGAGTCCACTTGCGAAAATCGAGTTTGCTCTGCGCAAGCCTTGCATCCATTTGCAGCGTTTCCTGAATGGGATCAGGAAGGCGAATGGCTGTAAACAGCCTTTCTTGTTGCGAATGATGATTAACATGCGAATCATTATGGTTACGATAGTTCATCGGATACACCCCTCTAAAGTTCGTTTTATTATTTCACAGTCATACCTATTGTTTCAAGTTGGGTAAATAAATATATATATCCAACCAAAAAATGTTGCACTGACGTATTCGATGCCAGAATGCCTTAGAGGTAGCCACCTACCCACTTGCTCTTTCTGCACATCAACTTCAAATCTGCTACACTTGATATTACAAGTGAATAAAACTTAGGAGGCTACATATCATGGGTAAAATTGTATGTTTTCCAGCACTGTCAGAGGAACAGCAACAACGAATTTTGGACGCTGCACCTGGTTATACCTTGAATGTTGGCAAAGCCAAAGACATGAACAGTGCAGAGCTACAAGAAGCTGAAATCATTCTTGGCTGGTCTCCTCTCATTACAGAACATGTACTCAAGAAGCAAGGCTCCTTGAAGTGGATTCAGGTCTGGTCTGCCGGTGTCGATAACCTGCCATTCTCTGATCTGGAACAACAGCAAATTCAAGTAACCAGTGCAAATGGAGTTCACTCTATTCCAATTACAGAAATTATTTTGGGCATGATGTTATCTCACAGCCGTTGGTTGAGACAAGCGATGCTACACCAACAGCAACGTGAATGGAAAGCACCTGATCAGCCTCTGCCTGAATTACACGGAAAAACAGCTGTCATCGCTGGCGTAGGAGAGATCGGCAGTGAAACAGCTCGAATTCTCAAAGCGCTAGGCATGAACGTCATTGGTGTGCGTCGCTCCGGTAAAGATGTCCCTAATGTTGATCGTATGTATGACATGTCCGGTTTACACGAAGCCTTAGGGCAAGGTGACTATGTCATTAACATCCTGCCACTAACGGATGAGACGAAGCATCTCTATGACGAGGCCGCCTTCGCACAGTTTAAACCAGGTGCCTGCTTCATTAATGTGGGACGAGGCCCTAGTGTGAAAACCGATGCGCTTCTAGATGCTCTAAATAGCGGACACCTCGCCTTTGCCGGTCTGGATGTATTTGAAGAGGAACCTCTCCCTTCAGAGCACCCTCTGTGGGGGATGGACAATGTATTAATTACACCGCATATTGCAGGGAGCACAGAAGCATATAAGGATCGCGCACTCGATATTTTCCTAGAAAATTTAGAGGCCTACCTTGCCGGCAAATCACTCCCTCGTAATCCGGTAGATTATGATCATCAGTACTAAATCATCCAATCATTTCTATGCATAATTGTACAAATAACAGAAAACCTCCTCTCCGGAATACATACTTTTCCAGGATTGGAGGTTTTCATTTTCTATCATTTTACTTTATTTTACATTATCTTTAAAGAAATTTAGTATCAGCAACTGAAATAGTTTCCAGTTGCACACGAGCCTATATGCATAACCAGATATGTCGTACAAACGTACCTTTACTCACCTTGCAGTAGTGTGTCACCTTCCAGCCTGCAGATAATAAGTGGTTCTCCACCCATTCGGTAGAGACAACTACTGCTATTCCAGTCAATCGCCGTAGACTTGTGAGCATCGCTCGTTGCTCATCATCTGGAAGAACAGAGCATAGATTATAGGGCATGTCCAAAATGGCTGCATCATAAGTACCTTGCAAATCATTCATGTCACCTAAAGTTATACATGCCGCGTCATATCCGTAAGCCGGAAGATTAACACGTGCACCTTGCACTGCGAGAGGATTCAGATCATTGCCTCTAGTCTCAATCCCCATGGACATCGCCTCAATAACTACTGTTCCCATTCCGCAGCATGGATCAAGCAATCGATGACCCTGAATCTCTGGAACCGCAATATTTACAAGTGATCTAGCCAGAGTTACACCGAATCCAGTTGAATAATTTTGCGGCTTGTTGCGGCGATTCTGCCAAGAACGATCTGCTTCTGTCCACCGCCCCAAGATCCATTTTCCACCAGCATGGATTAGGCCGAAAGTCACTTTCGGTTCCTTCATCTGCGCTTTACCCTGAATGCACATCCCGACTTGTCTCTCCAGCTTGCGAGCAGATTCGTAGTCTGGCGTGTCGTCTCCTTCTTTCAGACAAACGACCTTGAACGTCTCCTCCGGCATTAGCTGGATCGCTGAAGCAAATGGCAGTAGCTCGCTGATCGAGTCTGCCTCAGCACTCACTTCTAACCTGCCGCGAATAAACGGACTTCTTCCAGGTGGAATGTCGATATCCGATCTGACATATGCCCCAGAGATCGAATGAATTTCTGAAGCGTGACGCAGCAGAACTTCCAGTTCAAGCATACATAACTCACGTTCATTCTCGTGGCAAGCAAAGGTGTACAGATAACTTCCTTTTGCGGAAAATTTACAATTGGATTCGTTCAAAACAGCAGCCATCCTTCATGTTTCTTCTATTATAAATGCAAGTTCAACAATCCCACTTATTCATACCTAGAAGAAGGTCTATATTTTTAATTTCTCAATGGAAGTAAGCAGGTCATCGGACAACTCCTTCAGATTCTGAATGCTGCCACTAATCGTTTCCATCGAGCTAACTTGCTCTTCTGCTGATGCCGATACTTCCTCGACACTCGCCGCAGATTGTTCCGATACAGCCGAGATCTGTTGACTGAAGTCATTCATGCGTCCACTTGCTTCCTGCATGCCTTCAAGCCCATCCGTCATCGTACCAATTACCTGAACCATGCCCTCAACCGACTCATTGATATTCTTAAACACACTTCCCGTTTGCAGGACTTGCTCCTGTCCACGTTCAGTCTCTTGAACGCCAGTCCTCAATTCAGAGACAACCCCTTGGGAGTCCTGCTGAATATCTTGGGTAATCGTTGTAATCTCTTCTACCGACGTCTGTACAGCCTCTGATAATTTGCGAACCTCAGCGGCTACGACCGCAAATCCTCTGCCACTCTCTCCAGCACGGGCTGCCTCTATCGAGGCATTCAATGCAAGCAAGTTCGTCTGACGTGCGATATCATGGATCACTTGTACGAGCTTCGTGATATCCTCATTCTTGCGATCCAACTGTTCCATTTTATCCATTGAGATCGAGACAGAACTTGCGATTTGCTTCATTTGTTGAACTGACTGTTCCATCGCCTTGCGTCCATTCAGTCCTTGTTCTAACACAAGATCCGACATGATACGCAGCTGTTTCCCTTGTTCTGTGTGCTGCTGAATGTGCTCATTCAATTCCTCAACCGTACGTGCAGACTGTACTGCCGTTTCCGCTTGACTCTCAGCCGCCTTCGCTGACTCTTCCATGGTGAGTGCAATTTGACTACTACCGATCTTAACCTCTTCCGAGGAAATCGCTAGTTCACTGCTCTGACGGTTCACCGCCTCTGCAACACGTCTTACATTCAGCACCATTGAAGTCAGGTTACCTTTCATGTCATTGACTGCCTTAGCCAGAACGCCGACTTCATCCTGATGTTTCGTATGTATGTCCTGAACATTCAATTGCCCTTCGGCAATCAACTTCACGGCACTAATCACGCGAAGCAGCGGTTTAACGACCTGGGAACGGATAATCGGAATGGTGATCACTGTAATCACGATCATGATCAGAACACCAATAATGATAATCATACGACCATCCTGCACGGAACGAATAGTTTGAGCCGCAGATAAGTCAGATTGATTTTGGTTGTATTCCACCAAGTAATCAAGATCAACCTGCATAGCATCAAACGAATCGGCACCCTTCTCCGATACTTCCTTCGCGAGCTGCTCTTGCCCTTCATCGCTGAGCTTGATAGATTGGGTATTGATTTTGAGGTAAGCTTCCCACTTGGATTTGAAGGCATCCCAATGTTCCTTCTCCTCTGGAGCTTTTTGCTGCTGATCATATATCTTTATAGCCTGAGCCGTTTCACGAATATACTGAGTACGCTCTTCCGCTAGCCCCGTCTTGTCTGCTGCTTGTGCATCGAAATGACGGTAGCTCAGCGATAAAATATGCTCTGTCGTATAATTGATTCGATTAATCTGCTGAATGGAGGGCATCCAGTTACCCGTTATTTCGTTTGTGTTGGCTTCCATCGAATTCATTCGAGTGATAATGGTCACGCTCAGAAGAATTAAACAGAGGATTAACAGATAGAACGCGATGCTGATACGCAGACCAATACTCTTGATCTTGAATCTGCTGAACATACGATTTCCCCCTCATGCCGGATTTGGCTTATTAGTGCTTGTTCAAAATAATGGATTTTTAGGACTTTTGTCTGCTAATCAACCTTCTTTTGGCATCTTGCAAAATATCCTTTTCTATATTATATCTGTGACAAAACAGACGTAAAGTATTATAACATTCTTTTGTTATTAAGATACTTTGTTTTGTAAAATCTTGTGAATGCCGCATAGGATCTGTGACATATTTTCATCTTCATGAAGTATAAGCCTAATTCCCAAACCTTTCTACCTATAAAATCATAAAAAAACTGCAGCACACCAACATTCGTGAACTGCAGCTCTTCCTATCTATTGTAAGACAAAATAGTGTATAAGCATTTTAAATCACGCTATATCCCAAGGCTGTTTTAGCCTTACTGTGCCAGCTTTCCCTGACTCCCTATAGGTTGAGCCTTCTCTGATATTCGGCGAGAAGTTTGTAAGATTCAAGTCTTCGCTCATAATCAGGGCCTGCCGTCACGATTAGCAATTGATTCGTACGCAACCGTGCGCCGACTTGATCCATCTGCTTCCACACCTGCTCGGGGGTTCCGGCAATATGCCGATCCGATGGCTCCCCATCTGCATTAGAAGTATTCTCATCACCGTTACTCTGTGAAGGATCACCAGTCGTTCTCGCTCTGCGCCGCTCTTCCATCTGACGACTCCAGCTTAGCGCTTGCTCCTCATCCTCCGCACATAGCACACTCAAAGCCACCATCACTTCCGGCTCGGTTCGATGCGCACTAGGAACAAAACCTTCCCGGTATCGCCGCACAGCCTCCGTTCCATCTGCCTCACTCATAAATTGGCCAAATACATATCCCATACCAAAACGGGCAGCAAACTCAGCACTCTTCACATTCGTGCCGAGCATCCATACCGATAATGGATGTTCTGGAATAGGTCGTGCTTGTACCTCATGCTCCTCATAGGTGTACCGATCCTCAAGGAGTGCAGTGAGTGCTTCCAGCTTATCAGGCAGTTTGGATACATGCTGTAGATAGTTACCACTCAGCGCCATCGTAGCATGAGGCCCACCACCAGGCGCCCTTCCCAGACCCAACTCAATCCGCCCAGGATAGAGTGATGCAAGTAAGCGGAACGATTCAGCTACCTTAAGTGCGCTGTAATGCGGCAGAAGCACTGCACCCGATCCTAGCCGAATCGAGGAGGTTCTCGCTCCGATATGAGCAAGAAGCACCTCTGGAGATGCCGAAGCGAGTTCTTCCATATCATGATGTTCTGATGTCCAGTATCGTAAATATCCCCATTCTTCGGCATGTTGAGCGAGCGTTACCGCTTGCTGTAATGCCTGCTCTGCTGACACGCCGCCAAGCCTTGGAACTAAGTCAAGCACGCCCAGATGGGTTGGAGGATTTGTCCGAATATCCAAGCGTCTCATCTCCCTGTCCTTGTATACTTTTATGGAACAACCTGTATCTCTAGTCGAGATCGTAAATGGAGCCAACCTTTAAGCCATACAGTTCGTTATAGATTTTCTCGGCAAAAGCATCCGTCATACCAGCAATATAATCAATCACCATATGCTCCCACGTCCAGATCGGATTCGACTTCGCCTGATCCTTCTCATACCGTTGCAGCCAGTCCGACGGGATGATCGACTTGGATGTCTCTGGATCTAGGAATGCATCCCATAGGCGTTTAATCATCCATTCACTACGCTTTTGCAGCCGTTGCACACGCAGGTCACGAATCATGGTCACCCAAGCGAAGCTTTTCAGCACACTCACCGTGCGCAGCATATCGAGATCTTCCTTGCCTTCTCGAACAAACGTAACCTTCTTCCAGTTCCCGTCGTCAATTACGCCTAGACTGCCTACAAACAAACTTACCCAGTACGCCTTGACCTCACGGCGAGTCCGTGAGTAATCATGCTCACAGAATGGCATTTTCTCATTCCATACACGCAGAAATGAAGCAAGTACCTCTTCTACCTTTTGCCCAATAGCTTCATGTGTCCAACCGTTCCAGAACAGATCCTCAAGCGTCGTAATTTTATCTACGATAAGTCGATTGATATGAGGGTCTTGCAGGAAATGCTCATGCACTTCAATTTTGCCTGCTTTGATGCCATCCTCTAGATCATGCGCGGAGTAGGCAATATCGTCACACAGATCCATCAGCTGCGCTTCAAGCGTCTTCTTGCCCGCCGGAATGCTCCAACGATCACGGATCTCGCGAATATACTGCCACTCGTGGTGGTACATGCCCTTCTTGCTCTCTGTCCCCGGATAAGGGTATTTATTAATCCCCAGCAGTACTGCATCAGACAGATTAAGACCGTCGATATCTTCCCGTTTCTCCAGATACATGATGAGACGGAAGTTATGCGCATTGCCTTCAAAATGTTCATACTTACGCTTCAGTTCAGCACGAACTTCTGCTTCCGGTCTAGGTGTCTTCGCACTGCGACTCTTCTTCATGATCTTCTTCAACTCGGTGTTGATGAGATCATCCAGGATACCGTCTAACACTTCTTCCCCTTTATGCCCAAACGGCGGATGGCCAAAATCATGCGCAATCGCTGCACATTCCACTACCTCTGAATCGATAATGAGACCAGGGTTTTCTGCCTGATTCCAATCCACCTCGGGAAAACGACGAAGCAGACTTCTCGCTGCCTCTCGTGCAATCTGTGCTACCTCTAGTGAATGAGTTAAACGAGTACGATAATAGTCGCCTGTTCCTGCCCCAAACACCTGGGATTTGCCTTGTAACCGACGGAAAGTTGGTGAGTGAATTAGTCTCGAATAATCCCGTTCATAGGCTGCGCGAGCCCCATCCAGCTTCGTCAATTCAGGATATTGTCTATGTTCTCTCAGATCGTTCCATTGCATCTTGATCACTCCTAGCCGACTGTCTCTATTTTGAGTGATTATACACATAATCAGCGGTTTCGAAAAGCAAAACCTATCTGTCATTGTTATATCTTCTCACATCAACTTGTTATGGTCAGTCCTCTTTATCTCATTATACCCTGACCAATGATCGTTCGTGCAACCTCTCAACATATATGCTGGTGCATTCTGCTCCAAATAGAGTCCATATAAGAGTCCATAGAAATGAAAAAAGCGACCTCGCAAAATGTTACGTTTGCGAATCGCTCATGTGTTCATTCATACCGTCTTCCCAGTTTACCTTTTCCACGCTGGTGCATTGGATATACCGTACCTACCTAACACCTTGCGCCCAAACCAGTTGAACACTCTGTCGGTAGTAAATCCCATGAACCCCAGGCATATTAAGCCAACAAATATCCAGTCTGTGCGGAAGAATAAGCGCGAATTCCAAATTAAGTAACCGACACCTTCATTGGAAGCTATCATTTCCGCTCCGATGATTGCCATGTAAGATGTCCCCATAGCCAGCCTTACTCCGGTAAAAATGTACGGCGTCGTTGCTGGCACAACCACGTACAGCAATATCTGCCACTCGCTTGCTCCCATACTGCGGGCTGAACGTATTTTATCTTCCTCCACTGCAAGCACACCAGTTAATGTATTAAGAATTACAATAAAAAAGGTCGCGTACATAATCAGGGCAATCTTCGACTGTTCTCCGATTCCGAACCAGACCAGAAACAACGTAATGAACGCGATTGGTGGAATGAAGCGGATAAAATTCAGGAACGGCTCTGCAAACACACGGATGATATGTACCTGACCGATCAACAGACCAATCGGAATAGCAATCAGGCTGCCGAGTACCCATCCAATGAGCACGCGCTGAAAGCTGATACCAATATACTGCACCAATGTGCCATCAGCAATCAACTCCTTGGCTCCCAGCAAGGTGGCCCATGGCCCTGGAACAACATCCGATCCGTAGATCAACGCGCCTATCTGCCAAATACCGATAACCACTAACCATAATATCGGAACTGTGATCCATTTACGTTCCAACCATTTCATAATGTCCACCCCCTATTTCTCAAAATGGCTGCCAATCTGCTCGTACAGGGCTCCTAGTTCCTCGGAGGCGATATTGCGCGGGTAAGGCAAATGTACGTCATAAATGTCCATAATGTTGGAGGACGGCCCCACCGACATGATGCCAATTCGCTCACCAAGCAGCAACGCTTCCTGAATGTCATGGGTCACAAAAATAACCGTTTTGTTCGTCTCACGCCAGATATTGACCAATTCCTTCTGCATCGTCCTGCGTGTCATCGCGTCGAGCGCTCCAAATGGTTCATCCATTAACAGGATGGCCGGATCGTTGGCAAGGACCCGTGCAAGCTGAACACGTTGCTTCATGCCGCCTGAAAGTTCCTTCGGGAATTTGGATTCGTGACCATTCAAACCAACCATCGCGATAAACCGATCTGAGATCGCCTTCCGATCAGCCTTAGGTACATGTGCCATACGCAGCCCGAACTCCACATTCTGCCTCACAGTTAACCATGGAAACAGTGAAGAATCTGCCTGTTGAAACACCATAGCTCGGTCTTTACCCGGTTTCACGATTTCACTCGCATTGACTTTCAATTGTCCGCTTGATTTGGAAATAAAACCTGCTATCATGTTAAGCAACGTTGATTTGCCGCATCCGCTTGGCCCCAGCAGGACAAAGAATTCTCCTCCCCTAATGATCAAATTCACATCTTTGATAATGTAATGAACATCTCCAGCCGTCACATCGTTATAGCTTTTACGAAGCTGTTCGATCTCAATAGCCGATATCGTTGCAGGTGTTGACATGCAAGACCCTCCTCTGTACTCATGTATCTACTTATCAAAAGTGACCTGATCCGGTAGCACCTTGCTTAACGGCTCCAACTTCAATTTACTTGCAAGATCAAAATCCTGCTGAATGATTCCATTATCGACCATATATTGCTTTTGCTTGGCAAGGCTATCAAAGGCCGCTTGAGTGAAACCAACAACCCAAGGGTTGATCGGGATATCCTTCAAAGTCGCTTCTTTTGGCTGCTTCGTTAACTTGTACTGCAAGTCAGCCACTTCTTCTGGGTGAGCCTGCGCATACTCTGAAGCTTGATTGAGTGCCTTTAGGAACCCGCCAATTATTTCAGGATTCTCTGAAATGAACGCATCACTCGCAACAAGTCCCATGCCAAGTCGCACTGAGGTTTTCGACATATCCGATAGCTGATGCACGTTGTCCAGCGCATCGAATTTGTCGGTCAATGCTGAGCCAACAACCCAGGCAGCATCTAGATCACCTTGCTTCAGTGCGATATATGTCTCGTCAAAAGAACCCTGACCCACCTGCGTTACATCCTGCAGTGCCACTCCGTTCTCCTTCAGATACTCATCCCATAAATAGGGAATGAAGGTCCCTCTCAAAAAGCTCACTTTTTTTCCTTTTAGATCGGCAGCGGCTTGAATGTCGTTACTCACGTACAATTTCCAAGACGCAGCCGCATAATCCGTTGCTTGCCCGGCCGAAGCGATGACGGAATAGTCACCTTTGGAGAGAGCGTTTAATACAGGGAAGTCCGCACCATAGGCAATATCGATCTGATTAATGAACAAGGCGTTCACACCTTCGGCAGGCGTACCGAAAATCATACTCTCAGCGTCAATACCCTGTTCCGCAAAGAATCCTTTCTCGATACCGACACGAAACGTCGGATTGCTTGCCGTATCCGCAATCCTGATTTTCACTTTTTTCCCTTCGGCACTAACATTTCCGGTCTGCGCCCCGCCCTCTTCTCCCGATGCACAACCGGAAAGTATAAGCATAGTCGTAACCATAAGTATTATGGATGAATGGATCAATGATCTTTTCACGGTAATCACCCCTGCGTATAATTAATGTTTATCCTATTCATTCGTATGGTCGCCTTTATCGGACTTCAAATCATGTGAGGTCGTCACGCAGGCAGCTTCTTCGACGAATGGCAGTGTTGCTATGACACTCACGACCGATTCAGCCCCTTTTGAAGCAGCTCCTGGGACACGATAGTTCTCGACACTGATCGGCTCAATCGCCGTTTCTTCCGGTCTGTCTAACTGGGGCACCCAGCTATAAGGAACACGGTAAGAACGATACACCATGTTGGTATTACGACCATTCCAATACGGCGAGATGTATTCCCAAACTAGTTCATGCTCGCGCGTGACCTCGAACAGACGTCCGTTCGACCCTTCCGTGATAAGTGTGTTACCGTTCGCAAGCCGTTGAGCCGAGCTAATATATGGACTATAGAATTTGTATGAATCCGTCGGTACCGAAAAGCCTGCTTCTGCCGGTGTATACTGCCAGATGATCTCCAACGTGACCGGATCAATCTCCAATACCCGGGAATGATCACGCACCGCTGATTTCAGCCCAATCGGAGAAGCCGGGTTCGGCAGACCATATCCAGCCCATCCGCCGTTGTCGAACACCAGCAGGTTACCTTCACCAGGCAGTCCTTTCGGGATAATATGGGCATGGTGCTGACCGATAATCCATCCAATATGCTTCACTTCTGGTCGGGAGTAATCTGGCCCGAGCTGCCAGACGATGTTACCTGTGCGTTTGTCTGTAATTGCAATAATATTGGCTTCGCGTGCATCCCAGATAATGTTGTCCGGATGGAAACGTTCGTCCCCGGCATCATAAAAGCGGTTTGGCCCGACATACGAAGCAGAGTTGATATGCAGCCAGTCTCCCACGCCCCCTCCCAGATGACCAAAGGACCGAGAGTTGGGATCACGGAATAACACATTGCGTGCCGCTTCGTCGAACCCTAGTTCCTCAAAATGCTCGTTCGCCGCCCATTCCCATATGATATTGCCCTGCCAATCCACTTCGAGGATCGTATCATCTAACAACGGCTTATCCGATATGTTCGGATTATTGACGTTTTTGTGAGACAGAATGAGTGTGGTACCACTACCGATCTTCGGTACCAACCCTGGTGCATAATACCCCACTGGATTACCTTCCCGCTGATAGTCATGATGCTGTCTTGCATACCAGAGCGGCTCATAACCAGGGTCCTCAATGTGTTCATATCCGTCGTATCTCCAGACGATGTTACCGTCCCAATCCACCTGAACCAAATCGAGATTATCCTGAATACCAAACTTGGGATCTCTGCGTCCAGTGCTTCCAAGCACGTAGCCACCCGGAAATAATTTGGCCGGAAAACCGATCAATCCTTTCCACAGACGCACTTCTCTGCCGTTCATGTCGATCAGAACAACACCTTCATCCCCTGCCTGAAAGATCGTATACCCACTCCATGCTTTTTCTGGTTGAAATACCGTTGCCCCTGTCGGGTAAATTGTTGAGTGTCCCATCGTAATCCGCTCCTTAGTAGTGGTTTATAAAACTAGGTCGTGTCTGAAAACTCGCTAATTAATAACTCAAATAATTTTTCTCACTGTTTCGTGCAGGCTTCTGTTCCTGATCCACAGGTGATGGAGCCTCCGCATTCTGTTCTGCCAGCCCCAGCAATGTTTCGGAGAATCCCTCCAGATTGGCAAATATCCGTTCATAGAAACGGCTCTGCTGTTCCAGCTCCTCTACCGTGAACCCTTGAAACAGAAGCGTAATACATCGATCACCGATGTTGTTGTTGCGCGCTACCATCTCCCGCCCTTTGGCGGTAATATCCAACAATACCGTGCGCCGATCATCCTCCTTACGACGGCGTACCGTATATCCGGCGCTTTCCAGCTTGTCACTCAGCGCTGTGATTGCACCTGAGGTAAAATCCATCTGTTCTGCCAGATCGCCAAGTCGCTGCTCACCATCGCGAATGATCTTTTGTAGAATGAGCATGGCAGGTAACGTCACACCCTCCACGCTAACGCGATCCCGCTCTTTCACAAATCTACGTACCATTTTGCGGTATAGGTCATCTACGATCGTTAGTTGCTCCCATGTTCCTTTATCCATTAGGCAGCCTTCCCTTCTGTGAACTCGGCCTCATTCCTCGCGTGGAGGCAATAAAAAAAGGCTCCGGCACACCTTCCCCACGGGGATGATGTACTGGAGCCTTTGGTGATCCAATGAGCTCAGAAATTATTTCACTGTTCATTTAATTAGTAGTGAAGTATTATTGAAACCAATATAACCCCCTTATCCCTACCTGTCAAGTATGTTTTTAAAAAGAGAATAGGCAATTTTCCATTTGCATCGAAATTGGTATGAGACTGCTTGATTAATGGAGTCGCCAACAGCTCATGTTAATACGGCTGATAGCTCACTTTCTGCCCTCACACCAATCGTTTAGATTAACTAACTCGTGAAGTTCTTTGGACATCATTTGGTTGGCATGCTTATCCTATGACATGTACCTGTTGGTACACTAAAAAGACAGGACATGAATGTCCTGCCTTTCGTTCAAAAAGTTAAAATGTCGTGTTACACCATCACTTTACAAATATCGTTTGTGAATTCAACTGGATCTTGAATCGGCAACCCTTCAATCAGCAAGGCTTGGTGATACAACAGGCTTGTGTACAAGCTCAATTTTTCTTTGTCTTGTGCAAATGCATCTTTCAACGATTGGAAGACATCGTGGTTCACGTTGATCTCCAGCACTTTATCTGCCTGTACATTTTCACTATTAGGCATAGCTTTCAAAATTTTCTCCATCTCAATGGTTAGCTCGCCCTCAGTGGACAGACATACCGGGTGGCTTCTCAGACGTTTCGAAGCTTTAACCGCTTTTACTTTGCCTGCGAGCTGTGTTTGCATCGCTTCAAACAACTCTTTGTTTTCGTTGTCCTGTGCTTCCGTTTCTTCTTTGTCCGCACTGTCTTCGATGCCAAGGTCACCGCTGGAGATGGATTTGAATTCTTTTTCCTTATAGTTCGTGATCATCTTGATCGCAAATTCGTCGATATCGTCCGTGAAGTAGAGCACTTCATAGCCTTTGTCGAGTACACCCTCGATCTGTGGCAGCTTCTCGATCCGTTCGATTGATTCACCAGATGCATAGTAGATATACTTCTGATCTTCCGGCATTCTGGAGACGTACTCATCCAAGCTTACCAGCTTCTTCTCTTTGGAAGAAGAGAACAGCAGCAGATCCTGCAACGTATCTTTGTTCACACCATAGTCGCTATATACGCCATATTTCAACTGACGTCCAAATGCTTGGTAGAACTTCTCGTAATTTTCACGCTCGTCCTTGAGCAAGCTCTGCAGTTGGCTCTTGATCTTGTTCTTAATGTTCTTCGCAATCAGGCTGAGTTGACGGTCATGCTGCAGCATCTCACGGGAGATATTCAGAGATAGATCCTCGGAATCCACCATACCTTTAACAAAACCGAAGTAATCCGGCAGCAAGTCGCCACACTTGTCCATGATCAATACGCCGTTGGAGTAGAGCTCAAGACCTTTTTCATACTCTTTGGTGTAATAATCAAACGGTGTATTCTCTGGGATAAACAAGATTGCATTGTATACCACTGCGCCATCCGCGCTAATGTGCAGGTGCTTCAGCGGTTTGTCAAAACCGTAGCGCTTCTCCATATAGAAGTTCGTGTAATCTTCTTCGGTCAGCTCGCTTTTATTTTTACGCCAGATCGGTACCATGCTGTTAACGGTTTGTTCTTCTTGGTATTCCTCGAACTCGTTCTCTGTACCTTCCTTCGGACGTTGTCCTGTCACATCCATCTTGATTGGGTAACGAATGAAGTCAGAGTATTTCTTGATGATGGATCTCAGGCGGTACTCTTCCAAGAATTCGTCATATGAATCTTCTTCGGTATTTTGCTTGATCGTCAGAACGATCTCAGTTCCTACAGAATCCTTCTCTGCTGGCGTGATCGTATATCCATCCGCACCTTCGGATTCCCATCTCCATGCTTCATCACTGCCCAGCGTTTTACTCGTCACGGTCAGCTTGTCAGCCACCATAAACGCGGAGTAGAAACCAACCCCGAATTGTCCGATGATGTTATGTCCATCTTTTGCTTCATTTTCCTTCTTGAACGCAAGGGAACCACTCTTCGCGATAACTCCGAGGTTGTTCTCCAGCTCTTCCTGAGTCATACCAATACCGGTATCGGTCAGGGTGAGCGTGCGATTTTCTTTGTCGATCGTCAGTTTAATGTAGTAGTCCTCTTTGTTGAACACAAGTGAGTCATCGGTGAGGGCTTTGTAATATATTTTGTCAATCGCGTCACTGGAGTTGGAGATCAGCTCTCTCAAAAAGATTTCTCTTTGCGTGTAAATGGAGTTGATCATCATATCTAGCAAACGCTTGGATTCTGCTTGGAATTCTTTCTTAGCCATGAATGGGTGTCTCCTCTCAAATTGGATATCGAATGATTGAGTTAAATATTAAATGTAAAATTAGAATCTCCACATAAAGCATCACGTGAACAAAAATTCTTCTGTCGCTTAATCCCTGAACTAATCTAATGCATATTCAAGACCCATTAAGATCACTATCGTCGAAGGCTCTCCTCCAGTGACCGTTCCGGTTACGGATCGTTCTTTCGATCGCTGTTGTCTCCAAATTTTTGTGAATTATATTAAATAGGTGAAAATACGGAGACAAAGGCGAGTGCTACCGCTTCTTCAGAATCGATTCCGCACCCTCCACTACTGAGGCTATTAGCCAAGAACCTAATGAAATTATGAGCTTTCTCTAGATCAAAACATTCAGGAAGACTCGCTACGACGTACCGAATTTTTTCTATTCAGCCACACTCGTGTTCTCTTCGAATTCAACAATTTAATATTCAAAACAAAATCATTCCATATGTAGTCGTGTATTAAAAAACATCTTGTATTAGCACTCAGGTCGTTAGAGTGCTAAACCCTACCTTTTATATAACATATGGGAAAATTGGGTGTCAACATGATGGCGGATATTTTAACAAAATGATTGAACAACGCTTGAAATCGAGCGCATCTTCTTATTTTAACGTAATAGGGTAGGCAATACAAAAGCCGCCTCGAACGATGCTTCGAAACGGCATGAAGTATGAGTTGAACCTCAGATATGATGAAAAAATCGAAGTTTATCTGGATTTCGAATAAGATAAATGTTGCGAATAGAACGTTCTATGATATGAATCAGCGCAACGGTATCGACACGCTCTCCCAAACGGATAACAACTCCTGTCTGGCCGTTGATCTCTCTCACCTCTATCTGTAGTCCATCTTCATGTTGAAATGATTTATGGAAAATACCATACAGAAATTTGAAAACAGAATCGCGTTCTGCAATCGGCCGAACGGCAGCGAGTGCTTTCCCTCCCCCATCGGATATGAGAACGACATCGCTCGCTAACATGGAAATAACTCGCTCTGCGTCGTCCTGCTCAAACGCGGCTATAAATTGGCGAATCCACACTTCTCTATCCGTCTTGATCATATCTGGTTCCCCTTCACTCAGCCCCATTTTCCCCTTTGCACGGCTGAACATCTTTCGGCAATTGATCTCGCTTTTACCAATGATCTCGGCTAT
The DNA here is from genome assembly GCF_036884255.1 of Paenibacillus tundrae. NCBI lineage: Bacteria > Bacillati > Bacillota > Bacilli > Caryophanales > Paenibacillaceae > Paenibacillus > Paenibacillus tundrae. The sequence goes on along the minus strand of NZ_CP145605.1, from coordinate 1,372,574 downwards.
ATCGCCATACTCAATACCAAGAGCCTCACGCAATACATACACCGCGCGTTCTGCCGGAGACAACTTCTCTAGCATGACCAGGACGGCATAGGACAGCAATTCATCACGGATTATTAAATCAAGCGGATCTACCATTGAAGTCGGAATGGGTTCAGGGAGCCACTCTCCTACATAACGTTCCCGTCTCCTGCGAGCCGATTTATACAAATCTCGGCATCGATTAACGACCATTTTACACAAATACGCCTTCGGTTCCTCGGTCAGACCAGCCGGATTTACATCGCATACTTTAAGAAATACGTCCTGCACGACATCTTCCGCATCGGTCCACGTACCCGTCATCTGGTAAGCCAGTGTAAGCAATAACTTTTTATACCTACCGTATAGTTCCTCCATCTCAGCCACCCCGATTCATCCGATCATGTCGTCAACATACTTGCTGCATCCCATGTGTACTCCTTAATTTTCCAACTCAGTTTACCAGTGATGACAAAATCAATCCCCCATTTGTTTACCCAGGTTAACCCTTTGCCCGGACCTAGTCCGATGCTATACAAATTCATATAACTCTCATGAACCGGTGCTTGGCGACCTTCGAGGTCTGCAAGCATAATCTTGGCAAGGCGAGCAGCCTGGGGAATCGCTTCCTTGCACGTCTTGCCATCGACATGCCCATTAAGCGGGTCTACAATTTTGGCGCAGTCGCCAATACTATAGACTCCAGGCATATCCGACACTCTGTAGCTGACATCAACACGCACATGCCCATCAGATATTACTGGCAAGCCGATCGTCTGAATCATCGGATTAGGCAGTAGTCCAAGCGTCCAGATACACAGCCCTACACTCCGCTTTTCACCGTCTGACAACCATATTACTCCATCTTCTTCCTTGATGATCCGTTTATTATGCAGCGTGTTTATACCAATGTCTTGGAGAAGTCGTTCTAGTTTCATGCCTACTTTGGCAGGGCCGTCTAGAAAAAGGCGATCATGTGCATTGTATAGCTCAATTCGGATGGCTTGCGGGTCAAGTCCTAGCCGCTCCCCATCCCTACGGGCATAATAAGCTAGCTCTGCAGCAGTCTCTACTCCACTTATGCCAGCTCCCACAATTGCAATGTGCATTAATCGCTCACGTTCTCTTGCATTAGATTCAGAAGCGGCTTGTTGAAGATTAGAAAGCCATGCGCTCCGAATCTTTTGCGCGCTTTCCAGTGAGGTGAGTGCAATTCCACCCTGATCGGAATCGGGCTGCCGAATCACACTGCCCACTGTTACAACGAGCATATCGTAATTCATCTCATGTTCTGCTCCCACATCATTCACATATACCAGCTTTTTCTCTACCGCATTGATATTGAGGACCATGGCCTGCACGAGTTCAACCTCGTCCGGAAACAACTTGGTTAGCGGAATCCGTATGTCTTCATTTGTAACGGCAGGTCTAAACATTAACACTTTACGCAGATGGAAAGCGTTTCCGTCAATCAGAACCAGTCGGAGCGGATGCTTATTTACCTGATCCTTAAACCGTTTACGGATTTCTTTTACTGTATGAATTCCCGCATACCCAGCGCCAATGACAACGCACGTTAATGTTTTCATAATATCCACCTCTTCTGTCGTTTGCATATAGAACGAGGTAGTGGCCTTTCATGTGACATGTGGTTCAAAAAAATACAAAATGGGAAGAACTGAATGCTGTGAAATGCTGTGATAACGCTATGTAAAACAAAATCTAACCCTTTTTCCATAAGCTATTAAGTTTTGGTTTGCCTTCCTAACTAACATTAAAACACTCTACAATACACCATATATTACGAATACGCTGCCCGTTAGTTTAACGGACAGACAGCCGACTATGTAGTCGGCTGTCTCATCAAATATTAATTCGCGTTCAATGGTTACGTGGACAACAAACCTATATTTCTATTGCCATCGATGAAAACATCAAAACATAACATTCGAACCCTTTCTGCGAGCAATACGTCCCCCTGCATAAGGCAATAGACAGAGATCACTGGATATATAACGTCTACTTTTTCGCCATCTTTGGGTCAAGCGTGTCTCGCAGTCCATCCCCCAGCAGGTTAAAACCGAGCACCGTGAGCATAATGGAAAGACCCGGGAAAATGAGTGTCCAAGGTGCTTTTTGGATGAACTGGCGAGAATCCGACAGCATTTTGCCCCATTCTGGATCAGGTGGCTGTGCACCCATTCCTAAGAATCCGAGTGCAGCCGCTTCAATAATCGCGGTACCAATGCCCAGCGTGCCTTGCACAATCAGAGGTGTAAGACTATTCGGCAAGATATGCCGAAACAGAATTCGTGCATTACCCGCCCCAAGCGTACGTGCTGACGTAATAAACTCCTCCTGCCTCAAGCTAAGTACCCTCGACCGCACCAGTCTGCCATAGGTCGGAATGTTGACGATCGCAATGGCGAGCAGGGCATTTTGCAGAGACGGTCCCAGAATAGCGACAATCGCAATCGCGAGGAGAATGCCTGGAAAAGCAAGCAAGATATCAAACAGACGTGAGATAAGCATATCCACCCATTTGCCATAAAATCCTGCAATCAGCCCTAACAACGCACCAGCAATAATCGAACCGATGACGGAGAAGAAGCCGACCCATAGTGAAATTCTCGCCCCATGCAACACGCGGGAGAACACATCCCGTCCGAGATCATCCGTGCCAAACCAATGCTCTGCCGATGGTGCTTGCAGTCGATCTGTAAGAACCTGCTCTTTGTAGTCATAAGGTGAAATATAAGGTGCAATGAAGGCGATTAGGATGAAAAATACAATGATGACCAGCCCGGCAAGCGCTAGCCGATTTTTACGAAACGTTCTCCAAGCCTCCCGCCATGGGCCTGAAGTCGATTTGGTTGCAACATCCACGGAAGCGCCCGTATTCGTCGATAATTTGGCCATGTGGCATCCCCTTCTTGGATTATTTGTAGCTGATTCTTGGATCAAATACGGCATAGAGTAAGTCCACAATCAAGTTGATGACCACGAAGAAAAAAGCAACGATCAGGATTCCGCTCTGGATCACCGGATAATCTCTTGAACTAATTGCTTCATATATATAGCGTCCCACGCCCGGCCATGCAAAGATGGTTTCAGTCAGCACCGCTCCCCCGAGGAGCGATCCGGTCTGAATGCCGATTACGGTAAGTACGGGAATGAATGCATTTTTCAGCGCATGTCCATACACGACAAAAAAGGGACCCAGACCTTTGGCTTTTGCAGTACGGATATAATCCGAACTCATCACTTCCAGCATACTGGAACGGGTCATGCGTGCAATGACGGCCATTGGAATCGTACCCAGCGCAATACTTGGCAACAGCAAGTGCTTCGTCACCGTCCATAGCTGATCCCAGCGACCAGCAATCATCGTATCCAGTACGTACAGACCGGTTACCGCTTCAATCGGATCGCGCGGATTCATCCTGCCGATGGATGGCAACCACTGTAGTTTGTTGGCGAACAGCCATTGCTCCATCAAGCCAAGCCAGAAGATCGGCATCGAAACCCCGACCAGTGCAATGACCATGCAGCAGTAATCAAACCAGGAGTTATGCTTCCACGCACTGACGATCCCCGCATTGACACCAATGATAATGGCAAACAGCATACTAGCCATCGTTAATTCAAACGTTGCCGTCAGGTATGGCCCTATTTCCTGGGCAATCGGAACCTTCGTTCGGATAGAAGTTCCTAGGTCGCCTTTGACCAGATCACCGAGATATGCGAAATATTGTTGAAACCACGGTTTATCCAAGCCAAGTTGGTCTCGAAGAGCCTGTTTGGATTGCTCTGTTGCCTTCTGTCCCAGAATGGTTTCCGCCGGGTCACCGGGAATGGCATGGATGATGGAAAAGACGATTAACGTCATGCCTAACAGAACAGGCAACAGTACCAATACTCGTTTGACGATGTAACTATTCAATCCTCATTCACCCGCCTTTTAAACAACCGATTAGGTAGACAAAAACGCCAGCGGACACGTATGCTTCGAGATGATTACGTCCGGATGATGGTTCTGCTAAGCATTGCGTGTGCGCCAGCGCTTTAAAATTCAGACACGGATTACAGTTTTTACAACTTGCTCATTACTCCTCGAAATAGGCACCGGCATAGGATTCGCTACCCAGCGGCGAAGGTACAAAACCTTTCAACTTCGCACTACCCGCAAGAATTGGCGTGGTATGCACAAGCGGAATCCATGGAGCGTCTTCCTTAATAATGACCTGTGCCTGCTCATACAACTCTGCCCGTTTATCCTGATCGGTCTCCTTCTGCGCATCCGTCAGCAACACATGCAACTCCTCATTGACATAGAAGCTACGGTTGTTACCCGGAATCGCATCTTTATCCAGCAACGTGTACAAGAAGTTATCGGGGTCACCGTTATCACCCGTCCAACCGAGCATGTAGATATCGTCCTTCTCCCCGGCTTTGGCATCATCTAGATACGTCGCCCACTCGGGAGATTCAATGTTTGTCTTTACTCCAATTTTCTCAAAATCCGCTTGGATCGCTTCGGCAACTTTTCTACCATCAGGCATGTACGGACGAGACACTGGCATCGCATAGAAGGTCACCGGATCTGGCAATCCGTCAGGGAAGCCTGCTTCGGCTAGCAATGCTTTTGCTTTCTCCAAGTCATACGGGTAATCCTCAATACTATCGTTGTACCCCCATAATGTTGGTGGCATCGGGTTCACCGCAGGCTGAGCTTGTCCAGCAAAGAACGCATCAATAATTCCTTGTTTGTTCACCGCATGGTTCAGCGCCTGTCTCACTTTTACATCATCAAAAGGTTTCTTCTTAAAGTTAAAGCCGATATACGCCACGTTGAATGGTGGACGTTCAATCTTCTGCAGGTCAGCATTCGACTCCAGGATCGACAGATCATCCGGATTCAGATCCTCCATCACGTCAATTTCGCCATTCTGCAAGGCGTTGAAACGGGCTGTATTATCTGGAATAGAGCGAACAATAACTTTGTTCAGCTTCGGCAGTCCTTCTTTCCAGTAGGTTGGATTTTTCTCCAGTGTAATGGAGTCGTTGCGTTTCCACTCTTTGAATACAAAAGGACCGGTGCCTACAGGATCCGTTTTGAAGTTTTCCTTTTTTTCCTGAATGGCGGTTGGGCTGGCAATGCCGAATGGCGTCATCGCGATATTTTGCAGGAAAGGCGCTTGTGGTTGGTTCAATGTGAACTCCACCGTTGTCTCGTCAATCGCCTTCACTTCCTTAATCACGCGTCCGTCCTCTGGGCCAAACATGGAATCGTAATAATCGAAGGAATCTCCTTCAAATTTATACTCACTCGCAGGATCACTCCAACGATTGAAGTTGAATACAACAGCCTCGGCGTTGAAGTCGGTGCCGTCATGAAATTTCACACCAGACTTTAGCTTGAACTCATACTTAAGTCCATCTGCCGATATCTCCCAGCTCTCCGCAAGTCCAGGGATAACCTCTGTTCCACCTTCTTTATAATCAAGCAATGAATCAAATACCTGATGTCCAATCTTGAGGGATTCACCATCGGTTACAATGGCCGGATCTAGGGCAACAGAATCTCCACCCCTTCCCATAATCATCGTATCCTGCGTTGCTACTTCCTCCGTAGGTGGATCGCTACCCTCCGCTGGAGCAGGTGTGTTCGTCCCCTCCTGGCTAGAGCAACCCGATAAAACCAAAACCGTACTCATCGCCATAACCATCAAACCGGACAACCATTTTTTTCTCATTCGCATACGTACAACACCCTTCCCTGTCTCAAAATGTGTGTGATGCTGGCGTGCCAAAACAATTATCCTGATGGATTGATAGTGGATACACGATCACTCAACATGCTTCCAGGATTGTTACGCGCAAAATGCTGATCCAAGAAACCGTCGCAGGCGTGTATCACATACTACCTGTATCTATTAAGGGTTTAACATACCCATGATACCTTTAATATATTTGAGCAAATCATGTTGGGGAATCGTAGATAAATTGAGAGAGAAAGAAATGGAACAATTAAACAAAGGTCAATTGAAAAGAGTGAAAGCTTGGTCACTTGTTTTGGGTATACACATATACTCATTAGCATAGGGATCATTCAGATCGAAATTGACATAGGAGTGGTTTTCAAGGGTGTTGGAATATACAACAGGGAGACATTACAATAACTTTGAGTGTTATAGTCTTGTCATGATGGGAGGATTATGCTCGCAAACTGTGGTAAAAAACCATTTTGTGTAACTTACTTTACATCACATTAATCATTTAGACAAGAGATTTACATACAACGATCATCAACTTTATAATCCATGTTATTTAAAGTTACATAAAGCGCGGAAATAAAACATAGATCGACAAAAAAATGTCTTGGCACCCCCTCCTGACCACTTCTCATTTCGTTCGAATTACTAGACTGATGCGAGTTATGTATCCCTAGATAAAGCTTTATTTTTCCATTTTTACTGAAATGCGTTACAATTTAGAAGATATGAATGGAGGCGATTCATTGTGAAGCTGCAGTTCAACCTATCCTTTGACGATCTAATCGACCTACAGAAAAATGTGATCTCACAATCCAAGCATCATCGTAAGGTAAAATATATTTTACTCTCTGCGTTTCCTATTTCTTTGTTATTTTTAAATCTCATTTTTCAGCGACCCGTTTCACTTGTGACTATTGGAACCATTCTACTATGGATCATCGTTTTCCCTAGCCTATACAAAAAATTAACACTCTTCTCCATAGTTCGGATGATGAAAAAACAGAATTTAAATGGCGTCCTTGGCTCTAATACGATGTTGTTAGATGAGCAAGGCATCACGCGAACGACGAAGAACAATCAAAATTTCTTGGCATGGGATCAGTTTGTCGTTGTACGGGAGGATGAGAAGCACTACTATCTACACGTTTCTGATTTACAAGCGATGATTCTATCCAAAAGGGCATTAGAAGATGATCGTACCAAAGAGGCATTTCAGCGGTATTATGATTCGTATTTTGTGCCTTTGTTGGAGAAAGAGAATTAAGGGTTGGTTGCGCTGCACTCCGATGATAGAAAACCTCGAAGGTCGCTGTAACCCCCAGATTACTTTTCAGTAAGCTTTGGGGCTAACGCTTCGCTTCTTCAGTTTTCGCTACCTTCTCCTTCCCGCGTAAAATGATTAGCAATTAAACACACAAAGAAAGACGCCATCTCATTAAAGAATGGCGTCTTTGGCTTTGGTAAGCCTACATTTACATGTAGAATGCATACACTCATTTAGGATTAGCCTTATTTTTTAAACAAACCTCTACGGTGCATGACCGTGATAAAACGATAAAAGTCGTAACTCGCTCCGTTATCGATGCTAAACAACGGGTTCTTCGGATCATAGGCTAATGCAGCTTCTACAGCTGCTTTGGCCCATACCGGAACCTCCATTTGCTGGCGTGCCTGTAGTCTCTCCACCTGTGCCTTCAACGCATCAAACGCTACTTTCTCTTCAGTTGTCATCGGTTCGCCCCCTTTCGGTGGTTCGGTTGGGTTCGGCGGATTCGTGGGTTCTGTCGGTTTAGGTGGATTTGGAGGTGTCGTTGTAGTAGCATATCTAGCTCGTAGCTGCGCTGCCGTCCCCTCAAACTCATTCATGTCGACGTTGCCCACAATGCCGTTCACCTTACCTGAGTCCGTGTACTGCCAGAATGTCCAACGCTTCCAAGCAGGCTGGTCATCCGGCACCCGTGTGTTGCTGTAACGCGCGATCCATAGATCATACGTACCGAGCGAGGCATCAAAGTTTCCAGCAAATGAATTGCCCGTATATATAATTGGTTTTATGCCAGTAAGACGTTGTAATTCGGTTAGAAAGGCTTTGGCTACAGTGTTCATCTGCGCTCTGCTCAAATTACCGGGGTTATTCTCATAGTCCATGACCGGAGGTAATTGTAATGCCTTCGCACCCCCGACCTTCTGTAAAGTGTTCGCATAATGCGCTGCTTCTGCTTTGGCGATCTCTGTAGAGGTGCCGCGGAAAAAATGATACGTTCCCACCAGCATGCCAGCCGCAAGTGCGCCAGCCACATTTTGCTGAAAATTTGGATCAGTATACGTTCGTCCCTCCGTTGCTTTGATGAACACAAATGTCATGCCACTTGCCTTAACTTTGGCCCAATCAATCGTGCCCTGATATCGGGAGACATCAATGCCCTGTGTATTGCCTGGCGTTCTCGTTTGCATGGTTCTCACACCCTTTTCGCGGCAAGTTTGCCGTTTGTATATAGTAGATGTCAGGACAAGGTAGCTTGCCTGTGTGCATGTCCTGATGTTTTGGAAGTTTGGGGGAGTTTAGGAGGAAATGTTGTTGGAATAGGTTTGGTGGTTACTGGGTTGGTTAGTGTTGGTGTGGTGTGTTATAAAACAAAACACGTTTAGTGGTTAGGTACCCATCACTAAAATGACAGAGCTCTCTTCGTTTGGTGTATCACCGGACTTTTGGATTTCTTGTGTGAGTATGGTTGATCATTCTAGTGATAGATAAAACTGTTGGATCTACTCTATTCCTAGTTTATTAGCTAAATGATTCTAAAATATTCTTCGAGGCTAGTCCTATTCGGTTTGCTACCAGCTTACTATTGGTTTGCTTTCTACACACTATTTGAATTGCTATTAGATTTGTTTTTTTGTGCGGTAGATGAACAATGTAAAGCTGCAATTACTTTTTATCTTTTTTCTTTTGTACTTCACTATCATCATCTGTTTGAGCAAAAGACTCATTAGACTTAAAAGGGAGGTTACCGGGGTGATCCCCGGCTCCTCCCTTACCCTTGAGCACTTCTATTGCCTGCCGAATCGCAGGCGGAATTGGCGCGCCAAGTTTGCCACCATTTTCAATAATGGACAACAGCTCATTCGCGATATAAAAAAAGGCGACCGCATCCCTGAACAAATGTCCGTCTCCCAGAACACCGTCCACCAGATGAGCCACCGATACCATTGCAAAAATAAATACCTTTCGGGCGATGCCAAACATCCCGATATTACTCTTTAGTGTGCCTGTCATAGCTGCCGCTGCAAATCCTGTCATATAATCCAATGCTACAAACACCAACAATACACCTAGCACACCCGACCAACCACCAAAGAAGTATGAGGCTGTCGTGCTCCAAACAGCCATAAGCCATTTACCTACTGTTTCCATCTCATCTCCCCCTTACCTTTTTCAATATCCCCCTGATTACTCTAGGGGTATAAAAAAACACGCTACTAGGTTAGATCTATGCGTGTTACTACATATATTCTTTACCTGTAATCTGCTTATACTCTTCTTCTGTGATGAGTTTATATTTAACTGCTTCTAGCATTTGTTTTTCACTAGCCCAACCGTATTTATAGCCCTTTTCAAATATTTGATAGTCTGTCATTATGCTGTCGCCTCCGGCTCATTGTTTTTATAGTGTGCAAGCTCCAGTTTAGTAACCACTAGTTCAGCTCCTAGGCTTCGTGCCGTTGTCTCCTCTTGCTTTTGTTGAATCTTCGTCTGTACAAGCTGCATCCCTATTAACTCAACGGCTGTTTGAATTTCTTCTTGAACTTTAAAATCTATACGATATGTTTCCATTTCGTGGATGTTCTTTTCTTCTTCTTCAAGCTGTTTCCATGCTTCTAGTGCAAGACGCAATTTCCCTTGCTCTTCATCCACATTTAAAAGTTGTTCTCCTTGCAAGTCATCACGTATAAAAATGATAGCGGGCGTCGTTCTAACTCTATAAAAGTCTTTTATTTCCTGGTAGTCTTTAGCAACTACTTCTTGCACAATTTCAGACAATTCACCGATTACCTTTTCTTTCAAAGTAACCTGTTTTGCATCATGCTCATTGTAGATATAAACAGCATACATACTGGATTCCCCTCCTTAAAAATTTATTTGTTTAACCCTGATATCTCCGGCACTGCCTGATAAACCTGATACCCCTTGATCCATGAGAGTATTGTTAGAATCTCTTCCTACACCACTTGCCCCTCCTAATCCACCAGAAGTATCAATAGTGCCGTTATTGGTGTAAGTTCCGCCGTGCAAAATCATCACTGCTCCTCCACCAGCACCTCCTCCTCCTCCTCCTCCTCCTCCTGAAAATATAATTCCATCATAGGTTTTGGCTGTGGCATTCCCTCCTGCTCCTCCTGCTCCACCTTTAGTTAGAATTTTCCCTGTGCTTCCTATGGTGACATCTCCTCTTACAATAATCGCAACAAAACCTCCGGTACGTCCTCCTGCTAAACCATGAGATACAGACTCAGCCGCCCCCCTAGCAGTACCGCCACCACCACCACCACCTGCACCAAGACATGCCCCACCTTTTCCGTTAGCTCTTGTTCCCGCGCCTAGATCATAGACAGCGCCTTGTCCACCTTGACCATATTTCCCATCATTTCCGTTCCACTCCCACGGATCTATTTCACGGGAAGGTCGATTAGTATCTTGAAAATCATAAATTATCCCTGTCTTATTAGTTTCAAACCCTCCGCCTCTTCCGCCCAATAACGCACTGCCTTTCGTTGAGCCAGACCTGACTTCAGTACCTCCTCCTCCTCCTCCTCCGCCAAACCCTCCTAACAATCTTCTTTTTGCTCCTTTTCCGCCCACCATCATATTAGCTGAACCGCCACCTCTTCCTCCACTTCCTCCGCTACCTCCCCAAGGAAGTCCAATTTCGTGTGCCATCGTATTAAATCCAGAAGGTAGTTGAAAAAGTGGTGCGGGTAAAATATCACCCATACCCCACCCACCTTTTTCAGATTGATCTATCGTCCCATTAATAATGAGATCACCTTCGCAATAGAGAATTAAACCTGAATTTGGAGAATTTATTTCAAACGACACTCCGGCGTTTATCGTTAAGTTTTTAGACTTAAGAACGAGATATGAATCAGTACCCACACTGTAAGTTGTGTTTGAAGAAATCACCCTATTAATACTTGAATCTCCAAAGTCATAATCTGTTACTTTAATGGACGCAATACCTGCGTCTAATTCATCAAAAGTGGGAACACTTCCAGCTTGAGAGACTGTGCCCCCTTTACCAGTAACGATTGTCTCTTTTAACTTAGCCTTACCGTCACTTACAAATTGAAAAAGTAACTGTCTCACGTCATTGACTGCTTTTTCTGTTGCAGCAACCGCTTCAGAAGTCCCATCCGTTTTATTGGACAACTGCACCTTTCCCTTCTGCGTCAAAGACGCATCAGGAATATCCATCTGACTCACTGCTTCACGGAGCGTATCCAAATCCTCCCGTGTCGCCACACCTGCATCAATATTCTCAAAAATCCCATTAATACTCTCCCGGGTTACACTCTCATTCCCAAGGGGCAAGGGTAACTTCAGTCGATCAGTTTCTTTTGGCATTATGCCCACACCTCCAGTTCGTTCCACGTCAGGGACGCGGCATCTAGTTCATCCCAGGTAATCTGTTTGTTGTCCAGATCGTCCCAGATCAGATAGCGATACTCATACTCCACAGCCATATGCGCCGGCTTCAGTTCATCGATTGCCCGTTTGAGATCATCAATATTGGGCGGAATGCCCATCCTATCAACAAAACTCAGGGTAAAGCTCCATGCTTCCGGCTGAAAAGAAACATCCACCTTACCTCCGGCATACGCCTCAGCCACGTTGGCAACAAGCCTACCCGAGAACTTCCCAGCTCCTCTTAGCTTGGATTCCACGACAGCACGCCGTTGTTCAACAGGTTTGAGACGATCTGTTTCAATGCCCAGTTCCTGCTCCCAGTAACCTAATCCCCATGTCGCCGTACGGACAAAAAATTGATCCAATGTCTCATCCAGTGCCTCATACAGCAGATCCATCTCAGTACCTTTGGATTGCATATCGGCTTGCATCACCCGTGAAGTCTCATAATAACTGGGCAAATACGAGAAAAGCTCCCGCCCCTTCGGGCTTGTCAGCTTCACACTCATCGTAGAAGGATTACTCATATCTGCTAATCTCCTTCCCACTCTGATTTTTTCTCACTATTCATGCACATCCACCGTTCCTAACACCGCCACCTGACTTGCTGTCATCTCAATATTCTGGTCACTCACACCATTCACGGTAAGCTCCGTATAGTCGATGATCGGCGGAATGTCGAGCAGGATGGCAGCAATACGTGTGTAGCGAACGAGCGGATCGGCAAAAGCAAGCTGCTTCAGATACGCGGTCACCCCGCGTTCGATCAACTCCCGCACATCGGCTAGCGTGGCATCACTCGCCAGTGTCAGCTTCACCTGAATGTTCATCGGTACTTCCTCTGCCGGCATGACGGTTACTACAGGCCCCGCGGGTGCAACGCCTTCACCTTGTCCATCCTGTGTTGGGTCTACGTACTTCTGCACGGCCGCCACTAGATCACTGCCCGCAGCTCGCTTGTCCGTATCCAGCAAATACAGCCCCACACTGCCCGGCCCCTGCCAGAGCGGAATAACTCGCGTCGCTCCAACGCCTGGAACTTCGCTTGCCCACTGTACATATTGAGCTTTGTTACCACTGGTTCCCTGATTGCGGACTTTGGCATAGAAGCGTTCTAGCAAAGCGGTATCTGCTTCAATATCCGCTCCGCCCTTGATCACATCCATGTTCGTGACCGAAGTCACGCCGCTCATCGGTGTAGACAGCACGGTTACCGTGCCTGCTGGCACATTGCTCTCTTTTCCCGCAACGAGTGCTCGTACACCGACGACGCCAGAACCATCATCACCTAGCTCCACACGGCCAACCGTCTCATACTCTAACGAAGCTTCGCCTGAGACTTCGTCGGCGAGTGTTGCAACTACGGTGCCTGCTGGCACCACCTTCCCCGGCGTACCTACGAATCTCACCACACCTTGTGCCACCACCGCAGCCCGCCGAATAATGCCATGCTCTCCAGCACGTAAATCCAGCTCCTCCGAACGGAAATTCGGATCACTGCTTGCAGCCGTACTTGCGAATCCACGCCGTAATAATTCCTGTGCCCAGAGTGCGGCTTCAGATAACATGAACGCTACCGGAGCCTCTGCATCCCACAAGAAAGAACCCTCTGACTTATCCAGATCCGCGGGCAGACGATCCAGCATGCGCTGCATAATCTGTTCCTCCGTCTGATCCTCCAAATAACGCGGCATCTCAGCCATCCCGTCAGATCACCTCACTTTCCAAAATAAACATCTCTTCCTGCACACTCGCCACCCGACAAGAAAACATACATTGCTCAAGGTTCCAATTGAATGTGAACTGATCTACCGATTCAGTGCGCGGATCTGCCAATAACGTCTCACTCACCATACGAGTGATCTCACTTTCCATCACACCCCGGCGATCCCCCTTCCCGATCAGATCCTCAAGCTCGGAGCCATAGTTCCGAGAATAGATCACATGCCGGTAACGCGGCGTTTTGACCGCTTTGATGCACCACTGAACCCAAGCCTCATGGGCATCTGCCACGGCAACTTTACCACTCGGAGTCAGTACAAAATCTCCAACATCATAGTCGAATCGCCAGCTTCGTCCAAAGGTCACCTCTTCCGAAGCCGCACCCGACAGATCCTCCTCATCGCCCCAGACCACACCTCGATCAGGAAACAGACTAGGCATTGGCACTCACCACCTTACACAGCACTACGATGTCGTTCCCGCTATTCACGCGCATGGCAAGAACACGATCTCCAGGTTTCAAGCCTTTTCCCAGCGACCAATTGGCTTCATCTACTTCACTCTCCTGCAAAAGAAACCGCCCTACGCTCGTCGTCCCGCCATTCGCCACATCACCGATCCCTGAGATTGCGCCAACAACCTCACGCTCTGGCAGCGTCAATGTTCCGGGAAACTCAGCAACAAGATAATCCTGCACCTCATGCTTGAAATCATCCAGCTTCACACCCGATGACGTCACCGTGCCCAATACAGCACCCATTCCACTAACGGCTTGACGAGAATGATTGCTCATCGCACCACGCATCACATCGGCAAACTGTCCATATGGATCATCGTTATTCAAGGTAAACCCTCCTTCTCACCATCTCAGCCGTAGCTAGTTCCAACGTCATCGTTCCAGCTCCAGATAGATCACGGCTCACCGACATGACGATTAGCTTCAGCCCTTTCAATAACACGGCATCCCCGGCTCGAATGGTATTGATATCTGGCGCAGTTACGGTAAATGTCTCCTGAATCCCAGCCAGACGACTCTTCGCCAGTTTCTTAGCGGCGGCGGCTGTTTTCACTTGGTCGTCCTCGACCAACTTTTGCAATGTACCGAGTTCAGCTACACCATCCTGCTCAATGGCCAGAACTTTGGAGGGAACCTCTTTCCCGCTCCCCGACTCTGAAGCCGCCATGACTTTCACCTTTGTAACAGCACCTTCGAGCGTCCGCATCTGAGTCAGATCGATGAGCCGATCTAGCTCGTGCACCTTCGTGTTACTGCCAACCTGATAAAGCTGCAACCCGCCAGACGTCATTCGAGGATGATACATATCTCCACCTGACTTCGCAGTTTCTTTCAGATCGGCAAACATCATCGAGAAAATCGTCTGCGCCCGATACACCGCCTTCCCAAGTTTGGTTTTCGTATCTGGCAGCGTGGCACAGGGAATTTTCCATTCCTTAGCGTACGTTTTGAGCCGCTGCGTCGCGGTCTGATCCTTCGGTAACAGGAACTCATCCTCTGACTTCTCCAGATAGATCATGCGGTCGTACACCGTAAGAGACAATCGCTTCGTGCCACTATTGGAGCTTTCGACCTCCCAGATGACAGCAGGATGCACTAAAGGAACCTTCGATTTTTCGCCAAAAGGAACCCCACTGATCCGCACCGGCATCCCCGGTGATATCGCAGGCAGACCCGAAGATGCAGACACCGCCAGCCGGATGTTGGCCTGATAGGCAATCTGTTCGAGCGAATCCTTCAGCGTAATCGTCTCCACCAGTTTGGTCACGTCGTATTGATCGTCAATAATGACTTGATATGTCACGGCATCACCAGCTTCTGCCCTGGCTTGATCCGGTTCGGATCACTACCGATGGTCTTGGTATTGAGCTTGTAGATCTCGTTCCATTCGGAACTGCTCCCAAGCTCCAGCTTGGCTATTTTGGATAGAGAATCTCCAGATTTAACGATGTACGTCTTGTTTGTCTTTTTCAGATCTGTTCGAGTATTTGTCTTGCCTGCCTGGCCTGCTGTCTTCGCACTCGTCTTCTCTACCTTCGAGTCCCGCCAAGTACGCATGGTGAGGTCAAAATAAATATCCCCACTCTCCCCACCCCGGAAGGTCGTATTGTGAGACACGAGATAGACAGGCACATTCACACCTGTATTCGTGATAATGAAACGCAGCGGCTTCTTTGATACCAAAAATGTATTCAATATGTTCATCGCTACACGTGGATCGGGGATATCTGCATACGTGCAGTAGGATGCATCATATTCTTTGGGAAAAAAAGAAGAGAAGGTGATCTCCTTCACCTTCTCTCCTTGTGCAAAATCAAACTCACCATGCTCCAGCATCTGGATCGTCTCATACCCTTTGGTACGGGAAATATTCAGTTCTTCCGGATTCACAGGGAATTGAAATAATGTCGTTCCGTCTTTTAACGTAAACTCCATCTCCAGCCCTTTCACTCGGTCTTCAATTACACTCATACCTGACCTCCTTTCATCCTAGGCCATGATCGTTTTGCGGTTCTCCATCGCGCGTCGTACCTCACTCACCACACGCTGTCCGACCTGTCGGGCAAGTCCATCGTAGTCAATAGCATTCTCGCGAACGGTAACTTGCACCGCACCTACAGGAACATTTACAGCAATCTGGTTCGTTGTTTCGGTTTTGAAATCCTTGAGGTAACTCGACAAACTACTCATCTGATCTTCCGAGATCTGTACGGTCATTGGGGATGATTTGCCATTAGTTCCCGCTGTGGACTGTGATCCATTGCCCGCATTCATTGCCTGCATTTGCATCATGCTCGAACCTTGAAATGCCGCCGAAGTGGGTTGAACCCCCATCGATGTCATATACGCCAATGGGCCTGTGGTCAAGAGCGCCGAAGGAATATAAGGCGGAGCTATTGCAGGTTGCACTGAAGGAGGCGGAGGCACAGGTGCAGGCGGAACCTTCTCTTCTTCCTTCGAGCCAAATCCGAAGAAGTTGGAGATGCCGCTCGTAATGTTTTTCGTTTTCTCAGCGACATAATCTACCGCACCAGATACAGCATTGCCCACGCTCTCGGTTGCACTCGACATGAAATTGCCAATATCCTTCGCTTTACCGCCAATCCATTCGCCTGCAGCACTTCCAGCCCAGCCGCCAATTGCGCCGCCCACATACGTGCCAATCCCAGGTAAAATCACACTCCCAATGGCGCTACCAATCGCGGTACCCGCAGTTCCACCTATCATAGAGCCTACGGCTCGCCCACGCTCTCCAGCTGGAGCAGAAGCCACATTCGCTACGTCTGCCAACATGCTGATCGGTCCGAGCAGTTTTCCTGCTCCTTTCGCTAAACCACCGCTTAATTTACTAAACATGCCGTTACCCGATAACAGGTTGGGCATGCCCATAGGTGAACCTGACAGGATGCCTGAGCTAAAACCAGATTTCCCTCCACCTCGCATCCGCCTATTCTTCTCCATGGATACAGATTCGCGGAAGGACTTGTTTGATGTGTCTTGATGAATTTTGGATTGGGTTGGAGCGAGTGCTGGAGTAGTTCTCTGGGGTCGACCTCGATAACCTCCCCCAGAAACTCTACGCGGAGTTTTCTCGGCTTGACCACCACCAACATTTCGAGTTCGAGAATTGGTTCTGGATCGATTCCCACCTCTGGAACCACCCTTTGAACCACCTCTGCGAGTCTTTCCAATACTGCCGCCAGAGCAGCAGCCACATTTAGCGGCGGGGCTTGAGGTAGCATCTGTTTTAGATTTTTTTCCTGTAATCTTGTTCCATAGATCACGTAGTTTCCCTGGTGCTTCCATAAGATGATTTACTGCATCTCCAAATTTATTAATGTAATCTGCAAAATCAGCACCCTTATCCAACCAGCCTTTTTCTTCTTCCTTCGCTACATTTTTAACCGTATTGTTATTGCTGCCAATACTAAGCGACAGCAAAGGATTGCTCGCCGGATTCATCTTGCCCATCGCCACTTCAACCTTCTGGCGCACCTCGACAGACACCGTTCCCGATGCCTTAACCATCTGCCCCTGAACTCGGTTAAGCTTCGCCAATACCCGATCCAAGGCAGGACTTAGCTGATCGTTCAGCCTAATCGTTGGTATGATGCGCAATCTACTTAATCGAATCGCGGTACTGTACACATGCTCCAGCCTACGTCCGGTTGTACGCAACTCATTGTTGGTCTTGATTAGACTCTGATATCGCACCCTACCCAGCCGTTCGGTTGAGCGCTGAATCTGATCCAGATAACGAAGGGTTGTCCGCATCTGCGCATTGGACTTACTTAGACCTACAATCATTTCAGCCATCTAATTCACCTCCTGTCATTCAATATGGATTCCTCTACCTTACCGATTGTTTTGCTTCGTGATTGCATCCATTTCCTCTTCCGAGAAAGCCAGCAACAACGAGCGTTCGCCTCGGGGTAGAGACCAGAACTCTCCGGGTCTTAGATGATGACGCACCCACATGTGATAGAGGAACGTTGTCATCCCGCCGGAGTGAATTAGTTTTTTAGGTCTTCAATCTCCACGCCGAACCCGGATAGCTCAAGCACTTTGTCACCCACCGCATCCAGTTCACCAGCAAGCAGCATGCGGCGAACCGCTTGTTCCCCACCAGACAACTTCATGCGCCCAGTAATACGGTTGTCACCCCAGCCGGATAATTCCAGGCTGCGCACTTGCAGTTTCACCGTAGCTTCGGAAATAAGCAACGCATTAAACGTCTCGGTGTCCACCTTTTCCTCGGTGCGACCCTTGACCGTTTTGCGAACGGTACAACGTTCACGAATCTGATCGACTTTGGAGGATGTCAGTCCACGCAACGTAAGCAGCAGATCCAACCGCTGAATACGCACGTTTTCTTCTGGCAACCGCTCTGCCGCTTCAAATAGCTGGTCCAAAATTTGTTCTTCTGACAGCTTTTCATTCATACTCATCGAGGCATGTCTCCTTTTGTCTTCCTAAAATGTACTAGCATCACACAAAATCTGTACAAACATAAGAAGCAGACCGAGTTTATCTCAGCCTGCTTGCTTCTTTTCTCTGCCGTACCCTTGCTTGTTCTTTGCTGTATTTTTGCCTTATCCTTGCTGTTGCCTTGCTTTACCTATTCCTTTATCGTCCTTCGTCTTGCTAACCTACGAATCTTAGTTCGCTACAATTGGATTGAGCAACTCAAATCCCTCAAAGGTAAAGCCTGTTTCTTCCGGCACTTCTTCGCCAGCCGTCCAGTTGGCAAGTTGGATTTTGTCCACCATGCAGCCTTTCAACAGCACACTCTCATGTCCATAGGACTCTGGATCATCCAGCTTGGAGATAATCTGGAACTTCGTGAAGCCACGTGTAATCATATCCGAGGTAACTTTGTACCCTGTCATCGTACCTGTTCCTTTTTTCGCTCCATTCTTGTGCACCTTCCAATCGTTCCCGACCAGATTCAGCTCACGCTTCTCAATCTCTACACTCGCTTCCAACTTGTTAATATTGGTCTGCCACGTACCATCAATATGCAGTTGACCATGGGTACCGAGAATAACTCGTGATGCATCTAACATGAAAATTCCTCCTTGGGATCATTGAACGTATCGATTCGCGTAAACTATCCGTTCACATATTTTTATTTATGGATATGATTGAACTTTGCCTCATTCGCTTACTTCCACAGCCGGCTAAACTCATTTGTCTTGAAACAGCACACTCTATACGCAAACTAGAAATCGCCCTCTTAACAAAACTTATTGCACATAAAAAGTGCCGAATAATTGCTCCATTACATCCGTCAACTTCACATTCCACTGCAAATACACCTGATCTGCTTCCGGCTTCAGAATTGGAGCCGTTCCATAATACGCCGGATCGAGAACAACATCGTATCCTGATGCCTCGATCACATTGCTCTGCGCGAGCAGTGCCAGATAGGCTTTCATCGCCCCAATCAATGCCTGGCGACCTTCCTCCGTATTATTCACTTTACCGATGTACGTGTCCTCCGCAGAACGCTGCAGGTCTACGTTAATGGCATCCATCACACGAATGGAACGGATTTTTTTCCATGCATTATTCTGTCCAGCCACGGGTGCAACTAGTGTATTCACACCACGCAGTGCTTTCACCTGACGACCATCGTGGAAGAAAATAAACACACCATTCTGCACAGCCTGCTCCTGTTCAGCCCGTGTCCAGCGACGTGTTACATCATCGAACGGAGTTGATGCATACGTGGTGGATTCGTTCAAACGCTGACCTGCGATCAGACCTGCAACATACGCAGATGTCTCAGCCGAGCTATAGAAGGTGTCCCCCAAACGCACCCCCGTACCCACGTTAACGACACCCTCATGGTTCAACTGCGCTGAACGTGCCGATGCCTTCTGAGCAGCATTCGCCGATGTATCATCTGCTGCGGAACCGCCAAATACGGCAATAACCGGCTTACCCTCATTACGTACACGCTTGACCCATGCGCCAAAGCTTGCAAGTAGAGGAGCATCCGCAGCTTGATCCAGAGCCAATACATCGAATTGTTCTCCCTCGAGCGCCTCTTGTACGGCAATGTAATCCGCATTGGTCAGACTGTCATTACCGCTCACACCGCCTTTGAATGATGCACCAGCAACGGTGGCAACCTCGCCCGTACCATCTCCAATCGCTACTGCCGTTACCCATACGTTGTTCTCATCCGCATTGATCTGTTCTGCAAGAGCTGCACCTGTGATATTTGCTGTCACCAACGCGTACAACATGCGATTTCCTTCGAAGAGGCGCACTTCATGCTTCGTATTATCGATGATGCCAGGTTGAATCGTGACGTAGAAATCGTTACTCCGATCCCCTACATACTTGGCATCCAATTGCAGCACATCTTCGTCGTTCCGATCCTTAAGCGTAAGGCTTCCCGCCTTCGCCATTTCCCCCACGACCCGATAGGCTAACAGCTTCTTCGGTCCACCGAGTAACGCAAGCTTCAGGGAAGTATATGCTGTCCCATTGTCCCGTGCACCCGCTGAGAAAATCCGTTCAATCGCTGATTCGCTGCCCACTTCTACAAAAGTCCCCGCCGGCCCCCAGTTTGCCTTCACTGGTACTACAACAGTTCCACGATTTCCTGCCTGAATGGACGATGCTGCCGCCGCCTGAAAATTCATATATAAGCCCGGAAGTACCGGACGATTCGTCTGCTCCCATGTTCCGCCTGCCATTAGCCCTTCACCTTCGCTTTCATAAATTGGTTGATTCGTTCTTGTGCTTCCGCAATGGAAAACGTCTGCGCCGCTGCTTCGCTCAGCGCCCCATACAGCACCTCAGCCTTAACGGCAAAGAGGGCTTCTGCATGATTGATTAGCTCGGCTCGCGTATACTTCGCGTCGCCTTGTTGGGTATGTTCGATTGAGCTTGTCAACGCCATCTCACCTCATTTGGTTATAAGTTCAACACGCATTATTAATAAATTTATTGTGATTCATGCTTATTCTATTCCTCTGCTATGATGCACCTGACGAATGAAAGGTACGTCTGTCCCTGGGCGACGAATACGCTCCTGTAAGGTTAGACGGATCTGTCCATTCAGGTACGCATCCGCCTGTAAATCGGCAGAGACATCATCGACCGTGACATATCGCTTGCTCTCGTTAGTTTCTTCGCTCCCCGCATCAGTAATAGCGATTCTTGCTTGTATTCCTAGCTGTTCCACAAGTCGAATTACAGTGTTATGTGTCGCCACTGGATTTCTAGTGATGACATGTCCCACGAGCTTCTTGTGAATCTCCAGTGTAGAGGCACCTGCCTCAGCGATATCGTAACTCGCGAGTCGCCACAAAACAGAAGGAGAATCGTACCCCCCAGGCCACATATCACGATAGACAGACCAACTTGAACCAAGCTCAGTTTGTGTCCAGTTCTGGAGTGCAAGCAGCGAATAGTCCTGCGTTTCAATGGCAAGATCTTGTTCAACGACCTCAGGTACATATACTCCGAACCGCAGGCTACGTGTAATGAAGCTTGCACCTGAGTCGATTCGATCACAATCGGAAGATCCGAGGTAGATACAGGTGAAGGCATTGCCCTCCGTATCCTGTAGTCGAACCTGATGTAATCCTTCCATCAACCTGCTAGACCAGACTTCCAACTGCTCTGCTCCACCTTCTGTGAGTCTCGCATATGGAGCAATGCGGATGATTCGGCGATATCCTGCCCAGCTAGACTTGGGTACTTCTTCCGCAAAAGCAATGACCGCGCAAGACTCATTTACCGGTTCGCCCGGTGCAAGAGCATCACGCACCTGACCCTGCCACGCTGGAACAAGTTCAGCAAGCTTCTGCTTCAACGTCTGTTTCATGAGCTTGCTCATACTGCTCATACTGCCCATACTGGCAGTAGAATCAGCGTTATTTCTTATAGACACATTCATTTCGCCCCCTTCGGCTGCAACTGTATGATCTGCCCCCATTGTGCAGCGACAATGCAGCAGTCATGAAACTCCCCCTTTAACATTCCGTCTGTAATACAATCTAGGATCGAACCAAACTAGACAACATCACCGCATTAAAAAGACCGGCTCGGTGGCCGGTCTGTACATTAGCGTATGTGCTTTCGGTGTGTCCCTGTGCGATTGATCCGATAATACAATCTTACACCTGTTGATCGCTAACGCGGATGGTGATTGGCATGACTTCGGTGCGATTAAGAGTGTATCTTGGGTGGAAAAAAGACGACGTTAAATTATATAAGCTAAATAGACACCAATGTAACTTGGGGGTTCAGCGTAATTTCAAATGCGCGTCCCCAGATGAAGTCCGGATTGGTATACTCCAACTCTGCATTTTGATACTTAGCATAGGAGCTTTCCCCATCTTCCAACTGAACCACTGCATCATTACCTTGGGCAAATGCAGGTTTAGCGGCAAGTGTCGTTGTGTATGTCTGCATTAAATCTCTTAGCAACGATTGTAGATGTTCGTAGTCCTCACTGGAATTGAACAAAAGCATATTCTGATCCGCAAGCGTAGCCACGTTGGTATAGAGGGCATGAGCACGGGAATATGTGCGAATATCTGCAATCGCAACTGCTTTGTAGTAGTAATCCTTCTGGAAACGTTTAAACAGTAGTGATCCATGAGCACTCATCGCTTCCTCTAGTGCAGAAGCATTCGTTTCTTTCGTAATAAAGGCATAGCGAGATTGTCCCATGCCAACCGCAATCCCGATCTTATTGCCTGGTGTATTCCACGCACTATACCCTAGAACTCGACCGGTGTGTGGGCTATTCAGCAGCGCTTCAGCTACATCTACATTCGCCGGGCCTTTACCTACAAAATCAATCACAACTGTGGGCACACCTTCTTCACTATTGGCGTTAATTCGCTCAACAGCAGCCTCTACCTCTTCCAATGCCGTAATCGCCACAATTTCTAAGTTAGGCTCTGATTTGTTCTTATGAGAATGTCTGGTCATTCGATCGAGTTCGGAGGCAACATCAAACGTTGCAGCTTGAGGCGCAACGCCATCCTGCCTAACGTTCTCGCCTTTGACAAGATCAGTATCCGTCTCTGGAACTGGATATGCAGAATCAGCAACAAGCACACCACCCACGATATCAATATGACGGGCTACATTCTCATGCACATTCATATATTCATAGGTGTTCACGATGGTATTACCATGCGGGCCAAAGTAGGTAACTGCATAACGTGTTTTTGCACCATCACGAATCAATTGATTCGCCATACGAGCTAACAACGAATGCCCCAAACCATCGGCATCCGGAAGAATGATCGCACGGTCTGGATTCTGCCCAGCTACTCCGCCAAGCCATTCGTTAATTCGATTCTCCACATAACGAATCTCGTTAATCTGTACGCCTTGTGTATTGGCATCATCCACACCAACCGCGAGAAAATCAATGTATCCCTTACGTGCCAGCTGATCAAGGATATACAGATTCGTTTTAAATTTATGCTGTCTCGTATTATAGTATTGTTCTTTATCAAAATAGGTCGTCTCACCATACTCTGTAGAATCAGGAGACACGTTATACCCCTGAATAATATCTTCAAAAGCAGTAAACGTCTGACGAGGCTGTTGCATCAATGCTCGCGATTCATTATAGGCATCAAGTGCAAGCCCATCTGCAAATGAAGTGGTCGCAAGTCGCATGATTGTGTCCATTACGTAAACGGGTTTACATGGATATTTCTCTTTGATAACACGAATTACATCCAACAACCGCGTCGTCTCCTGATCATAGTTCGGATAGTCACCGCCTCCGTTCTCACGAAGCTCGCGGCTACCAATGAGACCACCATAAGCCAGCATATCGCTTGAAATAATGAAACCTTCAACTTCAGCAGCATGCTCCAGAATAAAATCGTGAATATTGGACGGCTTGCCATACTGAGGTGTAGATGTACCAAGTAATGTGGTGCCATCTACCGTTTTCTCCGAATCCAAGCGATTTTGGATGTCCTTCCGGTTCGGTGTAACGATATGGAGACCGGCTGCTTTACCTTGTACAATGACGTCATCCAGGTTGGCTGGACGATCATCGAGTGGGACATACAATACTTTTTTCATATCATGCTACCTCCTGCTCCAAGAATGAGATTTTCCTTCAGCATCGGATCAGAACGATTAGCCCCTATTAAAAAAACTGGCCTTTAGCCAGTAGATTCATAGATGATATCGATATGGTTGCTTTCCTTCTGATCTGATAATACCATCTTACCTCTTTTAAACGTCTACGCTGACGGTTAACCGTCTGAATTAAGACCGATTGTTGGAGCTAGTACGTCGACTCATGGTCGTTTTTTTGCGAAGGCGTTATTTTAGTCGATTTGACTCAACTTTCTTAATCTTGCTAACGTTTATACTTCAAATAAAAGTTTTACAGGATCAAGAGGAGTGACATGCATGCAAAGATCAGATTGGTTCTACCTCTGGGTGATCATAAGTGGTTATCTGACAGGTTACGTTATGTACATGATGACCCTATTCCTTCTATATAGAGAGGCTGACGTAGTAACTGGCTCGTTTATTGGATGGACTGCGGTGATGTATTTAACGAGCGTGATGCTGCTGTATCTACTTTCTGTACTTATCCTACGTCTAGTCGGTCTATATCGTTTCTGGTCTCAGACAATTATGTTTGTATTAGCATCCTTCCTTATCGTTTATATGACCGCTTGGTTGTTCCTTGGCACAGGCCTTTCCACACTACCGCCATTATCGTTCCCCTTCACAGTCGAAGGCTTGCCTTTCCTTGTTTTTTGGACGAGCACAGCCCTGACCTGTTCTTGGGGAGTATGGGTAGTACGTAATCCATCGACGAAGCCCCTCTTCTTGTTGTTATCGCGAGTCATATTCATTCTTTTCATCATTTGGATAGGAGTCCGTTAGGTCAAAGGATCAGCTTAAATTCATATACCAAAAAAGAGCACATGCCCTATACTTCACAGGCTGTGCTCTTCTCATTTTATTTCCTCGTTCCTTACATATGTCCATTAATTCTATATATCTAATCACTCAATCCACGCATGGACTGAATGTTTCTTTCGTATCCTTGTTAAGCAATAATATACCGAAAGTTTTCCCAGCTCTCCGGAACCGAATTGCTGTTTCTTGCGTGATGGTAGAAACTGAATGGGAATTTGAATACATGTCCGCTGTTCCAATCTTGTGAGCGTCGGTCTGTTAGCCAGTATTCAAGTTCATGCGGCAGTGCAATCGAGCGTTCAGCACGTACCAAGGGTAATCGATCCACCGGAGACTGTAACGTCAGCCTATCTAGTTCATGATCCACGTTACGGCTCAGTCGCAACGCTTTTACCATCGTTAAGAACGGCGTCAGCCCCTGATGGAACAAGCTTGGATAACCTAATTCATACAAAATGTTAAGTGCATGTCCATACGTTAACATATGTCCGATGAGATCATGGTGAGCCTCTGCCTGATAGATGGTATCAAATGCGCCAAGCTCATCCAGAATGAGACGCGACAGATCCTCTGGGCGTTCAATATGCGGGAACCCGTCAGATTCATCGACACGCAGCGTACGTATTTCTTTAACCGTCGTATTGATCCACGATCGTCCAGGTACAGTCCGTTCGAATGAATCCATCAGCTCAACTAGCTGTTGCACATCGTGCGCAGTCCCCCAGCCCTCCAGCTCGCGAATGGCCTTCAAGCTTAGCGCTCCATAGATCGCTTGATGCCCAACCCAGTGCAGCTCACCAATGGTACGATCCAGCGCCTGGGTGATAAGTGCTTCCGCTTCTTCCATCGGCAACACTTCACCTCGCAAAGAAGGTTCTCCCGAGTGTACGCCATGTTTACGGAGCATTGCCTTGGCTTCAGCGGTAACACTTCCAGCAGCCAGGGAGGTTAAGCGGTTCTCTCTCACCCAGAAGTAAGCCGCAATCGCTGCTGCACCATAATGGGCATGCCACAGATCACCTGTGTGCTCCCGACTCGAAACGATGATCATTAGACCCTCTTCTAACAAACGTCGATCCATAATTCATCCCTCCTTCATCGAATAAGTGTTTCCCCATGTATACCGCTTACATTGCGGATACTTCTATTAAATGAGCCAAATCGTGAAGATATGCACACCCCTGCTGACCCGCTCCATTTTTACTTCACTTGTTTGCGTTTTACTACATTTGAAGCTTTCCGACGTCTTGGACGACGACCTCAAGTGCATGTACCTGTGCTTTTTGCTCGGAGAAGAACCAGATCCGTTCTTTTTTCACAACAATGAATAGACCATTCATATCTCCCATCGGCGCAAAGGTATTACTGATCTCTCCCCATCGCTTAATCCCCATCCGCTCCAATTCACTCACTTTTGCCAGCACATCTTCGCATACGATGCCTACCTCACATACCTTCAATATATCAGCGGTTGAGAAAGCATGCTGCCGTTCATTATGCGCCGAATGATGGGCGATGAATTCTAGAATATTACCTGCGGGGTCTTCAAAATAAAGTGAATGGGCGTTCCAGTTCATAGAGTACGTCTGATCTTGACCATCTTGCAGACTAAGCGGAACCCGAGAAGTTACCCATTCCTTTGCTTCCTGAAAGAGATTCGAAGGTATCATCCATGCAAAGTGATAGAAGGGCTCCTCGTTCGTTTCGTTTTGCATAAATACCATTCTTGTCTGTCCAACTTGAATCGTAAATGAATGCTCAGATTCATCGACAATTGTCATGCCTAACGTATCCTTATAGAACGGTTTAATATCTTTCAACCGTGCAGTGTATAACGTAACCTCTTCAAATACCATCTCGTTTCCTCCTACCGCCTCTCACGGGACACGCCCATAAGATATAACTATATAAATTAAACTAAACCCTATTTACACTGGTCACTGTGATGACAGAACAATCTTTCGATCCCCCGTCACCCAGATTCCTGTGGTTTATATCAAATGAGGATCTACATGCGTCCATGCATGCGTTCCCACGTACTCCACGGTACCATGCCCAGCTCAGGCTTCGCTTCGTCTGGCAGCATGGATATGAATTCAAGCGAGTGCCCATCTGGATCGGTGAAATACACCGACACAGCAGGCATCCAGCCAAACACGTACAATCCGCCAATGTCATCATCTAAGAAATTACGCGTCGTAATACCCTTAGCCTCCAGATAAGGGACAGCTTGTTTCATATCCTCTAAGGACACATGAAAAGCAAAATGCTGCCGCTGAACGTTAGCAGGTTCCTTTTGCCAAAGTCCCAACATTGCGTTTCCTCTACCACCGACCCAGTAAAAGGAGTTCCCTCGCTCGGGCTGTCCATATGCATGTTCCAGACCTACGACCTGTTCGTAAAAATGATGAGATCTCTCCAGATCTGTTACATTCAGATGGGTCTCAAATATACCTTTAATCATGCGGCATCCCCCTCTCTATCAAGTTTTATTTATTATTTACGTGCAGACGTGATGGCCTCTGCTAGATGCAAAAATGAACCAAGTACACGTTGAATCCGTTCTTCAATATCTTGACTTCCTTCATATTCCTCGTATCCATCGTATGTTGCCTCGAATCTTCTACGCTGTGCTCCGCCAATAGAAATCCACTCCGATGCATTGATCCCATGCATATTCCGCACAATCGCTTGTAACTGTAGTAGCGCACTTACGCCTACAGCACCTCCCGATGAGCTAATGGACAACACAGGCTTCCCGCTGAAATAGGATTGACCTAGGTGATCCAGTGCATTTTTGAGCACACCGCTTATGCTTCCATGGTACTCTGGCGTAGCTAAAATAATGGCGTCTGCCGCGAGCACTCGAGCCTTCAGATCAGCCAAATGTAGATCATCGTCGAGTTTCTCATCCGCCGCGTAGAAAGGAACCGGTGTTTGATATAAATCGAACAGGCTCGCTTCATGTCCTTGACCATGAATAGCTTGAATCACATATTCTCCCAGACGTGTACTGGTCGCATTTTTACGGTTACTTCCTGCCACAACAATAAACTTCATTGGGTCACGCTCCTTTTTTTATTTCGTTTCAAGTTCCCGTCTTATGTATTACTAGCATATCTTTCTTCACCCTTAGATGCGTCAGCAGAAAGGCTTAACTTCCAGCACCAAAAAACTCAACCTTTCGGCTGAGTTTCTACGACTTTGGACTGAGGCATGGTTATGATGCTCAGACCACCCATCCTTTGCGGACCGCATGGATCGCAGCTTGGGTACGATCCGATAGCCCTAATTTATCCAATAGATGACTAACATGTGTTTTTACTGTTTTCTCAGTAATGACTAGCTGGGCTGCAATTTCTTTATTACTCAACCCCTGAGCGATAAGCCCCAGCACCTCCCGTTCACGACGGGTCAGCGTATCAAGTTCCTGTGCGGATGCTTGGGCTTCCTTATCCTTTTCTTTATCCTGGCGTTGCTCTTGTACAGACTTTTGCTCTGTCTGCTTCAACGATAACTGCTGTTCATTCATAGATAGTTCAGCAGAAGCCATGACATGCATGAGTTGACCGGCCGCCGCCGGATGAAGCTCCACCTGACCTGCATGTACATTGCGGATCGCCACCGCCAGATCCTCTGGTTCGATGTCTTTTAACAAATATCCTTTGACCCCAGCACGTACAGCAGGTACAACATGATCCTGGTCTGAGAACGATGTGAGCACAATGATTCGAATATTAGGCGTAAGCACTCGAAGCTGTCTAGCTGTTTCTATTCCATCAAGTACAGGCATATGCAGATCCATTAACACCACGTCCGGCTCCAGCTCTGCTGCTTGTTGCAACGCTTCCTGTCCATCAGATGCCTCGCCAACGACAACCATATCGGACTGTGTGGATAGAAAAACATGAAGCCCACGCCTGACCATCGCATGGTCATCCGCAAGCAAAATCCTAATCGGCATCTCTTCTCCTCCTTAATTCTCTACCGTTCAGACGTAAGCGGGACGACCACCGTTACCATTGTTCCTTTGCGAGCGGAGCTCACAAGTTCCAATCGGCCTCCCAACGCTTGAGCACGTTCCTTCATAATCGATAATCCGAGAGAGCGAGTGGACAAAGCTCCGCGCCGCTTGGCTCCACCTTTCCCACGATCGGTTACGCTTAATGTTACCTCACGATCACTCAAATGTAGGATGATCTCAGCCGCGTCTACACCAGCATGCTTACGTACATTATTAAGGGCTTCCTGTCCGATTCGCCATAGCCCGTCTTCAACACTTCGGGGCAGGCTCCCCATACCAGAACGCTGGACAACCACCTGCAGTCCCTGTCCTGCACCATATTCCTGCAATGCACTCATTAGCCCCTTCTCTAAGCCGGCCGGTCGCAGCTGCATAATCAGTGCTCGCATTTCCTTCAGCGCTTCTTGTGAGAGAGAACGAACGTCCTTCATTGCCTCTCGAATAGGCTCAAGCTCTGCAGAACCCAACATCATGCTCTCAGCTCCCTTCGCCGTCAAGGACAAAGAAAATAGAATCTGGTTGACCGAATCATGCAGATCCCGTGCCAAGCGATTCCGTTCTTCCAATCGAGCCAACTCACGCCGTTGTTCAGCAAGTTTCAAGCTTTCCCACGACGCAGTAATGTGTTCAGCAATTGCCTCAAGAACCTCATGATCCGCCTGAGGGAGAATGCTGGATCGAGCATAACCAACGACTAATACACCAACCTCTCCCGGAATAATACTCAGAATGGGGACGGCGAGGCCTGAAGATAGAACAGGTACAGGTAACACCCGTGCACTGCTTGTAGCTATCTCTTGAACCTCTGAGGCGGATAATTTCGTAACGCGATGAAGTTCAATGGCACGCTGTAGACCGTTCAGTCCATCCGAAGGAAAATCTTCATATAATGATCGTTGCTGCAAGGCTCCCACAACATGTGCAGCCTGAACAACCAAACGATCCTCTCTGAGTTTCAGCAATGCCGCAAATGGCCAATCATAATGTTGTCCTAGCAGACTAACCGTTGTCTCGGCCAGCGAATCCAAATGCTTACACTCATTCACCGCGAGTCCTAACGCACTGCTGAATCCGCCTAGCTTCGTAAATAGATCTGCTCGCCTCTGCTCAGCACGATATAACCGCATTCGCTCAATCGCACTGCCGATCTGATAAGCTACTGCTTGTAATAGTGCCAGTTCACTTTCACTAAAGTGCTCTTTGTTCGGGGCAGCTACATTGAGCAGCCCTAACATCTTCTCACCAGATCGCAGAGGTACCGTTGCATGATGGGTGATATCGTAGGTATCTCCCCATTGATATTCACGCGCATCCTCAAGTCGTTTGCAGTTAAGAACATTAACAGCATTGTCCAGTCGTCCATCCCAGAAGCGATTCAGACACCAACACGTGCCACATCGCATCGGTTGCTTCTCTTGACGCTGAAGTGCAGGTGGCAAATTATAGTCTGCCATGAACGAATATTCTCCGCGTTCCCCAATCAGAAATAGCCATCCTGTTGTCAGCCCCGTAAGACCCAATAACTTGCCTATAACGGTATCCAGCATCGTACTCAGGTCGTTCGAGGTATTCAGCGTCTCCGCAATCGTCTTCAGGGTGTACATCTCCTGCATCCTACCTTCTTCAGACATGCAGATTCTCTCCTTTAAGAGTGTTCAAAAAGTCCGACTGCCCTTGTTGAACACGCACATTAACTAAACCTCGTATTGTTCATTATTGTATCCAATCAAGCATGGATATTAAAGGATGAAGTTCGCTGCCCTTACCCCAGCTTCTTACGTTCCTTGCGTGTTGCCGATAACGGCTCTACATTAATTAACCCTCGATCGGATAAAGCAAGAGCCAACTTATAGAAGGCACGCGTTCGAATCTTCGTATACGTATCCTTACTTACAGGAGGGTCGAACACGTGGTTATATACTTTATAATCGAACACATCTTCATCCTTCAAATAACGTTCGCACACAAGCAGACGCTCTTTCTCACTAAGACGAGAGACAATAAAATCAATCGTATCACAATAGGCTTGGCGCGCTCGCTGGACATCCACATTATAAATTGCTGTTCGAGCCGTTGAATCTCCGGTTACATTCGTTGCACCATGGAAGCGTTCTGCATAGCTCGCAGTCACCATCACTTCTCGTTCTTCAAACGCAATGGTTTTGTATATGCGATACTTCTCCAGAGCAGCTTCAACCGCAGTCTGTGTTTTTCGGCGATCCAATTCGGGTAACAATAATTCCATCATCATTCTCCTCCTTATATACTGAACATTTTGTTTTCTGTGCTAGAGCTTCATATAGCTCATGTTCCTTTGTTGCCTTTTGGAATCCGTTCGAGCTTGAATAGACCAAAAACGATGGTATTTTTAATAGACATCAGTTATCATCAATTTACATTTTGTTCGTATATTGTTCGTATTTCTATTCGAGGATACCACTTTCTGGAGATTGGAGTAAACCCTCATTTTGGGTCATTTTGGGCGAATAATAAAACTCACTCTCTCATTCTCTTTACCTTTTGGCATAATTGTTTCAAATCTCTTTACCTAATGGTATATATACGATATAGTACAAATAATGAACGAGTTCCATCCAAGTCGTCTTCTACGAGTTATATAAGTTCAACTAAACTTTTTACACGAGAACGGAGAAGACAGAAATAACGTGAAGAAGCGAAGCGCTCGCCTTTATCGCCGGATTTTCCCTTTAAAGAAAAGGGAATCAAAAAAAATCTGGGGATAACAGCGATCGGAAGGTTATTCTGTCATCGGAGTGGCAAGTGTAAATATTCATTAGTTGAACTTACATAGATGTAGACTACGATAGACTAATCGAAGGAGTGGCATGAATTGTGGAGCATGCTTTTGGATCTTACCTCAAACAACTGCGAGAGTTGCAAGGCTATAGTATCAATCAGCTAGCAGATTCCGCAGGAATTAGTAACTCGCAGATTTCACGCATTGAGAATGGGGTGCGCGGTGTTCCCAAACCGGCAACTATTCGCAAATTGGCAGATGCCCTCTCCGTTCCTTATGCAGAGATGATGAAGCAAGCTGGTTATATGGAAGAAATGAATACCACAACGGATGCACTAGTCACACCTGAGTGGGCAACCTATAAGGATCGTCGAGACTTTAAGAAAATGCTGGAGGATGAGGATGATCTCATGTTTGATGGCATACCGCTGGATGACGAGGACAAGAAGCGTATTAAGGATGTTCTAACAGGACTATTCTGGGAAGCTAAGCAGATGAACAAACGCAAGAAAACAACGGATCCAGATGAGAATAAATGAAGCAATACAGGGTGAACCAAATTGAAGCAGCGGGTGAGATGATATGGATGACATTGTAACAAAGCTGATTCGAAAACACCGGACCAACTGCCCTTTCAGCATTGCGAGAGCCCTTGGAATACACATCCGATTCACCAATCTCGGAAAGTCTACCAAAGGTTTGTATTTTCGTAAGCTGCGACGCAGATTTATTGTGATTCACAATGACCTGGCTCCAGAATGGCAACGTTTTGTGTGCGCTCATGAACTGGGGCATGACCGATTGCATAAAGGCATCAACCGTTTCTTTCTAGAGGAGCACTCCTATTTTGCACCTGGCAAGCTGGAAAGACAGGCGAATCTTTTTGCCATTCAGCTCTTAACCTCAGGGGTAACTCCAGAGCCCGATGAATCACTTGAAAAATATTGCTTACGAACAGGACTGCCTCGTGAAGTGCAGCATTTTTTTTACCCCAACTAAGAACATACGTTCCTTCGTTGTTAAAATTTATTTTCTTTTTGCATCCATACAATATGATGTCACTTATAGGTTACCTATTTTTACGTAAATCGCGAGATTTCCTAATCATTGTCTGCTAAAATAGCAAATGAGCTATACACGCTCAAGTAGATTACTATTTTGGGAGGTTTCGGATTCATATGAAAATCTGGAAGAATTACGTTTCACTTCTGCTAACGGTCTGTTTGCTGTTTGGCAGTGTAGGCATGGCTGCGGCTGCGGATACCACTCCGGGCACAGGCAAGCACATTACCATTCTACATACGAATGATACACATGCACGCGCAGTTGAATCCTCACCTGCGATGGGTTTTGCTAAAGTAGCTGGAATTGCGGACAAATACCGTAGCGAAAACCCAAATACCCTCCTGCTTGATGCTGGAGATGCTGTACACGGCACAACGTTTGCCACACTGGTTAACGGTGAGAGCATCGTCAAAGTCATGAACGAAATGGGCTACCAAGCAATCGTACCTGGTAACCACGAATTCAATTACGGCTCCGAACGCCTACTTGAGCTTGCGGACATGATGAACTTCCCTATGATTAGTGGTAACGTGAAGAAGAAAGACGGCACTCGTCTATTTGAACCGTACCTCATCCAAGAAGTGGATGGCGTGAAAATCGGTATTATTGCGCTGTCCACACCGGAAACGATGTACAAAACGAATCCGAAAAATGTAGAAGGTCTTGATATCACAGATCCTACTGCGGAAGCTAAAGTGCTTGTGAATGAAATTCGCAGCAAAGTAGATGTTGTCGTTGTATTGGGACATCTTGGACAAGATGCATCCAGTACAGATACGAGTCTCAAAGTAGTGAAAGAAGTGCCTGGCATTGATGTATTCATCGATGGTCACAGCCACACTGTACTGCAAGATGGTCTGGTTTCCGATCATGGAACACTGATTGCTAGTGCAGGGGAATATACGAACTACGTAGGGGTTATTGACCTGTGGGTAGATGCTGGTAAAGTAACGAAAAAACAAGCTGCATTGATTGATGAAGCAGCAGCAAAAGATATTAAACCCAATGAGAAAGTTGCCACTTTGGTGAACTCCATTCAGAAAGAACAAGAACCAATCCTGAAAGAAGAAGTAGCTAACACAGCTGTTCTGCTGGACGGTAAGCGTGAACAAGTTCGTGCAGGGGAAACAAACCTTGGCGACCTGCTTGCAGATGCTATTCGTGACGTAAGTGGTGCAGATATTGCGCTGACAAATGGTGGCGGCATTCGTGCTTCCATTGAAACAGGAGTAGTAACTAAAGGTGACGTTATTACCGTTCTTCCTTTTGGTAACCAGGTTGTAACGATTGATGTGAAGGGTTCCGATGTTGTAGCTGCTCTTGAAAATGGCGTAGGCTCCTACCCTGAACCAAGTGGTGGTTTCCCGCAAGTATCTGGTATCACATTCAGCATTGATCCTTCCCAAGACAAAGGAAACCGCGTGCATTCCGTGATGGTTGGAGATCAAGCACTGGATCCAGAAGCTACGTATACACTGGCTACAAATGACTTTACAGCTGTTGGTGGTGACGAATACACAATGTTCGCGAAATACCCAACAACTGGCATGTACGGTGCATTGGATGAAGCATTGATTGAATACATGCAACAACTCGGCGCTGTAGATATCAAAACTGATGGTCGGATCAAAGAAGCTGCATTGCCTGCAGCTGAACCAGAAGCTCCAGTAACAGAAACACCAGCTCCGGTTACACCAAAACCAGAAACACCTAAACCAGAAGCACCTTCCAAACCTACACCAAGCAAGCCAGCACCAGCTAAAGTGCATGTTGTTAAATCGGGAGATACCTTGTACTCCATCTCCAAACAATATGGCACTACATGGCAAGCTTTGCAAAAGCTGAACAAAATCAAAAACCCACACTGGATTTATCCAGGTCAATCACTGAAACTGCCAGCCGCTTCTTAATCTGCTTCCAGAGCAAGAGCGTGCAAACAGGATTAGCGTTGCATGTGAGTGTAACCTAAGCTAGTGAATTGAACGATAGTCTTAACAGAAAAAGGGTGTTCCATTAGCCGTTAGCGGCTTAAGGAACACCCTTTCTCTTATGTTATTTGGGCAGACTCAAGAATTAGTATATGGAACGAATCGGCAATATGGATGGCACCACTATGTTTACCACGCTCACCTTCTTACTTAGCAATCTTACCCTGAGTCTACCTGCTTCATTTTCCAAACTCCGTGCGAAAAACACATCTTCAGCAGTACACTGGGCAAAAAGCTCTTCCTTCATTTACCGCAGTGAACTATAGTAAATATCCCCAAAATTACCATTACCATAGGCTTTCTTGTATTTTCGATTGTTCATTCTTGCATTTAGATGTTGCGTATTTGCACAGTCACTCCTAGAAAAAACTTCGCTAGTTGCTTCCTTTAACACAAACCTGTTGTATACAGAATACAACATACAAAAATATAGTGTTTACGGATGACAATATGCAAAATTTTAAATTCTTTTCTATGACTCTAGCCCTCTTTTTTCGGCTTATAGGTGCCATCGCAACTGAATTTCTGCTTACCGCATAATAACTGGACCTATATCTACGCACATGGTGGCTACAAGATCATAGCTGTTCCTTCACAAGATCTACAGCCTCTTGTGCGGCCATACTGATCCGTTTAGAATCCCCGGATATCGCAAGCACATGTGATCCCAGTTCAACCTGTCCCTCAGCCGCACCTCTTCCAATGACGATCTGCACAGGTAATCCAATCAGCTCTGCATCCTTGAATTTGACGCCAGGTCGTTCATCTCGATCATCCAATAATACGCTGTATCCGGCGTCCATAAGCTGTTGTTCCAACTCAAGCGTCAGCTTCTGTTGCTGTTCATCCTTCCAACTCAGCGTGATGAGATGTACATCGTAAGGAGCAATAGACGCAGGCCACTGTATACCGTCCTCGCCTGCATGTTGTTCAGCTACCGCCGCCATTAAGCGTGATACACCGATACCATAACATCCCATTACAGGTGCGGATTGACGACCGTTACGATCTAAGAATGACGCGCCCATAGCATCACTATACTTCGTTCCTAATTTGAAAATATGCCCCACCTCGATTCCCTTCGTAAACGAAAGCGGTTCTCCGCATGAAGGGCACCCATCACCTTCTGTTGCAAAACGAACGGATTCGACACGGCTCACAGGGAAGTCTCTACCTGGACGCACTCCTGAGAGATGTATATCTGCCTCATTACCTCCTGTAATCGCTGCTTCCATTCCAACCACATCCCGATCCACAACTAGAGGTATGTTCAATCCAATGGGACCTAGGAAACCTACTGCCAATTCAGGATGGCCTGCGAGCGCAGCCTCATCAGCTAAATCCAGTTCTTCCACACCTAATACCTGCTTTAATGCAATATCGTTGACTTCATGATCCCCACGAACAAGTACCGCAACCAACTTATCATCCGCCTGATATATCAATGTTTTGATGATCGCTTCTGCCCCAATGTTCAAGAAGGAGCTTAATTCGTCTATCGTACGAATGCCCGGTGTTTCTATTCGAGTCCACGTTGCACCTGAATTAGAATCTGGCTGAAGATCGCGATTTAATTCGGAGCTAGCCAGACTCGTTGTACCTTTTTCACCTGAAGAATTCAAGTTGGAAGCTTGGTACCCTGCCTTCTCCAGATTGGCTGCATAGCCACACTTCTCACAGGAGACAATGGTGTCCTCACCCACATCGGCAAGCGCCATAAACTCATGTGTCGCTCCCTGTCCCCCAATCGTTCCTGCATCCGCTTCAACGCGCATATAGTTCAAGCCACAGCGCTCCAGAATGCGTGAATATGCCGTATTCATCGCCTGGTACGTCTGGTCTAGCTCTTCCCAATTGGAAGCGAAGGAGTACGCGTCCTTCATCACAAATTCCCGACCACGCAACAAACCAAACCTCGGTCTGCGTTCATCTCTGAATTTCGTTCCGATCTGATATAACGTGAATGGCAACTTCCGGTAAGAGTTGACCTCATCACGTACCAGTGCAGTCACCACTTCTTCATGAGTTGGCCCGAGTGCAAACTCTCGCGCATGACGATCCTTCAAGCGCATAAGCTCCGGCCCATACTGGTCATATCTTCCGGACTCTTCCCAGAGCTCGGCAGGCTGCATAATCGGCAACAATACTTCCTGACATCCCGCACGATCCATCTCTTCGCGAACGATACGTTCAACATTTAACAGAACACGTCGCCCCATTGGCAGATAGCTATAGATCCCCGATGCTAGTTGGCGAATCATGCCGGAGCGCAGCAACCAGCGATGTCCTGCTGCGTCTGCCTCGGCTGGCGCTTCCCGTAATGTAGGGATTAGAATTTCACTTTGTCGCATGTGGATACACCTCTTCTTTTTGTCATCTGACGTACAACATAATCATTGGATAAACAGCAAAAAGACACATCCGTCAAGGGACGAATGTGTCGTGGTACCACCCTTATTTAACTGCATGAATTCAGCCAGATTACCTTGCCAAAGTTCTCTTGAACTTGAGCATGCTGAACAAGCCAACGCTGCTCGCACCTAAGGACGAGTAGCAGTCATGCAATCCTTCAGAGCATAACGGGCTCATCCGGCGGAAGTTGCAGTCATCGACCTTCTCCTCCGCAGCTAGCAAGGCGGGAATTACGAAGCAGCAACGAAAACCTCACACCATTGGTTCTCTCTCTGTTGAAGCCAACCGTCGTAATCATGTCCTTGTTGATCGCTGTTACCATTTTTGATCACATTAGTTCATTACTCCAAAATTGTCAACTAGGGCATTCTTATATCTCATTCAAATACCTTACCTGAATGATATTCGACTACATCACGAAGAAGCATGTATGCATCTCCATTCGTGAGCTCGTTTTGGTCTGCAATCCCATCCAGCGTAGCAGCACTGATGAGATTTTCCCGCTGCAATTCAGCTATAGCTTGCTCAGGCGATATGGACGCTCCAACAGGCTCGATCATTAGCCATATCATGTATGCAGCTTGATTGAGTGATAGCGGCATGGAAGCCGGATTAGTTATGTTTGCGATAGCTTCAGTAGCTTGTCCCGGGTAACTGCTCGGGAACATCGCCTGCATCCGCTTTAATTTACTCAAGAAGCGCTCGGGATTCATGGCAACATCCAAGTCCCATCCATCATTATTATAGTTACCAGAGGTCATGTACATACTTGCGGCAGCTAATAAACCTCGGTAATCCTTATGCTTCATATAGTCGGGTTGCTCGAATGGTTGCATCGATAAATCCATCCCTTGCTTCTCCAGTATGGTACGTAGTTCGGTTGCACGTTCTTGTGAAGCAGACAGCTCGCGGAACGTTTCCTGATGCAGTTCGGCCAGCTTGACCGCTGCTCCGGCAGCTTCCCCTGTTGCCATTCCTAATGGCACAACTCTCGCGCTTCCGTGAGGAATGGTGTCATAGCTCGCAGCTCGTCCAACAACCAACAGACCATCTACGTTCAAAGGCACCAATGCACGAAAAGGCACCCCATACTGAATCGGACTCATCATAATTGTACCTGGCAGTCCGGCACTTGTGCTTTGGATATCAATGTCGTAAGAGCCGTAGGCGATAGCATCCCAGTGATCCCGGTTTTCCATCAGATCAGCGAGCGTCAACCGATATTCGCCATAGATATGGCGTGATTCTCTGACATAAAGTTCATCGGCAGTCCCCTCATACTGAAGACCTGCGAATTCGGGGTAATTTTTCTGCAAATAGTCTACAATCCTCGGAGCCTCTTCCCTACCTATCCGGAGACCCTCCTGCACAGAGGCTGGATCTAACGGATCGACTCCAAAGATCTGCATCGTGTTAATCAAAATGGTGTCGTCATTCTGTCTGCCGATGTTCAAGCTACGAATTTTCACACGGTCTGGATTGGTTGATTCATAGTTACGCGCATCTCCGTAACCCCAGGCACTCATTTTATCCACACCTGTTCCTTCTCTGTCCCTGAACTTCTGCCATACGTCATCTGTGACCCCACTTAGCTTAAAGACGAGGGTGGATACCATCTTAGACTTGCCGTCTCCAATGTCCTGTCTGCCTATGGAATAAGGCGCTCCAGCAGCTGCGGCGATATCTGCATCTTGGGTCGCATCAATGATCGAACGCGTCGCAATATGTACAGTCGTCCCTTCCTCCGTTGTGATGTCCATTCCTGTAATGTTCCTCTGGTCACCCGAAGCAGATTCGGTCACAGGTTCCATATGCTTCACATGCATCAACAGATCAATGTTGGGCTCGGAACGAATCATTTGGTAGAAAACGTTCGCAGCAGTATGGGTATCAAATGAACTTCCCTCAATCTGATCAAACCATTCTTGAAAAATACCTTTGTTCAAAAAGTCAGCCTGCCTCAAACTGCTTAACCATTGTGGTTGATCAGGAGAGTAGTTCAGATCAAGCGTATTCAATCCACCCTCTGTCATTAATCCCCCAAGCATCTTCCGGTGACGCGCTTCCGTGAGCAATACGGTCATCCCGTTACGAGCCGCTGATAAGGCTGCAGTGATGCCTTCCGGATCGGTTCCCGCGACAATAACATCGTAAGAATCAGCGAGTTCTGTCGTCGATTGCACAGCCTCCAACGGTTGCCAGACATAATTATTGTTGAACTTATAGTTCTTATTCCAGATATAGAACGCCCCATAAGCAGCACTGCATGCAACGATAAAGACAGCCGCGACAATAAGCGCTACTCTTCCCTTTTTACTTTTCCCCACCTAACCTAACCCCCATATGTAATCTGATGTCATAAAAAAAACATTTCCCAATGGCGTGTGCCATGTCAGGAAATGTTAATTATACATCGATCTTGTATGCTCAAACGGTCTATCCACTTGAACATGCTTATAACAAAAACTTGGAACTTTCCCCTAACTTTACCCATTATAAAGTTCGCTTTTTCCAATGTAAAGGGTCATGCGCTCTCAAAACGACAGACTATCTGCCTTCGTATTCTGAACTCCAAACTCGTCTTCCCTCTGCTATGAAATGTGCCTTAGTGGCTGACATGTTGGATGCTTACCTGTAATATAGAGAAATAACAATCCGTTCGTTCATTCGCTAAGTTATACATGTACATTTCACAAAGGAGTTCATCCCATGCCATATATCATTTATGATCTCGAATTTACCGTAAGTCGCAATGCTCGCTACTCTTCCGAAATTATTGATATCGGTGCAGTAAAAGTCACAGAAGGTGAGGACGGTCTGATCGTTTCCGACACGTTCCATACCTATGTTCGTCCTTCTAACAAATCGGTACTCTCTACCGATACAATTCAATTCACAGGCATTACACAAAAAGACATTGATGCAGCCCCGCTTTTTCCGGAAGCGATACGAAACTTCATTGCATGGATGGGTAACGCCCCATACTACATGTGCTCATGGGGACCGGATGATCGCAGCAAGCTAATTTCTCATTGCCGGACACACCAGCTCGATGTAGCATGGATCACGAATCATAACGATTTACAGCAGCAATGGTCACGCACTGTACGCAAAGAAGGTAAGTTCCGTCAGCTTGGACTTGCTCAGGCACTTGAACTATGCGGGATTGAATTCGATGGTACGCAGCACAGAGCACTTGATGATGCGATCAACACAGCCAAAGTATTCATTCATCAATTTGAGAGTTTTAATCTTGAGACGAATTGCGCCGCAGATGATGAAGGAATCACATCCAAGGTGGTCTATTCCAGTAGTATGGATGATGATCACGAGTCACCTTTTGGAAACTTGGCTCATCTCTTTAAGAGCAAAGAATAATCTACACTTGCATGACCAACGCAAGGGATGCTTATTAGGGCGAATCTTAAAACTCCAAACGAAGCAGATTTTGCCGAATTTTCGTTCCAAGCCAGGAAGTTTTCCGCAGGCGTGCCGGAGCACATCCAAGGAAACTGACATAGCAAGGGGCGAAAAGGCAGTGAACGATGTTCTTCAGCGAGTTTTGAGACACACCCTAGGTAGGGGCTTGTTTGTAAACTTGCTGCCAGCGCTCTAGGCATTCCTTCATTCGGTTTCGATACTCTTTGGGTTCAAGAATTTCTGCATTGGGGCCATACTGGGTTAACCATGTTAATAACTCTTGGTCATCACTCAAAATCACTTCGAATAATAGCGTGCCCCCAGGCTCGCTCGTCAGCAGAGGACGTACTAAATATTGTTGCTGCATCACATGCTCTACGGCATTCGGAAAAAATCGGATTTTAAACGCAATCCACTCGGTAGCTTTACCATCCCTTGGGGTTCGGAAATAGTTCTGTAATAGGAAGTCATCTTTGCGGAATGTGCGAGGCAAAATCCGTATGTTCTGTATACGACCCACTTGAAATCTCCTCAGCTTCTCTGATTGATGGCAATAAGCGAGCAGATCAAATCTGTACTCTCGAGGAACTAGACTATACGGATCAATTTGAATGACGATCTTTTTCCCCTCGGTGAGGTACTCTGCTTCAATCGTGTTCTGAGAAATACTAGCTTCAAGAAGGGTGACCAGTGTACTATTCATCATATCGGAATTTTCATTTTGCCAGACGGGTAGCCCAACTTTAAACAACCCACTAATGTGCTCCGACCATTCCACCCGCTCCGTCTTATTTTTCTGACTTGAAGCGATGACCTTCTCATATGCACTCTCAAAAGCTGGCTTCAACAACGGGCGGATATGTTCCATAACCTCAGCCAAATGCATAAAGGCTGCCGCCTCATCATCTGACCAGTTCAGGGGATACATCGCAAATTGGCTGATAAACATATACCCTCGGCCATGTCCCATATTCGCAATCGGAATATGCATTGCACTGAGAGCCTCCATATCACGGTATATCGTTCTTTCCGTTGTCTCACACCGCTCAGCTAGCTCACGAGCCAGAATTCCAGGTTTGGCCTGCACAAGCGTGATAATGCGCATTAATCGGATCAGTCGGTCTGTCATTTTGCCGGATCCTCCACGATGTTGTTTCAATAAATTTGTGACAACTCCATCCATTTTTATGATGATGGACATTGCTTGATTGAACTTATTTACCATTTCTGTTTTCTTGCAATATCCATTATCACATTCATAGTAAATTCGACTTATTTCTTAACTTCACCTTTAAAATCTATGTAGAAACAGTTATTGGTATCACGTTATGAATGGTTCTTTCTCCCTACTCGCCTAACATCGTTTTTCCACGAACTTGGTAAGGATTAGCATACGTAATTCCATAGTGATAGCGCAGTTTCTCCACCATTTCGGCCTCTTCATAATAATCCAAATCTTGTTTGCGGGCTGCTTCAATCAGCAGGGCATCCGCATGTCGTCGCAGTAGATTACTTCCTTCTTGTACACGCCCTCTTTCATAAGCTCGTAGAGCTTGTTTAATCAACGGTACTGTCTCACTAAGCTTAATGGTCTTTTCGACCTTCGGATCCTCCGGTTGCCTCAACATACCCAAATGACTCGTATATTGAATGTACAACTGTTCTCTTCGGAGCAACACTCGCTGGCTCTGTTTCAGTTTGCGTGTACTCCAATAGGCTGAACATACAGAAGCTTTGCCTGATAATCTGGATCCCATCGCAAATTCGAGTAAGATCTGTTTACTCTCGCCTTTATAGACATCTCCAAGTCGGAGCACCCAACCGATATCTGTCTCTTTGGAGCGGCATCCGTAAATGCCTTTAAGCTCGATTCCATATTCCGGTTTGAGCAATAATTCCAAGTCTCTAGACACAATTTTAGGTGCTAACTTCCTGAGTCTTTTGGCAGGGGAACCGTTGCGCCATTCAATCATCATATACACGGGGTCGGCTCCTCCCGTCGGTATGGCCTCTTTGTTCCACGAATAACATACTTCAAAGACTGAGTTCACTACGTCGTCTCCCCCCCGATTTTTATGTATTATCTTCTAAGTTATCAGGGTGAATGGACACTATATTGTCACGGAACATATGTTCGCATATAAAATTTACACAAAAATAATTATAGATGGTTTATTCCTTCTTAATCCGTCTAATTACGACACTAAACGACAAAAAAGCCTGGCAAATTGCCATGCTTTTCAAGGGGTTATTCTTGGCAAGACCTAACTCACAATGCCGATGAATTATTTAAAATTTGAGGTATTGATTCATTCCATTCTGTTTCGGCAACGGGTGCGTACGTCACACTATCAATAATTAGTTTGCGTCCAATAGGCTCGCCATTGACTGTAATCATAATTGTTTTGGTTGGTGCTCCACGTTCTGTAGTATGCATATTTTTCTACTCCTTTTGTATACGATCTTCTTCCGAAATCGGATATATTATTTTCATTATATTTTTCGTCTTTGTGAAGAGTAAGCTCCCGGAACTGGGGTAATATTTATAAGTCAGACCTGTTCGTGTGCTTCCTTATCGTTCTATTACCCTGACACTTTGTGAACGAAACTAAATATTACTTGCAAAAAATGTGGACAGCCTGAACCCATTGCGCTACTTTTGACGTATAATGTAAGAGCCATGCTTTCATTAAATGAAACAAATAAAGACATAAATCGTCTGACGAATCTACCACATCGAAAGAAGGTGTCATGAATGCCAAAATCGATTCATCATGCTCTAATTCGGGTGTTATTCACCACATGCATTTTGTTTACTGCCTCGTTAACTTCTACAGTACATGCAGCAAATGCCAATATATTTTCAGATATATACAGCGGATGGGAACGGGTAGCTGAACTTCCAGGAGAAGTGAATGCCCTACAGCAAAGCTATCAAGAGACGTTAAACAAGCTCAATGAAACTTCCGCCCAGTTGGGACAAGCCCAGGCGAACGTCGAAGCCTTCAAAGCTCAGAATGATCAGTTAATCGCACAAAACCAAAAACTGACTGAAATGGTCAGCCAATTGCAAGACGATCAAAATGCCAAAAATACGACTGCCAAACGAATTCAGACGATGATTATTACCATCGTTGCTCTTATATTGGGTTACTTTATTTTGATTCGCCTTATGCGTTTGGGAATGCGTCGTCGCTCAGGCCGAATCTAAAACGAGAACAGGAGCAGCCGCATGCACATACACCTCAATACCGTTGAAGCTGGTGGCGCTGGACAAGTCGTTACCTTCTCGCTTGTTCAGGACGACCGGCTTCATATTTTGCATCCACAGCA
Source organism: Paenibacillus tundrae (assembly GCF_036884255.1). Lineage (NCBI taxonomy): Bacteria > Bacillati > Bacillota > Bacilli > Caryophanales > Paenibacillaceae > Paenibacillus > Paenibacillus tundrae. The sequence goes on along the minus strand of NZ_CP145605.1, from coordinate 1,328,916 downwards.
GATTGTTGCATTTCGTGGCTCTAGTAACAGCCGTAATGATAAGTTTATGAACATTTCAGGCATTGTCCGCAAAAAGAAACTGATCAAATCGGAAATCTCTGGTCCATGCCAGTTTGTAGCTGCGCTCCCTCCCGGTTTTACGATGAAAGAGGTCGAGCTGGATGAAGAGAGTGATCTGTTATACGACTTCAGACATCTCTTTTTTTACTCCGATGGCGTCACCATGCATACCAAAATTCAGAAAATCAAAAATATGCTCATCACCCAAGATGCGGTCAAAATGAAGTTTTCGGGAAAAGGCAAGATCGGACTGTTAACTCAAGGCCAAGTATGCCAACAGGAGCTACATCCCACCGCCCCGCTCTATGTCGACGCGGGCAGCATTATCGCCTACCCTGAGAATGCACACTTGGAACTCACCGTATATGGGAACCATCTGGCGAGTCAGCATATGAATTATCACTGGAAAATGACTGGACACGGCTCGGTTCTATTTCAAGCAGGACGTGAGAATAGCCGACTGGAAAGGGATGTGAACGATGAAGGTCTGTTCAAGCGAATCTTGAAAGAAGTGATCCCCTTCGGGAACGTTTTAATTAAATAATGCATTTCACGACCAAACCGTCTGGAGACTTATGCCACTTTATTGAAGTGAGGTAGCCACCAGGCGGTTTCGTGTTATAATGGATCAGACATTTGAAGAAGAAAATCCATGCCGTCTGGCATGGGAGAGGTTCGCGAACTCCCTCTACAAGACTTAGACCCATTGGGTCAGCACAGTCTTGCGTACATTGAATTGAACATGTGGACACCGTGTTATGCACCTGTTGTACAGCAGTTCAATACTTTGTGTTGATGACACAAACAGCATGTACGTAAAAAACTAAGGACACTGGATTGGAAATCCGCTTTTTTTGAAGCGATTTGCAAGAAGGTGTGTTTTTTGATGGATGTTAGTTCATGGACTTCTCTGTTCTTCCGACACCCTATGCCTAAGTGCATGGCGTGATCTTAAGAAGATGGAGAGGTTTTTTTATGTTGAACGAAGAAAAAGCAGTCGTTGTTTTCAGCGGCGGTCAGGACAGTACAACTTGTTTGTTCTGGGCCAAACAGCAATTTGCTGAAGTTGAGGTGGTTACGTTTGATTACGGACAGCGCCACAAGCTGGAGATTGAATGTGCCTCTGCTATTGCTAAGGATCTCGGTGTGCAGCAGACTGTGCTAGATATGAGCCTGCTCAACCAGCTTGCCCCTAACGCATTAACTCGTAATGATGTAGAAATTACACATAATGAAGGCGAGCTGCCCAGCACTTTTGTGGATGGACGTAACCTGCTGTTCCTTAGCTTCGCCGCTATTCTTGCCAAACAAAAAGGCGCACGTCATCTCGTCACAGGTGTATGTGAAACCGATTTTAGCGGATATCCGGATTGCCGCGACTCATTTGTTAAATCAATGAATGTCACTCTTAACCTGTCGATGGATTATCCGTTCGTAATTCACACGCCTTTGATGTGGCTGGACAAAGCCCAAACTTGGAAAATGGCAGATGATCTGGGTGCCTTTGAATATGTACGCGAGCGCACACTCACTTGTTATAACGGCGTGATTGGGGATGGCTGCGGAGAATGCCCTGCATGTAAATTGCGCAAAGCCGGATTGGATCAGTACGTAGAGCAACGTACAGCAATAGGTCATACGGGAGTGGATGTGCGATGAGAGAGCCTGGAACATTCCGTATTGTTGAACGTTTGCAGCGGATTGACGAGGATATCCTGCCAACACAGCTAAGATATCATCGCAAACGTGTACTGGTCAGCAAGGAGTTTACTTTTGACGCGGCACATCATCTGCACTGTTATGAAGGTAAGTGCAAGAACTTGCACGGTCATACGTATAAAGTTATTTTCGGCATCAGCGGTTATCCGGGTGAAACCGGGCTGACGGTTGATTTTGGACATATTAAAGATATATGGAAAACAAAAATCGAAGGTTATCTGGATCACCAGTACCTTAATGAAACACTGCCTCTGATGAACACAACGGCGGAAAATATGGTCGTATGGCTGTTCGAACAAATGGAACACGCGCTTCAGACGGAGCCATATGCGGCACTCACTGAAGGCGGACGTACGGAGTTTGTAAGACTTTATGAGACACCCACCAGCTATGCCGAAGCGAGACGGGAGTGGATGATCGATGAGTAGCATTCCTAGTCAAGCTATGCGCATTCCTGTCATGGAAATATTCGGCCCTACCGTTCAGGGGGAGGGTATGGTCATCGGGCAGAAAACGATGTTTGTCCGCACCGCTGGCTGTGATTACCGTTGCTCCTGGTGTGACTCTGCTTTCACCTGGGACGGCACCGGCAAAGATCAGATTCAGAAGATGACAGCTGAGCAGATATGGGAGGAATTGCGCCGCGTTGGCGGATCTCGCTTCTCCCATGTCACCATCTCTGGCGGTAATCCTGCTCTGCTCGCTTCGCTGGATGGCTTAGTTAATCTATTGCGTGAGCATGACATCCGTACAGCCGTAGAGACGCAAGGATCTCGCTGGCAGCCATGGCTGGCAGACATCGACGAAGTCACCGTCTCACCTAAGCCGCCAAGTTCTGGCATGGATACAGATTGGGACGTGCTGGATGATGTGATCGCGAGGCTTGCCGCAGTTTCCCCAGACCGAAGTCATAGTCTAAAAATCGTCATTTTCGACGAAACAGACCTGAACTATGCCCGGCGTGTGCATGCACGTTATCCGGGAACCGATTTATTTTTGCAGACAGGTAATCCGAATGTGACATCGATGGATACGCCTGACCTTGCGGCCTCCCTGCTCACTCGTTATGAGTGGCTGATTGACCAAGTCAGTGCCTCCGATGATCTGAATAACGTCCGTGTGCTTCCTCAGCTTCATACATTGGTATGGGGGAACAAGCGCGGCGTCTAAGCTGGATGCAATGGGTGTAATGGGCGGCATGATGTAATAACGGACTCCGTCGTAATCATTCTATATCAATTGAGTTGTACAGCGAAATTCGTCTGTTAAGATATACCGCAAGGCTACGGGCTTTGACGGAAATAAGGAGCGTTATAAACCGATGAGACAACCTGATGAAATGCAAGATATCACGCTACTGGGTAACCAGAACGTAAAATATACATTCGAATACGATCCAGGAATTCTAGAAAACTTCGATAACAAGCATCCGTACCGCGATTATTTTGTTAAATTCAACTGCCCGGAGTTCACTAGCCTGTGTCCTATCACGGGTCAACCGGATTTTGCGACAATCTATATCAGCTACATTCCTGATATCAAAATGGTCGAGAGCAAGTCTCTCAAGCTGTATCTGTTCAGCTTCCGCAATCATGGAGATTTCCACGAGGATTGCGTGAACATCATCATGAACGATCTGATCAAGCTCATGGATCCGCGCTACATTGAGGTATGGGGTAAATTTACACCACGCGGTGGTATTTCCATCGACCCGTACACCAACTACGGTAAACCGGGAACGAAATATGAGCAAATGGCCGACCACCGTATGATGAACCATGATATGTATCCAGAGACAATTGATAATCGTTAATGGTAAAACATCAAAAGCCGAGTTCTTCAATGATTGAGGAGCTCGGCTTTTTTGTGTTTTTAGGTTTTTCGGATTTTTTGGGCTTTTCGAGACATTTAGAGGATGGTTTACTTTTTAGATTATGAAGATTTCCCATTCTCTCGGCCTATCCAGTTTCTTTTTCAGTCGCCACATCTGCGTGCACAAGGAGTTACTTCACATTTGGATAGCTCATTCTTCCTTCAAATGTTTCATCTTTCGAATATAGTGCCGTAACATAAAGACATTAAACAGTTGATAAGTGACAAAAAGTACGATCGCAAAAGTCAAAGATTGAGGTGCCACATATATCGCAAAAAAAGTGGCCACGGCCATATAGATAATAGTCATCACGACATTTCGCCTGGCAAGAACATAGGGGCTCAACTGCTTCATATCGATTCATCCTCCCAGCATTTTTGGAATAGTGCCGTTGGATCTGCATTACACTCGACTACTTTACGTTACCTGAAGCTAACCCCTTTTTGAAGGTAAATAGGATAAAAGGGTACTTTTCTACTATATATGAAGCAGCTCACTATAGAAGGTAATCAATAACAAATTAAGCATCTTCCCCCTACCACAAGGCATTGCAAAATTCGAAATGAATTCTTCGTATCCAACCCCATATTTCAATCCTTCATCCTTTTCGAGAATAAAGGTAGAAACGGCCTAAACGATTTCTTTGTTCCCCTTGCCCACCTATTAAATCTATCCTATTATGTAACAATATGCTTAAATCACATCAAAAGGCGCTGATCCCTCGTGACCGCGACCAAAGGAGAACATGAACATGTCCATGCAAACCTCTTTACCCAAAGACGCATCAGCAGGGCCTCAGGCAACCTCCGGATTGGATGCTCAACGCACCGTATACCGGATATTAATCGCCATCAGTCTGGTGCATCTATTCAACGATTCCATTCAGTCGGTTATTCCAGCAATCTTCCCGATTTTGAAGGATTCCATGCATCTCACCTACACGCAGATTGGCTGGATTTCCTTCGCCATTAATTTCACCGCTTCCATTATGCAGCCTGTCATTGGATGGTTTGCCGATAAGAAGCCAACACCTTCTATTCTACCGATCGGTATGGGCTTTACATTTACAGGGATGCTCCTGTTAGCCTTTGCTGACAGCTATATGGCCGTTCTTATTTCTGTTATTTTTGTCGGGCTCGGTTCGGCTGCCTTCCATCCCGAAGGCTCTCGAGTATCTCATATGGCCGCCGGCGCACGGCGTGGTCTGGCACAATCGATCTTTCAAGTTGGAGGCAATGCAGGACAATCCCTGGCTCCACTGCTCACCCGTTGGATCTTCATTCCGTTTGGTCTCTTCGGCGCTATTGGATTCACAGGTATTGCAGCAGCAGGTATTGCCGTACAGATCTACATTGCACGTTGGTACGAACGGATGCTGAGATCAGGTAGTTATCTACGCAAACAAGCGGCAGCACGCCGAGTTCCTAACCCGGCATTACGTAAGAAAATCGCTGCAGCGATTACAATTCTGATCTTGCTTGTTTTTGTCCGCTCCCTATATATCGCAGCTATCGGCAGTTTCTATACCTTTAATCTCATAGAAAGCTTCAACCTTTCTACACCTGACGCACAAATTTATATTTTCCTATTCCTAGCAGCAGGAGCACTGGGAACTTTCTTCGGAGGGCCACTTGCCGACCGATTCGGCAAACGCAATCTTATTTTCCTATCCATGGCATGTGCGGCTCCATTAACGTTGTTACTGCCATATGCTAATCTGTTCTGGACGGGTGTACTGTTAACCATCATCGGCTTCATCATGTTATCGAGTTTCTCGGTTACTGTCGTGTACGCACAGATGCTGATCCCCGGCAAAATCGGTACCGTCTCTGGTCTGATCACGGGTCTAGCGTTCGGTATGGGCGGTCTAGGCGCGCTCGTACTGGGCAACTGGATTGATGTGTTCGGCGTATCACCTGTGATGCAGGTGTGTAGCTTCTTGCCACTACTCGGAATATTGACCTTCCTGCTTCCTTCAGATCAACTGCTGAAGCGTTGGGCAGATGAGAACGGTAGCGAAGAGTAAGGAAAGTGCAAACGGTATGATGCGAGCGGGCTGGTGCTTGCTTGGACTTAGATATGGCTGCCTGAGCGTCTAAATCCGTCTGTCCGTGCTTTAACGAACCTGACCATTCTTATATTCACAATTATCGTCGAATTCCCAATCTAACGAATCTGAGCGTCGTTATTTACGAATACTGGAGCGATTATCCTTCAGAACGGTGTTCATTTTGTAAAATAAAGCGTCTGAGATTCGTTAGAATTTCGAATGAGCACAATATTCCTGAATAGCGTCTAATGGATTCGTTAGAATCCTTAGATCTGTGCTATTTAGTTCAACCACAACAAAAGGGTTCTCGCCAATGCTGTATTTACAGTCTGGCAGGAACCCTTATCTTTACTTTACTTTATTCCTTCCCTTCTCTCATGTCTGTTTCTCGTACTCTACATGTGGGCTGACCCTCTTGTTTATAAGGTGGGACACCGAGAGCCGACAATCAAGCGTTTTAGCAGTCCTTCTAAGCATTTTACTTCAAACGGTGCAGAATCAGCCGTTTTTTGTACAGCATTTTACCCGTCTCAGCTACATCCCGAATTGTGTTTTTATTGCTCACTGAACCAAAGATCATACCTGCAATCGGAATGAGTTGAAATAGCTTTTTCCATCCAAAGGACTCACGATAGGAGTCAAACACCTCTCGCCACCCTTGCATTTGCGACATTACCTCAACCTGTTTATCAGGATTCTCGTAGTCTGCCAATTCATCAATGATTGCCTTCTTGCCTACGATATCCGCCGATGTAAATTGCAGACACTTCACAATGAAAATGCGCTCCTGTGGCTCATCCGGATCATAACCGTAACATAGCGCCATCTCCTGTAACACTTTCAAAGAAAGTCCCATCACCATTGGAATGTCCGCTGCAATCGTCACGATTCCACCAATGCCTGTTGCCGCTCCTTGTGCTGCTGCAAACTTGGTACGACTCTCAGCGATGTTGTCAGCTACACGATCCAATACTTCAAGTGGCAGGTTCTCTACACTGTGAATTTTCGCTGTGCTCTCTTCCTCAGCTTCCCGTTCGAGACGATTCGTATGACCTAACATCGAATGACCTGTTCGCTGAGCTTCCTCCTGTAGCAGCTTCGCCACCTTCTTCTTCTGAACAAGAAATTTACCACCATGCTGTACATACTGTCCTACTTCATTGAGCGAATTTCCAATCTTATCTTTCAATGCCTTAGGCATAACTTTATCCAGCATAGCAAATGGCAGACGACCGATCTTGTCCCAAATGAACAAGTCCTTCTGCTCTTTCTCCCATGTATGAATCAGTTGTAGTTCCTGATCTAAAGTTTCACGCGAATCCATATATTGTCCTCCTAGCATGATATCAAACGAACTATAGCAAGAGCTGTTCTATTTACATATTAACTTCATCTATACGTTGTATACGTGAAAGGTGCAAGAACGGATTCAATTCATGCGTTATGTTAGATCCGCCTCTTCCTTCATTAACGAGAAAAGCCCTTAATCAGCTATTATACTGACTAAGGGCTACTTCTATCATTCACATTCTATCTAATTATTGTTCCACTTCAGCTACAGCTTTACCATCCGGAACAGGAACACCAAAATCAGGTGTACCATCCTCTCTCCAGTGGATTACTTGAGCACGGGCATGACGGTTAGGGTCATAGAGCGGATCTCCCTCGATCTCTTTGTAGTTACGAGCGTGATAAATGAGGATATCCGTCTGCCCATCTGGTGTTACGGTAAAGCTGTTGTGTCCCGGGCCATACTGGCCGTTCTCTTCACATGTCTGGAATACCGGCTCAGGCGATTTCACCCAGCTTGCTGGATCGAGCAGATCGGCATTTTCATCTGCAGTAAGCAATCCCATGCAATAGTTATAATCTGTGGCACTGGCTGAATAACCAATGAAAATACGTCCATTTCGGTGCAATACAGCCGCACCTTCATTGACTTTGAAACCAATAATCTCCCAATCATATTCAGGTGTAGAGATCATGACTTGTTCTCCGCGCAGTGTCCACGGATTCTCCATCTCGGAGATATACAAGTTAGAGTTACCTGGAATATCCGGATCTTTCTGTGCCCAGACGAGATAGCGGATGCCTCGGTGCTCAAACGTCGTAGCGTCCAAAGCAAAGCTTTCCCAGCGTGTCCGCGTCTGCCCTTTCTCCACCCATTCACCCTCTAGTGGATTCGCAGATTCATTTTCCAGTACGTACATCCGGTGATCAAACAAACCTGCATTCGTCTCACTCGTATGTGCCGCGGCATAATAGATATACCATTTCCCGTCGATAAAATGAATCTCAGGCGCCCAGATGTTGGCGCTCATCGGTCCAGTGTCGCGCTTGCGCCATGCTGTCACTGGCTCCGCATCCTTCAGCTCCTCAATTGTGCGCGCACGCCGGATTTCGATCCGGTCAAATGCAGGTACAGAAGCGGAAAAATAATAGAAACCATCCGTATGGCGGTACACCCATGGATCGGCACGCTGTTCCAGAATAGGATTGGTAAATGTAATAGATTGTGTCATAAGATCGCTTCCTTTCTATTTGGCATTGGTTTGAAGAGAACGATATAAGCTGGTGAAAACGAGCAAGCCTGGGCGTGAGGGGCATCGCTGACGTTTCGGGGAATGATGGGCCTGCGTCGCTTTCTTGTCCTCCGATTTCCTTCCACCTGCTCTTCAGCAGTTGAAATCAGAGGACAAACACACTCCTTCGGCTCCTTCCTCCCCCTTCACTGCTTTATGCCCCTTCAAGGCGCAGCTTTGCGCTTATTCATGCGCGCTTCTATAAGGTTCTCATCGAACCATTGTTGTGGCTCGATTGGTTGTGGACAGTCGACTACCTTCCTGTCGACTGCACCTGAGTAACTAAACTGATCGTGAGGGCATCGCTCACACTTCGGGGAATGATGGGCCTGCGTCGCTTTCTTGTCCTCCGATTTCCTTCCACCTGCTCTTCAGCAGTTGAAATCCGATGACAAACACGCTCCTTCGGCTCCTTCCTCCCCCTTCACTGCTTTATGCCCCTTCAAGGCGCAGCTTTGCGCTTATTCATGCGCGCTTCTATAAGGTTCTCATCGAACCATTGTTGTGGCTCGATTGGTTGTGGACAGTCGACTACCTTCCTGTCGACTGCACCTGAGTAACTAAACTGATCGTGAGGGCATCGCTCACACTTCGGGGAATGATGGGCCTGCGTCGCTTTCTTGTCCTCCGATTTCCTTCCACCTGCTCTTCAGCAGTTGAAATCCGATGACAAACACGCTCCTTCGGCTCCTTCCTCCCCCTTCACTGCTTGATGCCCCTTCAAGGCGCAGCTTTGCGCTTATTCATGCGCGCTTCTATAAGGTTCTCATCGAACCATTGTTGTGGCTCGATTGGTTGTGGACAGTCGACTACCTTCCTGTCGACTGCACCTGAGTAACAAACCTGATCGTGAGGGGCATCGCTCACACTTCGGGGAATGATGGGCCTGCGTCGCTTTCTTGTCCTCCGATTTCCTCCCACCTGCTCTTCAGCAGTTGAAATCCGATGACAAACACACTCCTTCGGCTCCTTCCTTCCCCTTCACTGCTTGATGCCCCTTCAAGGCGCAGCTTTGTGCTTATTCATGCGCGCTTCTATAAGATTCTCATTCTTTTTCTTCGCTCAGTTGTTTCCCCCATACGGCAATGCCGCGGTCATTCAGACCTGTGACCACAAGGGTTGGCTTGCTCAGTTCCCAGTCCCACGACGGGAGCAGTTGTAGCTCCTCTGTGGAGGCTCCGTTCGAGTTACGTTCCTTCCACTCAATCGTGAGTGTGTGTTTGCCATCGAATGTCCACGTACCTGAATCGTTTTCGCTTGTGACTTTGCCGTTACGCTGTAAGGTAAATGGAGATGCTTGAACCTGTCCGTCAACAGACGGATCAAGCTCCATACCTTCCCATTCCCCAGCAATCATAGACTTAGGAATATCCTGTACCGTCTCGCCAGCGTAACGTTCGGGAGAGACGACCGGCCAACCGTCCTTCGTCCATAACATTTTACGAACATGCAGGTACGGCCAGTTTTTATCCGTCTCCCCTCTAGCATGATGCACGATGTAATAATCGTCACCGTCTTGCAGTACTGAGTTATGACCTGGAGCAACCCAGCCCTCTCCCTCTGTAAAGCGATAACCCCCTACCACTTTTGTTCCAATTTCGTATTGTGGCAGATGATCTGTATCCAGCATGTTCATACCGTTTATATCCGTGTATGGGCCTGTAATTGAATCAGCGCGCGCGACCCTTACGTTGTAATCCTCGAATAAGGAGTCATATGAGACAAACAGATAATACTTTTTAAATTCAGGATGGTATATGATATACGGCCCCTCTACTGCACCCTCTTCGGTAGCCCGATCACGTGCGGCAATACGAGTACCATAACCCTCTTCCTTGAACTTGCCCGTGTCTGGATCGAGTGGCGCAATATAAATACCATCGAAGAATGAGCCGTACACCATCCACGGATTGCCGTCGGCATCCAACACAGGATTCGCATCAATGGCATTTAGTTTATCCTGTTCGTTCTCCGATGTGCTCACTACAAGTCCTTCGTCTTTCCAAGGCCCTTCTGGAGAAGTGGATGTCTGCAAACCAATGGCTGACCGCGTGCTGCCAAAAGTAGAAGCCGAGTAATACATGCGGTACGTATCTCCTACCTTCGTAACATCAGGTGCCCATAAATTCACGGCTCCTGTCCAGTCCAATGCTTCCTGCGGAATGCCCGGCAGGGCTTGACCTACCCATGTCCAGTTGATAAGATCCTCTGATTTTCGCACCATCACGCCAGGCTTAGGCTCTCCGGCAACACGAACATCCGTCGAATATACATAGTAACCCTGATCTGTTTTAATAATCGCTGGATCATGAGCATTATTTACTGTCCAACGAGACTCATCATCTAATATGGAGTTGTCATACAGTAAGGTATCTTGTGGTTCCGCAGGAAAGGTTGGGCGAGGCACATCTGCCTCTGCCCCCTCTCCAGAACAACCCGTCGCACCAATCAACAGGAACAATAGCATTGAAGCAACCACTCCTCTCTTGTTTATGTTCCAGCCACGCTTTTTCAACGAGATCATCCCTTTACTCCAGAAATCGCAACAGATTCAATAATTTGCTTCTGGAAGACCAAGAAGACAATGAGTACTGGGAGCAACGCAACGATGGACGCAGCCATAATAAGCGGATAATCCGTCTGAATCGCATAGGTCGCATTGAAGTTTGCGATAACAAGCTGTAAGGTCTGCTTCTCTGGCGAGTTCAGATAGATGATTGGAGCCAGATAATCATTCCAGATTCCCATGAACCACAGAATTAACTGTGCCGCAATCGCAGGTTTGATCAGTGGGAAGGTGATACTAGAATAGAGCCGGAAATAGGAACTTCCATCAATTTTGGCTGCTTCTATAATTGCATCTGGGACACTAAGCAGATATTGCCGCAGGAAGAAGATCATAATGACGTTACCGAACAACCCAGGTACAATCAGCGGCAGTAGTGTATCTACCCAACCAAGCTTAGAGAACATCATGAATTGTGGAATCATGACAGTTGGATAAGGAATCATCATGGATGCAAGCAGAGCTAGAAACAATTTGTTTTTATGTGGAAATCTCAATTTGGCAAAAGCAAAAGCGGCGATACTGGACGTAAACGTACCGACCACAGTGACACTCAATGCAATGATCAAGCTATTTTTGATCCCGCTGAGTAACGGGCCAGCTTCCCAGATTTCTTTATACTTTTCAAATTGGAACACTTCTGGAATCCACACAGGAGGAAGTGCAAATACATCCTGTTTCTCCTTCAACGACGTGGACAGCATCCAGATCAATGGGGCAACCATCGCAATAGCGCCAATCGCAAGTATGATAAAAATAATCGAGTTCGTTACTTTCCTTCTTTGACTGTAAGACATCTCCGGTTCACTCCTTTCCCTTGACCATCAATCCCCATCATAGGCTGATCTTTCGTTTAATTTGAATTGCACCAAAGTAATGACAAAGATGAAAATACCTAGAATCATGGCCATCGCTGAGGCGTAACCCATTTGCAGGTTGCTGAACGCTTTTTGCCAGATGTAGAAAACGATCGACGCCGATGAATACTCAGGACCGCCTGTAGGGGTCATAATGTTCATCTCGGTAAAGATCTGGGAGCCACCAATAATATTGGTAACCACGAGGAAGAAGGTCACTGGCTTCACCATCGGCCAGGTGATGTTACGGAAGATCTGGAACCCGTTCGCTCCGTCCAGCTCAGCCGCCTCGTAGTATGTACGTGATACGCTTTGTAGGGCAGCTAGGTACAGCAACATGGTGTAACCCAGACCTTTCCACACCGTCATAATAATGAGCGCTGGTTTGACTGTATCTTTGTTAGCCAGCCAGTTAGGCCCTTCAATGCCGAAGAGCGCAAGGAACTGATTAACCAATCCATAATCTCCGTTATAAGCCCAGTTCCACATGATGGAAACGGCTGCAAGAGAAGAAATAACGGGAATATAATAGATCACGCGGAACGTCGTTGTACCAGGAATTTTGCGATTCAAGCCCATTGCGAGCAAGAGTGCAAGTAACAATCCAATCGGAATCCCCAGCATCAGATAAAAGGTGTTAAACATCGCTTTGTAAAATAGATCATCTGTGAGCAAATCTTTAAAATTGGCTAAACCGATAAAGTTCATCTGTCCCAAGCCATCCCAATCCGTGAACGAACCGTACAACGAATATAAGAAAGGGAACAGAACAAAGATCAGCAGACCGAGAATTGGAGGTGTAATAAACAAATATCCATACAGCCTCTCTTTGCGATACAAGCTAGACTTTGTATTCACTGCGCTCACCCCTGTTTCTAATATCAAGTATGGAATCCAAAAATGATGCCAGCAGCGTGATAGCAGGCTGCTGGCATCGCTTTTCTATGCAACACGAAATTTACCAACTTAACTCTGATTCACCTTGTGTAGTTCGCTTCTCGCTCGAAGGGCTCGAAGCTTTCTAGCAATCTCTCGTTGATTAACTTATTTCTGAGACTTTTTCTCTTGCTCTACTGCTTTGTCCAACAACTTCTGCATTTTCGGCTGTTGCTGTTTTACATACTCTGCAGCTGTAATCTTGCCATCCAGCACAGGTTGAACGTCTGTGAAGAACAGGTCGTACCACTCTGCGTTATACGTGTAGTTCCCTGGAAGGGAGCGACCATAATCTTCAACGATATCAATGAATTCCTGTTTATTCGCTGGCTTCGTTGATGTATCTTTAGCCCATTCATCAGCCATGTCGAGCAGGTTCGGAATCTGTACTTTGGCATCGACAAGCTGCTGCATTGCATCTTTAGAAGCTGTAAGGTAATTCACCAGTTTAGCTGCTTCTTCAGGGTATTTCGTTTTGGCGGAAACACCGATACCCAGGGAACCGATCCACGTTGCGGACTTACCACTAGAACCAGCTGGGAATGGCAACAGATCATATTCAAAAGGCAGCCCTTCAAACGTACTCATATCCCACGGACCTACAGGGAAGAATGCCATTTCCCCTTTCATCCAACGTTGGTACGTATCCAGGGTTTGTGCTTCTTCAATAGAAGGTGTGATTTTGTATTTATTCTGCATGTCTGCGAAAAATTGTAGCGCTTCCGCAAATTTCGGATCGTCAATCGTTACTTTCGTTTTGGTCTCATCTAACCAGTCAGCACCATTACTCCATACGAAGGATTGAAGTGCCCAGTTTACGTTGAAGCCTGTACCGAATACATCCGGTTTGCCGTCTCCGTTCGTATCCTTCGTTGCTTGCTGATTTACTTGAATGAACTCATCCCACGTATATGGCTTGTCCTTGTCTGGGAGTGGAATGCCTTCTTGTTCAAACAGCGTTTTGTTATAACCAAGTGCGAATGGACCAAGATCTTTCGGCATACCGTAAAGGTCTCCTTGTCCTGCCATTTGGCCATCATAACGATATAAATCCACACCGTATTTCCAAATATTATCCAAATTTACATCCGGGTTATTTTCAACATAAGGAGTCAGATTCATCAATACATTACTGTTCACATACGCTTTCACGTCACCAGGGTTAAAATAAAAAATATCTGGCAAGCTATTGCCCGTGATCGCTGCTCTCAGCTTAGTAGCATATTGATCTGCAGCCGTTACAATCAATTTAACTTTGATACCAGGATTCTCTTCTTCAAACTTTTTGACAACCGCTTGATAAGCCTTCTGTTCATCTGTACCGCCTCGGAACATAAATGTCAGTTCTTTGTTACCGCTCGCCCCACCGCTATCTCCACCGCAACCTGCTAAGACAAGTGCAGTAACCAGCATAAGAAGCATAAACGTGACCCAACTCTTTTTCTTTAACATCTGAACCCCTCCTGATCTGAATTTGTAACCGTATTCAATTGCGTGAAATAAGATTTCTGTTGTTAAATTTATCAAACACTAATCACTTTAGTCAATACTTTATTAAAACATTTTATATTTTTATAAAATAAAATATGTTTGGGAGTGTTCCTTAGGGTTTATAACCGTGGATTAACCTATGATTTTCATCGTTTGAAATTTTGACACCAGGGAGGTGATAGAGGGAAGTTTCGATCTTTTCTTAACCAAATGATGCATTTGATTCATGAAGTGTTAAAGTATTTTAGGTATAATAGAATTATAAAAGCGGTTACAATACTTTTCAATGGTTTATTTCAAAGATTAATGAAACAATTTAAATGTTTATATGTAACACTACCTTGATAAACAAACCTTCATTTGTATAATCAATCGTACGATAATAAAGAAGATAGGCTTCTTGGCTCTACCCTTCCCATCTATCTTATAATCATTTATACTTATCTAAAATAAAATATAGAAATGTGCACTAACCTATCTAACAGTACGTGTTCAAAAAGGATGGTTTTCAGTACCGAGAAGATGGGATGAAGATAGAAATAGAGTAGCGGAGCGTAGATCAAGCTACGTGAGCAACGGAAATTTCGGCTGAAGTCCATATTCGACGCTGAGATGTCGTCAGACATCCTTCGTAATCAAAAGCTGACTTTTTGAATAACCTATCTAACAGTGAACGGGGAAAGGACCAACACATATGATTTATATTAAGGATCTGAAGTCGGGTGTGAACATCTTTAAAGCCCTCAGTTCGGAGATTCGGATACAGATCATTGAACTACTGGCGAAGAACCAGAGCCTTAATCTCAATGATCTTGCGACCAAGCTGGGACTTAGCAACGGAGCAATTACAATGCATATCAAAAAGCTGGAGGAGAGCGGTTTAATCGAAATAAATACCGCTGTCGGCAAACATGGAATCCAGAAAATTTGCTATCTCAATGAGGAGAAGCTGATGGTGGATCTGCGTTCGCAGGAGATTAATAACCGTTATGAAGTAGAGATTCAAGTAGGACATTATAGTGATTATCAGGCTGCCCCTACTTGTGGACTTGCGACTCGGGACAGTATCGTTGGGGAATTCGATGACCCACGTTATTTCGCAGATCCATTACGGATTGATGCGGAGATGATCTGGCTTGCGGAAGGTTATTTGGAGTATCGCATTCCCAATTATCTGAAACCGAATCAGTCATTTAGTGAGATTCAACTCTCCATGGAACTCGGTTCGGAATCACCCGGCTATTGCGATAACTACCCTTCAGATATTTACTTTCACATCAACGGTATCGAGATTGGCTGCTGGACGAGTCCAGGTGATTTTGGCAATACACGTGGAACGTTTAATCCAGACTGGTGGCCGCCTCACCTTAATCAGTATGGCATGCTGAAGCTGATTCGAATCACGCAAGAAGGTAGCTATATCGACGGCTGTCGCATTTCGGATGTGACGTTAGATGATATTGGACTGGACTACAAAAGTGATATCCTCTTCCGCATTGCAGTGACAGAAGAACCTGTCAACAAACGTGGACTCACGATCTTTGGCAAACATTTCGGTAATTACGGCCAAGGTCTACTCGCCCGTGTGCTCTACAACGTACAAGAAGATTAACACAAGCTTGAATGAACACCGATAGAAAAAGCACCTCCTTCCATGCTATCACTGCTTGGCTTAACTGCTTGCATTACTGCTTATTATCACGAATCAGCGTAATAATATCGCGGCTTAGAAAGAGTGCGTATCAGCACTCTTTTTTGTTATTTTCATCTCACGTTATAGCTAAGTTAAGTTTGCGCATCAGCAATTAGTGACTTACCTTAAAGTCATTAGAAGACAAATCCCTTCTCGTTCATGACACTGTGATATAATATGGCCTGCAATAACAAAAAGGGATACTGGGCGGGGATACTTGATGAAATTGGAACGTTTAATCTCGATCATATTCAAGCTCTTGAACCATGAGGTGTTGTCTGCTTCTACATTGGCGGAAGAGTTTCACGTTTCTCCAAGGACGATCTATCGAGACATTGATGTCATCTGTGCAGCTGGCTTCCCCGTCGTCTCTCATCAAGGACTTAAAGGCGGATATGGCATCATTGATGGATATAAAATGGACAAAAGCTTACTCGGCTCATACGATGTCAATTCCCTTATTACAGTACTCAGCAGTCTCTCCACTGTCTTCGATGATGGACGAGTACAAGGAACGATTGAGCGACTGCAAACGATTGGACCGGAGCATCAGATATCAAGTTTATCTATAGATCTGGAAACACGTCGAACGGAACCTGATGCCCTGCCATATCTGCGAGAAGGCATTACGGAATATCGGATTATCCAATTCGATTACATTAATACGAAAAATGAACATACAACTCGTCGAATGGAACCTGTGAGACTACACTTTAAATATCGCAATTGGTACGTATATGGATTCTGTCTGACACGCCAGGATTATCGGGAGTTCCGACTCTCTCGGATGATGAATGTGAGCTTAAGTTCTGACACTTTCCAACCGCATTCTGTCAGGATTGAACCAACGACTACTTGGGATGACTCGCTGCAAAATCAGACAACAGAAGTGGTGTTCAAGGTTAATCCGGGAGCACTCGCGGAAGCCATGGATCACTTTCAACAAGCGGACAAACAATTTCATGATGATGGAAGCATGACGATGCGAATCGCAGTTCATCAGCCATTGAAAGCCCGTTGGTTATGTTCGTTCTTATTAAGTTTAGGAAGTGGTGCGGAGGTCCTCGAACCTACCGAACTGCGAGATATCGTAAGAGAAGAGCTGCAAAACGCGCTTAGACCTTATGAAAAATCACATTGAAGAAGTATGACACGCTGTTGTCATACTTCTTTTTTTATAATCATCTCTGTAAGTTAGTTGCACTTCACGACTATTCTAAGGAGATGATCGCATGAACCATCCGCAAGAAATGTATCAATACCACACATGGGCCACACACACCATTCTAGGGAGGATTCAAGAATTGCCGGACAGCCTGTTACATCAGGAGGTGAACAGTTCATTTCCTACCATTGCTCACGCACTAAGTCATATGTATGCCGTTGATCAAATGTGGTATCTAGTCTTAACAGGTGTCAGTATGCCCGAAGCTCTACAACTATGCATGCCACGGAATGAAGAGATCTACGATGCTGTGGAGGACTACAGTCAGAGATTTGCAGAGTTATCAGAGCAATATACAACGTGGTTTCTAGATCACATCGATCTGGAACAGACGATTCTGCTGGATAATCCATTTGCGGGAATTCGGGATACGCGCCTTGCAGAGATCGTCTTTCACCTCATTAATCACGGAACGTACCATCGGGGGAACATCTCTACGATGCTGCGTCAATTAGGCCATGCCTCTATCATGAATGACTACAGTCTTTTCTGGTATACCAAACCTGCTATAGATTAGACGGTGGTGGAATGAACTGTGGAAATTAACAATCATTTGGCTGCTACATCAAGAGAAGAATTGAGAGCTTGGTTACACGAGCATGGTAGCACTCAGACGTGTTGCTGGGTAACCATTAGTCTCAAACCAAGCCCAAATACACTGTTGTACTTGGATGCCGTAGAAGAGTCACTATGTTATGGTTGGATTGATGGAATAAAGAAAAAAATATCCGAGCATCATCTAGCGCAACGCTTATCTCCCCGAAGCAAACAAAGCTCGTGGACTGAGCTAAACAAAGAACGTGTTCGTCGCCTTGAAGCGCTGGGACTCATGCATGACGAAGGTAGAAAGGTTCTACCTGAGATGGATCCCAATGCGTTCATCATTGATGATGTTATTAAGCGAAGACTGAAAGTGAATCCCATGACCTATACCAATTTCTTGGCATTCCCTGCTCTCTACCAGCGGGTTCGAATCGATACGATCCAAAGCGTGAAGCATCAGCCTGTGCTATTCCAGCGCAGATTGAACAAATTGATCACCCATACAGAGGCAAACCAGATGTACGGTCAGTGGCATGATCATGGACGACTCTTAGATTATCACTATGAAGATTTCACCAATATCACGAAAAAATAAAAAGGAGGATCTCCGAAAAGAGCTTGTTCATAAAGTCCGCTTTTGAACCCGCACGATAAGGGAGATCCTCTTCGTTGATCAGTGCAAATTCTGCCTGTAGTTTTTGGGAGACACGCCATAGGCTTTCTTAAACTGACGAGTAAAATAATTGCTATCGTTAAATCCGCAATCATACGAGATTTGGGTGATGGACAGATTGCTATTTTTCAGCAGATGACATGCCTTCTCTAGACGCAGCTTATGTACATACGAAATAGGCGTCATCTGATAGTAGGATCGAAAGATCCGATTGAGATGCCTGATCGATATGTTTGATTTTCCCGCAATATCCTCCAGCGATAATGGCTTCAGATACTGATCTTCAATATAGGAAATGGCATTGGCTAGATGCATCAGATTATTGCCCCTGCCACCCTTCTCCTGGGTATCATACTGCCTCGACAAATATACTGCCATCTCCGTTAGACGTGCGATCAGCATCGTCTGATACCCTTGCTGCTTCGCCTCATATTCCTCAACCATGAATGAAATCAGCGCTTCAATATATTCCAGACTAGAAATAGGTAAGGCAAGCAGGCTGGGGAACGAGTGGATATGACGATAAAACGGTTCCAACACAAACAATGCTTGAAATCCATTCGACTTCCTTAGGTCAGGCCCCGTTGATGAAAGCATGTCAGGCTTGAACATAATGTTACATATTCTAAAATCATGAGGGTCGATATACGCATGGTGTGTCTCGCCATTGATGACAAATACATTCCCCTTCTTAATAAAAAACTCCTCGTTATTTACAACATGGGTCGCATGACCATTCAGAACGATCACAAGCTCCGTGAAATCCATATGATTGTGAAGCTCCATATCTGTCTCATGCCCACCATACTGAATGAAAAACGGGAATTCCTTATCTGACGTAAACCATCTCAGATATGCATTACTCAAAAGCATTCCCTCCGAACAATGTTGGGTTCGTATGTCTATATCATGCTACTCCAAGTCCGAAAAATCAAGGTAAAGGGCGGTTGTAACCGCTATACTTTTCCTTATAACAAGGCACTGCGAATGAGGAGCTCACGCCAGACGGTAGCTCGGATTCGCTAATGTGCCGTAAGTTACCCATAACTCTCATATGAATAGGAGCCTAACATGACAAAATATACGAACCCGGTGATTCCAGGTTTTTACCCCGATCCGAGTATCTGCCGCGTAAACGAAGATTATTATCTGGTAACAAGTACATTTGAATACTCTCCGGGTGTACCTATTTTCCATAGCAAGGATCTTGTGCACTGGCAACAAATTGGACATTGTCTAACCTCGCTAACACAACTCCCTCTAAGTAAAGCGTGGAGTTCCGGCGGTATATATGCACCGACCATCCGTCACCATGAGGGCTGGTTCTACATGACAACAACCAATATCGGCGCGGGTGGAAACTTGATTGTTCGCACCCAAGATCCAGCAGGCCCATGGTCTGATCCGATTTTTGTTGCACAGGGAGGGATAGATCCTTCTCTGCTCTTCGACGATGATGGTCGTGTGTATTTCCAATCCGCGCAGAATGGCGATGAAGGCGAAGGAATATATCAGTGCGAGATCGATATCACTACCGGGAAGCAGCTTACAGATAGCCGACTCATCTGGCGCGGAACAGGTGGAGCTGCCCCAGAGGCGCCCCATTTGTACAAAATTAACGATCTGTATTATCTCATGATTGCCGAAGGTGGCACCGAATACGGTCATATGGAAACTATCGCCCGGAGCACGAACCCATACGGACCATTTGATGCATGTCCTCACAACCCAATTTTATCGAATCGCAGTATGAAGAGTAGCATCCATGCCGCTGGACACGCAGATCTGGTTCAAGCTCAAGATGGTACATGGTGGGCTGTCTGTCTTGGTATGCGTCCTCCTTCTTATCCAATGCGCCATCATCTGGGACGTGAAACATTTCTTGCACCTGTGACTTGGACGGATGAAGGCTGGCCAATCATTGGGGACAATGGGAACATTAAGCCTGTTATGGATGCGCCTGAGCTACCTCAAGTACAATGGACAGCACCAAGCGTACGCGATGATTTTAAGGAACCAACACTTGGTTTGGAATGGATGTTCTTGCGTAACCCTGCACCCGGAAGCTGGTCGCTAGAGGAACAACCTGGTCAGCTCGTGCTGCGCGGAACCGCAGTTTCCCTTGATGATGTAGGTAATCCTGCTTTTGTTGGTCGCCGGTTGACACATTTTACGTCCCATATCGCAACTGAACTAACATTTGAGCCACAGGAGGACGGTGAAGAAGCCGGCTTAACCTTGTATATGAATCCCAAATATCATTATGATCTGGCGATCAAACAGGTAAACGGGCAGAAAAAGATCCTACTCCGTCGCACAGTCGGCTCCCTAAGAACCGAGCAATGGGTTGCTTGTGAGGCTGGCCCCGTAATCTTGAAGATTCACACTAAGCCTGAGCAATTCCTTTTCTCCATTCAGCAAAATTCATCTCCAGAACTGGAGGTTGGCTCAGGTGAGACACATCTGCTCTCTACTGAAGTAGCAGGCGGTTTCACAGGGGTCATCGCTGCGATGTATGCCAGCAGTCCATCAGGAAATGGCGCACCTGCAAGTTTCAATTGGTTCGATTATGAACCATTGGAGGATTAAAATCCTGATTAACTACCTCTTATATATAGTTGAATAAAATTCCAAATACTCCCTTTTCAAGGTAATCTTGAAGGGGAGTATTTCATTATCATGAGCAGCCATGTTTATCATATTTATCATCATTTCAAAAGTGGACATCGCTATATTCTCTGCTTTTCTGTCATCTTATAAAAGACACCCTTGCGGAAATGCAATTCTTCTGGGCTACCTTGCTCTACAATCTGTCCCTTTTCGACCACCAGGATGTAATCTGCATTCTTAACCGTCGAGAGTCTATGTGCAATGACTAAAATCGTCTGCTGCCCTTTTAAATTCAATAATGTATCATTCAAGTTACTCTCTGTCATGGCATCAAGAGCAGAGGTATACTCGTCCAGCAGCAGTACGCGGGATGGAGTCATGAATGTCCTCGCTAACAAAATTCTTTGGATTTCTCCACCAGAGAGGTTATCTCCGTGGCTTTCAACCTTCTTCTCATATTGCTCAGGCATAGCCTCAACAAATGCTTTACCATGAGCCATTTCAACCGCAGTATTAAATCTGAGCAGCGTCTCTTCATCCAAGTCTTCTCGTTGAAGTGGATAAATAATGTTTTCCAAAATAGATAAGTTCCAAAGCACTCCCTTTTGCGGGGAATAGCCCACATATTTTCTTAATTCCTGAAGATTCAGTTCTTTAACTGGAGTTCCGTCCAGTAAGATCTCTCCGTCATCCGGCTCCATATATCTGTGAATTAATTCAAAAATCGTAGATTTTCCTGACCCACTTAATCCAATAATGCCCACAAAATCCCCTGGCTTAATATCCAAAGTGAAGTTCGAAATACCAGAAGAATCTTCTTTCGTATAACGATAAGATACATTGTTCATCTGAATTCGAGGAGCTCTGTTATAATCAGGTACCTTAATACCTGATTCAATCTTTTCCAACTCCAAAATCTCATTCAGGTTATTCATAATAACCTTCATTCGGCTCATATCAATATTCATCGTAAATAGCGATTTAAATATGCTGTACAATCTTGGAAGAATCACAATAAACGCCAGTAATGTACCTGGTGAGATTTCACCTTTTAGAATCAGGTACAGACTGTAGCCATAAATCACACCAGTAATCAAGGAGATTACTGTATCCGCAACGAGGTTTAAAATCATATGATGAAACACACGAGATTGTTTGGAAATCTTCCATGCCTGATCATTCCAGTCACTCCAGCGTTTTTGTTCAGCCTCATGTCCGTTAGACATATGTACAGCTTTTAAATTGTGAAAAAAATCATTCAAATACCCGATACCCTTTTCCAAAATTCCATAATATTGCTTATCCAGCTTCTCTGTCTTGTTTCTGAAACGTTTGAAGCCATACATAAACACAGGAAATGAAATAACAGCTACTAACGTAAGCTCCATACTCATGGACAACATAATCCACAACGTAGCTATCAGTAAAAAAGCATTAGATACGATAGACATTATGGTCTCTACGACAAAGATTTCACATAACATTCCCACTTGCGATGTAATTCGGTTGATGATTTCTCCTCTTCCGATCTTATCGACATGCTTCGGTCTGCTCGCCAGCAATTGTGAAAACAATCGAAGACGAAGTTTTTCAGATAACTTATTTCCCAATTCGTTGTTATAATAAGCAGTAAAGCTATGAAACGCGGCATAAACAATAGGAATGCATACAAGAAGTACAATATATAATGTAGCGGTTCCAATCTGCTTTCCAGGCAAAATGTTATCAAATAAACTCTTGATTAATAGTGGTTGTACAATTGAGACTAACGAGGCAGAGATATTGAACAATAGAATCAAAAAAATGATTTTTTTACTTTGATTTAAAATTTCAATAATTACTACCCGAGATGGATTCATGAATCCATAACACCTCTATACATTAGTCTTATTATAAATACTATTTATGTTATCTTTTTTGTTGAAGAAATTTAACCTGTCAAAATATAGATTATTACCTGTGAGATTACAGGAATTGAACGAATAACAGATTCAACTCAAAAACCCCACCCTTCATGCATATGCATAAAAGGTAGGGTTCGAGTTAACGTCGATATATAGATACTATTCTAATTTTACTTACCTGATGGCTGTACTTCTGCTGTGTAGCCTGTAGGAATATCTGTCTCAGCAGTTACATTCGTAATAACCATTGGATACATCATGTCAGGATCAGGCTGAACAATAGTGTAGAGCACGATCGCACGTCCATCCTTCTCCAGCTTCACATCATCAATCTTCAAGCCATAACCAGGATGCGGCATTTCAGCCGTCAGCTTAACTTTCGTCGTTTTATCATCGACCTTCGTCGTTGTCACGCTTGGTACGATTCCTTGTTGACCCTCGCCCGGCTCGGTTGGAGCGGGTTCAGACGAACCACCATTTCCATGCGAATCCACAAATTCAAGTGCATTGAAGATCATGCTTGCAGCCTCCATACGGGTAAGCGACTGATCTGGACGGAAGTTACCGTCCTTATCCAGTTCAATGATGTTCATATTCAGCAGGTTCTGAACCGCAGATTTGGCGTCCTTACCAATTTTATCTTCGTCATTCACAAGATTATACTTCATGATCACTGGATAGTTACCTGTTGTGTTAATACCTTCGTGGAGTAAAATGACAAACTGTTCACGCGTCATCTCCCCTTGCGGATTCAACTCGACCGGAATGGACAGACCATTCTGCGTTGCAGCCTGTACAGCATCAGCATACCATGTGTCTGGACTAATTTTATTTTGAGCCGCTGAAGCAGCAGCATATTCATTTTTCAAACCAAATGCCTTTACAATCAACTGCACACCTTGTGGCTCTGACAATGCCTGATCTGGACGGAATAGATCTGAGGTCACACCGTTCACGATGCCTTTCGATTTCAATGTATCCACAACTGTTTTTTGCCCTTCATCCTTCACATCTGAAAAAGCGAGTACCGAAGCACCTCCTGCCGTTAATGACACGCATAGTGCAAGCGTTGCCGCCAATCCTTTTTTATGTTTCATGCCTTGGCACCTCCTATGATTAGTAAACCCTATTTTTTACCTGTTCAATCCTACAGACGGGATACTGTTCAAAAATGTTTCACCAAATCGACTTTAGGATGAATAATGAGAGAGACACAACGTTCCTTGATCCTTTCCATATTCGTTTTATATCCGTTCTATGTCGACCCATTTTCCTGCATCCATGCTTACTTGCTTTGTTGACATCCGTACGGAATAGAGCAAAAATAAGTATAGAGAAATTCATTGAATGACGGATAAATTACAAACTAGATTGCATACAGTAAGAGGGCACGGCGCGCTAATATCAGGTGTCGGCCCTTTTGCTGACTTCGCTTCCGAAGACACTTCTTATCTGAACAAAGGAGAACCTATCTTATGTCCAAGACAGGATTATTACGAGGCTATGTGGTTGCCAACTGGCCTGTATATCTGGTCGCGATCCTTCTAATCATTGCCTCCAATGTAGGTCAGGCATCTTTACCCCGAATTCTGGGCAGCTTCACGGATCAGTTAATGCAACATAAAATTCAGATGAACACCGTCGTTCAGTACAGCCTCTCCTTACTGGCTATTGCCATCGCTTATAATTTACTGTTTGGTACAGGACAATTCATGATTATGAAGCTTGGCCGTCGGTTTGAATTCATGACACGTGAGCGAATATTCAGCAAATTTTCCGAACTGAGCGAGCATTATTTTTCCAAACAAGGTAACGGCAAGCTGCTCAGCTATGTAATGAACGACGTCACATCAGTACGTGAAGCCATCTCCAATGGTGTGACATTGATGACAAATGCAACATTCCTGTTGCTGTCATGTATTGTCATGATGCTGCTTAGCGGGATACCCCAGAGCCTAATTCTAATCAGTGTGATTCCGCTGTTAGCTATCCCATTTCTGGTCGTATTTTTTGGACCGCGCATTCGAAAGCGCTCCCGCGACGTGCAAGAGGCTCTGGCAAATATGACCGAAGCTGCCGAAGAACAGCTGGGTGGCATCCGGGTTACCAAAACATTTGCGATTGAAGACGTTGCTCAGGAGCGATTTGGCACAACCGTTGATGCAATCAAAGCAAAACAATTGCGCTTAGTACGCCTGTCGTCTCTATTCCAGGCTCTACTTCCGCTACTCGGTGCCATTTCACTCGTTGTATCACTGCTCGTTGGCGGCATACTAACGATGCAGAATTCCATCACGCTCGGTAGTTTTGTAGCGCTGACATTATATTTACGTATTATTATGGGGCCGCTGCAGCAGATCGGTAATGTTATTAATACCGTGCAACGCTCTGGAGCTTCACTGGAGAGAGTCAATGATCTGCTCCTAGAAGTACCAGATGTACGGGAACGTTCAGGGGCTCAGCCGCTTGATAAGGTAAGCGATATCTCTATTGACCAACTGACTTTTACGTACCCAGGAAGTTCTTCTCCTTCGCTCCGTAATATTCGACTGAATATTCGTACAGGTCGTACGGTTGGCATCGTAGGCAGAACTGGTTCAGGCAAGAGCACCTTGGTCAAGTTGTTACTTCGTACATACGAACCACCCGAGGGAACGATTCGCATGAATGGTACAGATATTCGCGCTTTATCACTGGAGAGCCTGAGATCCCGCATTGCCTATGTTCCGCAAGATGGATTCTTATTCAGCACCACCATTCGAGACAATATTGCCTTCAGCGACCGTAATGCGTCGCTCGGTACCGTTGAACACAGCGCGAAGCAAGCGATGATCTACGATAACATCACACGTTTCCCAGACCGCTTTGATACTTTACTCGGCGAGCGCGGACTTACCCTATCTGGTGGACAGCGCCAACGTACCAGCTTGGCTCGGGGATTAATTAAGAAATCCGAGTTGCTCATTTTGGACGACAGCATGAGTGCTGTGGATGCCGTTACTGAAAGTGGCATTTTGCGAAGTCTACGTGAGATCGGTAAAGGCAAAACAACTTTGATTATTTCACATCGGATCAGCGCGGTCCGTCATGCAGATGACATCATTGTGCTTGATCAGGGGCGTATCGCAGAACAAGGCACCCACTCCCAGTTGATGGCAGCGAATGGGTTATATGCCGCAACGTATCGTTTGCAGGAGGAGGGATTACATCTTGAGTGACCATAAACCTGATGCAGATACAACATCCACAACAACAACGGAACCAGATCAGAGTAAGCGCACTTCCTTCAAAGCCATGATGGCATATGCCAAACCGCATAGACTTACCTTTTTGGGAATCTTTTTGTGCTCACTACTCGGCATTTCTGCTGACTTACTTCAGCCTTATTTAGTCAAAATTGCGATCGATGACCATCTTGCGATAGGTCAAACAAGTGTTGCATTTCTGGTTCAACTCGCAGCCATTTATTTAGGCTTAGCTGTCATCAGCTTTGTTTTTACTTATGTACAAAATAATCTGTTGCAACATGTCGGTCAGAACATCGTCTCTCGTATTCGCAAAGACCTATTCCGGCATATTTCCAAAATGTCGATGTCATTTTTTGATCGGTTTCATATTGGCAGCCTGGTTACGAATGTCTCCAGCGATACGGAAACGATCAGCAGTTTCTTCACGCAAGTGCTGCTCAGTCTGATTCGGGATGGCATGATGCTCGTCCTCATTATCTTTTTCATGTTTCAACTAGATCCGGTACTGGCAGGATATTCACTCATTGTGTTACCGATTATCGCTATAGTTGCCGTACTATTTCGAAGCAGACTACGAAAAGCTTATCAGAACGCACGCACACGTCTCTCTCGTCTGATTGCGTTTACCGCTGAGAACTTGTCCGGCATGTTCCTCATTCAAGCTTTTCATCAGGAGGAAGAACAGAAGAAACGGTTCTCGGAAAAAAATCAGGATCATCTGCAAGCCAACATTACTCAGGCTCGTTCCAATGTCATTTTCAACCGTACATTTGATATTCTGGGCAATGCCGCACTGGTCATGATGGTTTGGTTAGGAGGTCGGGCAGTCCTTGGCGAGTCATTACAGGTAGGTGTACTCTACGCCTTTATCAGCTACATTCGCCAGTTCTTTCAGCCGATCAACCAGATTACGATGCAATGGAACACGTTCCAATCTACTACGGTATCCATGGATCGCATCTGGAAAATTCTAAGCACCCGTCCTGAAGTCGCGGATCCCAAGCCCCAAGATGCACACACACTTGAGCCACAGCATGTGATGGGTCAGGTTGATTTTAACGATGTATCGTTCGGATACCAACCAGATCGTCCACTGATAGCGCATCTGAATCTGCATCTGTATCCTGGAGAAATGGTCGGCATTGTAGGGACAACGGGAGCAGGCAAAAGCACACTGATCTCTCTACTGAATCGCTTCTATGATGTTCAGGCAGGTCGTATTGAAATCGATGGTACAGATATCCGGCGAATCCCCCAAGCCAATCTTCATCGAATCGTTGGTTTAATTCAGCAGGAGCCCTTTCTATTCTCGGGAACGATTATCGATAATGTGCGAATGTTCCGCGAGGATATTCCGCGGGAAAAAGCAATTGAAGCCTGCCGTTTTGTCGGAGCAGCAGCGATGATTGAGCGTTTGCCTGATGGATACGATACACGTCTATCTGAACGAGGCAGCGGATTGTCAGCTGGACAGCGACAGCTCATATCGTTTGCAAGGATTGTGGTATTCGAGCCTCGCGTGCTCATCTTGGATGAAGCAACGGCTAATCTAGACTCCCATACCGAGCAACTGGTACAACAAGCCCTGGAAACTGTATCTCAAGGACGAACAACGATTGTCATTGCACACCGACTCTCCACTGTCATGCATGCTGACCGGATTCTCGTCATGGAGAATGGCGAGATTGTCGAGGAAGGATCACATCAAGAACTTATCGCCGCCAAAGGCGTATATGCTGACTTGTATAAACATGCTCGAGAAGCTGGAGAGAATAACGCCGCCTCGGGATAAACGAATATGAAATATGCCGCCTGCCTCGCAGAGCGGCATATTTCGTTATATGATGGTTATAAAGGAGGATTGATTGGACATGGAATCAGAATCAACAGTACCAACTTCGAATATACAGCACATTCGATACCGACGATTCACAGCTCTCTGGAAGGGAACACTGTTTCTGCTGTTTATAATCCTGTGCATTCAACTGTTATGGTTTATATATGATGGGCTATCTGGCAAACTGGAAACATTATATTACTCGATCGCAGCCGTTCTGGGCATATGGTTCATCGGCCCGTTATGCCTGATGTTTGGAGCTCGATTCATCAAGCAGCCGCCTGTGTTACTGTCTTGGAATGATGAAGCCATCCTGTGCGGTAAACGAAGTATCCGTTGGGAACAAATTCGCAAAATTGAATTGTCCTCGTATCACTTTAGCAAGTGGATCTTGTCGTCTTCACCAATGATTGTCCTATTCCTAAATGACGGCACACGGCACCACATTGCAACAGATCACTTGCTTAGCAAAAAGGAACGAGACAAAGCAATCAACCTGCTTCAGCAAACATTGCGCAATAAGCATCCACGGGAGGATGGATTTACGTCATCGTTATGACCTGCTCACCGCGTACAGCTGACTGGACGCGGTGCTCTGCTTCACAACAAGGATAGTCACCACAGCTTCATTTCTCCACACGAATGGACAAGCTCATCTTATAGTTTCCATAGTGTAAAAGTTCCTCAAGTAATTGGTTCAGTTGTTCTGTCGTTCCGGTGCGAACCCGCATCAGGTAACAGCCTTCTCCGCTAATACGATGCACTTCAACGATATCTTCATGTGAAGCGATAAATGTCCGAAAAGCGACGTGTCGATCACCCGAATTCATGAATACGGTAACAAATGCCTGAAGCCCGAGGCCAAGACGTTCTGGGTTCCATTTTACTGTATACCCTTCTATCACACCCAGATCCTGCAGCTTGCGCAATCTTGCACCTACGGCCTGCCCAGTCAGGTGAACGTCTTCTCCGATTTCTTTGTGAGAACGCTTGGCGTCCTGAATAAGAATCTGTAAAATACGCAGATCTGTGTCATCTATCGTTTCATTCATCCGGCTGTTACAATCCTTTCAACGTGAAATGAGTTCGATCTATTTCCGTTCATCATGTTATGTACGACGTTAATCGGGTTGTATAACATATAGGATAATACTATTCAACAACCCGAAGGAGTGCAAATATAATGAAATTTCAATTGATCCGCAATGCTACGCTGTGGCTGGAATATGGAGGTCTGAACATTCTAGTTGATCCGATGTTGATGGATGCTGAATCCATGCCCGGATTTCCGAACACCCCAAATGAGTTGCGCAACCCGAGAGTGAGCCTGCCAGAAACCGAAACAGATTACCTCAACCCTGATCTGTTGATTGTCACTCATACTCATCCAGATCATTGGGATGAAGCTGCTGCGAAGCATCTCCGCAAAGATATCCCGCTGTTATGCCAGCCTGGAGATGAGCATGTGTTTACCAATGCGGGGTTCACCGACGTAACGGCTGTGGAGGATAAACATGAGCATCATTCGGTACGATTCGCTCGCACCTCCGGTCATCATGGTACGGGTGAGATTGGTAAACGTATGGGCAACGTATCCGGCTTCGTTCTGGAAGCAGACGGTGAACCCGTCACGTATATTGCCGGTGATACGATCTGGTGCGAGGAGCCTGCTGAGGCAATTCGTCAGTATACTCCAGACGTTATTGTTGTGAATGCTGGGGGTGCACGCTTCAACGAGGGGGATCCCATTACGATGGACGAGCATGACGTTGTTGCTGTGAAGCAACATGCGCCATCCGCTCATGTGATCGCTGTGCATATGGATGCCATTAACCATTGCGTAGTATCCCGCGCTGATCTCGCCAACCATCTGGCATCCGAGCAGTTGGATGGTCAAGTACTTATCCCACTTGACGGTGAGAGTTTTGAGTTTTGAGTTTTGAGATTTGAGGTTTGAGATTTGAGGTTTGAGGTAACGAACTCAGGACACTCTATTAGGTCAATTTCAGCCTATCCAAAATTCTAACGAATCCTATGTACGTTATTATTGCTCTGGGCACACTTTTCCCGGCATTTATCCACCTTTTTGCTGGGATAGCGTGTCTCAGATTCATTAAAATTCTATTTTGGTGATAATGGGCACAATAAGGTTTCCTAGATTCGTTAGAACGTAAGCACCGGACTGTACGCTCGATAATAGACTTACCAACAACCATTAATACGATGAATTCATGAAGAGTTAATACAACAAAAGCTAATGCAATATTTTCTGCAATTTCAACGAATCCTACGCCTACTGCTTACTACCTTCTCTCCTTGATACCTACATGTTACCTACATGCAACCTTGCGGATTATCCCACCTTATCTTCCCAGCATTCGATAGCCTGACCTAACCTAATTGTTGTATATAACATGAAAAAAGCTGGATGCGATAAACTCGCATCCAGCTTTTTGGGATTCAAGGAAGGACGTTAACTCGCTAACGTCCTTCCTCACTTCTCTCTCGGTCGGGCATTTAACTTAAGTTAAACACAAGAATGATCGTGCCCAGTCTAGCTTATGTCTGTGCGCGCTTACTGATTTCTCATCAGTGTTACCTTTGGCCTTACTCATTTTCAATCAGTTTATTCTGTGTTCTTCATTGCAGTTTCTGTCTGTGTTCTTACAGAACTCTCAATCGATTTGTCTCTAGTGTTACTGGAGAACTCTACATCAATTTAGCCTGTGCTCTTACTGAACTTTCAATCGGATGACGTTCCAAGACGCTTTGGCAAGACTTGCTGTAATCAACGTATCCGATACCTCTGCTCCCCCGCGGTTATGCGGAACAACACGGTTCGGCTGTGCTGCTGTATTGGTCGCTTTGAGATCATCATTCTCAAGCACAATATGCTCGATCAAGCTGCACTTCCCAAAGCTGCGCAAGTCCACTTCAAGCGGCAAAGATTCTTCCAGATGACGGTTCACTGCAAATACAGTCACTTCTCCAAGCTCTTCGTTATGCACCGCAATCCCTTCCAGATAAGGAACATCCGTAATTTGTTTTGTGTCATATTTCGGAGATTGAATCAACGGCACCAACGCTGTTCCACGTCCGTATACGGAAGCATGCATAAATGGATAGAAGATGGTCTGTCTCCATGAACCACCGCCTGTATCTGTCATAATTGGCGCAATAACATTAACAAGCTGTGCCAAACATGCCATTTTGACTCGATCTGCATGTTTGAGCATGCTGATGAGCATACAACCTACGAGAAGTGCATCCTCGTGGTTATAAATATCCTCCAGTTGCGGCGGAGCAATCTGCCATGGATCCATTTTCGAATCATTTTCATGGGAGTGATACCATACATTCCACTCGTCAAAGGAGAGATACATCGTCTTCTTACTGCGTTTCTTCGCTTTGATATAATCACAAGTTGCCTTCACCGTGTCGATGAAACGATCCATTTCAAGCGAGCGTGCAAGGAATGTCGGCGTATCGTTCTCCTGATTGCCATAATATTGGTGTAGGGAAAGATACTCGACGTGATCATACGTATGATCCAGCACCGTTGCTTCCCAATCCGGGAACGTTTGCATATTCAAGCTAGAGCTTCCGCAAGCCACCAACTCAATCGTTGGATCCGTCCACTTCATCACTTTTGCCGCCTCTACTGCAGCACGCCCGTATTCCTCAGCCGTTTTGTGACCAATTTGCCAAGGGCCGTCCATCTCGTTACCTAGACACCATGTTTTGATCGCATGCGGCTCTTTGTAACCATGCTTGATCCGAAGATCACTATAATACGAACCTTCCGGATGGTTGCTGTACTCTACGATATTACGGGCAGCATCTGCTCCTCTTGTTCCCAGATTGACCGCCATCATCACTTCGGAATTCGCCTGCTTCGTCCAGTCTACGAATTCGTTGAAGCCAAATTCATTCGTCTCGATCGTTCTCCATGCCAATTCCAATCTACGCTTACGCTCAGACACTGGTCCAACGGAATCTTCCCAATTGTAACCGGATACAAAATTCCCTCCTGGATAACGTACAATCGGCACCTGCAGCTCCTTCACCATCTCCAGCACATCTGTACGGAAACCTTGCTCATTCGCTGAAGAATGTCCCGGCTCGTAAATCCCACCATATACAGCGCGTCCCAGGTGTTCTATAAAAGATCCGTACAAGCGCTTATCAACTTCACCAATTTTAAAATCTTTGTCTACTGTCATTTTCGCTTTTTCCATTGAGGTTAACACTCCTTAAGATTAATATTAAAATTAATTCAAAATGTATGGATAAACGTTTATATTTATATTAAAATCGATTACAACAATAATTTCAACCCGAATTTCGAAAAATGTTACTCTTTCATTTGGATTTATGTTTAACTTAATTCTATAATTTATGGCTTGGAGGAACACATGTGATCAGAGCAAATACCGATGCAGAATGGCTGCCCCTCTATGAGGCGCTTGCCAGTGAAGTTCGTCTGCAAATTATCCGTCTCGTCGCGGACACTCCCATGAACGTCAAAGATATCGCTGCTTCGCTTGGTCTAAGCAGTGCCATTGTAACGATGCACGTTCGGAAGCTTCAGGACGTAGGTATTATTCAATCGAAGATGGTTCGTAAAGATGGCGGTACCCACAAAATGAACAGTTTAGCGGTGGATTGGATCGGAATCTCGATGCCTCAGGACACCGGATCATCCAATAAAGTTCATGAGGTTGCGATTCCGGTGGGGCACTACACCCATTTTGACGTTTATCCAACCTGTGGATTAGCTACCTCTACTCATGTGATCGGTCAATATGATGACCCACGTTACTTTTTAGACCCAGAGCGGATGCATGCTTTAATTCTCTGGATGGGGCGAGGATTTGTAGAATATAAAATTCCAAACTACATTCTGTCCGGGCAACAGATTAATGCGATTGAGCTGTCTCTGGAGATCGGTTCAGAAGCACCGTCCGTTAATCCAAACTGGCCTTCTGATATTACGTTTACACTGAATGGGATAAGGCTCGGGGAATGGACAAGTCCCGGCGATTCCGGCAACGGACGCGGTATGTTCACCCCGGAATGGTGGAGCGAGAGCGTTAACCAATATGGCATGTTAAAAGTGCTACGGATTACCGATGAGGGGACATTTATCGATGGACAGCGTTTATCTGATGTGAAGCTCTCGGACATTCCGGTGGAGCGCAATCAGTGGACATTGCGCTTATCGGTTGAGGAAGATGCGCAGCATGTCGGAGGTATGACCTTGTATGGCGAAGGATTCGGAAACTATAACCAAGATATCCTGTTCCGTCTCTACTATCAGGACTGAATTAGGATAGCAATTACAATAAAAAACCTACCGTCTACCCTTTGTGGCGTAGATGGCAGGTTATTTGTTAGTCTCACTTGTAGTAAGATGTTATTCAAAAAGTCCGATTCTGATTACGATGGATGTCCGAGGCATCCCAGCATTGGAATAGCCTTTTTAGCCACTCACTTAACCAAATGTACCGACGTACACTTAGATCAAAAAGTTCGTTTAGGTATTCCGCAAGGATGCATAGACACATCTAACTGAGAGATGCTGCTTCCCTACAGCGCACTTCCACCGAACAAGAAGCGATATTCCCAATGCTTACCTGCGATATCACTGATTGTTACACCGCCACCGGCGTTGGAATACGTATGCAATACTTTACCATCACCTAGATAAATACCGGTGTGCGTAATTCTTGCTGTGGACTTATTCACGCCAGCGTATGAGGACGACTTAGTCCCTTTATAAGACATGAAATACATCAGATCGCCGCGTTTTAGATTTTTCCAATTGGTCTGAACAGCGCCCTTGCCCTTAACATAATCGCCTTGCTGGCGAGAGTCGGCTGGCAGTTTGATTCCAAGTGCATCAATAAAAGCCTGGCGGATGAAGCTGGAACAATCAAAGGTAGCCGTACTATTACGGCTTGCTCCAAACTCATAAGGAGTACCCCAATACTTCATACCTGCAGCGATTACCTTCTCAACTGCCGCTTGGTTGGTATTCGATGAACTGCTGCCAGAAGTCGACGTGTTCGCATTTCCGCTCACAGCTTTTGTATATTTGGATGAAGAGGATATGTATCCTGTGCGTTTGTTAGCATCCTGTACTTTGTACCAGCTCGATCCAGACTGCCCGAGTACAGTAATTTGCTCACCTTTTGGTACCATGCGAACTACACTTGCACTTGAAGATGCTGAAGTACGCATATTAACGCCCCAGATAACCTCTAATTTCGAATTTTGGACTGCAGCCGCTGATACCGGTGCTGTAAGTGCTCCTGTCGTCAGACTTCCCATCAGCATCGTTGCTGTTAGTGTTGCAGTAATCATTTTACTTTTCCAGTTCATGATGTCGTGTTCCCCCTGATGTTACAGAATTTTAACCTCGGCTTGGTTCTCCCGGGCTTGCCCCATTGTAAACGGGGCTTTCCATAACAATCATCAGACCAAAGTCCTGTATTCGATTCATGCCATTTGAGCAATAAGAATCAGGGATACACATGCCATACATGGGAAAAATCGCTTCAATACGAAGGTTTCTACAAAGGTTAAATTATTGTAACCATTTGGTGTCACACACTTTATCTCCATAAGTACGTGTATACTTTAGCCCATCCACTTAATAGTTCTTAAGAACCACTTCCGATTCATCACATTCCATAAGTGGAAAACATTACTACACCAATAAAAGCTATAAATACCCACAATTATACATAAATATGTTTAATTTAATATCGATCTGGGTATCCATGAACGTAAAAACCGGGGATTGCTCCCCGGCTTCACTTACTCATTTACAATGGATGGGCTCGCCTCCATTAAGGCTCGATTCCCCATACCTTCACACCATCTTGATAAGCAGTTACTTTGCTCCAAGCGCCAAAGGCAGTCTGCGTTGCATCAAATGAATAGTCATTCGTCTGATCAAAATTGCTCCAGTTGGTCTTGGAGAAACGACCTTGGATGACCCCTGTCTCCGCACCCGCTGCCAAGCTGCCTGCTCCAGCTTTGAATCCAATCTCCAGATACGTGTCTGCCGTTCCTGTCGCTGGGTCTACCGCGACAAAACGTGCCTCTACATTACTGCTACCAATCTGGGCATAATCACACCAGAAGCTCAGCTCTGCTGCGCTGTCCTTCGTGAAGTAATACCGTAGCTTTACCTTGCTTAGATCCACTTCGGTTGTACCTGTGTTCTTCACGTTAAACTGTGGCGTAATGGCATTGCCGGAGGCTGCCGAACTCCCATTACGATATTGCACCTCTATACTGCCCGTTGTAGCAGGAGGCGCTGTAGGCGTCAATGCTACCACGTTCGACAATGTCTGTCCGCTGGCATTCACGGCCGCAATCCGGTAGCTGTACGTCGTGCCGTTGACTACCGCGCTGTCCGTATATGTCAACTCGGTTACATGGGTTGCCACGTCCGTGTACGGTGCTCCATTAACAGAACGCTGTACGTTATAACTGTCCGCCCCTGTGGATGCGCTCCATGTTAATACGGTCTGAGCATTGCCTGCCGTGCCTGTAAGCGTCAGTACATCTGGTACGACCGCGCCCGCTTGCGGCGTTGCAGATACCTGTGAAGATGGCGTGGATTCACCTACGGCATTGACCGCTGTGACGGTGTAATAATAGGTCGTGCCATTAGTCAAGTCCGCGTCTGTAAAGGTTGTGCCTGTGACTCCTGTTGCAACCGAAGTGTATGGCCCACCGTCTACTTCAGCACGCTTCACTGTGTATGAAGCTGCACCTGGAGCTGTGTTCCATTTCAGTACGACTTGTTCACTAGCCCCTGTGGCTGTTACACCAACAGGTGCTGCGGGCACTTCAACTACTGGTGTCTCTTCATCTCCAAGCAAACGATCATATTCGCCGTATGCGGTAGCCATGTCAACCTGTGACCAGAAACGGTGATACGTAAAGGTTGGCGCTCCTTTTTCCCATGTTTTCGTTGTTGGATTGTATGACGTTTTGTACAAGTTATCTAA
Organism: Paenibacillus tundrae; assembly: GCF_036884255.1. Lineage (NCBI taxonomy): Bacteria > Bacillati > Bacillota > Bacilli > Caryophanales > Paenibacillaceae > Paenibacillus > Paenibacillus tundrae. Next base: position 1,293,022 of record NZ_CP145605.1, on the reverse strand, counting down.
GTAAGCCCATGCTGGATCTTGCTTGATGGCCGGACGAAGATCGGAGTACCCGATGTATACACCGTTTCCGCCTTTCGCTGGATCAGAAGGAATACCAGCCGTTCCTGGAATGGCGTTCCCTTGACCAAACGTTCCCGTCCAGTTTGCAGGAATGTAGATTTCTTTTGCAAAGAAGCGGAAATAGTCCTTACGCACTTCTTCCGTTACAATTCCCACGCCGTCATTATAGTCCCATGCTGTGTCCAGAAGCTTCTCAGCGAGATCCTTAGCTTCCTGCCCATCAGCACTTAACACACCTTCCTCTGCCTGAGTACCTGCTGCGAAGAAGGTAAGAGCTTTAATATAACTGCCCAATACACCTGTATCCTGTGCTGGATCTTTCGTGACGACATGGAAATTCGGATTCTCTGTAAAGGAGCTGAATCCATTCCATTGATCAGGTTGACCCTGCCATTCCTGACCGCCTGGAATCCAGAATTCCCCTGGCGCAGGCGTTGTCGCTACTTGCACATTGGTTCCACCAAGTACACGCTGACCGGCTGCATTCAGGTAATAACCTTGAGCATCCGTTACCGGGCGTTCATCTACAAATACATAGTCCTTCGTCCAATCAATCCATTTGGTAATGACTTTTTTGGCCATTTGGAAGTTCTCGGAGCTCAAATCGCCACTCTCAGCAAGAATATAGTACATCTCTGCTACACGTTCGAGCGACCAAGCCTGGAATCCAAACCATGTGTTGGAGTCTGGGTCACGATATACTGGTGCTTCCTGATATGCCATATCATAAAAAGTACTTACTCCTGCCGGATACGCTTTGTAGGAGCCATCCAGACTGTTAGTTGCCCCTCCGCCAATAGCACCTTCATGCGATTGCAGCCACGTGTAGAACTCCAATTGACGCTTCAAGGATGCATTCCAGTCGTCCTTCGCTGTTGTCGATTTTGGAATCAAGCCACCAGCAGGATCGGACAGCGCATAGGCCGCAACCGGATTTTGATAAGCCTGGTGCGTATGACTCGCTCCAATGCGCCATGCCCATTCTCCACCTTGCCCTAAGCCACCGCCCCATGAGGTGTACCATGCCATCAGGTACATGTTGGAATCTTTACCTGTACCCGGAGTAGGTGTCCCGTTCTTCGCACTACCGATCTTCTGGAAGTACTTATCATGCATACCATACCGCAGATAGTCCCCCATCTTCTTCGCTTTATCCAGATACTTCGTATTGGTATAACCCATTTCTTTGGCCCAGTACAGCACTTGTACCGCACGTGCATCAGCATCTGTTGCGTTGGTATAACGCCATTGAGCTGCAGGTGCCTGATTTTCTTTCGTGAACAGACTCATGAAGCCTTCATTGGCTTTGCCGAACGTTTTATTATCTTGCGATGGATGGGGGATCGCTTCCCATACGGACTCTTGTTCACCACGCTGGAACGTATTCACATAAGCAGCCGTGTGTGATGGATTCAGCAAATTCCCATATCCGTACCAATTATCTACATCAAGCAGCCAGTGCATCAGATAGGTCTGGTTATTGCCATACGAAGCCTTAAGTTCGGCATCGAGTGGATCTTTGCCTGCCGCATATTGTCCATTAATCGCTGAAGGATACTGATCCGGGAACGGTTTTTCCGCAGCGTACGTTGCTGGGCTATTCGGATTATAATAACTCATCGTAGGCTGCTCTTCCTTGCCATCACCTTCATTGACTGGAATAATGTATTTCTCCATGTTGTCCCAAGCTGCTTCGAGTTTCGACCAATCACCTGTGTAGTGACCATACATGGTCTCTAGCCATAACCAGTAGCTGTATGCCTCCGAAGTTGTCATATGCCCATAGTCAGGTGCTTCGCTCAGCAACGTTTCAATCGAATGATAGGGAATCCCCTCTGGTGAAAAATATCCATTAGCCGGGTCTTTCAATTGATCATACAATTGCAGAAACCGCTGTTCATTTATACTCTCTGCCTGAAGCTCAATCGCTGAATCCGCAGCATGTGCCTGACCTGGCCCCGCCCATAGTCCGGTATATCCGGTCAACATCATTGTACCTGCCAGCATGGCCGTCAAACTTTTCTTCGTCGCTGATTTCAACATGTACTTACCTCCCTAAATGAGTAGAATTATTAAGATCCGCTACGTTTGGAATATTCGGCGCCTCCACGGGTCATTATGGTTCAATTCCCCACACTTGTGTGCTGCCCTGATATCCAGTCACTTGACTCCAGGCAGTAAAAGCCGTCTTCGTTGCATCATAAGAATAGTCATTGCTCTGATCAAAATTGCTCCAGTTGGTCTTAGAGAAGCGTGCCTGAATGACACCTGTCTCCGCCCCAGGAGCTAGACTGCCTGCACCGGATTTAAAACTTATCTCCAGATAGGTATCTGCCGTACCCTTCGCCGGATTCACCGTTACGAACCGGCCTTCAATATTGGCAGCGCCCACCTGTGCATAGTCACACCAGAAGCTCAGATCGACTGAACCATCCTTCGTAAAATAGTAACGTAGCTTCACTGTACTCAGATCAACCGCCTGAGTTCCCGTGTTCTTCACAATGAATTGTGGTGTCACTGCATTACTGGACACGCCAGATCCTGTAGTTCGATACTGAACTTCCAATGTGCCCGTCGTTGCTGGCGGCGCACTTGGTGTCAGCGTCACAACATTGGACAACGTCTGCCCCGCTGCGTTAACAGCCATAATGCGGTAGCTGTATGTCGTCCCATTCACTGTCGCTTCATCGGTATAGGTAAGTGTAGTTAAACCTGTTGCTACATCCGTGTAGGCTCCTCCTGCAAGCGCACGCTGTACTTTGTAACTTGCAGCTCCTGTTGATGATGTCCAAGATAAGATCGTTTGAGCGTTACCCGCCGTTCCAGTTAACGTCAACGTACCAGGTACGACTGTAGTAGCCTGAGGTGTTGCCGAAACTTGAACAGAATTCCCTGACTCTCCTGCAGAGTTCACCGCAGTAACGACATAGTAATAGGTTGTTCCGTTCGTTAAGCCGGTATCTGTATGTGTTAGCCCGTTGATTCCAGTGGCTACAGAGGTGTACGTTCCACCTGCTGTCTCAGAACGCTTCACTGAGTAGGATGTGGCGCCTGGCACTGCTGTCCAGTTGAGCGCTACTTGCGCGCTTCCTGCTAGAGCCTGCACGTTAGCAGGTGCGATTGGAACCGTTACAGGAGCAATCCCTGGCTCCTCACCATATACGCGTACCCCAGCATCATAGACGGGTAGATTGGTACTTTTCGCCACATTACCAGTACCTAGATTCTGAAATGAGTGGTCGTTATTCGGATTCCAAGCCCCTTGAGGGCCGGTAATGCGAAACTGTATTTCTTTGCGATAGTGCCCCTCTCCACCAGGATAGATTTTGGTTCCACTGAAGTCGGCGGTAATTGCATAAATATGTTGGCTTGCATCCACGACTACAGGTTGCGAGATCGTTGCACCTTCCGCATAAGATGCAGTGACATTGACATCCGAGACTGTACGCCCTGCCGCATAGATCTCACTTAGATCAAGGAAGTATTTAAATGAGAGTTGATCCCCCATCCGTGCAGGCCAGGCTGAGCGATTGTTCAGCATGGCTCTAATCTCCGTGTAGTTTGAACCGGAAGCCTTAATGGCTGCTTCGACGAAAAATTCATCCCCCTTTACTTCAGGGGCAGGAAAGTTGGCAAGAGGCTGATGCCCTTGACCAAACAATAGATTCATCTTCGCGAGCGCTCCCGTGAATCCCGCATTATAGTCGGTTGCAACCTCGTTGCTAACATAGTCCCCAATATCATCCGTGTATTGATCTGATGCATTCGGACCCCCGACCAAGGCGCCATACAAAATATGACGGTGACTCGATGGGGTACTTTCACTATTGACCCATGAACCGTGAGCTGTACGATGATGTGGATGCTCCGGAGCATTCTGCCCATAACCAACCACATAACTGCCCTGGCGTGGGTTATCCCCTAAGATGTAGTTCATTTGCGAAACTGCGAAGTCCTGATATCTTGCTTTTTTCACAGGATCATTGACCCAATCTGAATATACAAATGCAATAAATGACGCACTCGACGCATAGCGGAGCGAGCCCCACTGATCCAACCAAGCAAGGCCTCCTGGCGTATACGTCACTCTGTGCCCATTGGTACCGACCGACCAATAATCCAGATTACGCTCCGTTGACTGAATAAACCTTGTCGCCTCTGGCATATTCAGACTGGAAGTAATGCGGGCTAGAAGAATCTGTGCTCCATAGTTTTTGTTATCCCAACCCTGTGTCCAGGTGTAAGGCCAATTGGAAGGACCACCCGACGACCATTGATCGGTAGCAGCAATTGCTTTGGACAAGTAAGCGCTATCATTAGTAGCTAAATAAAGCCATGCTCCGCCCCAAGCCAGTTCATCGTAATACCCCGACCATGAATTGTAGAAGGACTGCGCATCCGTAATACAATCCGAGTATTTACCACGATACGTATCTGCGAAGCTGTATAGCTCCTTAGCATGTCGGAGCAACTTCGCCGAATACTCCGGTTCATCGTCTGCAAATACAATGGAAGCTGCTGCGAGCGCTGCTGCCGTCTCTGCCGCAAGATCACTACCTGGGCAAGAAGCATCGATCTTGAACGATGGACGGTTCATCTGCATCACTTCTGCAGGCCCCCACCAAGCATGATCCACGTGTCCTGATCCAACTTGTCCCCATAGTTCGTTTGGTTTCGTATGCGCTTTCACAAAGTAGTCTGTCGCCCACTTAATATTCTCCTTAATCTCTTCCAGCTGTCCTGCATTCTCGTAACCGTCGCGATATTCGACTACAGACCAAGCCAGCATCGTAGCTGAATAAGCCATCGGCAAACCGAATTTCACGTGATCGCCAGCATCGTGCCATCCACCTGTCAGATCAATACCAACATCGGCTCCGTCACGTAGCCCTGAATCTCCCCGCCATTCCACTCGGTTATTCGCCGGTAGTTTACCTGAACGTTGAGTTTCATAGAAATAGATCGATTTCTGCAGAGCTTCTGCATAATTGTGAGTGCCAGCGGCCGCATCCGCCTTGCCTATCCATCCTGTACCCACCGGTAAACTCCCTGCCAGTAGTCCTGCCGACAACGCAATGATTGCGATTCGCCTCCACCAGCTTCGTTTCATGTCCAATCATTCATCTCCTCTTCATCAATTCTGTTACACATTGCCTTGTATAAAACGATTCCAACCCGCTCCTCTCTATGGTGTGACTCCCTGTTAATTCCACCATTAATTTCCATTATAGTCTTTTGTCTAACTTCCAATATAAGCATTGGTGACTTCTGAAATAACATTGTTGTGACATATTCAGCTTTGATATGTACCAATACCAAAGAAGCCGTCACCTAACGGAATACATCCCGCCAGATAACGACTTCTATTCATACTAGCATTCCAGTAAGCCCGCTACATCATTGCACTGCTCATTCCAATACGCAGCGAAATGTCAGTATAGACTATACCTTGAATTTATTGATCTGTTCTTGCAGTTCCTCTGCCATTTGGGACAATGAACTCGCGGATGATGCAATCTCTTCCATGGAAGCTAACTGTTCCTCCGTTGCAGCAGATACGTTATGTGCTCCCCCTGCAGCTTCCTCAGCAATATTGGAGATCTGATCTACATATCCCACAACTTCATTCGTACTCGCTGACATCTCTTCCGAGCCTGCTGATACTTCTTGAATTTCACCCGCTACCTTGTTCACGGCATCTGAGATCTGTTCGAAGGCTTGGCCTGCTGCAGTTACCATCTCGATTCCAGCTTCGGTTTCGCTGCTGTTCACTTTCACAGCTTGTACCGCATGGCCTGTATCATTTTGAATCAATTGCACCAGGTCCGTAATTCGCTGTGCAGAGATCGAGGATTCCTCTGCCAGCTTACGCACTTCACCAGCAACGACAGCGAAACCTTTACCATGCTCACCTGCACGAGCTGCTTCAATCGCAGCATTGAGTGCAAGCAGGTTCGTTTGACGAGCAATGTTGTTGATAACCTCTGTGATATTACCGATCTCTGTAGAACGTTCTCCCAATCCCGTAACTAATGACGATAAGGAAGCAATGGAATTACGTACAGATCCCATTTGTTCTACAGCCTGTTTGATGATCATATTTCCTTCGGAAGACTGATTAGCTGCATCTACCGCTGATACCGATACACTTTGAGCAAGCTCTGCAATTTGTTCAGAACCTAAAGCCATCTCGCTCATTGCTTGGGATGAACGCTTAACGATATTTACTTGATCGGATGTACCTACCGCCAGCTCTTCCACTGTTTCCGAGATTTGTTTGGATGCACTTGTATTTTGCTCCGCACTAGCCAGCAGTTCTTCCGATGAAGCTGCAACTTGTTGCGAAGTCATAGATACAGATTGGATCATATTACGCAAATTACCTGTCATAACGTTGAAGGATTCTGCGAGGGTTCCCAGCTCATCCTTGTTCTTAAGGAGAATTGTCTCTCCTGTCAGGTCTCCATTTGCAATAAGCATCGCTGCCTCATTCATTTTTTGAATCGGTCTGGAGATAATGATCGAGATAAAGATCGCAATAAACAATGCGAGTACGATCGCTGTAATACTTAGAGCTACAATAATGACGAAGGCTCTATCGGCTGATTCAACCGATGAATTCGTAGCTGCATCTGATCCCGTATTGCCAAGTTCAATCAATTTAGCAATCGTGTCATTCGCAGTATACCATAGAGGATAGGATTCACTATGTAGTCTACTCGCCTCACCATAATTGTTATCTTTGCCGAACTCAATGAATGCAGGCATCTTTTCCACATAGGCATCGTAGTTTGGACTAAAGCTCTCATTGTATAGCTTCATGGCTTCTTCATTGTTACCAATCAGCGCAACGAGTTGTTTACGCTCATCCTCGATCTTGGTTAAGAGAAACTGCAAAGATTCATTGAGCTTGGTAATCTCCTCTTGGCTCGTTTCCACGATCACTGCCAAAGCAAGACGCTCCACATCGGATACATCACCATTCATCATACCTAGAAGGCTTACACTAGGCATCCACGTCTGGTCAATGTCATTTGCCTTGTTGGACATGTCCTTAATCTGTGTTGCTGAATAGATGCTTACAAAGGCAAGCAATGCGACCACGATTGCAAAACCAAGTAATAACTTCATGCGAATCGTTAACCTAAATTTCCCCGCCACGTTTCCCCACGTGTTCTTCATAGTTCCCACTCCTTAGCATCGTACATATCAATACTATATCGACAAACTCCGTCGTAAATTGTAGATATATCCCATCCATCTTTCATAAATTTCATTTAACAATGAAAATTTACAATCACTTTAGTAAAAGCTCAGAATATGTTCGGAAATTCACAGCACAAAAAGCCTCATTTTCCTGGCAACGCCATAAAAATGAGGCTCTTTTTATTTTCGCTTTTTCTATATTGGCTTTTACTATAAGTGAGGTAAATTTCTCAAACTGATGAATTAGCGAAAAATTCTTTGATGAATCTGAATGAAAAAGTCAGGAACGGACTTCGTGTATTGACGTGTAACAATCAAAATGACGCTGACCAAACTTCCCAGAATGAATCCACCTACAATATCTCCTGGGTAATGAACCCCCACATAGACGCGTGATACACCTGTTAGCACAGCCAGTAATAACATCCAGGAGCCGAAGCGACGGCCAATGAAAAACGATGCCGCAGCAAGCGCAAAGACAAAGGATGCATGCTTACTTGGAAAAGATGGATCAGGCACATGTGGAACGAGCTGGTTCACAACACCTTCCATAAAAGGCCTAGGATGGCCTACGATAGGAGAAATGCCCCATTTCGCTAACACAAGTGCCACTATAGAAGACACGCACGCATAGAACACGATGCGCTGCTTGTGGGCATCCCCAACAAACCATACCAGGACAAGCAGAGCAATCATGACCCATACGGCATACTCAGCTGAGGTAATCATAAACCAGTCAAGCAGCGGAATTCGATCCGCGAACTGATTAATCCAGTTAAAAATAGATTGATTCATATTCGAAGCTTAATACCCCCATTACACAAACCTAGATTATTTTTTACATATTAAATATAGACTAACTATTTGTCAAACAAACCACGAATCAACCGAACTTTCGAAATCAAACAGGACATTTGCCTTACTTTTTGTTAAAATGATTTGGGTTACATATACGAGAGCAGTTTGCTTCAATCCCAAGAGTGACTTCCGAATCGGTAGGATCTAGATCAGAATAATCCTATTAATCTATATCCTGCATTTCGAAGCCATTCGCTTTAAAGGATGCAAAATGCTGATACAAATGTCTAAGAAAGGTGAAGATTATGCACAAAAAATGGTTATGGGGGACAGCCCTAACCTTGGCGCTCATTGTTACAGGCGTCATTGTATACTACGGATATTCAATCGTTCATTTTGCCAATAGTATCTCGACAGCAGCCGGCTCTTCATCCGAACCCTCATCCGAGACAGAAACGAATGAAACACCAACTGCCACGATTCCCAAATGGGACGGCAAAGAGCGCGTTAACATTTTGTTGCTTGGAGGAGACTCCCGGGGAGATGACGCGGGGCGTTCCGACTCGGTTATGATCGCTTCGATCGATCCTGTCACCAAAAAGGCACATCTCTTCTCTGTATTGCGGGACACGTACGTTAGCATTCCCGGACACGGCAAAAGCAGATTGAATGCAGCCTTCTCATATGGCGGTGCCGAACTGACGAAGGAAACTGTCAGCAACTTGCTTGGTATTCCGATTCAGCATTACGTTTACACTGATTTCACTGGCTTCATAGCGCTTGTAGACGCGGTCGGTGGTCTAGATATCGACGTGGAGAAAGACATGTACTACACCAGCAAAGCAGACAAGCATATGTATGATATCGATTTAAAAAAAGGGCTACAGCATATGGATGGAAAAACAGCTCTCCAATATGTTCGTTTCAGACATGACGCAACCTCCGACTTCACTCGAACGGAGCGTCAGCGAATCTTCATAACAGAGCTTGCTAAGAAGATGCAGAGCACCACATCGCTCTTCAAGATTCCAGACATTCTGGAAGCCGTTGCTCCTTATATCGAGACAGATCTCAGTCCAACCCAGATGCTCAAACTGGCAGCACTCGGCTTCGACATTAATGCGAATGAGATTGACAAGCAACAGATTCCACCAAATAAGTTACTGACGAATGAGCTTGTAGGCTCCGCTCAGGTTCTTGGTGTGAACGAAGCTAGGCTCCAAGCCTATATTCAAGATTTATTCGCACAAGATGCAGAAACTCCAGAGGATGACGCAGCGAATCCAGATCAAAACAAAGATCTAAATTAGCATACACATACACAACATTCCGTTAAGGTGGCGATTCGCCACCTTTTTTTTATCCAATTCTCGCCATTTAATGCCCTCTTAATGTTAGAACGGTACCCTTAGAGGTGAATGTTTATTTGCAAGGAGGCGGTGACATGTGAGCAAACCGCGTATTGAAGAATGGACACAGCTACGAGGTATGGCGTTTCTTGCCATCGTTATGCAACACAATATAGCAGAATATATCTATCGTGCAGATATTGCACAGCCGGATTCCATTATGTTAACGATGATTTACCACCTGACTCGTTTTGGTACACCTACATTTGTATTTCTAGCAGGCGTGCTGTTATTTTATCATCATAGTCATAAGAAGCCCGACTACCCACGTTTTATCCGTAAACGGTTTGGGGATATTTATGTGCCTTTTGTGCTGTGGACTCTAATCTACTGGCTGGCGGTACGCATTTTCACACCTGAGTTCTGGCAATCAGGTACATTTGATGTTCGAAGCTTCATCCGTGAGTTGTTCCTTCCTCAGACGGGGTATCACCTCTGGTTTGTCCTTATGGTATTTCAGTTCTACGTATTGTTCCCGTTATTCCTTCGAGCAGCGCAGTTCGTACAGAGGAAACTAGGGAAGATGACCAAATTGACGGGAACACAGTCGGTTATCGCACTTGTTCTCATTGCGGCAGCATTATATACAATGCTGATGAAGTGGTCTTATTATGACATGGCTGGCTGGACAGCAGCTCTCTCTCCACCTTGGTCAACATTGCTGGAGTACCGCTCCTACTCCTGGGCAATGTATTGGTTCTATTTCTTACTTGGAGCTGTATGTGCTTGGGGCATAGAACATTGGAGGCATTGGATGGTTCGGGCGTTACCTTGGTTGGTATGCCTCTTCATCGGTATGTATATCTGGCTAGGTTACGATGTGCTTAAGGGCTCTGGGGATATTGTGAATCTGAATATTTCCACCTATCTGAAGCCAACAACATTCATCATTATCATGGCGCAGATGCTGATGTTATATGGATTCCTTGTTTTACTTCGCAGCAAAAATACTCGCTTCCAGCAACTATTTACGTGGATTGGCCGTTATTCGTTCGGCGGATACTTGGTACACGCCTTAATTATCTATTGCATTGCTTATGTGACTAGACCGTTACTATTAACAGGCTTGCACTTACCTGTTACACTACTTTCCTTCTTGGTAACTGTATCGATCTCACTTGCGATAAGCTGGGGACTATCGAAGTTGCCTGGCTCCCGGTTTACCGTTGGGCTGCAAAGGAGGAAACGTTCGAATTCACCAATACGCAGCACTGATGAATCACTACCGAGGCAAAAGGCCGGGTACAGTACATCGCTATCAACTAAGCAACAAGCGTTAGCTGAACCTGATGTTCATTAATTTACCATTGATGTTAATGTTTTTTCACTGACTCATTTCCAAGCAACTTTTGCTTGAAAAATATTGGCTTACAAATCGATCAGGGCATCCATCGGATAGACATGGATGCCCTGACCTGTTTCTTGAGCTCATTCTCATTCTGATTCAGCAGCAGCTGGATGTCCTGGAGCATGCTCATGAGGAGCAGCATGTGCCCCTCCCTTTCGATGAACCAATCGCTTCAGATCACCTGTTAATTCCTCTTTCATCTTATTAATCAGTTGTGTTTCACTAATGCCATGAGCTTCCGCGATTTGGGCTAGTGACTTTCCCTGTCTCAGCTGCTCTTCGAGCTGATCCGGAGTAATACCAATAAACTTCGCGATCGTCTTCTGATTCATAGCAGGATGTTTTCTGCCATGACCTGCAAATTCCCGTCGCAACTCCCTCAGTGGCGTGTTGATAACCTTCTTCAGCTTCTCATCCATACTTGCCTTGGCAGCTGCAGCTTGTTCTTTCGTTAAACAACCATCAGCTGTGGCTTGATCTAAGCGCTTCGTAAGAGAAGGCTTTAACTTCTGCAGCAATTGTTCCTCGCTAAGACCTTTTCTTTCCTTTGCGATCTGAGACAATGTTTTGCCAAGCTCCATCTGTTCCTTCAAATCCCGAAGGCCAATCCCCAGTAGATCTGCCGTCTCGCCAATCATAAACAGCCCATGTCCTGCTTGAATGCAAGGTAGTTTATTGGGAGCGGACGTGGAAGATGAATTTTCCTTTGGCGTGTTGTTCGGTTCGGAGAACGAGTGTGCAGATACTGCATATCCATTGGAGGCTACTACGAATGTGGCTATGATCCCACTAGCCAACCATGTTTTCCATCTGAGTTTCATTACTGTACCGCCTTTCCTATGTCGAGGTTCGTTTTCTCTAGTGTGAACCTAATCCTTGCTTTTTTATTCCAAGATTTTGCATCATTCATTAAATGATTACATGATAGACTAATCAACCACAGCAATAAGCCGCTGCACACTTCTGCCGATTCGTCACTCGACGAACTCAGCAAAAGTTACAACGGCTTCTGTCCCTACACCTTTGGTACTTGTAAACGTGATCTCACCATGCATGGCTTCTACAATCCTGAATGTCACCATCATGCCCAGTCCTGTGCCTTTGATTTTATTCGAGAAATAGGGCTCTCCAAGACGAACTAGCGCCTCTTCGTCCATTCCTTCTCCGTTATCCCGCACATGTACCTTAACGGTACCATCTTGAGCATATGCCCAAATATCGATCTGACCGGTTCCTTGTAGAGCCTCAATACTATTTTTAATAATATTAATAAAAGCTTGTTTGAACTTAGACGAATTACCTCTGATCCATAAATCTGGAGGAATATCTGTTGTGATCTTACCACCCTCTAGATTAGCCATCGGCACGAGAATGCCTTCAATATGATTGAATTCATCCGCAATATTAAGAGAGATGATATGATCAAACTCCGGTTTGGCAAATGTAAGGAAGTCCGTTATGATCCCTGATGCTCGATCAAGTTCTTCCAACGCAATCCGCACGTACCCTTTGTTTTTATTATCCTCCTGCTCTGTCATGAGCTGCAGAAAACCTCTTGTAACCTGTAGTGGATTACGGACCTCGTGAGCTACCGAAGCAGCAAGTTCACTAATAATCTCCATCTTCTCCGACCGTTGCAACTCGTTATTGAACAGCTCCAATTCTTTGGAATATTCAATGACCTTTGTATGCTTCGCTGCGAATCGATTACCGAGAATAGCAATAAGCGATACGATGAATATAACGATGGCCCACTTCCACCACAACAGATGATACATCCCATTACGTTGATAATAGAATACCAATTCTGCAATGCTCACCAACGCAAATGTCCCATAACCCGCCGCGAGCAATATTCCTTCCCGATCTCGCTGAAGCGCCTTAGTAACGGTACCAATCATTAATAAAGTTAATAAAATGACGAGAATAATACCGTTCCCTTTTTGAACCAACAGGACATAGAACAGATCCCACTCACCACTAGAAACAAAATATAAAATTAATGCTAGGATAGCTACCATAGAGTACATGAGTTGAAACTTGCGTAGCTTGGTGAAGATCCGATAAGGCCCACTTCCAATAACCTGTTCGAAGAAATAACATAAAGCAGGCATCCCTGTTAACATGGATAGATCAAATAGAACAGAATACAAATTCCCATGTATTTGGTAGAATGTGTACAGAAATGGCGAGTACGTAATAATCATCGTGCCAATGGAACTTATGACAATGATTAATGAAATCCATAATCCGGTATAAAATTTCCCAAGAAAGAAGGTGCAGCTTAACATCGCAAGAGCTGTGAATAGGAACGTTGCTCCCAATATCACATCCAATAAGCCGTTGCGCATAAACTCTCCCTGTAGGACACTATAAGGCCCTACCTCAACCGTCCCGTATATCCCTATTTGACCATCCGTATTCTCTGCCCATACATACAGCTTCTGGTTAGAGTTCTCCATCGTCAATGGCAATAGTACTGCATTGTTATCGTAATTATAATGATAGTTCTCGTATACCTTCTGGTCTTCCAAGTAAATGACAATATGTTGACCTTTGATATTTTCGAACCGAATTGCATCATTATCCTCTTGTATCTCAGGAATGGTCAAGCGAGTCCAAAGTGATCCGGAAGGCGGGTTAATTATACTATTCTCTAATTTATCTACCCCTTGCCGTTCCCACACTTCATCATAATGCTTCGCTTCACTTATAAATCCCCGATCGTGTGCATTCCCCCACTTGACTTCCCACGTCATAATCGGAACAGGCTTGTCGTTCTCTTGTATAACCGCGGCACGAACCTCCAGCGGCCAGTACAGGAGTATCAATAAACCAATCCATAAGACGACGATAGCTTTGGGCACATTTTTCATTCACAGCACCTCAAAGTTCTTATTTTCTCCGCTTCTTTGACCCCGTTAACTCTACCATCTATTTTCGCCAAAGTTTCACGTGTCACCTTCTAAATTTAAATGAAAAATCACATTTTAGTTTAAGTTTATATTTTTTTCCAATTAACTGTTAAGAAATCGAATGAGAACAATGATTCAGTCCCGCAAATCTTCAAACTGGTTTACAATCATCTCTTGCTCTTTGCGTTCATACGAGTCGCGAAATGCCAACCACTGTTCCGTATCCTCATCCTCATATATAGTCCAAATGTCTGAGAATAAAAAATCTCTTAGCTGTACAACTTGTCCAGCCCATATTCCCCCAACCCAAAACAAACCATCTGGACGACGAATTACCGTACGGGAGAATCCCGGTGTAGAAGCCTTTTGTCCAATACGAATTCGTGTAATCATATGACCAAGTGTGTACCATTCCAAGGGGTATCCCTCCTATGTGTTCATGCTCCATCATACCATAGCCAAATCATGTAATGCTGTAAAAACGGTACTTACGATTCAACTCGCTCTTCCTGGTGTAATGGTTCCTCAAAGTAAAACCAAACATCCACGAGGAGATGATTCGAATGAACGAGCCACACAAAACGGTTGAGGTTGAGCACAAAGATATTCAACAAAAATCAGACTCTAGTATGGTTGCAGCCACATTTATTAAATATGCAGCATATGTTCTAATTTTCTTCGGTTTCCTGTACTTCTTGGTCAAATATGTATTTCCTAAATTTTAATTGACCCATTCATACTTGAAGAGTCTGAGGGGACAATATTGGTGGGAGAGTAAGATTACAATACCAGCCCTTTGGGTAACTACGAAGTAAGATGACTTCACACATACGATCACAGATCACGTTCCACCTTAATAAATAGGACTGAAGGGAGTTGCTACTCATGTCAGATAAACCAATTAGCAATGGAGAAAGCGACCGTTACTTCGACCGTTATCAAAGGTCACGCGATATTCCGCCAGAAACCGAGGTTCCTGTAGGAGACATGGATACATTTGATGAAGTTTCGGGCAGGCGGATCGAAATGGAAGAAGAACCTGAAATGTACCCTGTAGCGGCAACAGCTGAAGGAGATCGAGAGTTGGAGTCTAGAACAGCAGAACCTTCGCTGGAATCTGTTCCAGATGCTGACCTTGTTCAGCCAGACAGCCCTGTTGACCCTGCTGCACCTGATCCGGATGCACTTCACGGCACAGACTTGTTGAACGGCTTTGGCGCGAATGCAAAACCTCAGGACGATATCCTGCCTGGTCGCTAATTGGCCCAACTTGCACAACTAAGATTCTGAACTGAAGGAGGCTGAGACTCATGAAGGACGAGCACGCTCGACCTAAACCAGAACCGGATAATCTGGTTACAGAACGAGATATTGATCCAGACTTCGGCCTGTTCACGGAAGACTCATTCCCAGATGCACTTAAGGATGAAGATCAGCGTGATGCAGTGGAGCATGCCATCCCTAAGGAAGAACCAGATTCGAAGGATGCTTCTAATTGATAGCTAATGTTATACACATAAAAGTACCTTATTATTGTAGCTGAAACCTCTTCTTACAGAGAAGGGGTTTCTTGACGTAGCGAAGATGAATGAACGCCTTCCCTGTTGGTGACATAGACAAGCAAGGCGGAACTACATCCCGCGCGCAGTCCCCCCTTGTCATCATTCATTCTTCTTTTTACAACATCCATCACGTTTTGCCCTTCGTAGGAGCTTGGCTCGCACCAGGCAACTTATGCTCCAGACCAGACCACTTAGCAACGATGGCAGTCGCTAGCAACGCGATACCATTAATGATGAAGATCCACCGGATCGGTAGCCAGCCACCGAGAATACCGCCAATAATCGGCCCTGCCATTGTGCCAATCTGAGCAGCAGATTGATTGAGGCTGAACGCTCTGCCACGAAAGCTCGAATCCGTTACTTGTACAATCATGGCATTGATCGCTGGGAAGACTGCTGCGAAGAACAGTCCATAGACAAACCGAAGTATGCCAAATCCAATGTAACCTGTGGTGAAAAATTGCAACAAATTACCCACGGCCCCGCCAACCAATCCGATGATTAACACTTTGCCGAATCCGATTCGTGAACCGATCTTGCCCCAACGAGGCGCCATGATGACTGTAGCCACACCCACCGCAGAGAATATAATTCCTGAGCTTAAGGAGGCTCGATCTGGCTGAACGCCCATCTCCATTACATATACCGTCAGTAAAGGCTCTAAGATCATTACGGAAAAAGTACATATGCCCATCATACCAAGCACCGTAATAAACACACGATTCGCTCTGGCTTCACGAATATCATCCATCACATGAGAGCGCGGTTTATTCCGATTAAAATTCTCTTCCCTCACCCAGAACGTTGCGATCAGCGCCGAGACTAATACAACAATTGCCGAAAATAAGAAAGCATTCCGATTACCATAGTAATGACTGACAATCCCACCAATTAAGGGACCGATAATTCCACCGGTAGCCCCTGCCGTGGACATCACTCCAAGGGCATAGCCTGTCTTCTCTTCTGGTGTATTCGTACCTACAAGGGCAATCGCTGCCGGAACAAAACCAGCCAGCAATCCTTGAAACAGACGTACCACAATGAGAGAATATGGATCTTGCACGAAATAATTGATTAAATACAATACCGCAAGGCTGTATCCTGACCGAATCAGCATGGGCTTACGCCCGTATTTGTCAGCTAGTGATCCCCAGAACGGAGACACCAGCGCACTTGCCAGAAAGGTAATGCCAAATGCAAGACCTGACCAGAACTCCAAGTGATTCTGAACACCAAGATCGTTGCTCAGAAACAGTGGGAGAAACGGAATAGATATCGAGTATGCTGTACTGCAAAAAAATACACCGATCCACAAAATCGCCAGATTACGCTTCCACGAGAAGTTCATATCCCCCGCACGTCCTTTCCATCATTGACGCCGGGACTGCCGTGTATTGGAGCGAACGGAACAGACCCGTACGTCCCTGTCTGAGGAAGCATTTTCCTTATTTTACACCTATACTTTATTGAAGACCATCCCTATAAGGTATAAACGGTGTCATAGATTGCTATAAAGGATATAAAACAGGTATGATAGTTGATGGACTATCTTATCGTAATCAAGGATGAATACTACGATAGCAAAAGAACCAAGGGGGAACTTGTTCATGATTAATCGTCGGAAAAAATCAATAGCTGCATCGCTGATCATGGCGTTACTGCTCATTGTTATTAGTGGTTGTGGTCGCCCTTCCAATAGTGCGACGCCAGCTCCGGTAGAGCCTGAAGGCCCTAATCCTGTCGCTACCATTGAAATGGAAGACGGGCAAAAAATTGTTATTGAGCTATACCCGGACATTGCTCCAAATACGGTGAATAACTTTATTTCACTCGCGAACAAAGGATTCTATGACGGTACGATCTTTCACCGCGTTATTCCAGGCTTCATGATCCAAGGTGGCGATCCAGACGGTAACGGTAGAGGTGGTCCAGGTTATAGCATCAAAGGTGAATTTAATTCTAATGGTCATAAAAACACCCTGTTGCACACACGTGGAGTTATCTCTATGGCACGTGCGGACTCATTGGATTCAGCGGGATCACAATTTTTCATTATGCTTGGAAACGCGGAGCATCTGGATAACACCTTCGCTTCGTTCGGCAAAGTGACAGAAGGTATGGAAGTCGTTGACGCGATTGCAGCTCAGCAGCGTGGTGACCAAGATAGACCCCTTACCAACCAAGTGATGAAAAAAGTAACGGTGGACACCCACGGGCTGGAGTATCCAGAACCGGTGAAGATGCCTTAATTCCATCGAATAGGGCGTCATCTCAGCGTCGAATATGGAATTCAGCCGAAATAAGTGGATGCTTACGAGTTTTTTCCTTCGGAAGTGTTCAGCCATACACAAACAAAAGCTCTGCCTTATGCGAAATCGCAAGGCAGAGCTTTAACTATTGGTAGCGCTTGCATAAGTAATATTATAAAAGGAAATCATCTCTTGCGCTGCTTCATTCAAAGAAGCCCACCTAACAATCGCAACCAACCGATGATGGCAATCCACAGTGGGCAGCTAAAGGCAATGCCCCATGCAAGCCCTTTCAATAAACTCCGATTCATTTCCACGAACAACGACTCCTTTCATCAGGGGGATAGTCGCAGTATCGGTATTATCATATGAATTGATACCCATTTTCATTCGTCACAAGAGTATTCATTTCCTGCTTTTCTTCCGCATATTCATGGATTGGGGCTTAGTAACCTGATATACTATGACTACTGATTGATATAGGGAACCTTGATTCACCGCACGAAAGGAGATTTTATGATGGCAAAATCGAAAAAACACACACCTGCTCCCAAGGCAGCTCAGGATAAACCAACGACCTTGAAGGATCTGCTAAGCAGTGATGTGCTTGAGAAATTAAAGGCTCAGGCAGATGAAGCCAAAGCCGCAGAAGCTCAGCGGAAAGAGCAAGAGCGCATCAAGGCAGACGAAGCGCGCAAGGCCGAGCAGAAGCGCCGAGATAATGATTTTGAGTATTTATTAAATAACAGCTCTCTGGATTGGAAGAAGCATAAATAAGTTGTTTTTATGTAGGTACAGGCCTAGAATCGCACAGCGGTTCTGGGTCTTTTTCAATTTCGAGGGCTACTTATCGCATGTTCTCCTTCCCTTCAACGGTATAAGTTGCCGAGTCCTTCTCCCCTTCTGATTCACTAGCTATGGGTCGGGTATGTAGAAATAGAGAAGATACTTACTATGCATATCTATTATAAACGGAGGGATCAGGATGACTGAACAACGTTTAGAAGGTAAAGTAGCTATTGTTACAGGAGGTGGATCAGGTATAGGTCAAGCAACTGCCATCCGATTTGCCGAGCACGGCGCTAAAGTGTATTTGCTGGATCGAACACCTGAGAACGCGGAAGAAACAAAAAACTCCATTGAAAATATCGGTGGCGAGGCACACGTTATCGAATGTGATATATCTAAGCCCGACCAGGTACAGCAGGCCATTAATCAGGTTGCAGAAAGCGCTGGCCAACTGGATATCGTCTTTGCTAATGCAGGTATCAATGGTTCGATGGCGCCCATCGAAACGATGGAAATCGAAGACTGGGATCAGACCATGGAGATCAATATGCGTGGTACCTTTGCAACGATTAAATATGCGATCCCCCACATGAAGGAACGTGGCGGCAGTATGATCATCACAAGTTCAATCAATGGTAATCGTGTGTTCTCCAATATCGGATTTTCTGCATACGCTTCCAGTAAAGCTGGACAAACTGCATTTACAAAGATGGCCGCACTCGAACTTGCACAATATAAAATCCGCGTAAATGCCGTCTGTCCGGGCGCAATCGATACCAATATTGACGATAATACCTATCCATCCGATGACCTCAAGGAAGTTCAGATTCCTGTCGAGTTCCCTGAAGGGCATGAGCATCCGTTGAAGGATGAAGCCGGTTCTTCTAAGCAGGTAGCCAACGTGGTGCTCTTCCTCGCTTCGGATGAATCTTCCCATGTAACGGGTACACGCATCTATGTCGATGGTGCAGAATCCCTGTTACGCGGCTAATACGGATTTCTACCTCAAACTTAATAATCCCGCTAGCGCCTGCGACAGGACGCTACGGGATTATACTATACATATACCATGATGCTTCTCAGAACGTCGTACCTCTATCTCTCTTCATCCGGCTTCTTACTCGCGCTGGAATGGCAAAGAATAAACCATACATCAGTGAGAACATCACTATAGCAAGAATCTCTTCTCCTAAAATATAGACAGGATAAGGCCCTAATAAATCAAGCACTGAAGCAGTATCAGGCTTGTGTCGAAGAAACATATAATTCGCATCAAGGATTACATCCATAATATACACAACGAATGCCGCCACATTAACGAATACCATGGAAGCCACAACAGAACGCCAGGTTGGACGAAGCTGTTCCACCCAAGTCATATAGAGTAAAGCAAGAATAATACAGGCATGTGCAGTAAAAAATTGAATAAAACGAAAATGCGGATAGGCATATCCCAAGTTCGGCGTCACAATCGCCATAAGGGCTCCCGCAATGCCAGCAAAGAGCAGCGCACTATGCAACAAGCGGCTACGAGTTAACAATACAACCCCGGATAGTAGCAACGAAAGACTACACAGTTCAAGAGGCAACGAGGTTCGTAGGCTCCATACACCTCCATAGATGTACCAGGCCTGCAGCACAATCTCACAGCCGAACATGAACAAAGCCAGATAGATACGTATGTTCCGCCTTGTGCGATCAGACATTGCTCTCAATTCGTTTCGAAACAGATATGTTAGTAAGAGTCCAACGGCTATACATGCCATGGCCCACAGATGTGATTTGGAAAAAAAGACAAAGGGTTCGGCGTCAAATGGGTCGAGCCATGAGGGAAATGCCATACGTCTCTCCTTTCACTCCCGAATGAGCGAAGATCATCCTGGGATATTCTTCATTTTGCCATCGTTCTATCCGATTGTCCATGTCTCTTTTCCAGTTTGTCAGGACTGACATCAAGCCTCATAACAGTGATTAACTTACCTGTTGCTTTGTTATTATCTTTATGTTAAGATAAATTCAAGAACAAAACAAACTAAAAGTTAGTAACTTAAAATTAGTTTTTTCATAAATAAAACAACAACTCTCATCTATAACACAGAGCATTGTATTACATCTACACTACTTAGGAGGAATTCATATGTTAATCAAAGGACTTCACCACGTATCGGCTTTAACCGCACGCGCTTCTAATAACTATCAATTCTATACCAATGTCTTGGGTCTTCGCCTTATCAAAAAGACGGTCAATCAAGATGACGTATCAGTATATCACCTCTTCTATGGCGATGAGAAAGGTAACCCTGGCACAGAGCTTACCTTCTTCGAGATTCCAATGGCTGGCGAGACACGCGAAGGCGTGAACAGCATCTCGGCAACATCCCTGCGTGTTCCGAGCGATGCAGCTCTTACGTACTGGCTACAACGTTTCGATGAGTACGAAGTACCTCACGGTGAAATTACGGAGCGGGGTGGTCGATTGACCCTTTCCTTTACGGACTTCGAGAACCAGCGTTTGATTCTAGTCTCAGATGAACACAATTCAGGTGTCCCTGGAGGAAAACCGTGGGATCGAAGCCCTGTACCTGCTGAATACGGTATTATTGGTCTTGGTCCAATCCATCTGACGGTTCAAGATGCGTCGCTGACAACCCCTGTTCTTACGGATCTGCTTGGCTTCCGCTCTAAAGGTTCATACCCTGCTCTGGTTACAGGCCAGCCCGACATTCTGGTCTTTGAATCCGGTGACGGCGGAAGTGGTACTGAGGTGCATGTAGAAGAACGAAACGACTTACCAATTGAACGTCCTGGTCGAGGAAGTGTTCACCATGTTGCCTTCCGTGTAGACAACGAGGAAGAACTGAAGCAATGGGTAGACCGTGTAAGCAACTTCAAATTCCCGAACTCAGGTTTTGTAGATCGCTTCTACTTCCGTTCCCTGTATTTCCGAGAAGCCAATGGCATCCTGTTCGAACTTGCCACCGATGGCCCTGGCTTCGATACGGACGAAGAGCTTGAATTTCTCGGTGAATCTCTAGCCCTGCCACCATTCTTGGAAGGTCGCCGCAAAGAGATTGAAGCACAACTCAAACCACTCGATACCGTTATTCGTTAAAAGTGACGAACAGCATTCACATCATACTGCTTTCTGCAAAAAAAACGATTATCACGATGGTGCATCCTCTCAATAGAAAGCGAGGATGCATCGTGAATAATCGTTTTTTAATTAAGTCACCTTAGTTGGTGCATCATGCAAATGTTCTATTTTAATTTGTTAGATAAGATGTTGTGAGCGGTACAAACAGCGCTGAACCCGGATCTTCAGCTACGATCTCGACATAGACAGCCTCTGTGCCTTTAACATCCACGTCTAGACTTATCAAGCCGTCTTCTGGCGTAATATTCACTGTTTTCAGGACAGTCCGATCCTGATCAACAACCTGAATCTTCTGATTGCCTTTAAGAGCTGCCAGTTCCACATGAAGGGATGAATATTTTTTGCCCGTGTTAATCTGGATATCGCTTCCTTGTGTCGAAGGATCATTATGCAGATACACGTCTTTGTAGTCCTTGCCTTTGTATGATGTCTCCGCAGGATCTTTGGTATGCCATGCAGTAGATCCGAGCACCGATGTTCCCAAAGAGCTTAATGTTAATTTATTGTTCGTTACTGGCGTTGACCCATTTGTCCCACCGATCAGGACGGAAGAAGTTGCCCCGTCATATGAAATTTCAGTTCCAAGCAGTGTACCCACCGCACGAACCGGCAAATACGTCGTTCCGTTATAGGTAATGGGCAATACGGCCTTGCCGTTAGCGTCCTTTGCTGTCACCGTCTCCCCATTTAACTTCAGCGTAATCTTGCTGTTGAGGTATGCTTTAATTGGCTCCAATCCCGTTGCGGCCAATGCTCCAGTACCAATCCCTAACGTCAGTGTGCCTACCATCAATCCAAGTACAACCTTCTTCTTCACTACTAATCCCTCCCTGAGAAATGAGTTGTCCTTTATACATTTAAATCACTAAAGTAAAAATGTCAATTTATTTATTACAATAATCTGGTATTTTTTTATGTTTTGTTTGTTTTTAGACAGCACAAAATGAGGCTGTACTTTTCCGATTTTTTCAGCCCCACTGTCCGTATAGCTCATATTATATATATCCGTTCATGCGAATCGTCTGTTACACCACTTAATCAAAGGACTCCTCATATCCGTCTTCGTATTCTTCATTCGTATAATGCACGTTCACGGCCTTCCATTCGCCATCCTCATAGCCATAAGCGAACTTCAATTCACCGCCATACACGGCAAAACCGTAGGCGCCCGATACGGATACAACCAGCTGTCCGTTCTCCAAACCGTAATAGATGACATCACCAAACAGAAGTTGATCGTAGTATTGCAGCCCTTCTGTGTCCTCCTCTATCCGAATGGGATCTCCCTTAACCCCATCAATGGACACGTCAATGGCCACCTGACCTGCCGTAACATTAATATTCGATTCCACATGCTGCTTCACAATATCTTCTAACGATTGCATCTTCATGACTTCCAACGTTTCAGGATGAATAATGTATGCCTGGCCTAAATAAATTCCCGTTCCATGACCTTGCGTAAACATAACGACAATCTCTTTTTGCCCATCACCGTTCAGATCAATCTCATGTATTTCCGGTTTGTTGCTTCCACCCTCTGCTGTCCAATCACTGAACTCGCGAGTCATACCGTTTGCCTCAAGCACTAAGCCTTTATATATATATCCAGAACCCTCTACTTGCATCGGGTATAATCGAATGGCATCATTTTCTGGCGCTACCGACACATATTCCTTGTTGCTCGGCGCAGATGCCTCCAGTTGGAGTGAATGTTCTTTTTTTGTTTCGATATCAGAAGCCACAACCGCTTCGGTCTGGCTGGATTGCTCATCTATGTTAAGCTGTTTTTGTTGTACATTGGTTGTTTTGGCAGCGGAAGTTGTACTAATCGTAGCTACCGCCAAAATAATCATCAGCAGGATACCTGTCCAAGTCGTTTTCAATATACTGGGCTCCTTCTTTTTTCATGGAATATGACTATTATACCGTCATTTATCGCCCAAGCGTTGCGTTTTTGTTAATGTTTAATAAAAATATCTTTACAAACTTTTCATTTTACGAAAGAACGTTCGGGTTTAACCAAAATAAGCAAAATTCTAACACTTCTTTTAGCAAATAAAGTAAAAAAACACTCCAGACACAGCTCAAGGCTGCATCCGGAATGCTTTGGTCTTGTCCATCAAACGATCAGTCAATTGTCTCAGCTCTTCGGCAGAAGAAGAAATTTCCTCCATAATCGCCGTTTCTTCATGTGCAGCGCTCATAATCCGTTTGGCTTCATCCGAGAATGAACCTGCTTTACCTTGGATTTGCTTCACATGACCATGTGTCAATTCTACGCGTCCCGTCTGATCCGCGATTTTGAGGCCGATATCATGCGCACCTCTCATGAACACCTCCACAGATCCCGTCAACTCCTGTAACGTCTGATCTACGTTAATCGTCCGCTGGGATTCATTCACGACAAGCCCATGCTGTTCGTGAATCAATTGAGCAGTGTCTCTGATCCGCTGCTGAACCCGGCTAATTAACTCATTAATCCGATGTACGGAATCTTTACTCTCGTCTGCGAGCTTGCGAATCTGTTGTGCAACGACAGCGAATCCAGCGCCCTCTTCTCCTGCCCGTGCAGCCTCGATGGATGCATTAAGGGCAAGCAGTCCCGTTTCTTCTGCGATATTCTTAACGGATTGCGTAATGGCTTCAATATCCGAAGCTTCCTTTTCAAGTAGAACCATAATGTCACGAGAACGGTTATGCGATACAGCCAGCTCGTCCATCCCTTTCATCAGGGAAGAGAAAGTCTCCTTCGTATGCTCCACCGAACGTTCCATCTGACCGGACATTTCAGCCATGCCCATGGACTGATTCTGCATACGTTGAAAATCGCCAAGCATCTCGTCGGCAGTCACTAATGATTGCTGTGATGTCACTTTCTGCTCTTCTACGCCGACAGCGATATGATCTACCGCATCTGACATCATCTCTATTTGCTCAGCAGCCTGTGTAATGGCTTCACTTAGCGACTGGGCATTCTGGGATGTTGTCCGTGTACTATCCGCAATATCATTCACAATGCCACGTAGATTCGTTACCATTGCCCGAAAAGCATCGTACAGAACCGTAAGCTCATCAGCGGTACGACGCTGCGGAATCTCCGTAGTCAGGTCTCCCGATGAAACTTGCTGCGCCGCTTTGGCCAGACGTACAATTGGACGAGTTAGCCAGCGTGATGCAAAATAACCGAGGATACCGTTCCAGCATACCCCCATCACAAGAACGATTGAAATGTATAACCAGCTTGGAATATTAAATGAGAACCAATCCTGGAGAAAAAATATAAAAAAGCCGCTAGTTCCATATGTAATAATTGAAATCAATACCAGACCTGCGACTGTCTTTGCGCCTAAAGTCCACTTCATATTCGCACCTCATAGTCCTTTTTTCCTATTTTACCAATCGTTACCCAAAATACATGTGACATTCATCACTGAAAACGCTATATGAATACCTTTCCATCCTTATAGTGCATAATTTATAAGATGAATGACTCCCCCTTCAACTCGTGCACAAAACAGGTACATCCGTCCCTATCGCATGTTATAACCTTAAATCATCTCATGTTAGCTTCAACGTCGGGTAATATTTTTAATTTAAATTATTTATCGGAATTTAGGGCCAAATGATTTAGCTTGGCATCCATTTTGCTTAAATGATATACTGAGTGCGCTTTGGCTATGCCAGAGTTGACCTATTTTTGGATGCCACTGGAGGCGAACGAAATGTCCACAAGGACTGAGAAAGACTTTATCGGTGAAAAAGAAATTCCTGACTATGCGTACTACGGAATACAGACGGTACGGGCAGTAGAAAACTTCCCCATTACCGGCGTTCCCGTGCACCGCGAACTAATCACGGCTCTGGCTGCTGTTAAGAAAGCAGCGGCAGTCACGAATATGGAATTAAAAATGCTGCCACGCAAAATTGGCGATGTGATCGTTATGGCTGCTGAAGAAATGATGAAGGGTCATCATATTGATCATTTTATTGTAGACTCCATTCAAGGTGGTGCGGGCACCTCCATGAATATGAATATGAACGAAATTCTTGCCAATCGTGGACTGGAGCTGCTGTTGCAGAACAAAGGGGACTACTTCCACTGTAATCCCAACAATCATGTCAATATGTCCCAATCAACGAACGATGTCATACCTACAGCCCTTCGCATCGCAGCCTATCATCTGTCGGAAACTTTACTGAAGACAATGCAACGGCTTCAGGATGCCTTCCGTAAGAAGGAGCAGGAATTCGACGATGTTGTCAAAGTAGGACGTACCCACCTTCAGGATGCGGTGCCGATTCGACTTGGACAAGAATTCGGTGCGTATGCTCGGGTGCTTGGTCGTGACATGGAACGTCTCGATTTTGCTAATCGCCGCTTGTTGACCATCAACCTTGGTGCTACGGCTGTAGGTACAGGTCTGAATGCCAAGCCGGAATACATCGTTAAGGTTACAGAGCATCTGGCGGATATTACAGGATTGAAGCTGCAAACGGCAGAGGATCTCGTGGATGCTACTCAGAATACAGATGCTTACATGGAGCTGTCTGCTGCGCTGAAAGTATGTGCAGTCAATCTCTCCAAAATCTGTAACGATATTCGTATGATGGCTTCAGGTCCCCGTGCAGGCTTCAACGAACTGCGTCTGCCACCGCGCCAACCAGGCTCATCCATTATGCCGGGTAAAGTGAATCCTGTTATGGCTGAAGTCATTAATCAGGTATCCTTCCAGGTAATGGGTAATGACCATACCATCTGCATGGCTTGTGAAGCAGGTCAATTCGAACTGAATGTCATGGGCCCTGTCATTGCGTTTAACTTGTTACAATCATTGAAAATCATGAATAATGGTATCGACGTATTTACCCGTTATGCTGTCGAAGAGATGGAAGCAAACCGGGAACGCTGTGAAATCATTATGAAACAGAGCTTCAGTGTCATCACAGCTCTCAACCCACACCTCGGTTACGATGTGGCAGCCTCAATTGTAAAAGAAGCATTGAAAACAGGTGCTTCTCTGCAAGAAATTATTCTGGAGCGAGGTCTGTTGACCCCAGAAGAGCTTGAGGAAATTTTGCATCCAGAGCAGATGACTACACCAGGTATTGCTGGTGAGCGATTCCTGCTTAATATGGAGCAATAGTCCGTTTTTTTGTTCAAATCGTTCAAACGACTCGCTATCTGGACAGAACACAACAAAATATAAAAATTAACAGCCCCCGTAGACCGGTATGTACTCGGTTAATGGGGGCTGTCTACCGTTATTGTGCGGTTCGATATGTTGGACTACTAGCAATACGTTTGCTTATTTATCCCCATCGCTTGCGCTCAAGCGAGGATAAAATCTGGAGCTCTTCCCTGTACTTCGCGACCGTTCTACGCGAGAGGATGATGCCTTCCTTTTGCAGCAATGTAGCTAAGGCACTGTCGGAGAACGGGCGATCTGCACGTTCCGTGGCAATCAATGCTTTTAACCTCAGCTTTACTGCCGATGCCGACATCTGGTCTCCCTGAGTTGTTGCAATGCCCGAAGTGAAGAAAGCCTTCAATTCAAATACGCCATGCGGCGTTTGAACATACTTCCCGTGGACGGCGCGACTAACTGTTGACTCATGCATGCCAATGTTGTCAGCAACGGCTGTCATGCTTAGTGATTTTAATCCAGATGGCCCCTCAGACATAAACCGCTCCTGCTCCTCCAGTACCGCTGCCACCACGCGTATTAATGTCCCTCGCCGCAAATATACACTACGAATGATCGCTCTTGCTTCTGCCGTACGTGCCAGCCAAGACTCATCCGTAGAAGGATCTCTGAACCAATGAGCGTACTCTTCGTTAATAGATACTCGCGGGATACCTGCTGAGCACAGTCGAATACTAATCACTCCGTTTCGAACAGCTACAGCCACATCCGGAATGATATAGTGCGGATACTCCTTGGAGCCGATGGAGCGGCAAGGCTTAGGGTTCAAACTCGAAATATAATCATAAGCTTTCTGCGCTTGTTGAGAAGTGATCGCTAACCTTGCACCTGCTCGGCCTGGATGGAAGGGAACTAAGGCCTCCAGTCCTGCGCCCACCATCTGTTCCGCATAAGCAGCAGCAGATGGATCACGCTTTATCTGCAGAAGCAAGCACTCGCATAAACTACGGGCACCAACACCCGCCGGGTCGAGCGATTGCAGCACATCCAGTCCTGCCATCGCCGTATCCATGGATATACCGAGTAACGAAGTCACCTCAGTCAGATCAACCGCGAGATAACCATCGTCATTGACACATCCAGCCAAATATATGGCAATTGCTCTCTGCTGTGCAGGCAGTGCGAGCACACGAATCTGTGATGCCAACAACTGTTCAAGCGTAGGTTCAGCTCCTCTGATCTGGAGTAACGGATCATAAGAAGAGCTTCCTCCACCTTGATTCAGCCGCGCAGGGAGCCGAGCTACTCGTGCTGTGGTTTCTTCAATTTCTAGAACGGGATTATCTGCTGCTGCATCCTGAAGATATCGAGCCAAATCCTGGCTGGACAACGTTAATACATGAATGGATTGTTTCATCTCTGGTGTGATGGCCAGTCGTACACGCTGCTCCTGCACCAACTGCAATCCGAGCATCCGTCTCCCTCCTTAGCGGCAGTGTGAGAACTTATATCGAAGCACGAGTATGTCTATTTTGAACACCTATTGGAGTACATATTTTGAACACATCATAACACAAGAATCTAGAGCATGTGCCCTTAAGTGAGATTTAAGACTCGCCTTAATCTTGATTAGCGTTTGAAGACCAAACTTAGCGCGTATTTAATATTTCTCCGATACCAGCTTCGCTTGGGTAAATAGCAACAGATAGTCTCTTCCGCCTGCCTTGGAATCCGTACCCGACATATTGAATCCACCAAAAGGATGAGTGCCCACCAACGCGCCAGTACATTTCCGGTTAAAATACAAATTACCTGCAAAAAACTCCTGTCTAGCCTGCAGCAAATGCTCACGATTCCGTGAGATCACCGCACCGGTCAGACCATAATCGGTATTGTTGGCAATCTCCAGAGCATCCTGGAAGTCCTCCGCCTTAATAAAGGCAAGCACAGGGCCAAAAATCTCTTCCTGTGCAATGCGAGCCTGAGGATCAACATCCGCAATAATAGTCGGTTCGATAAAGTAACCTTCTGCACTGCCTTTTCCACCGCCCAGCACCAATCTTCCTTCGCTTTTACCTATTTCAATATATTCATTAATTTTGGCATATGCCTTGTCATCAATAACAGGACCAACCTGGCTACCTACTTCGAGCGGACTTCCCATCGTCAACTGCTTCGTGCGCTCAATCACTTTTTGCAATACTTCATCATATACATCCTTATGAATAATGGCACGGGAACACGCAGAGCACTTCTGACCTGAGAAACCAAACGCCGATGCGGTAATCGATTCTGCTGCAAGCTCCAGATCGCTATCATTATCCACCACAATGGAGTCTTTGCCGCCCATCTCGGCAATAACCCGTTTGATCCACTTCTGATCTGGTGCCGTGCGAGCCGCACGCTCATTGATACGCAGTCCAACATCCCTTGAACCTGTGAAGCTAATGAATCGAGTCAACGCATGATCCACCAGATAATCACCGACCTCACTTCCTGGCCCTGGCAAATAATTGACGACTCCGTCTGGCAATCCCGCTTCAGCCAGCAACTCCATGAACTTTGCTGCTATTACTGGCGTTGTGCTAGCTGGCTTCAATACAACGGTGTTGCCCGAT
Source organism: Paenibacillus tundrae (assembly GCF_036884255.1). Lineage (NCBI taxonomy): Bacteria > Bacillati > Bacillota > Bacilli > Caryophanales > Paenibacillaceae > Paenibacillus > Paenibacillus tundrae. Next base: position 1,263,770 of record NZ_CP145605.1, on the reverse strand, counting down.
ACAAGTGCTGCCGATGTCATGCCTGCCATAATGGCGAGTGGAAAATTCCATGGTGGGATGACAATTCCTACGCCAAGTGGAATATAGGTTAGCTCATTATCTTCTCCCGCAATTCGTGTCAGTGGCTGAGGCTGACTCAGCCGCTGCATATCACGCGCATAAAATTCCATAAAATCAATCGCTTCCGCTGTATCTGCATCTGCTTCTGGCCATGTCTTGCCTGACTCATATACAAGCCAAGCAGAGAATTCATGCTTCCGACGACGCATAATCGCTGCCGCTTTGTACAACAATCGTGCGCGTTCATTCGGGTCTGTATGCTTCCACGTACGGAATGTCTCTGCCGCAGTCTGGATCGCTTGCTCTGCCAGCTCCTGATCAGCTTGATAGATCGTGCCGATGATCTGCTCTTTATTGGCAGGATTCACGGAGGTTAATGTGCGAGAGCTGGTTACCTTTTGCCCGCCTATGATCATAGAATATTGTTGTCCTAACTCCGATTCCACCTGACGAAGCGCATTCTCAAAAGCCTCTTGGTTGGCTGGGTTAGCAAAAGACGTAAAGGGTTCGTTCACAAAAGGGATATTCATAAATAATTCCTCCTTCAGGATGTAATATATGTTCGCTGGCTGGGTCTCATCCAATATATGTAGCAAGATCCGTGCCAACTCCGGTTGAGGTAGGAATATTTTTGTAACTTTTTTGGTGAGATTAGATGCTTTCCATAATTCATTGGTGATGTATACGTCCACGCTGTAGATTTGGCACGATTCTTGCTAGATATGTTGGTATCAGGAGCATGATTCATAAGGAGGAAGCAGGATGAGTATTGGAACGGAGATGTACCGCAAAACGCTGTTAACTGTTGCAGGCAACAAAGCTGTAGAGAATTTATCTATTAAATATGGAAAAAAGCTCGCTGGGAAGTTTATTGCCGGTAATACACTCGAGGAAGCACTTGAAGAGATTCGTATACTCAACAATAAAGGCATCATGGCAACCCTGGATCATCTCGGAGAAGGGATTACTCGTTTGAGCGAAGCAGCATTGTATCGGGATGAATATCTACGACTTGTCGACGGCATTGCTCGTCAGCAAGCGGATTCGAACGTATCACTTAAACCTACGCAGATGGGGCTTGCCCTTGACCCCGAAGAAGGTTATCAGAATATTCGCGCCGTTGCTGCGCAGGCGCAATTACATGATCTTTTTGTGAGAATCGATATGGAAGACAGTCCGTTTACCCAAGCGACGCTGGATATCGTTCGCCGTCTGCATGGTGAAGGACTGGTGAACACAGGTACGGTGCTACAGGCGTATTTGCATCGAACAGTAGAAGACACACGGGATATGATTCGGGAAGGGATTCGGCTTCGGCTGGTCAAAGGCGCTTATAAAGAACCTGCTGCAGTGGCCTATCAAAATGCCTCGGAAGTCATTGAACAGTTCAAATTGATGATTCGGCATCATCTCGACCAAGGTGTCTATACCGCAGTTGCCTCACATGATGACCACATCATCTCATGGACGAAGCAATACGCGAAAGATCGAGGAATTTCACCAGATGCGTATGAATTTCAGATGCTGTACGGCTTACGCATGAGTGAGCAAGAGCGATTGGCGCAAGAGGGATATCGGATTCGCTGTTACGTTCCCTATGGCACGATGTGGTACCCCTACTATACTCGCCGACTGGCGGAAAAACCGGCTAACCTCTGGATGGTTGTCAAAAATATGTTCAGATAATATGTGTTTACTTTCATCTCATGCCAACCTGCATCTCTCAAGGTTGGCATGTTTCTTCGCATTCCTTGTGTTCCTTCGCCTTTCCTCATGTTCGCCATGCTCCTCTTAACTATCTTATTTCACATCCACCACAATGTCTAAAAATTTAACATCCCCAAATTGAAGTGTACAAATAGTTAGACACCTGCCAATAATCTCTTGCAAATCATCCTAAACACATCCGTAAATTATCTAAAAATTAAAACATTACGATGTCACATTATATAACTTACATATTACTTTTTATATCGCCAGAACAACGTCATATCAGCATTTGCACAATACATATCGTTTTGTAAACGCATACTTTATCTGTTTGATATACTCTGCGACGCAACACCTCCATACCTAACCATTTGATGTCAAAAAATATATACATACATCATTTGGAAAGCTATAATATGTTTAACATTATGGGTGTCCTAACCATTTGTTATAGAAGGACTACACATACTTCCTTTTAAATAACGCAATGTTCTAATTGAGGTGATCGCATTGAAACATTTACTTCCCAATCTGATGTCCTTATTACGCACTGACCTCATCATTCAGGGCGAGACCATTATGGAGTACACTCATCGAATAGCTTCACAACCAACTCACCGTGAAACTTCTCAGGGACCTGTCTTTGTTCGCGATACGTCAGGATATTCATGGATACCCCAAACGTCCGAAACCGATAAGTCCCCATCCCATAAACGAATACCTATACCAACAGTCTTATCATCGACGGAACTGGCAACCTGCCTGCCTCTCTTCTATGCCAGTCCATATGTATTAATTCAAGGCGAAGCAGAGCATATCCTCGGTTATATTGCCGCATCCGATCTACTGCAAGAGATGTATCACGCTCACCGCCTTCTGGAAGCCTACTTCGAAACCACACTGGAAACGGCAGGTACTGCACTCACTTTAATTAATGAGGAGGCAAAAGTAGCCTACTGGACTTCCGATGCCGAGCATGTATTTTCGATTCGTAGAGAGGATATCATCGGCCAGCCCGCGGCGGATTTCTTCCCACTTGACCGACTTCAATCACTCAAAACACTCTACACTGGCGAGACGGTATATCGTAAACAGCATCAACCGAGACCTGATCTATTCGCTTTAATCAATGCACGTCCGGTGTATCTGGATGGCCGAATTGTTGGAGCAGTCGCAGCCGAAGTGGACATAACAACTGAAATCCGACTTCACCAGGAATTGCTGCACATGACCTCTAAGGTTCAACATCTAGAAAAGGCTGTCGCCAGGCTGCGTCCGGACGTAGATCCCTTTGCCAAAATCAAAGGCAGTAGCCCAGTCATCAAACAATGCCTGGAAACGATCCGCAAAATTAGCACCACCTCAGCGACAGTACTCATTCTCGGGGAGAGCGGCACAGGTAAAGAGCTATTCGCCAAAGCCATTCACGATCTGCGCGAGCCACAAACTGCACCTTTTGTCGCCATAAACTGCGGTGCCATTCCTGCTTCTTTGTTCGAAAGTGAATTGTTCGGCTATGAGAAGGGAGCCTTCTCTGGAGCTGATCCGAAGGGCAAGAAGGGCAAAATTGAGCTTGCAGAAGGCGGAACATTATTTCTAGATGAGATCGGCGAGATGCCGCTGGAGCTACAAGTTAAGCTACTCCGTGTATTGCAGGAGAAAAGCTACTTTGCCGTAGGTGGAACACGCATGAAGCAGGCGAATTGCCGGATCGTTGCAGCAACCAATCAGAATTTGATGGATATGATCGCACGTGGTCAGTTTAGAGAGGATCTATACTACCGGCTGAATGTCATTAATCTGATCATTCCTCCGTTACGTCTAAGGAAGGAGGATATTTATGAATTAACACAGACCTTTCTACAAGAGTTTTCTTTGTTGTATAGCCGGCATATTGAACTTGTACCTCCAGCCGTATTTAAGCTGTTATTCGAATATGACTGGCCGGGTAACGTAAGGGAACTAAGGAATGTCATCGAACGAATTACCATTCTCACCACGGATGGCGAGGTTAAGGCGGATTATCTACCCGAATCGCTACTTATATCCATGAACCAAGAACAGATCAACAATCAGCAGGCGCTATCTCTTCATTCGTATGCAAGTTCAGATGTTGTTCAATCAGAGACACAAGTCAGCGGGCTTAACGCTACTGATGACACTCATTCGGAGACGTTAGGGAAGTCCAGCGAACCTTCATCCTCTTCCTATCAGGATCGGCTTGATGCATTCGAATCAGAGCTATTACTCCAATATCTACAAGACGTGGGAGGAAACAAACGCACCCTTGCTCGTCAGCTCGGCATCTCAAGAGCAACGTTATACAACCGGATGAAGCGGCTTGGTCTATAGACCCTCGGCGCGGTGCGAATGCCATTACTAGACAACACTCCGCTAGTTCGATCCTGAACCGTTGAGTTCCATAAAAATAAATAAGTGCTCACACTAAACACGCAGTAACGGTTCACCAGCCTCTACTGCGTGTCTTTTTGCATGTATTCATCCACTTTTTTCATGCATTCATTTCTTCAGCTATCCATCTATTCATTTTTTTCAACTACTCATCGATCCATCCCTAACGCACGCGAATCCTGACTTATAACACCCGCGCTAACCGCTTCAGGGCAGCTCGTAGATGGCGATAAAAGGTCGCACGACTCATGGAACATACCTGTGCAGCGGCAGTTGGATTGCCAGCATGTGTCCAATAGGCCGCATACAGCAGCATCTGATCCTGCTGGCAGATACCATGCGTTCTTCCCTCAAGCAAATCCAGCACATACATCTGAAATTGGATGCCATTCTCCATACCGTTCATTCGCTCGGCGTAAGGCTGCAATTCTCCAGGAGAATGCAATAGCGCCAGCATTTTGCGGACGTCCGTTTCCGTCCATGACATCCGTTCTTTAACCGCCGTTGAATGGGAGGTGCCATTAGCTAAAGTCTCTGTGTTTAGCAGAGACATGACCCAATCCCCAAATTTTTCTTTGCGCAGATCCAATTCCATCACGTCAGCCTGCTCGTCATACAAGTCGCATACACGGGTACGGGTTTTTCGCATCTGAAAACCAATACTTTGCAAAAAAAGCTTGAGATTCGGATTGGTGGCCACCAGTAACACTCTAGCCCCATCCCCCAGTAACGACAACCGATCCAGCGCCATATAACCGACAAGCTCTTCACGCTTATATCCGGGTACATCATCTCTAGCCGCGACCAAAACCGCATAATGTGTATCCGCCTGATCCGGCTCACACTTCATTTCATCAGACGTAAAACACTCCTGCATTTCATCGGGAAAATACTTGAGTAGAATCTCGCTGCTCTCCCGGTGCAAAAAAACAGTAACAAACATCGCAATCGGTTCACCGTTTTTATCCCGCATAACCACAATACCTTCTGGATATCGACGTGCCAATTCGTCCAGAAAATCACGATATAGCGGTGCCTGCCACGGTTCTACGCTATATTGGCACCATTGCCAAAGCAGCTGCTGGAGTGCCGGCATGTCCTCCATCTTCATTGCCTCCATTGGCGTGAACAGGGAGTCAGCAGAAACATCTGCGTATTTCCGGTGTTGTAGCATCGACTCTTGGCATAATAACAGCATCTTTCTGGTGATTTGATTGCGCTCGTGCGGCTCCGCTTTTTCGTGCAACGGTCTCAGGATACCTGCAATACGGACACGCATAGCTTGCACTCGTTGTGGTTCTCGTTGACGGAAATCCCGCAGCAAATGTAGTCGTGCTAGATCATGTAAGACCACACCGCTCGGATCAGAACGAATAAACGACATTCGTTTCAGAACCTGGTATTCCTGTAGCGTCACTTCTGTTTGCAGTACAGAGGATAACAATTCTTGATTCGCGGTCTCTAGTAGGGTTAACACCTCTACCATCGGTTGCAAGCTGGGTAATGTCAATTCATGCAACAAACGGGCACTAACCATATGTGATAATTCAGCCCATTCCCTCAGACGTATATTACAATGCTGATCTGCCGCTTCCACAGCCAGTGCAAGACCCAGCGGATGACCATCCGTCATACGAGCGATCTTGCCTGCCATATGGCGATTCAACGTACCCACACCTGCAATATAATTCGTTACCTCTTCATCTGTAAAATGCTGTAGCGGCATCTGAACTAGACATTGCTGCAGACGGGGATGTGTTCGCCAAGTTGAAGCAGGCTCTGGTCTGGATGCCAAAATAATAAGTACACCGTTAGCCGGAATTTTGTTAACAAATACCTCAAGAAACCAACTTTCCAGCAAAAACAGTTCCTCATAGTTATCCACCGCAATAACGTATCGATTTCGAGCAGATGCGGTACGCAGACGACTTAATGGCGTACAATCCCCTCCACTCTCCATCGTCTCCAGCCCTACCGCCGAAGATAAATAATCCAGAAAAACCGAAGGGGTCGAGCCGCAGAATCTACCATCCATCCAGATTGCGGTTGCCCCCCGATTACGCGATACAGCCATCATCTCCGAGAGTAAGGAGGATTTGCCTATGCCCCCCATACCCGTTACCGAAAAAATAGTGAGCGGCGCTACCGAATCAGCAAACCATTGATTCAACATATTCAGTTCTTGAATTCGTCCAATAAATCGTTTGCCCTGACCAAAATAACTATCATATCGTGATTCACCACTGTTTCCCATCTATGTCCTCCGTACTAGTACTAGTACTTTCAATATACTTTATTTTTCAATCAAATTGAGACTATATTGAGACGCATAATCAAGTATAAAATGATAAAATCTCGATAAAAGCCAAATTATAGAAAAGACTCCAATACGGACATGTAAACGTTTAACAACGTATTGATGAATGCATTCCACTGATCAACTGATTTCGATTATCATGCTTCCCTTTCATCATCTATACTTCTCGAAATTCTTGGAAAGGCGGATTTGTGTGAGAAAAAACCTCGATATCTGTAATCTGAGCGGGCAAATCGGAATCCATCCAGAGCGATTAAATGAGTGGATGCGCCAAATGAGGACTCTTTCCTCCAAGACGGAGGCTTCGGAAGCCAAGCGTGCTTCATCCCCCTATCGTTTAGTGGCGCCCCCCTTCCTATCCCTTGCTTCTATCACTAATCAACCAAAATTACAACGCGGACGTCGTATGATACTTAACAAGCCCTTTCTGACTACAGAAATGCAACCCACATACCGCATCAGCAAAAAATGCTAAACCATCGCTTAGAACCAATGGAATGAACAATCTCTACGCTATGCTTCTTAGGTTCTAGCGATGGTGAAGCTGTTCATCCTCAATCATCGCATGGGCGAGAAGCGCCATCTCCAGACAGATTCTTCTCCCTTGATCCATGAAGTCCGAACCGAGCAACTCCTCTAACTTCTCCAACCTGTTATACAATGTCTGCCGATGAATAAATAATCGGGCAGCAGCATCCCGCTTGGAGCCAAAACTACGTAGATAAGCATCCAGTGTTACGACCAACCGGAGATGATATGCCCGATCATGCTCGATCAGCACACCTAGATGATCATTGACGAATGGTTGTAGGAAGGATTGAGGCAAAGCTTTTAACATTTGATATATACCCATACGTTCGTAGAAATGAACATGTTCCATCTGATCTACAGTTCGTGAAACTTCAATGACTTGATATGCTTCTTGAAGACTATCATGCATTTCAGTCAAGCGACTTCTTAACTTGCCAAAACCGACACGAATTGCGACTTGCTTCAGATTGCGACTCGCAAATCGTGTAACATCCCCAACAATGCCTTCCAGTGCTCGAAGTAACTGGTCGCGCGTGGACAGGTTAATCTCTTCCTTCGCACAGCACAAGTATACCTGATTATTCTTCAGCATAATTAAACTCGTTAAATTGTTCTTTTTGAGCAAGGAGCGGAGCAGTACAAGAATGTCCTGATGGTTAGCTTCCATTCGTTCCCGACCTGTTCCCTTCCATTGATGCTCAATCTCCATGACCCCTCCTGCGAACCAATACTGTCCCTTTACCAACAAACGCAATCCCATCCGAGTCTGCGCCTGCTCCTCTTGATGAATATTGCCGTTCATCAGATCCTGGATTAACTCATTTTGGTTCCGCACCATCTTTTCCTCTAAGAACTGGGATCGTAAGGTGAGCGTTGCAGCGGCTTTGGCTGTGTAATCCAGCAGCAGCTTGAGATATTCTACAGGTGCTGTTGGATGGACAAGCATCCCTACTGCAGAGAACACCTGACCGAAACAGACAACCGGATGGCAGAGCAGCACATTGTCCTCATCTAGATGGAACCATAGTTCTGTATCAGAATCATTCAGATCCAGATGCTCCACCTCCTGCTCATACCACGTATAGATGGCCTGTTCAGACTCAGGTGAGAGATCGGGAACGAAGCTCCCAGGCTCCATTGAGGAAATGTATACTACCGGTTTGGCCGCATAGTTGTGCAATAGGTTCATGACTGCGGACATATCCGTACTTTGAAGAGTTAGCTGCTGAAGCTTGCGAGAGTATGACTCCAAGCTTTTGAGTAACTGGTGTTGGTGATTAATAAGCAGTGAATGAATGTCTTGTGTAATCTCGACAAAACGAACCGGCTGTTCAAATACAATCAACGGAAATTGATGCCGGTCAGCCAGTTCAATTAATTGTTCAGGAATGCTGTAGATACTTGTGCCAAACTCCACGCATAGCCCTGCCGCCTCACTCCGAATCAATTGCAACAGGTATTCCTCACGACCTTCTGCCGATTGAAGCCATAGTCCAGTGGATAAAATAAGATCATGAGGGCTAACAAATGGAGAGACATTGGTAATCTCCAGCACATGAACCCATCCAACCTGCCGAGACAATCCCTCTTTACCTGCTGCAAGCCTTGCTCTGTCAAAAACAGGACGATCCAACATATCCTTTATCGTAAACACACGATCATTTCTCAATATCGGCTCTCCTATATGTCATTTTTTCTTACATTATAATCGAAAGACAAATGTCCTGAATAGACTTTCTCGACAATATGTTGATGTTTTCTTGAAAAACATAGACATTAAGCAAGGTGCAAAACGACGATCCAAGTCATAAACTTGTAGTATAAGCTAACAACCAATAAATGGACGAGGTGCATGGTGATGAGAATCGGAATTCCCAAAGAAATCAAAAACAATGAAAACCGAGTTGCAATAACCCCTGCTGGAACCGCTGATTTCGTCAGAGCCGGTCACCAGGTGATGATCGAACAAGGCGCTGGACTCGGCAGTGGCTTCACAGACCAAGAATATGTAGTGGCAGGTGGAGAAATTAAAGAGCAGGCCGCGTCGATCTGGGCCGAATCCGATATGATCATGAAGGTGAAGGAGCCTCTTCCAAGTGAATACGACTACTTCAGACCTGGTCTCATCCTCTTCACCTACCTTCATCTTGCCGCAGAGCCTGCTCTGGCTAAAGCTCTAATAGAACGTCAGGTGACCGCTATCGCATATGAAACGCTGGAAGTAAACGGAACACTTCCTCTGCTTACACCGATGAGTGAAGTGGCTGGGCGCATGTCAGCCCAGATCGGAGCCCAGCTTCTAGAGAAAACCGAGGGTGGCAAAGGCATTCTGCTATCCGGTGTACCTGGTGTTAGTCGCGGCAAAGTTGTCATTATTGGCGGAGGAACGGTTGGAACCAATGCGGCCAAAATTGCCATTGGACTCGGAGCTGACGTTACCATTCTTGATTTGAATCTGAATCGGCTGCGCCAGTTAGATGATATCTTCGGCAACCAGATCCATACGCTGGTGTCGAGCCCATCCAACATCGCAGCAGCGGTAGCATCAGCTGATCTGCTCATCTGTGCCGTGCTGATCCCAGGAGCCAAAGCTCCTACCTTGGTCAGTGAGCAGATGGTTACGACCATGTTACCTGGCTCGGTCATTGTGGATGTAGCAATTGATCAGGGTGGAATTGTCGAGACCATTGATCATATTACAACCCATGATGAACCCACCTATGTGAAGCATGGAGTCGTTCATTACGCGGTCGCTAACATGCCTGGTGCAGTGCCGCGCACATCGACTGTGGCGCTCACTAACGCCACCATGCCTTATGCACTGCAACTCGCGAACCATGGTGCAGCCGCAGCGATTCGCGGTAGCTCGTCCATTCGCAGCGCGGTTAACGCGCTGAATGGACATATCACGTATGAGGCTGTTGCTCGGGATCTCGGGCATGCCTATGTCCCTGCAGGACAGGCGCTGGAGAATGCAGCCACTGTCCAGTAAGACATGACAGCTCACGGAGAACCCGTGGCGGTCAGATGATCTTGAACATTATCGTTCCACAGGCTCTCTCCTTAAGCCTGTGGAACGCAATAGAAGCGCCAGTCTGGGCAGTAGTGTCCAGACTGGCGCTTCTAGTTTTATTTTGCAATATACCGTCCATGCACGTCCCGGAACTACTCCCCTGGCTCAGACAGCACGCTCACTGCATACCTCTCGGAAGTTGCAATCCCGGCAGGCACGACGCGAAGGCATCGGTGTGAAATACGAGACGTCCTTCGGACGATTATAGTATTCATCCGCGACACAAGACCGCATCTCTTCAATATAACGTCCAACGTTCTCTTCCACTTTCGCTATATCCACTTCCGTTGCCGTATACTGTTTGTGTGTCCCTGTCAAAAGGTACTCCACTCTTAGCTCAATCTGCTCTAACGGAACTTGGTAATGCTCCTTGACATAGGATGCGTACAACATCAGCTGATCGGAGAAATCATCCTCCTTGCCTGTCTTCCAATCAACAATGACAATATTGCCATTACGACGGCGGTACAACAAGTCCATCTTCACATATACACGAGTGTCATGCAGCAACATGGTATCCCATTTCTCTATTTCCAGAATCGTTGTGCTAGCGCGTGATAAGTCCTCCCATGTCAGTGTCTGATAGAGATTACTCACACAAGCAGAGACGCGTTCCTTAATCGTAGCAATTCGGTCGTCCAACGTATCGTCACCGTAATACATTTCGGATAACATCACACGATTCTTCGGATCTTGTCGCCACTGATCTTGATCCATGGATTCCACATAGGCTTGATTGAGCAATTTGCGCATCATCTGCTCCAAGAAGTGCTCGCGTGGCTTATCCTTGCCTTCCTCTCTACTGCGTACAGCAGACTCACACATCCGGTGGGCTAGATCACCAAACACCAAGTATAGATTGCTTAACTGCTTCAAGCGGTATAGCCGCACCTGCATCTCATCGGCTGTTTCCGTTTTCCAGCCGTTATGCGCTCCGTAATAATGATAATAATATTTGCGCAGGCACTCATCGAACATGCTTGCCCGCGACTGCGAGTAAGACCACTGAGGGTACTGTGCCATAAGTTAATCTGCCTTTCTGCATAACAGGATCTGCGTACATTGTGTAGGTTGTATGGTTGTGTACGATCTGTACAAGATCCCTTATGATTTTTTTCAAAAAATCCGCTTTTGATTATAAGCAGACTTGGGAATAGATACGATAAATGAATTCAATTCATCATACCCGTGTCTGAAAATCCGAAGGCCCCCTGTTTTGCCGATTTTCCGTTCTAAGCCAGAAAATTTTCCGCAGGCATGCCAGGACACGTCAAGGGAAAGTGACGCAGCAGGGGGCGAAAAGGCAGTAAAAGACTTACTCTTCAGCGAGTTTTCAGACACGTCCTAACGAACTCAGACGAGCTTATCACCTCTATTTGAGCAATGTTGAAATTGTAACGAACTTCAGCAGCCTTATTTCACGAAAAAGGTTAATAATGTGCTCTGATCTACTACTTATAACTACAATAAGGTGTCCTGAGTTCGCTAAATACCGAGTAAGTGCCATATCTGCGAAATAGCGTGTCTCACGTTCGTAAGATATAGGTTCGAGCTCATTTCATGCTACTCGTGCCGCAGCAGAGCTAAAATTGTGAGCATGACGAAACCTTAACGTAACTCGCTAGTATTTCAATTTTACAACTTTTCATCTACTGCCGCACTCGTTACATCTTTTCTGTTTTAGTGAGTTATGCTTTGCTGTTTTTTTCTTATACCCGCAACCGTTTCCGATGATATCCGTATCGTTTATATAATATCATCATGCTGAGCACAAGATGAGATGTATTCATTTGAACGAGGATTAGAGGCATATCCTTAAAGGAGGCACCACCCATGAATCGACCGGATTGGTTCCAGGCAGAAGAAGCGTTGCAACAGATCCAAGTCATCGGAAGCGACCGGAATGAGCTTGTAGACATCATTGGCCAAGTGGAAAACTTGCACTGCATCGGCACAGGTACAGATGCCGCCGTATTTACGTATGACGGCTTGCCACAATACGCCTTCAAAATGTACTCGGATCATGCCCTGGACAAGTTACAAAATGAAAAAGAAGTATACGAGCAGCTCAAAGGTTTACCTTATTTCCCCACCTATTACGGCAGCGGCAGGAATATTCTCGTTATTAGCTACGAGCCTGGGGACACACTGCTGGAATGTCTGGAGAAAGGGATACCCGTTCCTGAGCAAGTAATGCTCGATGTGGACGCAGCTCGCGAGGCGGTCCGTAGTCGTGGACTCAATCCGCGGGACATTCACTTGAAAAATGTGTTACTCCAAGAAGGACGCGGTAAAGTTCTGGACGTATCTGAATACATTCAAGACGGTAACGATCATCGCTGGGAACACCTTGTCTGGGCGTATCACAATATCTATCCTCGGATTAAGGGGACACCACTGTCTCCACGTATGCTGCAAACGATCAAATGGGGGTACAACCAACTGGATCAGGCCAACATTAAGCTGGACGACCTCTCCAGAAAAGCCAACCGGCTATTCTCCCGATTTATGAAGTAGTCTTATGATAGGAATCCACCGGACACTCGCAGTTTTGTGCGAGCGTCCGTTTTTTTCTGATTTTGTTCTGATTTCTCCATCTATTAGAGTCCTCAATCCCTAGCGAATTCTTGATTCTTAATCAATTCATTCTTTATCAATTCATCAACTCCGGGACTCTTAGCTTTCTTTCTCCACCCTTCCCTGTGAGGGAGTCATTCCCTTATATTTTTTATATAGTTTAGTAAAATAATTGGCATTCTCGCATCCCACTCTAGCGGCAATCTCCGTAATCGTTAGACTGCTCTCACGCAGCAGTCGTTCTGCTTCTGTCATTCTGCATCCATTCACATATTCCACGAATGTACGACCGGTTAGTTTTTTGAACATTTTACAGAAATGATATGCATTCAGTCCAACTTGGCTCGCCGCTTCGGTCACTGAGATTTTGGATGTAGGTGTCGCCTCAACCTGTTCAATCAACTGCTTGAATCGTTCTCGATTGGGAAAATAGGACCTCGTGCTCCGCTCTGATCGTTGCTGTGGCAGAAATGTACGGGCAAGCATCGTGAATAGGGCATGCAATTTAGATTTCACCACAAGCTGATAAGCCGGAGGCCGTAAGGACATCTCTTCAATCGCTTCATGCATCAATGCATAATACGTGAGACAGACATCGTCTTGGTCAGCAGGTTTTACCGGGAACCTCACTCTCCCCTCTAGATAGGGAGCAACGTACTGGATATGAACTGGATCATGCATAAAATCATGAAATAAGGCTGGATTCACTACAACCGAGTCGTATTCCACATCCCCCTCTTGAGCGGCATATCCAACATGCAGCGCCCCACCTGGAATGACAATGAGCTCGCCTGCTTCCGCAGCGTAAGGTTTACTATCAATATGAAAAAGGACACTGCCCCTGCGCATCATAATGAGTTCAAAGTGCTCATGCCAATGCAAATATAAAATACATTCGCCAGCTTTCATCTGCTTGAAACGATTCTCAAACAATTGAAATGGGTGTGATTTATGATCAATCCGGGTATTTTCGTGAAGCGCTTTCAGGTCTAACATCGCCAATGGCTCCTTCCCCACAAGATCGGACTAATATTGCACAAGATTGTATAGAGCTATCTGGCAGATGCCCGGATATAATGAGTGTGTCATGAAGTTACTATAAGCCAATATTGGAGTGAATTACAACGATGAATAATCCATTGCGTATAGGTACCCTGGTCGGTGGAGGAGACGCTGTTCGCGTCATCCCACAGATTATGCAGCACGGCTTCGAATCATTCAATCTGACCTTCTGGCAGACGACAGGAGACTTGGATCTAACGGAAACCGCCAAACGTGTTCGCGAGATTGTAGACGAACATAATGTTGTCATTTCTGCACTTAGCGTGTTCGGTAATCCACTTACCGGGGCTGGCAATAACGCAGATACCCTGGCAAGCTGGGAGCGAGCTATCGATCATGCCCATCTGTTCGGCGCAGATATCGTCTCTGGATTCACAGGACGGTTGACCGATCAACCTATCGATCAATCGATTCCCAAATTCAAAGAGGTATTTGGAGAGCTAACACGCCGAGCAGCGGATTGCGGTGTGCGCATCGCATTTGAGAACTGTGATATGGGTGGAAACTGGCAGACAGGTGATTGGAATATTGCCCACAATCCAACCGCATGGGAGATGATGTTCGATGCTGTGCCAGAGGACAATATCGGACTAGAATGGGAGCCATGCCACCAAATGGTCAGCTTGATTGATCCGATTCCTCAACTGCGCAAGTGGGCACCTAAAGTGTTCCATGTCCATGGTAAAGACGCCACCATCGCTTGGGATATTGTGAAGGAGCATGGCGTGCATGGACCGCATGAATTTGTATGGCATCGTACACCAGGCTTCGGGGATAGCAATTGGTCGGATATTATCACGATTCTGCGGCAGCATGGATACCAAGGCACGATTGATATTGAAGGCTGGCATGATCCGGTCTACAAGGACGAATTAGAGATGACAGGACAGGTGCATGCCCTTCGTTATCTGAAGCAATGTCGTGGTGGGGATTTTGTACCGAATCCAGTATAGACAGCAGGAATATCGTGTCTGAGAAGATACCTTGCCGATGCACAGTTCATACATCGATGAAGATCATGAGAAGCAAGAGGAGATGATAAGGTGACTCAACAACATCGGGTCGTTATAGCCGGCTGTGGTGCCATGTCCAACACTTGGGTGGATTACGCACTGGCTAGACCGAACACAGAGATTGTAGGGCTTGTCGATCTATACGAGCCTGTGGCAGCAGCACTTGCGGCTAGACATGGTCTCACCTGTCCAACGTTCACCGATATTCGTGATGCCATTCGGGCTACCGACGCAACCATTGTATTCGATGTAACGATTCCAGCCAGCCACTACGGTATATCTATGGCTGCGCTACAAGAGGGCTGCCATGTGTTTGGCGAGAAACCACTGGCTGAATCATTCGCTGAATGCGAGGACATCGTGCAAACTTCACGAAGCACAGGTCGTATTCAAGCTGTCATGCAGAATCGCCGCTTCGATCCACGTATTCGTGCCTATCGGCAACTGATAGAGGATGGGCATATTGGTAAAATTGGATTTGCCGGGGCTGATTTTTTCCTTGGCCCTCACTTCGGTGGATTTCGTGACGTAATGGATAGTCCGCTGTTACTGGATATGTCCATACATACCTTCGATCAAGCTAGATTAATTATGGGAGTGAACCCTGTATCCGTTTATTGTCATGAATTCAATCCTCCAGGCTCTTGGTATACCGGCAATGCGATGGCAATCTGTATATTTGAAATGTCTGACGGTTCGATATTCAACTATCGCGGTTCTTGGTGCGCTGAAGGTTCACCTACTTCATGGGAAGCGTCGTGGCGTGTTACCGGGGAGAAAGGCACTGCCATCTGGGATGGTCATGACACAATCTATGCGGAGGTCGTTGCGGCGGAACAGCGGGAGGCTGATGGCAAACTGTCGTTCTTGCAGCCCCATGAACGAATCGAAGGAACACTGCCTGTGATGGAGAAAACCGGGCATCATGGCTGTCTCGAGGATATGTTCTCTGCGCTAGAGACTGGCCGTCTTCCCGAAACGCACTGTAGCGATAATCAGTACAGTATGGCAATGGTGCTTGCTTCTCTCGAAAGTGCCCGCACAGGTCAGAAAGTGCTGATTGGGGATCATCTGAAGTTAGTGTAGTGATTGTTCGTAGGCTAAACGCATGGAATCTCACGCTAGATGTGGATGGATAGACTAAGATAGACATGAAGAAGGGTTGCTCAAAAGGAATTCCTCTTCGCTCCATACGCTAACGAACCTACCACATCTTAATAAGCGGATCATGTACGTATGCAAGATTTAACGAACCTCAATAACGCTATTCCGCCATACAACGGTGGGAAAACCTAAAATATCGACTGCGTCGACGAAATAACGCCTCTGTGATTCGTTAGATATCAGACTCAGGAAAATAGAAGCGAATAGCATTTGTCAGGTTCATTACATCAAAATAACGCTAAAGGGGATGTCCCTCGTCATTATTGTTGACTATGGGACATCCCCTGGGTGTATTTATAGAGATAGTTCTAATCTATATAAATTGAACTAAAGAATAGTTTACACTTGGCACTTCGATGACAGAATAACTTTCCGATCGCTGTTATCCCCAGATTTTTTTTGATTTCCTATTCCAAAGATAAATCCGGGGATAGGATATGCTTCAGATGCAGCTTTCTCTCAAAAAGCTTTCAGCCGACCGCTTCGCCAACAAGAGATTTTCATTCCAATTGCTCATGAATTTGAGATGTCCAGAACACGAGAACATTGAGTTCTACAGATCCCTCCTCATTGCTGCCAAGGCAAACTTCTGTAGGACGGTAAATCCACTGTCCAATCAACATCGTCAAAGTCTTGTTTGTAAATTGTTCGTTTTAGCGTGAATTTTGAACCCTTGCTTCGATCATAACCCCGAACCATAAACTTCCAATCGTCCGTTATGCTTTGTCCCTTTTCATTCACTCTAATCTCAGTTCCTACACCTTCAATTATATGCTCATTCCCTACATCATCCACGATCAACCAATATTCCCGAGTATGTTTGCCCGTTTGAATTGAGCTTGCTTTAAGCACAAGTTCATTTTCTTCCGTGTCCTTGTTGTCCTTCTCCAGATCATATGCCTCTTCGACAGGATCAAAGCTATAACCATGAATAGTGTACTCAGTACCTTCTTGCTTAATTTTGACAGGCTTTCTGTAGAGCTGATTCAGATCAAATTCGACTTGCTTTTCTTCTTTTACAGGTAACGTGTAGCCATCCAGCACAAAACGAATATGCTTCGCATCCAGCGTTACATATGCAGGATCCCACACCTCGGATAATTGGATATGCCCCTCTGTACCACTTAGCTGGCTAAGGTCTTTCACTCGGAATTTAGCTTGCCGCGCACCTGACCTGCTGCCGTTAAAAATACGATATTCCTTCGTATCAGGAATCTCCAGATGATATAAAATTTCCAGTTCCTCGTCCCATCCTGCCTCGACTTTGGCTTGCAACTCATCACTCAGGTTCACATCGAGATCCAGACGAATTCCATTTGGCGTTCGAATCATTTGAGTTAATCCGATCTGTAAACCTTCTGGCGTTGTATACGTGTTCTTCAGTGGTGTTTGGATAGATAACGCTTTGGCCTTGGTCATATCCAAATTAAATTGAAAGCTCCAGTCGATCGTTTTCTTTTCAGATGGCTTATTCACCCCGATAGTGTATTCTTCTGCAGTTAGATGCCCCAGTTCCCCTCGTACAACCACTTGATCGGGGATGTCATCATTCAGTTGAAATACCCATCGCTGAGAACCGGCTCGGTAAAGGTTTGTTTCTTTTAAAATTGTGGCGACTTGACGCCCATTTTCATCTGTAATATGAATATTGCCTGAGTATGGGGTAACAAGGTACGCATTTGTCCCGTCCGGGGCTATTTGTTCTATCGTCATCACAATCTGCGAACGATCCACCAGCACATGATGGATCTTGAGCGTGTAGCCCTCATTCTCAATCTCAATCTGCGGATCAACGTATAGACCTAGTGGCTGTAAACGTTTGTAATCATCAGTTAGATTGAAATACCTCAAGCTTTCTGGAACAGGGATATTCGGAAGTGGCGGATTCACTGCGCTCACGCCTGGCTCTGTAGGCACCACGTTCTGCTCCCAAGCGAACCATGCTCCCCCAAGCAGAAGAATTACAGCGGCAGCCATCCCAGTTCGACGGAACCATATCTTTTTGCTGGCTTTCGTCGGTTGTAGCTCATCTTCTCCGCTCACCATTGATACATCTTCCAGCTTCTGCATCACTTCCAGCGTAAAATCAGCGTCTGGTTCTTCTCGGAACAAATGCTGCTCCAGCAACCGTTCTTCCTCATTTGGAATAGGCTTCATATGTTGCTAACCCTCCTCTACGTTCCAGCTTTTTCTTAAGTGATTTTTTGCCCCGATGGAGGGCATTACGCACTTGCCCTGGGCTCATGCCAGTAATTTCTGCGATTTCTTCGTAGCTCAGCTCATTTGTATATTTCAACAATAGGACAAGCCGATATGCCTCAGGTAGCTCGTCCATTTGGCGATATATCTCACGCTGCATCTCCTTGTGCAGCACTTGCTGTTCTGGTGTATTGTCATGACTGCGCTCTAGACCGTTGTCTACAGCCGTCATCACCGGTTTCTTTTGCCGTAGAAAATCCCGCATTCGATTCACTGCAATAGTGTACACCCACGAAGAGAAGCTACTCCCCGCTCGCCTTGTTGGCAAATATCGATAGATGCGAATAAACGTATCCTGAGCTAGATCCTGTGCATCCTGATGACTTGCGCCCATTCCGCGCATAATGCCGAAGACTTTATTTTTATATCGATCCACAAGGACGGCAAACAGTTGTTTCTCTCCCCCAATAATGCGTTCAATGAGTTCCTCCTCCTGTAGCTGCTGTGCCATGTAATCCCCCTTCTCTACAGCTTCCATGCATGGTTCTGTACTATATAGACGGTGTGACTTCCCGAAACTTCTCACTTCATCCAAAAAAAAGAATTCGCATGGTTCCGGTAGAAGCCGGATAAGCGAATCCTGCATAAGGTGTATTTACTTCTTCTCCGATATAAAATCACTGAGCTGCGCGTAGATTCCCACAATCTCATCCATCGACATCCGTACCAGACCACTAGACGAAGGAGCTACAAATTCATGAATCTCCGGAACAATTGGATCGTCTTGGAATCCCCACTCTACTTTGGTACGTTTGCTATATTGGGTATAGACCCCTTTCCCGACAAAACAAGCGATGTCTGGGCGGTATTGCTCTAACTTTTGCTTTAAAATCTCCCGTCCTTCGGCATACTCTTCACGTGTAATATCCTCTATACCTTTTGTCGGTCGCGCTACAATATTTGTAAACCCATATCCTAACTTCAGCAGCTCCCCGTCCTCTTCAGTTTGGTATAAACGCGGCGTCAACCCGGAACGTTCAAGGATACGCCAGAAGCGATTGCCTTTGTATGCATAATGATGACCTGTCTCGCCGGACGTGATACTTGGATTAAATCCGATAAACAGAATGGATAAACCTGGTTCTAAATGATCTGGAATCATAGGACGTACACACTCCTTTTAGTGCTATAATGATTGAAGGTTTTTCGAAATAGGCTGAAATTTTCATGAAAAAGGAAGTTGAACAGATGATTGCAGACATCATACTTGAAGTCGTCCTACCCGTCTTTCTCTTAATTGCCGTCGGGTCTTGGATGCAAAAGGTGTTTAAGCTGGACTTGTATACCCTCGCCAAAATTAATTTCTATTGTATTACCCCGGCTGCTGTCTTTATGAGCATGTATCATTCCGATATGTCGGGTGAATTACTCGGTACGGTCACGCTATTCTATGCGATCTATGTCATTATTCTCTATATTATTGGTTCTGTTACGGCACGTACGCTTCGGATGAGCAAAGGTATGAAGGCTGCTTTTAATAACAGTATCATGCTCGACAATGCAGGCAATTACGGATTACCGATTAATGCGCTCGTGTTCCGTGGCGATCCACTTGCCTCATCCATTCAAGCGCTCGTTATGTCGTTGCAGGCTTTGCTGACCTTTACTTATGGGGTACTCTCCATTCAAGGCGCCAAGCTTAAGGGGAATTACCGTGCAGTGATTATTGGATTTTTAAAAATGCCTGTGCCTTACGCGCTATTGCTCGGTATCTTGCTTCATATGTGGAATGTGCCGCTACCAACCTTCTTATCTATGCCGCTAACCTATGCGCAGCAAAGTATGGTCGCTGTGGCTTTGTTGACACTGGGTGCTCAAATTGTGAAATACCCGATTCGTTTATATCGCCTTGATGTGTATATTAGCACATTTCTACGGTTGTTGATTGGCCCTGCCATTGGCATCTCCATCGTTCTGCTACTAGGTATGCAAGGTATTGCCGCTCAGGCACTTATCATTGCTTCTGGTATGCCGACTGGGGTGAATGCGTCGATTCTAGCCGAGGAGTATGACAATGAGCCAGACTTTGCTGCTCAAACGGTACTCATCTCAACCTTGCTCAACATTATTACCATTACTGCACTCATCTCTTATGCCAAAACATTCTGAAGCGAGAAGCTATAGTATTCATATTAAAATTCTAAGTCCACAACCGCTTTAAGACGGTTGTGGATTTTTTTCATTCTTCACCTTCATTCGTCCCGGTTGCAGGAATAAAGTCTTAGCACGACTCCTCATTTAGCCTGACCATAGAACTGTTTTGCGCGTCAAATGCCTTTTATCCGTTGCGAAGGCACGTTTCGACCATTAAAATTATTGGGTAATTATCCCTTAGAGTTGAGTTATTTTCATATATACATATATAGAATTACTTCATTATCATTTTTCGTGAGGTGAATGTCGTGACAAGAATTGTTGTCCCTCCTGAGAAGCTTCAGGATATCTCCAACCAATTTGCGCAAGCTTCGGAACAAAGCAGAAATATGATTAGCAACCTGAGCAGACATATTAGTTCATTACAGAGTCAATGGTCCGGAATCACACAGGAGCGTTTCTTTCAGAATTTTCAAGTGGCACATCGGCAAATGGCGAATTTCTCTACTTCGGTATCTTCCATCGGTACAGAGCTGAATACGATTGCCACTCGTTTCGCCCAAGCGGATCAGTCCCAAGGACAAGGTGTGCAGGCAAATGGAGGTCAATCTCCTTCTGGCAAAGATGTTAAAACAACGTTATCGGATCTGTATGATCAAGGGAGTAAGTCTTGGGATAAGATCAGTGGGATTCACGGTAACGTGGGACTGTTTGGTACGGCTATGTATTCTGCCATGGCTACATCCATGGTGCTTTCTAAATCGGTTCATTTTAAGGTAGATCCTCGCAACCCTACTCGTGCTAAAGTGCATAATGCTCCATGGGTTAAGGGCAAGGGTAATTCCTTCTTAAGTAACATGGCACGTAAACTAGATAAGCAATTCCGCAACCCGGGTCTGGTCATGAAAGGATTGAAGGGATTTGATAAACTTGCAGGTAAGTTAAAAGTTGGTGATATCGGGCTCGGATTCAGTAAAGCCAACAGCTTTGGTCAATGGACCCGGAATGTTATCGCTGGCGTAACTAAAGGTCAATATGGTATGAAAACCTCTCAAATTCCTAAAATGATCAGCAAAAAGCTGTTCCCCATTAACGTTGGGCTGAATGTTTGGGATGAAGGGGTCAAAACGGTTTCCAAGTTTAAGGAAGGTACTCTAACCAAAACAGATCTTGCTGTCTCCGCATCAAATGTTGTAATTAAGTCTGCCTCAGCTGGAGCTGGCGCAATCGTCGGTGGAACCTTATTATCATTCGCAGGGCCTGCCGGAACAGCAGTTGGGGCTTACGTAGGCGGAGCTATTGGTAGTTACGCCGGTAAACATATCGCCTCAGCGGCGGAAAAAGGAATTCGGTGGGTTAGTAAACTCTTCAAATAATCTTTAGGGGGTATCCATGCAGTACGTTACATACCAGCGCAAATTTGCTATACGTCATGCATTAATTTCTGCTCTATTTATTATTGCTGGATTTGTCTTGATTGGTGACGTGATCTTCGGGGAGAACAGTCCTCTACAAACCTTCTATTTTAGTAGTGCTGCCTTCTTAAGCTTTTGGTTTATTGGACGGCTATTCGTGTGGAACATCATTAGAGCATTTGGCTCCAATGTGTTGTTTGGCTTTGACGAGTCTGGTATTAAGACCGAATCTGGAGAACACCTGCCTTGGAGGGAGATTCAAACGATTCAATTGGTTGCGCCGGGAATCAATAAATGGATTCAACCTACCCCATCCTACTATGACTTGAAAATGCATAACGGACAGCGTCATAAAATCTATACGTACAGTCTACTGAAACATCAGGAAAACGATATTCTTAAAATGCTTCGCAAAACCTGGAATGAACGTAAATCACCATCCAAAAAGCAAATGAAATAATGTAGGAATTGGACGTAAGTTTTAAATGAATTACACCTTTGTCAAAGGGGAGTGAGTGATCAGCAATCCATGGAGTCAATTAAGTTTAGTCGATCAGTAGCACTGGGAAGATTTCTGATTGCTTTATCCGCAGTTTTATTTGGAATTTTTCTTATATTAGCACCGGAACAGGGTGAGTTTGGCTGGTTCGCTCCCCTCTATTACGTTCTGATATTCGTTTTATCGATCTGGTTTGTTGGCCCTGCGTTATGTAAACTTACTGTTCTTCTATTCGCCAGAACAACTCTTATCTCATTCGACCAATATAGGGTGACCGCCAGAGACGGTAGATCCCTTCCCTGGTCTAAAATCAAGCGTATTGAGGTGGTGGAAGATACCATTAACAATATAGCGCAACCGGTACCTAGGTTATACCGCTTCACTCTTTTAGATCGATCCCATGTCGACATGTCTACTTATCACCTTCTAACGAATCAACAATTTACAGATGGTGCGAAAAAACTACGTACAGCTTGGTCTCATAATAAACATCGTAAGGTGGATCAATAGATTTTTCTTGTTACTAACACTTGTATTGCAGGATCCGTTTCTGGGGGAATGTACAATGAACTCGATAAGCTACCAGAGAGAATCCGCTCTCTATAGAGCTCTACTTGCTTTTGTTTTCATCCCTGTGTCCATCACACTGCTCTATGCAACCTTCACGGATGACTTCATACTCAACCAATACTACTATGGATCGGCAGCTCTGCTGGGCTTCTGGTATTTCGGCCCTATTTGGATAACGCTCGGTTTGAGGGCTATGGCGAAGGATACCCTCATTGTGCAGTGGGACGAATCTAATATCTTCTTACGGAATGGACGTCCCATTCCATGGTCAACCGTCACACGTATTGAACTCAAAATGCCTTTTCTACGCAGATGGGCGCAACCTGCTCAGCCATTTTATCGTCTGCATCTGTACCATAATCAATTCGAGGATATCCAAACCGGTTATGTGTTTACACCAATAGAATTGAAGAGAAATCTAGGAGTCCTCCGTAAGAATTGGCATCTATACAAAAACCGAAAGTAGTCACGCACGCTTGTTTTCTCATCACAAACTCTCTACACACTCATCTAATCGAAAGAAGGCGATTAAACTCATGGCTAAACCTCTAGTTACCCTATCTATCGAAGAATTCGGATTTGCGCTCGCCACGCTTGGCGCAGAAGACATTGCAGCCGGGCTTCTCAAACCAATGTATGGTGAATTATCTGAACAGCACTGGGAACTTGTTCTGCGAGCAGCGTCTCACAGCCTGTTATCCAAAGGGCTTATCGTACGTATGGAAGAAACGGAGATTGAGATCGAGCCAGAGTTTCTGAAGATGCTGATGCATTTTGCCCAAAGTCGCGGGATGATTCGTGCCTACTCCGACAGCCTTGAGCAAGAAAAGGTATTAACCATCCACCAAGGTACAGATAACAACGATACATACTTATATCACTTAGCCGTGGATCAACGTGTTCACCTGTTCACTTGGACAGAACCGCAGGAATGGGAGGAAGAGCTATTCCGTTTCTACACAGGCCAACAGCAGCCATTCATTGAACAGCCCACTCAATTCAAGCTAACAGAGGAACAATGGAACGTACTTACGAATGAGGATAACCACACTGCGTTAGATACCCTCATAAATGATTGGGAAATTCCCACGGAATCGCATGAGTTACTAACACGTTGGTATGAGTCCTTTGAAGCGTCTGGTCGTCAAGTGGATAACCTTAGTATTATTCGTTATACCAGTGAGCAAACGGAGATCCCTTTGCCAGATCAAGCTCTGCTTATGCTTCATACTGAAGAAGGCTTCTGGAGCATTTCCAATGATAACGCTAGTAACGAAAGTGATGCCAGCATTGAGATTATCCAACATTCCAGAGCGTCCTTTCGTAAACAATTACGGGCATGGATCGATCGCTTCGCAGCTCCTGTGACCCACCCTTAAACCACTATCTAACACAAAGAAGTCCAAGTGCAACTATTCTCCGTTGCGCTTGGACTTCTTCTATTTTGCACCTATTCAGTTGGTGCTTAATGCTATGCCAATGTCTGCTCAGCCTTCTTACTAGAAGATCCAAGACGGACTATGATTCAAACGATGTTCGCTCTGGGAACTTCCCGCCTTCTCTGAACAAACATCGCACCAATCGCTGAGCGGCTCGATTGAAGTAAAAACTTGAACTCATGCCGTCCACCTGAACAGGCTCCAGTTCCTTCACGCTTTCCTTAACCTTGTTCATCTCAATGAGTCCCATCTTCCGCTCATTCGGTCCGAATCGATAAATAACCTTTTCATCGTCCTCCGTCTGTTTCACCAGTAGAATCATTGACGCCATACAGGTTACCCCCTATCGTTACGTAGTGAGATTCCAATGCTACAAATTCATCATGCATGTTCAAAAAGATGCCGTAGACATCCCTCGGAATCAAATAGCTTTATTTTGAACTACATCTATAATTATTACCCAGATTGGAAGGAATGGATATAGGGCTTAGGTTAGTTATATTGATCCAAAACTCCCATTTTTCCAACATAAAAAGAGAGGCCCTTAAGGCCTCTCTCTCGATTATGAAGTAGCAACCAGTTTCTTCATACTTGTAATCAACTGATCTAGTTTAGCGTAATCACTAATCATGTCTGTCATTTTGGAATCCTGCGTTCGCATATTCTGATGCATATCCTCAACAGAAGCCATATTCTCCTGCGTGATCCCCGCAATGTGAGACATACTATCTACCATTTCATTCTGCTGTACATGCAGATGGTTCGATGATTCGCCTACACGATCGGTGTGCTCCTTCATCCGCTCCATATTCTCATGAATCTGCTCAATAAGGTCGCTCACTTCCTGTGAAACTGTTCTGCTGGTGGCTACAGCAGTTTGTCCATGAACAACCTGTCCATGTAGCCCACTGATCTGCGAACGAATATTGGATAGAATGCCATCAATCTCAGCCGCCGCTTTTCTTGAGCTATCTGCTAACTTGCGTACCTCATCGGATACAACGGCGAACCCTCTGCCATGCTCACCTGCTCGTGCGGCTTCAATCGCGGCATTCAATGCAAGTAGATTGGTCTGTTCTGCGAGCTCCTGAATGACACTAACGATGGAGCTGATTCGTTCATTATCACTGTTAAGCTTTTGCATCATCTCTACTGTACTGCCCATCATCTGATGTACGTTCTCCACGTCAGCAGATAACACGCCCATCTGAGTGCTGCTCTGCTCGGTAAGTCTAGTATTCTCCGCTGCATAATTCTGTAGCTCACGTGTACCATCGAGTAATGTACCTACCGTCTGATTGATCGTCTGTGATGTCTCGTTTACTCTCATGACACTACCGGTCTGTGCTTCAATGGATGATGTCATCTCCGTGAAGCTGAGGGTGACTTCTTTACTGATTTCTCCTGTTGTGCGTACACCCTCTTGCTGATTGTTGCTGAACTGATCCAATGTCAGAACAGAAGCCTTCAATTGCTCAAGCAGATGATCTGCAACCTTCTTCGCTTCCAGCGTCTCCTGCTGTCTCTCGGTAACTTGCTTTTGTAACCGTTGACTAAAGTTTGCACCAAAAGCTAATGCAGCTGTCGCAAATCCAAGGTACAGATACAAGTACAAGAGCGAATCCCCTGCAAACAGTCGATCTCCATATTCCGGTATCATAAATATGTACGTGCTCACGCCTGCACCCAGTACTCCTGTAAATATGATCGTCTTATAGTCTGCATACAGCGCCATAATCGCCAAATTCACATAAACTAAGAAATACGTGCTAATGACCGGATTCGGATCGAATACGATCAGCATGACAACAATCAATGTTACGATACAAGCGATAAAATATTTAATCGATGTAACCCAGATTCGCTTGTATGTCATGAATGTAGCCACAGCACATGACGTACCTCCTATCCCCACCAGCATCAAAATAATATTCATGCCCAGTCCAATCATAATATCCGTAACGATACTAAACGCAAGCATGATCCACAAAATTTTGATGAATAGCCGGTTACGTTTGTCTAGCTCCGTCAGAGCTCCCTTAACCATGATGTTTCTCCCCTCTGTAAAGTACTCCCATTGAAATACCATGAATAACCTATGTAAGATCTGATAGATTAAGTTTGCTGGGACAGTTGTAGTCCCTTAGACACCAAGGCTGAATCTGATTCCGATTGGATAATCCACGAATACCGTTCTTTATGCATATATACATCTCTCACATTCACAATCGAGGGAATAACGTCTTCGCCCTTATAGAACACCCTCCCCGCAACCTTATGAATCGGCAGATGATATGAGACTCGTAAAGCACGCATCAGCGTGGGTTGAAGCAACATGACAAAATACGTTAAACCGTTCTTCTCCGCATAGTGAACGATTGCAGACAACAATTCGGCAATATATTGCCCCCGGAAGCTCGACAAAACTGCCATTTTATCAATCTCTGCAACCTTTTTCAGGTTCTCTTGAATCATGGGATGCGTGTGGAATGATCCAATTTCATTAATGGAGCTATCCTCAGAATACGGCTTGATCTCCGTTGTACCTACATAGTATCCTTCCTCCGTAATCACCACGTATCTTTCCAGAATTTCCTCTGAAAATTCAAGCTCGAATCCTTTTTCTGTCCAGACAGTTGTCCATATCCCGTTGAACATGGCCAGTTCCACTTCACTCTCTACCCTTTTGAACAAGGTCTCCGCTTCCTTTCTGAGTCATTCACAATAAAATACATTCATACATATTATCGGAATCCATAGAGGAAATATTTAGGTGGCTCAAAGACTCTCCCCTGCTTCAAACAAGCCAAAAGGGTTAAGTACCAACGGTTTCTGCCTCTGAAAAAAAAGAAAAAAGCAATGTAAATTGAATGAAAACATTCAAATCACATTACTTTATTTGGATTTAACTTACGAATAATCCCAGATGTTCAACCTAGTGTACAAGGCTATCCGATTCATTTACATCTCTACAATTGTACCTAACAATTACGCTCTCTATAATCCAATTCTATAATCGTGGGTCTATTCGATCTGATTCGAGGGACAATGTGGCGAGTACACATTCATGAATCCGCTCCACCGATTCACCGCGTACGAAACGCTCGATCCCTTCCATTCCCAAAGCACTCTCCATGAGCGCATGTCTTTCTTTTTTGGAGGTTTTGCGTTTCCGAAGGCGTGATAAGTTCTCAGGCGCAAGATAATCCATACCATAGATGATGTGCAAATAGGCGCGTCCTCTAACTTTGATGGCAGGCTGAATCATTTTGTTTCCGTTCCAGGTGCGGAACGTCTCTGGTTTGATAACAATCCCTTCATGACCTTCTGCCGTCATTTCATCCCACCAGCGAATAATGTCTGCCTCATCTGTCTCGTCAGCGATGATACGGTATTCTGTTTCCATCATCAATGGGGAGATTCGGGCAAACTCACGATTCTGCTCCATATGCCATTCATGCGTCTGCTCCCAGAATGTACCCGTGCTGTGTGCCAACGTATGGAACGGGGCAATCCGAATGTCGCCAATATCATTTACATCCCAGCAATAGTATTGGAATACATCGCGAAATGTCTGGGCATTTGCAAGCTTGAGCTCAGTCTCCTGTAACCATTCGGTTACATCACGACCCACCTTCTCCGCTTCACGAAGTTTATCCACCATAATATTACGATCTACAAGAGACGATTCAGACACATGCGCATACTGTGAAGCGATTAGCTCCCTCGCCTTCAGGTTCCATGGCACAATCTCAGCGTCAAGTAATACAAATTCGGTTTGATGCCGCTCAAAATAGCCATCTGCGCTCAAGTCGGCATGTAGTCTGGACAATACCAATTGCTCTGTTGCTGGATCAAAAAAGGATCTGCCTGTACGAGTCACGATGTTCCCGAGCATTGGTCGACCTACTCGCTGCCGCGCTACCTGCTCATCACGGAAAATCAGCAGTATGGCGCGGCTTCCCATATGTTTTTTCTCAGCAACCATACGGGTAACGCCTTGTGAGCGATAATACTGGAAGGCATCCTGTGGATACTCCAGATAACCTTCCACCGAAGAAGCTACAGGCGGTGGACTCATCGTTGGCGGAATGTATACCAGCTCTTCGAGAGGTACGGTGAAATGGGAGAACGTATCAATCGCCGTTTGAGCAACCTCGCCATGTATCGTTACATCCATCCGCGAATTCGTTTGTACGGTGAACCCTTCCTTGAATTTACGCAAATTCGGCGGCGACAAACGTTTTCTTTCCCAACGTACTAATGGGCTGTTGCGATCCTCGGCATAATCCTTCCGGGCAGGTACACTAACTGATTCCCGCTCAGGCATGCGCCAAGCTGTCAGCATGCCACCAAATACTACACCTTGGTCAATGTTGACGGTGTCGTTCACAATCGTAGGATATGGACGAGGGTCATGTCCCCAGACGATGCATTCACCAGAAGTATGGTCTACATACCAATCTTTGCGGATTGGGCGACCTTCCGCATCTGTCCCTTCTACATCACCAAAACGGCAGTAATCTTGAATACGCTTGGATTGTTTCCCTATAAAATGATCTCGTATCCCTGCATGGGCAACGACCACCTGCCGTACACCGTTCTGGGTGAACACCAGATGTGACGGAGCTTCGAGCAGAAAGTCTCTCAGTTCTGCTCGCACTTGCTGTGCCTGATCTGTACCTTGGGCTTGTTCCAGTTGAATCAGCTCAGCTTCTACAAGCTCATCTCCATGACTAAGCGTGACATCGCGGCCATCCAGATATCGTGCAATTTTCCAACCATGATTACTATCAATCATATAAGCGAGACCTGCTGCACAATGCTGTTGCCAGAATATCAAACACTTGAGAGATTCAGGCCCACGACTCGATACATCCCCGACCGAAACAAGCTTACGTCCGTCTGGGTGTTGGTATAGCCCGGTCTCACCTCTCACATATCCCAACTTGACGATTAATTCCATCATCTCTTCATAACAGCCGTGAATATCTCCGATGATGTCCACTCCTGCTCCCATATCCAGCACAAGTGGGTTCGTTGTCCGAACAAATGTGATCTCATCCGGCTGTTTCAGGATATAATTCGCATCGAATCCTTCTTCGCGAATAGAGCGTAATGAGCGCTTAAATTGCTGTACCTGTTGCTTCACCCGTTGCCGTCCACGCGGGTACTCCCGCTGGCTGTCCCGTTCCAACAGCTCCTTCTCCGGAATATCAAGTACGATGGCGATCACAGGCACGTGTGCTTTTCTTGCCAAACGAACAAGGCGTTCTCGATCTTCGGGATATAGATGCGTTGCATCTATCCACGTCAGCTTATTCAGGCGGCAACGCGTACTTACGATAGCTTCCATCGCCTCAAACGCCTTCGCGGATACCTGCTGATATTCGGCATACAACACATCCGCCTCGCTACGTGGACGGTTCTTCCACTCCATATATTCTTCATCGCCTACTAGCATCCGAAACTGATCTGACGAGACCGCTTCGGTTCGCCGGATGACGCCCTCCCTCGCTAAACGATCCAGCATTGTCGTTTTGCCACTGTTTGACGGCCCAACGAGTACCACAACTCCCGCATGTGGCAGCTTGATCTCTCGATTTTTTCGCTCTGTGCGAGATACTTCGTGACCCTTCGGACGAGATACTTCTCCTGCTCTTGATGTTACCTGTTTCTTGTCCTCTCTCATTGTTGGTGTCCCTCCTCTCTGCGCCCAAAAATAATCATCTGTGTAGGCTGTCCATACCCTTCCACCTGTTCACCAATGCCTTGGATCGTATAGGTGTAATTCGTACCTGCCGACCATTCCACACATCGTTCAGCCAGTTCAGTGCGTGTCCACTCGAAACGATGATCGTGGTGACGGAAACTTTCCTGCTCCATCGCATAGACCTCGTTGTATTCCTTATTCGGTGTGGTCACGATCAAGACTTCTGGCTGATATTCCTGAAGCAGCGTATTCATAATTCCATCTAGGCGGTACGCCTCAATATGCTCAATGACTTCGCACAGAATCATGACATCCTGATGCTGCAGCTGTTCATCAAAATAAAATAGTGATCCGATGATCGGCTCTGGCATCGCAAAGACCCCATGACGACCCTCCAGCTTCGCAAATCGTTCCATCGCACGTAGACGGGATTGACCAGAAGGCTCCACTGCCAGAATAGACTCTACCCCTGCAATGGTCGCCAGCCTTGCCGATAGCTTCCCTTCTCCTGCACCCATGTCGACGATTCTCCGTCTGTGCGGCAAACGAGCGACCACATCCGTAATGGCACGGTATCGTAACTCATTCAACCTTACCGGTGGGTCGTCCGTTAGGACATCATCTGTTGATGCCTCGTTTGAACGCTCGGATAATGCATTTCTGTCATTCTCCACGTCTTCTGCGCTGAGCGGCTTGTTGTCTGAGATAGACAACCTACCTTCCTTCGACTCATATTTCCTTATAAGTTCAGCGAATCGTAAGGTACGTTTAACAATAAGTTCCTTGTGCGGATGGGTCTCCAGCCAGCCGTCACCGTAACGCTTAATTTTATCAATCTCATCCTCGCTGATGAAATAGTGCTTATAGTTATCCAACACCGGAATCAATAGAAATAACTGACGCAGTGCATTTTGCACGGTCTCCTGACCACGAAGAATGATGCGTCTTACACTGCTTCTCTTCTTCAGATCGAAGGAATAGGACAGCTCTTCTCGTTCCAAAGTAACGGCATACCCTAAGTGGGAAAATAACTCTTCCACCACGCGATCAGGTAAATCCGAAGCTACCGGTCCGAAGGATAATTGCAGGTCAAAAGGATGCTCCACCCATTTCGTATATTCTTCCTTCGGTTTACCGTTCAAAGCTGTGCCAAGTGCTGAACGTATGTAGGAGCAGAATAGACTGCTTGTCACAAATTCCCGATCATTGATATATTGCGTAATATCGTAACCGTCGGGGCTACCTCTCACCAGATCTACTGGATCAGGCTCTGCATGAATTAACACTTCCGTCTCACTAGACGTTGCGCGGGTATAGACCATTCTGACCCGCACGCCTTTGTCTGTCCGATCGTATATATTGTTAGGGTTCTTCGCGAGCAAATGAGACACCACTGCCGCGTCTGCCCCACTTGCTTGTAAAATAAGATGCATCGATGCTTCCTCCTTCGTTAATCCGTTCTATAAGTGTGTGTTCATAAAGTCGATTTTCAGGCTCTTTAATCTATTCACCATACTTCTTGCAGCGCCAAACGAAAGATACGATCCAGTTCCTGAACCTGTACGGCATCCTCTCTTGCCATCTGTGAGGCAATCCGTTCATAGTGCTCGATCTGTTCTGTCAAAAATGCTTGGATCGCAGGCAACTGCGGCTCGATATCAAGCTCATCTCCTGCTTTTTTACGGCGCAGCAGGTCATGAATCTCTATAGATAAAGGATCCCCTGCAGGAATCAGATCTTCAACTAATCGTTCGAACTCCATTGGCGGCATCGTCTCATATCGCTCAATCCAGCCACAGGCAAGTAGTGGACGCAGGACATAGAAATACTTCTTAATCTTCACCTGATTCCCCTGCAAGTAATCCCGGAAATTTCCTTTTGCCATATTCAGATAATGAAACATACAAGATTTAGACGAGAACGTTAGTGGCGACTTTGCACGAATCTGCCCTGCTATACTAGACTTCTCCAAGTACTGGATCGGCGATTGCAACCACTCCAGCAGCGGGGGATTCGATTTACGGAATAACTTCAGCGCCTTACGCAAATCCCAACCGTTAATATCAAGCTGATCATTGATGGGCCGTTCAATAACATCTCGTCCCTCTTCAATAGAGAGATACCATTCCAGCGGTCTCACATAGATAAAGCGTACATCGTAATCACTATCCTGTGAGGGGAATCCCCAGGCACGACTGCCTGACTCGCAAGCATAGAGGATCTGAACCTGCTCTTCCCGTTCAATCTGCTCCAATTGCTGATGAATCATGGATCGCATTTCTTCACTAATTACGTTCATTGTATTTCCCTCCTTTGGCGATACGATGCATAGCTCCGATTCTTCGTGGGTTTGTGATCCTATCTGCTCTCATGTAATCGTCTGCTCAAACCTATGGTTTGATTATGCCTCTTCTTCGACGTCAGGAACATGGTGAAAGTATGGCGACAGACACATATAAAATGAAAGCTACCTATATTCCTGTTACAATAAGAGGATACGAGAAGTCTTCTCGGCACTAGCATTTGACCCTGTTGGAACACGCACTTGCATAAGATTTTATAGACAAACACTGGGAGAATCTCCACCTATTCACCGGCTCTAGGCCAACAAGGAGTGAGTATTATGGCAAAAGAGAGCTTTGACAAAGAAATTCAGTTTCTTCGTATGTTATCCCTAACAAGTGGTGCATATAATCGTAAGCAATATGCTGAACGGCTCGGCATTTCAATACATACCTTCGATAAGACGACACGGCGATTAAGAGAGATTATGCAGACTGTCTCAGAACAACGCACGGATTCAGAGCCAGGCAAAGAAATGAATGACCTGGCTCGCTTCCAATATGGTGAGTCGGCAGAGCCTATGCTGCTCTTCCTATTTCGCGCCAAGTCGATGAAAGAGACGGAGGTTAAGCGGCTTGTCCTTCTTTTACATGCGCTTCAGCAAACACCACTAACCGCTATGGAACTTCTCGATGCCTGCTGCGAAGATCTACCTGAGGACATGGCATTGCCTGATGAGAAAACGATTCGTTCGGATCTTAAATATCTGGAAGAGGTTGGCGTTATTCGCAAGGAACCTGGCGGCAGACCCTATCGGTATCTTCTGCAACAGGATGTCTTGACGAAACTCACGGCTGAGGAACAACTGGAACTATATGATTTTGTGGATATCATGGCGAACACTCAGGTTCCTTCTGTTCAAGGATATTTACTGCGGGATAGCCTCAAAAAGGCAATTGCTCTAAGTTATCCGCAAGAAGAGGCAACCGAGCCTTTCATCTATAAATACCACTACTACTCACGCATCTTGGACGAAGCGCATTTATACACATTACTTGGTGCAATTCGGCAGCGGAAATGGGTTCAGTTTATCTATTATTCCCCTAAGAAGCCATCTAGCTACAGCTCACAGAACACGAATCCGTTATTTGAACGAGAAGCTGAGGGACGTCTGAACCGCATCCTTCCCCTGGAGGTGGTCTATGACCATCAATATGGACGTTGGTATGTTGTCGGATATCAAGGACGTCGTGGTTTCGTGAAATTTCGAATGGAGGGCATTACACAGATCGAAGAGCAAGACGCGGCGAATGAATCATACATGAATCAATTGAAAAAACAATGGGCCGATCTTAGCCGTTACAGCTGGCTCGTGGATACCGGAAATACCGTTACTGTGCAAGCACGTTTCTTCCACCCCACCGATGGTCAGCGCAACTTCATATTGGATCGTGTGAAGTTACAAGGGCAATGGGGTACGATCACGCCTGAAAGTAATGATACTTTCCTCTATGAGATTCGTGTGAACGGTACAACTGAGATCAAACCATGGCTGCGGAGTTTCGGCTCTAGCTGTGAAGTGCTTGCTCCCCGCAGGCTACGCCAAGAAATGATTAAGGAATGGAAGGAGATTGCTCAGTACTATGAACCTGTTCGAGAAAATGTTCAATTACCAGATTATGACGAGATTGAATGAGACAGGACTGTTCACTTGGACATCGCAAGAACGCGCTTGGCTGCGGTTGATGTTGAAGCATCCAGCGGCGTTCGAGGCACTACGTCCCTTGACCCTTAAGAAACTGCAGGAGATGTTGGAACCAGAGCAGGACTTGAACCTTCAGGACTACCTGACGGAAAAAGCCAAAAGCGTAGAGAACAGCGTCTCCCATCCACTTCTCCAAACCTTAAGGCAGATGATATTGCATCATCAGGGGTTTCGCTTAACTGGACGTGTCCGCAATGGAAGAATCAGCAACGACCAGTTCGGATTTCCATACAAGCTGGAATACTCTATGGTCAAAAAAGAATGGTATGTGCTCTGGTATGCCCCGCGCTTTCACAAGCTCATGGCTACCAAGCTTCACAGTATCATTGCCGTAGAAGCCGAACCCATTGAAGCAGCTCTCGCTTCCAAGTATGCACAAAAGATTACCACATTAACTGAACACCGAAAGACAACTGTAACCATTGAAGTGTTGCCTGAATTTAATCAGGAGCTGTCGCGGATCCTGTACGCATTCTCCTGCTTCGAGAAGCAGGTCGACTATGATGAAGGCGAACAAACCTACCGGATTATACTCACGATTCCACGGGGAGAAATGGATTATGTTTTATCCAAGATGCGCTTTCTGGGGAAAAGAGTTCGGATCACTGACAATGCATCGCTCCGCAAGCGTATGGCGGAGACGGCCTCTAAGGTGCTAGCGCGTTACGCGGAATCTGAAGCCGAGGGTGAATCAGAGTCTCAGCGTATACAGAATTATAATCGCAACAAATAGAAATGTGGTAGCAGAGCGTAGACAGAAATACGTAGCAACTACAATTGTCCCGATGAAATCAACCTTGGTACGCATATCTAATGCAACTGAATACAATACTGAGATGCCGCTAGCCATCTAATTAGCAGTAACAAGGGACTGTCCCATAAGTCATCAATATGACGAGGACACCCCCTTTTACGTTATGTTGATTTAACGAACCTGACACATGCTATTTGCGCTCATTTTATCCAATCTTATATCTAACGAATCACAGAGGCATTATTTTGTCGATTTACTCCATATTTTAGGTTTTAACGCCATTTTATGAAGGAATAGCGTTACTGATGGACCTATGTCAAGAAAGTAGACACTTACGCGACGGATTTGTCCGTAAATTTCTTCGCAAAACGAGCAGGGGAAAGATAACCTAGCGCACCATGCATTCGCTTGCGGTTGTAATAGAACTCAATGTACTGGTAAATGGTGTTATAAGCCTCTTCTGGATTCTTAAAACGAGGGTTACAGTGAATGAGTTCTTTCTTCAAAATACTGTGCCAAGACTCGATACATGCGTTATCGTAACAGTTTCCTCGGCGGCTCATACTGAGCTCCATACCATACGATTTCAGTTGCTCCACGTATTCTTTTGACGTGTACTGCGAGCCACGATCCGAGTGATGTAGCAGTCCTGGAGCGGGGCGTTTGGCCCGGTAAGCATCATTCAATGCACCTAGCACCAGACTCGTTTCCATATGGTTGTACAGACGCCAGCCTACAATTTCACGCGTACATAAATCCAGAACACTGGCGAGATATAACCGGCCTCCTCGGCAGGGAATGTAGGTGATATCGGTGACCCATACGGTGTTCGGTTTGGACGTTTGAAATTGCTGGTTCAGCGTATTTGGTGCAATGGGATGATGATGGTTAGAATCCGTCGTTTGGACACGATACCGAGGAGTGTGCACGGAACGAAGATTCATTTGACGCATGTATATACTGACGGTACGGGAAGAGATTCTGTATCCTTCCAGATGGAGTGCATACGTAATTTTCGGACTTCCACACCGCTTCTGGTGGTCGTAGAAATGAAATCGAATACGCTTCATGATCTCAGTTCTCCGGTGCTGCTGTTTACTTGTTCGATCCATCCGCCACTTGTAATATCCGCTCCGTGACACGTGTAACAGAGTGCACATCTTCTCCAAAGAAAACAGGGAGCGATGGTTTTCCAGAAACTGAAACCTTAGCTCTTTGGTTTGCTGAAGATGTGCACTGCTTTTTTTACAATAGCCAGTTCCTCTTGCGTGTCCGCAAGCGTATGCTCTTTCTCTTGAAGTAACCGGCGCATTTCTTTAAGCTCTGCTTCCAGTTCTTTCACTCGATCTACGCTAGCTACGGGCTCATGTTTAAGTTCGCGATACTTGCCCATCCACTGGTGTAATGTACTTTTTGGAATGTTGAGTTCTTCTGCCAAGTCTCCGAGTGTCTTGGTCTGTTCTTGGATAAATTTTACCGTTTGTTTCTTAAATTCTTCATTGTATCGTTGCCGCTGTTCTCCCATGTGGACACACCTCCGTTAGCCTTATTATCCTTCTGTCCGTTATTGGGTGTCCACTTTTTATTCTAGCTCCATGAGGTTCGTTAAATTTTGAATACGAAAGATAATCCGCTTATTAGGTGCGGTAGGTTCGTTAGCGATTGGAGCGAAGAGGATTTCCTTTTGGGACAGTTCCCTGTTCTTCGAGATCTAACTCGTTCCACTATGAGTGATACGCGTTTTTAATTTTCCTACGTACTGTTCGCCGAATTCCGTCGCTTATTAATCGCATGTACACCCATCACCACCGCGATCAACTCATACGTATTGAGCTGTTCTGAATCATTGTGAAGCACAAAGGCGCCTGAACTAAACCACCCGCTTGTTCGTCTGAAGCTGGCTACCGTCCTGCCACCCATACCGGTAATCTCATACTCCTGCGAGAAAGCCGGTGCGGACACCTCATATACACCACGAGGCCCAGCATCATATTCATACTTTTTACTGAAGAAGCTAAGTCTTGCTCTCAGTACACCCCAATGGCTTCCATCTTGAGAAGTTACATCCCATCGGTTCGTTAACATCCGGAATTTACCGCTACAGATTAAGCCTGACGGGGCAAATACATCTATCGATGATCCAAAGGCACTTTTTAGATCCAAATGCCCTACCTGTTCTTGGTCTTGATTCATAATTTCCGTATAACCAGCGTTGAAAAAATTATCCCTGAAGTACAGCTCCATGGAATCCCTCCTCCTTACAAGCCTATACTTAATCTACCATTATAACGTAATTAATCTATTTACGTCATAGAAGAGGCAGAGGCTTCAACACAAAAAAATGTTCTGCCCGCTCTACGAGCAATGACAGAACATCATTTATTACATATCACAGGTTACTTGTGACTACACTTCTACTTTTTTATTATTCAGATACACGGTTAAGGCAACTAATCCAATGGCTACAATCACTTCAAAAATCGTACTTCCCCACCTGTCTCCTGTCCATACAACTCCATTGGAGGTGATCGTCATTCCAGTGCTTTCCTCCGTAAAGTGAAATACTTGTAATGGGCTAACCACACCGGAAAAAATAATATTCTCAATCCAGCTAATTAATGAAGTAATGACGAAATATGCAACGATGCCAATCCATGGTCCTGTTTTCCAGCGGAAGCTACCTGCAATTGAAATGGAGAGAAAGATGATTATAGACATAAACAAGATGACCCAAAGACTAAGCAGAATAAGGGCGACAATACTTGAAAAGTTTATGCCACTCTGATTGATAAAGTACATGATATCAATCCTTGAGTTCAGAGAATCATAGATCAAAAAGTGAATCAAACCAATCACCGCCAACACCAATCCACAGATCGCTCCAAAGAGCAGTGGAGATAACACATGCGACAACCCGGATACAGGAACGAGACGACGATTATAGGCGCGAATGTTAGCCCAGTACGTCTTGATCACTTTGACAAAGGTCGCTATACCTACCGCTGTATATGAGACAATGGCAAGAATGATTTCTCCACCGTACGGTAAAAAAGGCGCTACCGCAATCTGTAAAAAAATCAGAGTCACCAAATTGGCTAACAAGGTGTTCCAGTTCCTTTTAAAATCATACTTCAGTAATGTCATCATTCGGCATAGACCTCCTTGAACATCTCATCCACACTTTTTCCGTTTTGCAGACGCAGTGTCTCAACATCTTCCCGCAGTACCATTTGGCCCTCACGAATAAAGATGACCTCGTCAAAGATTCGTTCAATATCATTCAATAGGTGCGTTGAGATGATAAGGCTGCTGTCTTCATCATAGAATTTAACGATGGCATCCAGAATTTTGCCGCGAGCGACAGGGTCAACTCCACCAATCGGTTCATCCAGTAAATATAGACGAGCCTTACGTGATAGAGCCATTGTTAGCTGTAGTCTTTCATTCATGCCTTTCGAGAGATGTTTAACCCGTTCCCCCTCTGCTAGCTTCATAAAATCAAGCATTTCCCGCGCTTTTTCTTGATCAAAATCGGCATAGAAATCACGGTAATAAGCAATCGCATCACGCACCTTCATCCAGCTCTCCGTTAGTGGCTGATCTGGCATAAAAGATACAAGCGACTTCGTCTCCAGCCCAACCGGTATGCCGGCGACCTGAATGGAACCACTGGTCGGTTGCAGCAACCCGGCAACCAGCTTCATCAAAGTACTCTTCCCACTACCGTTGCTGCCGAGCAATCCGACAATTCGACCCGGAGCAATCTCAAGTGTAATGTCCTGCAAAGCCTTCTTTTTGCCATAAAACTTACTAATCTGGTTCAACTCCAAAATGTTAGTCATGCTGCGCTCCTCCCTTCCCAGCCGAATTATTCTGTTGCGATTGCCCTTCGGCAACGGCATCTGCCACAATCGAGACAATGTCCTGCTCCTCAATACCGAGTTCTTGCATACCTGTCAGGAAGCGCTCCAGTAATTCTCCAGCCATTTCTTTTTTGATCGTCATAATCTTCGACTCCTCACTTGTCACATATCTTCCAAGCCCGCGTCTCGTTTCCACCACTTCTTCTCGTTCCAGCTCCTGGAACGTACGTTGTACCGTGTTGGGATTGATCTGTAATTCAGCCGCTAGTTCCCGTACCGAAGGAATCTTATCTCCAGCTTGCAGCGTTCCGGTCACAATCTGCTTCTTGATGTACTGCATGATCTGTATATAAATTGGTAAATTATTATCAAATTCTATGCTCACAAAGTTTTCGCTCCTCTCTGTACCAGTGTGTTAGTTAAATAGTACACTAGTGATATGGTGTTGTAAAGCCTATATTTAAGGTCGTTCTGTTCGATATAAAAAACAAAAAAGAGCAGATCTATACGATCTGCTCTTCTTATAACAGGCTACCCTTAGCTACTTCTAGATAGGTCTAGCTATTTTCGGCGGATAACTTCAGCTATCTCAAACTCGGTGTAGCAAACAAAAAATTATACAATGTCCAAAGGAACTTTCCGTTGCGGTGCAGGGAACACCTCATTCAGCCGCACCTCTTCCTCTGGGGTCAGTACAAGATTCATTGCGGCCGCATTATCTGCCACATGTTCTAGTTGGACTGCTTTGGGTATCGCAATGACATCGCCTTCACGGATGACCCAAGATAATGCAATCTGGGAAGTCGTCACATTCCGTGCTTCTGCAATCTCTTGGATGACTGGGTGTTCGAGTAATTCTTTACGCAGTCTGCCCCCTTGTGCAAGAGGACAATACGCCATCACAGGAACATGCCGTTCTCGTAACCAAGGCAATAGATCATATTCTATGCCCCGTGATGCAGCATGGTACAACACTTGATTCACTGCACAATGTTTACCGCCCGGCAGATTCCATAACTCCTGCATATCATCTGTATCCAGATTAGATACACCCCAGCGCAGAATCTTACCCGCTTGCTTCAGTTGCTCCATAGCTTCGACGGTCTCTTCAAGTGGAACCCTTCCTCGCCAATGTAACAAATAGAGATCTATCCGATCTGTACCTAGACGCTGGAGGCTGTTCTCGCAAGCTGTAATCATCTGTTGCCGGTCTGCATGATGTGGATACACTTTCGACACTAGGAATACATCATCACGACAACCTTCGATCGCTTCACCCGTCACCTCTTCTGCCCCGCCTTCTGCATACATCTCTGCGGTATCTATAAGAGTCATTCCCAGTTCGATTCCATCTCGCAAGGCTCTAACTTCCTTCGTACGGCTCGAATCCTTTTCACCCATGTACCATGTACCTTGACCAATTGCAGGCAAGGTTGTACCATCCGGCAATTGAACTGTACGAGCGATCTGATCCTGATTCATTCGAATTACCTCCCATTAGATTACATTGTGGTGTCATCTATACTTGTTCAGGCGGTTGTTGGTTAGTAACGGACGGATTGGCCCGTTTCCAGCGTCCCACCATCATCACATATAATTGATCTAACGGTAATGTGAGACTACTCTGCGCTATGCTTATCGTGGCATCCACCATATTCGTATTCACGGTCATTAATTTGCGTTTAATACCCATCTGGCGATCCAGAAAGGCCTTCTCATCCCGAAGCTTAATGCCAATCATCGGTTGTCCCATGAGCTCATACATAAAAATATTCTCTACATCTGTCCAGGCAATGGAACCACCTGACGTATATGAGGAAGAATCAACAAAGCCCTTCTCATCCACCACAAATGAAGGCTCTTTCTTGATCATTTTCATCAGAATGTAGCATAGGCAACAGCCAAAAAACAAAATAGAAACAACACCAACCACACATGAAATAGTAGAAGCACCAGTTTCCTTCGAATCACTAAGAATTAAGAATAAACCGGCTGCAATGAATATTGCTGACCCTGCTGTTAGCCACGCTAGGCGTTTACGGCTAGGGTATTCTACGTGTTGTTGCTCATAGGATGTGGACAATGTGGTCTTCCCCCTTCATTGCGACAAAGAAATAGTTGCTCGTTCATAAGTCGTATATCTATATCAAATGGCATAATTAGCACTGTTAATTAAACGTATTCGCGCCTGTCCAAACGGTAAGTTAGGACTTTTGTTTGTCAGTTTCGTGACTATTCAACAGTAGAATTCGTCACCATTCAGACAATTCCTTTATACTGCCGAATAATCGAAAAAAGTGAGCTGCGATTGCATACGGACGTTGTCCTACTCTATTGTTTCCGTTAATATAAATGGAAAGGTTAGGAAAATACATTCAAATTAGGGTGGGAGGACATAGAATGAATAGTTTACGTGGCATGACTTCGGAAGACCTGTTTCAGATCACATGGGTCAACGATCCAACACCATCTCCACAAGGCAGACAACTGGTGTATGTGAGTCGAAAAACGAATGACGTCCGAGATGGTTATTCATCCCACCTGAGACTCTTGGATCTCGTGAGCCACCAAGATCGTCCTTTTACTTCCGGGGAGAAGGATCACTCTCCAGTCTGGTCTCCGGACGGATCACAGCTTGCCTTTTTACGAGAACAGGATGGGAAGACCCAAGTTTGGCTCATCGCATCCGACGGTGGAGAGGCTAGAATCGTAAGCCATCTCAAGCATGGGATTAGTTCGATGCTCTGGTCACCAGACGGACAAGCCTTGCTCGTTAAATCCTCTGTGGATGAGCAAGCTGAGGACGATAAGGATAACCAAGATTCCGCAGAAAACAAATTACCGCAAGAGCATATCGTAGATCGCATTCGGATGAAATCAGACCAAGGTGGATTATGGAATGGCAGACGCAATCATCTATTCTATATCCCACTTGAACGTGGAGAGGCTACGCAAGTTACCTCAGGTCACTATGATGTTGGAGAGTATGCCTGGTCTCCGGATGGTACAAGCATCGCGTGGATTACCCAGATGCCAGAAGAAGGCGAAGATCATAACGATTACAGTCTAACCAACCATGTATATCGTGCGAAGCCCGACGGAACAGCGCTTGAGCAGCTAACGCCGGAAGGGTATTCATTCTACCGTCTTACCTATGCACCGGATGGACAATCCATTGCACTACTCGCCAGTGACCGTTCCTATCACAACGCTACGCATATTAAATTATATTCACTCCCCCACGCGGGCGGTGAGCTAGAGTGCCTGAATTCAGATTGGGATGTGCAGTGTAGCCATAGTCTCGTTGGAGATATGCGCTCCCATTTAACTCCTACGGGACCTGTATTTAGCCGTGAAGGTTCGTCAATCCTCTGCTTAGTAACAATCGAAGGTAGTGTTCGAATTGCCAAATTCGCAAGAGACGGCGGCGAGTCACGCTATATTTTACCGGCCGAAAAAGAATTCTATCAATTTGCCGAGCTTGCAGATGGACAGATTGTTGCAGCCGTAGCTGATGTGTTGAATCCGGGAGATCTCTTTCTCTATCCTGAACCGGATGACACCGAAGCACAACCTATTCAACTGACACATAGCAACCCACAGTTGACCGAACAGATCCAACTTAGTTCACCAGAGACATTCTGGTTTGACTCTTCGGATGGACTTCGGCTACAGGGATGGATCATGAAACCTCAGGGTGTGGTCGATGGGGTCAAAATCCCAACGATTCTTGAAATCCATGGTGGACCACATATGATGTATGGCTTTACATTTATGCATGAATTCCAAATCCTTGCCGCACAAGGGTATGCCGTAATGTATCTTAACCCTCGTGGAGGTCTTGGATATGGGCAACAATTCGTGAATGCCTGCCGCGGGGATTATGGCGGCGGTGATTACCGTGATCTGATGGAAGCTGTCGATTATGCCCTTCGGCAATATGACTTTATCGACGAGACTCGCCTAGGTGTTACTGGTGGCAGTTATGGTGGCTTTATGACCAACTGGATTGTTGGGCATACAGATCGATTCACAGCTGCTGTCACACAACGCTCCATATCCAACTGGCTCTCATTCTACGGCGTCAGCGACATCGGATATTTCTTCACAGAGGATCAGATTGGCGGCAACGCTTGGGAGGATACGGAGAAGTTATGGAAGCACTCGCCACTAGCCTATGTAGGCAATGTAACAACCCCACTGCTTATTCTGCATGGAGAGCAGGATTTACGATGCCCGATTGAACAAGCTGAACAATTATATATTGCCTTGAAGCGACGTCGACAGACGACACGTCTCGTTCGTTTCCCGGGCGCTAATCATGAATTGTCCAGAGGAGGACACCCACATCTGAGAGTTCGCCGGCTTGAGCATATTGCGGGTTGGTTTAACGAGCACCTCTAAATAGTAAGCTCGGCACCGAGCAACGAGTGATGCTACCTATAAAAAAAATACCCTCACCAAAAACCACGTAAAGTCATCTGTGTGATGACCACTACGTGGTTTTTCGATGTCGGCAGTATTCGACCACTCCGGGATAACAGAACTAATGAACGCAGTCGCTATTGCCCCTATTATTGTGGACTCCCTTATCTGAAGGGAACATCCCGCGGATAGCTCAAGCTTCCGGTGTAACTCTCCTTCGGAAATGCTTACAGGCGAATGCTTGGCGTCCTCACTTTCTTAAAGTCCCCTTCGTTCTAATGTAACTGTCCATCCTCTAACGAACTCAGTGAACCTTATTAGCTTAAAAATAACACTCTGAGAATTGTAAGGAATCGTTTGGAGCTAGAATAAAAAGTGGACACCCAATAACGGACAGAAGGATAATAAGGCTAACGGAGGTGTGTCCACATGGGAGAACAGCGGCAACGATACAATGAAGAATTTAAGAAACAAACGGTAAAATTTATCCAAGAACAGACCAAGACACTCGGAGACTTGGCAGAAGAACTCAACATTCCAAAAAGTACATTACACCAGTGGATGGGCAAGTATCGCGAACTTAAACATGAGCCCGTAGCTAGCGTAGATCGAGTGAAAGAACTGGAAGCAGAGCTTAAAGAAATGCGCCGGTTACTTCAAGAGAAAGAGCATACGCTTGCGGACACGCAAGAGGAACTGGCTATTGTAAAAAAAGCAGTGCACATCTTCAGCAAACCAAAGAGCTAAGGTTTCAGTTTCTGGAAAACCATCGCTCCCTGTTTTCTTTGGAGAAGATGTGCACTCTGTTACACGTGTCACGGAGCGGATATTACAAGTGGCGGATGGATCGAACAAGTAAACAGCAGCACCGGAGAACTGAGATCATGAAGCGTATTCGATTTCATTTCTACGACCACCAGAAGCGGTGTGGAAGTCCGAAAATTACGTATGCGCTCCATCTGGAAGGATACAGAATCTCTTCCCGTACCGTCAGTATATACATGCGTCAAATGAATCTTCGTTCCGTGCACACTCCTCGGTATCGTGTCCAAACGACGGATTCTAACCATCATCATCCCATTGCACCAAATACGCTGAACCAGCAATTTCAAACGTCCAAACCGAACACCGTATGGGTCACCGATATCACCTACATTCCCTGCCGAGGAGGCCGGTTATATCTCGCCAGTGTTCTGGATTTATGTACGCGTGAAATTGTAGGCTGGCGT
This sequence comes from Paenibacillus tundrae, assembly GCF_036884255.1. Taxonomy (NCBI): domain Bacteria; kingdom Bacillati; phylum Bacillota; class Bacilli; order Caryophanales; family Paenibacillaceae; genus Paenibacillus; species Paenibacillus tundrae. Next base: position 1,219,543 of record NZ_CP145605.1, on the reverse strand, counting down.
CTGTACAACCATATGGAAACGAGTCTGGTGCTAGGTGCATTGAATGATGCTTACCGGGCCAAACGCCCCGCTCCAGGACTGCTACATCACTCGGATCGTGGCTCGCAGTACACGTCAAAAGAATACGTGGAGCAACTGAAATCGTATGGTATGGAGCTCAGTATGAGCCGCCGAGGAAACTGTTACGATAACGCATGTATCGAGTCTTGGCACAGTATTTTGAAGAAAGAACTCATTCACTGTAACCCTCGTTTTAAGAATCCAGAAGAGGCTTATAACACCATTTACCAGTACATTGAGTTCTATTACAACCGCAAGCGAATGCATGGTGCGCTAGGTTATCTTTCCCCTGCTCGTTTTGCGAAGAAATTTACGGACAAATCCGTCGCGTAAGTGTCTACTTTCTTGACATAGGTCCAGTTGACACGCTAATATACCTTTTGGGCACTAGAATTAGATGTAATCCGTGGTATTTGGTGATATAACGGTTCTAGGATTCGTTAGCATTCTCATTCGCCGTGATACGGTCGAATAAGCTCTCTCAGATTCGTTAGCACCGACCGTGTAAAGAGAAGGGCGCGTAGATGGAACTATTTTACCTACTCCATTTCAAACGACACCTTAAATTAACCCAATCTAAAGCCTACGCCAGTGTTCTTCCGATACATATTATCTGGCTATACTGCTTCCGACGACTCTTTACTTCCTCTACTCTTCTCCCCACACTACCGTGACCTCGTTATACCCCTCGTTAATATTGGAGGATGATCCTGAGATCGATACAGCAAATTTCTCATCCGCACGTCCTACGATACTGAAGTCATCAGCACCTAAGTCTTGGACGTTCTGCGTAAGATTTTGGTTCTGATAGTAGTCTCGATATGATGCTCCAAGGACAGTTAGTGTCTCTTTTGTGCTATAGGTTAGACTAACCTTCTTCTTGCCGTCCATCACATTTTCCACAAGGGAGATGGTCTTCGCATCTTTAGGCAATGGGAAATCAGCCGGCAGGTATTTGGATTTTACACCTTGAGCCTGTGTATTTGCCCCTGTTGACGGAGCAGTTGTTCCGCTGTTTCCTGTTGTTGGTGCACCAGATGAACTAGTTGAACCAATGGCTACTTTGTTGTTCTGTGAATCATACTTAACTTCTGTGTTCAATGCCTCAGCTATAGAGCGTACCGGTAAGTATGTACTCCCTTGGTAAGTGATCGGAGCCAGCTTCTTCCCCTGTTCTCCTGTCGGCGTGAACTTCTGTCCATTCACCTCAATGGCTAACCCATGATTCAGGTATGCTTTGATCGTTTCTAGTTGAGTACCTGCATATACTCCCGCTGAACCAGTTAGCACCATACCAAGTACCCCTACTGTGATTGCCCATTTTTTACTTTTCATCCTGTGAGACCTCCTCAAGTGAGTGTATTCATGCCATTCCCCAATACATAGCATTGGTTGATGTTAATACGTTGTTAAACCAAAGAACGGAATCATAATACCATCCGATGACAGCTTTTGAACTCAATTATCGCTAAAACAGGTCTCCGGGAGTACTAAAATAGTCTTTTCTAACAATATATACTCCCCTCGTTAGGCAAACATGTACCATGATAAAAGTCCCGAATTAGCAACTATACCCATGGTCATACTAATTACACTGTGTATTTTCCTTGCGCGGAGTAACACTGATGTCGTAACATGCTGACCATGATCAGATGCATGAGCTCAAGTTGCAGAAATACTTATTTTATTAGATAATAGTCTGTCGAATGTGGTCGAACTGAACGGAACAAAAAGGGGGAACATGTAATGAAAAAATATAGCTTTGATGAGTCAATTCATCGTCTTGATACAGGATCGGAAAAGTGGGACGCACTAGAGGAAATTTTCGGTGTTACGGAGGCACTGCCAATGTGGGTAGCCGATATGGATTTTGCTGCCCCGCCATCGGTAATTCAGGCGCTGCAATCCCGTGTGGAACACGGCGTCTTCGGTTATACGGTACGTACGGATTCATATCATGAGGCCGTGATTGGATGGATGGAGAGCAGACACAACTGGAGCATCGAGAAGGAATGGATTGTGTTTACCCCCGGCATCGTGCCAGCCTTAAGCATTGCTGTACAACGATTCACCGCACCAGGTGATGCAGTCGTTATTCAAACGCCGGTATATGCTCCCTTCTATGAAGTCGTACGTGGACAAGGCCGAGAGCTCATAACTAATCCACTCAAAGGAACGAATGGTCACTATGCCATGGATCTAGAACATCTCGAATCCTGCTTCCAGACAGGTCGGGTCAAAATGCTAATTCTATGCAGCCCCCATAATCCATTAGGAACGGTATGGAGTCGCCATGAGTTGGAAGAGCTCGCTGCACTATGTGTTAGATATGATGTACTGATCGTTTCCGATGAGATTCATGCCGACCTGGTACATCAGCCAGGTGCTCACACACCATTATCCATGATCTCGGACGCGATTGCCCAGCAAAGTATCATCTGCACGGCACCAAGTAAAACATTCAATATTCCGGGGCTCTGCACATCCAATATCATTATTCCAAATGCCAAGCTGAGAGAATCATTTATGCAGGGAGTCAAAATTATGGGACTGTCCAGCATCAGCACGTTAGGCGCTACAGCTGCCGAAGCAGCATACAGAGGTGGTGCAGACTGGTTGGATGAATGCCTCGCATATGTCCGCGGAAATATGGAATATGTACAGCAATATGCGGCAGAGCATCTCCCTCAACTTGGGGTATATCTGCCAGAAGCAACGTATCTGTTATGGCTTGATTTCAGTAAGCTGAACATGACGCAAGAAGAGCTGAGCAGTGCTCTACTGAAAGAAGCGAAGATTGCCCTTAACGATGGTATTATCTTCGGTACGGAAGGCACTGGATTTATGCGAATGAACGTTGCATGTCCACGCGCTACGGTTGAAGAAGCTATGCGCAGACTAACGGCTTGGGTCAATTCACTTAGCCAAGTGTCGCTATAAGTTTGTAATTCGGGCTTGTATTTATTGAAGTGAATCATCTTAGGATAACAGAATCGTAGCGGTAGAAATAATAAGTCGAGTTAGCAGCTACTGCTTTTGTTAATCCTATGAATGCTACTACTATAAATGTTGAAGATCAAAATGAATCTTCATGATAGCCATCTTCTATCTGCTTGCAGAGAAGAAGATGGCTATTTGAATTTCATCTCAACTCCACCTGATGGTGCCGCTCAAGCTCTACTTGAGTTCTATTTGAATTCTATTTGAGTTTAACTTGAGCTCTACTCTGCATGGGCTTTTCCCGCCACCGTTGGCGTTACTTATGCCTTTCTCTTCTCCTATTCACTTACTTTTACTTTACTTCCTCTTCGCCAACTCTTGATTGACTTTAATATAGTGGTTACTGACTTTCTGTTCCAACGTATACACGTGCTGTTTGGTACTTGTCCATTTCTCTGTCGCCGAGACGAGTTGATTCAATGAACTTAGCACACGTGAAGGCTGGGCTTGCTTGAGATTCTGCTTGAATTGTTTCAGTACATTTGAGTAACGTTCTTTTGTTAGCGAAACTTGTTTTTTGGCTGTTTGAATTTGCCTTTTTACCGAATCAGCACCTGATAACATACTACGCAAACGTTTGATTTCTGTGTTTTTCCGTTTACGCGCTTCAGCAAGCTCGCTTTTCTTCATTCGGATCTCTTCCCTAGCCAGTTGCACAGCTGGCTTCAATGTATCTGCTTGGGCACGAACAACCGCTGTCCATTCCTTGTTCTTCGTCGCTCGGGCTGCATCCAGCTGTTTATTCACCGCGGTGTAAAGGGCAAATAACGGCTCGTATCGAGCTTGAGTACGTTCCAAAGACTGCGTTAACGACGCTATCTTCTTCTCATCGGTCTGCCGGATGCTGGCTTGCAGTCGCTTGAGCTCAGCCATATTGGACGTATGAAGTGCTTTCGTTTTTTGCTCCCACGTCTTCCCCTGTCCTTCCAAGCTCCCCACATTCTCATAGGCTCGTTGCAAGGATGCTTTCATCTGGCGATCTGCTTTGTTTAATACATCGTTCCATGCTTTCTGTGCAGTGACCCCTAGTTCAATCCCTGCCGCCTCGGTTGTTGCAGGCAAGCTGAGGTTTAGGATCAAGCTAAACAAAATTACTAGCGGGACAATTAAACGCAGGCAAGTTATCCGCTTCGTCTGCGGACGACCAGCAGTGCTTATGTCTGCGATTGCTCCCTGTGGGAGCTTGTCCATCGTTTCACCAGGCACCTTGTCCATCGCTCGATGACTTACTCCATGATTTACTTGATGATTTACTACGTGCCTAGCTTTGCTCTTTAGTATTTGCCTGGGTTCGTATCTAACTTCCTTCTTCAGCCTTGACCTCGGTTCGTGCCTTTCTTCGTGCACTGCCTTCTCCCCCTTCGTTCTCTCCGACTTAAACCTATGCATCATCACATATGAACTCCTTTCTAGAGGTTGTTCAAAAAGTCTGCTTTTGATTACGAAGGATGCGCGAGCAGCATCTCAGCATCGAAGATGGAATTCAGCCGAAATGTCCGTTGCTCACGTAGTTTTGCCTACGCTCCGCTACTCCATTTCTATCTTCATCCCATCTTCTCGGTACTGAAAACCATCCTTTTTGAACACGCACTTCTGTGTGATCTCGGCTATATAAGTTGAATGAAAAAGTATGACGTTCAACAGATATATGCCTGGTATGAAACGGCTGGAACGACAAAAAAGCACCCGCAAGATAGGCAATCTGCCTATTCCTGCGGGTGCTTCCCACATCAGCCGTTCTCTGGGTTCGGTGAATGATACCATTCATTCTCGAACCCAACCCTTTTTCTAATATATTCCATCATTTCTGTCTGGTCAAGTCAGATTGAACGCTAAGCACTAGCCTTGGGGAGAACCCTTCCCCTTAAGATCCCCGTCATTGCCTACAGATCAACGAGTATGGCTTGCATCGCTTCAGTCAAATCTTCCTCTTCCAGCATCATATAGATGTTCTCGCCACTTACTGTGTTGAGCTTGATCTGATAAACGGTAACTGCTTCCTTGGTATAAAAGCTAGTTCGTTGACGTGTGAGGAGATCGCTTATAATTTCTTTATTCTGGGTAGCGACCTGTTTATGTCCATCTAGATTCGCATCAATATACTGTGAGTCAGCATACAAGGTCTTTCCATTACTTCCACCGTCGAACTCCTGCTTCACGAACTGTGCTGACACAATATCATCGGCGGATACATTAAGCTGATCATACAACTTTTGCTGCTTCAACCACGTTAATGTGCGATCATAACTAGATTTAATCTCAAAATTCCATGATGTTCGCGGAAACCTCGGGTCTAGATCTGACTCCTGATTAATCTCGGCACTAGCCCATGACTCCCATGGTGACGTCTGTTCATCATACGTCTGATCCAAAATATCCTGCTTCAACAGATCTAGAAAATCACGAATATGCTGTGGATTGCTAATGTATGTTTTACGCGCACCACTCAGGTAAGACCGGATGCCAATGCTCAATACATCCTCGTCCAGTTTGTATGTCCTGTATTGAATAGCCTTGTAATCCTTCATCTCCCTCAGTACCGACAATTCTTGGATGAACTCCGATTGAGGAATCTGATATCTTCGTTTCATTATTTTACCGTTAGCCAGCTCATAGTTCACGAAAATAAACTCACTATCATCCCATTGCATATAATTCAAATTACCTAATAGATCCAAATCAGAATCTACGATCTTATGATGAAGTGCAAGGATCGCATCAATGAATTCCGGATTATTTGAATAAAGCTTGCTGTCATCCCGCTTCACACGAACCCCATTATGATATTCAAACTCATCTCCACCAAGCTTAACTTGAACAACATCTTCCTTAGCTGGCACTCTTGCGGCATAACCGTTCCAGTCCGCAACAGGGACATACAGAACCAACCCTACCACGATTCCGTACAGCGCCATCTGAGGTATAAGCTTGCCATTCCAGATTAACCATGTCTTGCGAATCAACATCTCGGCACCAATATAACCAACGATCGCTCCCACGACATAACCGATGATGCCCCAATCTGGAGACTCTCGTGGAGCAATCCTGGTGAAGTAAGCTCCACCAATCAACACAATAGTAAACATGAATCCAAATCGGAATATCGGTTTGACCACTGTGAACGTAACTGCCTCGGTAGCCGACTCGACTTTTCTTCTCGCATAGATAACATATGCTAACGCGATAAACACCACGGTAAGTGCCGCATATATTACCAGCTCTGGCCACAGGATTGTTCCTGATCCTATGGATTCCATTCGAGTAATCAATGATATATCAGTACGAACACTACCCACTTGATTATAAGGAAATCCTAATAGGTGCTGTTGTAAGTGAAGTTCATATCCCGCCCAGAACACCATTGGTAACAAAATGAGTGCATACACCGTGAGCCCTTGCAGGATTGATTGACCTATACACATGCCGACAGCCACGGTCAACATGAACATGAACATCGAGTAGATACTCATGCTCAGTCCCCACATCCAGATCGCATCACCTGTGAAGATGTAGGCCGGTTCGTCCATTACACCCCATACCCAGCCAGTAATTGCGGTTGTCAGCCAGATCGGAATGAGAATTAACATAAATCCGGTGAACAGATGAGCGGTTAATAGATGTTTACGTTTAAGCGGCAAACTATGATATACATCTGAGGATGCTCCAGATTGCATATAACGGAATAGAAAGAGCCCTATTGCAACTGGAAATGCGAGCGCAAGCAAGAGATGCATCTGCCCATTCGTCTGAAACAAACTTGTGATCTCGTAAGGGTCTTCCCGATACTCCGTACCGATTGGCAGTGGGAGGGAGAATAACAATACAATTAGAAACAAAATGCCTAGCCACCCATGCTGCCTGAAATTTTGGAACAGGATGCCCCGGTTAAAGTATAATCGGCTGAATGTCATACCCTGCGTCCTCCATTTCATAGATAAATATCTCTTCCAGCGTCAGTGGTAGTACGTCCAGCAGATAAGGATCTTGTGACTGGAACCGCTGTGTCACCGTCTCACGATTGCCTTTGACGATGAATAGCGATACACTGCCCCGCTTCTCTTCATGCAGAATGTCGATATGTTCCTCTATCGCTTGGGCATGATCAGGATGACGAAAAGCAACTTGAATTTTATGTGTATCTGCCTTCAGGTCATCTAGATCCTTCTCTACAATGATTCGGCCTTTATGCATAATAGCTACATGGTCACACAGATCCTCGATTTCCCTGAGATTATGGGAGGAGATGATAATCGTTACCTGACGATCTGCCGCCTCCTGAAACAGCAGGTTTTTGATCTGTTGTCTCATGACGGGATCGAGACCATCAATCGGCTCATCCATCAACAATATTTCAGGCATACAGCTCAAGCCAAGCCATACAGCTGCCTGACGACGCATACCTTTGGACATACGATGAAGCTTACGTTTCATATCGAGTTTAAATACGTTGCCTAGTTGCACGAACCGTTCCTCATTCCATCGCGGATACACAGAACGATAGAAATTCGCCATTTGATGAATGGAAGACTGCGGGAAAAAGTAGGGAGCATCTGCCATAAAAATGGTGCGACCCTTCAAGTCTAAATTCTCCACGATTTCAGCTCCGTCAATGCGAACCGTGCCGGTATCCTGACGATAAATGCCTGCCATAATTTTGAGCAACGACGTTTTACCTGCTCCGTTGGAGCCGAGCAACCCATAGATTGATCCTTTATGTACCTGCATCGTGACACCATCTACTGCTTTTTCCTGTTGAAATGTTTTGACGACCTGCTTCAGCTCAATCATTCGGCTCCCCCTTTTCTATACGGGCCATCGCTTCCTGAAATAAAATCGTCATGTCGGCTTTGGTTAAGCCCGAATACGAAGCCTCTGCAATTAACTTCACCAGAGCTGCTCTAATCTCATCTCTCATGGCTGCATTCGGATGTTCCACGGAAGATGATACGAAGCTCCCTTTTCCCTGTAATGAGTAGATGTAACCTTCCCGTTCCAGTTCCCGGTATGCCTTCTGAATGGTGTTGGGATTCACCGTCAGTTGCGCGGACAGGGTGCGAACGGAAGGAAGCTGCTCATCTGGTTGGAGAACACCGTATACGATCATTTCTTTGATTTTGTCTACTAGTTGTTCATAGATCGCCTTACGGCTGCGTACATCCAATTCGAACATCCCGCACCTCCTTTCTAACAAAATAATGTGATGTAACCATAATAAGGTGTATCAACTGTACTATCATTATTAATACAGTTAATACACCTTGTCAACACTTATTTTTGACATATAATCCTAGTCACGATACGATAATATGGATGTAGTGACATATTGATTTTATTTTCAAAGCATATTTCGTTATGACGGGAGTAGATACTCTAAGCTTGTCCTGCCCTTCACCCTTCCGTTAAGATAGACATATGACATATTCAGCACTTCACAAGGGAGAAGACTTGAATGAATGAGCATAATTCAGCATTAAACGATACAGAACATATGAATGTTCCCACTGCATCTCGAGTTCCACGTGTATTAATTGTCACTGCCGTAGATGTAGAGAAAGAAGCTATTCTTCGCGGACTGGGTGATACGGCCGCGGACATGTTTGACGTGATCGCTGCGGGTGTCGGCCCCGCCTCCGCAGCGGCAGGAACGGCTGCAGCGCTCGCCTCAGCGGCCGCGTCTGCCAGCCGTTTGAAGGCGCCGGCGGTTGCCACGGCGCCTGATCTTGCTACGGCGCCGTCATCCGATGCGGCTGCCGTAGACCCTGCTCTGGCGCAAGGTACCACCGCGCCAGAGCAACCCGATGCGGCGCAGGCATCTGCCGCATCAACAGCGCCGGGGCTGCTTGCCGGAACCGGCCTGACCTCAGCGTACACGCTGGTGGTCAGTGCCGGCATCGGCGGCGGCTTCCCCGGCGTGGCGGACGTCGGCTCCCTCGTGGTAGCCGACGCCATGGTTGCTGCCGATCTGGGCTCGCAAGCGCCAGACGGCTTCCTCTCTGTGGACGAGCTCGGATTCGGCTCGTCCCGGGTTGCGGCGGACGCAGAGCTTGCCGTCCGCCTGCGCGATGCGCTGAAGCGAGCTGGGCACGCTGTCAGCGGAGGCACTGCGGTCACCGTGTCCACGGCGACCGGAACAGCCGAGACGGCCGCGGAGCTATTGCGCCGCGTGCCGGATGCCGCCGCCGAAGGTATGGAAGGCTTCGGCGTGGCAACGGCCGCTCAGCAGTTCGGTGTGCCTGCACTCGAACTTCGCGGCATATCCAACGCGGTCGGTCCACGCGACCGCGACGCTTGGCGCATCAAGGATGCATTAGATGCGCTCCAGGCGGCAAGTTCCATTTTACGGGAGGTACTTACATCATGAAAATTGCATTTTCCCCGTGTCCCAATGACACGTTTATCTTTCACGCATGGGTGCATGGTCTAATTCCAGGAGCACCTGAGTTGGATGTTCGCTATGCGGATATCGACATTACCAATGGTCTCGCTGCGAGCCCGATTGGCCCGGAGATTCCGGATGTAATGAAAATTTCCTATGCGGCTTTGCCGTATGTGCTGGATAAGTATGCGTTGCTGCCTGCGGGCGGTGCACTCGGTAGAGGTTGTGGCCCGCTTGTGTTAACGGCGAGCGGCACGACAGACCCAGCATATCTCTCAGGAAGACGAGTTGCTGTACCTAGCGAACGCTCAACCGCCTATATGTTATTCAGACTCTGGGCTGCACAGAACGTTCCTGGTGGAGTCGGTGAGATCGTTGTGATGCCATTTGATCAGATTATGCCTGCTGTACGCGATGGCCTCATTGATGCAGGATTGGTCATTCATGAAGCGCGCTTCACTTATCAAAACTATGACCTAAAACTGATGACCGATCTCGGCAATTGGTGGGAAGAAGATACAGGTCTACCTATTCCACTTGGAGCAATCATCGCTCGCCGTGATCTGGACGCTCAAGCACTGGCTGGATGGGCTCGCGCCTCAGTGGAATACGCCTGGGCACACCCGGATGCATCCAAAGCCTACGTGATGGAACATGCTCAAGAAATGGATCCTGACGTAGCTGCACAGCATATTGATCTTTATGTAAATGAGTTCAGTGCCAACCTTGGCGATGATGGTTACGGTGCAATAACTGCACTGCTGGGAAGAGCGATGAAGGAAGGGCTTGTACCTGAATTCGACCTAAGTCTACTGCGGATCTAGAGAATGTCTCCAAGCTCGCTGAAGTTCATCATGAATTAAATTATTTGGCTGTGTACAGAACATCCTGTAACCACTCAGCAAAAAGGTTCCCAACTCTCACGTACAACGTGGAATTGGGAACCTTTCTTTTATGCATTATGCGAATCCATGTTCATCATATCTTTAGCTGCTTCAATCAGGATCACCTTAAACTTGGATTCACTATGCTTTTGCAGTGTGTACTACGGTATGGATCATCACTCGTAACCCGTCCAGCATCATACTTATCGGCAAAGAAGGCACACTAGGCTGCAGCACAGCCATCTCCGTTGAAGCAGGAAAATGAACGAATCCCGCACGAATTGGTAGCTGTTCTATACGAATCCAATCCAGCACACGATACATCGTGTTGTTACAGATGTAAGTTCCGGCTGTATTGGACACGGTTGCCGGGATACCAGCTGCGGTTAGGTCATTTACCATCGAACGAATCGGCAGAGTAGAAAATAACCCATCTGGGCTGCCTTCACGAATTAGCTCATCCACAGGGCGCTGTCCCTGATTATCAGCGTAAGAGCTTGGCGGAATATCCTTAACGTTTACAGCAATGCGTTCTGGTGTAATCGCTGTTCTGCCTTTTGCCAGACCACAAGCAATGACTACATCCGGCTTATACGCCTGCATCTCCGCGATCAGAAGATCAGCACATTCGTCAAAGTGTACAGGCAGCAGCACCGTCTTCAGCTCTGCATCCTCCACCTTTTCCTGTGTAAGAGCTTCCATTAATTCAGACGTGGGATTCACCGCATCGCCGCCAAAAGGTTCAAATCCAGAAATTAAAATTTTCAGCATGATTCCTTCACTCCTACTCGTTATACGCTATCTATCTGGTACGAAACGTTTCCGGTTCGTTCACATCAACCCTTATTCAAATTTATAGCGCAATCCCCACTGTGCGCGAATCGTATCCATCAGTTTCATAATTTCCAGTGACTCGTCCAGCGGTATGATTGGACTTTCTGTTTTGCCTTCCAAGATGCAACGTCCGGCTTCTTCTGCTTCGAACGCATAGCCAATGCTTGTACGCTCATCGGTGAACTTCTCCGGCTCATCTTGTCCATTCACATGCAGATACGCTTCCTTCCCTGCGAGGAAGAACGGTAACCGGATATATCCTTCTGTACCATAGATGACTGCTTCATTGCTTAGGTTCAAACGAATAGCTCCATGCAGTGAGGCTGAACGTCCCTCGGAATAAGACAACAATACAGAAAATTGTTCATCAACGCCGGTCTCTCCAATGTTCGCGGTACTCCACACATGCTGTGGCTGCTCGCCAAAGATCATGGAAGCGAATGAAATAGGGTACACCCCTGCATCAAGCAGTGCTCCACCGCCAAGTTCTGGATTCAGCAATCTGCCCTCTGGCTCCCAGCCAATACGGAATCCAAAGTCTGCTTTTACCAGACGTACTTCACCAATCCGTCCTTCCGCAATCCACTGTCTAGCCTGCACAATCGGTGGTAGAAAACGTGTCCACATGCCTTCCATTAGGAAAATCTTGTTCTCACGCGCTGTCTCAACCAGTTGCTCTAGCTGACGGCCATTCATTGTAAAAGGCTTCTCGCACAGCACGGCTTTCCCCGCTTCCAGACATGCAAGCACATTCTCCTTATGAAATGGATGCGGTGTAGCCACATAAATGATATCCAGCTCCGGATCTTGCAGCATCTCTTGGTAGGTGCCATAGCTGCGTTCAAACCCATATTCCGCCGCAAACGAATCTGCGCTTTCCTGCGTCCGAGAACCCACTGCCGCCTTCACAGCATTGCCCGCATGATTCAGATCCTTCGCAAATTGCGATGCGATCCAGCCCGTGCCCATAATGCCCCACTTCACTTTGTCCGTTTCAGCCACTCCTGTCATATGAAAGCCTCCCTAATACTCTATTCGGTATGAATTGATCTTTTTCATGCAATGGAAACGTTAACTCTCCTTTATTTTACCAAAAAGAATCCGCTACGTCAGAACATGGTTTCATTCTCACGTAAAGAGACTATAACCTAAACAAAAAAAACCTCTGCTAGGCACGGAAAAGTTCGAATCAGAACGTGAACTCCGCCTGCGTTAGCGAGGTTTTTTGTTTTGTTTTTTGACAGATATCATTTCCATTTCCCATCAAAACAACGGTATGCTGCAGCCTCCGATTCCGGATCATAAAGTGATCATAACGTACACACTACAATCTCAATATCCGTCTCAGCAAATGTATCCTGAATGATTGTACGTACCTTCTCCCATTTCAATCGATCCAGTCCACACCCAATCTGTGGCATGGCTAGCTTGAGAATTCCTTGAGCGACACATACGCTATGCATGGATTCTACTGCACGGGTAAAGGACTGATATGTCGGCTTATTTGAGAACTTTGCCTTCGTAACCAAGTTCAAAGTTCGCCCTACTGGATAACAGGTTCCAATCTCCAGAGGCTCTTGCTTCGCTTGCTCCTGTAGTACCTCTAGTCCGAATCGTTGTCTAAACTGAACCGCAATCCCTGCCCCCATACGAGCATCAGCCGAAATACAATGAGCTAGCGAATAATCTTCATCCATGGCGAATAAATCCTGCTGCATCTCCCTAAACTCCATACTGATTCTCTACCTCCCAATAATAGGTTATGCTCCTGCGAAACGCTGCTGAAATGCATTCAACGTCGACTGCTCTTTGGTTCGATCAAAGATAGCAAATACGATCCGTTCGAATGCCTCTCGATCATGTTCTTGTACCAATACATCATGGAAAAACTTCGCGACCTGCACCGGATCATTCCGAAATACGCCACAGCCAAATGCCCCCAGTACAATGGTACGATGTCCATGTGCGATTGCTACGTCCAAAATGTACCGAATCCGTTGCTTCATGACCGACTCGATCACTTGATCATCAGCTTCTTCTCGCGCTCTCACAACACCGGCATTGACCGCTGGAGCGGTAATGAAGGCTGCACAATACGGCTTAACCAACAATCGATCTTGATCATCACGAATCACTGGAACCTCAGGCGAATAAATCATATGATCCGAATATAGACAGGTTCTCAGCTTCCGGTTATGTTCGTACATCTCTGTCATCTGAACAATGCACGGGTACAACCCTGTTGCACGCGCCAGACTTTCCTCCTGAGCCTGACTTCCCCCAAGAAACCCACCGCCGGGGTTTTTGGCTGAAGCAAAGTTCAGGCAGACAACATCCTGCAACTGCTCATCCGTCACTAGACGTGCAGCAGCCGCAAGTGTTGTTTCTCCCGTAACTTCGATGACAGTACTGGATGGGTTAGTTGATGGAGACACCCGTTCCAGCTGATCCTTGAGTGTTTGCAGTTCTGCTGGTCGGTATAACACTGAATGCCGGATGGCATATTGCATATCCTCATCGATCCTTACGTTCCGGTCATATGAATTGACATAGCTTCCCTGCTCGAGAATAGCTAACGTTTCATGCGCAATACGTGATCTGCTTGCGCGTTGATTCTTCGGTTGGTTATGAGTCGTTTTTGTATGACTATGCTGGCTAGGATTCGTTTTGCTGTTGGTACTCAAGTTCTTTTTATGTTCACTCATGTGTATCACTTCCACTTTCTATGTTCTCTCTCAACTGGGTAAGAATCTCGCCTAACCAGTTCGTTCCTCTCCACGTTCTGCGATTCCGAATTCTTGGGTCTTCTTCCGCTAAGCCTACTCCCCAGATTCGGTCATCTGGACTTGCTTCTACAAGGGTTGTGCCACGAGTAGCCAGCAACGCTTCCAGTAGAACGTCATTCTGCGTGAATTTCGCTTCATTCCCCTCATAAACGATGCGCTTGCACTCCGCTTCCCAGACCGTCTGGTTGAAGTTAGCAACCTGTCTGCCCAGTTTTTTTTGCACAGATGCGGAGCTTGATTTCAGTATTTTATCTGCAATAGCCTGATCTCCGAACAATAGTGCTTTCTGGTGCATCATGTATTGCTCCGCGCTGGTATAAGGTACACCGTTCACTACAAAATCTGCGGGATGCCACTGGGAGAACGGCGATGCTGTACGCCAGAAAAAAGTAAATTTCTCCATTGTAATCTCCTCCTTTCTCTAAATATAATAGTCCTCTTAAATCCGCCTACTTACGTTGCAGGTCGATCAGGGTTCAACCGATATAAACGGGATGGACGATGTCCTGCACTGCCTGTATATTCCCCCGTCTCTACGACCCAGTCCGCAATCTTACGCCGAAAAGCAGCCGCCAGCAGCTTTTTGCCACCAATAATTTCGTATACCTTCTGTAATGCCGTTAGTGTAAACGTGTCGGGCATGAGATTAAATGCAATGTCTGTATACTCCACTTTCGAGCGCAGACGCTCCAGCGCATACAGAATAATCTTGGCATGATCAAAGGCAATCCCCCGCGCTTCCATCACCCTTATGCTATGCCTCCGTACTCGCCCTTCTATCGATTCCTTGGTTTCGATCACAGCTGATAACTCCTCAGTTCCATTCGTCAAAATCAACTGAATCCGTCGCTCGGTTATTCGCCCATGCTCGTAGATATGGCGCTTCTCCTCCACCAGTCGCTGCTCCATTCGGAACCAGTCTGCTTCGCTCGCATCATCACCAGCTTCCAGCTCTAGCTCACTGCTATCCACTAATGCCAGATAGGAACAACTGATGACACGTGTACGTGGATCACGGTGGACATCTCCCCAGGTGTATAGCTGTTCCAAATAGATGTTGTCTAATCCAGTCTCTGTGTATAGCTCCCTGCGCGCAGCTTCTTCCAGAGACTCATCCATGGATACGAACCCTCCCGGGAGTGCCCACTGCCCCAGATAGGGGTGCCCTCCTCTTCGAATCATCAAGAGCTGAAGTGCAGGCTCGGCAAGTTTACGATAATTGGACTGTGTCTCATTGCGAATCGTAAATACAAGCATATCGACGGTGACCGAGGGACGCTCGTAATCCCCCACGTTATAGGTTGCTAGAAACTGTTGCTCACTCATTTGATCATGCTTTTGGTCATCATCTCTTGAACCGTCCACCAGAAGAACCCCCATATACTTTATTGAAAAAAACCACTCCGGTTTGTTATTAACAATTTGTTATTAACAATAAGATAATATCAATTTAACATATCGATCTCGCTCGAGTCAATATTTCCCATGCCTAAGCGTTGAACCTAAATAAGTAGTAAAACTCCTTGACCTTATGTCAAATCAAACTTATCATTTAGTTAGTCGACTAACTAAATATTCGTGTTCAAAAGCGGGCTTTTTGAACGACCTCTAAAAGGATGGAAACGTATGAATCCAGCACGTAATGAACGGCTAATGGGACAGCTATCCGAACTCGTCAAGCTTCAGCGTTACAAAATTCATGAGAGGCTTGTTAATCACCCCGAGCTGTATCCCGGTCAGCCTCCCCTTCTATTCCAGTTGGAACGTGAAGACGGCCAGACTCAGAAACATCTAGCTGAACAGCTTCGGCGCACACCAGCTACCGTAACCGTGATGCTGAAGAGGATGGAAACATCGGGCTATGTAAGACGGGAACCCGATCCGAAGGATCAGCGGAGTCTACGCGTGTACCTCACGGATCTGGGGCGCACTGCACTGCATGACCTAAGAGAGGTATTTCAAGAGCTGGAGGAACAGGCTCAGAAAGGCTTCACCCCCGAAGAATCACAGATGATGTCCACGCTCGCGCAGCGTATGGTGCAGAATTTACGTGATATCTAATGTAGTTACTAGTTCTACAAATCATGCAGCATGAAATGCAATATGAGATGAGGTGATTTTCCGATTGTGGTCGTTAAAACGATTTCTAACCCCTTATAAGTCAGCCGCTATCCTCGCCCCGCTGCTCATGGTTCTTGAGGTGGCCATGGATCTGCTTCAGCCGAAACTAATGTCAAGCATTGTTGATGATGGGGTGCTTGCAGGAGACCTGTCCCACATTATACGGACAGGATTATTTATGCTTTTATTTGCGCTGATCGGCTGGGTTGGAGGAGCGGGTTGTACGTTATTTTCCAGTAAGGCTGCGGTCGGATATGGTACAGATCTACGTCAGGAATTGTTTGATCATATTCAGACCTTCTCCTTCCGCAATCTGGATACGTTCCGTGAGGGCTCTCTAATCACTCGGCTCACGAGTGATATTACACAGATGCAGACCTTTGTGCAGATGCTTCTGCGCATGTTTATCCGCTCTCCGATGCTGATCATCGGAAGTGTCATTATGGCTTTTACGATTAGTGTCAAGCTGGCGCTCATTCTGATCTTGACGATGCCGGTTCTGTTTATTCTGCTCTATGTACTCATCCGAGCCTCGTATCCCCTGTTCGCAAGTGTTCAGGATAAACTGGATAAGGTTAATGCTGTCCTGCAGGAGAATCTTGCTGGCATTCGTGTCGTCAAGGCATTTGCCCGTGCGAACCTGGAGCGTTCACGCTTCAAGCAATCCAATCAAGATTATACCGAAACTGCGGTGAAAGCATGGCGCATTGTAACATTGAATGCTCCTGTTCTGAGCCTCATGCTGAACGCAACAATCGTAGCGGTATTATGGTTTGGCGGTTATCAGGTGGTCGGAGGTAGCATCGCTGCCGGGGATCTGATTGCTTTTATTAACTATGTAACGGTTGTACTCTCATCACTTACCTCGATCGGAATGATGATGATGAGCTTCTCGCGTGCTAAGGTATCTGCTGCTCGGATTAACGAGGTGCTCCATACGCAGCCGGATATTCAGTCTGGAAGATCTATTGTTGGTGAAGGTACAACATTAAGCGATATGAGTCGCAGTAGTTCCGGACAGGTAGAATTCAGAGATGTTTCCTTCCGATATGACGGAGAGCCCGCGTTGAATGGAATTACCTTTATAGCTAAACCTGGGGAAAAGGTAGCTTTACTCGGCTCTACCGGCTCAGGCAAAACCTCACTAGTACAGTTAATCCCTCGATTGTATGATGCCTCGCAGGGCGAGGTTCTCGTCAGTGGAGTTAACGTAAAACAATGGGATCTGCATGACCTTCGTAGCCGCGTCTCCATCGTCTTACAGGAATCTATCCTGTTTAGTGGCAGCATTCGGGACAATATCGGTTATGGCAAACCCAATGCAACAGAGGAAGAGATTCGTCAAGCTGCGCAAGCAGCGGCTGCACATGAATTCATTATGAACTTGAAGGACGGTTATGACACTGAGCTAGGACAACGAGGCGTCAACCTCTCAGGCGGTCAGAAACAGCGGATTTCTATTGCACGTGCACTTCTCATGCAACCGGAGGTTCTTATTCTCGATGACAGCACAAGCGCTGTAGATCTTCGAACTGAAGCGAGCATACAGAAGGCATTGCATACGTTGATGAAAGACAGCACCACGATATTGATTGCCCAGCGAATCTCTTCCGTACAGGATGCTGATTGTATCTATGTACTTGAGGAAGGACGCATTGTAGCTAGCGGCACACATGATCAACTCATGGCACATTCGCCGCTCTACCAGTCGATCTATGATTCACAACAGCGGAAGGAGGATGTTCACTATGGCTAAACCTATATCGTCCTCCAGTCCATCAACTGCCTTGCCTCCAATCGGTGGCAGAATGGGGCCACCTGGCAGAGGGCCAGTACCTAAGGTTCGCGCGAATAATGCAAAACACGCTATTCTCCGAGTTTGGTCCTATATGGGGCAACATCGAGCAGGCGTCATTGCCGCACTGGTCTTGACCGCCATCGGTACGTTGTTAAATCTTGCTGGTCCTTATCTGCTTGGCCGAGCGGTGAACGAACATATTGTCCCCAGAATAACGGAGGGGCTTCTGAAGGAATGCCTTATGTTGCTGGCCGTGTATGTTCTAGGCTCACTCATGATGTGGGCTCAATCCTTCGTCATGATCGGTGTGTCTCAGCTTACGGTGAAGGATCTACGTCAAGATCTCTTCTCTCGGTTGCAGCAGCTTCCGATCAGCTTTTTTGATAAAAATCAGAGCGGCGATCTCATGAGCCGTGCCACCAATGATATTGATAATGTATCCACCACACTGAACCAAAGTGTGACCCAATTGATGTCGAGTGCCATTCTGCTCGTTGGCTCCTTATCTATCATGCTTGCCCTGGATGTGCGGCTCACCCTTCTAAGCTTAGTTACTGTGCCGTTAATTACGATTGCCACACGGCTGATCGCTTCCAAAACGCGTAAGCATTTCACAGCACAGCAGAAGTTGCTTGGTGAACTGAATGGTTACGCGCAAGAGACGATTGCCGGGCAAAAGGTCGTTACTGCCTATAATCGTCAGGGTGAGGCTCATAAGCATTTTGTCGGACTGAATGAGAAGCTACGTGTATCCAGTACGCAGGCTCAGAGTGTTTCCGGATTAGTTGGTCCTACCATGAACGTCATGAACAATATCGGCTTCGCTATTCTGGCTGCTGTTGGAGGCTGGATGGCATATCATAATCTAACGTCCATCGGTCTGATTGTAAGCTTCCTTGCTTATTCCCGTCAGATTGAACGCCCGATTAATGATCTGGCGAATCAGTACAATTTAATCCAAGCTGCGATCGCTGGTGCCGAGCGTGTGTTTCATATTATTGATACACCAAGCGAGTACGTGGAGGAGCAGAAAAAACAACTGGATCAGATTCGGGGCAAAGTTGTATTCGAACATGTATCCTTCGGATATACACCCGAAAGACCTATCCTCAAAGATGTCAGCTTTACCGCACAGCCAGGCGAGATGATTGCACTGGTTGGTCCGACGGGTGCAGGTAAAACAACGATTATTAATCTGCTGCCCCGCTTCTACGACATTACGGGTGGGCGGATTACGATCGATGATTGTGATATTGCCGAATTGGAGAAAGATCCTCTGCGGCGCGAGCTTGGCATTGTGCTGCAAGATGCTTACCTATTCTCAGGCACCATTCGGGACAATATTGCTTATGGTAAACCGGATGCAACAATAGAGCAGATTCGGCAGGCGGCCGAGCTTGCCAATGCACACTCATTCATTCGTAAGTTGCCGCAAGGGTACGATACACCAATCATTGCTGGTGGTAGTAACCTAAGCCAAGGTCAACGTCAATTGTTAACGATCGCGAGAGCGATTTTGGCTGATCCCGCTATTCTCATTCTTGATGAAGCCACGAGTAGTATAGATACACGGACGGAAATGCATATTCAACAAGCGATGCGGACGCTGATGAAAGGTCGAACGAGCTTCGTCATCGCCCACAGGCTCAGCACGATTCGTGAAGCAGACCAGATTCTTGTCATTGACGCAGGCGAAATCACGGAACGAGGTAACCATGAGACGCTGATGAAGAAGCAAGGCTTCTACTACCAGTTACATCAGGGACATCTCAGCTAGTCGCGATGCCCTCTATTCACCACAACAGCAAACACGCCGTAACATTCCTTCTCCAAGGATGCTGCGGCGTGTTTCAATTTCAAGCAACGAGCGGAAAGTATAACGTAAACGTCGAACCGCTTCCCTCTATGCTTTTTACAATGATTTTCCCTTGATGATCCTGCACAATTTTCTGACATAAAGCTAAACCCAGTCCCGTTCCTTCTTCCTTTGTTGTATAAAATGGGTTGAATATTTTGGAGATTGTCTGTGCTGGAATACCGCTCCCTGTATCCGTAATCGAGATGAGCGCTCTATCTCCATCATGTAGAAGATCGATATGTACCTCTCCCGGATCAGTCATAGCCTCAAAAGCATTACGTATCAGGTTAATCAGCACCTGTACGATTTTGTCCCGATCCATGTTCACAACCACAGGTTGCTCCGTCATCTCAAGCGTGATTCGATGTCCGCGCGATACAGCATCTGATTCGGTTAGTGACATCACCCGCTCCAAACAATGAGCCAGCTGTTCTGGTTTCATATGATTCGCCTGAGGTTTAGAAAATTGCAGAAATTCAGCGGTGAGATCCGTTACCCGGGTCACCTCTCCCATGATTACCTCATACCATGGAGCAATATTGAAGGCTTGTCCTTTAGATAGCTGCAAGAAACCACGAATAGCTGTCAGTGGGTTACGAATTTCATGTGCCATACCCGCAGCTAGTTCACCGACAGATCTCAACCTTTCAGAACGAAACGTCTCTTCTTCATTTTTGAGCCACTTACTACGTTGTTGCCGGAGCAGACGATCTTCAGCGATCGTCATTAATTGCTGATGTGACGCAGCTTCTACGGGATATGTTGATGTGCTGTATACGACTTGTAATCCTTGTAACTTCTCGGATAATAACGACAGCATACGTTCATCTACATCCTTTATTTCCGGATGTATGATCGCAAATCGATCACCTGCATAACGTGATATGCCGTGAGCATCTGCAAAGCGTTCCCGTATGCGATTTCCTGTATCTTTGATCACTGTACACCAATTCGCTTCGACTTCTTGACTAAAGCCATTGAAATTTTGAATGCTCAGCAGAACCAATGTAAAGGAACGACGTTCCTCCACGACTTGTTTAATTACTCCCAGATAACCTTCGTAATTCAGTAGCCCCGTTAATGGATCATGCAGGGTTAAGAATTGATTTTTCTCCCGAAGTCGACGCTTCTCAGCCTCACTGTTGATTAGCGTATGGTACAAAAAGATGATGACAACCGCTGTAATCATATCAAACAAAGATACCAACAATGTATAAGCATCAATCGGCACGTACGAGAGCCGAATAGCAGTATATTGTAACATGAGAAAAATGGAAATGGGCAGTGTCTGTGTTACAAGCTGTTTATTCTGAATCAGGGACATAATGAGCATATAATACAGCATATTGCACCAATTCAGCTCTGTTAAATAATGAAATCCCCCGAGGAAGATCCAATGTACCTTGCGCAAAACAGGATAACGCCTCTCGGCTAGGATACTCGCTACAAACAACACACCTGCACCTATGGCTAGCATCAAATAAGAGGTACGTTCCAGCATGTGAGAAGATACGATTATCAACAGACTTCCCAGTGGAAAAATGATCATTTTCATCGTGTAACTTAGCAAACAGCCTCGCCCCCTTTGGCCTATTACACCTATCCTTATCCATATCGATTGAACTAGACATTTACATGAGAACGGGTAGTTAACAACCCGATTTGCATATATTATATCGATTGTGACGAGCTGATGTTGTCGATTAATGGAGGGTCTTCTAAATTCAACATGATTCTATTTTATTTTCCCAACTTGATATGGGGTAATATGTTATACTACATTAATGGATTAATTTGGATTATTTATGCTTAATTAAGGAGGTTCTTTATGGAACAACGACGCAAACCAATAGGTATAGGTACGCTGGCTCTGCTTGTGCTAACTATGGGGTTCGCCTTTAATTTCCAATGGGGTAAGGAGCAATTCCAATTCAGCCATTACCTATTCGATTATTTTAACTTGCCGATCTACACTAATGGTAGTCAGGGAGTTCATCTTACATTTGTTGCAGCGATCGTCTTCTGGGTAACCACTGTGATGATTGCACGAAAGTTCCATATGAACTATGGCGCAAAATTAGCCTACAGGATCGGTTCATTTATGCTCATATTCAGCGTGCTGATCTTCGGTAATATGGATCATATTCGGTAGATGAGCTAATGAAGAAGCCAGCCCCTATTATTCCTAGGAGCTGGCTTCTAAGGTGATTATGATTTATTTTTTAGCCATATACTTACGAATATCAAATGCAACGGCTGCCACGATAATCAGACCTTTGATAATTAACTGCCAGTACGGACTTACCCCAATAAAGGTCAGACCATAGTTAATGACCCCGAAGATCAATACACCCGCCATGACTCCAGGTACCGTACCGATTCCTCCGGCTGTAGACACCCCACCAACAACACATGCAGCAATTGCATCAAGCTCATACATATTACCGTAATTGTTCGTTGCTCCGCCTGTACGTGCTGCTTCCAGCACACCGCCTAGACCATACAGTGCACCCGCAATGGCATATAATACGACCAGATTACGTGCGACATGAATACCAGATACATGCGCTGCCTGAATGTTGCCGCCGATCGCATACATATTTTTCCCAAGGCGTGTCTTGTTGAAGACGACCCAGCAGATGAGTGCAACAAAAATAGCAATTAACACGATATAAGGAATCGAATACCCACCACCGAGATCAATGTATCCCGAACCGATGACTGTGAAATCTGGTCTCAGACCACCGATCGGTTGAGATTGGTTAGGCTCGGTGTCGAAATAGATTGAGTTCAATCCATATACCGCAACCATCGTACCTAATGTCGCAATAAATGGAGGAACATGCAATTTGGCAACAATGATTCCATTGACCAAACCAACAGCTAAACCAGCTATAATGCCTACAAGAATCGGTATCGCTACCCACAGTTGCACAAGATCGGGAAAGAAGCGATTGGCATATTCGTCTATCTGCAACATCGAGGCCGAGACAACAGCCGTTAGACCTACGACCCGACCAGCAGACAGATCGACACCACCAGTGATCAGTATAAAAGCAGCTCCAAGTGCGATGATCGCTCGGGTGGAGGATTGCTGTAATATATCCCGCAAAGTAGAGAATGCAAGGAAATTCGGATCGGCTATCGCGATGCCAATGACCAGTAGAATGAGTACGATGAAGATCGCGCGCTGCGCTACATATTGCTTCACCTGATTGACGACCTGCGTGTTCATGTGTTCCCCTCCTGACTAGGCCATCCGCTGCTGCGCGGCCAGTCGCATAATATCCTGCTCCGTTGCTTCGGCTCCGTCTACGATCCCCGTTAGCCGTCCCTCACTCATGACCATGATGCGATCCGACATCCCCAGTAATTCAGGCATTTCTGAGCTGATCATAATGATACTTTTGCCCTGACGAGCCAGCTCCGTAATAATCGTGTATATCTCGAACTTAGCACCTACGTCGATGCCACGAGTAGGTTCATCTAAGAGCAAAATCTCAGGATCGGTCAGAAGCCAGCGGGCAAGCAGTACCTTTTGTTGATTCCCACCCGAAAGGTTTCGAATTAGCGTGTTAACTGAAGGCGTTTTGGTTCTGAACTTCTCTGTCTGCTCACGAGCTACCTCTCGTCCTTTGGCCTCATCGAGCAATCCAATCCGGTTACGGTACCGGCTAAGGCTAGCAATAATCGTATTTTCATACACAGATAACACAGGGAATATTCCAGTCACCCTTCGTTCCTCGGTCAGCAGTGCAATATTGTGACGTTTAGCTGCTGCAGGTGAGTTGATTTTTACTTTACGTCCATGAATGGAGATCGTACCTGAGCGAAGTGCACGGAGTCCGAATAAAGACTCGATCAGCTCCGTTCGTTGTGCCCCCACAAGTCCACCAACACCGAGCACCTCGCCCTTTCTTAGCTCAAACGATACATCTTGGAAAGAGTGCGGCTGGCTGGACGTTAGTGCTTCTGCCTTCAAAATAACATCTCCAGGTACATTCGTTCGTTCAGGGAAGCGTTCACTCAGATCTCGCCCCACCATACGGGTGATGATCAGGTCTGTCGTCAGATCCTCTGCATTCCAAGTTCCAACGACGAACCCGTCACGCATAATCGTGACTTCATCGGATATGGTCAGAATCTCCTCCATTTTGTGGGAAATGTAGATGATCGATACACCGCGGCTGCGAAGTTTATTAATGATTGAGAAGAGCTGCTCTACTTCCTTTCCCGTCAGGGAGGATGTCGGTTCATCCATGACAATCACTTTTGAATGAAAAGAAACCGCCTTGGCAATTTCCATGGATTGAATTTTCGATACGGATAGCGTTCCTGCATTCACCTTCGGATCAATGTCTAGATTCAGATCCCCGAATAACGTCAACGTATCGCTATACATCCGTTTCTCGTTAACGAATAATCCACTCATAGGAAATCGTCCTAGCCAGATATTCTCCATGACCGGGCGATGGGGTACTGGATTCAATTCCTGATGAATCATCGAGATACCGTGCTGTAGTGCAGCCTTGGAGCTTGGAATCTCGACCTCCTTCCCCTCGATTCGGATGCGCCCTTCATCTGGACGGTACATGCCAAATAAACATTTCATCAAGGTGGACTTACCAGCCCCGTTTTCCCCCATAAGAGCATGAACTGTTCCCGGTTTCACGTTCAAGGTAACTTGACTTAATGCCTGCACACCCGGAAATGCCTTGGATATTCCCTCCATCTCCAATAGGTAAGGTGATTCCATCCTTCATCTCCCCTTCCTTATGCCGTCAAAAAAGGACGCCCTCACCGCTCGGGCGGACGTCCCTGTATCTGCTGTTGTTTATTGGGCGTCGGCAATGTTGTCTTTCGTAATTTTTTTGTAAGCAATCCAGACGTACTTCCCATCTGTGATGTCATAGCCGGTGTTTTCTTTCGTAGGTGTTTCTCCCTTCGCCAAAACCGAGGCCAGCGCAACCGTCGCGGCACCCTGATTTTTGGCATCATTCAGCACCGTTCCCAGCATCGTGCCATCTTGAAGCGCCTGAATCGCTGGTGCTGTAGCATCCACACCGACTACCGGCATCGTTTTGCCGTCCTTGAAATATCCAGCCGCCTTCAACGCTTCAATCGCTCCAAGCGCCATATCATCGTTATTGGCTAATACCGCTTCGATTTTGTCTCCATGGGAGGCAAGGAATGCCTGCATTTTCTCCTGTCCTTTGACCCGATCCCACATTGCCGTATCCTCTGCTAAGGCTTCCACTTCAATTCCAGCATCTTGAATCGCCTGCACGGAATATTTGGTTCGAAGCTCCGCATCTTGGTGACCAGGCTCTCCTTTCAGCATGACGTATTGCAGTTTGCCATCTCCGTTTTTGTCTGCCTCCGGATGAGCCTTCCAGTAGTCCACAATGAGTTGACCCGAGATGGTACCGGACTCCTCAGCCTTCGCGCCTATGTAGTACACCTTATCCCACTTGTTCATATCCTCCGCAACGGGTTCACGGTTCAAGAACACCACTGGAATGCTGGCCGCTTTGGCTTTGTCGATAATCACGCCTGCAGCAGTTCGATCCACTGGGTTCACCGCCATGGCATTGTACTTCTTGGATACAAACAGGTCGACTTTCTCGTTCTGGGTTGGCTGTGCATTCTGACTATCGACAATATCCAGTGTCGCCTTCCCCTCAGCAGCAGATGTCATGGAATTCCGTACTCCGGTCATGAAGGTATCATCGAATTTGTAGATCGCCACCCCAATCTTAGGGGTATCCGTAGTGGATGCCGCTTGACCACCCGTGTCCGTTCCTGTACTTCCACCTGCACTGTCTCCACCACTGCTACAGCCCGCCGCAGCAACCATACATGCCGTTAACAGCAATGTCATCCAAGTCTTTTTCATATCCTAATGACCTCCCCCAAGTTCATTCGGCTTCACCGATGTCTTTATTATGAAAGGGTTTACAATAAATTCGAATACAATATCTTCATCTGTTTTATCGAAATCTTCCTCAGTTAATGATTCTTACATAAATAAAACTAGAGCACGTTTACACAGTCCACTCCGATGACAGAATAACCTTCCAATCGCTGTTATCCCCGGATTTTTCTGATCCTATTTTTAATAAGGAAATAATCCGTGGATAAAGGCGAACGCTCCGCTTTTCCAGGTTTTTTCTGTCCTCTCCGTTCTCGTGTAAATTTAAAGTTGTATTTATCAAAAGAAAATTCTCTTGAGTCATTACAAATAACCACCTCATTGTACAAAAGGAAACAGCAGCTTCTGATTATCCATCCAGAACATATTATCTGTGCTCACCAGCTTGGTTTCCAAAGTCACTCTTGGCTCTACATCGCTACTGTTCAGGCGTGCGACTGCCTGATTCACACCTAGATATCCTGCGCTGAATCCATTCTGCACGATCAATTGCTGGATAACGCCTTCTTGCAGTTGTTCCAGTTGTTGTTGCTCACTGCCGAATCCAACAAGCTTGATGCTCCCGCTGCGCTTACGGCGATTCAGTTCGTCTGCTGCTCCAAGAGAGGCCGATTCCTGAAGTGTAATTATGCCGTCCACCCGCCTCTGATCCATTAACTGCTTCGTCGCTTGCCAGCAGACCTCCCGATTACTGCACACCGAATAAGGAACTATTTTCAGGTCAGGATATTCGCTCAGTGCTTCCTTCACACCCTGCTCGCGGTGAACCAAACCTGGATTCATAAGGTCAGGCCCCAGTAAAGCCACCCTCCCCTTGGTTCCAAGCAGATCTGCCATAGCATGCCCAGCCTTTCGCCCCGCCTCCAGGTTATCCATGGAGATAACACTGGTGATGCCTTTCACAGGAAACTCATCATTCAGCACAATGACAGGTGCAATGTTACCTGTTGGGCTTTTCGTTTGAGCCAGGTGTAGGATGTTACTCAGCGTCTCCTCACTAAGTGGATCAACCAATAGAGCAGTTGCTCCGTGTTGCAGTGCCTGAGCAGCCGCATCCACCTGAGCCTGCTCACGCTCACGCTGAGGAAGATTAATCCATTGTGGATCTCTTTCATTTTTCCGTAAAAGAAGTCCTGCTCCAGATCCATCTCGTGTGCGAGAAACCGATCCGGTACCGAACGCTTCCACTGTAACCAAGTCAGCTCCTTGTTCTTTGGCGGCAGCTTCCGCCCCTAGCTGAATGGCTTCAGCCAGTTCACCCGTTCCTGCTGGCGTAATTAATGCGATACGATGCGAAGTGCCAGCCGAAGGCTCTCCTGCAATACTACAAGCCATACATAACAGTAGGAAACAGCATGTGATTGCGAGCCCTACACTGCGGAATATTGGGATAGAGACAGCCCGTTTGGGCTTGATACGGTTATTCATTCTAATGCTCCCCCTCCCTTAGGTCACGCTTGTACTGAATCGGAATACGTATCCATACCGTCGTACCTTCCTCCAGTTCACTCGCAAACTCCAGACCGTAAGCATCCCCATAATAGAGCTGAATTCGGTCATGTACATTGCGAACGGCTACACCTGAACCTGCTCCGCTTTTTACGATCACATTGCCGTTTAACAAACTCGCTACCTGCTCTTCCGTCATACCTACTCCGTTGTCCATAATGCGCAACACCAGATTGGCTTCCTCTTGATACACCCGGATTTCAATCTGCCCCTCATCCATGTCATACTCAATGCCGTGCACGATTGCATTCTCAATTAAAGGCTGTAATACCAGCTTCAGCGTCAGGCAGTCCAATGTCTCTTCATCCGCTTCCATATTGAATCTGAATTTGTGCTTGAAGCGCATCTGCTGGATCGTCAAATAATGATGTGCATGCTCCAGTTCCTCCCGAACCGTGATAATCGTTTTGCCCTGGCTGAGACTAATGCGAAACAAACGCGAGAGTGAGGTGATCATCGTAACGACTTCTTCATTACGGCTCATGCCCACCATACGTACAACTGAATTCAATGTGTTGTATAGGAAATGAGGGTTAATCTGCGCTTGTAATGCCTCCAGCTCATACCGTCGCTTCTGCTCCTGCTCATGAATAATTTCATTCATCAATGCACGGATTTTGTTGACCATGAGATTGAATCGCCGCGATAAGCGCTCGACCTCAAGTGGCCCTTCGATGGGAAGCTCCACGCTGAAGTCACCCCGCTCTACCGCCTTCATTTTCCGTTCCATTCGGCGAATAGGACGTGTCAGGCTGGAGGACAGAATTAGCGATACAATAATAGCTAGCACGAGTACAACGATAAGCACCCTTATCAAATAGCCGTTCACTTCTTGACGGGTGGTTAACATCTCATCCAGATAAGCGACACCAACGATTTTCCAACCAATATTGGCAACGGACTTCACCGTATTCAGCCGTTTCTGTCCTTCTGACTCGTCCTCATAACTACCTGTAGCGACCAATGCCTGTTCAATATTTTCACGCTTGAGTCCCATGTACATGAGTTGTTGCTGCGGATGATACACAATATTGCCAGCACTCTCGTCAATGATGTAGACATATCCACGCTGACCGAGACTCACCCGGCGGCTTAGCTCATCCATTTGTTTAAAATTAATGTCCACGAGCAAAATCACTTGCCGATCTTGACCATCCTGCCTTACGGTAATGCCTTTGCTCATAGATACAACCCATTTGTAGGGACCGTCATACATATTCTGAATATGAGGCAATGAGAAACTAAGGTGATCCGGCACCCGCAATGCGGATTGAAACCACCCCTGCTGTGTGACATGCGCACTTGGCTTTAGCCGGGCAGAAGGTCTGTTCTTGAGTAAATGCCCTTGCGCATCAAGCAATGTAATCGAAATAATATCTTCCCTACTGCTCAGCAGTGTATCAAGCTGCTTATCCACTTGGTCACCTTCCCACGTTCCGTCCCGCAGCATATGCTCTTCAATCGCCCGATACAGATGGGACATACTACGCACATAATCCTCCAGACTGTAGCTGACCTGATCAACAATTTGCCTGGTTGTCAGCTCTGCACTCCGCTCTGCAGCTTGAGAGAATTTATCATGCAGGAGCATCGCCATAATCGTGAGCACAAGAACGATAAAGACAGAAAATGACCATGTGATGATAAACCGGATACTGCTGACTTTAGATGAACGGAGCCGATTCTTACACCAGCCCGCCAGCCCGCTAATCCATCCGGTGAAGACGCTCATTGCGGCGATCCCTCCCGCATCTGAAGTACCATCTGTTTGCGATATTCTTTGGGCGAGATCCCTGTATGCTTTTTAAAACAAAAGCTGAAATAATTAGGTTCAGCAAATCCAACCCGCTCCGCAATCTGGAACGCCTTCAGTTCGGAGCTGCGCAGCAGTTCCTTTGCCGCTTCCATACGAATCTGCATTACATATTGAAGAAATGTAAGCTGTACTTCCTTTTTGAAAATACCGCAAAAATAACCTGAGCTAATGTGCAGATACCCACATACCTTTTGAATCGACAGTTCCGGATCAGCGTAATGCTCTTTGGTATAGGCTAAAGCCTGTTCGACGATATCTTTGTACACATGCTGCCGTCCACTCGCAATACGCTGCTGCACAAGTATACAGACTTCTTTGACTTTACCTTGCGCCTCACTTAAACCAGGCCGTCGGAACATATCCGCATATAGATGAAAGCCTGCTCCGAAGATGTCCTCCATCGCCTCCCCTGATGCCTGTGCCGCCTTCCAGACTGCAGTCAGCACCTCGATGAGGTATAATTGGATATCACTTCGCCCATGCTCCACCGTAATTTCCCGGAAAATGATCTCCAATGCCTCGATCAGCTCGGTTTCGGTTCCTGCCTTGAGGCAACGTGTCAACGTCTGCTGTTTCAACTCATCAAAACGCAGCTTGCCAACCGTATGACGTTCCACATCGGCAATATATATCAATGAATCCGTGCCGGGTACAAGCCGATAATCCAGCGCAAGCAGTGCATCTTCATAGGCGTGCTTCACCTCGGTAACGGTGCTCACCAGTGCACCTGAGCCAACCGTGGTGGGAATGCGCAGATAGTGGTTGATGCTGCGAAGTACATTTTGAAGTGCCATCTGTTGTCGCTTCTCTCCGTCCACTCCACCCCAACGATCCACATAGAGCAATACGACCGTGTCCTGATGTCGAAATACATGACCTGCTTCATGCTCTGTCCATATTTCTTCCGCAATATTTAGCGCAGCGAACTGCTTCAATTCTGCATCACTCGATTCACCCCAAGACTTCGCCGCCGCCCTGCGATCTCCGTCCATATGGAGTGTAAGTACAGACACACCGTATCGCTGCCCATCGAAGTTCAAACCACACTGTTTCGCTTTTCCATGAATATAGGCAGATGACTTTTGACGATGAAGCAAGGTTGCCAACAGATCTGCTTGCAGTAGTGGTAAGCTTGAATAATAATGCTCTCGTAGATGCTGCACATCCTCACGTTCAGCCACCTCAGCAGCCATTTGTGCACGCAACCGAGTTAACAACTCCATCAGATGTCCTGCCGAGAAAGGCTTTAGCAAATATTCATCTACACTGATAGAAACCGCTTGTCTGGCATAATCGAATTCATCATATCCGGTCAAAATAACGACTTTTACCAACGGATTACGCTCCCGTAACCTTCGTGCAAGCTCAAGTCCATCCATGAATGGCATGCTGATATCCGTGATCACAATATCTGGTTCAACCCGTTCAGCCATCTCCAGTGCTTCTCGTCCATTCTCTGCCAAACCGACAATGCGCAGGTCGAGTGCTTCCCAATCCACTTCGACCACTAATCCTTCGCGTACATCCTCTTCATCATCCACCAGCAATACCCGATACACTGCGGATTCCTCCTTTTATTAAGCCGCTCATCTGCCCAAGCAATAATGTATATGTCGTAATACATCAAGGTTGCCATCATAATATACAATAATAATCCGTATATGTAATCGCTTTCTTTTACGAAGAAGGAGCTTAGAGATTCTATTCGTTTGATCAGCAAACAAACGAATAGAAAAAAAACCAAATATTTGATTATAATATCAAACATGGTATAATGGTATTAATCGATTATTTCGAACACTTACGACGAAGATCGGTTAAAATTATATTTTGTGGAGGAATTACATGCAAACAGGTACAGTTAAATGGTTCAATGCAGAAAAAGGATTTGGCTTTATTGAAACAGAAGATGGAACAGACGTATTCGTTCATTTCAGCGCAATTCAAGCTGACGGTTACAAATCATTGGATGAAGGGCAACGCGTTCAATTCGAAGTAACTCAAGGTAATCGTGGACCACAAGCTGAGAACGTTACTAAACTTTAATTATAATCAAGCTGCCTTGTACAAGGCAGCTTTTGTTTATTCACCTGATCGTGAAGTTGCCTAAGCAAAACACGTATCATATATGGAACACCATACAACTTATAAGGTAATACCCACCTTAAGAAACGAGGTTTTTATCCTAACTAACCAACCTAAATCGAAAGATGATTCAATCGTATTCTCAACTGTAGATGATATTCTCCATTTCTATGCTGACAAGCAACCTGCACAGCATCCAATGAAAGAACATTTGCCCGCCCTGCCTACTTCTTCTTCCACATCTGCACACCCAACACAACTACCTAATCGCTAAAACGGGCTTGATGAGAAAAAGACCCTGATTCGCTTGAAGCGATCAGGGTCTTTTTCATCTACTATCCAGTAACTATTTCATGGTCACCTTCACTAGATCTTGAATGGACTCAAGGATGTCTGAAGCTCTGTCGATATATCCGACAGCACGGCTGCAGATGATTTAATCTGCTCCACGGACTGAAGCTGTTCCTGAACAGAACCAGCTGCCTGTTGTGAGTTGGCGCTTGCAGTATGCGCATGACGCGCAATCTCATGAACGGATGCCACAACCTGCTCTACGCCTGCGGACATCTCTTCACTTGTAGCAGCCATCTCTTCAATCTCTGAGGCAATCTGTTCATTCGTATCTCGAATCTGACTGAAATTCAGCTCTGTCTCCCGCGTCAAGCGAATTCCTTCCTGCACTTCATCCTTGACCTTGGATAGAGCTGTGATGGAGAGCAGCATATCCTGTTCCATACCTTGTACCAATTCATCAATCTTTTCCGAAGAATCTCCGGCCTGTTCTGCAAGCTTACGTACTTCGGAGGATACGACAGCAAAACCTCTGCCATGCTCCCCAGCTCTAGCTGCTTCAATGGAAGCATTAAGCGCGAGTAGGTTCGTTTGCCTAGCGACCTCATGAATCGTAGAAGCCATCTGACTAATCTGAGCTGACTTCGCTTCCAACATACGCATGATCTCATCCGTTGCCTGAACTGAAGTGTGTATAGCTGACATCTGCTCCACCGTCATCTGAACAGTTTCGCCACCATTCTCAGCCTGCTTGCGTGAATATATTGCCGACTCTGAGACACTTGAAGCTTTGTCCGCCATCCGCTGAACACCTACAGCTACTTCTTCCATCGCTTGCAGATTTTCTTCCGTACTGATCATCTGGCTCTCTGCACCACGTGCCACCTGTTCCACGGAAGACGATATCTGTTCAGACTCCGTCGTTGTTCGCTCAGCAATAGTCAATAATTGACCGGTCGAATGCTCGGCTTTCTCTGCCGCCTGTAGTCCGCCTTGAATGATCAGCTTCAAGCTGCTTCGCATCTCGTTATAACCAGTGCTGAGTTGACCAATCTCATCCTGCACATGATCCTCAATCGACTGTGTGAAATCGCCTGTTCCTGCCAGCTTGATCGCTGTGGATACTCGCCCAATTCGCATTCTGACTCGACGGACGTACCATATGATGACAGTGATAGCGATCAGCATCGCAACAATACAGACAATGGCGAAGGTCTTCAGGAATGATGAGATAATGACATCAATTAAGGATTGTGAGGCACCCACATAAAGTATGCCAATAATCTCCCCTGCTTGGTTATGGATCGGTTCATACGCTGTCTGATAGGTTTGTCCTACGACAACAGCTTCCCCATAATACCGTTCCCCTTGCTGTAGAACAGCTTGAGCGACCTGTTCCGATACCTTCGTGCCCACTGCACGCTCGCCATCCACCATCACATTGGTGGCAACCCGCTCATCTCCTCTAAAGATGGTAACGGTATCTCCTGAAGCCTCACCAAGCTCATCTACGAGATCAAAGTTCCCCTCCATCGTTACTTCACCCTTGAACAATTGTCCATCCTTGATCTCCCATTCACCTGGATACTTGTATGTAATGATATGATTCGCCATCTGCAAATCCCGTTTTGCCTTCTCCGTAGCAAATGTCGTAATTCCCTGCCTCATTTCCATGATTACGCTAACTGCCACGGCGGAGGAAAAAAGAATAAAAATGCCGATCACAATCAAACTAATTTTAGTACCAATACTCATGCTTCGCATGTACGTACGCCACCCATTTCCCTAAGTAATTGTTAATGCATTACGATGTGAAAAGCTTGAATTCGACTTATCACATATAGAGTTATCGGCAGAAATAATAACAATGTGTATAATATTTCAGTGATATATATCACAAAAATTGCTCAATAAAATCAAATCACTTACTCATTCTCCGTAAATGTGTAAAAAGAACCTCTAACAAGGGAATTACCCTCCCTAAAAAGCAGGTCATAAGTCCTTTTTCAATCCGTCAAAGAACATATTTCTCAACTTATTACATGCCAAAAGGATCCGATGAAATCACCGAATCCTCTAAGCTTGTATGTTTGAAATTGTTAGATTAACGTATAGTTACTCGTAAACATCCTGGATCATCATTGACTCGTGATCTTAACAGTTGCCGTTGATTGATCCCAATCCACCTTCAACCCCAAAGCTTCAGAGATAAAGCGCACGGGTACAAGGGTACGGCTGTTCTTGATGATGGCCGAGCTGTCAATTTCCACTGATGTACCATTGACCGTTGCTGTGCTGCTGCCAATCTTCAAGACAAATGTCTGATCATTCAATACTGCGGTTACTGTCTTCGCTGTTGGGTTCCAGGTCACCTCTGCTCCTAATACCTCAAAAATCGCATTCACAGGTACCATCACTCGTCCGCTAACTTCTAGCGGCTCCTGATCAGGGAAAGCCACAGATTGTTCGTCCAACGTAACCGAGATCGCCGCTGGATCTGTTGTTTCAGTTGACGTTGTATTATCCTGTTGTTCATCTGTCTCCGGCAAAGGGGTCACTTCGCGTCCAAGCTGTTCTTGTAAGTTCGCTAGACGGTTTAGTGCAAACGTAGTTAACGATCCGGATGCCATAGAGCCCATGCCCTGACCCCCACCGAAGTTACCACCTGGTCTTGTCGAGTTATCACCTGAATTAGCTGTTGAATCTGTTGTTCCATCGCCATCTGCTGTGCCACTAGGTCGTGTCGGCGGTGTGGTACCATCTGGCGGGGTCATACCCTCCATTCCTTCCGGCGGGGTCATACCTTCCATGCCTTCAGGTGGAGTCATGCCTTCGAAGCCTTCTGGCGGGGTCATTCCACCACCCATACCACTTCCCGTATCACCATTGGCTGAGTACACAATATTGGATTCAAATTGTTCTGTCGTATAGAACTTTGTTGGATCTGCATCTACATAAGAGCGAATCTTAGCTGAAAGTTCTGTAATTCGATCTTGAATACCTTCCAAATAGTCTGTTAACTCGTTAACATAGGTCAGATATTTTTCCTTGTACTCCGGAACGGCAAGCAAATTATTGATCATCGGTACACTTTCCATGCTAATGCCAAGCACAGGTTCATCTACAGATACGTTGGTCGCGTTCGTATTTGTCGTGGTTGAGCCTGTCGTCGCTCCCCCCCGACCTCCACCACCAGCCGAATATCCATTAAAGGACATATTGAAGTCCCAAGGCACAACCGTAAATTCGCCAGCAGCATCACTGTATAGCATATAGTTATGACCCTTGTCTCCGTTATAGCTGTCGTAGTTACCTAGGACAGTATTCCCTGCAATATATTGAAGTGCAGAATCAACGTCCAGCACACTCTCGATATTGCCCTTTTCACCTTCTGGCATCTCATTCAATGTTTGAATGAAATTTTTGAGTTTTGTTTTGTCTTTATCAGAGCCTAAGTCCTTGGAGAGTGTACTGTATTCACCATCTTCCTCATATTGAAGGTAGGTCTTCTCCTCGGTATCGTAGAGGACACCATCTTCGTAGTCCTCCCCATAGTTACGCTCCAGGTAGCTATCATCTACAGCTTCAACACCTGTATAGAAACCAACCAGCTCACCGTTAACATAAAGGTTGACGTAGTTCGTCATCGGCACATCCATGCCAATGCTACGCAGTGCTTCATAATGGAGAATCTCACGCATATACGAAGGATCCGTATAGTTGTTATTGAGTACCATTTTATCTAGACCGAGCAAGGTTTGCGTCTTGTCATACTTGTCGAATTTCAATCTGAAGCTGTAACGGTCGGAATCCTCCATGGAAGCAACGGAGCGTAACGTCATATTGCCTTTCGTCGAGAACCCTACGTTATCCAACTTGTTGCCATCCACTTCCACGCTAACCTGTTTGTAATCTTTATCAAGCGGGCTTTCGAGCATGCTCTGCCAGTCGGCATCTTCCATCGTAATCTTCACATCAATTACATTATCCGTTTGGAACAAGGATTCGTACGCTTGGGTAACGCCTGTACTTGAAGTTGTAGCTGTATTCTCTGCAGCGTATGCCTGCTGGCCTCCAACCCATGCAAAAGATGACGTAACCATCGTCACAGACAAGGCTGTCACTGCAACTTTTCGTAGTAAATGATTCAAATGATGATTCCTCCTTCTTGAGTCTCTGTTAAGCAGCTGTGGCTTATGGAACCATCGTAGAGGACGAACCTTTAGTGAATCTTAAATGGTGAAACGGAAGCAAAATTGAATAATATGTATACCGATGATTTTTTCATGGTCATACAAGAAAAAAGATGAAAAAAACGCAAAATATTACCTAAGAACCAGTTCTTAAGAACTAATTAAACGCCAAAATCTAACATTAATATGGCTATATTACGATAATATCACAGGTATAGAACTTATATGGAGGTCCTGCGATGACATAAGTGATACACAATAGAACGGATCTATAGCAATTAGTTAGAAGCAAAGCATCAAGAAAGAACCGAAGAAACGTAGGTTAAGAAAATTAACTTCCTTTAATAATGACCTGAACATACATACGTCGCATTTCGTCCAGGCCACACATTTTTTAACATCATTTAAGGAGTGAACCACTTTGTTAAACAAGCTTCGTTGGAGTACTATGCCTTTCTTTGCCAAAAATCTAGTCATCTCATTCGGTAGTATCGTGTTGATTGGTATCATCCTCATTACTGCCGCGTATCAGTTACAAAAGAATATTCTCGTTGAACAACTGCATGATCAAGCAACTGTCATTACCGAGAAATCGTATGTCGATCTGGACACGGCCAAAGTAAATGAAGCCATGAATGAAAAAAGCTACACAGGTCCTGCCCAGCAGGAAATGAAAGCCTACCTTGATTCCATTCACGAATTCTATCCAAACATCGCTCAAGCTTATATTTTCGGCTCAGAACTCGAAGGTGGAAACGGAACATCCATTATTGCTGTCCCTACGAACCTGGTAGAACCTTTCGAGGAAAGCAATCTTGCCGCAGGCGATATGTATCCACTGCCTCAGAATAACGTTGTGGTGCTTGAACAGATGAAGGTGGACGGAAAGCCTGCGTTCAGTGATTTCTACACGGATGAGTATGGCACTTGGACAACCTTGATCTATCCGATCAATAACGCAGATGGTTCCATGTACGCTGCTCTATTTTTTGATGTAGATGCAAGTGCAGTGCCTAAAGGTCTGAATGAACTGCTGTTGTACGGCACGATATGTCTGGTTGGTTTCCTACTTCTATTCATGATCCTGCAGTACATTCTACTGAAGCGAACACTTGCCCCGATCCGTAGCCTCATGCACGGTATTGAGGAAGTGAGCACAGGTAACCTGGATGTAACGATTCAAGTAGGCCGAGACGATCTCGGCGTTATCAATAGCAAATTCAATACGATGATTCAACGAATCAACGATACGATGTACAAGGTACAGAATACGTCGCATCACCTGTCGAATTCATCCAAGAAATTACTTAATATTTCAGAGAAAAATAATGAAAATATTCAAAGCATCAGTAACCACATGAAGGATATCTCCAGTGGACTTCGCTCCCAAGATCAAGCAACGGTTGAAAGCGCCCGTGCTATGACGGAGATGTCCACCGTTATTCAGACGATCGCCAGCAGTTCATCTGACGCAGCGGATCAAGCTTTGAGTATGGAGCAACGCTCCAGTGCGGGTAATGAAGTGATGCAACAGGTCGTTGAGCAGATGCGCCTCATCGCCGGTGCGGTGGAGAATACGTCCGAGTCGATTCAATCACTGGAAAATAACTCGAATCAGATTAGCAACATTGTCAATATGATTACGGAAATTGCTGGACAAACGAATCTACTCGCGCTCAATGCTTCCATTGAAGCGGCTCGTGCAGGCGAGGAAGGCAGAGGCTTCGCCGTCGTGGCTGGAGAAGTTCGTAACCTGGCAGAACAATCCCAAGAATCCGCGAAACAAATACGTCAACTGATCGAAGAGATTCAGCAGGATATCGTTCAATCCTCCGAGTCGATGCAGCTTGGCTCGCAGGAAGTGAAGAAAGGCTTAGAGGTAACGCAAGAGACGGGCGTGTTCTTCGAGAACATTCTTACAGCAACGAATAAAGTTGCCAACCAAATCCAAGATATCTCCAGCTCTACAGAGGAAATATCCGCGAGCACACAAGAGATGTCTGCTACTGCCGACGAGCTATCCTCAAGTGTCAGCAGAGCGGCTAGCAGCAGTAAACAGATCGAGCAATCCATTGAGGAGCAAGAATCCTCCATGGCTTCCATCGTTACCGCTTCTGATGAACTGTCAGCGGTATCTGAACAATTGCAAGAACTAATCTCGTTCTTCAAAGTGCGAGCGAGTTAAACAGAAAAACGGCTGAATAGCAGAAATGCTGTTCAGCCGTTTTTATTTGGAATAGGTTAAAGTACGTAATAGAAAAAACCAAGATGGGTGAGTGTTCCTCTTCCCATCTTGGTTTTTTGAGTTGGTAGCATGATGTTTAACCTTTTGCTCGCCTGCCTGGTCCCA
The DNA here is from genome assembly GCF_036884255.1 of Paenibacillus tundrae. NCBI lineage: Bacteria > Bacillati > Bacillota > Bacilli > Caryophanales > Paenibacillaceae > Paenibacillus > Paenibacillus tundrae. The sequence continues at coordinate 1,181,650 of NZ_CP145605.1, read as the reverse complement.
CTACCCCCTAAATTTATCTTTACTTAACTCAGGTGATTTTTAACGCGAAACCAAATACGAATGTCAGAAATTTCGTTGTATACACTCTTGAACGCGAACGTATACCAATCGATTCAACCATCAAAACCTGAGCGGAATACCTCTTTCCCTTTTGCATTGAAAATAACATACTTACTTTTATTCCCTAGCGGTATACCACTGTACATTCCGTCACCTAGATAATTTACGAATTCATATTTTGGAAATATCCGTTTCCCCGTCTCAATATTGATTGCTGTGGTTATCGAGCCATCCTTCGCTTTTAATGCATATTGAATTGTTGCGATCGGATCAATATCGTGATAATAGTCGGTACGATCGATATCAAGAATTTCGTATTTCACATCCATAACGACTTTCCCACGACTATCCACGATCCCATAGCTCTTCTTCAGCTTTACCCGGTATAGCGGATTCTTTGTGGTCACTTTCTCAATCTGGTTATTCATATAATTTGTCCGTTCGATCAATGGAACTATTTCATCGTATTTGATAGGCAGAATGATTTCACCACGAGTTCCAATCAATCCATACTTACCATTCTTGCGAATGACGGCACTCCCCATTTGGAACAGGTTAGCCTCTTCGTATTGAGCGGATATTTTAATGTCTCCCTGCTTCGAAACATAGCCCCATTTTTGATTAAGTTTCACAGCAGCTAGTTCCTCTGAAAAAGCTTGAATATCTGTATAATTGGACTCGAATAGTAGCGTTTGATCCTTTTTATAAAATGTCCAACCGGCACTTGGATCTTTCATGTCTCTCACAGCATAACTTCCATCTCCTGAGAGAATAACTTTTTGCTCATCTTGAGGTTCAACAATTATCTTTCCAGTTACAGCAACGACTCCTTCGCCACTTCCTTGGATTTTCCATAGTCCATTCTGTGGTTCATCTACACTGTGATATTGTTTATCTAAGGGGATAACCAAACCATCCTGTTGAACAATAGCACTGTACGCATCACGGTGGAGCCCCCACTCTAATGCATTCCCTCTGAATTCAATTTTGTTACGGAATTCAGCAGGTACCACAAGTTGCCCCTTGTAGTTCATACTCCCCCACTGTCCATTTATTTTTACGGGGAATAATCCTGATTTACGATAAGCTGTTCCATATTCCTTGTCTTCAATGTTAAACGCCGTAAGCAATTTTCCTTTGGTATTAATGAGTGCCCACTTACCATTCTTTTTGACCAATGCTGCTTGATTGTAAAAGCTTGTTCCTGCCTCATATGTAGGAGAAATAACGAATTTCCCTTTGGTATTTAGGTAGCCAATCTTCCCATTTTTCTTGGCGATCGCCAGCCCATTGTCAAACCCACCGATATATTCAATGCTTTTGTCCTGAAATATTACTTTGCCCTTACTGTTTATTAACTGATTTCTATTTACAACTGCAACGCCCTGATAGAATGCATCTCTTGCTAATTGAAACTGTGGCTTAATAACAAACTTGCCCTGGTAATTGATGAATCCCCACTTCCAGTTTTGACGAACGGGAATGAGGCCATTCTCTGCTCGGTCAGCGAACCACAGATGGCTCAACCCTACATGTTCCTGTGCTTTATCCCACTCATGATATATCGGCTCGTTCCCTGCTAGCGCGACCTTCGGTGATAACGAGATTGCCGCAATGAGCATCAAGATTGAAACGCCGAAAATCCCCATGAATTTTCGATACTTTACCCTTTTCTTCACTACCATACTCCTCCTCAATTTAAATCTAACGACTTACTCTTTCATTAATACATAAGGAAAGACAACTATCAATGGGGCAAGTGTTATTTCACAATGAATCTATCATGTATTCACAGTAATTATTTCTCTTAAAATCTCATCATATGATAAACAACCCCCGCATTAGTCCATAATTAATCAACGGCTACCAACCCCCACTTTCCACCTTCGTCTTCTGCAAAATAATACGTAATCCCATATTTCTCTATATTATTGGTATCTCTCATTATTTCACCGAGCACACCTACAAGAATGTGATTTTTCGTTGTGTCCTTGGAAACATGCCCAATCTCCGTATATCTTACGTTGCCTCCGAATTGCCCCCGATGCCGATCAGCTACTTCTGGATCTAAGAACAAACTTCGAAAGGCAGCCTGATCTGATCTCACGTTAGCTTCTAGAGCTTCTTTCAATACCTCTTGGATCTCCTCATTAAGAAGAGGATCATGTTCCTGCTCCCAATCAATAAATACACCTTGATCAAAATTGATCTCACTGTCCTCCGACTCAGTCTCCTGCTGTGCGGCTACTGTTTCTATTTCTACATTCTCCTTACTTTGATCTTCTGACGAGCTGGCCTCTCTGTTCAAGTCATTGCATGCCGCCATTCCGGTAGCAAGGCACAACAACACTAGCATACTAGCTGCTTTTCTCACTCTATTCACCCTCATATATGAAATGCTTGATCTCAATCTCAATCTGTTCTCTATTTATAGATTAAAGCTATTTTACCATACAAAATAATCCATATAATCAAAATTTAAGATAAGCAAGATCTCAGTTCTTTTTCTAAACACTCACTTCCATAACTCAAAACATTTATTAAAAATATGATATAGATCACTTTCTCCTCCCCCATGAAGGTGCTACATTTGTTAACGACCAATTGACCAAAATAGTAAACCGGTCATATTGAACAGGATTCACTGCTATGATCACCATTCCACATCATAAAGGAGATGCATAACCTATGGCTGCTATGGATCGAAGGCAGCAAATTATGAATTCGGCAGAAAGATCATTTGCCTTGTTTGGTTACAAGGCCACAACGATGGAACAGGTCGCTCGCATTGCGAATGTAGGCAAAGGCACGATCTACACCTTTTTCGATAACAAAGAAGAACTGTTCAGGGAGATTCTGCGCTCCATCATAAGAGACATGAAACACATCACGGAAGAGACAGTGCAAGACGATCAATCTTTTCTCGACAATGTGCACCAGAGCATGGATGCCCTACTGGAGTACAGACAGAAGCATGAATTGTTAATCAAGTTGTTTCAAGAGGTCAATGAGTTCGGCACACCACAAGCGAAGGAGGGTTTACAAAAGGTAGAATCAGCCATTCTTGAATATATGGAGCGTCAGGTTACGAGAGCCATGGAGCTGGGACAGATTCGCCAAGACAATCCCAAGATCGTGTCCTTTGTGCTCCTGAAATTGTACGTCACCTTAACCTCCGATTGGAACAAAACGAATCCAGCCTTACACAAGGCTCAGATACAGTCATTTGTGAGTCAGTTTCTCCAAAGCGGACTATCCCCAACCTAGAGACTGGCTCCACAATCCATACAGAACAATATAGAAATAATAACGATAGTGTGATAATGGGGAGAGAGCGCATAATGAGATCCATACAAGTATTTTTCCAAGATATAAAATCATCCTTCAAGAAACCTAAAGTTTTCATTCCGATCCTTGTGGTGCTGTTTATTCCGGTGCTGTACAGCGGCATGTTCCTCAATGCATTCTGGGATCCTTATGGCAAGATGAATGAGCTTCCTGTAGCTGTGGTCAATAACGACCAAGGTGCTACATTTAATGACCAAACCTTAGAAGTCGGCAATAATCTCGTCGATGAATTGAGAAAAAGTGATGATTTCCGCTGGGAGTTTGTAAGTCGTGAGCAAGCGGATCAAGGCATGAATGACAATACGTATTATATGACGATTGTGATTCCAGAGGACTTTTCCGCAAAAGCAACAACGCTAATGGATGACCACCCTACACCAGCAGAGCTTATATATGAGCCTAACGAAGGTTACAACTTCTTGGCAGGGCAGATTGGCGGTACCGCAGTCAAACAGATTAAGGCAAAGGTATCTGCGAAGGTCACTGAATCCTACACCGAAACACTGCTAGATCAGGTAGCAACGATATCCAGTGGTCTGTCTGACGCTGGCGATGGTGCGAGCAAGCTAAATGAGGGCTCAGCGAAGCTGAATGATGGAGCTAGCAAACTGAAACAAAACCTGTCCAAACTCGTGGACGGAACAGATCAACTTCAAGCTGGCGCAGCAACCCTGCAAGATGGTACAGGTACACTCGCAGATGGGATCGACACACTTCATCAAGGCGCAAACTCTCTATCCAGTGGACTCTCCCAACTGGCCGCTGCTGGTCAGAAGCTGGAGAACGGAGCGACGCAAGCTCAAGCTGGAGGTCAGCAACTACAAGCAGGTATCCAATCTGCCCATGATGGTGCTTCTAAGCTGGAAGCTGGTCTCGCTGCATCCGAAGAAGGCAGTGCGAAGTTAACCACAGGTATTCAGGCTTCTGTTGATGGAAGCAGCAAAGTAAGCGAAGGAGCAAAAGCTGTCGCACAAGGATTAGCTCAGTTAACAGCGGCAAGCCCAGAGCTTGCCAGCAATCCGGCCATACAGCAATTGCTTGCTGCAAGTCAGGCGGTTGCTGCGGGTAGTGAACAATTAGTGCAAGGTGGACAACAATTGATCACGGGTAGTCAGAACCTGCAGGCAGCTCAGCAGCAATTACATCAAGGCAGCACACAGCTTGTACAAGGTGAGCAACAATTGCTTCAAGGTGCTTCCCAGCTCTCTGCCGGACAGGAGCAATTAGCTGGAGGCTTACAACAGTTCAATGCCAAATTATCTGAAGCCACTGCGGGCGGAGCCAAACTTGCCGTAGGCGCAGATCAACTGAATACGGGTGCAGGCAAATTAGTGGCTGGTATGAATGAATTTTCAGGCGGCATCACTACGATTGCAGACGGCTCCAGACAGCTGGATGCAGGCGCAGCCCAGTTGCAGGATGGTACCACGCAGTTAACCGACGGATCAGGCGAACTTGCCAGCAAACTGCTTGATGCTGCGGAAGAGACATCCAGTGTGAAAAAGACGGATGAACTTGTATCCATGTATGCTGAACCTGTTCAAGTCGAAGAACACAAGCATAACGAGGTACCTAACTATGGAACAGGGTTCTCCCCTTATTTCCTTTCCTTAGGTTTATTCGTCGGGGCTCTAATCGCGACATTAGTTGTACCTACACGTAATAGCTCAGTCACAGATGCGAGTGGTTGGAATCGTTTTGTGAGTCGAACCTTAGCTTTTACGTTAATGAGTGCTATTCAATCTTTGCTCGCTTCGTGGCTCGTTCTGTCAGGGCTGGGATTAGAAGTGAAAAGTGTTCCACTATTTCTCTTATTCAGCTTCGTCACCAGCCTCAGCTTCATGTACATTATCCAGGCTCTCGTGACATGGCTTGAGAACCCAGGACGCTTCCTGGCCATTCTCATGCTGATCTTCCAATTGACGACAAGTGCAGGTACGTTCCCACTGGAACTTATCCCGAACTGGCTAAGAGTATTCAACCCATGGTTGCCGATGACCTACAGTGTAACGGGATATAAAGCGGTAATCTCAAGTGGCCAATTCAGTGTCGCATGGGATCAGATCGGGCTTCTGTTGATCTTTGCTGTTCTGGGGTTAGCAGGTTCGTTCACTTACTTCATGGTGCATCGTGCCGAGAAAGCCGAACTTGTTCAAGGTGAAGCAGCACTTCATATGTAAAATGAAAAGATAACTAGCAAGGCGGATATCATGGATGCATTCACCTCAATTTATGAACGAAGGTGGTTGCGAGATATCTGTCTTGTTTTTTTATTGGGATGAAGCGGTGGTGATTATGCGGTATGTATCTTCTTTAATTTTGCGGCTACCAAAATAGATAACAAAAAAGACGATCCTCAGGTAACTACACCTTCCAGATCGTCTTATGATTATTCTATAAATTAAACTACATGCTCCGCCCTCAGGTGGTATGCATGTAGCCTGAAATATCTGCTTAGAACAGATACGTGAGTGAATACGTAGATGAGTACGAATCCCCATAGAGGACAACTGCTACGATAATAAACAAAATGATCAGTGCATAAATCAGTGTGCCTACAATTCCACAGACCAGACCTGCAATCGCTAACCCTTTTCCCTGTTCCATTCGAACCTTGATTTCTTTAAGCGAGAGTGCTGCAAAAATAATAGCTACGATTCCGATGATAAATCCGATATATGGAAGCATAATCGACAAAATCCCCAGCACAAGTGCTGCGATTGATTTGCCGTTGGTCTTCGGTGCCATATATGGTGGATAAGGCGGAAACGGTGGTAGTGGATCATTATAGTTCGGGTGCTGATTCTGATTCTGATTATAATTCTGATCCACATCATTCTGACGGTAATCCAAGGTAAATCCTCCCTATTCATGAAGTATTATCATTATACTCGATTATGCGAAAAACCAATATATGTATTTATGTAAGAAAGTTAATATCAGTGAATGATTACTCTGCACTAAATTATTCTAAGTGTAAAACCTTATAGGATCGGGAGCATGATATGTATTTATTTTACGATTCTAAAATCAACATTATGTATAAATCTTGACTAAAGCTTGCGTTGTTGATGCTTCAGTTGCGATAATCTTCCAATCATAATCAGGCCGATTAGCGCCAAAATTCCTAGATAGATTCCACCAAACATCGTATACATCTGCTCCGACTGATCCTCAGTAAGCCCTGATGGAATGTTCAGATTCACCATGTAAGGCCAAATCTCTTTCTCCATATTAGCCGTCCCAACAGACTTGCTAGCGTATTCCTCCATGTATTCGTTAGCATATTTGACCAATTCAATATCCATACTTTCGATCTTGCCATTGCTCACAATTGGAAAGTTTATTGCGTTTTCACCATTATTCGATGTCTGTGCCAATGAATCGTATCTTTTCGTATCAGGCCACAACACTTTAACCACAAGCCCTTTTCCTTTGTACGGGTACATATAAAAATAATGCTTGTTCATTTGGGATTTATCTCCCTCTCTTTGCATGTAGAACTCTGCAAACACAGGATGGATTCGTTCAAACTCGATCTCAACGTAATCTCCAGCAGATATTGTTTCTGGTTCTAGTTCCTTCAAGTTGATGAATCCTTCTGCAAGTTTCTTGTTGTTAATGAGCCCAATTACAAGAACGGCACCAAAGACTATGGTTACCAATAGGAATGATATTACGGTTCCTCGTATGATCTTTCTCTTATCTAAGGTTTGCATATTTTATAATCCTTTCTTAAAATTCCAACTACTGTTTATCCTAGGTGTATATCGGTCTATATGGTAGTTAAATGAAGTAATAGACTACAAACACATCTAAAGTCCTGTATGGAATAGATTAATTGACGTAACTACGTACCGACATTGATGTTTAGTGACGACGCGTAATAGATGAATTTCTCTAGTGTAAACTCACCCGCTTTTCAATAAATCAAGCCTTTATCAATAGTAAAAATATGTTATTCTAACTTAAGGAATGGGAGGTATAATATGTACAAGATTGCTCTTATATTGGTATCCATAATTGGTTTGATGGCGGGATGTACCCCATCTGAAGCACCTGTCGATACGTTGCAGCAAGTGGATCTGAACCAGGATCAGACGCAAACGATCAAGGAGCTTGAAGAGGAAAACCAACAACTTCAGGAACAGATCACTCAACTTCAGGTAGATGTAAATAGTGAAGAGATTAGAAACAATCTAAGAGAAACGTTGAATATGACATTCAAGCTCATTGCTGCCATGGAGTCAGGGGATACTGCATACATGAATTCCATTTCCTCACCAAACGTGGAGATGTCTCAGGATAACAAGCAATTCATCATTACAAAGGAAGATCAATCCTATGAGGTCAACTTCATTAGCGGATTAGCGTGGAATGAGTTCGAATTCAGAGGTTACGATCAGACGGATTCAAATCATTTTAAGCTCTTCGTAGCCCATTACAATTATACAGAAGGTTCTGAAGGACATGCCGCGTACGAATTTTCTTTTGTCCGTTCGTCTGAAGGAGAATGGCTGTTTGACGGATATATTTCTTAAGTGAGAAAACATAGAAAGGCCTCTGATTACCAAATAGGTGAAGAGGCTTTTTCACATATCTCGGTGTCTGATTACAAAAAAAACACGTAACAACAGTATTTTGAAATACCTCATTACGTGTTCATATTTTTAAAATTACCCTTCCACCTCTACCCGTTGTAGAAAGGTGCGTGTGCGCTCCAGTTTTGGTGCACCAAAGATCTGTTCTGGTGGGCCGGCCTCAGCAATTTCTCCGTTGTCCATGAAGAACACGCGATCCGCTACCTCACGGGCGAAGCTCATCTCATGGGTTACGATCATCATGGTTATGTTCTCCTGTGCTAACTGCTTAATTACACGGAGCACCTCACCTGTTAGCTCTGGATCAAGTGCGGATGTCGGCTCATCGAAGAGCAGAATATCCGGCTGCATCATTAAGGCACGAGCAATCGCCACCCGCTGCTTCTGTCCACCAGACAGGTTCGCTGGATAAGCATCCGCCTTGTCCGATAGCCCTACTTTGCCGAGCAGTTCTTGGCTACGATGCCTGATCACTGCCGCGCTTTCTTTTTTTAACGTCTTCGGAGCCAGTTCCAGGTTCGCACGCACAGTCAGATGGGGGAACAGGTTAAAATGCTGGAATACCATGCCCATCCGGTCAGTGATCTTCCGAATCTCCGCAGCATTTGCATAACTCCCGTTCTCCGCCAGCTTCTGTCCTTGAATGCGAACCGTGCCTCTTGTAATCTCTTCGAGATGAATGAGGCTGCGTAGCATCGTACTTTTACCCGAACCAGACGGACCGATGACAGCAATGACTTCGCCGGGTGCAACGTTAAACGACACCTGTTTGAGCACATCCAGTGCACCAAATGATTTTTTTAACTGAGTTACTTCTATTATATGTGTCATCCATACACAGTCCTTTGATTAAATAATTTGAAAATTCATTCCGACACCACGTCAGAAGATTGACTCTGTTATCGAAGTAACAGATGTAAATATCCTTAAAGTTCAACTATTACTCGAACGAGAAACGCTTCTCCAATGCCTTGAACAGCAAAGTAAGCACAAGCGTCATGAGCAGATACATCACTGCCGCGATAACAAACGGAGTTAACTGAAAGTCCCTATTCGCGGCAGCCTGGGCATAATACAACAACTCCGGTACAGCGACAGCGTACAACAGAGCCGTATCCTTGATCAACGTAATTGACTCGTTCGCTGTCGCAGGCAATACCACACGGATCATCTGTGGAATAATGACCTTCACCATCGTCTGCCTCTTGGATAGTCCAAGTACCTTAGCCGCCTCATGTTGCCCCTTGTCAATGGAGAGCAAGCCACCTCGGAAGATCTCTGCAAAGTATGCTGCATAATTGAGCACAAATCCCATCGCCGCTGCAACGAGACGATCAAACACTAGATATTCGCCGATTACCGGCAACAGCGGAAGACCGAAGCAGAAGAACAAAATTTGCAGCAATAGTGGTGTTCCTCGCATTACATAGACGTATGTGTGTGCAATCCAGGCTAGCGGTTTAAACTGACTACGCATCAGTAAAGTAATACCAAATCCAAGCGGTATAGATAGAACAATTGCCAATAAAAACATCAAAATCGTTGTCTGAGCCCCTTCAAGCATAGGCTTCATCACCGTTAATATATAATCCCAACTCATGAATATGTCTCCTCTAATCTGTTAACCCCGCACTCCTCGCGGAAGCATCATATGCTCCATTGCGGAATACGGGGTCATTATGGTAGCGAACATTCTGGACAAGCCAGATCCATCACATCGGTATGTCAGGCCATCGCCTGTCTATTTCAAAACCTTATCTTCACCCAACCATTTGGTTGAGATTTCAGCTGCTGTGCCATCCGCATTCAGCTCATCAAGTGCTTTTTGCAGATCGTTCAGCAAGGCCTCATTTCCTTTTTTGATACCAATACCGTATTGCTCTGGAGCAAGGGATTCATCCAGCAGTTTGTAGGTTCCCTCTTCCTTTGCCATGTAGTATCTAGCAACTACTTCATCGATGATAACCGCGTCAAGACGAGTCGTTTTCAGATCTGTCAGAGCCAGTACGTTATCTTTGAACTCAGAAGCTTTCACTTTGTCGTTCAGTGGACTTGCCGCTAGTGCATCTGCCGCAGAGGACAGTGCCTGCAAACCTACGTTTTTTCCGTCCAATTCATCAAGCTTCGTAATAGGTGAACCTGCAAGCGTAATGACTACCTGACTATTTTCAAGATATGGCTTCGTAAACAGCACTTTCTCTTTACGCTCATCCGTAATCGTATACCCGTTCCAGATCATATCGATCCGACCACTATTCAGCTCAGACTCTTTGGAAGACCAGTCAATCGGCTGGAAAGTAACCTCTTTACCCATTTTCTCCGCTGCTGCCCGCGCATAATCAATATCGAAGCCAACAATTTCATTCTGTTCATCCCGGAACCCCATCGGTGCGAATTTATCATCAATCCCCACAATAATGGTGTTATCGTCCTTGCTTCCGGAACTGGAGCATCCAGCCACAATAATCATACATATACTGATGAATAATAGTAAAATCGCTTTTTTTCTCATCTCTCTTACCCCTCCATGTCTATAAACCAAGCCCAAACGCTTTAGTTCGTTACCACGTTATCAGAGACTTATAATAACATAGCATGGGAGAAGAGTCGAGCATGTTGTGCAATTCCATTCATATCGTACAGCTTAATTGTCAATAATTTGTGAAAAAGCGACCTCCACCTGCTCGGGTGACACGAGCTGCTCACGCACATGGGAATCCCAATCATCTGGCATCTGAAGTGCTCCTAGTTCAAGTCCAGCCCATTGTTTGGTAGCCTCACGACTCAAAGAATAACGCGTATCCTCCAACTGGTACACGATGTGCTCCAGATTATCAATCAGTACAAAATTGGCAGTTGCATTGTAAACAAGCATCCGTTTAAGGTCTTCCTCCTGCAACTCATCCGAACGTAAATTGTACTTCACTTCCGCCGTAAATGTATCGGGATACAGCTGATAACCATTCAGATATTCAGCCAAAGGTAACCCCTGATTCAGATGACTAAGATTAGAGAAGTCTCCCATGTATGCACTCCGATAATTCTGTATGGCGGCAAAATCATGAGTTAACGGATGCTGTTGCTCGGCAGCATAAGCCTGCTGCTTCGCTTCAATTCTAGGATTAATGATCCCTTCAACCACGGTAAGAGCTACGAGTCCGACGAGTACTAACACGATGATCCAACGATTCTTCCTCATCCTCTGATCTCACCTACCTCAAATTCCCTTACTAAACGTCCTGCCTTTTGCACAACCAACGGCACGATAATGGTCAGCAAAGGGATCACAAAAGCAATAACTAGTACAGCAAATTGATAAGGACCCTCCACCTGAACAGGTCGGCTATACCAGATGTTACTTCCGAATCTTAATGCAGCCTGCGTGCTCCACAAAACTAGGATTAATGCACCCCACATCCACCAGGCGATACGCGTCCACTTCCTTAATGTTGTTGATCGAATGACAGTCGTCGTCGCTTCTGCATTCCGTTGACGTTCTCGATTGCTCCACATGTATAGCAGGTATGCCCCGCCCACAAGTGCACTTGCAATCATAAGCCAAAAGTTAACGATCTTACCCTCCATCAGAACTCTCATCGGAATGGTAATGATCCACGCGATCAAACAGTAGATCAATGCAGACTGCAATACCGCAGTCCAATAAGGGAATCGTTGTACCTGATGTTGATCACTCATAATCTGATCCAATCCCGCAATATGCTGAATAGCCTTTTCAAAAGCTTGTTCCTCACTCATTCCCTGATCGATATAATCCTCCACTCGGGCTGTAAGGTTGCTATGTATCTCCTCCTTCAATTCTCTGTTCGCTGTTGTATCCTGCGCATGTTCAAACAGTCGTTCCATATGCCTTGAAATACGTTCTTCTAGATTCATATCTATCCTTCATCTCCCTCTGCTCTAGATATAATGATCATGCTATCAATCAATGTCTTGGCTGCTTGCCAGTCCTGAAGCTGTCTCTCGTAGGCTATCCGACCCTCTGAAGTGATTCGGTAATATTTGCGTCTCCCGCCCTGCGTCTGTTCTCCCCAGTACGATTCTACATATCTATTCGACTCCAACCGCTTCAAGCTAGAATAGAGCGTTGGTTCTTTCAATTCGAACTGTTCTCCACTCTTGCGGTAGATTTCCTTAATAATGCCGTACCCATAATGATCTGTCGCCAGAAGCACACTCAGAATCATAGGATCAATATTTCCTCGAATCAAATCACTATTAATGGTTTGCTCTTGCATCTGACCGACTCACCGACTTTCCTTAACCTGGGTATACTATAAGACATATTACTATGTCTGTAAAGGTAATATGTTTATCATAATAAAATCAAAAATAAAAAAATAGTGATACACACCAGCACGAGAACTGGAGCACATCACTATTTAAAACTAGAAGTATTTATTCAATAAGGACGGTTTTCGTTACCTAGAAGATAGGATGCAACTAGAAATGGAGTAGCGAAGCGTAGGCAAACCTACGTGAGCAATTACATGGTCTCCGAAGGAAACAAACTTGTAAGCCTCCACTTATTTCGGCTGAATCCCATATTCGACGCTTACACTATTGTTGTACTTTCTCACGATCTTTCCCTTTGTCGGACTCACCTGCATTTTTGTTCGCTGCATCCCGATCCTGCTGCATTTCTTCCACCGTCTTCACCTTGAGACGCGCAGCACCCTCATATTCCTTCGTTGGAATGAGATTACCGGCAGCCAGTCTCTCTTCAGCGGCAGCAATCGCTTCTCCATACTGAGGTAGCCATTGTGCCTGAGCAACCAGCATCTCATCAACCATTTGCCAGATTTCCTTCGGATTACATACCGCACCAACGAGCGGATCCATCATGAAGGCTTGGCGGAGCAACGTGTCATCTCCATGCACAGCCGCCTCAACGGCAAGCCGCTGCACTGAAATGCTCACATTACATACGGCTGCTGGCCCGAGTGGAAGATCACCTACATGTGGCATTGAAATCCCATTGCGATCCACATACCCCGGAGCTTCGATTATCGCATCATCTGGCAAGTTGGAAATGACTCCATGATTCACGGTGTTAAAGTGTCCACGATACACCCGCCCTGTCTCAAGTCCTTCGATAATATAGGAACCATGTTCCTCCCCACGCTTTTCCGGAACAAACCGCATCGGCTCATCCTTCATCCAGTTCGGGAAATCTGTCTCAAACCAATTTCTTCCCTCTGTACATACACGCAAGTATCCGCCCGTCTCACCATTAATCCAGTTACCTAGATCAATCCAGTCTGTGATCTCTTCAGGACGCTTGCGATACCAAGGCACATACTCACTAAGATGACCATTCGATTCCGTGCTATAGTAGCCAAACCGGCGTAACATATCAATTCGTACTTTCTCCGTACGGCTAAACTCTGGATGCTTCTCGAAAGCTTCAAGCAGATCGCCCGTGAGATCCCGTCCCTCATGAGAGGCCTGAATGTACCAAGTCTGATGATTAATTCCGGCACAGATAATATCGACTTCACTCTTTTGCAGTCCAAATGCTTCCGCAATCTGATGATGCCCGTGCTGCACACCATGACACAATCCAATCGTACGCACGCCGCCATACTTATTACATGCCCAAGTTAACATCGCCATCGGGTTGGAGTAGTTCAAGAGCAATACATCTGGTGCACTGTGCTCACGAATATCCTTACATATGTCCAGCATCTCGGCGATCCCACGTTGCCCATACATGATGCCACCAGCACAGAGCGTATCGCCTACACATTGGTCAACGCCATATTTGAGCGGGATATCCACATCGGTTGCAAAAGCCTCCAGTCCACCTACACGAATGGTGCAGAGCACATACTTTGCATCCTTGAGCGCTTCTCTGCGATCTGTCGTTGGCCGGATTGTAATATTCAGTCCATTCTCACGAATGTCCCGCTGACATAGCTCTGTAACCATGTCCAGGTTATGCTGATTAATATCACAGAACGCGATCTCAATATCGCGGAACTCTGGAACAGTTAACAAATCTCGCAACAGCCCTCGTGTAAACCCAATACTTCCCGCTCCGATAAATGCCACTTTAAAAGACATTGCTAATTCCTCCCCGTGATCCGAAATATGTGCTTCGGTCATGATCTCATCTCATGTGGATGTACTTCGTGAAATCATTGTAACAACGGCGGTGAAGGAAGCGTTATCAAAATCATGACTTGTTTCAGGTTGAGGTTGTCAAAAATCCTAACCTTTGAAGATTGTCCGCAAGCTCTGCATGTCGCTTTATTCTTCCATTGAATGTATTGGGTAGTGACTGACATGACGGTCTTTGGAAGAACGAAAGGCTACGGGAGTAAGTGATGTATACTTTTTGAATAACATATGAAAATACTGCCTGCTTCCTACGCCGACATAATCGGAAATTTCGGATATAGGAATATCGGTCTGTTGCAGCAGCATCTTAGCCTTCTCCATTCGAAGCATCGTCAGATAATCCGTTGGTGTTCGCTGCGTGTGCTGACGGAAAATACGATGCAGATATCCTGGATGTAAATTCACAGCCGCCGCAATATCCTTCATCTGAATGCTACGATCCATGTTCTGATGCATGAATTCCACCGTTCGTTTCACATACAGCTCCGTCTGATCCGAGGCACTCCGACTCATCTCCCCACGCAGACGCGCAACGCGAATCAACAGTTGAATAAACAGGGTACGCACCAGTATGCCTTGATCCAGCGCTTTCAAGTTTCGTGCCTCTCGATGCTCCCACCGTTCTTCCTGAGGGATCACCCTCATCGGCTGGAAGCTTCGCCCTTGCTCTGATAATCCGCGCTGATCCAGCTCTAATACGAGGCTTTTCATAATGTAATACACCTCTTCGGGGTCAGGCAGTACCAGATAGGCACAAGCATGCTGAAGGAATTGCTGAACCTCTTCTTCTTCCAGCGCCAATTGGCGAATAGAAGATTGACCCAATGCCGACGATGCAGAGATGGCAAAGCCAAATTCAACATTCAGCATGCGACAAGCAGCACCATCCTCGACTAACAAGCGGTGCGGGACACCGGCATCGATCAGGATGAACTGACCTTTTTTCAACAGGGTCTGCTCCTCGCTCCCATCTGGCATCTGCACATCCACACGACACATTCCCGAGATAATGTACATAATTTCCGTAGAATCATGATCATGATAATTCATCCGGTAGTTATTCCACTGCTTATAATAATAGGCATAGAAACGAGGTTCACAGTTCTCGCTTCGTAATTGCTCCTGAAACAAACTGCCTGTCATAGGTACGTCTTGCTCTTGTTCCATTCTGCACACCTTCCTCGCTGCAGTAATCCTCACTTCCCCTATTGTACCAATAGCCCTTGCGTAAATTAAACTACCTATATAGATTGAACTACATATATTTACACAGTCCACTCCGATGACAGAACAACCTTCCAATCGCTGTTATCCCCAGATTTTTCGAATTCCCTTTTCCAAAGGTGAAAATCCGGGGATAGCTTGTGCTTCCGATGTAGCTTTCTTTCAGAAAGCTTTCAGGCAAACGCTCCGCTTTTTCAGGTTTTATCTGTCCTCTCCGTTAAAGTGTAAATGTCTAGTTCAATCTATGTAGCTTAATTAAAAACTGATATAATATTGTTTAATTAGATGATAATCTAATTAGATAGATGCAAAAACTACTCTTCAATGAGAAAAAGTAACTCCATATTTAAATTATCTAGGAGGTCTGTGATCATGAGCATGATGATTTATCTTGTTAGACATGGAATCAAGGAACAGTATATAGGAGATGTAGGACTTACGGAGATGGGTATGGTTCAAGCTGAACAGACCGCGGAATATTTCAAAAAATTGCCGAATGCCCGTATTTTCTCCAGCCCGCTTCGAAGAGCAATGGATACGGCTAATTACATCAGTCTTGCTACTGCAATTCCTGTAGAGAAGGATCAACGACTCCGTGAGCGTGCCAATTGGGGAGATGCCCCTGACCAGACCTTCGAACAATTCGTCGAGATGTGGAATCGTTGTACGCGTGAACCGGACTATATCCCACCCGTAGGCGACTCAGCCAGACAGGCTGGGGAACGTTTAGCCCATTTTCTATCTGAGTTAGCGCTGTCTGAACCTGAGCAGACTACGACTAATCATTATATCCTTGTCACACATGGCGGGTTAATTACGGATTTCCTCGTTCACACCCTTCCCACGCAAGAGCTTCACACATGGGTTCCTGATTTCGTTGCTGTACAACATACACTCATCCCCGAATGCTCCATCACTACACTTGCCTATGAGCAGGGACAGGTTGTGCTTAAGGATCTCGCCTCTGTGCAGCATTTACATTCCAATATTGTTCGCGAGCAAGAGCAGAAGAATTGAACAGCAATTATAAAACCTGATCATACGAAAAAGCTCTGACTGCCCCATGTGTTTAACCACAGGACTCTGTCAGAGCCTTCTCCAATGGTACTACCGTTAATCCGGATTCACTTGTGGTTCAGCTTACTTACCGCCCTTACCCGTATGGAATTTAGGCAGTGGCACTTTCGACCAGTCTATATCCGAAGCCATATAGAAGGATGGATAGGAAGGCTGGTTGTATCCGCTATTCTGTCCAGCAATACCTACGCGATACATTGGATCATGCATGAGCGTGTACAGCTTCCGATCCGTCTCCTCGGTGCTCAAGTAGATACGGATGGCAGAGCTGTCCGCTGTTCTCACCAGCATCTCTTCTCGCCAATCTCCGAAAATATCTGCCACCAGACCAGGTGTACCCTTGGTGTAGTTATTGGTCAACGTCCCAGTTGCGGTTAGTAACGTACCCCGCTTCCAATCTTTAATGGTAGGCGTGACATCGATAGCGCCATCCACGATCTGTGTCGTCATATCTCCAGCCCAGCGAATGTTCATATTCGTACCTGGTGCTGTGTCACTTATTTTCTCACCTTGGGCTGTCCACAATCCCACTGCCCACGTCTCCAGTCCACGGCGGGTTGGATCAACATCCCCAATCATTCCGCGTCCTGTGTCTTTACCAGTGTAGCCACCATAGATCACTTCGCCAGTCTTCGCATCACGCAGAGAATACCCATACGGAGCCCATGGTCCACCCTCATGTACCATGAAGATCTCAAGCCCTGGACGATCCGGGTCAATGTCTGCTACATGCAGAGCATCGCCGTGTCCCAATCGTGCTATTGTTCCTGGCGCTGCACTTTCAGCAGGCATGACATCCTTCGAGTTATACAGCACGCTACCGTCATGATCTATCGTAACAGAGCCGTATACAATCTCTTGTTTGCCATCCCCGTCCACATCAGCCACACTGAAATAGTGCGCACCTTGCGTCGTTATTTCACCGTACGTTGGATCTGTACCGTCTACGCCATGAGGTCCATCATTGAATGGATTTTTCATTGGCGTCCAGCCACTATCTACCTTCCACTCACGTTTGAGCTTCTTGCCATCCCAGTTATAAGCAACCATCGTGGTGCGAGTATAATACCCACGCGCGAAGATCGCGGAAGGCTTCTTCCCATCCAGATACGCCACGCCTGCCAGGAAGCGGTCTACGCGGTTTGCCGGTTCGATGCGGTTCATCGCATAATCTCCCCACATCAGACCATCATCGTGACGTTCCGGTTCATAAGGGATCGTTTCCAGCTCTTTGCCCGATTTCCCTTCGAACACCGTCACATACTCAGGTCCATCCACCACGAATCCTTCAAATTTGCGCAGCTCATTACGGTCACTACGGCTTGGCGCATACACATCGATGAAGTAGTCAGCTAGACTCTTTGCATCTGCTTCAGACAGCGGATAGTTATACTTCTTCTCTATACCAAATGCTTCTTCCAACGTAGCAGGCCAGTTACCCTTGACCACTTCTTCGTGCTTGTGCCAGTTCTTGAACATATCTACAACATGGTTGTAGTAGTCCGTTGCACTCATGCGGTAGTCATCCTCATGGGAGTATCCTGCTTTGCGATCCTCTTTAGGTAACGTAATATATTTCTCGGAAGTTACTTTTCCTTTTTTGTTATACTTCACGATTTTGGTACCCGGCGCCGTCTTGAACATCAATTCAGCCTTGCCATCTCCATCAAAATCATAAACCAGCATCTGTGTATAATGGGCACCTGAACGAATGTTGACCCCAAGGTCGATTCGGTATAACAACTGTCCATCGAGCGTGTAACAATCTACGTAAGTATTACCTGTATACCCTTTTTGGGATACGTCCTTGGAGTTGGAAGGATCCCATTTCACAAAAAACTCATACTGCCCGTCCCCGTCTACATCACCAACGCTCATATCATTAGCCGAGTACGTGTATTTTTCTCCAGCAGGAGTAACACCATCAGCTGGTTTTTGCAAAGGTAGATCAACATAACCGTTCGCCCAAGGTTTGACCGATGAACTGCGTTTACTCTCTTTGCCCTTCGCATTAACTGCGGCAACTTCATAACGAGAAGAAGCTTTGCCCGACTTATCTACATAGTTGGTGCTGTCCGTAACGGTAGCGATTTTCTTCCCATCCCGATATACGTTGAAATTAGTGCCTGTCAGTCCTTGGTCACTGTAACCGGTAGCTTCATCTCCAAGCAAACGCCAACTGAGAAAAACACCTTCCGAAGTCGATGCCGCCACGAGACCGCGATCCAAGTATTCCAGTTGAATGTCCTTCACATGCCCGCCTCCCTTACTGGATTGCAGACCTACCTCTGCTGAACCTGCTCCGTTTGCAGCGGCGGTTGCCCCACCGATTCCGGCTGTTCCTGCAAAGAGCAATGCCACACTAAGTGCAGAAGAGAGCACCTTTGCTGCGAGTGGCATCCCCGTTTTTTTACGATTACCATATTGCCGAGAAGCTGCTCTCTGTTGCACCTGCGTTGTTGTTTCTGAGTTCATCCACCTTCACTCTCCTTAAGACAGAATAGTGACGCCAAAGAAATGATTGCGCTTACAATAAATCGGATCAACCTAGCCCTTATCTGACTTAATTCAGCACTGTCCCCCTTCGATCTCAGCAGTCAGGAGCAGTAAGATCCTGCCATCGGGTACTATTATAGACATCCTCCCGTTTCCACCATAGGTAATTATCCGTTGAAAATGATCAATATTCAGTGTTTGTTACCAATGAGTTGGACATATGTATTGACCGTTCCAGTATGACATAGAGAAAACCGCAATCCTCCAACATTCGGAGAATTGCGGTTACCCTGATTAAAACAGCTGTTCAAGTGCGTGTTCATAAAGATGGATTTTCTTTTTTCAACAATCTCTTAAGGCTCGATTCCCCATACCAGGTTTCCACCTTGATAGAGCGTTACCTTGCTCCAGTCCTGATACGATGTTTTGGTAGGATCGAAGGAATAATCGTTAGACTCGTCAAAGCTCGACCAATCCGTCTTATACATCCGAAGTTGAATCTCTCCGGATTGTCCGCCAGGCTGGATGCTTCCAGCTCCTGATGTGAAGCTGAGCTCCACATAGGAATCCGTGAAGGTGCGTTGAATGTTGGATGCACCGATCTGTGCCCAGTCAATCGCGGAATCCATCGCGGCTGTACCTTCTTTTGAGAAGTAATAACGGATCTTCAGATCACTCAAGTTCACAGCGGTTGTACCCACGTTTTTGATATTAAAATATGGCTTGATCTGGCTATCTGTTGCATTCGTATCCCCTGCACGATATTGCAATACGAGATCACTCGTTGGCACAACTACACTCTGAGGTGTAGCGGAAGCCGCAGCAGAATTAACACTTTCACCTGCTGTATTCACAGCGGATACTACATAATGATACGTTGTGCCATTCGTCAGCCCTGTGTTGGTGAACGAGGATCCGCTCACATTGGCCGCAATGGTAGTGAATGGACCTGCTGCACTTGTTGCGCGTTTCACATTGTAGCTTGTCGCTCCTGCCGAGGCCGTCCACGTCAGGTTAACTTGTGCGTTGCCTGCCGTTGCAGTTAATGCTGTCGGTGCTGCTGGCGTTGTCACACCCGCTACCGGAGTAGCTGTAGCTGTCGTAGAATTAACACTTTCACCTACTGCATTCTTGGCGGTCACAACATAATAATACGTTGTGCCGTTGATCAAACCAGTATTGTTGAACGATGTTACACTTACATTTGCTGCAATGGTAGTGAACGGTCCAGAAGGACTTAGCGCACGCTTCACACTATAACTCGTTGCACCTGCAGAAGCTGTCCAAGTCAATGACACCTGAGCGTTACCCGCAGAAGCAGTCAATGCGGTTGGCGCTGCCGGAGCTGTGTCACCACCTCCCGGAGGGTTGCCTCCACCATTACTTGAAGGCAGAACTGGGAATGAATTTTTCACCAAGGTTACGAATTGATCATGGAACCAGTGACCCGATACTGGAGCATTAGGTAGTGCACCTGTTAATACGCCATCCCGCGTGATGAAGGTAGGATCACACATCCGGTCGAAGCCTTTGCCTTCATTATTCGGAATTTCGGAGCTGGAGCCATCCGATTCACCTGGAGGTTTCACCCATACATAGGCATCCAGATGTGCCGGACCTGGAGCAGCTTTAGGTGCTTCCCCTATGCCTGCGCCACTGTTATTACACCAGTTGCCTCGGTGATCACGACGATCGATCCGTCCAGAATTTACGTAGCCATTAATATTGCTGCCTGTAGCCGATGTTGGACGGTTCACCCCGCCCCATCCGTTACGGCTGGTATCAATGAGGAAGCCTGTGCTGGTCGGCCATCCTGCTTGGACGAATCCAGAATAGAGCGCTGCAGTGAAGTCCGTCTCATCAAAGTACGGGTTCCATTCATAGAAACTGGAGGATCGAATCGGTTGTCCACCAATGTTCAGATCCGGATTAGGCAGATTTGGTTCATGCAGAGGGGTCGTATTAGCTGTATTCGTGATGAAACCATCGGCACTTTGCAGACCTGCTGCTGTATCTTGTACTACACTAGTGTACAGAGCGATGGCAGGTGCACGGTTGGTATCCCATCCAAGCCAGCCGGAGTGCCCGATATCCAGATAATTGTATACGTTTGGAACGGCATGCAGCTTGTCCAGCGCATATTTGATGCCATCTTCATAGATACCTGTTGAGCTCGCTTGAGCACAGGCTGGTGTACTCAGGTTCGTTACAAGGTTCGGCAGGCTATCCGGTTCAATGATCGCAACAATTCGAATATCCTGATATTTCGGATCTGCGAAGATATCTGCAATGACATCAATGTAATCCGTCTTATATGTCTGTAGTGCAGCCTGTGTTAGGGGAAGTTCTCCGTTAGATGCAAGGGCGTGACAATCCCGACCTGGTAGGTTATAGATAACAAAAGATGCCGTTATAGGTACGCCAGGTTGCTTCTGAGCAAGGACTGCATCCAGATGCTGCTCGATGCTTTTGCGCCCCGCATTATCCGTACCACCGTAGATGGCAGCAATGCGGTCGATCCAGACAGCCGTTGGGTATGATTTTACAGTTTCCATCTTCGCTTTTAGCGTTGCATCATTGGTGAGCGCAATGGACGTATCCACGAGAGCGGAATAATCCTGATTCAGATAAGCCGTTGCTCCAACAAACGGGTTGTCCACACGCGCCTCTGCCGCCTGAGCTATACCCGAAGACATCCCAGGGAATATGCCCGCCGCCAGCAGCGTAGCTGCCAGCATTTGTTTTACACCTTTGCGCAGCGCGTTCTTACCTCTCGATTTAGCTTTCAATTTAGTCTTCATAGTTCCACCTTTCCTTTAGTTAGATTTGTTCAACTAAAGAAGATTTACACTGACCATTTCGATGACAGAATAACCTTCCGATCGCTGTTATCCCCAGATTTTTTTGATTCCCTTTTCTAAAGGGAAAATCCGGTGATAAAGGCGACCACTTCGCTTCTTCACGTTATTTCTGTCCTCTCCATTAGCCTGTAAAAAATTTAGTTGAACCTGTTCAAATTTGGTTTATACTCATTTTTTGATCCTCTGTGTTAGCATGGTGCATAGCACGTAGAGAACGTTCGGATGAGCTGAAATAACACCTCCATGCGGGATTCATTCATGTTGAACAATAACCAAGACAATAGCCAAGGAACGAAGGACATACCAACTCAAAACATAAGATAAGTGACGGTGTAGGTCGTAGGTCGGAATGACTGGAATTGTGGGTAACTAAGGATGTGTGGGGTCGGATCATGTGGTAATCATGTGGGTGATGTTGATTGTGTGTGTGTAACAGAAACGAAGATGAAATGGTGTGACGCCTGACGAACAAACGTGCCTACTTCATTTTAGTAAGCGCTTACTTATTGAGGTTATAAAAAAGGCGCATCGCCTGCAAACCTCCCATCGCGTGTTCACCTCCTCATAGCTCGATTATACGACATGTAAATATTACTGTAAATTGAATTAACTAAAATTATTTATATTTTTTTCCATAAATTTGGCAGGAATTCGAGAATCCCTTTCCCAGAGCCAATAAAAGGCTCATCATGACCTATTTTGCCACAATGAACCTCTCATTGGAACACTCCCTGTCTAATAGCAAGCAACCTGCCTAAGGGATGACTACAACATCTCCCGGTTTTAAACCGCTAAGCACCTCTGTTTTGTCACCTGACTCCATCCCGGCTTTAATCGTCAGTGGCTCGGTCTGTCCATTTCCTTTGTCGAGTAACACATAAGGCTCCGTCTGATCACGCATAACGGCTATGCTGGATACAACCGTGGCTTTGTCTTTACGCGTTGTCTCAATATCCCCCTCAAGACTTACCCCGCCAAACATTTTTGCGTCTGGCTTCAGGTCAATCACCACATCGAATTGGGAAGCTTGTTTCAGATCTGTATCCGTACTCTTGCGTGCAAATTTGGACACTTTGCTTACCTTCCCCGTAAATTCGAGATCTTTCTGCGCTGTCATTCGTACCTGAACGGGCATCCCGACCTTGAGCCGGAACATCTCTTCTTCTCCAACAATCGTCATAAACTTCAGTTTACTGGTGTTCGTAATAGACCCGATCACTTGTCCCTCTGTCACTGCACGTGTTTTGCTGTCCTCGTCATTCATCTGGAATATACCAGACGCGGAAGCATAGACAACGGCTTTACTCATCTCCTCTTTCTTCTTCTGTATCTCCTGCTCCTTGAGAAGTAATGCTTTCTGACTCAACTCGCTTGTCAGACGTTTGCCCTCCCGTTCAACAAAAGCCTTCTTGCGTTCTTCCTCAGTTACACCAAGCGTTTCCGTCATCCCTGCTTGCTCAACACTAACCTGATTAAGTTCATAATCTAACCGAGCTTTTTCCAGATCGCTTTCCAGTTGCTGAACTTCTGTTTGTTGCGCTGTCGTATCTAATGTGAACAGAATATCTCCCTTCTTTACCTGATCTCCACTCTTCACATGCCATTGCTTGATGCTCGAAGCATAAGGAGCAAATACATCCGTCTGGTCGGTGTACACGGATTTTCCTTTTACCTGAATGGTCTGCGTCATCGTTTCCTGTGTTACGTCAAATGTAATTGGCGGTGGAATCTCTACCGGCAACTCCGGTTTAGGCTTGTACTTCTCATATAACCAGTAGCCAACGCCTGCTAATAGTACGATTGTGATGATGATTTTAAACCATTTCTTCATGTGCCCATATTCCCTTTCGCTGATAAAGTTTGGGGAGTTTCTCTCTCCTTGTACAAGCTGTGTATTACATCGATTTGATAACGCTCAGTGCATTCGTTCGGGAAGCACTAATGGCTGGATAGATACCGGAAACAACCCCAACCAGCACAGCAAAAACGATGCCTAGCGGCAGAGCAGACTGCTCGATAATGACCGTCATTGGCCCGTTCTGTTGATCTGCCATTTGGCTTGCCAGCAAACTATTCACCCCATCCAGGGCAGCAAAGGCAATACCGACACCAGCAACACCACCCATCAGTCCAAGTATCGCTGCTTCAATAATAAACATCTGGCGAATCTGCCATAGATTCGCACCGAGCACCTTCATGACACCGATCTGTTTGCGACGCTGATGCGTAGACATGATCATAGCTACAATAATGGATAGGGAAGCCAGCAGCATAATAAAACCGCCAATGCCCATAGCTGCCTTTTGATACATCGCTAGCTGACTCGACATGGCTTCCTCTTGAAACAGATTACTCTGTGTATTTAATGTCAGTTTTTTGATCTGTTCCTCAACCTGAGAAACATAGCGCTTATTCTCCACCTTGACTAGAGCCGAGTTAAGACGCTTAGCAGCCGAACGATCTGTCTGTTGTATGCCTAGTTCATCCTGCAATGCACGAACTGTATCCAGTGGCAAATATACTTTTTTATCATTTTGGGCAGTAAAATCATCCATATTAGAAGGCTTCGTCAATTCTCCAGACACGGTCACAGAACCGCTCAGTTTGGTTTTGCCTGGATTCGTATAATCTTCATAGCGAAACTGAACCCGCTGCTGTACTAATTGATCTTGCTTCGCTGACATCTCCGTGTACTGCTGCAAGAGATCGTTATTATACGGATCGGCATTCAATTGTTCGATTAACTTCTGAGTTACCTTGGGATCCACCAATCCAAACGCAGCCCCATAACTCGTCACGGCAATTCTTCCATCCTCTGCCCCGCGTCCTTGCGAATAGGTGTATCCGAATCCTCGCAGTGCTTCAAGCTCCGTTCCAATGACTTCAACATAAGTGCTGCGTCCGTCTGGCAGAACCATTTCTAATGTGTCCATCTTCAACATCGGTGCGACAGCAACCACATGCGGAAGTCTTTGAATAATCTCAATCTTCTCTAAGGTCAGAGCTCCCCGTTCAAAATTAGACTTCTGCCCTCCACTACCGCTGCCGGTACGAATACCTTCATTAGGCGAAATCGTAATCTCATCCATCTTATAATTGGCATTTAACGTTTGCTCGCTAAAGGTCTGTACGGATTGTCCTACACTAAGCGCAATAATCATTGCCGCCGAGCCAATGGACAGACCGATCATGCAGAGCAGCGTTACCATCTTCCTACGAATGATCTGTCCCCAGGCCATACGTAATACATCCAGTAATCTCACAATTTCTCTCCTCTACCTCAAGCTTCTCATGCCGTTTCTTCAACCAACACACCCTTATGTAGCGTAAGTACAACCTGCATCTGCTCAGCCACTTCTGCTTCATGCGTCACAATGACAAAGGTCGTGTTCATCTCCCGATTAAGCTTCTGCAAAATCGCAATAATCTCTTCCTCCGTCTCCGTATCCAAATTCCCTGTAGGCTCATCCGCGAAAATAACCGACGGCTCAGTAATGAGGGAGCGTGCAATACTGACCCGTTGTTGTTGACCACCAGATAATTGGGAAGGGAACAGATTAACTTTCTCACCCAAGCCCACCTGCTCCAGCAACTGTAGCGCTTTGACCTTACGTTTGGAGGGACTCACGCCCATAAACACCAGCGGCAGCTCCACATTTTCCCGAATCGTAAGATTGGATAACAGCTCATACGATTGAAAAATAAAACCGATATGGCTGCGCCGGAACTCCGCCAGACGATTCTCGCCGAAGCGAACAATATCCTGATCGGCGATGAGAATTTTGCCTTGATCTGGCTTCATCAGCCCAGCCATTAGATTAAGTAGCGTGGACTTTCCTGAACCTGAGCTGCCTAGCAGAGCAACCATCTTGCCTTTCCCAATCGTCAGATTAATATCTTGAAGCACCGGCACGCTTCCCTGTGCGTTGCGGAACGAGTGGGATAAATGTTCAACTCGTAGCATTCCTTCTTGTCTTCCTTTCAAGCTGCTGATTATGTATGACTATAGTACATGTTCAAAAAGTCGGTTTTCAGTACCGTATACGTTGAACTAAAGAATACTTACACTTACCACTCCGATGACAGAATAACTTTCCGATCGCTCTTATCCCCAGATTTTTTTGATTCCCTTTTTTCAAAGGGAAAATCCGGGGATAGCTTATGCTTCCGATGTAGCTTTCTTGTAGAAAGCTTTCAGGCGAACGCTCCGCTTCTCCATGTTATTTCTGTCCTCTCCGTTCTGGTGTAAAGGTTTCGTTTAATTCATATAGCAGCGAATTTTTGAACTTCCTTTAAATTATAGGGTGGAGATGTATCTTAGCCTTCCATAGTTGTATCTAAGTTGTAAAATATGACACAAAAAAGACCTTGTCCGCAGGGTGGCTACAACCACCACTGTGCAGAACAAGGCCATACAAATTCCCCTCAACACTACCAAGCCCGGAAGCTAAACCGATATAACTCGCTTTTGTCTAACGAGCTGCCTACTACGAATAGTTCATCATCATTCCACTTCAGCTTCATAAAGTTCTCAATATTACGGTAGATTACCGTATCCGAGCTTAATTCATTATCATTCAGATAAGCGATGTGCACTTCATTGTTCTGATTATCCATCGGGATGACGTAGGCTAGACGGGATTCATCTGCATCCAGATCGAAGTTCCAATACGTCCCCTTTAACAACAGATGCAATTGACCTTGCTCTGCGGTGTACCGATACAATCCCTGTACGTTGTTGTCCTCGCCTTGGACAATCATATCCCCATTTTTCAACAGCCTAAATTGCTGAATGTCTTTCATTTTCATAACCATGGTTACTTCATGATCATCTTCAAGAGAAATACGATAGATGGCGAAGCTGTCTTTGAGCATAACGAGGATATAGGCTTGCTTCAAATCCGGACTCACTTCGAATACATCCATCACGATAAACGTGTCACTTGCATTCTTCACATCACTCGCATCCTTGAGCACGGACATCAGTTCCTGATGAGTGTATATCACACGAGCCTTACCTGTACTCGTATTCATCTGGCTAAAGGCAAGCTCATCCTGACCAATATAGGTGCTGTTTCCCACAAACGTTCTGTAGTACGAGTTATCCTGTCCGAACTTGCTACGCTCCCCAGTACTCAGATCATAGCCAAATGTAGTGCGCTGAACCTGACCTGAACGGTACTGTGAATAGACTAACTGCTTCCGATCTGGACTTAGGAAAACGCCATAATCCGTATTGCCGCCAATATCCTTCACCTTATTATCATCCAGAGATAAGAGAGACAATTTCAAGCCAGTATAGGACTTCTCCGGACCATTAACGACCAACGTATTACGATCCACCACGTCAAAATCATAAATCCCAAAGTCATTCGGAATCTTCGTTGCAGATTCAATCTGAATAGTACTGCTCGGAGGTGGTGCCAGGGCACTATTGAATTGCTCACTCGGCAGAATTACCGTTCTGGGCTTAAGGTTCCCGATGCTAAACAGACTGCCGATACCGAAGATGCCACAGGCAAATACAATCAACAGCCCGAACAGCATCAATCTATCACGCTGATTACGCCAAAATCCTGAAGGCCTCATGCGTTCCTTTCCCCCGGAAGACGGATATGCACTTGTGTCCCTTCATGTATGATGCTCTTCATCTCTACTGTTCCCCCATGACGCTCAACGATGTTTTTCACAATGGATAATCCGAGTCCAGCGCTTCCTTTTTCCGTGCGATTAATCCCTTTATCCTGATAGAAAGGCTCGAATACATACTGGAGCGCTTCCGCACCAATTCCCTCTCCCTGATCGCGAATGACAATATCGATACTGTCGCCTGCACGAGAGGACTGTACCTCGATAATCGAATTCACATCGCTGTACTTCACCGAATTATCCAGAACGTTGAGAAATACCTCCTTGAGCTTGTCGCGATCCCCGTGAAGGTAGAGCTCTTCCTCCAGTTCATAGTGGATACCAATGTTGTACTTGCCTGCCTTGATGGACATGTCCTCACAAGCTTCGCGAATAATATCGGATACTTCGATGCGCTCGAACCGGTACGCCTGAATGACTGCTGATGACACAGACACCTCCAGAATATCGGCAACCATCGTATTGAGACGGCGGCTTTCTTTGATGATATAATTCATGCCTTTATCGAAAAAAGCCTGATCCGTAAATCCATTATCCCGCAAGATCTGGGCATATCCCAGAATCGTCGTTAAAGGCGTTTTTAATTCATGCGTTACATTATCAAAAAAAACTTTGCTTCGTGCCTGCACTTGTTTCACTTCGTCCCGTTCTCGCTCAATGACATCAATCTGCTCTCGAACTCGATCAATCATGACCGTAAAGCTTGAGGCAAGCTCACCAATCTCATCCTTCGTAGTAATCTGAATATCTGCATGGAGACTTCCTTGCGCCACTTCAGCAGACCGTTTCGTCAGTACACGGATCGGTTGCGTGATTTTCCGGGAAATAAAGATCGATGCGATAAATATAAATACGAAAATAGCCGCCGCAAATAGCTTAATCGTATTTTGGAAACGGAGGTTCCGCTTATACAGATCGGTATAATCCTTCTCCAATTGCACAATGCCAATCACTTGCTGACCTGATTGAATCGGAAAAGACAAACTTGCAGTCACTTGACCTTGATCCACCACTGTTGTGTATGCAATCTTAGACTGCATAGCTTGCTCCACATCAGGAATGTCAGTCCGCTTAACAACGTCAACCCCGCTGTTCGCGGCGCTATATAACGACGCATCAGGACGGTATACTGTAATCGTTCCGCCAACCGCAGAACCGATCTGCTCTGCAAGCTCGCGGCTTCCAGCTTCGAGAGTATCCTTGCTCATTCGTTTATTATGAATCAAGAAATACTGATTCAGCGCAATATCTAGGTTTTTTTTCGATTGAACGATATCCTCATGCACTTCTCGGTACATATTCTCCTCAGCTACCTTGCTTGAGAGAATCAAGAGAGCAGCGAATCCGATGAACACGATTGCTGAGAATAACACGACCATTTTGAACTGAATCGTCCACTTCATGTCTGCACCTGAATATTCAATTTGTATCCTACGCCAAATACCGTTTCAATCATCGATATTCCTTGTGCTCCGCTATCGAGCTTCTTACGGATTCGTTGTACATGAATGTCCACCGTTCGGGTATCTCCAGCGAATTCAAACCCCCATACCTTGTCCAGCAGCTCAGAGCGTGTATGCACCTTGCGGTGATGGTTCACTAGAAATAACAGCAGATCGTATTCTTTATTCGTTAGACCTGCACGTTCCCCGTCCTTCCACACTTCACGCTCATCCTTACGGATCTCGATATGTTTGCCTAACCTTACAACCTCATAAGACTGATTCTCCAGCGTCTCACTAATCAGGTCGATCCGGCGAAAGATGGCTCGAATACGTGCAACAACCTCACGGATATCAAAAGGTTTAGTAATATAATCATCTGCTCCAAGCTCCATGCCGAGCACCTTATCTAACATATCGGACTTCGCTGTAATCATGATTACAGGAATTTTGGAATTCACAGATAGCTGTCTGCACACATCAAACCCGCTCATATCCGGCAGCATCAGATCCAGCAGGATCAGATCGGGCTTCGATTGACGAAGCAGTTCTAGGCCTTCTTTGCCAGAAGCGGCTTCCTTCATCTCAAATCCTTCTTTGCGCAATGAATACGATAAAATATCTCGAATGGATTCCTCATCCTCAATAATCAAAATCTCTTTTTGTCTCATGGTCCTCTCGTAATCTCCCTGCTCTATGAATTTCTTCTACTTATATTTTGTATCGCAAATTGGCTCCTTGAACAGAGGAATGCGAGAAATGTTACAACTCCGATACAACTCTGAACGGTTTGGAAACAACCGCCCGATATACTTGCATCATAAGCAAGAGTAACCAGACCGGAATCAAGCCTGATCTGTATCCAAGGGGGATTCACATCATATGAACAACACACAGATAAATGACGCTTACGTCAACTATAAATCAGAAATTACAAGGTATCTATCACATATCCTCAAACAACCGCAGGATGCCGAGGATCTAGCTCAGGAGTGCTTCATTCGGCTCATGAAGGTTACTGATCCCATACCTGAAGATCGACTTCTCTACTATCTCAAGCGTATTGCTCGTAATCTAGCAATGGATAGCTTCCGCAGACGTACTCGCACATTACGGCGTGACAGCCGACTAGAGGTACCCACACACCATGTAGACACACCAAATTTAGAAATCAATGAAGGTGTAAACGATCTTGTCTCCCATATTAACAATACCGAGCATCGTAAAATATTAGAGCTGCGCCTGATCCATGGATATTCCATTAAAGAAACGGCGGAGCTGGTCAACCGCAGTGAAGGCATGATTAAATCCTCTGTCTTCCATGCGGTCAATCGAATTCGAGCTAAAGTCATCTCTTAGGAGATGGCTTTTTTATTACGAAAATGAACATATTGTAGCACACGGAGATGGCATTATATATACCTAAGGCCTATATGAATATGTCATAATACCCAATTTTACAAATATCGAGTTAATTTTTACATTTTGATATGACTATGTTAGATTTTGGTGTGGTAGAATATGGACGAACTTATGAATCAACTAATTTTTGGGAGGGATTTGGTTGGGTAAATTGACAGGTTTGCGGGGAGTTTGGTTAAAATCACTCCTGGCATTGTCCATGGCTTTGCCGCTACAGATTGGATTATGGAACGGAGATGCATCGGTACATGCGGAAGGACCGACAGATCCGGCACCGTTCATTCAGGCAAAGGTCGTTAACGAAAATGCTGGCAAAAAGGTATTGTTCGACAACTCACACGGTCAGACGGCTGGAGCCGCAGATTGGGTAATCGATGGTGGTTTCTCGGACTTCGGAAATGCGTTAGCGAATGATGGATATTACGTAAAGGAACTGCGCAAGACAACCCCATTTACCTATGAGGATCTGAAAGAGTATAACGTATTCGTAATTGCAGAACCTCAGATTCCTTTCAAAACTTCGGAACAAGCAGCAATGAAACAATATGTAGAGCAAGGCGGCAGTATCTTCTTCATCGGAGATCATTACAATGCCGATCGTAACAAAAACCGCTGGGACGGTTCAGAAGCCATTAACGGTTATCGCCGTGGGGCATTTGAAGATCCAATCAAAGGCATGAGCACGGAGGAACGTAACTCCGAGGCTATGCAGAATGTAACGAGCACAGACTGGTTGTCCGAAAACTTCGGTATCCGTTTCCGCTACAACGCATTAGGCGATATTGACGCGAACATTATCGTTCCGGCTGATCAAGCCTTTGGCATCACGGAAGGTGTATCATCCGTAGCTATGCACGCGGGTTCCACACTGGCAATCACAGACCCAACGCTTGCGAAGGGTATCGTGTATCTGCCAAAAACCAATGCCAAATGGAACAATGCTGTTGACCAAGGTGTCTACAACGGTGGTGGCATTGAAGAAGGTCCTTACGTGGCTGTATCCAAGCTGGGTGCAGGTAAAGCTGCCTTCATCGGTGACTCTTCCCCAGTGGAAGATGCATCGCCTAAATACTTGCGTGAAGAGACAGGCACACGCAAAACTACCTATGACGGCTTCAAAGAAGCTGACGATGCGGTATTGCTTGTGAACACAGTGAACTGGCTCGCGACGCAAGAAAACTATACTAGTCTGACAGAAGTGGCTGGACTGGAGCTGGATAACGCTACTGCCCTGTTGCCATTTGAAGAACCAGCGGCTTCTACAGAGCCACAAGCTGAACCTTGGGCGGCACCTGCTGCTGGGTACAAGTGGTATGATCGCTCCACGTTCAAAGCTGGGTCTTACGGCGGACCTGCATCTAGTGCGAATGCTTCCTATAGCTTCGTGAAACAGGATACACTTCCTAATGCAGAAGACTTCCAGGTGCGTGTTGTAGTAGAGAACATGCCTCCAAATACAACGGTATCAGGCTATAGCGCAGGGATCTATCTGACTGGTGGAACCCAAGTAGCTATGATTCAAAATGACAGCGGCACATGGCCGACATCGTACGGTTATAGTTCTGCATTTAGCGTAACTTCTGACAGCAAAGGTCGTGCAATCAAAGACCTTAACGTTCGCATCAAACCAGGTACAAACGGCAATGCAAGCTTGCGCCTACGCTTGAACGGCAGCAACTTGATTACAAATGCAGTGACTGTAGGTAATGTACCAGCCGTTCCGCTTCCAGAGGAAGAAGGACCAATCCCAGCAACAATTACGGTTGCTGAAGCTCGTACCAAAGCAGTTGGCTCAACGGTAACCATTGAAGGTGTAGTTACAACTCAGCCGGGTGCATTTGGCGGACAAGCCTTCTATCTTCAAGATGAGACAGCTGGAATCTATGTATTCCAACATATTAGTGGCTTCCAAGTTGGCGACAAAGTGAAAGTTACTGCACCAACAACGATCTATAACAGCGAATTTGAGCTTACCGATGTTGTAGCTATTGAGAAAACCGGTACTGCCTCTGTTCCTGCTCCGGCTCTCGTTACAACCATTAATGACGGTAACCAAGGTCAACTCGTACAGTTGAAAGATGTAACGGTTCAAAATATCATTAGCGCTACGCCTGCTGGATCATTTGAATTCGATGCGGTAGCTGCTGACGGAACAACTACACATGTGCGCGTGGATACACGTACAGGTGTAACTGAAACTTCCTTCCCTTATGCTGCGGGAGACAAGATTGATATCACAGGTGTATCGGCTATTTTCAGAGATGTATATCAACTGAAGCCTAGAAGCTTGAACGATTTTGTTGCTGCCGAAGAACAAGGTGGAGGCGAAGTGCCTTCCACTCCAGCTGTGGGAGCACCGGGTAAACCGGTGCTTTCTTCTGATAACGGCTATACAACAGGGCTGTTCGGCGGTTCTTATAACGTAACGATGAATCTGTGGTGGGGCGACAATGGTTCGGAATACAAATTGTATGAGAACGGCGTACTTGTTGACACTCAAAAGTTAACTGAAGCTACACCACAAGCGCAATCAACCAAAACAGCAATCACTGACAAAGCTAATGGCACATATACGTATGTAGCCGAGCTGACCAACAGCAAAGGCACGACACGTAGTGACGAGCTGACGGTACAAGTAACCAATGCAGCACCAGGTAAAGCTACTCTTTCCCAAGATAACTGGGATGGCGATGGCATTTACAGCGTAACGATGAATCTCTGGTGGGGTACAAATGCTACAGAATACCGCCTTTATGAAAATGATGTACTTATCGATACACAGGAATTGAAGGCTGCAACACCAGCATCTCAGCGTGCTGTAACCGATCTGTCTGGTCGTGCCAACGGAACGTACACGTACCGTGCGGAACTGATCAATGCAGCAGGCGTAACAAGCACTGAGACCATTACGGTTCAAGTGAGTAAAGCAGCTCTACCATTGGCAAGCTAATAAAAGTAAATTAAAAAACCGAAACCACGAGTAGCCTGGATGGGGTCAATCCCCATGTTGAGCTACCTGGATTCGGTTTTTTTTACACGAATTCTTTGATTCGTTAATTCATCAATTCATTTGTTCATGACAAGCGCTCCGGCTCATTGATCTTTCTGGTTAACAGCATGCCGTTCACTACAGCAGAATACGCAGCGATGGCAATAATAGCAAAGAATACGATCTGGTTCATCTGTATTGAGGAATAGTTACTCCACGTGAAAATAATCAGGATTGCACTAAGTCCGATATTCTCTCTGTTATGCTCCTTAAACTTCTGAAAAATCATTCGATATAGTAATATGGCTATTACAAACACTATCCAGACGATAGTAAATGTCTCCATGTGTTTCACCTTCTTTCTTCTTTCTCCTTAATTTTTATTCACTCTTCATCACTAGATATCGCTGTGTAAATCTGTGAACGATACTTATCGAGGTTACCGTCATGTGCGAATTGAATAATAA
This sequence comes from Paenibacillus tundrae, assembly GCF_036884255.1. Taxonomy (NCBI): domain Bacteria; kingdom Bacillati; phylum Bacillota; class Bacilli; order Caryophanales; family Paenibacillaceae; genus Paenibacillus; species Paenibacillus tundrae. The sequence continues at coordinate 1,147,873 of NZ_CP145605.1, read as the reverse complement.
TGACATTATTTTTGGTATATTCACCGACCTTGGTTATTAGCGAGACGGTAAAGTTCGCTTTTACCAGCGCTTGCCTTGCTTGTTCGATAGAATCCGTGAAAAAAATAAATACGGTGTCACTGTCCTCCCCATTGTAAGAAATACTGAATTGTTGAGGAATCAGACCCTGCATATCAACACTGGATGAAGGCTCCATGACCTCAACCTCCAGCCCCTGCTCTTCAAGTGAGGTTTGGAATTGATGTAGAAACTCGTTTGGACTAATACGCTGATTCTGCTCTGTACAGCCTGTAACAAATGTCAGCAAAATTATGATTAAAATGTTCGCAGTTCTCATTAATTCCCTCCCATCTTCCCATGAATGTAACATTCTCTTCGTAATTGAAAGCTCCGTGGCCTCCAAGTGAGGTTCTCACTAAAAAGGTGAGAATCAGAACCATCTTATTGGAACATGTATTTATTAAGAAATCATACCACAATTTGCATAATAAAATGAGCATAAACTCCGTGATACAATCTCTCACCCGTAATATTCAATCATATTCTCTACTTGGAGGTGTCTGAAAAGACTCTAAAGAAAGGTGTCTGAAAATCTCTGGAGAAGCAACATTTGACGATTGAAGTCACTACGTTGGATCACGCACCTCTCTAACGAACTCAGTCGGCCTTATTCGGCGGAAAACTGCTTTCAGGAAATGCTAACAAATCGTTGACACGTTAATATGCCTTTTGGGTGCAAGAATTAGGTCTAGACCGTGGCATTTCGTAATATAACGCTTCTCAGATTCGTTACCATCTTCATTCGCCGTAAACCGGCTAAATAAGGTCTCTCCGATTCGTTAACACCAAGTGATAGCACATCATCACGTCCTAGATACAAACAAAAAAAGAAGACCACTAAGCGCTGTATCCATACTAGCACTTAATAATCTTCTCCACATTACACCAGCTTCTTCCGAATATATCCCGAGATCAAGTCAATGATCGTAATCATCACAATAATTCCCAGCAGGATAATACCTACACGCGGCCAGTTCCGGGTGCTCAGTGCAAAAATCAGCGGTGTTCCAATCCCCCCGGCCCCAATGACACCCAAGATGGTCGCAGACCGTACGTTAATCTCGAAGCGATACAGGGTATAGTTCAAGAATCCAGGCATGACCTGCGGCAAGATGGCAAACCACAACTGTTGCATGCGACTAGCTCCAGAAGCAAGCAACGCCTCAGACGGACCGTAGTCAATATTTTCAACTTCATCCGCGTACAATTTACCGAGCATTCCGATGGAGTGTAAACCAAGGGCAAGTACCCCTGCGAACGATCCAGGGCCTACAGCCTTGATAAACATCAAGGCCATGATAATCTCAGGAAACGTACGAATGAAGCTAAGTACCATTTTGCCTGCACCTGAGATTGAGCGATGTCCACTCATATTACGTGCAGACCAGAAGGCAAACGGAATACACAATACAGCTGAGATCACCGTACCCAGTACGGAGATGGCGAGTGTATCCAGCAATCCGCGCAGTAAGTCTTCCCCTTCAGGTAGATAAACGAAGTTCCAGTCTGGTGAGAATATACCTGCGATAATAGCCTTCATGATCTGTCCAGCGGTTTCCTTAAACCCGGTAAACGGTACACCGGCAAGAGCCCAGGCATATACCAGAATCAGCAGGATAACAATAACCCAGCGAAGCGGGTTCTTCCGTGGTTTCGGCCGGATGCGGCTTGTTTCATTTTTCATCATAGCAATTTCTCCCGCAGCTTAGTACTTACATAATCAATAATCAGAACAATAGCAAGGGTAAATAGAATGATTACGCTGGTTTTGTCATACTCCAGGAATCCAAGTGTAGCTTCATAATAAAGTCCAATACCTCCGGCTCCCACCAATCCCAGAATGGCTGCAGCACGTACATTAATCTCAAAGGCATACAAGACATAGGATGTGAATTGAGCGGCCAATTGTGGCACAACGCCATACACAATGAGCTGAATACGGTTCATACCGACAGCAGTCATTGCCTCCAGCGGTCCTCGATCAATCGTTTCCAGCGTCTCATAGGTGAGCTTGGCAATTAAACCTACGGAGAACACAGCCAGTGCCAGGATACCCGGAATCGGCCCTAGGCCAAACACCGCGACAAACAAAGCAGCAAGCAACAGATCCGGCACTGTCCGAATCAGGTTAAGTACAAAACGTGCTGGGTAGTAAATCCACCGGCTAGGCATCAGGTTACCCGCGCAGATAATTGCCACCGGAATGGCAATGATCGCACCAATAGTTGTACCAATTAGAGCCATACGAATGGTCTCCAGCATACCTTGAACGATATTATCAAAATAACTCCAGCGAGGCGGAAACATGTCCTTTAGCAGATCCAGCATGTTCGGGAAGCCTTCAAATAGCTCCGTAAAGCTAGCATCGGTCTGCTTCGCACTCGCCCAGAGAAGAAGCAAAATAATGACCAGCGTGAGCAGATGCTTCGTCCGTCCAGGCGGTTTGGGACGCTTAACGACCTGACTTGGGCTGGAACCAGGCTCCTTGCCTATGCCTGGCTTGCCTGAATTTTGAAGTGAAACATTGGTTTGCCCCTTCATACCAGAACTTCTCCCTGCTCAGGCACCGCCTGCTTATCGAGCAATTCGTCAGCTAGAATCGGTCTGCCGTAAATCTCAGCGAATCGCTCATCCGTTGCCTCTTCCACCGGACCGTCGAATACAACTTTACCTGCCCGCAATCCCACGATCCGGGTCGCATACTCTCTCGCCAGGTCGATAAAGTGAAGATTAACGATGGTTGTAATGCCTAGCTCCTGATTAATGTGCTTCAGGTCATCCATAACCTGCTTTGTTGTAAGTGGATCTAGTGATGCGACTGGCTCATCGGCCAGAATGATTTTAGCTTCTTGGGCAAGTACACGAGCAATCGCTACACGCTGTTGTTGTCCACCAGACAACTGATCTGCACGGGAGTAAGCTTTCTCCGAGATGTTAACCCGTTCCAACGCAGTGAACGCCAATTCAACATCCTCTTTTGGAAAACGACCCAGGATGGTACGCATCGTCGAATGATATCCGACACGTCCACAGAGCACATTACGAAGTACACTGGAGCGTTTCACCAGGTTAAAACTCTGGAAGATCATACCGATATCACGTCTGATCATACGCAGGCGTTTGCCCTGTGCCTTCGTAATCGAACTTCCGTTGATCTTGATCTCACCTTCACTAATATCGTGCAGTCGATTAATGGAACGTAGGAGGGTTGATTTCCCTGCTCCAGACAGACCAACGACCGCAATAAATTCGCCTTGTTCAAACTTCAGATTAATATTATCCAGGCCTTTTGTGCCGTTTGCATACGTTTTGGTGACGTTATGAAGCTCAATCATCGCAATAATCCTTCTTTCATTTGTAATGATCATACCGATCGAAGCCTTGCTATAATGGCACAAGCCAGCGCAGCGTAGATCACGCTGAACTGGCCTGCCCACTCTGAACCGATATAGCTAGTCCCATCAAGAGAGATACGTGAAGCAACAAGATTGTAAAACGACTTCTAGAGTTGTAGCACTTCTGAGCTACAATTACTCGCCTTTTACTTTTTCGCCATACTGACGAACGATCTCGAACTTGCTATCATCGGACTCTACATAACCTTCATGCGTATAGATTTCTTTAATGATTTGGTGGCCTTCTGTGTCTTTACCGATATCGATGAAAGCTTGTTTGATCTTCGCAGTCCAATCTGCATTCATATCTGTACGAACAGCAATGGTATCGTTAGGAATTGGCTCAGTGAACGCCAGTACACGTGTATCTTCAAATACCGTTGGGTAGTCTTTAGCTACAGTGTTACGAGCATCTTGGAAAATTGCTGCTGCATCAACATCACCGTTCAGTACAGCAATAACACCTTGGTCATGACCTTTCAATGTTACAGGACTTACATCTTTCAATGGGTCAATGCCATTGTCGAGCAACAAACCTGCAGGCCATACATAACCAGCGGAAGACGTTACGTTTTGGTAAGCAATTTTCTTACCTTTGAGATCTTCAATCGTTTGGATCGGTGAATCTTTCTTCACGATAAACATGGATTTATAGGAATCAGCCAATTCCTCTGTTGGAGCACCTGTCTCATCATTTACGCCAAAACGTTGAGCTTGCAAAATAACTTGAGCTGCGCCTTTTTCTTTAGCAAGTACATATGCTGTTGGAGGCAAGAAACCTACGTCTACTTTGTTGGAAGCCATTGCTTCAATAATTGTGTTGTAGTCTGTGGATACGCTGACTTTTACCGGAATACCCAGTTTGTCACCAAGCAACTTCTCGAGCGGTTTTGCTTTAGCTTCAAGCGTGTCTGCATTCTGGGAAGGAACGAATTGAACCGTTAGTTCTGTTGGTACATAACCTTCGGCTTCTTTTTCTGTTTCTGCCGTTTCAGTAGACGTACCGGACGCATTCGAACTCGTATCAGCCCCGTTAGACGAACCTGTCGTAGCATTAGACCCACATGCACTCAGAAACAGAACCAAAATCAACAATGGTAAAAATAAAGCGGACTTCTTCAAACGAACACCCTCCAAAGAATTTCTATTTTTCAATACTTGTCTACTATAATTGGCAAATATTTGCGCCATGTGAAACGAAATTTGGAGTTTTGTAAAGTTTCTTGTCATGCTGTCAGGGACGATTTCATCTGTTAGAATAGGCTCATTATGGATGAGAATTGGAGAAGAAAAGCATGGAAATGGCGCGAATATCAGGCATGCATCTATTTCTTCCATTCTTTCTATCGTTCCATTTTTGGGGTCATTCCATATATATAAACTTATATATTAGAGGAGATTGTAAAATGAAACCTACTCAACCGACGACAACCTTCGATATTTTGTTTACCAGTGATCTGCATGGAGCCATCCGTCCGATTCATTACAACACCAATGCCTATCGCCCAGCCGGGCTTGCTATGCTAGCTACACTCATTCGGAAGGAACGTGAACGCTCGCCTGAACTACTGCTAGTAGATAATGGTGACTTGCTACAAGGCTCGCCCCTGGCCTCCTACGCGGCTGCCAACGTATCCAAACGTGAAGTTCATCCTTTCATTACTGTGTTGAATGAACTCGGCTATGATGCGGCAGTCATGGGAAATCACGAGTTCAATTATGGGCAGGAGCTGCTCTCTGGAGCCGTTGAAGGCTCCACATTCCCATGGTTATCGGCTAACATTGTGCGGACTCGTCCGCAAGAAGATCATGAAAGATTACTAGAAAGCGAGCAAGATGCTGCAGGGGAACAGCCGCGCTACATGACGTATGGGGATGACTCCACTGTGGTTCATTCATACGGAACAGATTCCGAAGACCGGAATCGTCCCATCGCACCATTGGAAGCTGGCATTCCTGCATTTGGCCCTCCGTATCTCGTTAAGACGTTGTCTTCGGGTGTCAGAATTGCTTTATTAGGTGCGACTACACACTACATCCCGAACTGGGAACATCCCAAAAATATTGAAGGATTACAGTTCCTTGATGCGTTAGAGACCATCCGTGCATGGGTTAATTACATTCGCGAAGTGGAGAAGCCAGATGTGCTTGTGGTTAGTTATCACGGTGGATTCGAAAGTGATCTAGAGACCGGTGAGCCAGCTGAACGGTTGACTGGAGAGAATCAAGGGTATGCGGTCTGTCGAGATATCGAAGGTATTGATGTACTTCTCACAGGACATCAGCATCGCCAGCTCGCTACAGTAATCCATGGTGTAACCGTCATTCAGCCTGGATTCAGTGGAAGTGGTATAGGGCATGTATCGGTTCAATTACAGCAAAATCCAGATGGAGCATGGCAGATTACAGATAAACAGGCTAAGCTGCTACGCTTGGATGAACAACAAGACCTGGAACCCGATGATGTGGTCATGAGACTTACGGATGAACTGGAGACTCAGGCTCAATCCTGGTTAGATCAACCGATTGGTGAGGTATCTGGTGACTTGTCAATCTCCGATGCGACAACGCTCCGGCTTCAAGCACATCCATTCATTGATTTTGTGCACCAGGTACAGATGGAAGCAACGGGAGCACAGCTCTCGAATACGGCGATGCTTAGTGAAGAAGCTCGCGGATTCGGAAGTCAGATCACGGTTCGTGATGTGTTATCGAATTTCATCTATCCTAATACGCTTACCGTACTAGAGCTGAGTGGTCAGGATATTCGAGAAGCGTTGGAGCAAAGCGCGCGCTACTTCGAACTGGATTCCTCAGGAAAGGTTATCGTTAATCCGGCCTACATCGAACCTAAACCACAGCATTACAATTATGATATGTGGGCAGGCATTGAATACGAGCTGGATATCTCTCAGCCTGTAGGGAATCGAGTCGTGAAGCTAGAGCGCAATGGTGCACCGATTGCGATGGATAGCACATTTTCTGTGGTGATGAATAGTTACCGTGCAGCAGGTGGAGGCGATTATGCTATGTATCCAGGTAAAAAGGTGCTGCATGAAGGCGCCACGGATATGGCTACATTGGTGGAGGATTACATTCGTAGACATCAACCGTTGACGGTGCAGCCGGCGAATAATTGGAAGGTCATTAGCTAGAAGTGAACAGGTCTTAACTTCATCTGAAACGATTACAAAGATTATTCCGAGGTTAGAAAAACCTCTACCAAATAAAATAGCCTATGAAAGGTTCTCCATTCAGAATCTCTCATAGGCTATTTTATTTTATGATCTGCCAGTCATTCGCCTGGACCTCTAAAAAGGTAAAATACTGTTCACAATGAGCACGAGTATAAACAAAGCAACCCATACCAACAACAGATTAGCCATAGCGATGGCCCACTTATACTTCCGTTTATGATAGAATCCCCAACATGATAGTGATCCTAATACAGCAATCGGATAAGACATCAGTAAAGAAACGGCAGCATAGTTCGATGCATAGTCATATGAAGTTGGGGCATCAAACATAAACACGCTCATCATCAGCACGATTGGATACGCTAATAATGTTAATAAGTACAAGCCATTAAATAAAAAAAGCCATGTTGCAATTGTTGAATTTTTCAATGTTCCAGCGGACCTCCATAACCTATCTTCCCTTATACGAGTGTACGAGGTTTGTGAATAAACTCTATTATATCCACTTTATTACATACCGTCATGTTTAGCCCTTCCAAATTAACCTATTTCATTTGATTTAGAGAGAGCGCATTTGTTATTATTTTTTTACATTTAAAACAACAAAATACAATTAAATCCATTATTAATGGATTTCTTCATGCGAGAATGCTATTCTATAATCCAATTCATCACAATCCACATTTGTTGAAAAGGGGGGAATCCTGATGTTCAAGACGCGAAAACTTCAACCTACCTTGGTCGTTATGTTTAGTCTGCTTATTTTGACTTTAATGTCATTGCTTAGCCTCGTGGTTTACTACTCTACTTCCAAACTAATATCCTCCAAGCTTAGTGAATCTACACTATCGGAGCTAGAGCAGACAAATTCACAGTTAAACCAACGAATGACTTCGATTCGGGCAACTGCTCTATCCATCGTTATTAATCCAGAGATCACTTCAATGCTCTCCAACGCTAAACATGCTGATATGTATCAACAAATCCGCAATAATGAAACCGCTTCACGCATATTATCCAACGCAGCCTACTCAAGGAATGATATCAGTGAAATTATCATAGTAACCGACCAGCTTGGAATATACAATTACTCTAATCCGAATGGTTTTTATGAATTAAGCAGAGCTATTGAGAAGCCCTTTTGGTCTTACGTCTCTTCTCGCAAAGAAGGCTTTATTCCACCCCGAGCCAATGACATGCGAAGCGATAAAACAGGATCTAACATTTTAACTTATTTCCACGAAATCACTAATGGTGAAGAACGGCTAGGCTATGTTTTTATTAATTTGTACTTTAGTAGCTTCCATGACTTAGCCAGAGGCAGTGCCTCCAATGGAGATTTATTATATTTCGCAGATGATAACAATGAGATCTATGATACTTCTGGTGCAAAGCTTTCAGACTCAGCAACGCAAGATAATGTGGTCTCCTTCTCCAATCAGAGCCAGGGATATACCATCACGCATTTAGATAATCAAAAATATTTAAGCGTTTTCAGTTCTACCAATGATTTCAACTGGCGAATGATCCACTTTAAACCTTATACCGACGTCGTTGAAGGGATGTCTACCCTCTTTATTCAATTACTACTTGTTGCTGCTGGCTGTTTTATCCTAGCTGTATTTGGTGCGGTAATGTTCTCAAGATCGCTTACTCTGCCACTTAAACGGTTAATTCGGCAAATGAATAAGGTTGGTCAGGGTAACTTCAATATTGAAGTAGATTCTAATTATAGAAACGAAATTGGACAATTAAATGAGAAATTTTTAAACATGTCATCCAAAATCCACGAATTAATGGAAGATAGTAAGCGAGAGCAAAAACAGCTTCGGGAGATGGAACTTCGAGCCCTCCAATCTCAAATTAATCCGCACTTTTTGTACAATACTTTAGATGCGATCAATTGGATGGCCATTCGTCACAAAGCACCGGAGATTAGCAAAATGACAGCAAGTTTAGGGCAATTTTTCAGATTAAGTCTTAACAAAGGCATGGAACTGACAACAGTAGCCCATGAGCTTTCCCAACTGGATGCCTACATTTATATTATGCAACACAAATATAGCGGGCGTTTCACCTATATTCAAGATATTGATCCTGACATACTAACATGTGAGACACTCAAAATCATTCTTCAGCCATTGGTTGAAAATTGCTTTGTTCACGGACTCGCAAGCACTAAAGGAGCGGGACAAATTGAGGTTAGCGGTAAATGCTGTGACGATGAACTTATTTTTCTAATTAGAGATGATGGGGTTGGCGTAGATACCGAGAAGTTAAATAATGCCCTAAATCAGGGTTTTGGTTCTGTCGGATACGGCATTCATAATGTTAATGAACGAATTCGACTTCATTATGGCTCGTTATACGGTTTAAGGTATTTAGCTGTAGAGCAAGGTACTCTTGTACAAATTAAACTGCCTCGTAAAATTTTGAACAACTAGAGGAGGACACACAATGAATGTACTGAACATACTTCTTGTAGATGATGAGGACTTTGTCCTGGAAGGATTAAGGGACGCAGTAGACTGGAATCATTACGGAATGAATATTATTGGATACGCAAACAATGGAAAAGAAGCTATTGATATACTCACTACTTCTATAGCGCAGGTTGATATTGTAATCACTGATATAAAAATGCCGATTATGGATGGTTTTGGGCTCATTGAAGCGATTAAATCCTTAAATTACCCGTGCAAAATTGTCGTACTTACTGGACATGATGAGTTTCAATTTGCCAAGACGGCAATTACTTACGGGGTTTTTGAATATCTCCTTAAACCAGTCGAACTGGATTCAATTACTAAAGTTCTTGAACAGTTGACTAGAGCAATTGTGGATGAAAAGGAAAAAATCACTGCGACCGCGCAGGTAGAGAAAAAATTAAAGGAAAGCCTGCCTCTTATGCAGGATCAATTACTATACAGCCTGTTAAACGGGAGCTATGAGCCAGAGCTTATGGAATTCATTGGCGTACCTATGAATGCCGCTTGTTATCAAACTTTGATTGGCTATGTTTGGCCCGCTCTGATTACCGCCCCAGACATGCACATCATTCGTGAAGAAGTCTGCAATGCAGTTGAAATCTGTGGTGATCCTGTCGGTTTTCTATATAATACCCGAGGTATCATTGTAATTATGAGCTTTTCCGAGACCAATGCGATCTACCAACTTGAGTCGGTTTTGAATGAGGTTAGCCATCAGATACAGATTAAGCATCACATTTCAGTTAAATTTGCGTTGGGCAAGATGTGCACTGTTGCTTATCAGATCCCCAAGTCGTTCCTTGAAGCTAGAGAAGCCATGAGACTGAATCTCCTCTCAGTCAATACGCCTACGGATGAGTGGGAAGAACCATTGGAGAATAACCAAACATTATTTCCACCTAAAGAACGTCAAAGACTGTTTAATGCTCTATCTGCCCGTAACATAGAATCAGTAGAACATTATCTGGATCAACTTCAATCCAAATATGAAAAGTCGCAGACCTTGTATCCGGCAGGCTATCTCCATAAGCTAAGCAATGAATTAATTATGCTATTATCTGTAATCCAGTATGAACATAATCGAACGGACGAATTTTGGGAAACTAGTTACACGGAGACGATCCAAAAAATTCAAAAATCTCGTCACTCGGAAGATGTCTTTCCTCAGATTAAATCACTATATAAACAGATTGCGGGCTCTCTTACTGGATCTGCTGACAAAAAAAATCGTCAAGCCATTCGTATGTGTCTTGATTACATTGACAAAAATTTGGACTCTGAAATTCGATTGGAGGAACTCGCTCACATGGTATTTCTTACACCCAACTATTTAGGAGCTATCTTCAAAGAACGCGTAGGAATTAGTTTTTCCGAATATCTAACCCAAGAGCGAATGGAAAAGGCCAAAAAATTACTAAGCATTCCTGGTAATCGAGTTTATGAAGTATCACAGCAGGTAGGATACAAAAGTGCTCATTATTTTAGCAAACTATTTAAAGAATATACTGGAGTCAAACCATCTCAATTCAAATAAATTCTTATAAAAACCATTTTTCTGTTGAATCATGATCATTTTAGTTGTTCTGTTACCTACATTCTGAAAGCGCTTTATTATAAATTAATACTTGTAGTTAAGAACTTCACTCAACGGGAGGTCAATCATATGTATTGGAAAAAAAGCCTCATTGCTGTTCTGTCCTTCGCATTAATCATGTTGTCTGCTTGTTCGAACAACAGCACAGAAAATGCCGGAAGCAGTAACAATGACAGCTCTGAAACAGTAGAACTTCGCTTTGCGTGGTGGGGATCGGAAGACCGACATACTGCTACGCTTGAAGCGATTAAGATTTTCGAGGAAAAGAACCCTGGTATCAAAATATTGCCCGAATATTCAGGCTATGATGGTTATGAATCCAAGCTTCAGGCTCAGGTTGCAGGCAATAGTGCCCCTGATTTATTTCAAACGGGAGGAGACATCAACAACAGACTTGGAATTGAGGCTTTATTACCTTTGGATAATGTATTGGACAAGACAGGTCTGAACGAATCCGTTCTGGAATCTGTTGCTATGGAAGGAAAAACAGTCGGTGCATACATCGGCCTTGCTACAGACGCTTACCTATATGATAAAACATTACTCGATAGTCTGGGCATTGAGCCACCAACACCTCCGTATACATGGGACGACTTAGCAACCAAATTTAAAGAGGTTTACGAGAAATCGGGGGGCAAAGTTTACGGAGCGGTTGACTCTTCCGTTGCTTTTGATGTATTCAAAGCTTTTGGAATAACGGCGCTCGACGCACCCGACTCCTTTCCAAACGACACTACGTCCTACACGTTCAACGAAGATCAAATTAAAGCCTATTATCAATATTGGGCTGAACTACGCTCAGTAAATGCCGTAGCTCCACCCGATATATCTGCTACTTCTGACGACTCTGCTAATTCCCTAATTGTGAAAGGTAAAGCCGCTTTCGTACCGATTGCATCTAGCTCATTTAGCCGCTTCCAAAGCCAAACGAATAATACACTAGATATGGTCATGATGCCACAGAGTGCTTCGACTGGACGAACATTAATGCCTGGACCAAGCCAAGTACTGTCTATTAGTGCAGGAACTAAACACCCCGAGGAAGCTGCGAAATTTCTGAATTTTTTCATTCATGATACCGACGCAGCGAAAGTCTTGAAAACAACTCGTGGTGTCCTCCCTACTGAAGAACAGCAGCAAGCTTTGCTATCTACGTCAGAGCTGTCTGAGGGCGATGAAAAAAATATCATGTTAATTCAAGAGCTTAACAAGCTCGATGGAGTCACCATACCTTCCCCACCGAACGGACCTCAGATTCTGAATTGGAAGGGCCTGATCGAGAAAGTTGGACAGGAGATTGCGTTTGGCAAAATTAGCGTTGACGAAGGTGCCAAAAAATTGATGGATCAAGTGAACGCTGCCTTTGGCAGCAAGTAATAAAAGGATTCGGGAAGCGGATGATATCCGCCTTCCCGTTCCACTTTTATTTACTTTAGAGAGGAGTAGGAATCAATGGAAAACACGCACTCTTCTTCGGTGCTACCGATAAAAAAAAGAAAAAATGCATCTAACAACAAAAATAAAACATGGGCTGCCTACTTATTTTTGTTACCCTGGCTCATCGGTTTTTTTGGACTGACGCTTTGGCCGTTCGTTAATTCGTTCTACTTATCGTTGACGGAAAGCACACTACGAAGCTCTACCTTTATTGGTCTGCAAAATTATGTACAGATGTTTCAGGATGAACGTTTTCTGAAATCCATTGAAGTAACGTTGACATATGTCGTGCTGAGTGTCCCCTTAAAACTTGCGATGGCACTGTTTGTCGCTATTCTGCTGTATAAAGCTTCCCTGGGCATGTCAATCTACAGAACTCTCTTTTATCTGCCTTCACTTATTGGTGGAAGTGTTGCTGTAGCTGTCATGTGGCGCAATATTTTTGGGTTAGATGGTCTGTTCAACAGCTTTCTAAGTTTAATTGGCATAACCGGTAAAGAGTGGCTTGGACAACCGGATTACGCTCTGTATGTGCTGATCCTACTTGTAGTATGGCAGTTCGGATCATCAATGGTTATTTTCCTGGCTGGTCTAAAAAATGTGCCTGGAGACCTCTATGAAGCTGCTGAAATTGATGGTGCCAGTTCCATATCCCGCTTCTTCAAAATTACGCTTCCCATGATTTCACCTATTCTATTATTTAATTTGATTTTACAGACTATAAGCTCTTTTCAGGTCTTTACTCAAGGTTACATCATCACTAAAGGTGGTCCAATGGACGAGACGCTGTTTTCTGTCTTGTATATTTATGACCTTGCTTTTAAACAACAACGTATGGGTTACGCCTCAGCAGTCTCATGGAGTCTACTTATACTGATTGCAGTTGTGACAGCCATCATATTCATAACGTCCAAACGCTGGGTTTACTATGAAAATGATACGAAAGGAAGTGCAAAATGAATGAATTTTAAACCTGCCGTTATCGGTAAGAATATGTTATTGATCCTGATGTCTCTCACAATGATCTACCCCGTTATATGGCTTCTGCTCGGTAGCTTTAAAGCGAATAACGAAATTTTCACAGCAACCAGTCTTTGGCCGTCGCAATTCCAGTTCAGTAACTATTTAGAAGGTTGGAATGCGGTTCCCGGCTACACCTTTGGTCAATTCGTTATCAACTCGCTGACGATTTCAATATTATCAGTCATTGGCTGTATCCTCTCCAGTTCACTCGTTGCTTTTCCGTTTGCACGAATGAATTTTCCATTGAAGGGTCTCTGGTTTGCGCTTCTACTCGGTACGTTAATGTTGCCCACACAGGTGTTACTCATCCCTCGTTATGTCATGTTTTCTGATCTAGGTTGGATCAATACCATCCTGCCTTTGGTCTTACCCTACTTCTTAGCTAGTAATGCCTTTTTTGTTTATCTGATGATCCAGTTTCTAAAAGGTCTACCACGTGAGCTAGATGAGGCTGCATTAATGGACGGCTGTGGTTTGTTCCGCACATTCTATAGTATTCTGCTTCCCAACTGCAAACCAGTGCTCTATACCATGGGTATTTTTTCTTTTTTGTGGAGCTGGGACGATTACTTCGATCAACTGCTTTATTTAAACGAGGTACGCAAATATACTGTTCCGTTGGCTTTACAAATGTTTGTGGATAACGCTGCCCAGATTAATTGGGGCTCCTTGTTTGCCATGTCAATTGTGGCCATCATTCCTCCTGTAATAATCTTCTTCATCGCACAAAAACACTTCGTTGAAGGCGTAGCTACGAGCGGTATTAAATAGAAAAAAGGGGCGAATTTGATGTATTTGCTTAGTTACTTTAAGGAAGACGCGGAGGATTTTTTTCTCGCTGAAAGTCCAGACGGTGTGATGTGGACAGAACGAAATAACGGCTGTGCTATCTTAACTTCTTCTGTAGGAAGCAGGCAAATTCGAGATCCATTTCTGCTTCAAGACAAGCACGGTCGATTTCATCTTCTTTGGACGGATGGGTGGGAAAGTCTTAGTATTGGCTATGCCACAAGCACAGATTTAATTAACTGGGAAGATCTGCGGCTTATCCCATTGATGGAGCATGTCCCCGATACACAGAATGTATGGGCTCCTGAGGCTTTTTATGATTCAGTGCATGACGTTTATCGGATCATTTGGTCCTCAACCACGCAGCCTGGTTCACGGAATCACCGCATTTGGTCCACTACAACAAGTGACTTTACATCCTTTACTGAAGCAGCTCTGTTCTTTGACCCAGGTTTTAATGTTATTGACGCTTCAGTACTATCGGTAGACGATGAATACCTGCTGTTGTTTAAGGACGAGCGAGGTCAAAATAAGCCTGGTACGGAATTCAAAGCGATCCGTTCTTGCATAATGAAGATGACATCAGATAAAGCCGTATTCGGTTCTCTCTCTTCCATGCTAACGCCACCGCTTATGGAAGGTCCAACGGTCTATGAACTACCTGCAAATTCGAAGTTACCCTGGAAATGGATTATGCTGGCGGATGGTTTTCATGAAGGATATTACGCGGCGTTTGCTTCTAATGATCTGGAGAAGTGGGAAATTCTATCCACATCCAGCATCCAGCTGCCTACCAGAATTAGACATGCCTCTGTTCTACGTTTGAATTAAATATGCCAGAAAGAAGGCGTTCCTAAATGAAAAAATATGCGCTATGCGGCGTTAGCAACCGTGCACTAATCATGTTTATTGAACCTTTACTCACTACTTATGCCAAGGGACATCAGATTGTTGCACTCCTAGACAGTGATCCCTTACGCTTTGATATAGCTAAATCTCAGTTTCCAGAGTTGAACGATATTCCTACTTACAGCCCGGAATCGTTTGACCTGATGCTGGATGAAACAGACGCGGACACTATTATTGTAACCAGCAGAGATGATACGCATATGGATTACATTCTTGCTGGTCTCAAACGAGACATCAACGTGCTTTCTGAGAAGCCGATGGTGACTACAGCCGCAGATGCAACAAAAGTAATGGAAGCTGAAATGCTTAGTAAGGGCAAAGTAACGGTAATGTTCAACTATCGCTACAACCCGATCCATCGTCGGATTAAAGAAATGATTCAGGATGGTAAGCTCGGCCGAGTTACCTCAGTTGACCTTAATTGGTATGTAGATACGTTCCACGGCTCAAGCTATTTCCGCCGCTGGAACAGATATCGTGATATCTCGGGTGGCCTATCTGTCCATAAATCTACTCATCACCTTGATCTGGTTAATTGGTGGCTCGATCAGCAACCTGAGGAAGTATTTGCGTTTGGTGCTCTTCATTATTATGGCGATCGTTCGGAGTACAATCCTGCTCGTGTGGATGGACGTCATTGTGATACATGTGATGTTCGTGAAGACTGCGCATATGTTATGCGTTGGTCCGCAGCCAATGTAAAAGACGATCATCTGCGTGTGGAAGATAATAAGAAGCCTAAATATACGGACTATAGAACAGACGCGTGTATTTTCGATTCCGATATTGAGATTGAAGATACCTATACTGCTTCTATTAAATACAACCAAGGTGCACTCCTGAGTTACTCGATTAATTTCTCTGCGCCTTATGAAGGTTACCGGTTAGCCATTAATGGTACGAAAGGTCGGATCGAAAGTACCGAATATCATGAACCGAGCCGTGTTCCCTTTCCGATTCCACAACAGACCATTGATTATTACCCATTGTTTGGAGCTAAAGAAATCATTCATGTCGTCCGTGGCGAAGGAGGGCATGGTGGCGGTGATCCCGTTTTACTTAACGATCTATTCGGATCTTCTAAACAACATCGAGAATACAGCATCCTTGCAGGTTCCGAAGCCGGCGCATACTCTATTGCCGCGGGCGAAGCGATGTGGCGGTCAAATGCAGAAAATAGGTTGGTGCGGATCGATGAGTTACTTATGGGACAAAACAGTAAATTTCATAAGGAACAAGCTCAGGTAACAAAAAGTTGAATAGATTATGAAATTCATTCATCTGATAAGCTATTTATAATAAGGATTCGCCATGTAGAGCGTCACTTTTTCTACTTAGCGAATCCCTTTTTATAGGAATGAGTCGATAGAAAGAAAGCGGAACAGCGGGACGTAACCCCTCCGACCCGCTCTTATATTCAGCCTAAGCTAAGTTTAAGCATTGACTACAAGCCGATTGTTTTTTTGACTAATACGTCTGTAATGGAATACAAATAGGATCAGCCCTAGAACGCTTGTGACGATTTCAGTTATGGTCATAGACCAGATCACACCTGTAAGACCAAAGTACTGATGGAAAATAATGATGACTGGAATGAACAAGGTTCCTTGGCAGATTGCCATCACATTGGTTGGAATCCCTTCTCCAGCAGCTTTGAAAATACCGGTAAACAGTCCAGTAAGCCCGGTGAACAGCGCTGAGATCAGCATCGCGATCAGGATAGCGGTTCCAGCCTCAAGCACGGATGAATCAGATGAGAACAGGCGGATGACTTGTTCCTTAAATACATATACGATGCCGATAAAAATCACCGCGATCCCTGCAATATACAGCGTCGCCTGTTTATACGTTGCTTTTAATCGAGCAAAATCCCCACTTGCAAAATTATGCGCCACGAGCGGAATAATTCCCATGAAGATCCCCATCGTTAGAAACTCAGGCAACTGCACAATCCGTAGCGCAATACCGAAGCCAGCGACAATATGATCACCAAATGTCATGGCATAGTGGTTCAACAGCAGAGTCGATACGATCAGGAATGACGTTTGCAGCAGTTCGGATACGCCAATTTTATAGACCTCTAACTGATCTTGCAGGTTCAGCTTCCAGTGCTTTAAGAAGCCTCTAAGATTCTCACTGCGATATGATAAATACCAGGTATAATAGGCTGCTGAGCAAGCATTCGCCAATACGATGGA
This sequence comes from Paenibacillus tundrae, assembly GCF_036884255.1. Lineage (NCBI taxonomy): Bacteria > Bacillati > Bacillota > Bacilli > Caryophanales > Paenibacillaceae > Paenibacillus > Paenibacillus tundrae. Next base: position 1,130,782 of record NZ_CP145605.1, on the reverse strand, counting down.
CAGCGCAGCACCGAATACATGCCAATCGAAGATAAGAATAAATAGAACATCCAATAGGATGCTGGCTATTATGCTAATGAACATGCCATACATCGATTCCTTCGATGCACCTTCTGACCGAACCAACTGTTCCAGTGCAAAGTTCACGATGACAATCGCTCCACCTGCCAATAAGGTCATGGCGTACTGACTCGTGTATGCATATACAGCCTGATTGGCGCCAAGCCCATGAACAATCGGGGTGATGAACAACCAAGAGATGAGGGCAATGAATAGACCAGCCGCTAAGCTGAAGTAAAGCGAGTAACCTGCAACCTTCTTCGCTTTCTCCCCTTCACCCGTAGCCGTTAGGCGGGTAATGAAGGTGCCGCCACCGACCCCAAACATATTACCAAACGCCATTAAGACAGTAAAAATCGGTAAGCCGAGAGTAATGGCACTGAACATGCCTGTATCATGAACTAGACCAATGAAAAAAGCATTGATGAGGTTATACAACGTTCCTGCAGACATGCCCAACATCATAGGAATAGACAGATACATAATGGATTTGTGGACAGGGGCTGTGCTCAGATAATAGGAGTTTGAATGTTTTTCTTTCAACGGAATTCCGCCTCTCTTTTAGTTATAACAATTAGACTTCTAAGTTTTTGAACAAAAAAATAAATATCGCTCATTACCAACCAACATTGGTAAACTGATCAGTAGAACATGAACTGTTTGATTTCTAACTATTTAGATATGAGCAGTTAATCCTGCTCAGTACATCAGCCGTCTTAGAGGTTCTGATTAACCTTCGTCAATAACTGCATCAATGTTGCCTGTTCATCTTCCGTCAAGCTTGCCACAATCTCGTGCTCCACCTTGGCAAACATCTCGGCTACATCATGAATGACTTGCTCACCCTTAGGCAAGACGTATAAGTTCTTCTGCCGCTCATTATCCGAAGGAATCTTACGCTCGATATATCCGTTCTTCTCCAAGCCTTTCAGCATACTTGTAATCGTTGCATCCCGCCGGTTGAATGCCTCAGCTAGGTTTTTCTGAATCAATCCGTTATCCTGATGTTCATAGATATATCCGATGATTCGACCTTGTTGAGCATTAAGCCCTAACTCGTTCACTTGATCATCGGCTTTGCGCTTGATCTTGATCCCAATCGTTTGAAATAGATCCGAATACGGTGTATCTTTCCGCAAGAGTACTCTCCTCCCTTTTGTATGACACCTTAAAGTTAGACGTCTAAGTGTTCGTAGGCTAAATATACATCCACGTGGATTTACTGTCAAGCATCGTATTTATTACATCACGTGAATGCTGCACTACTCATGACATGGCTACCTGAGTGTAAACAACATGACAAGGTCAAGTTCAACAGCTCATCGATGTAATTAAGTCGCTGTCCAACCACCCTTCTCATGAAGCAGGCACTGCCTGTCAGGTAGTATCATAACAACAAAGTACATCATACAATTCACGCAAAAACGGACACCCCTATAAATGTCCGTTTTTCTGTATATCCTCTCCTCTTATATTCAGTTGCTCTTACCTGGTCATGAATTTATCTCGCTCAGCACCTGTGGTACCGAAGAGCCACATCCGAGAATGCTAATGACTCACCCAGCCATCACTGTGCTTTCTTGCGTAGCTGACTGTAATACAGCTCGCTGTAGAAGCCGCCTTGTTCCAGCAAGACGTCATGCGAGCCTTGTTCTAGCAGATGCCCATCCTTCAGCACTAGAATCCGGTCGGCTTGGCGGATCGTGTTCAGCCTGTGAGCAATGACAAAGCTGGTCCGCCCCTGCATAAGACGTTGCAGCCCTTCCTGAATTTTGATCTCCGTAACGGTATCAATACTACTTGTCGCCTCATCTAACACAAGAATGGACGGGTCGGCCAGAATCGCGCGGGCGATGGCAAGCAGTTGCTTCTGCCCTTGACTGATGCCGCTGCCATCGGCCTGAAGCACTTTGTCATAACCACCCTTCATTCGCATAATAAAGGAATGCGCATTGGCTAGTTTGGAGGCAATCTCCACCTCTTCGTCTGATGCATCCAGACGGCCGAAGCGGATATTTTCCCGAATCGTCCCTTGAAATAGGAATGAATCCTGAAGAACAAATGCCATATGCGAACGCAGATTCTCTCGGCGAATGGTTGTGAGATCCCGTCCATCCACTGTCAGCGTACCCGCAGTTGGATCATAGAATCGGGACAATAGCTGAATTAGCGTGGTTTTGCCTGCCCCAGTTGGACCCACTAATGCAATCATCTCTCCAGGCTTCGCTTCAAAGCTAATTTCATGCAAAATGTCACGACCTTCATCGTATCCAAAGGAGACCCGGTCAAAGCGCACCGCTCCCTCTACCTTCTCAAGCGATACCGCTGCACCCTCATCCTTCGCTTCTTCATCTTCATCCAGCACTTCAAATACACGCTCCGCTCCGGCTATTGCCGACAATAACGTATTCCACTGATTCGCAAGATCGTTCAGCGGACGTGTGAATTGACGAGCATATTCGACGAAAATGATGATGATCCCCACCGTAACCGTACCCTGAATCGCCAAGATACCGCCGATCCCTGCTACAATGGCGAAGCTCAGGTTGTTGAGTCCGTTCATCAGCTTCGGTATAAAACCAGAGATGGTCTGCGCCCAGAAGCCGGAAATCCGGATTCGAGTATTTCGCTCCTCGAACCCCCGAATGACCCGTTCCTCTTGTGAAAATGCTTTAATGATGCGCTGACCAGATAACGTCTCTTCAATATATCCATTCAGTTCACCCAAATTACGCTGCCGCTCCTTGAAGAGTGGCCCTGTTCGACGCGTAATCCAGCGCATGCCAAGAGCCATAAGCGGCACAACGATAAATGTAAGTAAGGTCAGCAATGGACTCAGCCAGAGCATGACACCAAACGTTCCCAGTAGCGTTAATATACTTGAGAAAATCTGAATGGCCGAGCTGTTCAATGTACCGCTAACATTCTCGATATCATTCGTAACCCGGCTCATAATCTCACCCTGCTGGCGCTTGCCGAAGAATGGAATAGGCAATTTGTGCAGGTGGGAGAACAGGTCATACCGCATACGATATACCGTCTCCTGTGCGATTTCGATCATCCAAATGTTTTGCAGCCAAGATGTTAGGGAGAACAATACATACACCGCAACCAGTCCAAGCAGGAACCTGGTCCAGCTAGCGCTGGTTGATTCTCCATCCATAAAGCTATCTACTGCGACGCCCACCATATATGGCCCAAGTAGCGCAAGTGCTGAGCTTGCAAATACCATCAGCAGCACCAGTGAGAGCTTCACTTTGCGGCGTGCAAGATACGTCCAGATCCGCCCCAATGTACCTGACCAATTCTTCGCTCTTGCCTTCGGCTTAGAGCCGCCGCCTTTGAGCGTTGCAGGATCAAGCGGTGGTGGCGGTTGACGGAAGGGTTCAATGAATGCTTTGAACATGCGGCGTGCCCTCCCCATATTGTGATTGATAGATGCGACGGTACAATTCCGATGAATCCATCAGATCCTCATGTTTACCTTGCCCGATCAGCCGTCCATCATCCAGTAGCAGAATTAGATCGGCCGAGGTTGTGGAGCTAATCTTCTGTGTAATGATAAAGGTTGTGCACGATAGTTCCTCCAGTGCATCCAATAACCTTGCTTCGGTTGCCACATCCAGTGCACTTGTACTGTCATCCAGAATCAAAATACTTGGACGACGAATTAATGCCCTTGCAATGGATAAACGTTGCTTCTGTCCACCCGACAGGTTAACGCCGCGTTGACCTAACTGTGTATCATAACCATTCGGCAATTTCTCAATCGTTTCATGAATCTGAGCACGCTTAGCGGCTTCTTGAATCTCAGCCAGCGTAGCATCCTCTCGGCCCCAAGCGATGTTATCGCGCACAGAGCCTGTGAATAGGACAACCTCCTGTGGAACATAACCGATTGCCCCTCGCAGCAACGAGGTATCCAGACGTTCTGCGTTGGTACCGTCAATCCGGATCTGACCTGTGTCCTCCGTGTAGAGCCTTGGAATTAACTGTACGAGTGAAGACTTGCCTGAGCCTGTCGCTCCCATAATGGCAATGCGCTCACCTTGGCGGGCAGAGAACGAGATATTTTCAAGTACCGTAATATCACTGTTCGGATAATGAAAGCCAACATTCTTGAACTCAACCGCACCTTGTATCGACTGCTGTTTTGGAGTCAATATGGATGTACCTTGTTCTACTGATGATGCAGACCGTCCTGATTCTGTAGAAAATAAATTCGCTGACTTCTGAGCCGATTCTGAATCGTCCTCAGTTTCAAAGACTTCATTCAACCGCTGCGCTGAAGCGCTTGCTCGGGAGAACGTCACGAGAATCCACGATAGTGCAGACATTGCCCCAATGGTACGAAGCAGGTAGTTAATGACAGCTACCACTTCACCCACCGTTGCACTGCCCGAGTTAATATCAGCTCGCCCAAACCATAGTACAGCGATAATGCAGCCGTTCATCATGAGCAGCATAAACGGCATCGTCGTCTCCGTTAAGCGTAGCGCGGAGATCGTGCCTTTCATTAGCTTGCCGCTGAAGCCGGCAAAGCGTTCAATCTCATGGCCCATCCGTACGAAGACACGGATCAGCCGAATGCCTGTCAGATTCTCCTGGATGACTCCGTTGACGGCATCCAGCCTGCGCTGCACATTGCGGAACAGCAGCGCTGCCTTTTTGATCATCCAGACCACGACAATAAGCAACACAGGCACCATCACGACCAGCAGCAGACCCAATCGCGGATTCACAACGACGGCCATAATCATGCTACCAATCACGACCAGAGGGACACGTGTCATGAAGCGCAGACTCATGAAAACGGTATCCTGAACCTGGGTAACATCCCCTGTTAAGCGAGTAATGAGCGATGAGGTGGCGAAACGATTGAACACGGCGTAAGAGAACGCTTGCACTTTATCATACAGCTTCTCCCGCAGATCGTATCCGAATCCCAAGCTCGCATGGGATGCAAAAAACGAACTGGCAATTCCGGCAGCAAAAGCAACAACCGCACTCGCCACGAGCACTCCGCCCCATAACCAGACGACGGACAGATCGCCTTCCTGAATGCCGTTATCGATAATCTTCGAGATGAGATACGGCTGAGCCAGCTCCACTGCAAGCTCAATCAACATCATGACCAGGGCAGCAATGGCGGCGACTCGGTATTTCTTCAAGTAGTACAACAGCTTGATCATAAGCATTCCTCCGGCTCGGAGCGCTCTAAACGTATATTTTACTCTAGTTCAGAGCCTCCCTTAGACATGTTGTTCTCTCCACTTTGCCCACTATGTAATCATTTTCTATGTACATATATGGTTATTATAACGTATTTTACAATCCTGCTTCTATTCTTATTACCCTACTTTTCTGCAAGAAATAGTCTTCCCCTCTTTTTTAACGCAAAAAAAAGGAAGGTATGCCCTTCCCAAGCTGTTGGATGCTCACAACTGATGTAGCTTCTCATGGAGATATTCCCGGCGTTCTGCCACGTAGGTACGAATTCTCTCGGGTTCACCAGCAAACACATCCATAGGCCATTTCATATAAGGGTCTTGCTCAACCTCATTGGAGATTTCATGATATAGTCGATTCACGATCGGCATGATCTTCTGCTCTGTAAAAGCCGTCTTCAGATGATGACGCATCAGTTTTTTATATTGCTCGCGAAAGCGGCGAAAAGCTAACATTTTCCCGGTCAGTTTATTATACCCTTGAATCCGAACAAGACTGGCATCCACTTGAACACCATAACAATCTCTTCCCCAGGTTCCTTCATAATCCCATGGAAGAATGCCATATTTGCGAGTTTTCGTTTTCTCATACCACGTATAATTCTGATCGAACCCATCGTAGTTCCCTGTAAATACAGCCCCGCATAACCAGCGCAGGTAATTGTCTGTATCCATCCTTGTCTGCAAAAATCGAAGTAGATCCAATCTGGACTTTGCATTCAATTGTTGGATAAACATACGCAGCCTCGCCTTATCCACTTCCTTGCCACGGATCAGGCTGTAGCCAGACAAGAGATTCGTTCTCGTATCGGTTGACGAAGAGTCCGAAGGGATTGCAAATCCCGCATGATCGTTAATGGCGTAAAAGATACTACGTACAGGAATTTTCCGTTGGCGAAAAAAGAAAGATTTCACACCTTCAATTCTTAGGTATACCCCCAGAAGCTGTCCGTTCAAGTATAAAACGCAGTGCTTGGTAGATGGCGCAGGCACCCGGATCGACTCAAAAAAGCGAAAAGACAGCGCATTGCGAATGAGCGAAGGATCATCGTACTCTGCATTAAAGTGATACGTTCGACTAGCTGTGCGAATCTCAAATGATTTTTTGGCATAACCGCGTGTATGCCCTCCCCGATAACGAATCCGGATCGGTATCTGCTTGCCATCCATCTGCATAGAGCCTTTCACAAATTGTTCTGACCATATATTGGATGTTAGTTGCTGGTATTCGTTAGAAGATATGGTGATCCGGTAAACAGGTAACCCCATGTTCATCCGCCTTTCAGAAGACTGTCGATTGTCGTTCAATCCCATTCTTCCTGCATCCTATGCAAACACACAGTTAACCGAACGGGCAGGTGCACATTTCCAAACTACACATCATGAAGAATTTATGCTGAATCGCTACAGCACTCTCCTGCAGATTGTATGACCACAGCTCAATTCACACCTGATCCTTCTCTATAAATATACAAATAATCTAATAGATGATAGCCAAATTCATAACCAAATGGTTGATTGGCTAGACCCTCTATGAAACACGAAACATATGATTACATTACAGATAAACTTGAATGCAGATTAAGAGAGTAAGACAACATCAATCATCAGTCATTTCAGTTGTTCTGAACTTATGTGATGGAAGGGGTAAGTGCAATGTCTATTAATGGTCAGGGAGTGAGAGGTTTAATCGGACGAGAGGTTAAAGTTAATCGGGGTGCTGAAGCTGTTCAAGGTAAGGTGGTTGATGCACGGAGTGATTACATGGTACTGATCTGTAAGAAAGGATTCGTCTATGTAAATGGTTTAAATATCAAAAGCATCACTGACACAGGACGTTCCAGCGGTAGCAGCACGCCATTGAGTAATCCTATCCCATCCAATTCCTTCATGGAGGTCTTACAAGCACTTCGTTTCCGTCGTGTGCAGATTAATCTGGGCTGCCGTGATGAGGTTGAGGGCATTCTCGCTGAGGTCAACCAAAGTCAGATCATTATTACAACCGACCGTCAGGAAGTTATTCGAATCCCAATCTATCATGTCAAAACAATCTGCGTGGTTCGTGGCGGTCATACGTCTACCGGACATAAATCTAGCGGAACAACATCACACCCTGACAAATCCAGTGGGCATAAATCTTCGGGACATAAGTCCTGTGGCAAACAGCCACACAAATCTTCCGGGCACAAATGCTGCGACAAGCATCCGCATAAATCTTCTGGGCACAAATGCTGTGACAAACATCCACACAAATCTCCGGGACACAAATGCTGTGACAAACATCCACACAAATCTTCGGGGCACAAGTGCTGTGACAAGCATCCGCATAAATCTTCCGGGCACAAGTGCTGTGACAAGCATCCACACAAATCTTCCGGGCATAAATGCTGCGACAAACATCCGCATAAATCTTCGGGGCACAAATGCTGCGACAAACATCCGCATAAATCTTCCGGGCATAAATCGATCGGGTATGTCTCTGGACGTAGAAAATAAATTCCTACTGCAAAAACTTAACGTTATCTGCCAGTTTACATGGGAGAATGCTAAGGTGGTTCTTAAAGCACCGCCTATTCTTCTCCCTCTGGGAGATATCTACAAATAACATATGAATACTACACTACATATGACACTTCATGAACGGGAATGATCTGCCTAAATGTTCGTAAACTAGGCAACACATACTCCATCTCGGATCAATATAAAGAACCAGAACAGGTCTTGTTCTGGTTCGAGCTAAGCTCCTATTAAAATCAACTAGTATGTTTACGTTTTCAAGCTTGTCTGGCATGTTGTCCAGACTGTACTGTACTTTTACTCTGATTTCTCAAAATCTGCCTGTTGCTGTTCATAGATTTCATAGAAGTCTTCCCACACTAGTACATTGTCCTTTTCCTTACTCCACCAGTCTTTGTACCACGCTTCAATCTCCGAGCCGCCTCCTTGCTCCCACTTCTGCTGCGCTTCCGTCGCAGCCTGTTCCACCGTATACTTACTGCCACCAATAATGGAACGAGTGTATATATCATTGATGGCTGTGCTCACATTTGTAAACTTCACTTGGAGTTCCTTCGGCAATTGCGGCATATGCTCCGAATGGGTAACACCTTCTCCCACAGGAAGATCCGTCATATAGACCTCCCGTGCTTCCTTGAAGAGACGTAGTCCTTCCTTCTGCGATGGAATCTCTTCACTGAACAACATTTCCGTATACCCGCACTTGCCTTCCTCAAGACGACTGTACAGCATAGCATAATCGCCAGCCCAGCTGACCTCTTGTTTGTATTTTTCCTCATCCAAAATTCGCGGACAGCCTTGATCGTTCAATGTATAATGCGTGCCTTCAAATCCGTTTTTGAAGGTGCGACCGTTTTCTGTTTTGGTTAGAAAATCAATATACTGCATGGCCGCTTCGGGATTTTTGGCACGAGCATTGATGGCTGCGGTCATCTGAACCGGGTTGTTCCACACCATCGTATACTGCCCTACCGACGTAGATGGTAAAGGGATAACCTTCAATTTTGCCTCAGGAACATTCTGCATTAATGTATCCAGTTCCTTGGCTGCAAACCCCGTATAATCGGATGTCATGGCGGCATACATGCCGATTTTGCCATTCAAGAAATCCTGCTTCGCCTTCGCACCATCCTTATCGGTCAGAAGGTCTTTGTCCACTACACCTGCTTCATACAGCGCACGTTTGAATGAAGTTGCTTCCTTCAAATGGTTAGGGCCAACCACAACCTCTCCATCCTCCATGTTTACAAAGTTGGCATTGTACATATACCGGAACAGACCTGCCGTATCGCCGAACTGAAATCCACCAATACCGTAGGTGTCGTCGACGCCGTTGCCGTCCGGATCATTCTCCGTAAAAGCTTTGGCAACTGCGAGCATCTCCTCCTCATTGGTCGGCACCTCCAGATTTAGCTTCTCCAGCCAATCTTCTCGAATGAAAAAGCTCACCAGTGGAAACACCTCGTTCATTCGCCCCACTTCATATAACTTACCATCACTTTTAATGCCTGCCTTCTTCAGCGGGGGATATTTCTCCATTAACGCCTTGTATTCCACACTCGAATTCTCAATCAACTCATCTAGCGGCATAAGCTGCTTCTGATTGAACAGAGTATTACGGACAGGTGTACCAAATTCAAAAATAAGGTCGGGCGCGCTGCCAGAAGCAAATAATACATTCAGCTTGGATTGGGATTCCCAGCGGGGAACTGCCGTGTATTTTACATTTGCCGGGCCGTTCTCATTAATCCACTTCGACCACATATTATCTTCAATCGTACCCATACCGCTAGGGACGGCTCCACGATCATAGATCGTTGACGTGATGTTCCCCCTGCTATTCTCCCCCTCTGCCTGTTCACCTGAGCCTCCCCCAGAACATCCAGCCAATAACCCGCCAATTAACCCCAGAACGAGACTCGACTTCATCCATGCCTTCATCGTTAATGCCATAGATAAGACCCTCTTTCTCCCTATATTATGAACGGATGCAATGTGACCAACAGCCTTGCTAACCTTTAATGGAGCCCAGCATGACCCCTTTGACAAAGTACTTCTGCAAGAATGGATATACCGCCAGAATAGGTATGACCATCACGATGACAGCGGCTGCTCGGATACCTTCTGGAGTCAGGTTCGAAATCATCGTTGGATCGGTAAAATCCTGTACATTCAGATTGGACATAATCATGTTTTGGACAAGCACGGTCATGTTGTATTTCGACGTATCATTGATATAAATCATCACGCTCATGAATGAGTTCCAATAGCCTACGCCATAAAAGAGAGCAATCGTCGCCAGCAACGGTTTGGATAACGGCAGCACGATTCGGAACAAGAGCCCAAGCTCTCCACAACCGTCGATGCGTGCAGCCTCGTCCACTTCCCCTGGCAGATTTTCAAAATAAGATCGCATGATCAACATGTTATACGTGCTCACAAGACCCGGTAACCAGAGTGCGCCATAACTGTTCACGAGACCGAGATTCTGCACAACCAGATACGTTGGAATGAGTCCACCGTTAAAAATCATCGTAAACACCATCGCCATCGTAAAAAAGCGTCTGTGATAAAAGTGTCTGCGTGACAGCGGATAAGCCGCCATAATGGTTACAGCCATACTGAGCCCGGTGCCAATCAACGTAATCTCAACACTGTTCCAAAATGCATTCAGAATGGGCGTTCCCGTAATCAAGCTATGATAGGAGAACCAGGTAAAATCAACCGGCCATAATCCTACCTGACCAGACACGACGGCTCTTGCATCACTGAACGATAAGGCGACGATATTCAGTAGAGGCAGGATGCAGCTAATCGCTACCAATGACAACAATACATAATTGATTAGATAAAAGACTTTTTCTCCTCTAGTTTTTCTCATGCCGCTTCTGTTCCCCTCCCTACCACAAACCTTCGTTAAATCGACGTGCAATATAGTTCGCGCTGAAAATGAGGATAAAGGCGACTAGTGACTCGAATAGCCCCATTGCTGTCGTCAGACTGAATTGAGCTCCCTGAAGACCGGTGCGGTATATATACGTACTGATTACATCCGCAATCTCGTTGACATTCGAGTTCTGAAGCATATACACTTGGTCGAATCCAACCTCCATCACCCGTCCCATCGACAAGATCAGCAGGAGGATAATCGTGGAGCGGATGCCCGGAATGGTCACATGCCAGATCTGACGTAGCTTACTGGCTCCATCCATCTGCGCAGCCTCATATTGGCTTGGATCAATAGTCGTTAGTGCTGCGAGAAAAATGATGGCATTAAAGCCCATGTCTTTCCAGATGCCAGATCCGACGAACACGGCAATCCATGAACCCTTGTTATACATAAACGGATAAGGTTCTCCGGTCCAGGCTTCGACCCAGCGGTTCACGATGCCATTCTCCAAGGAGAATACCGTCATGATCATCATCGCAATAATGACCCAAGAGAAGAAATGCGGCATATAGACCACCGTCTGTACTGTCCGCTTGAAAGCCATGTTCCGCACTTCATTCAGCATAATAGCTAGAATAATCGGAATGGGGAATCCAATAATGATGCTTAATAAACTGAGGAACAAGGTGTTACGAATAATCTCCACCGTACGTGGATCACTGAACAGTGTCTGGAAATGCTGCAAGCCCACCCATGGACTATTCCATAGACCGTCGTAAAAATTATAATCCTTGAAGGCCATGACCAATCCCCCGATGGGTGCATAACGAAAGGTCAGATAGAACAAAATTACCGGAACAAACATTACGATTAACGGAATATTCATCTTGAATCGTCGCAGCCGTTGCTGCCGAATGCGCTGCTTTATTTCATCGTCCGGTGGTTGGAAACCAGATGGCGAACCTGCGGTCAGTTCCCCCTTCATTTGCATCACTCCCTTCAACTGCTGATGTACTATAGTTGTATTTTAGATAAAAATGTAAGCGTAAACATTCGATATTTAACGATTCTTTTTTAAATTTCTACACAAAAATAACCCCACATGGCCTGATGGGGTCATCCTTGATATGTGCCGCTAAGGGAGCGGTTTTCGTTCGAAACGATATACATTAGATGAAGCAGACTGTATATTACAGGCTACTTATGGGGTATTCCGCCTGTTTGCTTGTCTACCTGTTCACCTTTTTGCTTGCGGTATTCGCGAGGTGAGACACCTGTCATTTGTTTGAATACCGTCGTGAAATAACTGGAATTATCAAACCCCGTCTGTTCCGCAATATCCGCCATGCTCTGCCGGGTGCGGTGAAGCAGCAGCTTAGCTTTCTCAATTCGGCGTCTGCTAACATATTGGCTAAAGCCTTGGCCGGTCTCTTTTTTGAACAAATGACTTAAATAATTGGGTGTCACATGAACATGCGTGGAGACTGATTGCAGCGTGCAACTTCTGAAATAATTCATCTCCACATACTGCATCACTCGTGTAATAACATGATCCTGATGTTCCTGAGTTAGCCGTTTCAGCATATCCAACCACTCTTCACTCTTGCAGCGAGCCCAGGCGATGACTTCCGGTACGTGATGAACCCATAGCAGTGGCTCTGGACCAAATTGCTCCGTGCTACTGGATTCCTGGAGTTGAAGCTGCTGTGCCAGCAATTCTGTCATCACCTTCATCAGCATATGTACCTCTTCTTTGGCACGTGGCAAAGTCATTTGGGACGCTTGTTCCAAGAGTCCATCTATACGTTGAATGATCGCTGCGAATTGATGGTGGAGCAATAGTGAGGTCAGTTCCTCTCTCAGTCTTTCCGTTCGGTTGACCTGACTATACTGTGCCCTGATCCGATTGTCGGACTGTTTCTGGCGATATCGTTCATGTGCCTTACGCAGCACCTGACATGCTTCGTCGAGGGAAAACGGCTTCAGCAAAAATTCGATCGCACCGTAACGAATGGCACGCTGCGCATATTCGAATTCCCGATACCCAGTCAAAATAATAATCATGATGTCGCGTCCACTCTCGTGTATACGTTCAGCCAAGTCCAGACCGTCCATTATAGGCATGTTGATATCCGTAATAATCAGATCAGGTGTGCAGTTATCTACAACTTGTATTGCTTCTTCTCCATCTGCTGCTTCCCCAACAACTTCCCAGCCAAGAGGATTGTTACGAATCAGATGGATCAGTCCTTGACGAAATAACGTTTCATCATCCACTACAAGCAAACGTCCATTCACAGCACCTACTCCTCTCTGTTATCTGAATGTTCCGAATGGGAATTATCACCCAACTGATAAGGCAAACGAAGCCGTACAAGCGTACCTTCATCTAACTCCGACTCGATCTGCACACCATAGGGCTCGCCATGAATCAGTTCAATTCTTCGAAGAACGCTCTGCATGCCTATATGTTCACGCCCCTCATCTGCAGGTGCCATAGGTTCCATAATGCGTTCCATCACCGATGTGTTCATGCCGCAGCCATTATCTGAGACTTCTATGATAAGCATGTCTGGTACCGCGTCTTGTCCATCTTGGTATGAGCAACGAATATCCAGATGACGGTTATCTCTCTTGTCTGCAAAGGCATGAACAAACACATTCTCCACGATCGGTTGAAGCAGCAAGCGAATCACCTGGCAACGGAGCAATTCTGAAGGAACGGAAATTTCAATCGACAACGCTTCCTGGTAACGTGCTTGCTGGATCTGCAAGTAATGTTCGATCTGGTTCATCTCGTCTTGTAAGGTCGTTAATCGCTGTACAGGTTCAAGCGTATATTGCAGCATTTCGGACAAGGCAGTGACCAGGCGAGCTGATTTCTCGTCACCAAGCATATAGAATTTCCAGAAAAACATACTGAGTGTGTTATACAAAAAGTGGGGGTTTAGCTGTGCTTGAATTGCTTTGAGCTCCGCTTCTTTCTCACTGAGTTCCCGCTCGTACACTTCATGGATCAGTGTGTCAATCCGGGAAGCCATCGCATTGAATCGTTCACCGATGAAACCTAGCTCATCCCGGGTCTCAATCTGCACCCGTGTATTGAACTGTCCATCACGCACTCTTTTCATCGCATTGACTATACTCGCCAGCGGACGCAACAACCTACCACTAATGATTGTGATAATAAGCCAGGAACATACTATGCTAGCAACCGCAGAGAAGACAGCGACTTTTACGATGATCTTGCCTTTATTCTGAATCTGAGCTAGTGATACTTTGCTGACCAAGGTGAAATTAGCCTTGTCTGAGGTTTGTTTGGTATACAAATGCGTCGTGCCCTGTTCATCCCTAATCTCGGTTGCCCCTATACTCAACTCCTTCAAGGGCGGTGGATCAGCATCTTGATTATGAAAGGCATATAGAAGCTCACCATTGGTGTCGAATAGATACACCGCAACTTCATCATTTAGCCGCAGGTCTTTGAGATACGATTCAAACAGCGAGGTGTTAAACAGTATTAACATCACACCATACGTCTCCAGATCAACAGAGCGCATTAATCGTCCTGCTAAGATCCAATTGGTCTTCTCTTCCTGTATAAATGCATCCGATTCCAGACGATTCCAAACATATTCACCACCTGTTCCTTCTAATCTATGAACCATCTCTGCCAGATAGGAGGGATTCATCTGTTGAAATGAACCAGCAAAGGCTCCGAGATTAAACACATTTTCTTTCAAATCATAAATACGGAGACCCATAATCTCAGGTGCATCCAATCGTACCTGGTACAATTGATCATCCAATTCATCTTCCAGCTTCATCTGATCATAGGAGGAGATGCCTGCTTCTTGTGCCTTAATGGCATTTTTGACGGAGGGATTCAGGGTGATATAATCGGTGACTTTGTACATATCATTGACCCGGGAATCTAGACGTGCAAGGATCTGTTCTGCGGTAAGGCTGTACTGACGACTCACTTCTTCGTTAAAAAGGTCGATATGTATGCGGTAGGTGATTAACCCCGTAATTCCTGAGATGACTACCGTGGCCGCCGACAAAAACAAAATGAGCTTCGTTCTGAATTTAAAGCGTTTACAAATTTCATCCCACCACTTCACATACACGCACCTCACTCTTACTTCCTTACCAGTTTCTTGTAAAAACATATCATACCCCTATGCGAAAAAACAGAAAAACTCTGACAACCACAGAAGCGGCAATCAGAGTTTGAACACATTTGAATCGCGTTGCATATTGCAAACGAAGTAATGGAATTGTACAACCAGACCAGACTTGCTCTTGGTCAAGCTGTCATTATTCCCCGTAAATTTCTTTGATTCGCTCTTCCTTGTTCGTAGACAAAAGGACATTCAGGAATCCCATCGCATTGTTTGCATCCGTTCTCGCTGTCTTGTACACCTCGGCAAACGCAGCTTCATCCTGCGCAGGGTCGATCTCAGCTAGCTTGGCCCATGATGTACGAGCCTTGTCATACAACGTGGTTAGCGTGATGTCATCCGTCGTCTGTGCAACAGGTGCCATTGATTCAAACTCGGAGGACTGTTGGAAGAAACGCAATGTATTAACGAAGGATGCATTGCTGTAATCCTTGTTATTCATCGCCTCCTCGGTAATTAACAGACCTTCTCGAGCGATAAATAGCGTCTTAACCATAGCACGCTCCAGGTTAGTCGCTTCCTCCCATGTTATATAGGATTCATTCGGTGCTTGAACGGTAGTGAAAAAAGGAAATGCATCATCAATTAATGGCTGTGAATCTGTATGAATAGGTCTCCCCGTATTCACATCGACTACAGCATCACTATAGTTGGCAATATTCACGTTTTTGGAATCTTTCTCACTTACACGGCGCACCGGATGATCATCTAACGGAATTCGGATATATCCCACGTTGTCCGCATACTTCTCAACGAGTTCATCCATCGTTGAATCAAGACCGATCTGCCCCTCTTTTACAGAAGAATCTGTCTCGCTTGTGTTGGAATCAGATGAAGTATCGGCATCCGAACTAGCTGCTGTCTGATCCGCTGGCGTTTCAGTTGCCGCCGTTACTGGAGTGGAGTCCTGTGTCGGCTCCGCCGTCTTCGCTTCCTTTGCTCCTCCGCCGCAGGCGGTCAACACAGCCGCCAAGCTAAACAATGCAACGAACATTTTAATTGAACGATTCCAACTCATTGTGTGATCTTCCCCTTATCTTGTGATTGTCTCTGAGATTCATTAACCTGTACATCAAAGAATGAATAGAACTTCCGAACGCAATCCATTCATATGGATTGATACCATAGCTCACCAATTTGATTCACATAACATGCATAGTTCACAATTACATATGGTTTGTATTTTAGCATAAGTTAAATCTTGGGTGTATACGTCGATATACCTGTGCCATGTGGGTCTCTAATCTACCCACCCATATCGCACCGAAAAACAAGAAACACCGTTATCTAGTAGAAGACAACGGTGTTCATGAATGCCGATTGAATTGAGGTCAATCACTTGTTACTTGTACAACTTATACAGAGGGCTCGAGTCTACTTAATCCCTTTCGCCTTCTCCATGTGCTCTGCTCGAACTTGAGGATCTGTCGAATTCGCGGAGGATAACATCTCATAGATGGCTTGAATGTCCTGCTCCTTGTACACCGTCTCCGGGACTTCTGACTCAAGTCTCTCTGTCTTACGCAGAATTGTCTCTACGAGTTCATGATCATAGATGATCAGTTCATCCGATTGAACATAGCGAACAGCAGGATCGACGCTGATTCGGCAACGATTGGTGAACGTCACCATGGAGATGAGGCGAACCCTTTTGTAATCCCCTAGATGTGCTTGAATGGCCTCCACATGTCCGCGATGCTGCATTAACGGATTGTACATCTTAATTCGGCTGCTGCTAACCGTCCAATTGGCCTCTCTTCTTCCCCCACGAATCTCTCCTGTGGTTAAATTACGAGTCTCAATGACGAATATCCCTCTTGGCCCGATGACCACATGATCAATCTGCGAGTAACCTGAGCGCGATTTGGGATTGGTTACAAGTAAATCATGCAAACATTTGTACGCTGAAGGAAGACGGTACAGCTGCTCCGCCGTACTTGGTTCCTCTGGTTGCTGGGTCCAGTCCCCTTCCGTTTTGCGACGACTACGAGCCATCCGTGTCCGACTTGGGATTGTTGCAGACATCGACGGGGCTGAAGCAGTAATCGAGTTTGCTAGCTCTGGCTGTGACTTGAACAGAGACATTATTTTTTTGAACATGGGCAAGCTCCGTTCTATTTAGTGTAGGTTTACGGGTCTTTGCGGGAAGCGGAACAATATCCATTGGAGGATGATGAACTTGATTATGTAAACTTCTATTACTTATGTCGGATAAAAAGCAGGAGAATTAAAGGGATATACGCCAAAAATTCAAGTTTCACTTCCATTATACATGGATATTTAACCAATACTGTGACTTTAGACGCATAAATATGAGGGGGTTTGTAAGAAAAACTTGTATCGACGTACTTCAAAGAAGACAGACCGCGCTTAAGTGAAATTTTTCTTACGATAATCGAATTGCTCAGCTCAGCTGAAAACGTATGAATTCTATTATCTAAAAAAAGGGCGTGTGCCTTTCTCCAATCGGAAGAAAAAAGAACACACGACCTTTGTCATCATCGTAACTATGATCGTTATTATGCTTGAAGATAATATGTGTAGAGGACTTGCGTACCTTTCTCGTCGAATCCATTCTGGGCAATCTCTTGATACAGCGACTCTGCCAGTGCTAACCCTGGTGTCTTCATGCCCATGGCTTTCGCCGATTCTAAGGCAATCCCCATGTCTTTAATAAAATGTTTCACATAGAATCCTGGCTCGAAATCGCCAGCGATCATCCGCGGTCCGAGATTACTAAGCGACCAACTGCCGGCTGCACCGGTGGCAATGCTCTTCAGCACGCTCTCCGCGTCCAATCCCGAAGTCTTCGCATAGGCGAGTGCTTCGCATACCCCCATCATGCCAGAAGCAATCGCAATCTGGTTGCACATTTTAGTATGTTGACCAGCTCCGGCTTTGCCTTGCAATACGATATTTGTACCCATCTGCTCAAACAGAGGACGAACAGCCTCGAATGCCTCTGAAGATCCACCAACCATAATGGAGAGCTTGCCATCACGAGCGCCAATATCGCCGCCTGATACAGGTGCATCCAGAGCATGCAGCCCTTTCGCTTCAGCCGCTTCATAGATCCGAGCAGCCAGCAATGGGCTAGATGTAGTCATATCGATCAAGTACGAGCCCGGTTTGGCATTCGCCACTAATCCGTCCTCGCCAAGATAGATTTCTTCCACGTCTTTCGGATATCCAACCATGGTGATAACTACATCACAGGCAGCCGCGAGTTTGGCAGGTGAATCATGCCATACCGCACCTTCCTTTACCAAAGCTTCTGCTTTGGCTGCAGTTCGGGTATAGACATGTAACGGATAGCCTGCTTGCTGGATATGCCCTGCCATGCTTTTGCCCATCACACCTGTTCCAATAAAGCCAACATGTACTTCTCCTGGTACCTTAGATCGTGCCATCGTAGGTTTCCTCCCTTAACCATCTCTATTTCTTCTCGTGCTATCTCAAGGATCGTGATAGGTTTAATGTTAATCCTTTCCGACGGGTTCGTCCATCTCGATTGCAGCTTTCTATGAAAAATACCAAAAAATAACCATTTATATAGATGGAGCTATAACGTTGGCAACGACGTGCCGATGATTCAGCTCTGAGTGCAAGCTCGCTTGAATTTACTTAGATGCGCCCTAGATCTCGGAATCTCCATACGTATAGATTGTATCTCCAGCTTCGTTTAAACCAACCATGTTTAACTTCACTTCTGTTAAGGGTTCTGTAAGGATAACGTACCAGAGCCTGTCCTCATTCGCTAAAGGGGCAATGTTTGCTTCAATTGGAGTTGAGGCAGAGGCTGTGTCATAGCTCACTTTTAACTGTGTAATGTCCGGATCATGAATTTTTCCATACAGGATGGTGTTATAGTCCGTATCCGACCACTTTAATGCAGAGATTCGGGTATTTACCCTTTCGCTAGGGTCGTCATAGAGAGAACCTCCAGTTAACCTTAACTCAGAAGACCATCGCTTCTGCTGTGCAAAAGCAAGGGAAAGGCCCTCTGTAGCATAGTTATCATAAAAAACGAGTTGAGTTCTGGAATCAATATCTGCCACAACCTTCACTTGTTCAGGCTGAATGTTATATTCGTTAAGCATGGTATGCAAATCTCTGGAAAAACCATATGTATTCAATATTAATAGCAGTACACCAACTATTGCTGCAATCAACAAGCCTATTCCTAATCCACGTTTCTTTCTATTTTGAGGAATATTCATGTGCGTCTCCCCTCGTTAACCCAAAAAGTGTAGATACTTTCCAAATCTCTGAACAGTAAAGAATGCAATAATCCACAATAAAGGTAGTTGCATCATCCAGTAAGGAAAGATATACCGTTCTGATCGATATGAAGCCCATCCTCCGATGATAGCCACAATCACACTTATTGGATATGAGACTACAATTTTACCCATCCAATCCGATGCAACTTGAAATTCTACTGGCGTCGGTGCCCCAAGAGACATACCAATAGCAAATGCAACGAAAGGCCATGCTAGCAACGTCATACCGTATAAGAAGGTAAATACGACGATATACGTATGACTCGTTTCCTTATTGTTCAATATTTGTTTCCTCAATCGTAGTCCTCCCCTGATGTATGCTCTATATAGTAGCGGCTGACCTACCCTGTTCATTTGGAATAATAGAGCATCACCCGCATTCGTGTTGTGAGAATAAGCATCTGAGGTAGAAACACAACGCACATATAAATAACAAGAATGATCCATACATGTGCGGCAAAATTGGCAGCAGTGGCAGATGGATCTGGACGCGCGACCCAAAACCACCAGCTTGGAATGGCAACGAGCCAGGTCAGTCCTGTCGAAATAAGCATTTCCTTCACACCTGCCCATACCATGCAAAAGAGAATAAGTATAAGTATGGTCATAAACCAGGAGTTCAGTGGCGATTTCCAAGTCATAACGCTAAACCAAAAAATCGGATACAGGACTGTAATCGCCCATTTCCAGATCGGATTCGTATATATGTTCATGATGTCTCCTTGATTGTCTGTAATAAAAGTAAAATAAAAAGGGATTATTTTCATTCTTCTAGCTCATACTACCTTCAGGAAAATGTTGAAGGAGTGACAATATGCGTTTAAAAAGCATCGTTGCCGTTGGAGCAGTTCTCGCCTGCTCGTCCCTATTATGGGGATGCGGGAACGGAAATACGAATCATACCGCCGAGACTAATGACACCGTTCAATCTCAAGGCTTCGGTGATCCCAAACGGCTGGAAGCTTCTCACCTAGAAGCCTTGGAGCGGATGGAAAAAGACCATATTCATCGCATGGTTTCCCTGAGTGCAAGTACCGATGGGGATAAGGTGATGACTACACTTGAGCGCTCCAGTCAGAAACTGGAGGAGATGAGACCCCTTGCTGAGATGCTTCAATATGGCGGACATCCGGCACTTTTACAACGAATTCAAGAGATGTCGATTGATATTCAAGGCTCCAAATCCGTGGTAGCTCAGATGAAAGACCATCCTAGTGATGGGAAGATCAAGCTGCAATCCGCTTCCAAATCAGATGCCCTGCATCACATCAGCAGCTTCCGTGAGTATCACCAATATATGCAAAACTATATCCAGGCTCAAGATCAAGGCCACAGCCAAGAATCACATTAACCTATTTTCATAGAGGATGGCGAGCCACTCTCTATCAGTGCAATCGTTAGCTTGGAAAGATCCTTTTCCCTGCTACCGGTTGCTCTCTTTATAACGACATCATTCAACCCATAGTGATACCCATATAAAAATGCAAAACAATACAATAGGAGTAAGTGCTCCAGTCGTAATCATAATTCCCAGTTGCGCAGGTCTCAGATTGGAGAAAGGATGATTGTCCATGTTCAGAATCTTCTTCCGCCATCTGGCGTTTCGGAGCTGTTTGATCATACGATTCAACATCTTTCTCCGTTGCTCCTGTCCCTCAACTTCCTCCACTAGAGCCTTTAGCTCGCTGTACATCCGTTCCTCTTCCTGATCCCATGAAGTGCTTGTACTCATTCTGCGTTTTCTCCCCTCGTATTGAAAATAAACACAAAATTAGCCAACCTTTTATAACACGACGATGCCATCTATTCACATCTACGCATAGACCCTACTTTATCAACACCTCCAAAGTGGAGGAAGTTTGCTTTTTTTCTAAATACTTACCTGCACTTAAGTAGATAGCATCTCAAGCAAATGGCTCCCTGCCCACAGTAAATAACCTGCTTGCGCCATAACAACCAGCAACGACTCCCTCATTGTTAACGCTCTTTCTCTTCTGACCTTACGAAGATGCATCAAGTAAAACGCGTTACACACTAACAACAAAAGGATTCCGAGCATATTGATGTTTTGCAGAATCGGTGTCGTAATAGACAAGAAACTCACTCTCCTTATCACGATTATAAAATGGATGCGATATGCTGAACGCTGTGTATATGCTTTCTATTTTAAGCTGCAATTGCCTAAATCCTTTGAAAGGAAAGTTTACCTTTTTTACTCAGATCTCACAACCTTAATTTGGAAAATATACTCTTACAGAATAGGTATAAGTGTGGGATTCAACAGGCTCCATATTTACATAAAAAACACCTATCATCGTACTTTCAAAGAAGACAGACCGCGTTTTGTTGTCATTTTTCTTGCGATAATTGAATGGTTCAGCTCCGGTGAAAACTTATGCACAGTCTATTATCAAAAAAAAGCCCGGACACATTGTCCAGGCTCTTCGTTAGCATTTATTTGGATTGCTCTCGTTCCACAATCATCTTCGCAATCTCTTGAATCTGTAGCTTTAATGAGATCGGATCATTACCCCAGAACAAGTCTGGATCGAGTTGGAACACTCGATTATTTTTAACCGCGTCCAGTGTCTTCCATACGCCTTCGTTACTGCCCCACACCTCTGGAAGCATCTCCCCTTGATCCAGGAAAATGAAATCGCCAGCATACTCGCCAACTACCTCGTATGAGATCTGTCTGTTCGTTTCTTTGCCAATAATCTCATTACGCTGCTTCTCTGGTGGGTTCAGCTTAAGATGTGTGTAGATCGCTTCGCCACCCCGGTAGCCACCGTTACCGTAGACATAGAAGTTTTTATCAGCTACAAACACACCCATCAAAGCAAATGTATCTTCTGGCGTGATGTAAGGGCTAATCTGTTCACGTGCATCCGCAGCAACCTGATCCAGTCCTGTAAGCCATTCTTCAGCTTCCGCTTCTTTGTCAAAGACACTTCCGAAATAGCGCATATTCTCATGGATATCCGGAAAATGGTTATACGGTATGACAAGGGTTGGCGCTATCTTCTCATACTGCTCAATGATCTGAGCATCTGCCGCCGGATTCACCCAAGTAATAATGAGGTCTGGTTCCAGCTCCAAAATGCTCTCAAGCGAACGTTCACCAATATCCGCAATGCCCTCAATCTGATCTTGAATGACTTTGTTCTCCAATTCCCATCTCGTTGCACCTACCGGCTTGATCCCAAGTGCCAACATATTTGGCAGGTAGCCATCTACGACAATACGCTGCGGGTGAACAGGTAACTCCAACTTTCCATTCGGCGTATCGATGATATGTGTTTCCTTGCCAGCTTCTTCGGAGCTGTTGGCTTCTCCATCTGTCTGTTCTCCATTCGCTGCCACTGTGCTTGTATCCGCCTCAGTTCCCTGCTCCGTCGCTGCTGTATTCGTTGCTGAACCGCAAGCAGCGAGCATCAAGACTAGCATCATGAGTATAACGATTTTGAAAATATGTAAACCTCTTCTCTGTGTCTGCATAACACCCTCCAATTAATAATGATTATCATTCTCTATAACAATCATTATTATAACGACCAGATTAACGGATCGTCGATGTGTTATGGTCGGGTTTCATGCCTGTACAATCGTTGGATTCATTCGAAGAAAGTAACGCATGTCGTATCTTTTCCAGTTGTTTATCCAGTGACAGCCCATCATCCATCCAGAATTCATTCAGCACCAGAGGATATACACGACATCCCAGCTCTGTAATCAATCGCTGCCACACCTGTCTGGAAGTTAACTTCTCAAGCCCATTCTCATGAGAGGAAGTAGGTATAATGACCAACATATGATCTGCGGCATATTCTATCATTTCTTCTTCCTGAATAAATAAAGGTCTGTCCTTGTCCAATACCTCCTTCTGAATCCGATCAGGGGGAGCACATTGCAAAGCCTGATATAAATTGTAGGCGGAACGCACCTTCGTATGCGGAATCAACCATCGCTGATCGTAATTCAGTTCATAGATGCCCACTGTTTGTTGTGGCAAAATAACACTTTTCAATAAACGACGTGTCTCGTTCACGTTAGATTGGTACTGAAAGATCCACTCCCGAGATGCTTGTTCTCTAGTGAACAATGCTCCAACCTTCTCCACCTCTTCGATCTTGTCCAGCTTCCCCCATTCGAGCGTAACTACCGGAGCAATCTCTTCTAACGCTGTCAGCACATCTGGAAAATGATAAAAATACGTTGGCGCTAAGATAAGCTCAGGACGCACTTCTCTCATTTGTTCGACCAACTTGGCATTGTCGGTAACGACCGTTTGTTGCAGTTCATCATGAAGCAGCTCGGATGAATCATATATTTCATTTGTGGTCAGGATGGGTGTGATGCCGATCGCAAGTAATGCTCCTACAAATTGCAAAGCTGCAATCTGCTTCGTCTGCTGCAAGCTACGAAAGGCCCCTGGCGTGATATGCACATGTTTTTTGAAGGTTTTGCTCAGGTATGAACTATCCGAAAACCCTGTCCTAAGTGCAATTGTCTGGATTGAATCAGATGTGGTGAGTAAGAGACGTTTGGCCTCGTCCAGACGAAGGCGATTGAGGTAATCCCCGAAGCTCCACCCTGTTTCCTTACGAAACAAGGATGAAAAATAGCTTGGATTAAATCCCGACATCTGTGCAAGCTGTAACCGGGTCAGATTGGTGTCCAGATTGTGCTGCATATAAGTACATACTTGTTTAATGGATCGTTCCCGCACATAGTTCCCCTCTGCATCATCCCAATGAATAAACACCTGTTGAAGTAATTCATTTAACATTAGATTCACTTGAGGATTACGCTTAGGGTTGGCCGCATGCATAACACGCTCTACCAGCTCCTGAAGACTGCCCTGTAGATGCCGAACAAACTTCATTACCCTGCCATTCTCCGGCAATTGCTCATCACTGAGCTGATATTGAACACTATCTCCCGTCTGTTCCACAAGCTGATAACGCTGAAACGAAATAATATATACGGAATGCATCGCTTCCAGCTCAATGGGCTCCAACTTAAGTTCGCCAGACATGGACTGAAGAAAAATGCATTTCCCACTCCCTAGCGTGTACTCACGCTCATCCGCACGAAGATGAATTCCGGATAAGGGAATCACTAACGTCGGATTGGACACTCGCAGACGAATCGGAAATACCGTTCCAGTATCAGCTACTTTACGAACCTCCTGACATTCATATAACGTAGACAACATTCTATTTCACTTCTCCTTCCACGCTGATCTGCAATCCAAAGTTATATCTAAAAGACCCGCCACCTGCACACAGGCAACGGGTAATTATGTATGTATCAAGTACTGTTGAAGAGATCCTTAACATGTACATCCACCGCAATTCCTGATGCAATGTATCTCCTTGAGCATATCATATGGAGGTTCAATCGACTATCTAACCGATCTAATCAAGAACATCAACAAACAGCGGTTCCCGACTGACCCTCGAGTGGTCAAAGAGCCGCTGCATGAATTTCGTTGTATCCATTATCCTGAAGTCACCAACCATAGGCAGACTAATGGCCCGAATGTTAAACATGTTTCACACCTATGAACCGCTGTTTACTGAGTTAAAAAGTTAACGTATATTAATTATTAAGTATTCATTTCACATATATGGGGGGTTGAAGATATTTTTATAAAAAATATTCAATTTATATCAATCACTTTTATATTCTTCATCTTCATATTGGGAGGATGCAATTCAATTCCCAATCAACACAAGGTTATTGAAGAAACCACTCAAGTGGGTCATCAATATTTTATTGATCACTATAATACTGAAGTGGAATTTACTGAGCATAAATTCATGCCAAAGGATCTGAGTAACAATATCAGTTTGAGTGGACATGTTAAAAATAACAAAGAAACTACGATTACGATCCTGATTGATTATAATACGTTTGAAGTTCAGACAGCCGTTGTACCAAGAGCGTTATTGGACAAAAAAATCAAGTGATTTCCAGCAAGGAGTAGTAGATATGTTTGATCATAAAAGGCGGTCACCTCTAAACGTGTTCCTCACGTTTAGTTTAATCATCGTGTTATTATCAGCTTGCATGCCCAGTGAGAAAAAAGAAATAGTTGATAAAGCTGAAATTGCCAGCCTAATCTATTTCAAAGAAACCTATGGAATTGATGTGGAGTTTACAGGCCACCGATTCATTCCGTCTGACTTATCCCATACCGTATCACTGACGGGGCATGTTAAAGGAAATACATCTCAAGAAATATTTGCAATGGTCGACTATGATACATATGAAGTCAAAACAGGCTCAGTACCAGATGATATCCAACCTCTTAACTCGATGTATGAGGACTAAATCCACTTTATTAGCCTACACAAAAAAGCAGCGTAAACACCAAACATCATGTTTAGGTGTATCGCTGCTTCTATATTAATGATGCATGCTCTCTTATGCCTTGTTCAGTTCCGCATTCAGGCAGATGGAACCATGCTGACGTACGTTAACTACGATTACTGGAGTATCCAGCATACCGCGCATCCAGTTCATGTATTCTTCTGCTTTCTCATTTGGTACAATCGCCAGAATTACGCCAGCGAATCCACCGCCGTGTACGCGACATGCGCCATCGCCGAGCTTGCTGAGGTAGTTCTCTGTCAGCGCGAGAGCCACCGAAATTTCCTGTGCACGGGAAGCTCCGCTCTGATATACGTTCTGGAGCCATTTCCATGATGAGTTACCGGATGCCGTAATCAGGGATAGGAAATCAGCAAAACGTCCATCACGCAGTGCATGCACCTGTCCATCTACACGCTGGTTCTCCGACAAGAAATGAAGTGCACGCAGCACCGCACGATCTCCAGCCGCTTCACGGATCGCTGGCAGCTTCGCATAAATATCTTCTTCCGTAATTTCACGAACATACTCCTTACCAAGCGCCTGTGCGACTGCTTTCATCTCGTTCGGCACCGAAGCGTAGTCTTCGGTCAGATCCGCATGGTTACCACCTGTATTCACGATGACCAAGGAATATCCGTTTTCTTGGAAATTCCATTCCACAGGCTCAATCACAGGTTCAGCCGGATTGGCAAAATCGATGGAGATCAATCCACCATAGGCACAAGCCATCTGATCCAGAAGACCGGATGGTTTATTCCAGAAGTGATTTTCCGCATATTGTCCAATCTTCGCCAGCGTCACCACATCCAGCTTACCATCATTGTAGAAATGGTTCAGGATCGCACTGATCAGCATCTCAAAGGATGCAGAAGAGCTCACGCCAGAAGCCGCAAATACGTTACTGGAGATGTCTGCCTTGAATCCACCGATGTTGTGTCCCAATTCCACGAGTCCAGCAGCGATACCACGGATCAGTCCAGTTGTACCGTCATCCTCCGCGTTCGGCTTCAAGTTAGCGAGATCAATAATATACTGCTTGTCGTATCCTTCGGAATAAAACGTAATCACATTATCGTCTGTTGGTACAGCCACCGCAATGGTATCAAGCGTGATGCTACCCGCCAAAACTTTACCATGGTTATGATCTGTATGGTTACCACCGATCTCGCTGCGCCCCGGGGAGCTGAACAATTGAACTTGCTCCTGCTCACCAAAGTGCTCACGGAATGAAGCATCCAGCTTCACATAACGCGCACCCTGCTCTTCGACATGCTGTGGCCCGTACATTTGCGCGAGCAATGCCTGTCCCTGTTTTGATTGAATGAGTTCTGTTACCTGTGTGGTCATCTCTATTCCTCCCATTTCATATGTAAGCGGTCTAGTAACCGCTATCTCTGATATAGCCTAAATGTCTTCATTGATTTAGCCTTCCCCATTATCTCAGCTTCCGAGACGAAAAGGTAGGGCAGAATTGAAATTTTGTAAGCGTTTTTTGAAATATTTACGTCTAAACACCTGTCCCGCTGGGTGGCGACTTTTCTAGTTCTATGGATATCAGAAAAAGCAACGTAATATCTCACATATACAATTTATGGTTTCGATTCAGTTCGAGATGAATTATACTACAAGGATATCCATTTTTGGTGACAATCTACCCTCTAGTCTGAGGTACGTTTGCGTCATATTAGGAGGTCGTTCAACGAAATGATGAAAACAAGCAAAACCACTCCAAAGGGAGTTTCCTTCTTAGCTCTGGTCTATCTAATTCTAATGGCGTTCGTCTACGGTGCATATATCTGGATTGAACAATACCGCCTAGATCAGGCTCAGTACTGGCTCGCCTCAAGTCAACTTTCAAATGAAGATGTGATACCCATTCAACTTGTAGGCACTTGGTCAACGACGACCGAAGTGGTATTCTATGCGTTATTCGGTTGTGCATTCATTTTTAGTGTATACCTCTCTCGGCGATTGGGCTCGACGCTAAAGTCTTTCCTTATTTGGAACACCGTACTAATCGCCACCATTGGAATTGCTGGTTATATCGTATCTCGATTCTCCGCCTTGCCGATTGGTAATCTGTTGCAGCCCCTTTTATTACCAGCGAGTGTACTCGCCGCACTATTCTTGTATCAATTATGGGGCAACATGCGATCAAGCCGTAATCGTACCATGCGCGGTAAACTGGAATAGGTTAGAAGCCTTTGATCGTGAACTCCGGAATCGTGGAGTGGATCAGAGGTTTTTTTGCCATATAAGAACATATCCCAACAAGCTAATAATCCATCCTTGACTGTAACGTAACGTCATCCTTGATAATAGGCTCTAGCTTATCCAAAAGGAGAGATGACTAATGCAGATTACCGCTTTGCGTTCAGATCAGATTTATAAAACGATAATGGAAGCCGCACCTGAGGAAAAGTTAGAGCTGTACCGGCAACTTATGATGGAGCCTTTTATGAACAAATGGAACATTCAGCAGATCCCATTTCGCGCGAGTGAGCCACATGGGTTTGATGTTATTATGATGAATAATTTCATGAATATCTCCCCTGAGGATATAACCGCTGAGATCTGCGAGCCGTTAGCAGCGATTTCGTCTGAAGCATTTTGGCAAAAGTGTCATGAAGCCGTTACTAGGAGTCTATCTACCTTTAGGGAGAGCGGGATTACGTTATCCGTCTCTGAATATCTGTACACGATTTTATTAGGTGACAAGAATAGTCCTTCCCTTACGATGAACGAAGGAATTAGCGGAGATGGTGGCATTCCGGGGTATATTATTGCGAACCTCATCCCCAATAGCTATACTCTACCTCGAATCCAATCTGTGTTAGCTCACGAATGCAATCATAACGTAAGATATCAATATATCCAGTGGAACCCACAGATTACCCTGGGAGAAATGATTGTTAGTGAGGGGCTTGCTGAAAACTTTGCTACATTCTTATATGGAGAAGAGTTATTGGGACCTTGGGTGACCAAAACAAACGTGGAAACATTGAATTCCATCATTAAACCTAACATGAAGGATCAACTTCAAGTGACTGGATTCGACCAGATTAATCCGTACCTATATGGCGATGAACTGGCGAAATTGCAAAATTTCAGTCCAGTAGGAATGCCCTATGCTGCTGGCTATGCCTGTGGCTACCATTTAATCCAATACTATCTGAACCAAACAGGCTCATCCATTATGGAAGCCACCATTACTCCGGCAAGTATTATTCTTGCTGAAACAAAGGGATTTTGGAATGAAGACACCCTATTTCACCATTAAAGACATTATGCAGATCACCGGCGTAACCAAGCGCGCATTGCATTACTATGATAAAACGGATCTGTTGAAACCGAGTAAAATTGAAGCCAATGGCTATCGGTTATATGATCAGGAAGCACTGGGGAATCTGCAAACGATTCTTCTGTTCAAAGAAATGAATTTTTCATTGAAAGACATTGCAACGATGATGAAATTATCCAAAGATGAACAAAAGGAACTTTTAAAAGAACATCGCGGTACACTCGTGCAACGAAAACAAAAGCTACAAACGATCATTGACCAGTTGGACGAATATGTGAATGGAACGGATATCTCTCAACTTCAACTGTTTGACGATTCTCCCATCATGACCATTCAAGAACAGTATGAATCTGAGGCGAAGTTCGTCTATGGGGACACCTCTAAATATCAGGAATTCGAAGCCAATATGAACAGACTATCCGCACAAGATCAGCAAAAAGCCTACCAGCAGTTCTCTGTAAACATGGAGACAGTATTTTATGAATTGGCGAAACATCAGGATCACTCTCCCGCTTCTACGGAGGTGCAACAACTGATAGATCAATGGAAAAAGCAGCTTGAATCCTTTATGGTCTGTGATCCTGAGATTCTGGTCTGTATCGCAGAGACTTATACGACAGATCGCCGATATGCCCTATATTTTGAGCAGTTTGGGGATGAGTATTTTTTAAGGTTTTTGTACCAAGCTATTCTGGTTTATGCGCAAGGAGAAGGTGACGAATCGCGCCTCGTGTAAGTAAGGAATTCATTTTATATATAACGACAAAAGACCTTTACGACTCGCCTCCCTATAGAGGCTGCAAGTCATTAAAGGTCTTTCTGTGGTAGAGCTAGTACAGGCGCTAATTTTATTGAATCGAAGACATCTGTGCCGAGATCGAAACGTTGCCCTCGTTCACCACAACTTCATTGAAGAAAGGTTCGAAGAACGAAGCTGGCACATACATCGTACCCTTCTTGGTCTGTGCAGGAACTGGTAACTCCATATCCTGACTCAAGTTGATGATTTTCAGCTTGCCTGTAAACGTCACTTGGGTACTGCCGTTCTTCACCAGAGCAGACTGTATGCTGTCTTCGACAGATACGGCCTTTTCAGCAGCAACCCAGCTGACTTTGTAGCCCAGTGCTTCCGCCGTAGCACGTAATGGCACCAAGACGGTTCCTTTTTGCTCATAAGGCATCAGCTCAGATTTACTTACTTGCATCGGTTTTCCATTCACGGTTAACGTATACGTTGGAGCCGCTGCGCTCACTTTGCCTGCCGAAGCATATAAAGCCCCCGCCACCGTGACCACGCATAGTGCAGCGATGAACATAACCACCTTTTTCATTGGAGCGTCTTCCTTTCAGGGTTTCGGTATATGGTATATATATATATTCAACTAAAGAATATTTACAGTAGCCACTTCAATAACAGAACGGGGCTCACTACAATTAATCATATGCAATCCAAACTTCCTCGTTATTTGATTTGGCATTCAACAATATTTCAATAAAATGTTTAAGTATCTCCTGAGTCTCATCATAGAATTCGGCTTTATTAACCAGCTCTAGTTGCTCTAGTGCCGCATCAATATCAGGAATGGCCCACGGACTATTCTCGTACCATCCTTCGTGCAAATGATAATAATACGCTAAGGCTGTCCAATGATTAGAATCCGCTCTAATCCCCATCATTATATTATCAAAATAACCTTCCCAAATTCGTAAAGTTACGCTGCCTTCATTTTTGGATCTGTAACTGATCTGTATCTCCGGTTCACCTTCGTAGCCCTTATAGAAATCTATGATCTTATTACTCAATTTCCATTCCCCCTCATGGTGCAGGCCAATGTCCGTCATCCAGCACTTTCACTTGTATAATATAATTTACCATTCATATAACCTTCTTTTTGAAGTATAGTATACCTTAGTAATTATTTTTTTCCAATAAAGGACTTGATTTCAAATGATTACCTCTCTCCGTAGCGGCTTAATTTTTATTATTTTAATCACTATACTTACTGGTTGTGGAGGTTTAAGTGATAAAGAAGAGCAAGATTACTATCAAAGAGCTGTTCCTATTGGACAAAAATACTTCCAAGAACATTATGATGTAGAAATCATATTTACGGACTATGACATTAACTTACCTAACTCTTCTACTATGTTCCTCTATGGTTATGTAAAAAACGATCAAACGATCAATATATCTCTATCATTAGATATTCCATCTATGGAAATACGATCAGCTAAAGGCCCAGAGGATTTTATAAAAAAAAGGATTCAATAAAGGTAATATCCCCTTGCAGTCAAGTTTTTATAGCTATTAGATAATTGGAAAAGAGGTGAATACTTCATCAAAAGCATTCGTTTAATATTGTTAACTTTCGGAGTTATAGTTATTATGACTGGTTGCAGTAGCCTCTCAAAAACTGAAAGAAAAGAATTATATGAAAAGGCCATTCCTATTGGACAAGAATACTTCGAAAAGTATTACGATGCTGATGTGGAATTTGAAGGTTACGAAATTCATTTACCCATGTCATCTACAATGGTATTGCATGGTAATGTTAAAGATGATCCCTATACTTCTCTCACTTTGTCTTTTTACCTACCTTCCCTAGAAGTTAAGACAGCTGGCGGACCTGGAGAATTCATTGATAAACGAAAGAGCGAGGAAGAGGTTAGTTCCGATTGAGATACAAGTACAATATGTTTGCACGCTATGGAGCTCAAGAAATCAAAAAAATGGAAACCAGACTACATGTCATAGATTCGTGTGAGTAGTCTGGTTTTCGTTTAGATCATCCTAGTTGGTATATTCAATTACATTCTAGATAGGGTTTTTCTATCCTTAAGTTTGTATACTAGAGTTTCCCCGCTCGAAATATGCATGCAATCTGTACAGACAGATTTCTTTCGTCCAACGATATAACAGTGATCGTTCGTCTGCATTCTGCACTTGCACATTCAGTGAAAACACTCCGTCCACGAAACGAGTCATACTGCCCTTCGCTCCGCTCCACATGGACATCGGCATGTCGATAATCAATTTTTCAATCTCAAATGCCGTCTTCTCATTCCAGTCCCAGAGTTTGAGCTTACCTTTATCCGAAAAGTCTTTGCGTTTCCGATATGCCTTCTCGGTCAGGTATGTATGGAAAAAGCTCGCCATCTCGCTTGGTGTTATCGGCTCCATCCAGTGATCCTCTCCACGTTCCAGCATGTAAAGTAGCACAACCATCTTATAGCTTTTGTTCATGATGGTCTTCTCCACATCTCTCAGCCATGCTTCCTGACGAATATAAACTTCACCCTCATACGCTGACAGTAACTCTGCCCAGTATAGAAAACCAATATACGATCCAAAGTCGCTTCGATACCCAATGCTTTTGGAACGTCCCATCAGATGCAGCTCGAGATATGTCGGAATACGTCCTAATTCTCTCTTCACATCCAGAAAGTCCTGATGCAGCTTCTCTCGACGAGGCATCCTCTTCCGGCTTAACTCCTGTAGCAGGTTTATGACCTGGGTATCCAGATGAATAACACAGTTAGCGGGAACCTCAGGTACAGAAGAATCGTTTCTTTTCCCACTTGTTTCTTCGTGGTCACGCATATCCAGTAAACTCAGCTTGATGTCCGCATTCCGATAATTCCCGATGAGGTCGATGATGACACAATGAGATTTACCTTCCGCTAACCGAAGACCACGTCCTAACTGTTGGGTGAACACTGTAAGTGATTCGGTTGGACGCGCGAACAACAACGTATCCACACGAGGAATATCTGTCCCCTCGTTGAACAGATCCACCGTTAAAATAATCTCTAGTTCGCCCTCATCAAGCCGCCGAATAGCTTCTTCACGAGACATCTCCGATGTACGCGAATGTAGACTCAGCACCTTCACTCCCTGACTGCGAAAATACGCAGCCAGATAATCTGCCTGACGGATGGAGGAGCAGAAGCCAATCGTACGTGTCTGCTTATGTTGAAGCCATGCCGAATACATTTTCTCCACATGATCCTCATGCAACTGTGCTGCCATGAGCTGTTCTTCATCATATTTCGTGCCCATCCAGCGAATCTGCGAATAATCCGTGTCATCAAAAACACCGTAATATTGGAATGGGGAAAGCCAGCCTCGCCGAATCGCATCAATAAAATGCATTTGGTACGCTACGTTCCCATCACACAGGGCGTATACATCCTTACCATCCAGTCGATCTGGCGTAGCCGTAATGCCAAGTAGGAACTGGGGCTGAAAATGCTTAATGACAGACATATACGACTTTGCAGCCGCATGGTGAAATTCATCTACGATAATGAGATCGAATGCATCAGGTGCAAACACATCCCGATGTCGCTGTAAACTAAGCGTATAGATCGAAGCAAATACACAATCTGCCTCTCCATCTTTGTACTGACCGTTATAGATGCCGAAGCTACGTTCTGGCATGATGCGTGCAAAAGACTTTTTCGCTTGGAACAGAATCTCTTCCCGATGTGCAATGAACAGTACCCTTTTAAAGCTACGAGCGAAGAAGCCAGCCAGATACGTTTTCCCAAGTCCTGTCGCCATCACAACCATCGCCTTATCATACTGCTCTTCCACAATGCCTTCGAGTGCTTCCAAAGCTGCTGATTGTGCGGCTCTCGGTTCAATCATCTCCGTAGATAATTCAGCAATCATTTCCTCCGCATCCTCCGGTAGTCGATTCCCAAACTCTGCTTCCTCTAGCTCGGTAATCCGCTGAATTAGCTCAGGATTTTTTTGATGATATTTACGATACTCTCCTTCGTACAGAGAGATAGAATCTGAGTTAACAGGTAAGGTTGTTTCGTGATAGAAACTCTGCATGAACTTATCCAGTGCCATCTGGAATGTATACGGTTCAGCCTCAGCATTCATTGCTAGATTCCATTCATAACCTGTCTTTAGTGCAGAGAGCGAAAAGTTGGACGAGCCTACAATCAGCAACCCTTCCCCGTTATCATAGTCAAACAAATAAGCCTTGGGGTGAAAAGACGTTCCCATACTCCGCCACAGTCGTACCTCAATCCGTTCATCTACATCGCATAATGCCTGTAGCCCTTCGGGTTGAGTGATGTATAAGTAGTCTCCAGCTAGCATTCGCACCTCGGCACCACGTTCAACTGCGCTTTTCAAATGTGGTGCAAGCAGCCTTACACCCGATTGCATAATAAAGGACGTCATAATATAAATCCCGGACGCATGCTGCATCCGGGCAATAAGTTCATCTGCCAAGTTATCCGTGATGAGTTTAACGTTAAGCTTCGTCGACATCGATTAGATACACCCGTTCTTGGAATCCACCACGTGCCTCTGCCTTATCTGCCCGCAGCTTGTCCAGTTGTGCGACATTCGCCCCATGCACTTCAGCCAAAGCGCGAATCACTTCGAGCATGTCAGCCAGCTCTTCCAGTGCGTCTTGATCGTTAGCTGCCTCTGCATATTCGTCTGCTTCTTCACGCAGTTTCGTTCTCAGTTCTTGCTTATATTCCTCAGGATCAAGAATACGTGTACGGCATTCCTTCCCACTGGATGTGATAATATGCGGAATCTTGTCCCGCACCAATTTGTTGTATGTAGGCATATGACATAACATCCTTTCTGCTGTGAGAGCCTTCAAGCCTCGCGCCAGAATCTCCCTTTTTGCAATTATACCATTTGCTATGAGAAGGGATGAATGGATTTAATAGAAAATGATTAACAAACACACCAACGGGCACGACGTCAACAATGCCGCTGTAAAACTGATCTGTCCCGCGACTCGTCCTCCGGTAAACTCTTGCCGTGAAAAGAACATCCATATCGAGAGATACGTAGCGCATAGTGGAAATATAATTATCCCGCTAAACGTACTCGGTTCCATATACCCAGTCATCAAGCTTTTACCGACTAGGATCAATGTGACCAATTCCATTACAGATAATATGAAAAACGCGATAGCAATTACTCTTTTCAAAATGTACACCTACATTCCAGATGCAAAGCAAAGAAAATCCTTTGTAATCTCTGCAACATATATCCTTTATTTGGATGATATTATCTTGTAAGCGTAACACAGATAAACCAAACAATTAACCGAAATGATCAATTAAAAAAATATCTTACTCTGATGAATCATCCTTCATTCGAGTGGCCAACTCATCCAATATCTCTTCTGTTCGTTGAAGAAGCTTTTCGATGTTGTTCAGTTCTATTGACTGGTCGTTCGGGTAATCTGCTAGAGAAGAAATATGTTGTATCGTACCGATGAACAAAGCGATATCCAATCCGGGTTCAGTGTCCGTATGCACTAAAGGCAAGATTTCGTTCATGGTGAGTTCCTTGGGTGGATGTACTGAGTGATACTTATAGATATATAGTGCCTTGATCATGGAGGCTAGAGCCCAATCGCAGAGAATGAGGCAGGCTTTGAACTGATTTTGATTACGCATGATGGTGGCAAGTTTGAGATGATACTTAGCATGTTTGTGATAGGCCATTAATGTGGTACGTAGCATATGGTAAGCAGGAGTATGTTTGAACCTAGGTCGTGTGGAAATATCATGATCTTGCAAACGTGGGGTAAAATCTACTTGGTGATTACAATGCGCTTCGGTATTGAACCAATTTCTTGCCATTGTCATCCCTCCAAAGAGTTAATACCAGTATTATACAATAAAATGATACCTATAGTAATCAAATAATTTATTTGTATTCTTCGTTTGGTGTTTACCTTCAGGAAACTTGTCTACACTTTTGAACATAGAGAGGTGAATACCATGAACGAGGACAGAGAAGTTTTGAAACTGGTTGGAGCCAGAATTCGTGCACTACGCAAAGAAAGAGGGTATTCACAGGAATCCCTCGGAGAAAAAGGCGGATTTCATTTTTCATACATAGGACAGATTGAACGTGGAGAAAAGAATGTTTCTTTGGTGAACCTGGCAAAGATCGCTGAGTCACTGGAAGTTAATTTGATTCAATTATTTGCTTATATAGAAGAAGAGTTTGAGGTAACTGAAGATGAGAAACAAATCAAAGAAATTGTACAACTACTAAGAGATTCTTCTTCTGATAATATTCGTGTAGCTAAAAATGTTATTAAAGGAATATTGATGTGAAACAGCAATCCTATCCGTCCATTTATGGAATGATAGGGTTGCTCTCTACTTTGCACAGTCCATGGTGCACATCATTTTGAATTTGCTCTGCTACATAAATAATTCATCAATTCTTTATCCCGACAGTAAACATAACAACCTTTCATCCCCCGAGACATCAAGATTTTATAAATATTTTTGATAAGTTTTGTTAGTTCCTCATTCTTAAATTTAAGTCCTCGTTTTCCCATTCTATCTTTGTACTCATCATAATCTGAATAAAGTTCCATTTTCTCCGAATCGAATTTAAGATCATTCCCTATGATAACGCCTACATAATCAAACTCAAGACCTTGAGACGTATGAACGCACCCAACCTGATCTATACCACTCTCATGAATGGCCCAGGTGCTTGATATAGAACGTGCATTCCAAGGCATAGCAAAACGATGTTCTTCAATAGTTACATCCGGAATTTCCCCATTGCGATTACCTTCTTTATCAGCTGTCCAATTCCAAGCAAAACCTGCCAACATCCTCGCCTTATACCCCTGATCGTTTTTACCTTTGATTAGATCGTATACTTCGTTAGGCGTGTCTACTAGTTTGAATTCAAAAGAATCTTGATCCCAACCATCAAAATTAGCGGTGGGACGAATCTGTAAAGCATCATCAACCCAATTCAAAAATCCTTCTGCTCCAGAACAACGGAACTGTGCTGCTAGTGAATATTCATGCACTTCCGAATTATATAGGGCAGCTAAACGTTTAATCTCGTCTATAGAACCTATATCTTCAGGACGAATACGTTGAAAATCATCTATGAAAAACACATTCACTTTAGATGCTTTTATGATATCCTCGATCTGATTCTCCCCAAGATATTGATATGCTCCTTTACCTTTTAAGCGATGCGCCTCATCCACAACAAGTACGTCGTACATATCAGCTGGCTCTTTGTAAAACTGACTTGATCCCGTAAATAACATCTTTGTCCTAGTTTTGTTTCTAGCTTGTCGCTGAGTCAAGGTCTCTACCATAACCGTCCGGAATGAAGCATTTGGGGCAATGAATTTAACATTCAACTTATTTTTAAGTAATCCACCAAGGGCATTCATAGATATCACTGATTTACCTGTTCCAGGCCCACCTTGCACAATGATTGTGCGTTTTACATCTGTTTGCTTGGCAAGGCTCATAATGGCCTCGTATGCAACCTTCTGCTCATCAAGTAAAACAAAATCAGAGTTCCCTTGAAATAATCCATCGATATGATCAATTAGCTTCTTGGAAGGACGAATTTTACCATTCTCAATTAAATAAAGTAAATTAACTCCATTCCCTTGACCCACATGCCTTTTTAGGAAATCTTGAAGTTTAGATGCATCATCGGCTAAAAACAAAGGAGCTTCACGGATGATATCCTGATATTGATTATATTGAAGGGGGTCCGGCTGTACTGTCCTGTAGTTATGTAGATATGCACATGAGTATCCATTAATATCTTTGGAATATACGGCCTCATTCATATCACTCAAATACTGTTTGTATGACCATGCTTGATATGAAGGATGCGGTGTCTCTCTTGTTCTACCTCCAATAAAGGCCCTTACAACATCCTCGCGATCCATAGCCTCTACTGCATCCCATTGTTTTAACTCAACGATTACAAAGTTATCATTCTTTTGTTCATCCTGACCTGCAATGATAAAATCTATTCGTTTACTTGTAGAAGGAATGTTGTACTCAATTAATATCCCGCAGTCATCTGCTACCTTCGAATTACGGATAATTTTTTCCATAAACTGCATAGAGTTGTTCCAAGCACGTACTTCTCCTTGATTAGGTCTTTTCCCCATCCCTTTAATAAATGCTTCTTCAATCTGAACTGTAATTTGATTGTTATCAACTGATTCCCGGAAAGCTAATGCGTTGCTGCTGTATATGATCAAGATGCACCGCCTGTAATTGAAATTAATTCATCTGATTCTTATATGTGATATTCTATTGATTCTTCTCCGTTTCTCAATAATCTTAAAAAATAAATTTTTTCAGAGAGTATCTCTGATCGTTGTTTTGTACAGAATATTGTTGCCTCCTCAATATGTAACTCATTACCAAGTAAAAAATACTCATTATCAATAGGATAATAGATATACCATTTTATATTGTCGGGAGCCTTAATGTAAAAACACTCCTCAGAGTATTTATTGTATTTCTTCAATAGTTGCGTTGCTGTCTGAATTGTCAAAGCAACAAAACAAATATTCACGAAGGTAATGGTTATAATAATAGCTATAATAGCACCTAACAACTGTTCAATTACATTAAAGTTTATAGATAATTGACTTTCTAAAATTGTCACAACTAAAAAACCAGGTATAAATGAGAACAAACATCCAATATGAAAAATAAAGATTATGCATACCACAATAAATTTATTGGCTTTTGGAAGTAATCTATCAAAAACATCTATCTTAAAATAAGATACATAAATTAGAACAACATAACTAGTAATAGCTCCCCATAAAATATAGTAGACGATGGACGAACTAATTTTAATTTCGTAAAAGAAAATAATTATAAGGCAACTACACAAAACAGAAAAAATAAAATTCATGAAAAATTTAAACATTCTAACATATAACTTCTTTTCTTTAGTAAAGAATAATTGCTCGATTTTAGTAGACGTTACAGTAGTTATTAGTTGATTTTTTCTTATAAAAGCAACTAAAGTTCCAATGAAAACAATTATACTTCCCAGACCACTAATTTTTGATATTATTGACCATTCCGCAATTTGACTCCACACTTTCTTACAGCTCCATTCCAACTTATAATATAACTTATATTTTCAAAAAATCTTCAAACAATACACTTATTCGCCACCGCCACCATCTTTGCAGGCATCTCTTCCCGCAGTCGCCATACATACGCCAGTGGCGGCGACGATCAGGTTGCGCGTTCCTCCGTACAGCGTACGCTGAGCGTGCAGCTGCTCCAGTACTTCTTTTTGATAATCGTAAGGCTGAATGTCGAGGTGGAAGTGTTTGGATTGATCTTTTTTGCGATTCAGAGCCGCATGTCGGCTATTCCAACCTATTCAACCCGGCGCTGACCAGTGGTATGGAGTGGAACCTCAAGGTGACGGAGAAGGATTCACTCGACGTGCTGCGCAAGATTGAAGCGGCCTTCGAGAGTTACTGGAATGACCGCGAATTCACGCGATGTGTGGCTAAGGATGAAGGCCATGAAGCACAGTTGAAACTTTGTACTGAACGGGTGTCATGTAACTTAGTGAACCATGAACCCGGTGTTTGTTGAACTAGTTCACATAATCATATCATTCGAGCTTTAGATGGTGAAGACTTTAGAACGTCATTTGGTTAATGAATTCAGTTTTCATCTCTTCTTATATTCTCTTAATTGTATTATTACTGTATCTGCAGGAGCTGTTTCCAAATGAAAGCATGCCTTTCTATCTATTTCATAGGCGCCTCTTTCGCACTGGGTAAGTTCTCCTAAAAAAGAAACCTTGAACAGCCAAAGCTGATCAAGGTACGATAAACAAAAATCTTTCTATTTTTAAAAAGGAAGCTTCTCAGCTATCCTTTTCATTAGATCACATAGAAAATCCATTCATAAGTAACATGTTTATTATTAACTTTTGAGAGACTACAAACTTCTGTAACGTTGATACCAAAAAATTTTCATGTGAATCTTCTTGGATCGAATTAATTTTTAAGATTTACTGACCCCAAATTATTATTTTCCTTTATAATATTCCAAATGAACCACTACTTCAGTGTTGTTTTTGGGGATTAATATAACTCCAGTCATTTTGATAATGATCTCTAGTATTTTTAAGATCTTCTAAGGTATAGAACCAATCCTCTTCAATCCACACCTTCGCAGTCATGTACTCCTCTAAGAAAGCTAAGAGAAAAGTAAATAATAAGTCTTCATTTTCATCAAAATCATTTATAACTATTGTTTTGAAATATTCTTTTTCGGGATCCTCCCAATCAAAATTTATAAGTTTAAACGGGTAAGGTTCATCTGCTACCCCTAAACAGATTTGTCTCTCATAACTTTCTTCCAATGGGATATCACTAATACAAAACTCACAATATTTTACGTTTCCAGTTCCATCGACCTTATTTAATTCTCTACTATAGAATAGATCTTCTTTCTCAAATAACTTCTCTAAGCGTGGGATTATCTCATTAATTTTTGGAGTTTCTCCACTATTGAATAGAATAACCGCCGAAGTTCCCATTATTTCAATATTCCTCCTAATTCATCTAACGAATTGACTACGGTAACTCCTGAATCTTTAAGATGATTTATGTTCTCTGAAACATATTTATTATTCATATCAATGGGCTTGTCAAAATACACGACTACCTCTTTCATATCATAATTAAAAAATTTAGGGTTATCAGGATTAATATATTTATCTATTTGCTCCATGTCCAGTGCAGCAGTAGACTTTTTTACTTCAATAATTTGTTTTATGGTCACAACATCTAAATCACCTGCGAGCTCATTTGTTGTGATATTTTTTGCTTTTAATCCAAATCCGGTTACTTCTGTTATTTTGTTAACATGCTCACCTACTTTCCCTTCAAGGGCTTTGCC
Organism: Paenibacillus tundrae; assembly: GCF_036884255.1. Taxonomy (NCBI): domain Bacteria; kingdom Bacillati; phylum Bacillota; class Bacilli; order Caryophanales; family Paenibacillaceae; genus Paenibacillus; species Paenibacillus tundrae. Next base: position 1,090,202 of record NZ_CP145605.1, on the reverse strand, counting down.
TGCATTCGGACTTTTTAATGATTCTCTAATTGCATTTCGTATATTGTTTGGGTTTTGCTCTACCCAATGAATTGTGTTTCCAGAGGGATTTTTAAAATTAACCTCTAATCCCTTATTTGTTTTAACCTTCATTGGTTCAGAAAGCTCAGTATTTTTTTTCTCCCCTGGCCTATTATCCGTTCTCCCTCCACCCGATCCTCCCAGATCGCTATGCTTACTGTCGGCTTTACGAAGGGCTTTACCAAATATAAAATAAGCTACAACCTGGCCTGTCATTGATCCACTATAGTAACGTACACCTTCCTCGTCCATCTGTTTTTTCTGTTCAGCCACAATTTGCTCCACTTCAGATCTAGCTGTTCCATTTCCCCAAGCGGCATCCCATGCAAACTTGATACCTCGGCCTGCATCAACAACCTTACCGATTGTCATGGCATAGGCTATATCGGACACTGTACCCGAAGGATCATTAATAAATGCCTTCGTCGTATGACCTAAACCGATTAATTGTTCTCCAAAGAACTTATCTAGGAAACCTTTACGAAAATTATGCTCTAGTTCTGGAAGACGCACAAAAGAATTACCGCTCTCGTCGGTTGTTCTGAATAACATTGATGTAGAGGTAAGATCCTTCTGCATTTCTTCCAAGTGCTTTAAAGTAGCAGGAAAAACTTCCTTCATTCGAATGAAGTCCGCAAAAAATCTCTCCCTTGTCGCCCCAGACCATTCCATCTGCAAATAGTAGATGGACTTCTCAAGCTCCCTTACCATGCGTTCTAATTCCTGCCTTTTCTGCTGGACGAGTTGGGCTTTCTTATCCAGCAGATCTGGATGAACTTCAATTCGTTGCATCGATACTCTCACCACCAGCCCGAATATAGTACTCCCTAAATTTTAACAATTTAGAAAAAGGATTAGAATCAAACAGAAGATTCATATTCTAGGTCGTAATGGAAAAGAATAAACAACTTATTTCCCACTAATCTATTTGCGTAATTATGCATCATTTATAGTCACACTCAATAAAATCATTTGCTCCCAGCCTAAACGATCTCATCATATAATGTGCCATTAGCTATTTTCCTGTCCAAAATCATCTCATTGTTCGTAATAGAAGTCTTCAAAACGGCCAGATCTTGTCTTACATTAGAGATGAGGTATTCTTTCGTACTTCTTTGTCTTAATAGAGGCTGTAGAAGACGAAGCATTCAAAGAATATCAAATATTTTATTATGTATTCTTATCTATATATCTTCATTTCATATTTCATCCGTCGATCTGCCGAGGCCAAAAATTCTAAAATAAATAGTTTTACTTAATTTTAAAAAGGAGGACTCCAGATGCTAATTAGAATATTTTATTTTCTCATCTTATCTCTCACTCTATTAAGTATCACCGGCTGTACATCAGAGACCAGCGCTACTCAAGAAATGGCTCGAACAATAATGAAAGAGGATCAGAACAGCGACATATTTATATTGGAGTCGATCCTGTATAAGAAAGTCGAAAAAATTAATGAAGAACAATTTAACTCTGTAAATACCGCACCCTATGGAAGTATTTCTCACAATTATGAGAAGAACAAAAACTTCCAGTCAGGAGCAGCTTCTGTGTTGCCCACAGGTACCCAAATATATCGTTCTATCGAACAACCTGAGTTTGTCTATTCCGATGAGGGAGGCACGTATACGTTGTACAAGTCTGTTCCTGAGGGTTGATCCATGCCTCTCCACCAGACACTCATCCTAATGCTTAACACCTGACAAAGTAGAATTATAAATCCTCTAGTTCATATGTATTATTTTAACAAAATGTATGGATAACGGTAGTTTCTCTGTACACCATATGTTACGCTGATTGAAGTCCATTAGATACAATAGACAGCTCAACATTATAACTAATGCAGAGGTACATACCTATGAAAAATGATTGGCTCTTCGCAAAAATTATTGTCATGATCTTGGTGGTTAGTAGAGGATATAATGACCTAATGCATTTCATTACGGATGATTACTTCATCTTGTATAATCAGCAATTAAGCACATTATGGCACCTTCCCTCAGTCATTCTTGCCGCAGCAACAGTGTTAACTGGGGCTCTATTCATGATGGGAAAACGTGCACAAGTAGGCGTAGCTTTTGGCATCTGTCTCATGGCAGATAGTCTCTTTGTTGTGATTCAATCCTTACTCGCATTCATCCCCGATTTCTCTAAATTATGGTACTTCTTAATTGTGTTCTTGCTGATTGGTCTGCTGGAGTTTGCTACAGGCGGAAAAATAATATCCGAAAATAAAACAATCTTTAGTAAGAGAGTACACTGATAGATACTTTGCCCTGTTGCTCCCTTACAAGCCCCTCATCTTCTCCCCACCTCCAGTTCAACTTCAAATTCTGTTCAACCCTTAACATTTACACGTTAACGGAGAGGACAGAAATAACCAGAAGAAGCGAAGCTGTCGCCTTTATCCCGGGATTTCCCCCTTTGACAAAGGGATTCAAAGAAATCCGGGGATAACAGCGATCTGGAAGTTGTTCTGTTCTCGGAGTGACCCGTGTAATTCCCTCCTCCCACCCAGTTCAACTTACAAATCTGTTCAACCCTAACATTTACACGTTAACGGAGAGGACAGAAATAACCGGAAGAAGCGGAGCGGTCGCCTTTATCCCCGGATTTCACCCTTTGTAAAAGGGAATCAAAGAAATCTGGGGGTAACAGCGATCTGAAGGTTATTCTGTCATCGGAGTGACCCGTGTAAATCTTATCTGTTGACCTAAGTTTCTAAGTTGAACAACCAAACGAATGTTCTAGCATTTCATTGACTATCCCGATTCGCTCCAATATAATAACCCTATTAAAGTTAAATATTTTTTTAACTCTATTGGAGGGTTATCGATTGTATACACTCAGCAAAGAAAAAGTAAGACAACATATGAATAAACACGGCATTAGCACGCAGAAAGAATTAGCCGATCAGTTAGGTATCAGCAAGAATCAGCTGTCGATGCTGCTTTCGCCGAACTTTAACCCGATTAAAACGAACGCGATGCGTTTATGTGAAGTTTTGGACGTGGAACTCGAAGAGATTCTAATGTCCGAACAGATTGAATTCCCCTTTGAAGCGGATACGCTAGTGGAACAGTCCCATGATGAGGATTTAGAAGTGAATGTGGATGACTTTGAGGGTCAAGACTTCATTGATATTCATAACATCACCGCTAACAGAAAATACTCTGCCATCGAACTATTCGCAGGTGCCGGCGGGCTTGCACTAGGGCTGGAACAGGCAGGTTTTGAATCCAAAGGACTCGTGGAGTTCGATAAATACGCCTGTAAGACGCTGAGAAAGAATCGACCTGATTGGAACGTCATCGAGAAGGATATTATCGAGGTTACAGAGCAAGGAATTAAGAATTTTGTAAAAGACATTGGGATCGGAGAACTCGATCTGTTATCTGGAGGCTACCCTTGTCAGGCGTTCAGTTATGCAGGTAAGAAAATGGGCTTATCCGATGCACGCGGTACGATGTTCTATTATTATGCTCAGCTCCTTAAGCAGCTTCTGCCGAAGACCTTCTTAGCGGAAAATGTAAGAGGACTCATTAGTCATGATGAAGGCAGAACGTTCGCGCTTATGCTCAAAGTATTCTCCGAGATCGGCTACACCGTGACATGGAAAGTCTTACGGGCGCTGGATTATGATGTCGCTCAAAAAAGAGAACGCATTGTCATGATCGGTATTCGGAATGATCTCGTTGAACAATATGATCTGAAATATGAACTTCCTCAGCCTTACGGTTACCAATTAACCTTGAAAGATGTGCTGCAGAACGTTCCTGAATCCGAAGGTGCAAAGTACCCCGAATCCAAACGCACAGTGCTTGATCTCGTGCCTCCTGGTGGATACTGGAGAGATCTACCTGATAACATCGCGATGCAGTATATGGGCAAAAGTTATTACTCCGGCGGAGGCAGAACAGGCATGGCTCGCAGACTATCTTGGGATGAGCCTTCACTCACGCTAACGTGTTCCCCAGCTCAGAAACAGACGGAGCGCTGTCATCCTGACGAAACTAGACCATTCAACGTTAGAGAATATGCTAGAATCCAAAGCTTCCCTGATGACTGGGTGTTCGATTGTTCCATGAACAATGCTTACAAACAGATCGGTAATGCCGTTCCAGTGAACATGGCGAAGGCAGTAGGCTTGTCCATTGTTAATGTATTGAATCAGATGAACTAAGTACATCATAGAGGAGTTCTTTTCAGAGGGGCTCTTTTCGAAAGAAATTCCTTTTCGCTCCTAGCGCTAACGAACCTAACGCATCTTAAACAGTAGATTAACTATGTATGCAAAATTTAACGAACCTCAGTAATGCTATTTCGTCACAAAACGGTGTAGAAACCTAAAAAATCGACTGAATCGGCGAAATAACGCCTCTGCGATTCGTTAGGTCTCAGATCCGGGAAAATAGGAGCGAATAGCGTGTGTCAGGTTCATTACACCAACACAATACTAAGGGGGATGTCTCTCGTCATATTCATGACTTATGGGACATCCCCTTTTGGTATACATGAAGGAGGACTAGGCTCCCCACTTTAATCTTTTTTTCCAAAAACGACTGCTGCCGCAAGAAAACTCGTTCCACTCAATATTTCGTTTAACACATCGTATAGATAGCAATCAGCACGTTTATCTTCCACTAGTTAAATTGGAATTTAATTCCACATAAAGTCTACTTAAATCTCAGTTAAAACTTTCTTCGGTTTCAATGTCTCTTCAATCTCCTTCGCCAAGGAGCGAATCACATCTTCTATTAATTCAGAGCTATCGACTTCAGAAGCGACATCCCCTATAGCATCGGTAATTCTCTGATAGAAATCCACTTCACCCGTTAACCGATACCAGAATTCCTCCCCAATAATGACCGGATATTCAGCATCAATAACTTTGTAATGATTACTGAGATCCTCCCGAGTACCGTAGAATACACCAACGATTAAATCCTCTGTACCTACACTCAATTTATTCGTTCGAGCAAGGTTCTTAACGGCTTTGAAATGACCTTTGATCGTCTCAATATCATCTTTATTGATCGTATTGGGTCCGGCTTTGATCTGACAGTATTTCTTCCGTCCATCCACTTTATCTATGAATTCAATATCGATGCCCGATGTAGTCGATGCGAATCCTTCCAGCACTTCACTACAGAACTTCTGAAGCCGATCTCCAAAAATAGTATTAATGGATGTCCCCAACACACGAGGATACACTAAGGCTCTTGCGATACTCACCGGGTCATCCTTCCCTGTTAGAAAGCTTGCCTTATACTTATCTAGAAAAGGATTCAGATTAAATTCCTTTAATCTCCGAAGTTTCTCCGTATTCTTTTGATGACTAGGCACAATCTCTGCTTTGAAAAAGTCCTTCGCCTTCGTTATAATTTCTCTCAATGTATCATCGTGTAGTTTCAGTTCACTCATCTGCTAGATTGCCTCCCTGATATCCGAAGTTCATATAGCATCATCCTACCATTTCCTTCCGTATCGGTCACTATGCATCTTATGCGTTACTCACTCCACCCACGTTAGGATCCACGATGACATCTGTCTGATTGCCTTTGTGAACTAACTGCTGGTACAACCCTCCAGCCGCCAGAAGCTGCTCATGACTGCCACGATCCACAATTCTTCCCTGATCTAATACGATAATTTCATCTGCATTCTGAATCGTGGACAACCGATGAGCAATGATGATTGTGGTGCGCCCTACCATTAATCTCTCCAATGCCTCCTGTATTAAGCTTTCCGACTTCCGATCCAGAGCAGCCGTTGCTTCATCTAATAGAAGGATTGGAGCATTCCGAAGTAGTGCCCTGGCGATCGCAATTCTCTGTTTCTGTCCTCCTGATAAAAAGGTTCCCCCCTCACCGATGTCTGTCTCGAATCCATCTGGTAGTTCCAAGATAAAATCAAGCGCATTGGCATCCTGTGCCGCTGACCTAATCTCGTCCTCCGTGGCATTCAGATTGCCATTCGCAATATTCTCGCGAACCGTGCCACTGTATAGGATGTTATCCTGAGGCACGAGAGCAAAGTAACTTCGCAATTCCTCCAGTTTCATTGACTGCGTATCCGTATGATTGATTCGAATCTGCCCTTCATTTTGCTGGAATAGCCCTAATAACAACTTAAAGATCGTCGACTTTCCTCCGCCACTAGAGCCTACAATTGCAGTCACCTGTCCTGGCTGCACAGCGAATGAAATCTGATGTAATACGGGATGACTCGGATTATAGGCAAATGTGAGATGATCTACCTCCAAATATGCAGGCTGCTGATTAATCGTCTGCTCAGGCAACTCTGTATACTCATGCTTTTGATCCATTAATTTGAAAATACGATCTGCGGCTCCAAGGGCTTGTTGTAAATCTCCCCAGAGTGAAGCCATGCCTGTGAACGGCCAAGTCAGGTGATTCAGAAGCTGGATAAATGCGATTAATCCGCCAATCGTCATTGAGCCATTCGACACAAAGAGAGCGCCCATAACGAATGTAATAATAAAAGAAAAATGTCCTACCGCGATGGCTGTAGCGGACAGCGAAGCATGAATACGCCCGCCTTCAACCTCCAAGCGACTGATGTCCTCACTGCTCTTATGGAATCTGCCGAACAATTTTTTCTCTAAACCGAAGGTTTTGAATACAATACTTGAGCCGAAAATCTCCTGCAGAAGAGATGTCATTTTCCCGACACCGGTCTGGAGTTCCTGTGAATTTCTCCTGAGGGATTTCCCATATAATGCACCGATTAGTACGGTCATGGGACCGATGATTACACAGATTAAGGCTAGTTGCCACTGGATCGTTAACAGATAGACAAAAGCTAAGATGGCAAGTAACGGACTGCGAACGAGATCTATAATCGTATCTGTGCATGCACGGCCAATGGCTTGGTTATCACTGGTCATACGGCTCAGCAACTCACCTGAATGATTCTCGTTATAGTGTGATTCAGGCAAACGAAGTAATTTTTTCAATGTATCCAGACGAATACGGTTACGGATCTTGGAGGATACTCTGGTTTTGAAGTATGTATCGACATAGCTGTTAATCACATTGAGCAGAAGAATAATGACCCCGATTAAGGCAAGAGACTTCCATAAAACCTGACCTTCCGCAATGGCTGCATTCGTTACTTGGTTCAGATACCAAGCCATCCCCAGATCCAATCCTATACCCAGAATCATCGTGAAAAATAGGATAACGTAACTACTCTTGTACTGTAGAGAATAACTCATTAAACGCCAAATCGTGTGTTTTGGTTTCATATGATCCACCTTTCTCATTTTGGATTATAACTAGTCGAGAATCCATATAGATTCCATTTGGAATCCAAGGGGAATCTCATCGGAGTATATATTATTACACAATTCCAAATATTTCAATATGCATTATTTCACCTTTCCTTGACAACACGGCTAAATTCAATGAATATGAAGAGGACGATGACTTAATTAATACACATAAGATGTACATGCACACATAACAAAGAGAGCCGCCAAATCTTGGAGAATACAGCGTTCTCTTAATGGAGATGATAGAATGGCAGACTTAGAGAAAGTCAGCATTAACCTCGGGCCTGTTGACTTGGGGCAGATCGACCTGCTGGTAGACCAAGGGTATTATACGAATCGTACCGATCTGATCCGCATAGCAATTCGTAACCAATTGGATAGTCATGCAGCAGATCTGAAGCAGTTCAGAGAAGAGTACTATTATGTGATGGGAATTATGGATTTTGATCGCGAACGATTGGAAGACGTTTTGCGGAACGGTGCCAAGCTTAGTATCAAAGTCATTGGTGGCTTAATTGTTTCGAAGGATGTATCGCTAGAATTAGCCCAAGCTGCATTTGGTAAAGTGAAAATCTACGGGATTATCCGCGCTCCCGAGAACATCAAGAAATTTTTGCGCCAGTTGCATGAGGAAGGTAAGGCATAATAGCAAAAAAAGAGCCGTTAACACACCAGCTATCATCTAGCGAGTGGTTATACGGCTTATTGGCTTTACAGCTTCGTATTTGATTGGATACTTACTGAACGAGCAGTAACTCACGTAAGTTCTTACCTTCTTATTTCCCCTCAAAGTACTGAACAATTTCATCAGGGGTCGTTGCCTTCAACACGATTTCATTTTTCTCAAATACAAGTATGACCGGATAGGTATTGAGATCAAATATTTTCTCATAATCAAACTTCTGCTCCACACTAACATCATAGAAGTTAATATGCTGAATCGGTTTGTCTGCCCTTACGCTTGTATTAATATCTTGTATTTTCTTCAGCAAACCCTCGACAAATTCGCGATCAGAATCTTGGTTGGAGAACACGATCACCGAGACATCATTCGTTTGACCATTCACCAAATAATCGATGGCCTTCTCTTTATCATTCTGACCACAACCGGAGATTAGAAGCATTAACGCTACAACGAGTACAAACCATTTTTTCATATTACATATCCTCTCTTGGAAAGCAATGAAACTCCCGACTTATCAACTAGGGTCTGCATCTCACTCTTTCTCTTGGTCTTTTTCATTCTCAACATATTGAAGAATTTCTTTGGGTTCATGGAAGTGATTCAGAAGCTCATCCCCCATCTTCCCCCTTCAACAGATGAAATATCCATTTCCACATTATAATATATGTTACATTTATACTATTATGGAATAAATCACTTTACAGGAGAATCCATTATGCTATAAATGCACGAAGCGCGGAGACTAATCGCCGCCTCCACCCGAATCACTGTCGCTCCCTGAGCTATACGAGCTATCGTTATCATATGAAGATGTATAGGTACCACTGCTGCTTGCACCACTCGTTTTGTGATAGTTAGCTTTTCTATTTCTTTTTTGGGTACCATGTTCGAATACACCAACCTTGTAGTTCAGACGTTCGTATGGATATTCGGCAGCAAACAATGGGCGATATTCGCCCCGGAGAGATAGAACCAGCAGGAGCAAAGGCGTTGCCGATATGTTCTTAGATACCGCCGCCCTGGATGATTTCTTCTGCTCCTTCTGTAGCATCTGTCTAATCTCCGGTTCGAATTGATTCTGGAGGTGAGTCCAATCCGTTTTTCGGCTACAACGTGAGCCAATTCGTAGTACAAGAGCGGTCTGCAACACTCGTTCCAGCGACTCCGCTGCTTCTCCGAGCCGTTCTGTAGGTATCCCTTTTTTATACTTCCTACGCCAGCGGTGCAGTGATCTTGACCATTCACGAGCCATAGGTGCAATCTCTCGTCCTGGAAGGAACAAACGAACGAATAACATGATTATGATTGCGGTCAGCACCTCGGATCGAAATGCAAATTCAACGCCCTCCATCAATACAGTCGTCATGAATAAACTAAATACCGCAAGCTGGAACACCCAACGTACATACACACGCCTCCAACTCAATAGCCATAACAGCAGTGCTAGGCTTAATCCTAAAATATCAATTATACCTAACCCATCCATTTGACCTAATGCAGCAACGAGTATAAAGAGAACCGGGTAAAGAAGCCCTACCAGTAATCGAAGTAATAATGGCGTTCGAACGATGCCTTCCCATCCTCTTGATTCACGAATCTGTGCCACCCACTGCCGTAACCTTTTGCTATCCAGCTTCTCTCTCTCACGGTAATAATACAAGTTCTCGGCACTTTTACTTTCCTGTGAGCTGGGACCAGCTAACGTGTCTAGACGGAACTTCTGTGCTCCAAAACCATGCTCGCCAATAAACCATTGGATTAATTCACTTTCGTCCGGCATGATCTGACCGATCTGCTTCGTCTTCTGAAATTCCAACGTCACATTAGGCGCATATTGATCATCTTGATAGCGTCCTTTGGTTGGTATAACGCGGAGAGATAATATCCCTGAACGGGTCAGAGCAAATAATGAAGCAAGGGTGTCCCGTAGCCGCATTTTACCTTTATTGAACACATAAGCAAGAAATAGTGGATCAGCCTGTTCGATTTCCTCGTCCGTATAACTGCCTTTTGACATACGATTTCGAATGGAGAGCAGTATTTGCAATACCAACACAGCTAGAATCACCCATATGAGCTGTGCCCCACTACGCTGAATCCAACCGACTTCAAATATTCTTTCCATCGCATATCCCTCCTCCTAACCTCCATACCATTTAACACTCTATACTCCGGTGAATGTGACTCATTAAACCTCAATCATTGCTGACTTCAAATTCATATAAAATTGCTGGGCATCTGCATAATCTGGTAACCCGGCCACTTGCCCATCTCCAAGCTCAAGAATGATCCATGAACCGTCCGTGAGCTTGGCAAAATCCATCGTAAAGAAACGACTTTGAATCGTGCTCGCTATGCCCATGAACGACTCTAATTGAGCGACAAAGTCCTGATCCTCTCCTTCATCCCAATAGTTCGACACGTACAGCGGCTTGCCATCTAGGACAAAGACTCGCATCTCTTCGGACAAGGGCATGCCACTCTGCGGATGATTCGATAGGAATGCCAGCTGGGCGTATTCTCTGAATACAAGTCCTTCATTTAAGTCAGAGCCTTGTCGCTCAAGGAAGGTCTGTACCACTTTTTGCACGTGTGCCTGATCGGATGCATCTGGAATATAACATGCTTCATGCCATTCATGCTTTCTCGATTTCACATAATCCTTGACCATAATAGGCGCTTTGCCAAACGTCTGGACTGTGTCTCTTAGCCAATCCGCCGACTTGTCCATCTCAGACTGATGAATCCAAACGGAACGTGGGGTGTATGGCTTAATTAGATCATAAGAATCAGGCAGATAATGGCCATGCTGATATTGCTCAGGTGTATTAATCAGATACAGATTGATTGAGGTAAGCGCATTGTACAGCGTCTCATATTCACTTGGCTTCATCATCCATCCACGGTATACCGTCAGGGTTGGCTCTATCGCGGCAACTAGATTCTTAATTGCCCGCTTCGGCTTGCCATCCACAAGCAGTGACTCCAGGTGAATTAAACCCACATCCAGACCTAGTTGCTTCGCATATGTATACTCTTCCTCATAACTCTCATCTACTTTCCGCTCATCCAGCGGAGAACTGCAATATATTATTTTCACCTTAGTTTATCTCCTTTCAAACATGTAACACCAATATATTCCTATTACTTTAACATATTATCTTTTCATAGCTGCACGTATAACTTAATACCTCTAACTAACGTTATAACTTTATTACTAAAAATTTAAAAGAATTGAGGCGTTATCATGCTCGCAAACCTTAGCCTAAGAACGTTGGCAACTGGTACATTAATTACATCTATTGTACTCGCCGCATTAACAGATGGATCGCAGGTTCTAGCGGCTGACTTGCCCCATACAACACCAACAGCTACATATGACGCCAAAACAGGCTCGACTTTTAATCAGAGCACCAGCCCACTTCACTATACAGCCATCAAAGGAGCTAACCATTATACAGTTGCCTTACGAAGTGATGGGTCAGTATGGACATGGGGCCGCAATCTTTTTGGAGAGTTGGGTGTTAGTGAGAACATTCGCTATCGCCATACGTACAGCCCCATTCGCATACCGAAGCTGGACAATGTAATCGCTATTTCAGCTTCTGGCAGTGGTAATAACGCGGCTGTGCGAGCGGATGGAACCGTTTGGGAGTGGGGTGGTGGCAGAATGCCTACTCAAGTGAAAGGTATCACCAACGCGAAGGAAGTTATTACAGATGCGTATTCATCGGCCGCTCTGCTCCGTAATGGAACTGTATGGACTTGGAAAAGTCCGGTTTATAGTTCAGATGTAGAACTTACACGGAAACCTCAAGTTATCAGCAGTTTAACCAACATCATTCAAATTGCAGCTTCGGGTCAAGATCTATATGCCGTGAAAAAAGATGGTTCGGTGTGGAAGTGGACTGAGTCCAATCAACCAGGTACATCACCGTCTGTACCCACGAAAGTGAAACAACTATCCCAGATCACCTCTGTTACACCTACAGAAACCTCTCTTCTTGCTCTCGATAAGAACGGCAAGGTCTGGCGTCTAGATGATACAGGTAAAAAAACGAGTTATCATCATGAACTGGATGTTAAGAAGATTGATGCTAATTCAGGATATATACTGTTACTGACCATAGACGGAGCTGTATACACCTATGGTAGAACTGTAACGGGAAAAGAGGGCAAGGTGAATCAGCTATCCAATATTACAGATATTGCAGCAGGTTACTCTCACAATCTGGCGCTTTCCACTGAGGGAAGCGTATGGGGATGGGGTGCCGATAAATATCAGGAGGCTGGCGCACCTGCCACTTCATCAGGTGGAATGGTATATAAACCTGTACAAGCCCCATTAGGAACAGATGTATACCTTAACGGAGAACGCTTCGAATCCATGTATGGTGCTGTTGTTACTTCCCAGACTGTTCAGCTTCCTGCCAAAGAAATAGCTACGGCGATTGGAGCCAGGTTTGATGTACACAAGACACAAGGAACGATTGATTCTTATTTATTGAACTATAAAGGTCGAACGATCACACTTTACCCTAATATGACGCTAGCAAAATTAACGTATGACGAAGTTACGGCAGTGCAACAAGAAGAAATTTCACTACCCGAACCGATAAATAATTATACTGGTTCAACGACGGTACCTTATGAAGCATTTGAAGCTTTAGGCTTGCAGGTGTCATGGGAAGCAACCAGAGGCATGATGACGATTGAAGATACGGAGAACATAAATACTAACGAACAATAATCCATCAACAACAAAAGATAACAACACTACCGCTACTGCGAAAAGTACATTTACTACAATAAAGTTCAGCATCTATATGATAAAGTTTTCAAACGATACATCATCAAATTAATACTAGTTCTCCAATGATACAGCTCCATCAACAAATCGACCCAGCATCATGATCGATACTGGGTCAACTGTTGATCATATTCTCTAATCATTTAATCCTTTACCATCAAGGATTGGCTTCACAAACTTTTCAATCCTGGAGGCTCTCGTCTTCGATTGCTTAGCGTCCGAGAAATAATAGATGTATGCTCTTTGTCTCCCAGGGGTCAAAGCTTCAAATGCCGTTTTCAGTTCAGGCATTTCATCGAACTTTTGTGAAAGTTCCTCCGGAATGGCATACTCTGCCGTTTGCTTCATTTCCACCTTCTGGCCGGACTTTTCAATCTCAACGGCCTCTTGAATATATGCTTTTATCAGGTGTTCCATTTCATCTATTTGCTCAACATTGGTGAATCGAATCTGGCGGGCAGCCTGTACATTATTCGTCTGTTGCACTAAGATTCCCTCTGTATCCTTCAACAGGGCTCCCTTATGAAACAAAAGCGCACAGTATTCTTTGAAGCCATGGATCAACACCACGTTTTTGTTCTGAACCGTGTAGCATGGATGCATCCACTTGTAATCCTCGGTCAACCCACAGTCCAAAATAATCTCCCGGAGTCTCACCGTTTCTTCCTTCCACGTCTTGGCTTTGCTTAAATACTCATCAACCTTCGGATTAAATCTGCTGTCGGTCATCAGGACTACCCCTCTTCATCTTCATAAGGTACGTTTTCCTTACTTTATCATGAGTTCAAAAAAACACAAAGAATCCCCTACAAGTGAACAGCCTCTTAAAGGAGACGTTTAATTGAAGGGGTTTACTCTGCTGCACTACTTTGGAAAGACGTTAATCATTCTTTTTTTCTAGGAAATCAATAATGTCTTGCGGCTCACTTGATTCCATGATGACCTTGTTGTCCTGAAAAACTAAAATCTGAGGGTAACTCTTAAGATTGAAAATCTTCTCGTAATTGTAGTTTCGGTCATCCTTGACGTTAACCAAAGTCACATTTGTTACCGGGTTCTTCATCACTCAAAACGGAACCAGCCAAAGTCAAACTGACTGCCTGGCAGGAAGATAAAGGTCACCTTTTGCACACCTGTCACCTGTTCAAGCTCAAACACTCGCTCCTCATACCCTTCTGACTGTGTGAACTCGACGAGCTGATTGCTCTGCCCATCCGGTCCTGAGAAACGAATATGAATCGTGTTTTTGTCGATAGGCGAATGACCGCAGATTACAAGTTTGGATGTACCTGCTGCCGTGAAGTCCATTTGATCGAACTCCAGTGAGACATTGTTCCCGATCCCCTCAACCGAATCCCCTTGAATCGTAAACGTATCTCCATACAGCTGGTCACACGATGCAGCGGCATTCTGCTCAAAGGCTCGGCTTTGGCGTTCAAAGGTAAAGCCCTTGATGTGAATCTTCTGCTTCAGTACAAAACAAATCGATGTAATTCCACGCAGCCGTTTGGATAACGTATACGTGTCTTCCTGGTACACATTCCATCTGGATTCCTTCTGATATACCACATCAGCAATCAATGTGCTTCCCTCTTCACCAGGCATACCTTCCCAGATCTGAATGGGATACTCTTCATTCGATAGAGCAAAGATCGGAATCGTAATGGTATCCGAACCATATGCACCGAAGTCGATATTGCGGAAGCCCACATGTGTCTCCCCATCTCGGCTCGTCGCTACACCACGTTCGTTCCCATTGCCCACGTCGCCCTTCGAATAATCATAGAGCCCACCGGAGATAAAGGCGTATGGATCGTGATATGCCGTTCCAAGTCCGGTGGCAGTGAATTCAAGCTGGGAGATCAGTTTGATCTTGTCCGTGCCGTTCTTACTCGTAGCTCGAAGGCGGAATGCACCATCTCCCAGCGCAGTTACCTTCACTTGGCCTGCTTCAGCCGAATTCCCAACCGAGTCCGAATCGAGCAATTCTACTTTGGAAATGTTCGACTCAATTCCCGCATCATTCACCACAGACCATTCGATATCTCGGTACGATGTATTCTCCGGGTACAACTTCGCTTGCACCACCATTGCTGGCGTTGAAGGGTCTAACAACTGTCCTTCTGGGCTTACAATCTCAATTTTGCGCAAAGGAATTTCTTCTGCTTTGCCGGTATGAATAGCCCGTTCCTCATTACGATCGAATACAGCCTGTACTTTCGTATCCTGAGCATCGCTTTCCTGATCATTTAATTCTTGAACATGGATTCCCGGAGTACTATTCTCAGAAGCATCGGTACCTGCATTCACATGCACAGCTTGGAATTCCGCAGATGCCCCTACTAGCCCTTCCGAGGACACCTCGATCTTCACTGTTCCGGGTTCATTCGTTGCGCCAATGATTGCCATTAGTTTGCCACTGAACAACCTGCGGCTTGTCCCCTTGTAAGGATCATAATCCGTACTATCCCCGTTATCCAGCCCTAACAAACGTCCTGCACCCGTCACGCGTACCTGCACACGATTGTTGGCGTTTTGCACCAGGTTGCTATCCTCATCTTCCACATTGATCTCGACAAAAATAAGATCCTTCCCATTCGCAGTTAATTGCTCACGGTCTGCTTGAAGACGAACAGCCTGTGCATCCTTGTAAGATCGCTGAACATCGGTTGCAATCACATTGCCCACTTCATCGTACGCAATCGCCTTCAGCTCACCAGCGACATAAGGCACTTTCCACCAGCCAACAAGCTGTTTTCCATGAGCATGGTCAATGTTATACGTGCCGATCGTATCACCATTAAGCTGCAGTTCAATCTTTGGCGCGTTACTGCACACGCGTACATCAATGACCTGACCAGGGCTGAAATCCCAGTACGGGAATAGGTGCACCATTGGAGCCTTTTTGTAATCCGTCCATGCTGATTGGTAGATATAATAGGAGTCTTTCGGGAAAGTTGCCGTATCAATCTGTCCAAAATAAGAGTTCTTTGTATGATACGGTGTTGGCTCACCGATATAATCGAATCCTGTCCACAGGAACTGTCCCAGCGAATAAGGGGTATCCCGTTCTGCCAAAATACACGCCTCTGCCGACTTCGCTCCCCAGCTTGTTGTACTGTTTCCCAGCGCGGAGCACTGCTCATCATCATCAGCCAGAATGGATTGCTCGAATGGGAAATGATAGATTCCCCGACTCTGCACCACAGATGCCGTCTCACTGCCATAGATAATCCAGTCCGGATGTTCCTCATGGTGCTTATCATAATATTTTTCCGCGTAATTATATCCCGCAAGCTTCACGATATCCGCACATTTCTGTGCATTTTCCCAAGGCATATAGTTCGAACCAATCGTAACACGCGCATTATGCTTCGGATCGAATTCCAGCACATAATCCATCAGCATCCGGGTGACTTCCTGTCCCCGCTCATCTGCATGCGTATCATAGATCTCATTACCAATACTCCACATCATCAAGCTTGGATGGTTGCGGTCACGCATAACCCAGCTCTTTACATCCGTATGCGCCCACTCTGGGAAGAATCTCGCATAATCGTAAGGGGTCTTGGCACGCTCCCACATGTCAAAAGCTTCTGAAACAACCAGCATGCCCATCTCATCAGCAAGCTCCATGAACTCTTTGGCAGGCATATTATGAGCGGTTCGAATGGCATTAACACCCATATCCTGTAACAACTCAAACCTTCTACGCAGAGCGACAAGATTGAATGCTGCACCCAAAGCACCCAGATCATGGTGTTCGCAGACACCGTTCATTTTCATTTTGACCCCATTCAGCAAGAAGCCATCCTGCGGATCAAACCTAACTTCTCGGAAACCAACGTTTTGGGTGAAACTCTCTATCGTTTCATAACCTAGGCTACCCTGATGCTGTATCTGCGTCTGAGCATTCTGGTTTTCAGTTGGACTCTCAGTCCCCGCCTCAGCCTCAGCTTGAGCTTGAGCTGCAGCGTGAGTCTGGTCGTGATCCACTGACGCCACCTGTAAATCGGTCACCAATTGATAGAGATGCGGTTCTTCCGTACCCCACAGATTCGGGTTCTCTACTACAAATTGCTGGCGATTCGTAATAGTACTAGCATTGCTAGATTTACTATCATAACCAGCATTAGCTATATAACCATCCTCAACTTGCTGAGTATCCAGCGTCACAGCCGCCGTTGTGGTTGCTACAACCTTGCCCTCATAGAGCAGTGTGTGCATAAGCTGTGCGTCCCGATCAATAACGACATCTGTATCCACTTCAACCTGCCAGCCATCGGACTGCTTCTGCATGGATACATACGTACCATTGGTGACGATATGATTGTGATCCCTCGTTTTCAGCCATACATTACGATAGATCCCCGCGCCCGAGTACCACCTGCTGTTAGGGCTCTGATGCACCACCTTGACGATGATTTCATTATCTCCCTCGACCAAGGCCGCTGTAATCTCGTGTTCAAACGCAGAATACCCATACTTCCATTCCCCTACCAACTGCCCATTCACATACACGGATGAATCCATATACACCCCGTCAAAACACAACATTCTGTGCTTATCATCCTTCGTAACCTGGAACGACTTGCGATACCAGCCAATACTATCCTCATACAGATCCAATGTGTTATAAATTAACCAATCATGCGGAAGCTCCACAGGTTCGAACGTTAATCCCCCAGGCTCCGTAACATCTAGTCCACTTTTGGCGAATGCCCATCCATCATTAAAGAGTTTTCTCGAATTCATCGCTCTGTCACATCCTGTCCCAATATGATTGCGTTTACATAAAAAATGAAGCTACACCGATAACCTTTTCGATCATCGTCACATAAGCCCACCTACTCTACCCGATTATACCATCTGATCCATCTAGTGACTGCATAGGATTGAATATAAAACGAACAATTTATACACACCTGCATAACCGCAAAAAAGGCAACCCGGCAGAGCCAGATCACCCCAATCCTCTTATTTCATCCAATGTAAAAAGGATTATGCCCCGCGCCTTTGCCCGATGGCATTGCCCCAGGCACCCCATCCGCTTCTAACAGCGGACGGACAACTAACTTCGCGGGCCATTCCCGCCTCTGAAATATTAGGCGGAATAGCTCAGCCCGGTCAGCCTCCGGAAGCTGCACACGGTGTAACGCTTCCTTCCACATCTGCTCCGTAATGTCCCATAACTTTGCTTCAGGCAGATCATAGACTGCAACGAGTGCCTCAATAATGGCAGCCAGATTGACCTGTGTCCCTAAAGATTGCACATAAAAGATAAGCTTCTCAATCGTCTCATTATACAGACTATTAGAGTATCCCGGTCTAATCCAATACGCCGGATCAGCGATACCATGCTTGTCCAGGTAAGGTTGATGCAATCGCACGGAATCGTGGTCACGGAACAACAGCCCCTTCACCTGCTGATTACGCAAGACCACACAGCAGTTCTGTCCATGGATTTCAGGGACAACTCCTACCTTGAAGAGCCGCATGACCACATCATAAAATAACCCAGCCAGCTTGGTGTAAAAGGCAATCACATCATCTTTCGATAGCTCCTCACCTAATAGCTCGGATAGCAGATGTCGACCATCCAGTGACACCCCAAGGGCAGCCATCGGGATGACTTTCACCCCTTCCTGCAGAAGCTCTGGCGGATAGATCCGTATCTGAGCTGCAAGATGGCGAGGATGATCATCAAATAGCCCCATCGTTTCGGGCATGTAGCCCCACCAGTTCTGTTCTTGGCATAAGAACACTTTCCCGGCAAGGGAATCATCACAAGCGACCGCCTGACGTAACATCCGTTCTCCAGCCAAACCATTCAATAGCTTAACGACCGGAAGATAACGTGCCGCGCCAAGAGACAACACGCTGACAGGAAGCTTCAACATATAAGTTGATGCTGTCACAGAAGACATCGAGCGAAGAGAAGATGTCGCCTGAACCTCACCAGCTTCTACATCAAGCACAAGGATCGTGCGATCCTTGAACTCCGCTGCATAACGCGGGAGAATGATGTTCTCCAATTGCCACGGATGAACCGGCATAGGCATATATGTTTTCAGATCAATTCCATTACGCTGGAATGCCTCCTCCACCATCTTTCGCTGGGGTTCATCCAATATATCAAGTGTTGATATCGCCTTGTTATCTTCACATCCTTGTTGCACGACATCCTTACGCACTGCAACCCAGCGCAGAGGTATCTTCTCTCCGAATTCTGCTGCATAACGACGAACATCCTTTTCCGTGAAACCAATCTTTGCTTTGGATGTTGGATGGAAAGGCCGATCCCGTAATGCCGCAATTCGTTCTCCCTTAATGAACCACTCGTAGGCATTGGAAGGCTTCACGTTATGCAGCTGATCCACTTGTTCTAGCCCCAAGGCCAACTGCTCAGTTGCCGTCTCGATGCTATCCACAAATTCAGCTACGCCTGGATGCGCATAAGCTTCGTCCGAAAGTGCGAGCCGCAGTACAGCATGTCCAACGGCTAACGGTGTAGAGAGCATAATCCATTCACCTTCAGTGTTTTGAGTATATATCGGGGAGCCCTGTACCCACTGTTTGCCCTGCCTAATGCTAGACTGAACCATGAATACGATCCCTTCCAGATGAACTAGAAACTTAGGAGCTTGGCCAGCCTTTATGCTTCTAGCATCTTCCCACTGTAATCCAGCATGAGACGACCTATTTCCCTCTTCTCGAAGTGACTGTTCATCGTTCAACAGCCTTCTCTCTTCCAACGTCCGCTGTCCTTCCAATGCCCCTTCTTCTGCAAACGTACGCTGGTTTTCCAATGTGCGTTCTTGTCTACCCAACGTTTGATCCTTCGGCCAACCTGCCCGCTGCCCGATCTGATACGGTTCCATCATTCGGCGGATTTTCTCTGGAGCAGCAGACAATTCAA
Organism: Paenibacillus tundrae; assembly: GCF_036884255.1. Lineage (NCBI taxonomy): Bacteria > Bacillati > Bacillota > Bacilli > Caryophanales > Paenibacillaceae > Paenibacillus > Paenibacillus tundrae. Next base: position 1,070,431 of record NZ_CP145605.1, on the reverse strand, counting down.
TCAAGGTATTGCCGGAAAGCGGCAATAGCCCCTCTGCCAGAAATGCATTAATCAGATCCTCCATGATCTGGTGCTCAGCGGCTTGCAGACTGGAAAGCTTCATCACTGTTGACATGGTTGTTTCCCTCCGTCAAATAATGGAATGCCGGGTGCGGATGCCCCAGAAAATCATGGTGCGAGATCGTCCAGCAATATGCTCCAGATTTCTCAAAAACAACGATATCCCCGACGTGGAGCAGCTCTACCTCTGCATTCGAATGCATCCGGTCTTTCGGTGTACACAGCTCGCCTACAATATGCACCTTATTATGCTTCACTTCTGGTCTTGCGTATGAATGCGCCCAGTGCTCTGTAGCCATAACGTGAAAAGGATGATTATGCCCCCATGAGGCAGGCAGCCGATTATGGTGTGTTCCCCCTCTAATCACGGCAAACTGTTCTCCATGGGAAACTTTGATATCCGTAACCTCTGTTGCATAATAACCATGATCTGCGACGAGAATCCGTCCTGGCTCGAAGTACAGCTGAACGCCGTCAAGCCGCTTTCTCGCCTCGCTCTGATTCAACAGAGAAGTGAATAACGGCCAGTCAAACCCCGGACTGCCGTCATACGTCACACCGAACCCACCGCCTGCATTAACCACCTCAACCTGTATACCGTAAGCGTCTCGCCATGCCTGTACTTTGTTTAAATACAATTCGATCATCTCGGCATGTAATCTCGCATCGGTATTGTTGGATAACGAGTGAAAGTGAAACCCGCGCAGGTGTACGGCTCCTGCACCTTCCTCACGTATAATCTGTATCGCTTGCTCAATCCACTCCTCATCTAATCCAAACGGGCTTGGCCCACCGCCCATCACAATCTTGGTTCGTGGCAGTGTGCTGCTCCTCAGATTGATTCGCAGCAGAATACTGGCGACCTTCTTTTTTCTCTTCGCGATAGCAATCAGTCTTCGCAGCTCTAGCAAACTTTCCACATGCAACAAGGTGACCTGATGTTCCAGCGCTTGTTCTAACTCGGCTTCTTTTTTGCCGGGTCCGCCAAAGAGAATAGGAACCTGGGCACTAATACGTCTTACCTTGAGCAATTCGCCAATCGATGCAACCTCAAATCCCTTAACCCATGGCAGAAGCGCTTCAATGATTCGTGGATCAGGGTTCGCTTTGATCGCGTAGAACAAGGAGGTATGTTGCGGCATGTGCTGTAACATCTGGCTCACCTGTTCTTGGATTCCTGCGAGGTCGTAGAGATACGCACATACAGGCTCTTCACTGCCCTCTTGGATCTGGCGAATCACAGTTTCTACCTTGGATATCATATCTGGCCACCTACACTCCCATAGTCATTCCGTTTCCGTACATATGCACGAAAAGCCGTATTCCGGTCATCCCCTAACACAAAAATATGTACCCCTCGCTCTGTCCACAGCGTCATATCCTTGATACCTCTCGTCACGGTTGCATACGGGACATTATACTGCTGCGCTTGTTCATGTAAGACCGTCAGTGCAGACCGGACATCTGCATGATCCGTCTGCCAAGGTACACCGAGAGATTGCGATAGATCTGCAGCTCCTTCCAACACAAAACTGACCTGTGGATGAGACAAAATGTTATCGCTCTGCTGGATGCCCTGCACACTCTCAATCATCGGAATCACCATGATCTGCTCATTCGCCTGTCCAATGTACTCGGTAAGTGGATATTTACCGAATACACCAGCACGTCCACTATTCAGACTGCGCATCCCCAGTGGATGATAGTAGGTGTGATGAACCGCTTCTTCCACCTGCTTCCGTCCTTCCACGTGAGGAATCACAATGCCTTGTGCCCCGCAGTCTAGCACTTTCAAAATCTCTGCCCGCTCTACCTTCGAGATGCGTACGAGCGGTGTCATGCCACATAGATCAGCAGCCCGAATCATCTCTTCCAACGATTCCATATTCGTGGTTGCATGCTCCAGATCAATGATGACAAAATCATATTCTGCATGTCCGATCATCTCGATGATGACCGGATGTGGAATCGATACAAACAAGCCGAACACAGGACGCCCTCGCGATATTTTTTCCTTCAACGTATTTGTTCTCATACCAATGTTTCCTTCGCCAGCTTCAACGGATTGCTGACTTTGCGGAAATACAGTTCCCCATCACCGTAGAGGCGCCGCTTTGTCATCTCTTCGATTAACGCATCCTCGCCAAATAGGTCAAACCACGCAAAGCGCTCGCTATATTCCGGATGCTGCTGCTGATAGTCCACAATGACACCCGCACTCAGTTGCCAGAAATCTTCCTCGGATAATCCGAAGGACTCCAGTGCCAGAGCAATATCGGTCATACAGATGAAGAAGAATGCATCATAGGTATAGTCTCGAACCTCGGATACATCATCCGCATAGATGAAGGAATACCGATTGAACTTACGGTGAGTCTCCGGTACAGGATGCAGCTCTGGTGCACGCTCTGGATGAAGCAGTTTATCTGGTACATAACGAACCCCATCATGCAGATCCTTCACAATAATCCGTTTCGGCAGGTCATTCTCCAGCACCAAAATAATATTCTGGGCATGTGACTCTAGTGCAATGCCATGAGCATACAACAAATGAATGATTGGCAGTGTAATCGTGCGAACAAGCGCTTCGCTCCACTTTGCAATACCATGACGTTCGATTGCAGCCTGAATGAAAGGAACACCGTTTGGTTGCACCAGCATCAATGCATTTAATGGCCACGCCGTCTCCCCCGGTTGCAGATGGGTGGATACATTCTCGCGCCAAATTGCACCGAATGTTCCGTACGCACGGCGATATAGGATCACAGATAGTTGCTCATATCTGAAGGACAATCCCATGACCTCTTTCAGTATGGCAAACTGCTCCTGCTGCAACAGCTCATCCTCCTGAATAAGTTGTTCCAACCAATCGCTGATCAGCGGTGCATTCTGGGTGGTATGCTGAGCCAAAATACGAGTACTTGATGTATTCGTAATACTAAGTGCTAGTTTGATATAAGGAGCACTAGAATTAACCCGATTGGAGAGAGAACGGATCGACTGCTGGGCGCGATATGAAGAAGATGATGCCCCGAGGAAAATAATATCCTTCTCCAATAATTGAACAGCAAATACCGACTGCAATTGGTGCTCCCATTGCCAAGGATGAACCGGGACGAACACATAAGGGTTACCATGAGCATCAACGTGGGTAACGCCAACTCCATCACTGTTACTGTTACTGCCACTAACACTAACACCGCTACTGCTACCGCTACTGCTACTGCTACTGCTACTGCTACTGCTACTGCTACTGCTACTGCTACTGCTACTGCTACTGCTACTGCTACTGCTACTGCTACTGCTACTGCTACTGCTACTAATATTATCACTGTCGCCACTACTACTATTGGTAGTGCTACTAATGCTGGTACTGTCAGCAATACCACCCTCAGCAACATCCACATCACTAAGCTCTAGGCCAGCTTCTCCCTGCAGAATGCGGTTAAACCGATATACATCCGCCTCCGTCAAATGTTGTCCCACAAGATCATCTGATGTACAACCTTTGGAGAGAGCCATCTGCACCAACGTCTGCTTCACCGCGAGCCAATAGAGCGACACATCCATGTTGAATTCGGGGCCATAGGCCAGGTTGTCTTTTAGCGTGAATCCTAATCTCGACTTATAGCTTGGATGATAGAGATGACCGTCGGTCATATGACTTTCGAGTGCATCATAATGATGATCCGCGATCGGAATCGACTCTGCCAATACAGCTCGGCACTGACTATCCTTCGCCAATGTCTCCAGCAACTCTTGAATGAAGGAATCGACATGAACTCCTGTAAGTTTGTTCAGCACCATTTCTTCCAGAAATCGATTCAGATCGGTCATAGGCACGCCTTCTCTTTGGATCGACCCTTTAACTATCTTCACTCTACCGAACGAGTACTTCTGCTGTGCTTCACAGATGTATTGAACAGGTTTCCCTTGTCCATCAATTCCGGTAGTTCCCCACTCTCTGCCTTGCTTCCTACACTCAATAATATCCTCGAACCATAAAGCCTCCAGTGCCTGACGCATAATGCGTTCCTGCACATCCTTGTGTACTTCCGTTTTGTCCTTGATTTCAGTCTCGACTTGAAAGGCTCCCACTTACTTCACTCCTATTCGGTTCATTACATTCTGAACGGCCACGTAATCCGGTGTTTGACTGATTCCTCGAAGACAGCTCACCAGATTCTGCTTCGCCATAAATGCATCTGCCTTGAGCAAATGCTGAACATAGGCATTCCCGGTACGCTTCAGTTCTTCTTCAAGCACTTCACGCACCATCTCCCAGAAATGCTCTTCCTGCACACCCACATCCCTAGCAAGTGCATGTATAAGTGAACCCAGATGATTAACCATAAAATAGTAAGATGTCCTTGCCCACGCCTTCTCCCGTGGATAAAAAAGCAGCTCAGAACGGTCACGTTCACCCGATCTCACATGCTCGATATCGACGCTAACCCCTTCGAGATCACGCACAATAAAGGCAACAGGCCAACCCTCTTGCAGGGTCACCAGTGTATTTTGTAAATGAGCTTCAAAATGAATGCCCCGCTCCCCACCTGCACGCACCAATGGTAAGAGAGATATTCGCAAGTAACGGGATAACCACTGCTCTGCCTCTACCCGTCCACCGCCGAGCATCCGCATCAACCGGGATGGCATTCCTGGCAATGGTGCTTCTACTAGGCTGGATACAACGAACGTACACGAAGGATCGAATTCAATCGGGCGATAAGCTACGGTAAACAAACTGGTCAACCCTTCATCTATGAAGTGACACGTCGTTACTCCCGTTTCATATGCAATGTGTGTATGCTCGTCCTGATCAAAACAATCATGCTGTACCAAATAACGTGAAGCATCCAGCGTTCTCCGCATCTGCTCCGCACTGTTCGTACGAATCATGTTCGTAATTTGCATATGCAACGACAGCTTGATATTACAGTTCATATCAGGCACATATACGGTGCGTACTGAGGATGTTGGATAGGCGAGTGGGCCAAAGCTGCCAAGCAGTACGATTTTTCGTTCCCGGATGTAAGATTGCACCTTGGATATACCCAAGATGTGCTTATATTGCCAAGGGTGAACGGGCAGTACGCCATATTGCTCAGATGAATTTTCCACGACTTGTGCCAACTGTTCTTGAACACTCTCATGCCATTCAATCTGATGATGGTCTTCCACCCATTCTTCTCGATACACATCCTTCCTCACGGCAATGTAACAAAGCGGAAAGGCATTACGTAGCTCCGGGCTATACCTGAGCACATCCTGTTCAGTGAACCCACGTGAGTTTTTGGGAAACGGGTGGAATGGATGTCCATACAATAGAGACTGTTCCGATGTACAGTAATCATGCATTTCGAAGGCGCCAGCCTTTTCAATGAACAGCGTCAAGTTCGCGAGGCTATTGTCTACCTTTTCGGCAAAATCACGGACGAGATCGTCATGAACTCCTTCTTCTACTTCCTGTTTATGTTTCTGCGAGATGACCCCTTCACTTCCCTCAGCACTCAGCTCACGGGTAATCCAGCGAACCAGATTCTGCACATACACCATCTGTCCACTGAGAGTTTGTATGGTATCGTACTCATGCTCACCCATGGCGGAGTAATACGATAAACGTCCAGTAACGATGACATCACTTACCCGAAACGACACTTGGAACGTCTTCGTCATCGCATTGATCTGTATATCATCTTGCTTCTTGTATGCAAGCTCACGAATGTACGTGTTGAGAAGCAGCTTGGATGAGTGTATATTCGCCTGCTGCTTCGCCTCAGACTGGAGCTTGTTTTCCATCTCGAACAATGAGGCCAACCTTCTTTCGTGTTTTAAGTGCATGTTCAAAAAGGGCGGTTTTCAGTACCAAGAAAATGGGATGAAGATAGAAATGGAGTAGCGGAGCGTAGGCAAACCTACGTGAGCAACAGACATTTCGGCTGAATTCCATCTTCGACGCTGAGATGCCGCTCGTGCATCCTTCGTAATCAAAAGCGGACTTTTTGAACAACCTCTATAAGTAAAACAAGGGGCAGAGTTAGCAGGATCGCACTTCCCAGCACGATACATATTTCTCGTAGCGCACCCCACTTGGCCATCTCTACCGATGCCCCTGTCTGAGCAAGCCATTGCCATCGCATATCGTAGAACAACGTCAATCCCATGATCGCAAACGATGAAGCTAAACGTTCAATCGTCGTGGACAATGCCGATCCCTCATGCATATCCTCTTCCGATAACGCCTGTAATCCTAGAGCCGAGATGCTCATGCCTGACAGTCCAACTCCAATTCCTCGGCAGGCCATAAGCAAGACCAGAATAATAAGCGGGGTATTCAGCGGCAGGAAGGCAAACGATACAATCGAGAACGCCACAAGAGCGGTGCCCCATGCGATAAATTGCAACGACCGACCACGATCCATCAGACTGCCGCCAATCCACATGAACAGACTTGTGCAGATCGACAGCGGAATGAACAGCGCACCGGATAGAGCTGGTGACATGTGAAAGACATCTTGGAATAACAGCGGTAAAGCAAATATCACCCCAAACATCACGCAATCCTGAATGGTGGAGATGAGTACAGTTAACGGAAACACCTTATTCCGGCGTAAAAGCTGATAGCGAATTAATGGTTCCTTCCGTCGATTCTCCGTTTGAATAAAACGGATGAGCAGTGCAATCCCTACGGCCATAAGGCTCCAAGGTACTCCGCTACCCACAATAGGACTAGCATATAGTTGAAGTCCCAGACTAAGAGCGCCTATCCCTCCGATCAACAAGATCATGCTAGATAGATGCCACCGCTTGCGGCGGGCTGGCAGATACATCTGGATGTATCTGCCGCATAAGATTAAGGAGAATACAGCGAACGGAACGTTTAACCAGAATAGATATTCCAGCCTGCCATACTCAACGATGAATCCACCTAAGGTCGGACCAGCCGTTGGAGCAAGCATTAGGAGCATTCCCCACGCTCCTGTGATCCTGCCTCGCACTTCGGTACCGTAATAGTCAAATAACAAGACAAGGGATAACGGAATCATCAAACCTGCCGCCACGCCATGCATGAAACGTACGATCAACAAGACCTCGAAATAGGCATGGAACAGTGCACCAATGATGGAGAATATGCCATATAAACATATGCCTAACATATAGGTCTGCTTTCTACCCAAACGATCCACGATCAGAGAGGCCATCGGCATCGTCAGCGTCATCGCAAGCATGTACAATACAATGATCCATCCCCCTGCTGTCGTCGAAATATCATAGTGTTGGACAAAGTAGGGTAACAGCAGATTAAACGCACTATTCGTCAGCACGAGAGCAAAGGCGCCCGTAAGAATAGCCCACAGAACGGCATGACCCTTGAGTAGCGATAACTTCATGCCGTAGCTGTCGTTAAAGCAATAGCTGCTTGCACGGATTTCTCAAAAATCCCCAGTACCGCTGCCGTCTCCTGCTCTGTAATATTGAGTGGTGGCAGGAACCGGATCACAGCCGAATGACGACCACCGACTTCCACGATTAAGCCATTGTTGAAGCATTCATGCTGGATGGATGCAGCTAACGCTCCATTCTGTAGATAATGTCCTAACCGATCCTTCGAGCCAGCAGGATTAACGATCTCTACCCCAATCATCAGTCCTCTGCCCCGAACATCTCCAATCTCTGCATACTGCCCTTTCAATTGCTCCAATCGATGCATGAACTGCTCGCTGCGCAATTGCACGTTCTGAAGAATGTTCTGCTCTTGCATGTGGCGAAGGGTCGCAAGACCTGCGGCCATCCCTAGCTGGTTACCTCGGAAGGTTCCCGTATGCGCGCCGGGTTGCCATTGATCCAGTTCTTCTTTATAGATCACAACGGCCATGGGTAAGCTGCCACCTACCGCTTTGGAGCAGATGATCACATCCGGTACAATCCCAGCATGTTCAAATGAAAACATCCGCCCCGTGCGGCCAATGCCTGTCTGAACTTCATCAATAATCAGTGGAATGCCCCGCTCAGACGTAATACGGCGCAATTGCCGCAGCCATTCGATATCCGCAGGAATTACTCCGCCTTCACCCTGCACAGTTTCCAGAATAATGCCACACGGCAACGCAATACCGCTCTCGCAATCATCCAGCAGATTCTCAATGTATTGGGCACTAAGCTTGGCGGTCATACCTTCCCCCATCCCAAATGGGCAGCGATATTCGTAGGGAAACGGCAGGAAATGCACATCGGGTAAAAGGCTCTGTAGATGTTGCTTTTTGCTCAGATTGCCACTCATCGCCATAGTCGCCTGGGTTGAACCATGGTAGCTTCCTTGGAAGGCAAGGATGGACTTGCCACCTGTCGCGTTTTTGACTAGTTTAATTGCCGCTTCTACCGCATCGGCTCCAGTTGGCCCACAGAACTGAATTTTGGCCGTATCCTTTAGTTCATTCGGAAGAATGGAGAGTAGTTCTTGCATAAATGCAAGCTTCAATGGTGTTGCTAAATCCAAGGTATGTAACGGAATCTGTTGATCAAGCACACCACGAATCGCATCCGTAACGGTCTCATGGTTATGCCCTAGGGCAAGCGTTCCTGCACCTGCAAGACAATCGTAGTAGTCACGACCTTCAGTATCGGTAACCGTAATCCCTTTAGCCTTACTGATCACAAGTGGAAAGTGTCTAGGGTACGAGCGCGCATTCGATTCCTTTTCATTTTGAAGCTTCAGATAGTCGGACTGCACTTCTACTGACATTGCATATTACGCTCCTTATGATCGATTTGAGATGAACTACAGTTCATGCTGAACAAGATACTCTAAGTACATGCGCACAACATCACGCGTAGTGCCTCCATGAGGAAAGACGTGATGCGTCATATCTGGAAGTGCGTTTACCTCCAAAATGCCTCCATTCTCTTTCGTAATAGGGACCCGCATATCCGAGCAGCGGATATCGATCCCGGCTACATCAATCTGTAGTGCGTTCGCAGCTTGGCTCGCCATGAGAGCGTTAGCCTCATGCATATCTTCCGTACAATCCATATAGAACTCACTGATATTCCCAGCGGCTGAATTACGTAGAAGGTACAGCTCAATCTGTCTGCCTAAGGAAGGCACATCCTCAGAAATAACTCCCTGTGCACGCAAGGCTTGATGCAGTTGTGCGGAATCCTCTTCAAGCTCCGGGAATGCTTCATATTCTCCGATATGGGTCAATTGAAGTCTTTCCTGATTCAACCTTTGGATTAACTCCTTAATCGTTGAGATACCGTCGCCCTCCACGAAGACAGGACGATATTTATTGACAGCGGCAATAGCCCCATTAATGACTAGAACCCTATAATCTATCCCTCGCACAAAGCGCTGGAGCATAATGCTTGTACTATGGGCTAACGCTCGATCAATCGCGGTCTCCATCTCTTGAACAGTCCGTACATCAAGTGTGACGCCAGCACTGCCACTTGCATCAAGAGGTTTGACGACAATCGACTGATTCACTTCTAGAAAATGAACAGCCTCATCTCCCATTTCACTCAGGACAACAAAGGAAGGTACAGGCATTCCTTGCTGCTCTAACAGCATGTTACACACCTGCTTGTTCTTCGCCAGTAGTCCGGCAATTAGCGGTAGATGATGAGACCTCGTCTTGTTGATGATGATTCTTCTATCCTGGGACGAGAGTTCCAGAAAATCCTCACAGCCTGCAAGGAGTGGCTTGCAGTCGATTCCCATCTCCAGGGCTTTGCTTAGAATGAGTCGGTTTTGCAGATTCTGAATCCCTTTCGGAAACACTGGAAATCCTCCCCGATCCAATGAAGACGCACTCTAGCCTCTGCTTCATCCGATTTTTAGTTGGTTCATTTTGATAATGATTATCAATATCACCTAAATCTATTTTATGGTAAATATAGTATTTATGTCAATTGGAAACTTTAAAGGAATTTTAAGTATATTTAGAATGGGTGTTTGATACGCAGATGATCATAAGTCTTTATGTTGATTGATTCGGTGATTGGTTCGGTGTTTGAGTTGTGATATTGCTGAGATACGATCGTAGGGTGGGTTAAAATAACGATTGTAGTATGGCTAGGTAAAGTTGATTTACTTAGTCTAAGATACGGTTGAGGCTAGATATGGAGGGTATATGTAATAGTCAATGGGAGAAAAGAGACAAACGCCCCACTATGAAACCTAGAGACGTTTGTCAGTTTAAAAGAAACAAATCAAGCAGCTGCCTTATATTTCATCTTGGGACATGTCGGTCAATAGCATCGAGGATGCCTGATTGGGTCAATGGTTCCTAGGTCAGACGATACCAGGATATCGACACTTGCAGTTCTTCATCCTTAAGCCAGTTGGGTGTAACGCTTCTCGCCGTCTAACTTTCTTCCCCTTCCATGTGGGATACAGGTCGGCGTCCCAAACAACGGATCAACAGCAATCTCACATTCCATCTGAAACACAGTACGAATCATGTCCTGCGTAACGATCTGCTCCGGTTTTCCTTCTGCATAAATGGATTTGTTATGAACGGCTACGATGTGATGTGCATATCGGCAAGCCAAATTGATATCATGTAGCACCATCACAATGGTACGGCCTTCTTGCTCATTTAATTCAAATAATAAGTCCAGTATTTCAATCTGATGGGTCATATCCAGATACGTCGTCGGCTCATCCAGCAGCAACGTCTCCGTGCCTTGAGCCAGTGTCATCGCAATCCAGGCACGCTGGCGCTGACCACCAGACAATGCATCGACCGGTCGATCCGCTAGCTCCGTTAGATGTGTTGATTCAAGTGCTAGCTTAACCATGCGTTCATCTTCGCGAGACCATTGCTTCAGCCAGCTCTGATGCGGATATCTCCCCTGTCTGACTAATTGATTGACTGTAAGACCTTCCGGTGCGGAGGAGCCTTGTGGCAGGATTGACATGCGTCTTGAAATCTCTTTGGTAGGGAGCTTGGCAATCTCATCACCATCTAGCAGCACGGAGCCTGAGCTGGATTTTAACAATCGGGCCATCGTGCGGAGCAATGTTGATTTGCCACAGCCATTACTACCAATGAGAACCGTAATCTGTCCTTTTGGAATCGTTAGATTCAGATTATCTATGATCGGATCTGCTCCATAAGAGATTGTAAGGTTCTTTGCTTCCAGAATGCTCACGCTTCTCTCCTCCTCAAAACTGGTTTCGATTCTTAAACAATAAATATAGGAAAAATGGTGCACCGATCCCCGCCGTAAATACACCTGCTGGCACATCAAGGGGAAGGAAAGCCGTACGTGCAATCAGATCGGCACTTAGTACGAGCAATGCGCCAACAAGACCCGATACTAGAAGCAAGCTTCCAAACATCCTGCCTACTAACTTGCGTGCAATATGTGGTGCAATTAGACCCACGAATCCGATGGTTCCAGCAACAGCGACGGCGATGCCTGCGAGTAGCACACTACATAGAAGCAGTAATGAGCGATGCCATTGCACGGTTACACCGAGCCCAGTTGCCACATCATCACCGAACTCCTGTGCATTTAGACTTCTGGCAAACCAAATCGCGAGAGGTACAACAATGAAAATCACCGGTAGAATCGTTTGGATATCAAGCCATGATGCTCCATAGATGCTGCCTGTCAGCCAGATATAGGCCTGTCCAGCCGTATAGAATGGGCTCAGAATCAGCATAAAGGTCGTCCCTGCGCCCATAATTGCCGAGATTCCAATCCCGATCAGTACGAGACGGATAGGAGTTACTCCTTTTTTCCATGCCAGCACATAGATCACTAACGCTGTAATTAGCGCTCCTATAATGGCAAACAGCGGAAGTAACTTAATACTGATCGTTCCACCCAGAATGGATACGAAACCAACAGCGGCAACAGCTGCGCCACCTGTGATCCCAATGACATCCGGTGAAGCGAGCGGATTACGAATGATCCCCTGTAGGATTGCACCAGACATTCCCAGTGCTGCACCGACGAGAAGAGACAATAACACACGGGGTAACCTTAAGGTGAGCACCACAAAATCATAGTCACCCGTACCTAACTTAAAGATCGTTTGCAGCACATGGAGTGGAGAAATATAATCACTGCCTATACTTGTGCCAACGATCGCTGCAACTAGAGATAGCATAAACAATACAATAATGACTATTAATGATTTCCGTTCCATTTGCAGTGAAATGGCATCTTTTTTCGTGCGAAAGGTTAACATCTTTCTCATATTTTCGTCCCCCCCTTACGGGCTATGTATACGAAGAAGGGGCCGCCGATGATTGCTGTCATGACACCTAGCGGAATTTCCTGCGGCATGATGACCAGTCTTGCGACAACATCAGCGGATAGCAATAAGATGGCTCCCCCAAGTATGGAATAGGGTACCAGCCAGCGATAATCATTGCCCACCAGGGCACGCATGATATGTGGAACAACGAGACCAACCAGACCGACCGAGCCAGCAACGGCAACAGAACCACCAGCAAGCAATACGGTAACCACACCCATGAGCAGCTTAACTAACAGCACATTCTGTCCCATGCCTTTAGCAATATCATCACCCGTCAACAGTAGATTGACCGCCCTTCCCATGAAGAGCGCTACAATTGCTGCAACCGTCATATAAGGAAGAACAGGATATAACATGTCCAGCGTTCGTCCACTTACTGAACCGGCCAGCCAGAACAACACATCCTGAAGACCCGTTCCATCCAATATAAGCACCGCTTGAGTGAAGGAAGAAAACAGTGCTGTAATGGCAGTGCCTGCCAGTACAATTTTGATTGGTGTTAGACCGTCTCGCCCAAGCGACCCCAGCCCATATACGATAGCAGCAGCAATTGCTGCACCTGCAAAACCAAACCACATCATTGTATTTAAGGATGAAACGGACAGAACAACGATGGCAATCACAATGAAGAAAATGGCTCCAGCGTTGATTCCGAACACACTCGGAGAAGCGAGTGGGTTACGAGTCAACGCTTGCATAAGCGCTCCTGCTACAGCCAAACTTGCCCCTACAACCGCAGCAATGACCGTGCGTGGCAGACGTTCTGTTAACAGCACGATATGCGCGATGGATTCTTCATCATAGTGCTGGAGTGCATCCACCGCATCCTGCAACGTAATCGCTGTACGTCCAAAGATCATACTGGACACACAGGCTAACATCAGCAAAACAAATAATCCCACGATTCCATAAATCTTTCCGCTTGTCTTCGTAAAAAGGGGAAACATATTCTCACTCTTTCATCCATGAAATGCAAAAAGACCTGCCAGCCCATACACTTTGCTTCAAATGTTGGTGCATGGCAGGTCTCGCTCCCGTTAATTCAATTTGAAATATTCATACAGATCATCCAGCATCATATTAGCAGATGTGTATCCCCCTGCCATGTTCCAAGCCACTTCGTCGACTTGAACCAGCTGGTTATTCTTCACAGCATCGAGATTCTTCCACAATGGACTGCTCGTCCAGTCCTCATAGTTCTTCTGAATCGCTTCCGTCTCAGTACCTGAATTAAAGTTGAAGATCAAGTCTGCATTCATATCTGGAATGCTCTCTTTGGACGTCAATTCAACACCCCAAGTATCTTCATCATGACCTGCTGGTCTTGTGAAACCAAGCTCTTTCAGAATTTTGCCTGCATAACCCATGTAGAAAATACGAACTTGATCGGCTCTGAAGTTAGTAATGGTTGCTTCGATCGGGAGGCGATCACCCATTTTTTCTTTGAAGTCAGCTACACGCGTATTCCAATCCGCAAGCAGCTTGTCCGATTCCTCCACCTTATTCATTGCTTCGCCAGCCAGTTTCACGGTTTCTTTCCAATCAAACAACGTCTCTGTGACAACCGTTGGAGCGATCTGTGACAGCTGTTCATAGATGTCCTCATGTCTGATCTTCGTTGCAATAATGAGATCAGGCTTCAATTTGTTGATCTCTTCCATATTGGGCTGAGGTTCTTGACCCACTTGCGGTACGCCGTCCAGATCTGCTCTCAGATATTCGTATACAGGTTGCTGAACCCACGATTCAACAACGCCTGTGGGCTTAACACCCAGAGCAACGACAACATCATTCGCACCTTGGAACAGTGTTACAATCTTCTGCGGTGTACCTGTAATTGTGGTTTCACCCATAGCATGCTTGATCACTCTAGTCTGATCATCTGTCGTATTGCTCGTTGTATCGCTTTCACTACTGCTCGTGTTCCCGCTCGTAGCTTGGCTTGCCGTATTTGTTGTCTCTGCACTCCCCCCCGATGCACACCCTGCCAGCAGTGAAATCATCAATAGAAGTGTAGCGTACATAAATAGCTTTTTCTTAAATCTGAACATGCTAACCCGACTCCCCTATCCTCTAAATGATATTGAATCTCATTATCATTTGTATTGTAATTCAGTTATGTGCTTTGTACAAGCATTTATTTGGCAATATTTCCCGAGATGTGCGGATGTCATTCAGACTCCTATTACTTATTAATATAGGAATTGTGAGAGATCCAACTTTATACCTTATATAATCCCACTTTTATCAAACACACATTTATGTAATTATTCACCTCCTATTATGCTATAAAGATATGAAGTTTATGAGAAACACGCTCTCGTTTTCACATATGAACATGCTAATACCTCTTTATACCTATCTCTCAGACCCCCTCCGGAACGTTGAATAGGTACTATTTCGTAATTATCGCTGAGAACGATTTTATGTAAATCTATTCCTGTAATTTACTGTCGCACTATGTTAGATTATCCATTGGAATAATATACATAAATTAGGGATTGTCTTAGAATTCCGATCAGTGAGATTTAAGACATGACCCAGATGGGGGCTATGAAACATGAAGAAATCTTGGATATTATCATTGATTATGAGTTTTGCTTTGCTAGGAGGCGTATTCCTACCTGCTGGTTCTTATGCGGCTGCAGCTGAGGATACAACATCTACCTACTCAGAAGACAGTGAATATGGTTACGATACATCTCAAGACGAACCGTTACCGACGGACGAAGAGATTGATTTTCTGGACTACATTGATAAATTGACAGAAGCGGCAGTGTATGAAGAAAAAGCGTTCAACGCTGTAAGTGGCGGTACTATTATCACTTCTGCGAATCGCAAATCTGTGTTCCTGAAATTGACTAATACCGCAATCCCTAACTACACCAAATATGTATCTAAGCTGAAACTAGTAAAACCACAAAATGCTGAATTGCAAAAAATTCATGCCAAACTGGTCAAAGGAAGCTACACACAGCTTGAAGCTTACCAGTTGTTCAAGAAGTCGGTATCCAAAACTAAAGTGAACAGCACTTTGCTGAAACAAGGCAATGCTAAACTTGCTCAAGGCGCTAAACTGATCGAGCAATCCAATAATGAGCTAGTTAAATATGCAGCTAAGCTTGGTTATGATCTGTAAGCTGTAGTGCTCATTATGGCGAGATCAAAAAAGTGAGATAAAAGTAAAAAAAAGTGTTTTCTTTTGCGAATTTAGTTCGTATAATAACGCTATAATCAAAAGGCTATGCTGCCGAAAGGTACAACCTCGTGAACATTGGGGGTTGTGCCTTTTTTGCGTTTATAGCCGGATTCTATAACTTTTATCCATAAGGAGTGACTTGAATGCTACTCGAAGCTATTTACCATCGCCCCAAATTAAATTGGTCGTACGCTTATGACCGCTCTACAATGCATCTTCGCCTGAGATCCAAGCGCGGAGATGTAGACGCCGCCTATGCCATTATCGGGGATAAGTATGCCTGGGATCGAACGATGGAAACCCTCCCCATGCATCTATTCACCAGCGATGCCCTCTTCGATTATTGGGAGGTTGAAGTACAGCCACCTTACCGCCGGTTACGTTACGGTTTCCGGTTAGAGAAGGATGATCAATGTGTGTGGATGACTGAACGCAGATTCGAGACAGCAATGCCGGAAAATTCATTGGAGTTCTTCGATTTCCCATTTATGAATCCGGCAGATATTTTTGAAGCTCCTGCTTGGGTAAAAGAAGCGGTCTTTTATCAAATATTCCCTGAACGTTATGCTAATGGCGATCCTTCTATCAGTCCGGCCAATGCGGAGCCTTGGGGCGGCGAGCCTACGCCAGTTAATTTCTTCGGAGGTGACTTGCAGGGCATTATCAACCACCTCGACCATCTGGTTAATCTCGGTATTAACGCGATCTATTTCTGTCCATTGTTCCAGGCAACGACGAACCACAAGTACAACACTGGCAACTATCTCAAGGTAGATCCTCATTTCGGCACGAATGAGAAACTGAAAGAGCTGGTGGATGCCTGTCATGAACGTGGGATACGAGTGATTCTAGATGCGGTATTTAACCACTCAGGCCGAGAGTTTTTCCCTTTTGCCGATGTCCTTGAAAATGGTGCATTATCCCCCTATGCTGATTGGTTCCACGTTCGGGATTGGCCGGCACGGATCGAGGATGGCATACCGACATATGATACCTTTGCCTTCGAACCCCTAATGCCTAAGTTAAATACAGAGCATCCTGAAGTGAAATCCTACCTGCTGGAAGTGGCACGTTACTGGGTTCAGGACATTGGTATAGATGGCTGGCGACTTGATGTCGCTAATGAGGTGGATCATCAATTTTGGCGTGAATTCCGACAAACCGTCAAAAGCATTAACCCCGATGCCTACCTATTGGGCGAAATCTGGCATGATTCCATCATGTGGCTTCAGGGTGACCAGTTTGATGCAGTGATGAACTACCCGTTTACCAACTCTGTGCTTGACTTTGCTGTACACGGTAAACTGGATGGCTTAGGATTTGCTGACGAGATCGGTAAGCTGCTCATCGCTTATCCTCAATCGGTTACTGAGGTTTCATTTAACCTGTTAGATAGCCATGATACACCGCGACTTCTGACCGAATGTAAGGGGGATGTGCGCAAAATGAAGCTCGCCCTCCTCCTGCTCTTCACCTATCCAGGTGTACCCTGCATCTATTATGGAGACGAGATTGGGCTGGAAGGTGGCTACGATCCTGGCTGCCGCAAATGCATGGAATGGGACGAAGACAAACAAAACAAGGATCTTCTCAGTTTCTTCACGACAATCATTCATTTACGCAAACAACATCCTGCACTTCGTAGCGCTAATCTCAACATGCTCCATGCCAGAGCTGGTGATCCTTGCCTTGTTATCGAACGACATGATCCACACACAGGGGAATATTTCGTGCTTATACTCAACGCTGATGATCAATCCCGCTCGCTCGATCTCACGCTTTCTGTAGCGGGAACCTGGCATGATGTATTCAACAAAGATTTATTTCAGGCGGATCAGAAGAATAAGCTCCAGATTGAAGCATTCGGATTCCGCTTACTCCAGTTGAAGAATACGAAACAATAGATAACTAGAAAATAAATGCTTTTAAAATATATATTGACAACTAAACCAATATTTAATTATTATAACGTTGTGAAGATAACTCGAGGGCTATGCTTTTGAACCGATATGGTTTAGAACAACCCCGGTAACTCCAGCAGGAGATGCCGGGGTTGTTGGCATGCCATAAGGGAGGCGATATGTTCAACAGAATTGAGAGATTTATTTTTTTGTAAGCGCTATTACAATCATTCAGAACATATCCAAACCAATTGATGAAGGGTGGATTACCATGTTCAAATTAACCAAGCGAGTCCTTCTCAGCGCCACGCTGACATTAGGCTTGATGGCAGGAAGCGCCTTCCCTTTTCTAACCACAGCGTCTGTATTCGCAGATCCTGATACTGCGGTAACCAATAAACAGAATTTCAGTACAGATGTCATCTATCAGGTGTTCACAGACCGCTTCTCTGATGGCAATCCCGCCAACAATCCGGCAGGAGGAGCCTATGACGCAAGTTGCAGCAATCTTAAACTGTACTGCGGTGGCGACTGGCAAGGATTGATAGACAAAATTAATGATAACTACTTTACCGATCTAGGTATAACTGCGCTCTGGATCTCTCAACCTGTTGAAAATATCTACTCTTTAATCAACTACTCAGGTGTCAACAACACAGCCTACCATGGCTATTGGGCACGCGACTTCAAGAAAACGAACCCAGCCTTCGGCACGATGACTGATTTCAAAAACCTGGTCGACACGGCTCATGCCAAAGACATCAAAATCATCATCGACTTCGCTCCTAACCATACCTCCCCCGCCATGGAAACCGATACTTCATTTGCTGAGAATGGCAGATTATACGACAATGGTAACCTTGTAGGCGGGTACACCAATGATACCAACCAGTATTTCCATCATAATGGCGGCTCTGACTTCTCCACACTTGAGAACGGCATCTACAAAAACCTCTACGACCTGGCTGACCTGAACCACAATAACGGCACCATCGACACGTATTTCAAAGATGCAATCAAGCAATGGCTGGATATGGGCATTGACGGAATTCGTGTAGATGCAGTGAAGCATATGCCTATGGGCTGGCAAAAGAATTGGATGTCTTCCATCTATACACATCAGCCTGTGTTTACCTTTGGCGAGTGGTTCCTGGGATCATCTGCTTCAGATGCAGATAATAATGATTTTGCCAATAAATCAGGTATGAGTCTGCTGGACTTCCGCTTCAATCAAGAAGTTCGGAATGTCTTCCGCGACAATACCGCCACGATGTACGCGCTAGATTCCATGATCAGCAGCACCGGAGCGGATTACGACCATATCCATGATCAGGTTACTTTTATTGATAATCACGATATGGATCGTTTCAAAACGAATGCAGTTCAGAACCGGCGTCTGGAGCAAGCTTTGGCATTCACCTTAACTTCGCGCGGTGTACCTGCCATCTACTATGGAACAGAACAATATATGACCGGGGACGGTGATCCAGATAACCGTGGTAAGATGCCTTCCTTCTCCAAAACATCCACGGCGTTCAATGTAATCAGCAAACTTGCTCCATTACGGAAGTCCAATCCGGCTATTGCCTATGGTTCAACGCAGCAACGCTGGATCAATAACGACGTCTACATCTATGAACGCAAATTCGGTAATAGCGTTGCTGTCATTGCAATCAATCGCAGTACCTCTGCGTCTGCATCCATCTCAGGTCTAACCACCTCGCTTCCTACGGGTACATATACGGATGTGCTTGGTGGCGCACTTAATGGCAGTCAGATTTCCTCTAATGGAGGAAACATCACGTCCTTCAATCTTGCAGCAGGTGCAACAGCCGTTTGGCAATATACAGCGAATGAGACCACCCCAACTATTGGTAATTTAGGCCCAACCATGGGCAAAGCGGGAAATGAAGTCACCATTGATGGTCGAGGATTCGGCGCTTCCAAAGGCACAGTAAACTTCGGAACTACAGCAGTAACAGGTGCAGCCATCACCTCTTGGGAAGATACACAGATCAAAGTCAAGATTCCAGCCGTTGCAGCGGGAACTTACGCAGTGAAAGTAACAGCAGGCGGAGTCAGTAGCAATGCGTATAACGATTTTACGATTCTTAGCGGAGATCAGGTTTCTGTCCGCTTTGTCATCAATAATGCCACCACTTCCCTCGGCGAGAACATTTATCTAACCGGAAACGTGGCTGAGTTAGGAAGTTGGTCCACAGGCTCCACCGCAATTGGCCCAGCGTTCAATCAGGTCGTTCATGCATACCCAACGTGGTACTATGACGTCAGTGTTCCAGCCGGTACGCCGCTAGAGTTCAAGTTCTTCAAAAAGAATGGCTCCACGGTTACGTGGGAAAGTGGTTCCAACCATACCTTTACCACCCCGACGAGCGGAACAGCTACGGTTACAGTGAACTGGCAATAACATAATAATGGATTGAAGATAAACCCATCACGAAACCCGGAGTACGCTGAGATAGCGTATACTCCGGGTTTATACATAGGTACGGGTTGATTGGATTGAGGTTAAGGTCTCGTAAACTCATATTGAAGCAGAAGGCACTTCCGTAATGATGTCTGTCAACTTTAGACATCACATCACGGGAAGTGCCAGCTTGACGTATATTATTTGATGTTTTACTTGATCTGCCACGTGTTTTATCACTTCATATATTTAATCTACGACTAGATCGCGGACGAAATAATGCACAGAGCACAGTTACCCTTTGGAAGCCCCTGATGTGAGACCTTGAACTAGGAAGCGCTGTAGGAAAACAAACAACAGCGTAATCGGAATGGCGATCAGTACCGCTCCTGCGGCGAACATCGTAAAGTTACTGTCCTGATAACGGTTGACCAGATCCCACATCCCTACCGCAAGTGTCCAATTCTCCTTCGTACGCAGTACCAGACGGGCAAAAATAAAGTCCATCCACGCCCCTGTGAAGCTAGTTAAAGCCACATAGGTCAACATCGGTTTGGATAATGGCAAAATGATGCTGGTGAATACCCGCAAGTGACTTGCACCATCGATACGAGCCGCTTCATCCAGACTGCGCGGAATGGTGTCGAAGAATCCTTTGACGATGAATCCCCCAAGTACTGCTCCTGAAGAATAGACCAGAATAAGTGCAGCATGGGTGTCGAGCAATTTAATTTGCAGCAAAATGATATAAATAGCAATCATGCTCATGAAACTCGGGAACATGCCAAGAATCAGCATGGTAGAAAGAATCGTTTTGCGACCACGGAAACGGAAACGCGACAAGGCATACATTCCCAGTGTCACCATAAGTGTAGAGAAGATCATGGTGAAAAAGGCAATTTTCAGCGTATTCATATACCATCGGCCATACATAAAAGATGGATTGTTGAACAGTTCACCATAATGGGACAGCGTGTAGGCTTCTGGCCATAAACGCTCACTAAACAATGCCGCACCCGGTCTTAAGGAAGAGAGAAAAATCCAGAGCACCGGATAGATGGAGACGACGGCAATGATCAGTAGTAATAGGTAACTCACAGCCAGGCGCACCGGATTATTGCGTGTCTTCATTGAATCATGTCCTCCTCCTTAAATGATTTGGAGCGGCGGAAATTCCAGATGGAGAATGAAGCGATAATCAGGAAGATAATAATACCTACCGCTGAAGCCATGTTGAATTTATTGTTGTCCAGCGTAAGCTTGTAGAGCCAGGTTACGAGCAGATCCGTTGCCCCAGCATACTGATAATCCCCACGTAGCGGATTGCCGTTGGTCAGCAGGAAGATCACATTGAAATTGTTGAAGTTACCCGCAAACTGCATAATGAGCACTGGTGTAGTCGCAAACAAAATGAACGGCATCGTAATGATTCGGAATTTCTGGAATGCGGAAGCCCCGTCCACTTCAGCAGCCTCATACAGATCACGTGGAATGGCTGTCAACACACCCAGAATCAACACCATGCTGACCGGGATACCGATCCACATGTTGACGACAATGACCGTAACCTTTGCCCAGAACGGATCGGTCAGCCAAGGTAATCCCTCCAGCCCAAAAGCTCTCATATACGTATTGATCGGCCCAAACTGGCCGTTGAACAGATTGCGCATCAACAACAGGGAAATAATCTGCGGGATGGCATAAGGCAGGATGAAAATCGTACGCCACACCTTCTTGAAGCGTATACCCCGCTGTTCAATCAATAACGCCACGAGTACACCACCGAAATAAGTAGTAACTGTAGCTAAAATGGCCCAGATCACCGTCCAGGTGAGAACACCGTAGAACGTCTGACTCCATGACTTGAGCTGGATCAGATCACTGAATGTCTTGAAGCCGACCCAGTCTACCAGTTTAGCTGGCGGGATATGATCCGGCGCCGAATAATTCGTAAACGCGATGGTGACCGTGAACAAGATTGGCATAATGGTGAAAAAGAGTATCCCAAGTGCCGGAATGGACAGAAACAGATATGGGAAGTTTCGATCCATCATGTTGCGGATCGTGGCTCCTGCACTTCGTATCTGCTTGCCTTCTTCTCTAGCAAGCCCGGTCATGTACGCATCCCGGATATTCAAAATGTAGATCAGAATAAACACAAAAAATACCAGCAATACGATAATCCCATCCAGCAATAAAAAGATGGAATGGTCTCCTTTTTGAAGCACGGTGGAACCATTCACTTTGACAAAACGCTGTGTATTCTCGCCCAGTGTCCATACTCCCCATACTGCTTGAGACAGGCGAGGAAGCAGGTATGCAAGCCCTACTCCCTCCAGCAACAGTAGTACAATTCCTTTGATCCATTGCCGATTATATAACTGCCCCAGACCTTGCAATATGATGGAACATATGGCCGCTGTCATCCGGTGCTGCCTTTCCCTTCCGGGGCCGACAGGCACCGGGACATGCTGCTGTTGCATTCGCTCTCTCCTCTCCGACCCTGTTATCCCAGATTTTTTCAATACCTTTCTAAATGGGGGACATCCGGGGATAAAGTCATGCAGGTGCTTCCGAAGCAAGCTTTCTTTCAGAAAGCTTTTAGCTTCACTCCTTCAGCTTGTTCTTATGCATATCTTCGTGTCATCGTTCGTTCTTACTGCACGGTTGCAAGGCTCTCCTGGATCTGCTTCACGGCATTGTCCAGCGATGCTTTGACATCCTTGCCACTATCCCAGATATCCGTAATGGCAGATGTGATCGGTCCCCAGACACTGTCCATGGCAGGAAGCGAAGGCATTGGGGTGGAGTTGTTGAATTGCTCCAGGAACGCATTGTTGATCGGATCTTCCTGAACCTTCGGATTGGCTGCGACGTTCTTGTTCGCCGGAAGTGTGCCATTTAGTTCAAAGTTCTCCATCTGAGCCTCTTCATTGGATAGGAAAGCAGCCAGTAACTTGGAGGCATTCGGATATTGCGTGAATGCATTTACGTAATAAGCTTTAACCCCGGAGAAGGATGTCATCGGTTTGCCATCAATCGCTGGAAGTGGAGCAACACCGAAGTCGATTCCCGCATTGCGGTAATCCGCAATGGTCCACGGCCCGTTAATATCCATCGCCAGCTTGCCGCTGGAGAACAATCCTTTTTTGATATCGTAGTTCACATCACCCATCTTGAGCGGCAACACTTCAGACTTCAGCGTCTGCAGGAATTGCCCACCCTTCTGAGCGCCTTCATTATTCAAACCAAGATCTCCGCTATCCATCCCGTTATCACCGAAGATATATCCGCCCTGCGATGCCAGAAACGCATAATTGTAATAGAACTGCTGCAATTCCCACATCAATGCGTATTGATTGGACTTGGTATCATTGAAGGTTTGGGCGAAGCTGATAATCTCATCGAAGTTTTGTGGAGCTTCCGGGTATAATGCTTTGTTATAAAAGAGGGCATATGTCTCAACGCTGTACGGATATCCGTACAAGATATCCTTGAAAGTCACCGCCTTGAGGGCATTCTCACTTGTATTCGCTACGGTTTCTGCTTCAAAAATGTCATTTGGCAAGATCAGTCCTGCTTCTGAAGCGCTACCAATTTTGTCATGTGGAAACACGACCACGTCTGCTGCCAGCCCTGCCGGTCCATCTGTCGTTAATTTCGTCACCTGATCCGTCGGAGGCAATTCCTCCATTTTGACGGTTACACCGTACTTCTCTTCGAACTTTTGCACTCTTTGCTCAATGAAGCTGCTTTGATTTTTGTCCTCCCAGATGACCAAGGTTGCTCCTTCCTCTGGTTGAAGATTCTCGGCTGTCAGTTGTACAGCTTCTTCCGGATTCTCGCCTGCTGTCGTTGGAGATGTAGTTCCCCCTCCTGCCGAGCATGCAACCAGTGTAAAAGCCATGACGATAGACCATGTTGCCCCTTGCCATTTTCTCATGTAAAATGTCCCCTTCCCTCTGTTTGGTTCAACGAAATTGCGCTCTCTCACCCTTTGATCTGCGTAGAATGTCAGGTGTTATGATCCTTGTTCTTTTTTGTACAAACGTTTGCTCAAATAAAAGACAGAATCACATTTTTGTTCAATATGTAGGGGGAAATATACTAAGAAGTGTGTAAAACCAATGATGTAAGCGCTACAATAACACTCACATCATACAATAAGATTCTTTCTTTGTACAAACGTTTGCACAAGCCATATTGCTTCAATTTTAACCATTTTCTTTCATTTTGCCGAAGTAATTCTCTATTCCCTTCTTCTAACTCATTCTTCCTTTATTTTACTTCCTTCGCATTCTGTATTAGGTAGGTAATAATTGATTTCTCGTATCCTTTGCATTACCATAGGGGAAAGTTGAAATGATTGTTCAGAGGGGACTTTTTACATGATTACGATCAAGGATATAGCCAAATTGGCGGGTGTCTCCCCTTCTACAGTATCACGGGTGATTTCCAACCATCCCAGAATTAGCACCGAGACGTCTCTTAAAGTAAAGAAAATTATGAAAGAACTCAACTATCATCCCAATATTATGGCGAAGAGCCTTGTGTCCAAAACGACGCAAACCCTTGGGATTATGCTTCCGCGCCCTGCAGAGGAGTTGTTCCAGAACTACTTCTTTGGGGAATTGCTACGAGGTATTATTACACTCGCCACACGCAACAATTATGAATTGCTACTAACAACCGAAACATCATCCGACGATGAATTGCACGCCATATCCCGGCTTGTTCATGGCCGAAGAGTAGATGGCATTCTGCTGCTAGGTTCGAAGCGAGATGATCCGATCATTTCATTTCTGGAAGAGGAAGAGTTTCCTTTTGTATTGATCGGTCGCAGCGAAGCTCACCCGAATGCACCCATGGTGGATAATGACAATGTGCAGACTGCTTATGATGCAACGCAGCATCTGATTGCACAAGGACATACGCGGATTGGATTCGTGAGTGGCCCGCCGGAAATTACGTTATCCCATGATCGTATGCGAGGATATCAGAAGGCTCTTGCCGAAGCAGAGTTACATGCCAATCGGGACTGGATTGTGGAGGGTGAATTCCTACAGGAGAGCGGATTCCGAGCGATGTCTCTATTCATGTCTTTGCCTGATAGACCGACAGCTATTGTTGTTATTGATGATAATGTGGCTTTTGGAGTATTAAGAGCTCTTGCCGAGCTGGGATATCAGGTACCTGAGGATATTAGCGTGGTCAGTTTTAACAATATAGCCTTATCCGAACTGGCTTCACCGCCACTCAGCTCCATCGATATCGGAACCTATCAGCTTGGCTATACGGCAGTTCAAGTGTTACTCAAAATTATAGGCGGGGAGCCGCAAACGCATAATCCCGTCATTATTCCACATCGATTAATTGTGCGAGAATCCTCACTGTACTCCAAAACTAAGTCGTCACTGAGCTGACATAGTCAGGTCTAAGTGTGGCAGTGCAAACGTTTGTCCCAATTTCCGATGGAATTAAACACGATACATGAGGTTGACTCGTTTGTAGAGTCACCATAAAGAAGCCGCATCATGAGATGCGGCTCTTAGTTCATTTCACAGCATTATACGCACGGTCGTGTATGTTCTCTTTGAGCACTTGAAGTGCTGTAATTGCATTGATTTTTACATGCTCCGTCCGATCATTCTTTCATTAGCGATTCTACCACTATGCACTCGAATTAGTATGAACTCCAGCCTGCATCAGCCGTAATGACGGTTCCGTTAACGAAGCTAGATTCATCCGAGCCGAGGAACAAAGCCACTTTGGCAATCTCTTCACTCGTACCTACACGTGGGTTGATCGCCATACCTAGTTGTTGGCGTCCAGCACCAAATGGGCTGATTCCTGTCATTGAGGAGCTAATGTTAGTTGCCACAGCCCCTGGAGCGATGGCATTACAACGAATGCCTTGCTCGGCATACATGTATCCCGTATTTTTGGTGAAACCAATTACTGCGTGTTTGGAAGCTGTATAAGCGGCTCCCGCACGTCCGCCGTGCAATCCACCTGCTGAAGCAATGTTCACGATGACTCCTTTTTGTTTCTCTTGGAAGATCGGCAATACTTTACGCGTAGTCCGCATTACGCTGGTTGTATTTACGGCGAACAATCTCTCCCACTTCTCATCGGTGATATCTGCTGCTGGCTCCATGCCATCCATGATGCCTGCATTATTCACCAGAATATCCACAGTCCCATAGGTACTTACCGTCACATCAATCAGATTTTGCACATCTTCTTCTTTGGCTACATTAGCCAAAACCACGATGGCTTCTCCGCCTGATTCCTTGATCTCACTAGCAACCGTCTGAGCGGACTGTTCGTTAATATCTGACACAACGACTTTGGCACCTTCTCTAGCATATAGTGTGGCAATCGCTCGCCCCATGCCTGAACCTGCACCTGTCACAACAGCAACTTTATCTTGAAGTTTCATATCTTAATTCCTCCTTTTTGTATTCGTTTACAATAAGTTAACAAACAAATGTTCATTAACTTGTATCCTTAGTATAATAAGTCATAGCTTTTGGGATCAATCAGTAAAAGCTTGCCCTATTGTACGTTAACCAACACTTCAAACGCCTATTGTACGTTTATTAAACCGTACTTTTTGAACAACTGCTAAAATACGAGTTCAAAAAGTTCGCTTTTCAGTACCGAGAAGATGGGATGAAGATAGACTCACTTTTTGAACAACCTATACTAAGGGAGGAAATTTGATGTCAGACCCTACCGAATCCACGGATCGAAGAATTAAGAAATCCAAAGCTGCGCTGAAACATGCACTCATTAAGCTTATGCAAAAGCAACCTTTTAGAGAAATATCCATTACCGATATTGTGAAGTTGGCGGATCTGAATCGGGGAACCTTCTATAAGCACTATCAGTACAAAGAAGACCTGTTTGACGAGATCATAGACGATGTCATTCAAGACCTGGTCACCTCTTACCGAGAGCCTTACCAAGGCAAAGAAGTTTTTGAAGTCAGTCATATGCCATCATCAGCCATCCGCATCTTTGAGCACGTCTATCAGCACGCCCCATTCTATACTCTTGCCGTCAAATCCGAGGCATCCTCCAGCTTCCAACAGATGATCTGTAATGTTCTTCGCGACCTCGCCTTACAGGATCTAAACGAAATATTCCCAACGCATATCAACCGCGAGTTGCTCGCAAGTTATCAATCTCATGCTATCTTCGGCATGATTATCGAGTGGATTCATCAGGAGTTCAGACACAGCCCCGGTTATATGGCCGAGGAATTGTTCAAAATTATTAATTATAAACCCGCTAATGTGGTCTATCATTCGACTCACCGCGAACCTGCAACACAATATGTACAAAAAAATGGAATGACCCTCGAATGAATGATTCCCATTTGCCTCATATTAACTAAGGTATAGCTGAATAGATTCGTAGGATATGGTTAAAAGAACATAGACGGTATATTCAACTTTTTACATGTAAACCTAATTTGATATGAGGAGGAATCATGATGACATCTTTTAAATATCGGCTTGAACAAAAGGAACCTCGGACAGGCTCTGGCGGAATCACCCGCGGTGCATCGGTTAAAGATTTCCCTGCTTCCATTGGCATTGCTGGCGTATCCATGCGCTTAGAACCAGGCGGGATGCGCGAATTACATTGGCATGCGAATGCAGCAGAATGGGCATATGTCATCAGCGGTTCCTGTCGTACAACAGTCATTCATCCGGATGGACATGCCTACACAGATACGTTCGAGCCCGGTGATGTCTGGTATTTTCCGCGTGGATATGGACATTCCATCCAGGGACTCGGCCCGGACGAATGTCATTTCATTTTGATTTTTGATAACGGCGATTTCTCGGAGGATCACACATTCAGCATTACGGATTTCCTTACACAGACCCCGAACAACATTGTAGCTCAGAATCTTGGCATCACCGAAGAACAAGCAGCTAAGCTGAATCAGGGCGAAGCCTACTTTGCCAAAGGGCCTGTTCCCAATGACAGTTCCTCTTCCGGTACATATCGCCGTAATTCAGAACTGACAACACCTCACCGTTATCCACTTCTCGCCAAACAGCCTAGGCGAGCACCAGGAGGTGGTACGCAACGCACAGTGACCGTTGAAGACTTCCCCATCTCCACCACAATGGCTGGGTCACTCATTGAATTGCAGCCAGGTGCGCTACGGGAGATGCATTGGCATCCTAATGCAGACGAGTGGCAGTACTATATTAGCGGTCAGGCTGAAATGACAGTATTCCTTGCAGAGGGTCATGCGGTAACAGAGCATTTCGAAGCAGGCGATGTTGGCTATGCACCTATGGGAGCTGGGCATTATATCAAAAATACCGGAGACGACGTCTGCCGTGTGTTAATCGGCTTCAACAGTGGGCACTACGAAGCCATTGATCTGAGTGAATGGATTGCAGGTAACCCAGACGACCTATTGTCAACGAATTTGGGTATGTCCAAAGAAGAAGCGGCCCAGCTTCCGAATGATACACTCTTTATTGCACCAGACCCGCATAAGGATCAGAATCAATCCTGAATCATGTAAACATTTGTACTTACACTCCTATCGGATCGGATAGACTGATCTGCCATAACTGCTTTCACGCCCCAGAAGAGAGGTTACGTCTATGACCTTAACACCTGATTCCACCAATAACCATCAAGGCACAACCAAACGTATTGGACATACGGTAGAACGCTTAGAGCCGGGATTATCCCGGCTTTTATTGTCATTAGCTCTAGTGCTCATTGCCGGTTTCATTGATGCCATAGGATATCTAGGATTAGGCAAGGTTTATTTATCTTTTATGAGCGGTAATAGTACCAAGCTAGGCATTGCACTCTTTAAAGGTGACTACTCCGTATGGGCAACGACAGGGATCGTCGTGCTGTTATTCATTGTGGGTGCATTTATCGGTACATTGATAACGGAATTATCCAGACAATATCATTTGACGTTAATTTTAAGTGCGGAATCTATCTTATTCGTTATTGCGATCACCTGGGTCATATTGTTCCACACCGACAGCATTCTGTTTCCACTCGCAGTGGCGATGGGTATGCAGAATACGATGCACCAGATGGTCGCCCACGCCGACGTGGGGAAAGGCTTCGTGTCAGGAACCTTGTTCGGGATTGGACAAGCCATCGCTAAGGCTGTACGTGGCAAAGCGCCTGCATCCGAATGGGCTGTTCTGGCACTATCCTGGATTACGTTTGTCATCGGTGCGGCTCTGGGAGCACTCCTGTTCACTCAAGCCAGTCTATTCATCTCCTTAATCGCGGCCCTATCAGCCCTTGTGCTGCTGATTCCATATGCACTCTACATGCAACGACAAAGAACGGTTGACCCTGGATAATTCGGGGTCAACCGTTCTTACAATCATTGTTTATGCCATTCTATGCAGCTAAGAAACACGGGGTTATATAGATTACAATCCCAGCTTCTGCCCTTTCTCCAGCCGCTGAATCTGCTGCTCTCCCGTATCTGCAAGTTCACGGAACTGCGTAATAGTCTCCCGCATTCGCGGTAATGCTTCCTGCTTATACACACTGATTGAATCGAGTGCAGACAAGACATCCGTAAAGGCTTGCTTCATCGTATCGACCGAAATGCTCGCGTCATACGCCTGCTTTTGAATGGCGATGCCCTGATCCTTGAGCATTTTGGATGTGCCCGCGATGAGGTCGTTCGTCGTCTGGTTCAGCAGTTCGATTTTTTGCAATACAATCTTCTGATTATAGAGCGCACTTGCTACGGTTACGGCAATTTTCAGTGCCGATATGGTTACATTCTTCGCCCGATCGACCCCGCGAATCAGTTCCTTGTTGTTACGGATGACCACTTCAATCGCCATGATCCCTTGTTGGTTAACCACCAGCATCTGCTGCAGATCCATCACACGTTGCCGAAGCGGGAACAACACTTCTTCTGTAATAAAACGAACCTTCTCCGGATCTTCATTGCGTACTTTTGCCGCCTCGATCTGTCCATCAATGGATTCGTCCATCAGCACACCTAACTGGATTTCTTTCTGTAATCGCTTGGTTAATTCGCGCAAATTCTGCTGCTCGATCTCTAAGGTGGTATTGTCATTCCGTAAAGTTGCTCGACCTTTGTCCAGCGAGGTCACGATGTCTGCAATGACCGCATCTGCTTTCTGGTACTTCAAGAAATACGCGCGCAGCGGATTGAACAGCTTGCCCAGAAAGCCAGTCTTGGCGAAGTCGACCACGCTCGGGTCGAGATCCTTCAGTTGCATATGCAGCTCAGTTAAGCCTTTGGCTACCTGACCGCCCTCGTCTCCCGTCTTGGACAGATGTCCAACGGAGACTTGAAGCAACGCGTTTTTCTCCGAAGAGGATCTCATCGTGTTCATGCCAAAGCCCTCAATGGATTGCAGAATCTCCTTGCGTTTCTCCAACGATTCAAGGTCAAGTGTCATGATCATCTCTACGTTGGCATTCGCGACTTGTTGCAGCTCAGCAACCTCCGCTGGCACTGGTTTCACTTCTTCCTCAATCACCTTCTGAATTTCCTTCTGACTAGGTATCTCCATGGAAAATGACATTGACGTTCCCCCTTAAAATATTACATTTGTACGTTGAACAGGTTCCCAATCTTGTACACGACATCGTCGGTATCGGCATTAATGCTTGCCGCTTCGTTAATGCTGGAGATGCTCTCCAATGCTTTGATGTCTGCGTTATAGCCAATGGTGTAAATCGGCACCTGATACGTCTCGACCAACTCACGAATATCCTGCAACGTATGCCCCTCATTGGTCTCACCATCACTTAAGACAAAAATCAACGGCTTCACATTGGGATTAGCGGCCTTGTAATCCTCCAGCATCTTCATCGCCACAACGATCCCGTCAAAGGTCGCTGTCCCTCCACCTGCTTGCAAGCTATCCACCGTGCCTACAAACATCGATTGCTGGTTCGTATCATACTTGGCAATAGGTAAGTTGACGGTAACTCCACTGGAGTAGGATACTAAGCCGATGCTGTTGTCCGTACCCAGATACTTCTGCCCTTTGTGCAAGGACTCCTTAAGCCGGTTAAGCGGTTCTCCATCCATGCTTCCAGATACATCGGTAACGAACACTGCGGCAATAGGTTTGCTGCCATTTTTCTTCTCTTTCCATACTTTCTGCGCGGACAACAGCGTACCGCCATCTACCGCTGCTACCTCTGATTTATAATCCGGGAGGCCGTTAAAACCGAACTCCTCGGCTGATTTCTGGTATTTATCTTGCGTGACGAATTCCGCAAACTTGTGGATAATCTCCTGCTTGTTCTGCGGCAATTGACCGAGAGCATATAGCGGGCTGTCATGCCTTACTCCAAATGGTGTGAACACATATCCACTCTTCAGATCGGCGGTATTCACAAATGTCTGGTATTCAAGTACAAAAGCATCCAAACGGCCTGACTTGGCAGCTTCCCGCATCTGAATTGTCGTGGACGCGGTAAACGGTACGTTCGCCTGGAATTTCTCAAAGCCTTGGATCGCCTTCTCGCCAAGCGGATTCGAACTGTCATACGTGTTCAGTGCTGTCACGAGGAAGTTCAGTCCTGTGGAGCTAGCAAATGGATCGGTATACCCCATCGCAAGTTCGTTTTTCGCAATCGCTTCAGTGACTGTCTTCACATTGACAGAGCCATACGTATCAACCAGTGCATCATATTTCGCTTTGGAGATGACGATCCCTGGTACGTTACCAACAAGTCGTTCGGATACCATCTCTGTCTTCACTCCGCTTGCCTCTACCATCTCGCCCCACAGTTCATTGGAAGGTGTGAAGGCATCGGGCACATACTTGCCTGACTTGATATAGTCGGTAGCTGTTCCAGAGGCAATGTTACGAATCTTCACCGACACTTGTTTACCGTCAACGCTGATATTTGCTTGGTTGAATTCTTGTGCTACTTCGGTTAACCAGCCATCTACCCCGCTGCCCGACTTCTCCGTGGAAGAGAAAATTTCAACATAATCATTCGTT
This sequence comes from Paenibacillus tundrae, assembly GCF_036884255.1. Taxonomy (NCBI): domain Bacteria; kingdom Bacillati; phylum Bacillota; class Bacilli; order Caryophanales; family Paenibacillaceae; genus Paenibacillus; species Paenibacillus tundrae. The sequence goes on along the minus strand of NZ_CP145605.1, from coordinate 1,038,543 downwards.
GTATTCTCTACCGCAATCGGGAACTTGGATATGTCCGGCAGCGATTCTGCGACATCAACCGGATCCAGATCAATCTGGCCCTTAACCGGTTCAGCTGTTGCCGGCGCGATGTCCGCATACAACTTCCCTAGCTCCTTACCTGCGTTCTCCGTGCTGACCTGTGAAGATGATTTACCGAAGTTTGACGTCAGTGTAATTCCTGCATAGACTAGGCCAAACACAAGCACCAACATTACAATGGATATGAAAAAAAACTTCCCTTTCTTCGCCATACGAGCAACCCCTCACTGTCTATATAATTTGGTGTGCTTAATTAATTGATCAATCTCCTGCATACAAGGCATCTGTTCAATATCTCCAGCCTCATAGCTGTCTAGGCGTGAAATCTCTAGCAGCAACTGATCCAGCTTGAGCAGAATTTCCTCATTGGTGTGGAGTGAATCTTTTACGTAGGTTAGATAGTCGTTGTACACTTTCGTTTTTTCCTGAAAAAGCTTTTGTGGCAAGCTCGCGGATTTGGATTTCATCATATTGGCATAATCCGCTTCATCAAATACATTCAATCGATTTAAGACGCTGCGAATGTTCAGGTACAACAGCTTCTCTACTTCCAGCGTGACGGAAGCAAATTTCTTGTAGCTCAGTTCTCCGGGATCAAATCGTTGATGCAATACGTTCAGAAGCGTCTCTTTCTTTTTTTTCATCCGGCTAAGTTGGGATAAGCCCAGCGTAATATCTTCTTCGAGCACTTTGATGCGTCTATAAAAAGATAAAGCCTCCACATAATCCTCATGTGTTTCGATATGCCTCACAGGCAGAACAACCGGTTGCTTGAACAACAAGGTATAGCTGCCATAGAACAGAGCGAGTGCGCTACCAAACAGCAGCGTCACCGAAAGTGCTGTCGTGAATGCACTCTCCCCAAATTCCAGTCCGATAAAGCCCGGTGAGAATGCGAGAACATTCACCGCCACGATGCCGAGGATCAGTCCGAGAAACTTTATGTATTTGGTCATGTTCAATCATTCGACCTCCTTTCATGTTAGATATTAGGCCTTCATGTCGTTTTTTTCCTGTTTATCTCATTCTCATTGTACATGATGTTAACGCTCTCAGGTGGATATGATTGGATATTCATAATCAAAAGCGGACTTTTTGAATAACCTCTATAACTATACGTGGCTTGGGCTTATCCCATTTCATCTTTACAGGGACAACGTTAAAACAAATGGGGTAACTTGTGGTCAAACTGTCGAAGTGTATTTTTGAAAATAGCAGATTGTGGATGTTCAAATGTTATTCGGTAATACGCGAAAAATTGCTGTGCGTGTCATTTTTTATATAAATGCGTGTTCACTCGTGAGCCCTTCGGGGTGAAAGACTTCTAAGCGGTTTGAATATAAGGCCGCAGCAGATCCAACGTACCAAAAATGATATGCATTTGATCTGTTCAATACATTCTTAACAGCTCTTCTAAGGAAAATAGATTTTCTTGGAGGATATAGAGAATGACTTTCATTCTTGAGGTTTTAGTTTTGCTCACCGAGAAACTCCTACATATTGAAGGAAAGTCCTTTTTTAATCGAATTCCTTACGTATCAATGGTTTAAGTCAATGCAAAATCCTCAGTTACAATAGTAAGATAATTCGCAATGGCCTTCATGGCATTAATTACTCCTTCTTTCTGAGAAAAAGAAAAAACGACGCGTTGAAAGACACGTAGTTGGTGTCTTTCAACGCCGTTTCTAAGATAGTTATATATGTATTGAATTTAATATATAAGGGATTGTCAGGCGGTTTGGAACGCATGGACTTGGTGCTGCGATTCGGCTATACCAAAGGTAAACCTCATTCCCTATTGCATCATCCTGTGGCTCCTACGTTCACTACGATCTTCACGATCAGCCTCCTCCATTTTACGGATGTATCGTTTCAATTCCTCTTTGTGTGTCTCCAACTCTACCAGACGGGCTGATGCCCCATTAAGAAACGATTGTATTTTGAACCCTAACATGGTAGCACTATAACCGAACCAATCTTGCTGCAAGCGATTATAGATCGAACTCATTTTCTGCTCTTGTTGCCTCAAGCGCTCCTGAAGTTGCTCACACTGTGCAACTGCTCGTTGTAAATCAGACAAGGATACAGATATTCTACCCATATTTCCTCCCCCTCTAAGATTTAAATTCGTCTGCTAAAACGAAATCTTCATGTTTACGTTCGATGTATTCAGCGATCTCACTAATAGATTCCTGGTACCAGCGGTTTATTCGTTCAAGCGTAGCCGTGGCATTATAAGCAATCGGAGTGAACGATTGACTCTCGCTCGTGGAGATATGTGTCTGGAACATCTGAATAGAAGCCTGAACTTCATTTGAGAATCCACTTAGGCTGACACGCATTTCCTTTGCCGCTTGCGCTAACTCTTCTGGTGTTAACTGAATTTTACCCGCAGCTGCTTGTGCGCTCGCAGCAACTGCGACCAGGGGAGCTACGGCGCCGCTAATAATGGCTGATAGTGATTTTTCGTGAGCCGTCCAGCGCGGTGATATGCTAATCTCTTCACCTGTTGCTCGATTAATTAGTGGTCCGACAAGATTTCCGTTTGTATCAAACTCATATTGATCCATTGAATGGTATCCTTTTCCTTCTTTTTTGGAGAAGGAATCGAGTAATCGATAGATATTGCCCACTTGAAACTTGTCCAAATCAATATTAACGGGGAAATTATAAACTTCAAGCGGTGCGCCGGCTCCCAAAGAGCGAATTGGTATCGGCAAGTGATACTGAAGCTTCCAATTCTGGTACATTGCATTAGCAGAATCGAAATCTTGTCCTCTGTAAAAGGTACTACCAACATGCCTGTCATACTCGACTATACCACCAGCACCGACAGAGTCGTTGGGGTCTACAACATTAACCACTTTACCGTCGTAGTAGCCTTCATTCACTCTGGATAAACTGATGTCATCCAGCAAGTTTGTTACGCTTGGTGCACTGTATGTCATGGCTGAAACATCCTTACGCGCAGCTACGTATTGAGCCAAACCGCCACCAAGGGAATGACCTGTTAATGAAATATCTGCATCTGGAAATGTTTGGTTTACAGACTCATACAGTTTTTCTGCTTGGTTAAACTGGTTATTCTCCCATAAGATGTCGTCCATTATGGATAGCATGAAACTTTTTCTAAATATGTTGTGATGGTTGGGATCTGTGACTGCATCCTCTAGTTGACGTGTTCGACCGAAAATAACGTCGCGCACATCTGTCTCGTAATCAGTTAATCTTCCATACCAGTGTCCATCGGGTTCAGTTCCTCGGTAACTGATGACGACTTGGTCAGTTTGTTGGTTTTTAATCACCAGAGCATCAAAACCTGTAACTTTGTTTTTTAACTCTGCATTGCCAGGTTCGACGACTTTCCAATCCTCTAATTCCGGGAGGATATACCCATTCGAAATGTCTTGATATGCAAGCTTAGAAAAATTCAAATACATCTCATCTGAAATGTACGTTTTCAAAATAGTATACCTCCTATATTTACTCTGAAACTTAATTTATAGTAATATACCCATATGATGATAGATTTGAGGAGGGGACGATATACAAAAAAATAAGTCTCAGAGTATAATTATTTTTGTAATTCTTGTCCTAATTCTGGGAGGTTGTAGCTTCATGTCAGATTCTAGCGAAGATACTCAAATCGTTAACAAGGCCATGGAGGCAGGAAAAGCATACTTTAAAGAAAAATATGATCTTAACGTAGAATTTACCCGCCACAAGTTTAATCCTCCCAGTCTCGGAGCAGATGTTGGACTATATGGACATTTGACAGAAAATACGAATACCGAAGTGTTTCTTCTTATAAACTATGAAACACTTGAAATTGTCACCGCTGCTGTCCCCGAGGGACTAATAAAAAAATAATATCGAAGAAATGGATCACTTTTTGTGATCCATTCCTGTATTTAGGAACAAAATTGATCACTAACTGTTAACTATCTAATAATGATTACTATTTTATTTATTAGTTCTTACCTTCTATATGGCTTCCTTTTACCAAAGAAGTAAAGTTCATTATACCCCCTCTGTTGTTTCCAAGGTAGTGACATATCCAAAAACAGGAATATAGTCACCTCTTTATCATTAACGAATAGTGACCCATTGAACCAATGTAGTCTGTTGTTACCAGAAGAGATAAAGTATCTTTCATAAATGTACTCGTTTGGAACAACCTTAATAAGACTTGTCTAAAAATGAAAAATACTCCGGCGAGGTGCCGGAGTATCGGAATGGTCAGATCTTTAATTTAACAAGCCTCGTGAACTTGCTTCGGTTAAGACTTAACTTGAATAGCTGCTGGAGTGAATTTTCCAGTTCAGGATATAACACCGATTGAATTGCACCCTGCTCAAATAATTAGAAATTCCGGTTTACTTCGTGTGGTGCGAACCTCTGTGACTTTACCGGCACAACCATTGTCACCCAGCGCCTGGAACGTCACCTTAACGCTGTCTTTACCCGACGTGGTTTCCTGCGGAATATCATAGGCAACATAGAACGTCTCGCCAATCTTGTTCATATGAATCCGCTGCTCTCCAATAACGACTCCATCGACGATAATATTGAAGTGCCGATCATACCGAATGCCCTCACGTTCAAAAGGAGAATGATCTCCGCCCCAATAGGCTACACACAGATGATTAGGTGCTGCTGGCTGCACGGCCAGTCGATAGCTGAAGTGAGCATCATCATTACCGTATGCTTCTCGCCACATGTGCAGCTTGTTGCGGCTGTCCGTAGACGAGCCGTTATACTGGGCCTCACGGCAGTTGCCGTCCAGCTGGTGTCCGATCTCATCTTGCTGACCGTCCGGCTGAACTCTGTCGATGGTGATATCATTCAATACCTTCTCCAGTGCATCGCCTTCATCGTTGAGCGGCCAATACACCGTATAGAACTGATGATGCACATCATAGAACGGAATGAGTTTCACAGGCTCTCCTGTGGAAGTGACCTCTCCGCTCAGCTCAAATGTTAATTTTTCCTGATCGAGAACTCGAATCCATTCCCTTACATCCTCTTCCTCTGTCCAGATGACAGGTACAGGTGCAGTCTTAGGATTCAATGCAGTCTCGTCTACGATCGTATCCACAGGAAGTCCTTCGCTACCAAGTGCACCGGCAAGTACAATTGGCCCGTACAGGAATGCTACCTTGTGTTCATCATCTCGGGATGTATACCGACTGAGCGCCATTGGCAGGGTGAAGGTAACCACATCGCCCTCGCTCCAGTGACGCGAAAGTGTGATGTATCCCGGCTCGCTCTGGGACACGATCTGCTGCGTGTCCCCATTCACCATGACCGTCATCGGCTCTTGGAGCCAGGATGGTACGCGCAGCTTCAGATTCGCCGAGGCATTGCCTCCGGTAATCGTCAGGGTTCCTTTTTCCGAATAAGGGAAATCGGTGTTCAGCTTCAATGACAATCCTTGTGAAGTCCAGTCTAGCGTAGAGGCAATGTACAGGTTCACATACAAGTTATCGTCTTCCTCAAAATAGATCGCTTCGGCATACTTGCCAGGATTCTCCATGCCTGATCCTGTGCAGCACCACCATGCGGTATCGTGAGTTCCGTAGATTTTGTAATGTCCTTGGAGCGTGGAAGCAAAGTACGTTTTGTTCCCAGTATCCGGATCTTGGGTGCCTAAAATGTGATTGTAGACAGCGTTCTCATAATAATCCATGTATGCATGATCTGGGTTCCAGGTGAAGAGTTGTTTCGTTAACTGCATCATGTTGTGGGTACAGCAGCTCTCTCCTGTTTTGATCCCTAGGCTCTCCATGCCCTTTGCCTCGTAATGCTCCGAAATGCTCGTTGCACCAAAGACATAAGAACGGTGATGTATGGTCGTATCCCAGAAAAATTCAGCCGCTGTGCGGTAGCTCTCGTGGGAGTGATCTTGATTATAAATCTCTGCTGCTCCGATCACTTTCGGAATCTGAGTATTGGCATGCAATCCCTGAAGCTCATCTTTCTCCTGCTCTAGAGGTGCCAAAATAGTCTCATGAGTAAAGCGTTTTGCTGTCTCCAGATAGACCGCTTTGCCCGTCATGCCGTATAACTGTGCAAATACTTCATTCATGCCCCCATGCTCGCACTGAAGCATTTTCTGTACCTTCTCATCCGTCATATCCTGTAGTCCAGCCACTGCCCAATCTGCAAAACGAGTAACAACCTGAAGAGCCTCTTCATTCGCTGTTAGCCTATACGCATCAATAAGCCCACGATAGATTTTATGCACACTGTACCAAGGAACCCAATACTCCCCGATGTTAAAACCACCAATGTGTTCAGCTTGAAATCCGATGATAAATGCTTCCTCAGGCAGGCCGCCAATATAACCACTACCTGTCGCCTGCTGAATACCAGCCAATTCACTGACTGCATAATCTAATCTACGCTTCAACTCCTCGTTGCCCGTCGCCTGATAGGTCACAGCAAGCGCTGACATGTAATGTCCTAAGGAATGCCCACTAATAGACCGCGCCTCCCAGCCGGCGTAACGTTCCTTGCGCGCAGTTAATCCATGCGCCTCATAACATGGGGCAAGGAATCGATCGATTTCCAGTGATAAGAGATACTGTTCTCCCACCTGCTGTGACGTATTGAACACACCATCCGATAGATCAATCTGTGCAGGACTCAAAAATCCTCTGTTTGTTTGTGTAATCAATTGATTCCCTCCTCATGAACTATCCATATAAATTGAAATAAAGAATAGTTACACTTGCCACTTCGATGACAGAATAACCTTCCGATCGCTGTTATCCCCAGATTTTTTTGATTTCCTATTGTCAAAGGTAAAATCCGGGGATAGCTTATGCTTCCGATGTAGCTTTCTTGTAGAAAGCTTTCAGGCGAACGCTCCGCTTCTCCATGTTATTTCTGTCCTCTCCGTTCTCGTGTAAATGTTTAGTTCAATTTATATAGCGAATTGTGATCATATATTTTCCATCTGGATAAAAAGGGTAAAATCCGTTGTTCTATCTCTCACGTCGACTAACCACACATCTCTGATAAACCTTGTACTTCCTCATGTTATCAAATAAAATACAAATGAATCAGACTCAGAATCCAAGAAAAGGTGGATAAATCCGTCCTATGCCAAAGCTATTAGAACATTACCTCTGCGGGAAATTTATATCGGAGGGGAACTGGACACATATGAAGCGCAGCATGCCCTTTCAAGAGATCATTTTGATGTTAGAGGGAGAGATGTACATTGCCGAGGAAGATCAGAAGTATATCGTGCGCCCAAATGACATGTTATTCCTTCAATCCGGGCGTCAGCATTATGGATATCAGACCAGTGACGCACCGGTAAGCTTCTACTGGGTTCATTATGACACGCAGCAGCTGGAGTTTCTGTCGTATCCTACTTATTCCACAATCCAGGTACCGTCAACGGCGAATCAGTTATTCAAGCAGCTTCTGCATGTCTCTTCGTTCTCAACAGAGGAATCGGATGCGGCGTTATTGCTATTATTGAAGGAGCTAGAGCGTAATACCCAGACCGATTATCGTGCACATAATGCCATTGTGGATCACATCTGCAAATGGATTGACCTTCATATCCATACGGATATTACCGTAGCGAAGGTGGCAGAGACGTTTAATTTCAACAAGGACTATATCTCCAAAATGGTAAAGCGCGAGAAAGGCGTAGGTCTCAAAACGTATATTCTGACTCAGCGCATCAATCGAGCCAAACAGATGTTGCTGAATACCAATGCAAGTGTGAAGGAAATCGCTGGTGCATGCGGATTCTCTGATTACAAACTATTTCTACGAATGTTTAAGCAATATGAAGGGCTCACCCCTTCTGAATATCGCAACCATCTCTACCACACGCAATTGAATCGTAAGTAGGACAATTATGGAGAATATGGTCTTCGTACGCATGACAAAAAACCACCTCCTATTTCGCTGTCCCCCTGGCTAGAATGCAGTCTAACATTTGGGAGAACCGTGCATAGGTGGTGGTTTCTGCGGTGACATGGAGTGACTAAGGGCTAGTGCCTAGGCCGCCCATACAAATCAGTAAATCTAATCCGTTTGGATCATGAGAGGTAAGCTTATGCGAAATGGGTTCGCATGGTAACTAGGTTTATCTGTTACTTACTTTACCTACTCATTACCCGTTAATTTCGATGAGGATTTTGGCGTGGCTCTTATCAGACATGAGCAGCTCAAGCCCTTCTTCCACGATATTGTCGAGTTTGATTTTCTTCGTAATAACCTGCTTCACATCCAGTGCTCCTTCTGCGATCAAAGAAACCACTTCTGGGAAAATGTGACGATACGCCAGTGTAGAAGTCAGGTTCGCTTCCTTCACCAACAGCTCGAAGAAGTTCACTTGAAGTGGTGTTGGAATAGCCGCAATGACGACAACCTCTCCGCCTTTCTTGATCACGGCAATGGCGCTGTCCATTGTTGGCTGCACACCTGCAGCTTCATAAGCAACGTCAATCCCACCGGATTGCTGTAGAATGGTTTCCGTTGCATTCACTTGAGCACTATTTACCGGAATAGCGCCCAGCTTCGCTGCAAGGTTCAGACGCTCATCAAATACATCGACCGCATAGATTTCGGATGCTCCAGCCGCTTTTGCTGACAAGATTGTCAACAGTCCAATTGGCCCTGCACCGTATACGGCAACCTTCTGTCCCACTTTTAGCTTGCTGTGGCGAACGGCATGAAGAGCAACGGCTGTAGGCTCAACAAGCGCTCCTTCTTCAAAGGATACGTTATCTGGCAGAGCATGTACCATATAGGATTCGACCACAACATATTCTGCAAAGCCGCCGTCCCCATTCAAGCCAACGAAGCCAAATTCTGTACATTGATTGTAACGCCCTTGGATACAGTACTCGCATTTTCCGCAATGATACAACGGCTCTACAACGACACGGTCTCCTACATTGATTCCGCTTACATGATCACCCAGTTCACTAACCACTCCGGCAAACTCGTGACCCAGTGTGAGCGGTGCATTCTGTCCGGATAGCGGATGTTTGTCCCCTTCTTGTATACCAACACCATGGTGATACGCGTGCAAGTCACTGCCACAGATTCCTGCATACTGTACTTTAATTTTTACTTGTCCCGCTTGCGCTGCCTTTACCTCACGCTCTTCTACGCGGACATCTTTTTTTCCATACCATACTGCTGCTTTCATTGGATGCATCCCCTTTTTATCGTTTATAAGATGAACACAACTTCTACTCTTAGTATAGCCCTGTTCAAACATTATTCATATTTATAGATACTAATGTTAATATTAGTTATAGTAATACAAATACGGAGATGAATACATGAACCTTGAACAGCTTGAATACGTTGTTGAAATTGCCAAAACGAAATCCTTCTCTGCTGCTTCCGCGAATCTGCACATCACCCAATCCGCAATTAGCCAATCGATCCATCGACTTGAAAAAGAACTGGATCTTACGCTTTTTGAACGCTCACGCAGCGGCACATTCCCTACGGTAGAAGGCAAACGTTTTATAGCCAAAGCGATGGATATTCTTCAGCGTGTGGATGATCTGAAAACAATGAATATTGAGGCTTCCGCTTTAACAGGCGAGCTTCATGTAGCTACTTTTCCCAGTGTCATGCCCTACTTGGTACAGGCTACTGCCGATATGAAAATTGAACACCCCCGATTGGATATCTCGATTGAAGAGAAAGGTTCCATGGAGATTATCAAGGATATTCGCAGCAACAAGACTCATCTGGGATTCATCGCGATCTATACGAAACAGCTACGGGAGTTCGACGGCCTACACTTCATCCCCATGTACTCAGGCAAGCTTGTCGTCTGCACCCATCACCACTCTGATCTGGCGAAGCTGAACCGGGTTACCCCAGAGCAACTCAAGCTTCATAAGCTGGCATTATACCGCGATGGATTCATCGATGATTTTATCCAAGACTTCACCTATGATCACGGCCCACTCTCTATCTTGTTCCGCACGAATAATTCGGAAGCTATTACAACGGTTCTTGGGAGCAATATGGCCGCTACTATTGGACATGACTTCTCCTTCTACCAACATCCATTGTGGAAAGAGGGCGTACTCAAACTCATTGAGATTACAGGCATTGACCAACCCAAGATGCAGATTGGATTCGTGCAAGCAGAGTCGAAGGAAATTGCCCTGGCAGCAGAGCGATTTACGTTAAAGTTCAGACAGGCTATTGAGCTAGGACATTTATAATAACTAAAAAACACCCTACTTTTCAGTCGATGCCTGCATGAACACAGCTCGACTACGGAGTAGGGTGTTTTAATAACGTTACACATATTGCGTTTATTTTATTCTATACTTTGACTTTCTTCACTGCTTGACTCATGTCATGCGTCTGTTGCTGCAGTACATTGGATGCCTCCAATACCTTCTGGAACATCGCAGATTGTTCACGGGTTAAACGATAGATATCGTCCGAATGATCGGAAACGCCGGACGAGATCTCGGAGATCGTGTTCACGGATGCAGCTGCTTCCTCGGATCCTGCGGATATTTCTTCTGCTGCAGCAGAGACTTCCTGGATTCGCTGGGTTACGAGTCGCAATGCATCGACCACCTGTGTAAAGGCAACCTCCGCATCCGCAGTCAAAGTTACACCCTGACCTATCTCCTGTGCCGTTACATTCATCTGTGTCCCAATCTGTTCGGACTCTTGCTGAATGCCTGTTAGCAAATCTGATATGGTCTGCACGGATGAACTCGAAGCTTCTGCCAGCTTTCTCACCTCATCCGCTACGATTGAAAAGCCTCTCCCATGCTCTCCAGCATGAGCAGCTTCAATCGAAGCATTGAGTGCAAGCAGCTTCGTCTGGGAGGCAAAATCCCGCAGCGTGTGCAAAGCGCCCCCAATCTCCTGGGAATAGTTGCTCAGCACTTGAACAAGCGCTACCACTTCTCCCGCAACCGCGGATATATTCTCCATCTGTTTCTTCATGTCTGTCATGCTCTGCTTGCCCAATTGCGCTGTAGCGAGCGTCGTAGTCGCAGCGTCCGACACCGCTGTAGAGGACTCGGATATGTCCGTGATGCCTTTTGCAATCTCTTCCATTGCATGAGCACTATCACTTGCGCCCTGCTTCTGCGTGTGCGCGCCCTGTCTAATCTGTTGCACTGCATGATCCACTGTTTTATTCATCACCAGCATCTCTTCTGCATTCCGATTGAATTCCTCAGTGGATTCGGCAAGAATATCTGTAGTCACAGACACACCTGCGACCATGTCACTCACAATTTTATTCAAATTCCCAGACATCTGGGTCATTGCTGTAAACGTACTACCAATCTCATCTTGGCTACGAAGTGGGTATGCTGTCAGAATTCGATTCGCTTCTGCCAGTTCACCTTGCGCCATTCGTTCTACACTTGCTTTTAGTGGTTGCAACGGTCTCAGACCTCTTACGATAAACCATAGTACAATGGCAATTCCTGCGAGTGTAATGAACAGCAGTACACCGTAGAACGGAAGACTAGAAGTCAGGATATCCGACTCGATCGTTCCGATAACAGATACAGCCGTATCGATGCCGATTACACCTACTAGACTACCGTTGTTATCCATGATCGGAGCATAGGAGGATATGTATTCGCCATATTCTTCGTTGTTAATAATCGATGAACTCGCTGTGTTCCCCTGCCGCAATTCGGCCACAGCATCTGGAGGAATGTCCGTTACTTCATTAATTGCGGATGCTTTGTCTGGGTCCTTGATCCCATCCACCATCATGAGTGGTGTATCCTTGTCATCTATTTTTGCATAGTACACGTACATTGCGCCGATCCTTACACGAAAATCATCAAGTTCATCTCTAATCTTCAGAAATGTACTGTTTTCTTGTGGATCTTGCACAAATTCTACATAGGGCTCCTTATCTAACTGACTTACATAACTTTGAGCTATCTGAATGTTGTAACTTGAGATTGCCTTCTGTGCAGCCAATTTTGTATTAGCCAACTGAAGCAACATACTTCCTGCAGATAGTACCAGCATGACAAATGTAACGATGGCAACTATACGGACAACTAAACGTTTTCTGAACACTCCGATCATTCGCTCCTCTTCCTCCCACATCCGCGTAAGCCTTTTCGACTAGCCCATACCCAATTTCACCATGCTTGAAGCACTATGTAATGTGAAAATAGTATACGAATATGTCGATTTTCGCAAGAAAATATTGGGTTGACATAAATAAGGGAATTTTCTTCATTAAGTACACAGAAAAAAGACTTATTCCTCTGCTTTACAGTGGGAATAAGCCTTTGCGAGTAAAGTTAACACTAATCTAATTATAGTTTAGGCTTTGCTGTGAAGGGTAACTAAGTAACCGTCTGGATCAGCAAATGTAAAGGTTCGCCCAAATGGTCCATCAATTGGTGCAGATGTGATCTTTACGCCTGCAGCAACAAGTTTGTCGTGGATTTCTTGCGCATCAGGGGCTTGAAGCCACAGAGCAACACCAAGTCCAGGCTGACTAACCGAGCTGAGCTCTACTCCCGGGAGTAAGTCGCGAAGAGCAAATGCAATAGGCTTCGTATCAAAGACCACAGCATGAGGTGGCCCTGCCTGCGAGCGAACCAATCCAAGATAGTATTGATAGAATTCCGCGGAGCTTTCGAGATTGCTCACTTGAAGTGAAATGAAGTCTGGTCCGATTACTGACATAATGTTATGTCCTCCTTAGTATATGGGTGGTTGTGTTATATGCATGATTATATAAGCCCCCTATTGCCAACAGTATGTCAGTAGCGTTTTTCGTTCTTTTCTTTTCTCTCTCATCGATCAATTGAGATCTGAAGCACACAAGAAAATAAAGATAATAAAAAAACAGGTTAATTACGGTTTCATCTGACCATAATCGACCTGTTCAATTTATTAAGCATATCTTAATTTAATTAAATGAAACATTCACCAATAAAACTACCAAAATTGTGTATTATATCAGTTATATTTGTTATACAAACTTTAATTAGACTTTTATATCTAATCTACTTTTTATTATTTCTAGTAAATTATTAATCTTATTTATATCTTCTGGATGTTCGTCAAGATGTTTCCCACTATAAATAACTAAACAGTTATAAAATTGATCGTACTCCATTACTGCCATTACATCTTCGTCATAAGCTGGGGGCTCTCCTATAAAGCACACTTTCCTATCTCCAATATAGTACTCCTCATTTGGCTCATGATAAGTTGAAAATTGTACCTCTAGTGGACCTGATCCATACCCATGTCTTTCAGAATTCCCAAAATATTTTAATGCTCTTGGGAGGTCTATAATATAAAAATAAGATTCAACCAGTTTGTCAATTTCATTTTGTTCTATAAGTATTCTGTACACTTCTCTCCCCCATTAAGCTTTTTCAATAATATTATATTCTCTCCTAACTCACGCCTCATTCGGATATTCATTATCTGCATCAATACGTTAGATGTTTGCAAACTAAAAAATTCAATTCGTATTAGTTAAGTCATTAAATATTTCAATTACCTTCTCTATCCTTCCTTTATCCACTTCTTTTAGATTCTCTAAGGTTTCATGATACGCATTTAAAGAATCAGAGGTATTCAAGATTGATAGTGTTGCCATAGCAAAATGTCCGATTCTGATTCCTTCTGCAAAAGTATATCGTTCACCCATATATTGAGTTAAATTTTGAAGCTTTTCGATCACTAAAGTATTATTGATTTTTAGTTCTACGACTCTAATCATCGTATTACTGATGATATATATTTGTTTTGAATCCAGAAATTCAATTAATTCTCGTATGGATAATTCATTTAGCTTAATATGACGAACTTTATCATCGAGTTCATTTTCGCTATTCATATAAATCACTCCACGAACCATACTTTTTAATCAAGTAAATACGCTCGAGTTTATGTAAGTAACATACCAATCAGCGAAAACTATTTTTAGATTTATAAGTTTTCTATATCGTACGATGGCTTATTTAAAAATCTCTCATACCATCCTCCGAGAGGGAAATGACCACCCCCAATTATCTCTAGTTCATTCACTCTAAATACAAATGCTCCTTTCCTTTCTAGTATTCTTAACAACGGTTCATATACATGAATATACTCAGAGTATTCCAGATGATCATCTATATAGCTAGCTAATTTCAGATAAAAATTACAAAACAATTCTATACCAGAAAACTTATTCATGTATTCTATGGTTTCTTGGCTATAAATCGTTGTAATATCTACTAGCTCTTTTTCACCACCTAATAAACGAGCAATATCAGCAAATTTAGGTGAAACAGGCACTAGATTTTCTTTTTGAAAAAATGAAGCCATTCTCCTAAAAAACTCATATGCCAATCTCTCATCCTCCGGTGATACTACCGTCCCTACTAAACTCCAATCAATATTACTGCTTCGAGATACCGCTTCTCTCAAGTACATTACCTTCACCTCAAAATTTAATAAATGATTTACTCGCCAGAAATTCAACGCTAATTCGATCTACTTTCAACTCAACGTATGTACCTATTAAATAAGCATAGTCTCTGAACAACTCTTCATCGGTTAGGACGATCCCCGCATCCAAAGAGTCTGCTTGTATCACACCTCGAATGTTATAAGCGAATCCTGAATCAATCCGTTCTAACTCTTTCTTAGGCTCGTGCAGCTCCTGAATAATGACATCATCTAATATTGTAATCCCAATGGATACGGGGTAAGCACGTCCCACTTCAATAGGATATGGACAGATAGTAGCAAACCCTGTAAATTCAACTCCGTTCATTTCAAGAGTTACCTCTTCTTCTATGTGGGGATATAACCTTCTAACGACAGCCCAATTCTTCATTGTGTGCAATCCTCCCTTCTTTCTTCTCATCTAAATCTATATATGCAAGTATACCTCCATGTACAAAAAAACACCCCAGCATAACCACTGAGATGTCTTCTTCTTCTTAATTAAGCAATATTTAATTCTGCTAATTCTCAAACCTTTTTCTCTATCCGATCTACATGCGACCTATAGATGCAGTCCGTTATTTCGCCTGTTTCCCATCTGCCTTACGGAATCGAACCAAAGACCAGATGATAAGAAACGCCAGCACGGAGAGACAGACACTAATACTGAAACGATTGCCTGCATCGAAAATAAACATCACTGCAATTACGGCCAGACATAGGGTTGTCGCACCTGTGATATAAGGAAATCCCCACACCTTGAAGGAAGGTTGCACGGGATACTGCTTACGCAACTTCAATTGCGATGAAGAAATGCAGATCCACACCAGAATTACCACAAATCCAGGAACTGCTAGTAGCACACTGAATAGCTGATCTTGTGCAAACAGCCCCAGCAATGATCCAGCTAACAAAATGACACTGCACACGAGCAAGGTGTTAATCGGGCTACCGTTCGCATTGGTCTTCGCTAAAGCTTTGGGAGCCTCACCGCCGACCGCCATCGAATACATCATCCGGGATGCACCATAGATCCCAGAGTTCGCAGCTGATAAGACAGCCGTAACCAGAATGAAGTTCATAATATGAGCGGCACCTGGTAGCCCAGTCGAAGCGAGCACCTGTACAAACGGGCTACTTTCTGGTCCAAGCTCATTCCACGGAATTAAGCCACAGATGATGAGAATAGGCAAGGTGAAGAACAGAATAATTCTTAACATGAAATTGCCCACCACCTTGGGCAGTACACAATCTGCATTTTCCGTTTCCGTCAATGTTAGTCCAATCAGCTCTGAACCTCCATAGGAGAACATAACAACAAGCAGAGCAGAGAAGATTGAGCCCCAACCATTAGGGAAGAAGCCACCCGATTGCGTATAATTTTGCAAATAAGGTGTGTTATCACTCGGAATAATGCCGAAGATTAGCGCAGTACCTAGGAAAATAAAAGCAATAATCATCGCAATTTTGATCCCTGCTAACCAGAATTCGAATTCTCCGAACACGCCTACACTCAGAAAATTGACGGATATAATAAACGCAGCGCATGCCAGACTCATGAGCCATAATGGCACGTCTGGGAACCAATATTGCAGAAAACTACCCGCTGCGATCACTTCAATTACACATACAGATAACCATAGGAAGCAATACATCCATCCCATGACAAATGATACTCTGCTGCCAAACGCTTCTTGTACAAAGTCTTTCATATTCCGATTCTTATAGACAGTGGCCATCTCCGCCATAGCTGCCATGACAACGAGCAGTAACAATCCGGCGAAAATGTAGGTCACGATGACCCCAGGCCCTGCTAGTCCAATCGTTTCGGTGCTGCCTTTGAAAATTCCAGTTCCAATGACACCACCCATCGCCATCAGGCTAATGTGTCTTGGTTTGAGTTTCTTCTGTAATGTTCCTTCTGTCTGAGCCAATTCCAGTCCTCCTGATGTAAAACACGTCTGTGATTATTTGGTTCAAGTCTACCTAAATATAATTTTCAGTATACCCTATAGTCCATACCTCAGAACAGAACATCTGCATGGGAATTTCATTCAATTCTTTATGGCGAACATTAGTTACTTGTGTATACTGTCATCTTAATCTAGTTTGCAATGCAACTATGTGTCTTTTGATACATTCTCACCATAACTTGCATTGCAGCTCTTTCGCTTCCTTTCCCTGTAGAGACGGTGCCGTATACAAGCCAAAGAACAGCATCCTCTGCAACTACAGAATGCTGTTCTTCAAGTGTTTCTTTATATTTATCAATAGAATGTACTGAATACTCTGAATACTTTTAATGCTATGAACGTTTAAATACTCTCCAACTTGTACTACAGTTCCTTCGTCATAAATGTACTATTCGGATCCAGAATATAATCTGCAAAAGGCTCACAATACGTGAAGCCGAAATCTTCATACAGCTTGCGAGCTGGGATGAATGAATCCATGGAGCCAGTCTCTAGACTGATCCGTTTATATCCACGACTTATGGCAGCTTCAATAATATGAGCAAGAATATTTCTTGCCACACCTTTACGTAAATGATTTTTAGCAGTTCGCATCGATTTGAGTTCTGCGTGCTCTTTGTCCAGTTCCTTGATTGCCCCACAGCCGAGAAGCTCCTGATCTTCCCATGCGCACCAAAAAGTAATCTCCGGCTTCTTCAAGCCGTCTAGATTAAGGGCATGAATGCTTTCTGGTGGAGAGTCCTCCGCCATTCCTTGTAAATGTTCTGCAATTAGTCCAATCACTTGTGCCCCACTCAAATCATCTACACGAATCTCCACTATAACCACTCCTACGTTAATGTTAAGTATGATCTATAATCGTTAATCTTCTGTATTTCATATTACTCTCATGGCAGGTTTCCTGACAAGGCTATTATGAAGGTTCTCTAGATCGAGTGTTGTATCACCCTGTAATTTTCATTATGATGAGCCTATCTGATCTCTAAAGGGGCGAGGCATATTGCGTACAATACATATAGCTAACGGTTGTTCTGAGGTGAAGCGAACTTAAATTGAGATCTGAAGGAGATTAACATGACACTATCAACTGAAAATCTATTTTACAGCCAGCGTCTAAAAATGACCCCTCCCCGCACAGAAGACGTACAGACAATGCTATTGTGGAACGAAGATCCTGAATATCTGCGTAACGTAGATACGGATATTGCGATTCCCTATTCGGAGAAACAGCTTGAGGAAGAAGGCGAAACGAAAGATAAGGAAGTATATTTTCGGCTACGTACCCAAGAGGATGAACAACTGATCGGCTTTGTCGTTATTCATAGCATTGAATGGAATAACCGCTGCGGGCAGCTTGCGATAGGTATTGGACTTGCTGAACATCGCAACAAAGGATATGGTACAGAAGCGTTGAAGCTGATTCTTCGATATGCATTCCATGAATTAAATCTAGATCGGGTTGGCCTTGATGTGATCTCCTATAATGCCCGGGGCATTCGTGCTTACGAAAAGGTAGGCTTTCAACTGGAGGGTCGCATCCGCTCAGCAGTTTATCGGGATGGCAAGCGATATGATCGTCTAATGATGGGCATTCTGAGATCCGAGTGGGAAGCCCTCGCAGCAGAGCTCTCACCTTAATTACTGATCCATATCAATACACAAAACATACCAAAAACGTCCAGGCTCATTGCCTGAACGTTTTTTACGATTTTACTCTGCTACTCATAAAACCTTATCCATAAAACTTTCATCCATGCGTTCCGTACGCGACTCCGTATCCTATATCCTATTCACCATTAACCCAGACCATAACGATGATGTAGTTTCATACCGGTGCAAACGGAGACTTTAGCTCTGCTGATACGTTACCCCCGTCATCTGGCACGGCTCACATAGCAGCATATAATACATGCCTTCTCCATACTCCGCCAGTTCCTCACCATTCACCTGCCCGACCGCCTTCATACGGGTAGAACAGGACGGACAAGTTGTGTATTCCGCATCCTGAACCCATCCCGGATGTCCGCCTATTTGCGACAGTGACGGTTCGTTTGCCCACTCACTGCCGTGGTAAGGGTTACGCGGTTGGGTTGCGATATGATAATGAGGAGCTGTATCTAGTGTAAACGCATCGTGATCTTCTGCATCAATCTCATCCACGCCCATAGGCATCACGTTATGCGTGCTCCAGACGGGTTTACCTTCAGCGCTCATCTCCATGTAAACTACCCCATAACAGCTGCAACTCATACAAGTCTGGACTTGAAGTTTCTCGGCTTTCCATGACACCTCACGCAGTGCTGGATGATGAGCATCTAAACTAACCAGAACGGTTAATTCTCGACTGCACCAAGGACAACAATCCGAGCTGTTAACTAACATGGAGATCGGCTCTCCGCCTGAAGTAGTGGTAGCAGACTCCTTTTCATCCACGACAAATAAAGAATAACTCGGTGTTGTGAACAACATTCTACGCTTACCTTCTGTGGTCAGTTCCCAACCAGCCTCTGTCGCATACTGCTCAGGAGCTACATACAGTTGATTCGCCCAAGGCGGGGGAGATTCCTTCCATTGCTGAAATTGTTGTACAACGACATCATCCCCAATATACGCAAGCATCAGCAACAGGAGATTACGATTCTCATCATCTGTATTCACCTGCTGTAGCAATTGATCTCGCACTTCCGGGCTCGCACTCTTATACAGAATTGCAGGGTAATAGATCTCATGAGCCAACAGCTCTGAAATCTGTTCGGATAACGAAGTCCCATGATAACAGACAAGTGCTACCAGAATATCTTTGCCTGTATCCGCATCTTCTGTACGAATGAGATCCATTGCGTAATCTACCATCATAAGCTGCTGCTCTGCTGACAAAGACAGAAACACTTGCTCTTTGGACTGCCCGTACGGAATATAACGGATTAATTCGTTGCGGACATGATGTGTATGCATGATTTTCAGGATCTCAACAGGATCAGTCATACCTTCATACAAGTTCACATCCCGCCGATTCGCCTCGATATATTGGCGGTGCTCCTCCCGCGCAATTTCTTGTTTACATGGCATGCAGATGCCATCTGTTTTGGCTGCTGTTGCGGGCAAAATGGTGTTACTGCACCCCTCTCGACGACAAGGAATACGTTCTGTCATTAGACCTCTCCCCAATCCAAGCTTCGCTTAGTGATGACCCAGTTGCTCCTTCGTGAATTCGTAAAAAGCAATCGCATCTTCGCTGTTCGCAAAGCCCGCCTGAGCCATTTTATCACTACCGCCACCTTTGCCTTGATACGCACCAAGATTGCCTTTGAAGAATGGGCCACATGCCCATTCCGGCGGTTGTCCATTCTGCGCTAGAACCACCTTAGCTTCTGAAATACTGGCGAAGAGCACCAAGCCCTCATGTTCTGCTGTAAGCTTGGTCGCAAGACTCTGCATATCCTTAAGCGGTTTGTCCTCAAATACCTGAGCGATGACCAGCCCTTCTCGCGCTGCGAGCAGTTCCTGCGCATAATAATCATCATTCGTTGCTTTTACCGCATTTAGCTCGCTCTGCAGCAGCTTCTGCTCCTGTTCCATTTTCTCAATGCGCTCCAGCAGCTCGTCCCTGCTCGTCTTCAATTTCGTCGTTAAGCCGTTCAGTACTTGCTGTGTTGCGGTGAATTCGTTCAATGCTCTCGATCCACATTTAAAATAAATCCGGATACCACCTTTCACCTTCTCGGTTTTCAGCAGCTTGATTAATCCAATCTCCCCCGTTGCCGACACATGTGTGCCACCACACGCGTTATATTCCACACCCTCAATCTCAACGATCCGAATATCTTCAGTAACGCTCGGCTGCTTCACCAAGGGTAGACGTGCTGCCTCTTCTGCAGTTACCCAGGATGTATGGATTGGTGCGTTACGATAAATTTGCTGATTCACCTCATATTCGATGGCTGCAAGTTGCTCCACGCTGAGTGATTCTGCCGCCACATCAATCGTGGCATAATCCGTTCCCAGATGGAAGCTGAGCGTCATCGCATCCGCAAGCTTCAGGGTGATCGCTGACAGTAAATGTTGTCCAGTATGATGCTGCATATGATCGAATCGACGCTGCCAATCCAACGCACAGTCCACGTCCACTTGTTCAGGTGAGCGCTCTAGCTTATGCCATACCTCTCCATCTTCAAGATTGACATCAAGAACAGCAATGCCGCCGATCTGTCCTAGATCACACGGTTGTCCGCCGCCATGCGGATAAAAAGCAGTCTCTGCTAATGTGACGTAGGTGCCGTCCTCCTTGTCTGCTCTATTTGTAATCTGTGTATGCCATTCATGTGTATATGCTGAGTTGTAATAAAGTTTATCTGTCATTGTATAGTTCCGTTCCCTTCTCGTTCAAAGTGGGTTATCTGTTCTCCAGATTACACTATTTGGCATAAGCAAGCCAAATTTCGCCCTCTTTATACAAAAAAGTAGAGTGGAATAATCACTCTACTTTCTGAGAACTCTTTTAATTTAACTACCTTAAATACATCAAATACATCCTGCACTTAATAAATTGCTATTGGTCCATATGGGCCCTCGATAATTTCAATTTTGGTCTCAAAAATATCTGTTAAAATTTCGGGATCCATAACCTCATCCACTGTTCCAAACGCAGCAATCTGCCCATGCTTCATCGCACAGATTCGATCCGAATATTTGGCGGCAAAATTAATATCATGCATAACCGTCAGAATGGTTCGTCCAAATTCATTAGCTGCATACCTCAGATGCTCCATCATCCGTACAGAGCGAGCCACATCCAAATTGTTCAAAGGCTCGTCCAAAAGTACGTATTCTGTCTCCTGACACAAAACCATAGCTACATATGCTCTCTGTCGTTGGCCACCGGAAAGCTCGTCTAAATATCTATTTTCCAGATCAGTTAAGTCTAGAAAATCAATATATTTGGAAATAATCGCTTCATCTTCATCTGTTAGTCTTCCCTTCGAATGAGGAAAACGCCCAAATCCGGCAAGCTGTCTTACCGTTAGTCTTGTGACAAAATGATTTTCTTGCCGCAGCACCGTTACAATTTTGGCCAAGTCTTTGGACTTCGATTTGGAAACATCCATATTGGCAATCTTAATCTGGCCTTCGTCCAAATTCAGAAGCCTACCGATCATCAGAAGCGTTGTTGATTTTCCCGCTCCGTTGGGTCCGATTAATGAAGTAAGACCGGCTTTGGGGATGCTTATATCCAAAGGGCCTATTTCTACCTCGGCTGCATAGGATTTTTTGACATTATCGATCTGTATCATAAAGAACCCTTCCTTAAAATAACAATTAAGAATGTTAGTCCACCAATCAATTCAATAAGAATGGAGACAACACCTTGCGCATGGAAAATATGATTCATAATAAAGTACGCACTCGTTAAGATTACAAAGCCTATAGCAAGAGCCATCGGGAACACGTATCTGTGATCATAGGTCTGTGCTGCTTGATAACTCAACGTAGCAACTAAAAATCCATAGAAAGTAAGTGGGCCAACCAAAGCGGTTGATACAGCCATCAAAATGGAAATAAGAACAAGGGTATACATGACACTTACTTGATGTTTAGAGCCCAGAACCGTTGAGACATCCTTACCAAGCGACAATACATTAAGTCGCTTGGCATTCGCAAGCAGAAGGATCGCTACAACGATAACAATTGGTATGGCAATCGGGAAATAGGCAGCATCTGCATTATTGACGGAAGCAAACATTCTTGCTTGCAAAATATCAAATTCAGATGGTGACAGAAGTCTTCTCATAAAAGAAGATACAGACCTTAACCCCGTTCCAATAATAATACCGACCAAAAGCAGGAGTTGTAAATTGCCGTACTTCCCAGAGAGCAACCATCCGTAGAGGATTAGACACATCAAGACCATAGCAGCAATCTGATATAAAAAGGCATCTACACCACTAAAATTCACAAACGCCGCAGCACCAAGGAAAAAGATCGTGCTTGTATGAATGGTGGAGTAAATAGCTTCAAAACCTAAGAGTGACGGAGTGATAATTCGGTTATTCGTAATCGACTGAAAAGCAACCGTTGCTAAGCTTTGACAAATTACAGCCATAAGCATGGCAACAAGGGCTACCACCCTTCTTGTAACAACAGGTATGAATGATGGGGAGGTTACTGGAACCGGATTGTTATACACCAGTAGTCCAAACGATGATAAAAGACCCACAACAATCAATGTTATCAGCAAAATCCAATAACGCTTTTCTTCCTTCTTGGTACGAAAGGCTCTAGCTGATCTTTTTCGGGGAGGTCGGCTAGAGTCGATGTCGACATTTAGTGGATTACTACTAGTTAATTCGCTCATCTTAGCCTCCTTTTTGACCTCCTTTGTCTTAGCAAAATAGCAATAAATACAACGGCTCCCACCGTTCCAAGGATCATAGAAACAGGTATTTCAAACGGCATAATAATGATGCGAGACAGGATATCACATACAATGATGGTAGCCATCCCTAACACGCACACCCATGGCAAATTACTCCTAAGGTCATCCCCTCTAAACATGGAAACAATATTGGGGACAATTAGCCCTAGGAATGGTAAGTTTCCAATAACAGCCGCAACAACACCAACAGCTAGAGAAATGAGACCCGTGCCAATAAGAATAATTCTGTTATAGTTTACGCCGAGACTGGTAGCGACATCTTCCCCAAGTCCAGCCAGAGTCAACCGGTCAGCAAATATAAAGATAAGTATAGTGAGCAAAATAATAATCCATAGATACTCATACCGACCAATCTGAACAGGCGAAAAAGAGCCTACAAACCAGCTCTCGATATTTTGCGTCACTTGGAAAACAAGTCCGATAAACGTTGAAAATGCCGAAATGACTGCTCCCAGCATCATCCCAATAATAGGCACAACTAAAGATGATCGAAGCTTAACTTTTCTTAGAAAAACAAAAAAAATCATTGTTCCTACAAAAGAAAAAATGATTGCGCCTGTCATTCTGAGCACTAGCGTTGGAGCAGGAAATAATAGATAAACAAATAAAAGTCCGAGACCTGACCATTCCATCGTTCCTGTGGTGGTAGGTTCTACTAAACGGTTCTGTGTAATCAACTGCATGACCAGTCCTGCCATGGCCATTGCGGCTCCAGTGAGCATCAAGGCAATGGTTCTAGGTACACGAGTGATGAAGAACATCTCCATGCCATCCGCTTGTCCTCTGATATCATAAACGCCAGTAAACAGCGATAGGATCGCTAGAATAGCTGTCACCGTGATGGCGATGATAAAAGGGATCGTCCAGAGCTTCTTACGGTTATGACGCTGGGGTTGAGAATTCTCAACCCCAGCTAGTTTTGGTATCCAGTTTTTCAGCACTGCGTCATACTCCTTTTACTACTTCGCTAAAGTTTCTGATAGGTTGTTGAAGATTTTAATGAATGTCTCGATGGATTCATTCGTGTACGTGTCGTTCGGAGCATACATAATCTGTCCTTTAGTAATCGCCGTTGTGTTTTTGAGAGCAGGTGCATTATCAATAACGTCTTGAGCAGGAACAGAAGCTTCATCGGAAGAAATAGCCGCATCACGATCCAGTACGAAAATCCAATCCGGATTGCTCTGAGCAATAGCTTCAACGGAAATATCATCACCTTGGTGATCAGCAGAAGACTTGTCAACTTCTAGAGCTGGTACCCAATTGAAGATTTCATACAATGGCCCCCATACACGACCAGAGTGAGGAGCTGAAAAACCGATATCCCCTGCAGAAACAATTACACTCATCACTGTATCTTTGCCATTATAAGCCGCTTTTGCTGCTTCAATAGATTTATCGAATTCAGCGTTCAGTTGGCTAGCCTCTTCTTCTTTATCGAAAATTTTACCTAAGCTCGTCGTTGTATCTTTGAATCCGTTAACCAGGTTTTCTCCAGGTGTTCCGGCTTCAGCAGAAACATCAAAAGTAAGATCAATTACTGCTGCATTAGGCACTAATTTTTTGATATCTTCATAGAATCCTGAGAATCTTTGACCAACAATAACAAGGTCAGGCTGGATTGATGCCAGCAACTCCAGATTTGGTTCGCGATGATTACCGATATTCTGTACAGCTTCATCAGCTACATATGGTGAATTCCCAGGCATAACATCCTTCGGGACAGCCGCTAATTTAACATCCCAGTTCGCCAATGTCTCAAACGTTCTGTTATCTAGAGCAACGACATTTGTTGGGTTTACAGGAACAGTTACCGTTCCATGTGCATCTGTAATTTCAACTGTGGAAGGAGTAGCAGGAGTCGCCGCACTTGTTGAGGTACTAGTGTCTGTTGCATTTGTACTCGTTGCATTCGAATTCGTAGCTTCATTACTGGAACATGCCGCGAGCACCAACGCCAAAGCTGCCACCATCATAAACATGAATTTTCTAGAAATAGATTTTCTCATTTGTATCCCCCTAGGTTAAATATGTATGACCCATAAGTAGCGTCATTTGGATGAAATCATTATCATGTTAAATCCTCAGAGATCAATTCACGATGAATCCCGAACCCCTTTGTTCTGTATTCCTGAGTTACAATTTAAACAAATGATAGTGATTATCAATATCAATAGGTCTCATTATACCAACTTAGCGAGCATTTTCAACAGCCCATGACCTGTAATATATGGCGAAATTATGAATACAGACTTATAATCGTCTCTTCTTTTCACATGATATGTACCCATTCACTTCCTTAAAGAACGGCATTTCACTACCAAAAAGGAGTATCACGATGTGATACTCCCTTGTGGTAAACCTATTCAAAAATTTATATTTATCGTTGAGATTATCTGACATTTCACAACATTTTATTTCATCGACTCAGACAATTCAGTGAAAATAACACCCAATGCATACGCACCAGCATCAGGGTATCCTAGACTACGGTCACCAACCGTACCTGCACGACCCATGCGAGCTACGATGTCTTCCGTTTTCTTCGCACCTTCGACCGCTGCTGCTGCACCTTTGGCAAATGCCGTTTTGAAGTCGTCTCCCGAATCAGCGCTTTGTGTCCAAGAATCAGCACAAGGTACAAGCGCATCAATCAAGGTTTTGTCACCGACAACCGCACCACGTCCGAAGGAGCGTTCGCCAGTGGACTGAATGCCTTGAACTGCAGCTTGAATCATCTCAGCGAATTCAGCCACACTCAATTGCTGCTTATCGCCTACAGCTTTGCCAGCCGCACGGAATGCCGAACCCCAGATCGGGCCGGATGCTCCGCCGCAATATTCCATGATAACCAATGAACATGCATCAAGGAATGAACCGATGTCCTTTTTCTCTTCGTTAATGATATGATTCCATTCACGTTTCAACTGGCGGAAGCCTTTGGCCACACTCATCCCGAAGTCACCATCGCCCGCATGAGAATCCAGCTCACAGAACGGTACTTCATTCTTGATGATGATCTCACCCATTTTGTCGATCAGGTACACGACGTTATCGAGGGAGAACTGATTGTTGTTGATTACCGCAGACGTTGCAGGTGTCTCAACCTCGAAGGATACTGGAGCATCCTCACTCACAACTGCTTCAAGTGCTTCAGAATACGCTACTTGGGCAACCGGCGCACCGGAGACCTTGAACGCAGGCGTATCGCTTTCTTGGAACAACAACGTTTTCAGTTCATCATCCAGTTTCAGGATGGTTACCGAAGCACCTGCCATATCGATACTGGTCATATAGTTGCCTACAAACGTTGTAGCAACCTTCAGACCTGTATGTCCTGCAAGTTCACGTTGAACGGAGTTGTTCAGCAAGTACAATTCTTGTAGCGGTGTAGCGCCAAATCCGTTCACAAGCACAGCAATCTCCGCAGAAGCGTCATTGTCCAGCTTCATATCTGCCAGCAATGCTTCCACCATACGTCCTGCGAGTTCATCCGCAGACACAATTTTCTCCCGACGAATCCCTGGCTCACCGTGGATTCCCACGCCGAACTCCATCTCATCTTCCGCAATTTCAAATGTCGGAGTACCTTTCGCTGGTACAGTACATGAAGTGAAGCCAAACCCGATACTGCGTACGTTCTGCGCTGCCTTCTCAGCAACCTGTTTCACTTCATCCAGACTGCGGCCTTCTTCTGCCGCTGCTCCGGCAATCTTGTGAACCAGTACAGTACCAGCAACACCACGGCGTCCTACTGTGTACAAGCTATCCTGTACTGCGATATCATCCTCAACGCGCACATATTGTACGTTAATGCCGTCTTCCTCTGCCAGATGAGCCGCATTCTTGAAGTTCATCATGTCGCCACTGTAGTTTTTGATAATCAACAGCGTACCTTTGTTGCTAGCGGTAGCTTTGATCGCCTGGTATACCTGAATCTGTGAAGGGGATGCGAATACATCTCCACAGACAGCCGCATCCAGCATGCCTTTACCTACATAACCTGCGTGAGCCGGCTCATGTCCGCTACCGCCGCCACTAATCAGGCTAACTTTATCCGCATTAATCTCTCTGCGCTTGATGACTTTGTATTTCTTCAGAAACTCAAGCTCTGGGTGCGCAAGCGCAATCCCGTTGCACATTTCCATTACAACATTCTCAGCCTGGTTTATAATTTTTTTCATTATTTTGCCTCCTGGCGAGCTTTGTACTCCCGTCCGATTCGGTCAGCTGCTGCGATGGCAGCGGCCACTTCAGGAACTGTGATTGGGAATGGCATTGCGTGAATGGATTCTTCCGGAATACAAGCAATCTCTGCTACTTGGATCAGTTCTTCTTGCGTAATTGTTTCTACACCGATATCCGCCAGGCTTACAGGTAGTCCTACAGCAAGGCAGAAGTCCATCACTTCGTGCAGCTCTTCGGTTGGTGCATTCTCAAGCACAAGCTGGGCAATGGTACCGAAGGATACTTTTTCTCCATGGAAGTAGTGGTGTGTACCTTCAAGAACAGTCAGACCGTTGTGGATCGCATGTGCTGCAGCCAGACCACCGCTCTCGAATCCAAGACCAGACAACAGAATATTCGTCTCTACGATGTTCTCCAGTGCTTGGGTTACCACATTACTATCACTAGCTACTTTAGCTTTTGCACCGTCAGTAAGAAGCATCTCATAACATAGCTTCGCTAGTGCAAGTGCTGCATTGGTACCTACAGCAGAAGGTGTATATCCTTCACGTGATCCCATCGGTAGGCTCGCGTTCACACGAGAATAGGATTTAGCTGTTGCTCTTGCTTCAAAATACGTAGAAAGTGCATCTCCCATACCGGAAACAAGGAAACGTGTTGGTGCATTGGCAATAACCGTTGTATCTACAAGCACAACACTTGGGCTTTGTTTGAAGTATGCATAATCATCGAATGCGCCTTCTGGTGTGTACAATACAGCAGAGTGACTTGTTGGTGCGTCCGTTGCCGCAATCGTTGGGCAGATGATCAAGGCTTCGCCTTCTGCTACACATTTGGCCGCATCGATCGCTTTACCACCACCAAGACCGATCGTAGAGTCGCAACCTTTTTCCTTTGCGATCTCTTGCAGACGAGCAACTTCCTCGCGGGAACATTCGCCTTTAAAACCGCTTTCAACAAACGTAATATTGAATTTCTCAGCTGTTGCATCCAGCTTCGCTTTGACACGTTGTACATCATCTGGGTGAGCGATCAAGAGCGCGGAGTCCCCGAATGATTTTACAAAATACCCCAAGTTAAGTAGTTCGTCTTCACCTTGTACATATTTCGTTGGGCTGATAAATGCTTTTCTCATAGTAGAAAACCTCCTATAAAATATTTAATGGATTAACCATTCAATTCAACATATAAAATTTTAAATGACTCACAATAATATAAATATATATCAGGTATGTGAGGTTTACAGTGGATTTTGATAACAAATTATTATAATTTGCAATCGTATTTTTTTGCTTTTTACTACAATCATGGTATCTTATTGTCATGGGCTTTTTATACATTACCCACAGGCATTACATTTTAATATGTACAAATTCCTAACTTTTAGAGGTTGTTCAATAAGTCCATTTTTGATTCACCGTATGAATATAAGTTCAACTAAAGAATGTTTACACCTGCCACTCCGATGACAGAATAACCTTCCGATCGCTGTTATCCCCAGATTTTTTTTGCATTCCCTTCTTCAAAGGGAAAAACGGTGATAGTCTATGCTTTCGAGGTAGCTTTCTTTCAGAAAGCTTTTAGGCGCACGCTTCGCTTCTTCACGTTATTTCTGTCCTCTCCGTTCTCGTGTAAAAAGTTTAGTTAACTTATATAACTGATTCAAACAAGAACATAACGTAGGACGACATACCGTATTGATCCAGCCTGCTATGGAGGTTTCACCATGATTAAGGAATACTTGCATATTAATAAAATTCTTGACCTAACCAAATGGAAGCGGCTACAGGACTCACTTGCCACCGTGACGAAACTAGCTATCTTAACCGTGGATTACAAAGGGATTCCCGTGACCAGTCACAGCAGTTGTCAGGCGTTCTGCCAGAGTGTACGCAAAGATCCCGAGCTACTTCCCTATTGCCAAAAATGTGACTCACGCGGCGGTCTGGAAGCTGTTCGATTGAATGAACCTTATGTATATCTATGTCATTTCAACATTGTAGATATTGCGATTCCCATCACGATTGATGGAAAATATATTGGGGCTGTCATGGCTGGACAAGTTAAGCTGGCTGACCCGGAGAAAGGCACCGATCTGGAACAGATCGTGACCTCCAAGAATGTACCGATGCATGCTGAGAAGCTGAAAGAGTTACAGGAAGAGTATGACCAGTTACCCGTCATGACCTATGAAGAGGTTGTGAAAATTTCGAATATGCTGTCTCTGCTCTGCAACTATATAGTAGAGGAAGCACTAAACAAAAATCTGCTGGTGGAAATGTTCGAGAAGGCCTCCGGCAATCAGCAATCACTGAACCTCGCGACCATCCTGCCGGGGTATTCCATTCGTAATATTGAATCCATCAAAAAAGAAATGACTAATGCGATTGCAGATGCTTATCTGAAAACCAGCCCTAATGAAGCCGAGACTGCTAATCCGGTGTTACAGCCCGCCTTTGAATACATTCATGGTCACAAAAGTGAGCAGGTTTCGTTGAAACATATGGCTGAGCTCTGTCACCTGAGTCCAAGTTATTTTAGTCGATTATTCGCCAAAGAAACGGGTGAGAACTTCACGACTTATCTAGCTAAACTCAAGATAAAATGGGCCAAGCAATTACTTGAGATAACCGACATGCCTGTCTCTCAGATTAGTGATGAACTGGGATTCAATGAATCAGGTTATTTTATCAAAATCTTCAAGAAATTCGAGGAAATTACCCCTGCCCTTTATCGTAAATACATCCAAAAGCAATGAACCCTAGGCTCGAATGAATCGAAACTGGAAAGAGGTGATGCTCCATCACCTCTACTTACACCAGTCCATATTTCACCGGAACCCATTGCCTCTCTCCTGCTCATCTATGGATTTCATCTGTCCCTGAACCCATATTGCTGCTTCTGCCAGCATCGTCATTAAATCATCAAAATCAACAGCAACATCCTCTAGAGGAAGCTCATATGCATCATGAACCAGCATTAACACTTTGCCAGAGGTCTGATCCAGTATAGCGATACTCCCCTCACCAAATCCGCCAATTGGAAACGGCTCAAGTTCCGCTGGAAGATCGTATTCAAGCTTGTACTCGCGGTATGCCTCCAGAAACTCGGGATATGCCCAGTCTAATTCCTTTACCGAATACAAGGCAGGATCACCGAAGTTGCAAGCACCGAATTCAAGTAAAAGCGCGCGATAAGCTGCGGGAATGTTCACGTTATGCTTTTGCTCAAAAGCCTGCATGTCCTGTTCTGTATCAGGTTTGCATCCCTTACCCATCGTGGTCTGATAAGCTTGTACCAACAGCTCCCGAATGGAATCCAATTCAGTTGACGTCATACGGACTCCTCCTCGAATGAAAAAGATAATAAGATAAGAAACAATTCCACTCTTTACTCTTTATGATCTCATCCTTAGTTTACATCGACTGCTTCTGCATCTCTTCGTTCAACCATGTCAGCGCTGCTCGCAGCTTAGCCTGTGGTATGTGCTCATAACGATCACCCATAGAGAGTTCGAAGGCACAGCTGTTTCCGCTTGTTTTGTTCAAATATGACGTAATGCCTATCCCGTAATGCTGCGTCATCTGCACAAGCAGAGGTTCTACCTCCGAAGCTGCGAGTGCAATGTGAATATGGAACATATTCGATACGGGAACTTCAGGTAATGTACGTATGCCGTGACATGCGTTCAACAAGGCAGCCAGCTCCTGAGCCTGCTCGTAATACAGCTGCATTTTGCCAATTCGCTCGTTATAGTAGTATTGCGAGCTTAGAATATACGGATATAGGCCAATTAGATCGCCACCGTGACGTCGTTTCCATACTTTGGACTCCTCCATCACATCCGTATCCCCAGCAAGGATCGCCCCCGCGATGCCACCAATCCCCTTATAAAAGGATATGTATACACTATCAAACAGACTGCATATCTCAGCAGGTGTCTTCTGATAATAAGGTGTAATCTCAAACAGACGCGCTCCATCTAGATGAAGCTTAATTCCACGTTCACGACAATACGCTGAGATAGACTCCAGTTCTTCGTAACTTGGCAATTGCCCACCAATCTCCCGCTGCGGCAGCTCAAGTAAGAGGCAAGCAATCTCCTGATTCAATCCTTGTACATCTTCTAAACGAATGAGCCGATCCTTATCTGCCAGTAAAATGGTTTCTATCTGATGCAGCTCCTTCAGCCCATCTTCTTCATGAATCTCCAGATGGGCCAGCGGGTGATACGCAACTCGTTTCAGCCCTTGGCGATCACACCAGATCCGCAATGCAATCTGCTGTGCCATCGTTCCACTTGGGAAAAATACAGCTGCTTCCTTACCGAGCACATCAGCCATCTGCTGTTGAAAACTATCGATGACTGCACCGTTGCCATAGTGGTCACTTGCCAGCTCTCCATCCACATGCATGAATGCTTCTTGGAGAACTTTAATCTTTCTGCTGCCATGACCGCCGATAATATATTCCGCATCCTGAAAAGCTGTAGCTAACGTTAGAGATGATTCCATTCTTTATTCACTCCTTCTATTTACTAACTGCCCTTCTCGTCTGTCTTCAACAATGATAACCAGGCACGCATGGCTCCTGACAAATGCTCACTGTGGGAATAGATGAACCCCACTTCCAGTCTGCAGTAAGGCTCAGGCAATGAGTAGATATGCACTTCGCCTCTAGATTGCGCTTGAACCACCGTGGAACGTGGCAGAAGAGATACACCCAGCCCAGCAGAGACGCCATGTATGATATTGTCTAACGTTCCATACTCGGTAACCTGTATGGCTGGTACCCCTTGATCCCTGAGTAATGCCTCTGCCTGCTCTCGATGTGTGCAGCCTACTTCAAAGAATAACATCGGTTTGCTTAACCATTCTTGGAGTTCATATGATTCCTGTGTTCTAGGCTCTGCGATCAGTACCAATTCTTCTTCGAGTACCTTCATATAGTTCAGATCGGGAATATTCTGTGGTCCATAGATGAAGGCGCCGTGCACCTCATGCCGAATGACCTTTTGCATCAGCTCATGGGTTCCACCCGTCGCCAGGGCGGGTTGCACATCCGGATAGCGTGAAAGATACTCCGCCAATAGTGGAGTTAGCAACTTCGATACGGCTGTCTCAATCGACCCCAGACGAAGTGAACCTACAGGTTTATCCCCTATTAACACCGCTTGCTCCGCTTCATAGATCAGACTGACAATTTTGTCTGCGTACAAGAGCAGATTCTCACCCGCCGGCGTGAGCGACATTCCCCGATTAGACCGTCGAAATAGAGGTGTTTGCAGCTGTTCTTCGAGCTGTCTGATCCGTGTTGTCACATTGGACTGCACATAATTCAGTGCTATTGCAGCTTTGCTGATACTGCCTTCGCGGGCAACCGCCTGAAATATTTTCAAATCTCCTGCATCCATGCCCTAATCACCTGCTTATTATCTATCATCGTTTTTGATATTCACCTTCATTTTTGTTCATTTTACGTGAATCTCTCCCATCTGTACAATGAGGCTCTATACGCAACGTTATACCATACACAAGGAGGAAAAAGAGAGATGAAAGCTATGATGCATGCTCAGCATACCGGACGTCAAGGTCTTCAATTCACATCAACAACAGCCCGAGCACCAGGGGATGGCGAGGTACAGATTCAATTGAAATCGGCTGGCATTAACCATCGTGATCTGTTTATTATGGCAGCGCGTACCGCTCAGGACGAGCCGCTCATTCTTGGATCGGATGGGGCAGGAATCGTTGTCGAGATCGGAACAGGTGTGCATGGTTTATCTGTAGGTGACGAGGTCGTAATCCATCCAACCCTTCATTGGGAGCATGCTGTTGATGTGCCTACTGTCCCTGATATTGTAGGTGACCCTACCCCTGGAACTCTCGCACAATATATTACGCTACCTGCGAGAAATGTCTTGCCCAAACCCTCTCATCTATCATGGGAGGAAGCAGGTGTGTTATCCCTTTCAGCCTTGACCGCGTACCGCGCCTTATTTACTCGTGGTGCGCTTCAGCCGGGCGAACATATTCTAATTCCGGGGATCGGCGGAGGTGTAGCAACCTATGCCCTACTCATGGCTGTTGCCGCAGGTGCCAAAGTAACCGTTACTTCAAGAAGCGAGGCGAAGAGAAATCAGGCTCTACATTTGGGTGCCTCTCAGGCATTAGACAGTCATGCAGATTGGCAACTCTATGGCGATCTTGAACCGGTTGACATAATTTTGGATAGCATCGGACAAGCGATGTTCCCGAAATATTTTGATATAATTAAACCAGGTGGACGCATTGTCATGTATGGAGCAAGCTCAG
Organism: Paenibacillus tundrae; assembly: GCF_036884255.1. Taxonomy (NCBI): domain Bacteria; kingdom Bacillati; phylum Bacillota; class Bacilli; order Caryophanales; family Paenibacillaceae; genus Paenibacillus; species Paenibacillus tundrae. The sequence goes on along the minus strand of NZ_CP145605.1, from coordinate 1,005,115 downwards.
GAGATGATCTGACGTTGCCGATTCGATCGATTTTCTTCCCACAAGTTAGCCTGATCGGAACCTCTATGGGTAGCCGTGAAGAGTTTGTACAGATGCTGCAATGGCTGGAGAAACATGACATTCATCCGGTGATCGATCGGATCTATTCGTTACAGGATACTGTTGAAGCGTTCGAACGTATGGCTAATGGAGAGCAGTTTGGCAATCTCGCCATACATGTGGAGTGACATCTGAGTTGGTGGAGCTCCATTAATGGATAACCATGACAAGAATAAACCTTATGGGGGTGTGCATATGACTGAAGTTACTCGTATAGAGCTGATCGAATGGGTTCGTAAGCTGATGAACGTGGAAGGAACAGAGGCAGAATTAGATGATATGTTAAGCGAGCTACAGCAACAGGTACCTTATGCAGAGATCAGCAATCTCATTTACTGGGATGATCGAGACCTGTCTCCTGAGCAGATCGTAGAAGAAGCACTCGCTGCCCGTCCTATCCAGCTTCCGCCCCCGTCCCAATCTTAAGGATAAGGAGGCTACGCCTACAATGACGGATGGACTCGATAACAGTAACCATGAACGAGACGACCATAATGAACTTGGTGAGCATTCAACCCGCCCAATTCATCTTACCCAAGGGGAGATCAACGCGCTGGAGAAAGCGATTATGTATCTTAAGTTTGAATGCAACGAGACCGATTCCCTCCTTTACGCAGGTAGCCCCTTACTGAACAGCGTATTGGAAAAGGCGCGTGATGCAAGTCAATTCGGAGATTTCGCGAAAGACTTCCACTCTCGCCCTAATGAATATGCGGAGACATTCATGCGTGACAAGTTAGAACGCTCCTACGCAGAAGAATTAGCGCCGCGGGAACGATCCACAGTACAGAAGGATGAAATTCTGCGAGCATGTATGTTTCCATATCCGGTTAAATAAAAAAATCTCTATACTCTTAGGTTGAGTATAGAGATTTCTTCATGTTTAGGTTAAGGAGACGCTTGATTCGATTCGTTCGAACGACTTGCCACTATCCCTTGTAATTGATCGCAATCCTACGGATTGTGGTAACCGATATACTGTATAGTTCCTTTCGGAAACTCATTCCATTCACCCGTTAACGAGAACTGCTGTGAACCTGTATAGATACCACCTTTGCGAACAATAGTTCCTCCAGCAGGCATAAATCTATCATGTGAATCGGGGTCACCTAATACATCCACAACTCGTCCATCCTTTTTGAGAACCAGTGCAACGACATTGTACTCATTCGGATTAATAGGATTATATAAATAAAGGAAATCATTAACATATCCAAAGTGAGTTTCATCCATAAAATCGTAATATGTCTCATTAACATATACCCCAGGTACATTAGCATTAATATCAAACAAATTCTTTGTAACTATACTCTTCGTGGAGGTTTGGTTCATCCATTGATGCACCTCTAACTGATACCCTGACGCTTTGAGGGACGGGTCGCCACCTCCAGTGTAGTGCACTTGCACAACAACCTTCTCAGCTCCTGCATCCACATATTGCGAGAAAAATAGCTCTGGCGTTCCTTGAGTTGTCGAGTTCACCTGAACCACTACTGCTCGGCCATCATTACCGATAATCCAGAATAATAGCGGAGATACGGTTAAAGGAATTTGAGAAGAAGTAATAATATCTGGTCCTGTAAAGGTCGAGTATGCCGTACCGCTGTATAGTTGGAAACTCGATTGACCGGGAAACCAATTGGATGCTGCAAAGGTCAGCGGATCTCTTATACCAGACTTGGTGCTAACCTGTATGACACCACTGTTTACCAGAGTAGCGGTACGAACATTAAAGGTGTAATCTACCTTCCCACCTTTTCCATCATCCGCAGTCACTGTCAATGGAGCAACCGTATTCCCTGTTCCTGGTTTCAGCGTCAGCATACTACCATTAATATTAGCATCCACCGCTTCATTCGAACTGTTGCTAATCTTGAATTGTAATGAATCCCCGTCTGGATCACTGAACAACTGCCCTAAATCAAATGTGCGCTCATTCGTTACATTCGGCGTTAAGACTTGGTCGTAAATGGTACTTACAACCTCAGGTACCGTGTTAGAGCTAGCGTGTTCCCCTTGTACGACCAGTTCTACGAGTGCTTGTTCACTTCGCCCGCTTTGATCATGCAGCATGAACAATACCTTCGTATTCCCTTCCGCAACAGGGGCAATCTCAACCTGTAAACCACCAGTAGAAACGGTAGCAATATTTTCATTTAGTGTTATAGCATTGACTGACAAGGTACTTGTATCAAAGCCCGATAGGTATGGAGCAAGATCCATATCCAGAGTAGTCCAAGGCCATGTTATTGTTTGATCTGGAATGGTGGCAATATTTCCCGCTTCGACCACCTCTACGTCAATATACGATACAGCCTCTTGTCCTTGAGGATCACTTGCAACAATTTTAATCTTTGTTGTACCAGCCTGAATTGCACGTAGAGTCAACATATTGTTCGTTACGCTTGGTTCCAGCATAGATACATCATCGGGATTGTCCAAGGATGCAACGTAGTTCAATGCTTCGCCCTCTGGATCTATGAAATAGTTAGACAATTCAATGATCTGATCGTTTTTTCCAAGAACAAGAAACTGCTTGGGTGGGCTATCTGTCAGAACTGGAGGCTGATTCGGTATGGACAACACCTCTACCTCGAATGCTCCATTCACGATTCCTCCATTACCATCACTCACGGTGTAGGAAACGGTGTAGGTTCCGATTTGGAGTGCAGATAAGTTCAATACACCCGCATTCTCTTCAACAGCAAGGCCATCTGGGTTGGAAGAAGATGCCGTATACGTCAAAGAATCACCGTCTGGGTCTGTATAATGCTCATTTAAGTTTGTTCCAGGGATTACATCCCCTAGGTATACATTAACTTTTGCAGGAATTGCGCCTACAGGTTCACGGTTAATATGTGGCAGAACAACAATTCTCAGATCCACTTCTGTAACACCTGTACTGCCGTCATCGGCAACCTGCTGATCATCCACTTTAACTTTAAGTACAGTTTCCCCTACCTTTTTGGGTGTTAATTTCAATATCGTGCCGTTCACTTCTGTACCAACGATGTCTGTGTCCGTGTTGATTACACTGTACAGCAGCTCTGATTCTTTTTTCTCATCATCCATGAAATAGATACTAAGATCCAAATTATCGCTGTCTGATTCAGCATGAAGTTCTTGATCTGGAATAGGTGATGCCAAAGGTGATGCGTTTACGCTAACCTCAAATGTGGATCTTAATCTTTTGCCTCGACCATCATTCGATGCAATCGTAATTGTAGCCATGCCATGCTCTAATGGAACAATACTTAATTGAGTTCCCGTAAGCACAACCTTGGCAACGGACGATTTGGATGAGCTAACAGTATACGATATCACGTCACCATCCGGGTCGGTCACATATTCGTTAAGGTTTAACGTTGCCGCCTGCCCATTGCCCGTCAATTTACGATTTTCGAATGGCTTGATTAGTTCAGGCGAACGATTCGCCACAACGGGAGGCGATTCACTGCCACCACCACTGCCGCTACTGCCAGTGCCAGCTCCACTTGTTCCTCCAGAAGAAGACGATGTTGGTGTTGTAGTTGTGGTTGTTCCTGTATTTCCACTTACTGCTGATGAAGTTACTCCCGTAGCCAAAGAAACATCAGACACCTTTACATTGCCAGCTATATTAATTTGGGAAGCTGGATTGTTAACTTGAAGCTGTTGGACGGTACCTGCCGTATTCAAGCTTATTGCACCCGTCCCCTCTACTTTAAGTTGTTGGATCGCAACGTTACCATTCAGTTGCAAAGGCTTCGTTGAATCCAGAACAACCGTACCGATAGCTCCTTTCAGCTCTACCTGGCTCGTCCCTTCAACAATCGTTAACAGCGGAAGCGTTGCGGTTGCTGCAATATCAACCGTACTATTGGATTCCACACTCACCTCTTGAGCACTGGTATTTCCTGTTAGCGCAACATGCACATCGGTTTTGTTAATTCCTACAGTGTTCAGAACGGAGTTATCAAATACAACCGTATTGGGATCACCACCATGAACTAACACGGACTGTTCTACTTTAATATTCTGGGCGTAAAAATCATGCTCCATCTCAGGGGCAATTGTCAGCTTACCTTTTACCGTAAGTCCCTGTACTGAAGTGAAGTCTGCCTTAATCGTCAAGTTCCCATTCAATACAGCTCCGTTACCATTCAACAACAAATTATTACTGAATTCCGGCTTACCTTCGGCCGCTTCTAAGCCACCCGTTCTGATCTCCAGTTCATTAATTTCAGTAATGGTTCGCTTATGGCTCATGAACTTTATTCCAGCTTGGTTCAACATCGCCTTATTACCTTCATTCAGAAGACCGGCCACTTGCTCAGAGGCTTGATAGGTGACTCCATTGATCTGAATCTGATTTCCATGAATGGACTGAACAACAGATAGTCGTATTTCTGGAAACATAGCTGACAGCAACATTCCGACAGCTTCGCTTCGAACAAGTCCTTGTTTAACTTTAATATCTCCGTGATACTCGCTTAGAAGATCCTCCTTCTCCGCCGTCTGAATATACGGAATCGCCCATGAACTTGCCCCTTTCCAATCCGAGGAAAGAGGGTCCTTCTGAGCTTCCTTTTCAGCAATAGAAGTTGCTCTCACCAGGACCGTTATAAGCTCCTGCCCCGTAATCGGCGCTGTTGGGTGGTAACTCCCTTTAGCATCCCCCTGTAAAAGTCCAGCCTGCTTAACCGCTTGAATATACGGTGCTGACCAGCTATTAGATGGGACATCGGCAAAAGGTGCTGATGCTTGTTTATTTATCGTTAACCCAAGCGATTGAGCCAATACAACCGCCAATTCTTGGCGAGTAATCCGATCGTTCGCCCGAATATCTCCGTTAGGGTCACCTTTAATGATCCCCATCGATACTGCCCTACTCATTGCATCGCTCAACTTCGTGTTGTTGGAATCTTGCGCAACCGTTGATACGCCAGACGCAGACATAGCCTGCGTCACTGACTTATCATATTGTGCAGATACGGGTACAGCGTTGGAAAGTAATACTGCGATCAAGGTGAGCTGTACAATTCTGCTTATTTTGGACATAGGGGTACTCCTTCAAAATGTAGTCTATCTGTATTATGGGGTAGGAGTTGATGAAGTATAGTTGCCTAGACCATCATATTGGTTCGCACCTTGTTCAACCCATTGGGTTGCATCATAGGATGTATTCCCATGGACAACGCCGGTTGTTCTTGTAATCGATTGAGCTGGTTTCATCATGGCAGTATCCAGAGGGTTGTCCTGACCATTTTGATAGAGCTGTAGGACAAACTCTTGAAGGCTCTGCTGATCTACGTTAAAAGAGATATAGTATTGATCGTCCTCGTCTATTGGGAAACCTGTAGAGTTATCTGCAATAACCAATGTGTTATAAGGTTGAATCGTCGTCCCATTTGCAAATTCAATTGGATCTCCACCATCACTACGTTTAATAGAATAACTGGATAGGTCAATTGCTTTCGAAGTCGGATTATATAGTTCAATTGCTTGAGTTTCCCCATCTCCCCATACAACCTCTGAAATAAACAGCCCCTTACCCGCATCCGGATCTGCCACATTAACCGTAAATGTAGTCTGCGTGCTGAGAAGAGTAGGGTCGGTAGCTCTCACTGTAATCGTCGCTGAACCAGCTTTATCCTTGAAATTTAACGTCAACGTATCTCCCTGCACACTCGTCTCTACTACTGACGGATCAGATGACTCTGCCGTATACGTGAGGGCATCTCCGTTTATATCACCAAACACACCCGCCAATTGAATCGGTTTACTCACTGTACCCAAATCAACATTCACCGTGTCCAGTGTTTTTAACACATGAGGTGGGAAGTTAGGGAATGGAGGTATAATGATGGGTGGGAACGTTGGAAATGGCGGGAATGGTGGAATCGGCGGCATTGGTGGTAAGAGAACCGGCGTAACCACGTAATTAAAAGATGCCGTTACACTACCTCCTTTGCCATCCGTAGCTTCTACCTTAACCGCTGTAGCCCCCTCTGATATAGGTGAAATTCCTAATGTTGAACCCTGGATACTTGCACTAGCGATGCCCTGATTGATCTCCGTAATTTCATAACTCAATTCATCCTCATCCGGATCGGAAAATACAGTCGTAAGATCGATCTGTTGTACAAGACTTCCCACAACCACCGTTCTATCCGTAATAGGGGCTTTGACAACAGGCAATTGATTTTCCGGAGTCGGAGGTACAACAACAGGTGGTTCCGGTTCCGGTTGCGGCTCTGGCTGCGGTTCTGGTTTTGGTTGTGGTTCTGGTTGTGGTTCTGGCTGCGGTTGTGGTACCGGCGTTGGTGATGGAGATGGCGAACCGCCTGATGAACCTGACGAACCTGCACTCGCAGTACTTGTCCCCTGACTGCTGGATGGAGTATTCGTAGAAGGCGTATTACGAATGATCTGTGAGGCTACTCCACCTTGTGGAAGCGTAACTTTGCCCGTTTTTACACTCGTAGGCAGTTGAATTAGAGACTTCACATCTTTCAGCACAATTTCTTTCCACGTGCCAGTTCCGAGAACAGTCACTTTGTCTGTTGTATCTACCGTCACGGCATCGATATCACCATCAATCGTGATTGAGGCTACACCTGGTTTCAGAACAACTTGGGACAATGTATCGGCTTTCAAAACAACATGATCTGCTGACACGGAAACCGTTCCTTGATAGGAGGTTCCTTTCAGATCCAAAGTGATTGAATCTTTAGCCGTACCTGCCTGGGTAACCTGAATCTCTGACACCGAAGATAGATTACGTGTGTGTGCGTCATACTTAATGACAGCGTTCTGTAGTGCTGCTTGGTTTTTCTCATTCAAAATGCTCTGCAATTCCTTGCTAATGACGAAAGGACGTCCATCAACATAGGCAACATCGCCGTCTAATTTTGTTAACGAGGCTGTCCGCTCTCCCGTCTGAAATACGTCTACCAAAACTTTGGCAATGTCTTGTCGTTCCACATAAGCCTTGGATTCGAACTTACCTTCACTTGAATCCAACAAGCCCAGCTTCAACGCTGTATGTACCTGTTCTTTGGCCCAACCACTCACTGTAGCTTCGTCCGAAAGCGTCTGTTTTTGGCCGCCTTTGGCACCTTGTGTTCCTGTGACTCTTACCAAAATTGATGCAAGCTCTTCCCGGCGAATTGGATCATTGGCACGGAAGTTCCCGGATTTATCTCCAGTCATCCATCCTGCTTTTTGGATGGCTTCAATGTAAGGCGCAGCCCAATCTGAATTTTTGACCCCAGTGTTCAATGTTTCTTGAATGGTTAGCTGTGATGCTTTGGCTAACAATACAGCCATCTCTCTACGAGTCAAATGCTGGCTTGGATGAAATGACCCATCCGGATAGCCTGAAATTAACCCTTTATTAACCGCTTCCTGCACCGCTTGCAGCGAAGTGGAACGAATATCCGTTTGATCGGTAAAAACCGACGTTGTCTGACCCTGTGCTCCCCCTGTTAGATCTGCTGCATTAGCGAGTTGAGTACTCGACAGCATGCCCACTATAACCGAAGTCAGCAACACTTTTTTCCAATCCTGATTCATGTACGTTTCCTCCCAAAGAAACTCGTTTTCGGCACATAGCTTATCAGGATGTTCTGAACAAATTCTGAACAGAAATGCTAACAGTAGTTCCAATTTAAAGGAGCTTCTCCAACGGGATTTTCCGAAGTTTCATTTAACATTGAAGATGGATGCAGGGTTTATTTTTTTTATTAATAATGGGTCTGAAATAAATTCAGATTTAGAAAATATTCTTTTTTTGAAATAACGTGCCTCTATCTAAAAATTCGTTATAATGGAAAGAACTTGGCGAGATTGGTAAGTTTATGAATTCACACAACTTAGTCATTGGAGGATGATTATGGAAACGGAAGGTTTACGTAATGTTGAGAGTTTGGCCTTGAAGAAACACAAGATTTTCAAACAAAGCTTAATGCGCTATATCGCACGCTCGATGCTGGCCAGTATGTTCATCGGGTTTGGGGTAATCGTAGCATTTAAGACAGGGAATTTCTTCTATATGGAACAATCCCCGTTTACATACCCAATGGCGGCAATCACGTTCGGAGCAGCCATCATTCTGATTGCCTACGGTGGTGGTGACCTGTTTACAGGCAATACGTTCTACTACACGTATGCTGCACTACGCAAGAAGCTACGCTGGCTTGAAGTGGTGAAGCTATGGATTGCAAGTTACAGTGGGAACCTCATGGGAGCCGCAGTATTTGCCCTATTAATCTATCTCACCGGTTTGTTTGATTCAGCTCAAGTTAATGGCTTCCTGCTCAGTGTGGTTGAACATAAAATGGAAGCTCCCACGATGCAGCTGTTCTTCCGAGGTATTCTATGTAACTGGCTGGTATGTCTAGCGTTCTTCGTCCCAATGTTTATGAAAGAGAACGGCGCCAAAATGTTCGCCATGATGCTCTTTGTCTTCTGTTTCTTCATCTCGGGCTATGAACATAGCATAGCTAACATGTGTACTTTTGCGATTGCTCTGGTGCTGAATCATCCGGGGACAATTTCGTTCGGAGGCGTACTCCACAATCTGGTTCCGGTTACACTGGGCAATCTGGTCGGCGGTGTATTCTTAATGGGCTTTATGTATTACACCGTGAACAAACCATTTTTAGATGAGGAGACACATTAACACAATGACCTAACCCCGTAACACAGACATAGGTTGCTTCCTCATGTAAGCCAGACAAGTGTTCAAGGACGTGTAAGATCGTTAAGCATTTGAACTAAAAAAACAGCAAAAAACCATCTCATTCACGATTTGAGATGGTTTTTAGTTTCCCGCATTTTTATATTATCCACTTACCCGCCCGATCCAACTTCAGAATGTCTTTACCCTCATAGATCACTTTCTCTTTCTTGGTCAATGTGCCGGCTTGTTTATGAAATCTCCAGATGCAGCAGCGGGAACGGATTGCCAGATCCATCGAGTTCAGAGCGCCCAATCTGTACAAACCCCATTTTCTTATAGAATTGAGCTGCTCCAGCATTCTGTTCATTAACATCCACCTTGAGGTGGTGTCCTTTGAGTTCGATGGTATGTTCGATCAGAAGACGTCCTACGCCCTGTCCATGCTGACTTGGATCGACGAATAACATCTCAATAAAGTTGTTTTGTAACCCGATAAAGCCGACAGGTTGTTGCTCCATATCTAGCGCTTCCCATACCTCAACTTGCCGTTGCTCCAGTATTTCACCTACCATATTTCGATAGAACTGAATGTCATGCTCTTCCAAAAACGTATGTGTTGCTCGAACAGCTCTCTCCCAGATCTGTATCAGCTGCTCATGATCTTGTTCACGGTATGAAACGATAACCATCCTTGAATACACCCCAATACGACTAAACTATTGTTTGTGTATTATTGTAACATTCTCAGCATACATCCAGTACCTGAGTAATCCAATCTTAATGCAGCTTTCCACTCGCGGTTATGTCTTCCAGCGGAATGTTACGGCCGATTTCGCAGGCAAGTTGTAGTGAAATTCTGCTCCATCCACCACCACTTTGAACGAGGCATCTTCCTCCCCCGTATTAGCCGCAACCAATACCATCGTGCCATCCGGATTGCGAAAAGCAACATGCTCAAGCTTGCCTTGCTCCTGATTGGAATCCACTCTTACTGCTCCAGGGCGTACAAACTTACTGATATGCCCTAATGCATAATACTCCACATTTTTATCTATTTTTCCACTTTCAGGATCAATGGTTACGACCCCGCGGCAGTTCTCACAACCGCCATTGGTTGGTCCTCCTTGCGGATCTAAAGCGATGTTCCAGAGCAACACACTTTGTGCCCAGTTTCGCGGTGCACCAATCATAAGGTTGGACATTTGCCAGCTCAGGTTTTCGCCAAAATCAGGGCTCCAGTCTCCACCACTGCATTCCGTAAAATAAATGGACTTGTCCGGAAAACGATCATGCACCTCCGACATGGCAGAAGGATCACCGGCGTAACAATGAAAAGCCGAGCCATCAATATAAGTCGCAGCCTGCTTATCCCCTAGAACTTGATTGGTGTACTCTACACCTTCATCCCAATTATGATCATACGCAATGATTCGGGTGTCTAGCTCTGCCTTTTTCAGTGCCGGCCCGAGGTAATCAAGTATAAAATGTGCCTGTTCTTCAGCCCCCATACTCATACTGGGATAATTCGGAGAGGTGAATCCAGGTTCATTCTGGAGTGTAATCCCGTAGATGGACAGCCCTTTGTCTTGGTAGGCTTGAATATATCTCACAAAATATTGTGCATAGGCTTCATACACTTGCGGATCTTCATAATTCAAGTACCAGCCATGTAAGGTCTTCTCGCCATATTTCATCCATGCCGGTGCTGTCCAGGGTGTACCCATGATTTTCATATGTGGCTTCAATCGGGTCACCTGTTGCAGTATATCTACCACCTCCCGATCCTGATCAATCGAGAAATGTTCCATGGTATAATCTGTTCCTGATTCCACATCATCATAGGTATAGCTTGCAGGCGCACCGGATGCATCCACCGAATAATCGGAAGCTCCGATGGTATGTCTGACTATATCTAGATTTAGTCCCTCAGAGGTAAACAAATCACGAAGCAATTGTTCCCGCTTTTCTTGTGGGAGTTGGTTCATAAGATGTGCTGACGACCCTGTCATGGCTGCCCCAAACCCATCCATGGTTTGATATGTCTTTTCAGGATTAATCGTGATTGTGGCTTCCAGTGGGGATGAGCTATTTCTTTCACTTTGAACTAACGGAATCGGCTGCTGCGGGGCAAGCAAGTGTTGCTGATCTCCTGTAGTTAACCAAGCTTCCACCTCGGCATGCGTCTGTTCGGCAGGTGGAGGGACGGGTTCTTCACTGACGCTACGTAACACAAGCCACAGCAGCAGCAGTATTATAAGGCATATGGCAAATACGATAACAACCCTCATTCGGCCGCTAAGCTTGTTCCGTAGGAGCACTCTTTTCATCTTATTCACACTCCTTATCCTATCTACTCGAAATTCTTCACTCATCTTGCAGCTAGGATTGTTAGATCTTATTGTAGAAAAAGCCGCGGCCCTAAGGCCACGACTAATATATCTATTCCTTCTATTTACCGGAAGGACTTCCGATATTCACACTACCTGTCAGACGGACATCATCCGAAGCGCTACCGACATAGATCGATACTTTACCTTTAGGCATGATCCATTCATTCGACTTCTCATCCCAATAAGATAAGGCGCTGCGATCCAGCTTGATGTTTACACGCTGTTGTTTACCCGCCTTGAGATCTACCTTCGCCCAACCAGCAAGCTGTTTGGCTGGTGTCTCCACTTTTGTTGGCAGATTACCTACGTATACTTGAACCACTTCGGCACCCGAACGTTTGCCTGTATTGCGTAAGTTGAGAGCCACTTCTACCGTTGCGCCCTCTCCCTTGCCACTATTCTTCACATGCAGATTGCGGTAATCAAAGCTTGTATATGACAGACCATGACCGAACGCAAATGTTGGTGATAGGCCTTGCTTTTCGTATCCTTTGTACCCTACAAAGATTCCCTCCGAATAGTTACCTACTCCGTTGACACCAGGGAACTGCTCTGCAGTTGATACTGGCGTTTGTTCGTCATCGGCAGGGAACGTTACAGGTAGCTTACCTGAAGGATTCACATCCCCGAACAATACCCTAGCAACAGCATTTCCTTGTTCCTGACCAGCATACCAAGCTTGTACAATGGATGGCACTTCTTTTTGCCAAGAATCCATCTCTACAGCTCGTCCACTCATCTGTACTACAATCGTCTTCGGATTGGCTGCCGCAACCTTGCGGATCAACTGCTCCTGATTGTTAGGCAGTTCCAGATCGGAACGGTCTACGTAACCCTCACTGTCATACGTACGTGTCACGACAACCGCTACGTCAGATTTTTTAGCCAGTTCAACGGCCTTTTCCATTTTGGCATCCACTGCGTCTTCCGGTGCTTCCCAGCCAAAACGAACCTGCGCTCCCATATCATGATTCGACTGTACTGGGAAATCCGTGCGATATTCAATACGAATATTATGGGATTCTCCTTCTTGCAAGGTAATACCCTTCTTGGTTGTGCTTAGAGTTGCACCCTGATTGTCCACAAGAAGCTGATCATCCACATACAATTTAGCAGAGCCTAGGCTCGTTAGAGATAGCTGATATTCGCCTGTTGTTGGTGCTGTGATTGCACCTGTCCAGCGAGCAGACATTTTGCTGTTAAACTTGGTCGGTGTCACTGGAAGTTTAGAAGACTGTGCATTGAAGCCTTCATAGTTGTAAAATCCAAGATTCATATTGACCTGATTGTCTGTGCGAACAAGTTCAGGGTCACCTTCCATATCTTTATTCGTCCAATATTCAGCATGAAGGCCGAATTCTGCTTGATCTGTTCCGTAGTTCTGCTCACTCTTCTGAGCATTAGCTGGAGACAAAATTGCAGACGGTACCGCAGATGGGCCGTTAAATGCATCCCCTGCCGAGACAGGGTCTGTTCCCGCTGCATACTTCACATCAACATCTTTTCCGGCACGTTTACGAATGCCTTCCAATGGGCTCACGGTATACGTTGGGTTAACCAGACTGCTACCGCCTCCAGCTGCAGATGCTGTATCTGCATCCGGGCCGATTACAGCAATGGAGTTCAGCTTATTATCGGAGAGTGGCAACATATTATCATTATTTTGCAGCAAAACCATACTCTCTTCTGCAAACTGACGAGCTTTCGCTCCATCTGCCTTCGCATTGATTGTTGTATTCGTTACAGGCTTATCGAACAGCCCTTTATCGAACATTTGAAGCAAAATACGTCTAACCTTTTCATCAATGGTTTGTTCGCTGACCTCGCCTTTGTTCACGGCCTCCAGTAGCTTACTTCCCCATTTACCGTACGGCTCACCTGGTGTCTCCAGATCGAGTCCAGCATTGGCGGATTCTACCGTACTGAAGTTGGCACCATAATCACTCATCACGAAGCCTTTGAAACCAATCTGATCCTTCAGTATGTTCGTCAGCAGCTCTTGGTTCTCACAAGCATATGTACCATTCACCTGGTTAAATGAACACATCGCTGATCCTAGATCGGCTTGTTCTACCACAGCCTTGAACGGTCGTGCATACACCTCTTGAATCGCACGCTCACTTGCTGTTGCGTTGGTGGTAAAGCGCTCCGTCTCCTGATTGTTCAGAAGATAATGTTTCGCTGTCGCGATCACAGGATTGCTCTGAATTCCGTTTACATACGCTGCTCCCATACCAGAAGCCAGCAACGGATCCTCACCCAGTGATTCGAAGTTACGAGAGCCCCATGGTGTACGTGCAATATCCAGCCCAGGGCCAAGCACTACATTGTGTGTAGTATCATGAGCCTCTTGTCCGATCAGATCACCGTATTTCTTAGCTAGATCTGTATCCCAAGATGCTGCCAGAGCAATCGGCGCAGGCAATGCCGTGGACTTTTTATCCTGAACATCCGGGTTCGCTACCCTCACACCTGCTGGTCCATCAGCCATCTGTAGTGCAGGGATTCCTAGACGCTCCAGCCCATCATTATAGAAACCATAATAGTTATTGACTTTACCTGTCACAAAACCAACCTTCTCTTCTAGCGTCATCGCTTGAAGTAGCAGTTCGGTACGTTCCTCCGCAGATAAGGATGTGTTCATCCATGGGCGGTCTGCTCCAGATTCTGCGGCGAAGGCGTGTAACGGCATAGCCGCAACCGCCACGATGATTAACACCATAAACCACCGTTTGAGGAAAATTAGATTGAATCTTCTGTTCATGTTGCGCTCTCCTTCTCTCTTGATCATTTGTCTTGTCTACACGCTTGAATACATGTATACAAGGGAATGCAGACTGGCGTGTGTCCAGCTCTTCAAGCATTCAGGTAAGCCTTGCATCTTACGTTCAGAAACCACCGCTTACAAGCAAGCGAGCGATTTCGCTTTCTTACGATAGCTGACCCACGACGAGATTGCATCCCCTTAAATATGGAAATAGGCTGGATAAACGGCTCCTAGTTCTTATGCATCATGCGGTTTTAAATACACTTAACAATAAAAGAAAGCGAATTAATTACATTTCCGTAACAACTTTTGTACAAAATATTCACTTTTAAAAACAGTCTTATAGGCCCACTTGAATCCTCCTAGTTTATACAATTAATTATCAATATCAGGAAGTAGTTTTGGTGCACCTGGGTCCAAAGTCATTTTGAAATCGGATACACCATATAAACTTCATGAATAAGAACATAGAGAAGTAGCCGAAGTCCCTTTTAACAGGTACTCCGGCTATGTTTATGGCTTATCCCAAGACATCATTCTAGTTCTGCAATTGGGCAAGAATCTGAGGATCCTTGATTTTCTTATCTTCGGCCAGCAGCATAATCTTGGATAAAATCTCCGCAGTTCTTGGATCTTCATCCAAGAATGGCAAGAAAATTCGTCCACGATGCTGACTATGCACAGGTACAATGTGAAGTGCTCCTGTCGCTTGCTTGAACACATTACCGCTACCTAGATGAACAGCATATTCTCCCAGCTCACCATCAATACGCGCATAATTCCCGTCCAAACGGACATTGTCTATTTTCAGCAAACGAAGAGATTCGTTAACGATCACATGACGCATCTCAATTGTCGTCAAGCTTGCTTCTGGATCTACTCCGCCCACATGTGCAATGCTCACAACCAGATCAATATCTCGCATGACCTCAGAGAAGAAGATCGGTGGTACATCTTGTAATGCTACAGGCTTGTACGTTTTGCGATCATAGAATTGAACTGTCTCCAGCGTAGGTGACTCCGTATCAGCCGGGGAGAACCAGTCTGCCATCGCATACAGATTGGCAATCAGGTTATGCTCATAACTCACCTTCTGTAGACCTTCTTCATAACTTACTGTCCACTGGCGTCCTTTGAGCAGAGCCACGGTCTTTTGAGTTTGAATCTGATATCCAGCATAGCGCCGGGATACAGTACCATTCGCCAGTTCATCCTCATTAGGCAGATACAACTCTCGGAATACCTGCTTGAATGGCTGCCGCTCCTGACGGGTGAATAGATCACGTTGGAACTCACTCCATTGACCACTGTTATACAGATGTAACGCATGTGCAATCAACAGCTCATCTTGATCTGTCAGCGGGTGGATAGTGCCTTCCTGATCCACGTTAATTAGACCACCTGCCGATGCATCGAATCGCCCTACGTATTCACCGGTCTTGAATACAAGGTTGCTCACTAAAGGTCGAAGAACTGGATTCTGGAACAGACTCGAAATCTCTTCACGGGTAAAAGCAGTCTCTGATGTCATGGAGCGCTCAAGCTCCTGTCTAGCTCTGCGATACTGCTGTACCAGGTCTGATTTTAACTCCTTCAATTCAGTGATATATCCATCCTTCTTAAACCTCGCAGGTACAGACTTGAGTGTCTTCCCTTTGCTGATCAAGAGGAGATCCGACTGCCCTTCCTCATCAATAACCAATTGCGCTGTCGTCGTCTCATCTAGTTCATGTGGCTCAAAATAAGACTTCATCTCATCCAGCTTGCGGGCTTCCATATCCCAGATCAGACGTGTGATATCGGCGTAGCCTGCATTTCGAGCCAGATTACCCAACGCAATCTGGGATGCAGCTCCCTCGCTAGCACGTCGCTGTGCTCCGAATTGTTTACTCTGCATTAGAAACTTCTGAATGAAGTCATACCGTTCCCGTAGGTCTTGCTCCCGCTCTTCAGCAAATGGAATCAGACTGTACGTCAACAAATGATCCTTGTTACGCTTCTCTTCAACCGACTTCCGCATATCCTCGAGGCGCAGTTTCCCTAGCGCAGCATCTGCAAACAATTGTGATCTGCGATGATTAGCTCCGCCTGATATATACTTGGCACAATCATATAACAGGTTGAAACGTTCCTCACCTACAGCTGCGTACGCTTCTTCAAACCAAGCAATATCAAAAGCACCATCGTTGAACTCTTGTGGGGAAATTGGAGAATAGTGCGCCACAATCGTTTCTTTTTCCGCCGTAAAGCTCTCGTTAATGTGGGCATGGAAGTACCATGCTGCGCTACGCAGCCCTTCCCAGCCTAGATATTTCGCCACAATCTCCATCCACTGCGGTGCGTACATTGCCGCCTCAAGCAATTTCTTCTCCTGAATTGGATACCGTTCTAGTAGCTCGCGTAGAAGATCTTCATTCTCACCATCTCTTGGATGACATTTCTGAATTAGATAGCTGAATGTTTCTTTGCGTGTCGTGTTATTCCCGTAACCATAAATATAACCACGAACGAAGGTGTCCTGATCCATTGCGGAGACAAGATGCACCCAGTGCTCCATGCCTTCAATTCGATCAAGCTTCATCGCAAGTGTGCTAACTTCTGTGGATAGCTCACCCCGTGTTAATTCAATCTCCACAATACGGTTAACAACGGTATCCCGTATACGAACCAGCTCTGGATCGTCCGCAACACCCTCGGTACGGCTATACGTTAAATCTCGAATGAAGCCATGGCGATCTGCACCCGTCAACAATTGTTGATAGATCTCCTGATCATCAATTAAATCTAGTTTGTAAGCACGTAAAAAGTCTTCCAGCGATAACAAGTTTAACGGATGTGTATCTTTAACCAGGTTCTTCAATTGATAGGCTGTCTGGAAATAACGCTTAAAGCTATGGTCATCATAGATTCTGCCGTGTACAAGGTAATTCCATGGACCGGTTAAGATATGAAGCATACCCGTTTCCTTCTCCAATTGCTCCTTCGGCATACTCGCTATAATAAATGCCCATGCCTTCTCAGCAATCTCGAATGTATCCGCCTTGTCACTATCCTCAAAAGCAGCTGTAACGATCGCTTCCACTTGCTCGGAATACGTCAATTTCTCAAATAGTTCCTTCAACTGCTCGATATAAGATAGAGGATAGATCTGCTCTGCAAACTCCTTGCGCCAACCCTCCAGCAACGGAATCTTCCGCAGCTCATCATATTCATATGCCTGACTATAATAGCTGTAGTGGTCGTCCAAATTTTTATTCAGATTGTGGAATCGCATGCTGAAAACGAGCTGTAGCAATTCCTGGTGATCCAGACCATTATGCTTAATGAATTCCTCCCACACCTCATGTAATGGGAATTGCTCCATTAAAGGCATTTCATTACGTTGCGTATAAGGAACCGTCGAGCGTAGGTTAGCTCCGACCAGAAGTGTTTCTTTGTAGCCCGCGTAATACTCCACTTCATATTCCACATCTCTATGCTCATGCACCAACGCATCAAGCGCACCAAGGAATTGTTCCGCCTTTTCCAAGGAAAGGGTGAACATCTCCTTCACATTAAAGCTACCGAAATCACGCTGCTCTTCAAGCAAAGGCTGCTTCCGTGAAGGATCGAACAAACCAAATCCATTTGCAGCGGTATACTGACTATTCTGCTCGTTCAACTTATCCAGCAATTTCTGCTCCTTAGCTGTCGGGGCTGTGATCAACTCCGCTAATGGCTGTAATTGGTTTTGTTGTGATGTTCGCTCCGGATCGGATGCGATCTCTGTCAACAATTCAAGCGCACCTAGACGCTGCAATTCACCTTTGGCAGTCAGAAGCCGTTGCAACGCACTCTCAAGCTCATCTACAGGTTGAAGCAGAAGCACCTGTATGACCTTCTGGCGTAGTGAACCAGTCTTTAATTTGAGCAAAGCCTCAAGTTGCTTCATTTCCTCTGTCGTTAAGGTAAGCTTCTTCAGTTTAAGAAGCGCACTTTCACGGTTCGTCATACTTTTATCCGATAAACTACCGAGGATAAACTGTCGCTGTACCTCCTGTTGAGGATCTTGTAAAAATAGAGACAGAAGCTCCCCTCTCAGATCGGCGCTGAGCTTGTCTTTTAACGCAACCACTTCGCTAATCCATTCCGGATCCATATCGTAGGCTGCTAAATAGAGCATCTTCTTCACGACATCATCCGCATCAATACGATACTGAACAAATTCAAGAACGCCTGACGACCCTCCCGCGCCTGCCTGAGGAATGACGTCTAACATCTGCTTGAATAGATCAAAATCCCGTCGCCGTACAGCTTTATCTGAAAATACAGGTAGAGGCCAGACATACACTCTGCGCTGTTGATCTCCATCTTCAAACCGACCCCAGTCATAGGTGTACATCGCATCGTAATTTTGGACAATCCAGTGCATTAACTCTATGTCATGTCCACCAAGATACTGACGCGCCAGACTTAATCGCAGTTCTCGGTTCTGGCTGTTCGCAAGCACATATTGAGCGACGATCTGTTGATATAATTGGCCTTGATCCATGATCTGGATCACCTTAGCTCCCAATTCGCTCTCTTCAATTACTGCCGTAGCCCAGAGACTAATAAACAGTTTGTTTGCGTTATCTTCCAGTTGCCATGCTGCGCGTACTTCAGGATCAACTAGAGCCTCGTAAGCCTGCGTTATAAGCTGGGTCGCAACTCGTTGATTAGCCGCTTCAATGCCAATACCTGTCCAGACAGCAAGCGCACGCACCACCGAGCTGAACCGGATCAGATTGTTGTCGATGATAATTTTTAATATGTATACATACGCCTCAATCGCACCTTCATCCATACGCTCAACGATACTCTGCCGCAGTCCCTCCTGCAGTCTTGCAGCAACCAGCAGTTCACCCACCATCTGATACGCTTCGGTCTGGTTACTCAGTACAATGCCTTTAATCATCTCGCCGCTCAACAGTGCATTCTGGTTGTCTCCATAGATGATGTCATGTAATGCCTGCTTCATTTCGCCGTTATCATGATCCAGCTCATAAGCAATACAATCAGAGAGCACCCATCGAATTTCGTATTGGTAATCGAACTTGTATTCACGAAGCGACACATACTCGGTGAGAGAGAATGCACGGATTTCCATACGGAACAGTCCGACTAGCTTGCGTAATACTTGACCCATATGCAGTGCAGGATCAGCTGTACGGAACGGTCTGCGTTCATAGTTGCTACTGTATGGATACTTCGGTGCTTGCTCCGCAATATAACGGAACCGGGCACATAGTTGCTCACTTGCCACATGTCCCAGTATGTCTAAAACAGGCTGGAATAGCGGGCGACCAGTAGCTGCCGCCAATTGTAATAAGGTATGTCGCATATTTAAATAGAGCTTTTCGTCTTCACGCAAATAACCTAATCCAGCCAGTTCTACAACATAAGCAGCCAACTCATGCTGTTCCTCAGGCAATGATGCCGCCTTTTCCCGTAACTCGTTCAGATATCCCTGTTCCTGCTCTTGCTGATTCATCGAATTCTCCTCCTTTAGATACGTCCTACCACAATCGACCTGCAAGCATGGTGAACCGGATAAATACTAGCTCATCACCCTCACGCAGTGTTAACGGCTCATCCAATTGATGTACTTCTTCTTCATTAACAAACACTTTATATAAACCATCTTCATGTGCTAACACGGCCGTTTCGATTGCCTGCTGCAACTCAGGAGTTCCTTCATTATTAACCGCCCCAAAGCCCACTTTTCCCGCAGCTCCCTGGGACTCAATCTCTTCAGGCATGAGGTATGCAAGCCATTCTACCTGGTTTTTCTTGTCCTCTAGCGCCTGCACTTGCAGCGTAACCATATTACTAATAAGTTGTCTCAGCGTGCCCGTTGTTTCCGGAAGTTCGGTAGCTTGTTTGGCGAGAGCAGGTTTTCGTTTGCCCAAGCTCTTGACTGTGACCCATACATTCACTCCGCCTCCCCCTTCCTATCTATTAAATATATCCATTATCTCATTGATCGGCCCTTGAGTGCCAATTACAGAGCTAGATTACGAGACTACCTTATCAAAATCAAAATAATGCGTACATATGTGCCCCTATTTAGTATGATAACCAAATCCTTCTTCACATACATGAGTCATTTCTCACGTTTTATATGTAACCTATGAACTACCTCATAATCTAGCAAAAAATAAAGAAGGTCCCCTCTTTGCAAGGAAACCTTCTGTTCATTTACACAAAAATGTATATCATACCAAACGCAAAGGACGGATCGTAACGGCTGCCGTCTTGAAGCCGGGCATACGGCAATACGGGTCCAGTTCAGGTCTTGTAGCTCTATTCACATTCTGAATGCCGCCCCAGTGCATCGGTACGAACAACGTATCTTCACGAATATGCTCCTTCACTCTGCTTCGAACCGTGAAGCTACCATAGACAGATTGAACCTCTACCCATTCACCATCCCGAATGCGGTGACGAGAAGCCGTAGTTGGATGAAGCTCAACAAAGTTCTCCAGCTCGCGTGCTTCAAGCGTCGGGCTTCGATGCGTCTGTACGCCGGTAAGATAATGCGGAAGCACACGCCCATTCGTGAGAATTAGCGGGAATTCTCGGGATACTTCATTCCAACCTGGACTCGCCTCTGCAGTAAAGGAGGCTCTGCCATCTGCGTGAGCAAAGCGTTCAGCAAATACTAATCCTTCTCCCGTGTTCTCCACTGACGGGCAAGGCCAATAGATCCCTTTTTCATGACGTAGTCGTTCATACGTGATTCCATAATAATCAGCAACGCCTCCCCGGCTGGCCTCTCGCAGTTCATTGAAGATCTCCTCGGCAGACTGGAATTGAAAATACGAAGCCTTGCCCATCTCCGCAGCGATGCGACATAAGATGTCCCAATCATGAAGCGCCTCACCCGGTGCTGGTACCCCCTGCTCACGAAGTAGAACACGGCCTTCTAGATTCGTTAATGTCCCCTCGTTCTCCAGATATGCTGTAACGGGTAGCACCACATCAGCCATTCGTGCTGTATCCGAGAGAAACATATCTGCCACGACTAGAAAATCCAGCTTACGCAGACCTTCTTCCACCAAACGTACATTAGGGTTCGACACCACTGGATTGGATCCCATCACGAATAAACCACGAATCTTCTGATCATGAACCAGTTCCATCATTTCATAAGCAGAGACCCCTTTTCCCGGCAAACTCGCTGGATCCACACCCCACACAGATGCAACATAAGCACGATCTTGCTCATTTTCAATGGAGCGATAGCCTGGTAATTGATCGGCTTTCTGTCCATGCTCGCGACCACCCTGCCCGTTACCCTGACCAGTGATTGCGCCATAACCACAGCCGGGTTTACCAATATTACCTGTCGCCAGCACCAGATTCAGAAAATGCCGGACCGCCATATGTCCATCGGTCTGTTGTTCAACCCCACGGGCAGTCATAACCATTGCGGTATCCGCCTGACCATAAGCAAGCGCAGCCTGACGAATCTGTTCAAGCTCAATCCCACACTTGGCAGCAGCCTCTACCAGATCCATCTCCGCCAGTTCCTGTTGTAACTGTTCAAACCCATGAGTCCGATCCCCGATAAACTGATGATCTACATCGCCTGCATCTATAATTAGCTTCATCATAATATCTGCCAACAACGCATCCATTCCCGGTTTAATCTGCAAATGAAGATCAGCGATCCCCGCAGTGGCAGTCTTGCGTGGATCAATCACGATAATAAATGCCCCATTCTCTTTTGCCTCATTAAAGTAAGGAAGCAGTGTAGGCTGACATTCGGCAATATTCGTACCGGCCAGCACAATACAACGTGCGAGCGGAATATCCGATAAACGAAATGTTAGTCCCCGATCCATGCCAAACACTTTACTGCCAGCCGAAGCCGCTGCCGACATACAGAACCGTCCGTTATAGTCGATGTACTTCGTTCCTAAACCGATCCTTGCGAATTTACCGAGTAAATAAGCCGTCTCATTGGTAAGAGAACCTCCACCATACACGCCAATTGTGTCTACTCCATAACTCTCTTGCAGATGGCTGAACTTTTCCGATATGAACTCGGTTACCTCGCTCCATGAACTGGTTACAAGCTCACCGTTCCGACGGATCAGTGGATGCAACAAACGTTCTTTGCTGAGCGCATGTTGATGTGCATTCATGCCTTTGACGCACAGCCGTCCTTGTGAAGCCTTATTCGGAACCCCTTCGACGATGTATTCCGCTCGACGTTCACCTGTAACCGACCTAGCCACTTCACGCACCGTCATCTTACATTGCACACTGCAATAGGGACACTGCGTTTCCTGTACCTGGAGCATTGAAGCTGTCTTCTCCACATTGATAGATGGTGTCATCCTCATCCCGCCATTCCACTAAAATGATTGTGCACATCATTTCTGACCTTGTACAGCCGTTCTGCCATAAGATAAGACTGCGTCACGAGCATCCGATGCACTCGCTATCTCGGCGTTCTTTCTGTTCACCAGCTCGCCCTGCAACTGATAATCCAGCAGTATCTCTCGAATCGACATGAATCCTAGCCGCTCCGACCATGCCCACATCGGTTCGTCAAATCGCGCTGTCTGGCGATACCACTGAAGACACGCCGAGGCAAGCCTCACTGCATCCCCCACCGTTTCCGCAAGCCCTAACAATCCACCTTGCTTAACGGGCTGCTCTGCATGACCACCAACATATACCTCCCACCCAGCCGGAGAAGCTTGCAAACCTAAATCTTGAACAACAGGGCTAAGGGGTGACGACAGCCTTGTAGCTACCGCAATTCTAACTGGAGCAGGCATCGCCATACCTCTCCACGTCAGACGAAGTCGTTCAGTTAAGAGTCCATCCACATCTGACCTCGAAAGAGCATCATACAGAGCGTCATCACTGTACACGAGAGTCCCATGAGCTTGCTCTGCCCCGTAAACACCCCATTCACGATCCGAGTTCATACTCGCAACTCCATGTGTTAGTACTTGTGCATAATAACGAATTGCTGGTTCGCAAACCTCACATCCCGATGCTGTTTCCCAGCCCAACCTTTGCAGTAATAAAATCTTCTCTGACTCCCAATCAGTTCCATGTTGAATATCCAATGTCAGCTCGACCGAAGATTTTTGCTCCCGGTACATCTCTTCCATCGCACTCTTGAGTCCATCATGTCCCAGCGTTGTACAGCCACATATCGGTAGCTCTTTCTGATCCGCTTCGGTATCCGCAGCAGTACTCGCGCCGCCGTTCTTCTGGACATTGTGCGTGTGCTTCACCAGAGCTACGACCATGGGACGACATCCACCACATGATCCGGATGCTTTGGTTCGCTCCTTAACCTGATCTGCATTCTGTAGCCCATGCTCTTGGATCGCCTGCATGATCGCCGATTTGCTAACATTGTTGCAAGCACATACCGTGTCCTGTGCAGGTAATGCTGCTGCCGCTTTTTCCGCCGGATCAGGTTCTCCATCATGTGGTCGTAATTCAGCTACGTCAGCTCCCCGTTGAACAAGACTGAGTAATGCAGTTCCTTCTGTCGTATCTCCAAACAAAATAGCCCCTCGAACCTTGCCTGCTTGCATAAGTACCTTCTTATAGGTTCCCTGAACACCATCCAGCATCTGTATGGCTGTCTGCATGCCTTCACCGCTAATGTCACCTGCGGAGAAGACATCTACCCCAGATACTTTCAGTTGCGAATAGGGAATTGAGCCTGCATACGCTCCCGTTTCCTGCCGGCATAACGTACGAGCTAGAACCTTTCCTTGTTCAAACAATGGAGCAACCAGTCCATAACTGATCCCCCGATGCTCCGCACATTCACCAACCGCATACACATCTTGAACACTGGTACGCATAAAATCATCAACAACTATGGCACGATGGGTATAAATTCCACTCCGTCTAGCTAACTCGACATTGGGGCGAATACCTACAGCTACGATCACCACATCCGCTTCGAGCCTCGAACCATCCGTAAAAGCCAGACCTTGCGCTTGGGATCTGCCCACAATTTTCTGCGTATTCTTAGATAGAAGAAACTTCATCCCCTGACTCTCCAGTTCCCGCTGTAACATATCCGCGGCTTGGGCATCCAACTGACGGTTCATGATATAAGGCGCGTTATGAACGATAACCGCATCCATGCCAAGATGTAGAAGTCCTCGAGCGGCCTCTAGTCCAAGTAAGCCACCCCCAATAACAGCAGCCTTGCCGTATTGCTTCGAATATTGAGCCATGCGTGTACAGTCATCCACTGTTCTAAATGACATCACTCTCTCTTTGTCTACTCCCGGAATCGGTGGAATGAATGGGGATGATCCTGTGGCTAGAATCAGGATGTCATATGATTCCTTCATTCCAGATGCTGTCTCTACATATTTCTCCTGCGTGTTGATTCTTGTAACCGTCTCGCCTGTATGAAGCCGAATTCCATGCTGGTCATACCAGCTCCAATCGTTAAGAATGATATCCTGCACCGTATGCTCGCCTTGCAGAACCTTGGACAGCATGATTCGGTTATAGTTAGGCCTTGGCTCATTACCATAAATCACAATGTCATACGTATCCGGAGCAATGGCGATGATCTCCTCGATGCACTTCACGCCAGCCATACCATTTCCGATGACCACCAGCTTCTTTTTATCCATGAGCTACCCCCTACTCGTTCACACGCTGATAAAAAAACAGAAAAATCCCTTCTCCATCATTCGGAAAAGGGCACCGTTGCCTCCGGAATTCACACGCCATTGTGTGAATTCATATTAGATTCAGATTAAGTTAAAATTTAAATGATGTCAATAAAATTAACACAAAAAGAAGATGTGACATTAAAAATTAGGTAATTTTAAATTTCATGTAATTTTTGTTGACATACTCAATTTCCTTTTTTATAATTTGAATCAAAATCACAGTGCTGTGATCCTATCGGGTGCGGAAACACAATGACGTGTTACGCCAGTCGGCAAAGAGGCCGCAAATCGTTCAATGATCTGGACGATTTGTGGCCTTTTTCTATTGGATTACACACCACGTGTAAGAAATATTTTCAAATGGATGAGGAGCGATGATGGATGATGGAGAGCAAAAGTTTTTGGAAAAGCGGGCATAAGCCTACCCTCTTTGGCGCATTTTTGTATTTTGATATCAGCTTTATGATCTGGGGTATGCTTGGCCCACTGGCCGTTGTCATTGCCTTGGATTATCCGATGACTCCCCTAGAGAAGGCTAATCTCGTGGCACTCCCTATTCTGGGCGGCTCAATTCTTCGACTTGTACTCGGATTTATGTCCGATTATATTGGCCCGAAACGAACGGCTCAGATTGGTATGATTGTCACCATTATCCCCTTATTATTAGGCTGGTTATGGGTAGAATCACTAAGCCAGTTATATGTAGTCGCACTTCTGCTCGGTGTTGCAGGTGCTTCATTCGCAGCAGCCTTGCCACTTGCAGGACAGTGGTATCCGAAGGAACATCAAGGACTTGCCATGGGGATCGCAGGAGCAGGGAATAGCGGAACCGTTCTCGCTACATTGTTCGCTAACCGGTTAGCCACTCACTTTGGCAGTTGGGAAGTCGTATTTGGTCTAGCGATTATCCCCATCGTGATTGTATTTATCCTCTTTTCCATCTTCGCCCGTAACAGTCCGAACCGTCCTGAACCGAAGAAATTATCTCAATACGGAAGCTTGTTGAAGCAAAGAGATGCTTGGGTGTTCTGCGCGTTCTACTGTGTAACGTTTGGCGGTTTCGTTGGATTATGTAACTATCTGACCATCTTTTTCAATACTCAATACGGACTATCACCTGTTCGTGCAGCAGATATCACTACCTTTTGCGTTATTGCAGGCAGCTTCTTCCGACCTGTTGGCGGCTATCTGGCAGATAAACTCGGTGGGACACGCATGTTAACCTTCCTCTATACAGGAGCATGTATCATGCTAGTAGGTGTATCCTTCATCCCTCCACTTCCTGTAGTTGTCGTTATGTTATTCCTAGGTATGATGTGTCTCGGTGCCGGCAATGGTTCCGTGTTCCAATTGGTTCCACAACGGTTTGGCAATGAAATTGGACTCATGACCGGAATCGTTGGTGCAGCCGGTGGACTTGGTGGATATGCACTGCCTCTCATTCTCGGCCAGTTGTATAGCTCTTATCAATCGTACACGCCAGGCTTTGTCATCCTTAGTCTGATTGCTGCAGCATCCATGTTGTTAGTGCTGGTTATGCAATCCAAATGGCGTGCTCACTGGTTGAAAGGCTCCGTTACGAAACAAGCGGATGCTCCCTCCATGTCCTCCTAATGGCACCCGAAGATAGTTTGCGGTATGGCATGGGTTGGAAACTTTGCATACAAAAAAACAGCGACTGCCTTGTGTGGCAACGCTGTTTTTTCCTTTGTTTACTTGAATGTTACTTCTAATTACTTGAAAGTTACTTCGTTACTCGTCTTCGTTTTTTCGTTGTTTTAGTTAATTCGTCATTTGGTTGAAGAAATTCAACAACTCAAGCCCCAAACTTTTGAAACACTAATACCGCGTTATGTCCACCAAAACCAAACGAATTAGACATCCCGATGCTCATGTTGGCTTCTCTAGCTTCATTAGGGACATAATCTAAGTCACATTCAGGATCTGACTGTTCCTGGTTAATTGTTGGTGGAATAATCCCATGTCTCAACGTCTGGATTAAAGAGATCGCTTCCGCACCTCCAGCCGCACCGAGCATATGTCCAGTCATCGACTTATTCGCAGTTACAGGAATCCGGTAAGCCGCTTCGCCAAATAGCTTCTTGATCGCCCGGGTCTCGGAAAGATCACCTGCTTCTGTGCTTGTTGCATGTGCATTGATGACATCCACATGCTCAGGTTCGAGATGAGCATCCTTCAATGCAGCCCTCATCGCCAAAAATGCACCTCTTCCTTCCGGGTGGGTGGCAACCATGTGGTATGCGTCTGAACTCGCGCCATATCCGACAACTTCAGCCAGAATATGAGCACCTCTAGCAAGGGCATGAGACAGCGACTCCACCACGACGATTCCTGCACCCTCAGCCATAACGAAGCCATCTCGCCCTGCATCAAACGGACGACTCGCTGCCTTCACCTCTTCATTACGCGTAGATAATGCCGTTGCGTTAGCAAAACTCGCCAAAGCGACCTCAGTCACGGCAGCCTCCGTGCCTCCTGCAAAAATAACATCAGCTCCGCCATGTCGAATTAACCGAAATGCCTCTCCAATCGCTGTATTACCGATAGAGCATGCGGTCACTGGCGAGAGCGTTGGCCCCCAACAACCAAACCTCATGCTAATCATCGATGCCGCCATGTTCGAGATCATCATGGGCACAAGGGTAGGACTGACTCTTCCCGGACCTCGCGCAGTAAGCAGGTTGCTCTGTTCAACCAAGGTTTGAATTCCCCCAATGCCGGAACCAACATACACACCCACCCGCTCTCGCTCTAGCTTCTCCAGTTCTAGACCCGATTGCATTAAGGCCTGTTCTGCTGCTGCAACGGCAAATTGGGTGAAGCGATCCATACGGCGAGCCTCTTTACGTCCGAATTGCTGCTCCCCATCAAAATCTCGAACCACACCAGCCATTTTAGATTTATATTGTGTCATATCATACGTATCAATCATTGAAATTCCTGTTTTGCCCTGAACAAGGTTATTCCAGAATGTTTCCACATCATTTCCCAAAGGAGAGATAATTCCCATTCCTGTAATTACAACACGCTCCATCTTCTTTCCCTCCAGCATGTATACAAAATTAAGTTCGATTTAATATTGTCATGGGTGTTATCCTATTACAAGTTGTTGTTTATCCTAGTATAATGACCACTAGGATAATGGATTAGATGGAGGGTGAATTCGTGAATCATGACGCCAGGCTTCAAGCTCTATCCTCATTTATGAAAAACCAGCGTGCCAAAATATCGCCAGAATCCGTCGGTCTGCCTACGGGCACGCGGCGAAGAACACCTGGTTTACGACGGGAAG
Source organism: Paenibacillus tundrae (assembly GCF_036884255.1). Lineage (NCBI taxonomy): Bacteria > Bacillati > Bacillota > Bacilli > Caryophanales > Paenibacillaceae > Paenibacillus > Paenibacillus tundrae. The sequence continues at coordinate 977,181 of NZ_CP145605.1, read as the reverse complement.
AAGTGGCTCAACTAGCTGGGGTAAGTACCACCTGGTACACCTGGCTGGAACAGGGACGGGATATCCAGGTATCTCATTCCGTGTTGGATAATATCTCGACGGCTCTCAAGTTAACGCCCGATGAACGCAAATACTTGTTCTCGCTAGCATTGGAACATCAGGCAGCAGCACATATTGCGGAAGAAGAACCGTTGCAGATCAGTCCACCACTACAACGGATTCTTCGCGATCTGGAGCATTGCCCGAGCATTATCTCTGATCGCCGATGCTACATTGTTGGCTGGAACGATGCAGCCAGACATGTATTTATCGATTTTGACCTCATTCCACTTGAACAACGTAATATGATTCGTCTGTTATTTGAACGTAAGGAGTTCCGCAGACTTGCGGTGAACTGGGAGCATTTTGTTAGCGGCTTTCTGGCGATATTCCGTGCTTACTATGGTCAGTATGTGGAGGATGAATGGTATAATTTGTTTTTGGAGGAGATGATGGATCAATATCCAGACTTTCGCACACTGTGGAAACAGAGTAGTGTCAGCAGTGCCCCTGACGTTCTCATTGAGTTTAGACACTCTAAGGCAGGCAAAATGTTATTTGACCTTACATCCTTGCAGATTCATGGCAGTTCTGACCTGCGCTGTAGCATCTATACACCGGCAGCGGACACAGCTACTGAACAGAAGCTTATGCATCTCATGGAACGTGATCCGAGGAACCTCGGCGGCTCAGTATAACCTGATTGGATGCCACATTTACACCAGTGTGGCTCTAGCCAATATCAAAATCAACTAGGATGAAAACTACATTTCGGAAAGCGTCCATCCTATCCTTGACATCATCCCCTCGTAAGTATAGATTATCAGGTAGATTAAGGTGAATTTAGGACAGTTAGCCCACTTCCACATCGTGGATTTTAGAAAGGAACATCATGACCAAAGTGCTTATAATAGAAGACGACAATATGTTAGGTGACACATTATCCCTATATCTTCAAGGGGAAGGATATGACGTAATTCGTGTCGATAACGCAAGAGATGGTCTTCTACAGCTTCAAGCGCTGCCTGATATCATTCTTCTTGATTTAATGCTCCCTGACCTGGGAGGTAAGAACCCTTGTCTGCTCATTCGAGAGCATACAACCACACCTATAATCGTCATCTCATCGTTAACCGATATCTCTGAACGAATTCGTTCCTTATCGGATGGAGCCGATGACTATGTGTGTAAGCCCTTTAGCATGCAGGAGCTCAAAGCACGCATAGAAGCTGTGCTACGCCGAACGGCAATACATCATAACTCCATCATGTCTAAAGAGCAGCCAGGAATCTCTCTGGATTTGGAACGCAGAACGATTCTGCTCAATCATCGGAAGATTGAAACTACATTTTCTGAATTTGAAATCATGAAATTATTTGTACTTAATCCAGGCCGGGTATACAGTCGCTATGCCCTGATTGAAGCCATTCGGGGTTTAGATGCCTATATTAATGATCGTACCATCGATGTTCACATTGCAAAATTACGCAAAAAAATTGAAATCAACCCAAAAAACCCCCAATACATTCATACCATCTGGGGGGTGGGATATAAGTTCACACCTTAATGTGAACCATCAGTTATATATCTGCTTCACCATGGCAAAGACGTAGTGATCACATCTATTTCTTGTTGCACCTTCTCTAGTTGTGCAGCCACATCGGCTCTAGGTGATAGATTAACTAAACATGTCTCTAGTTCAAGAACAAGCTCCAATAACCTTGCGGCATGCAGGTTTGCAGCAACACCTTTGAGTGAATGAACATTGCGAATGGCATCATCCAGCCGATGATATTGAAGCTGCAACTCTATCTTTTTTTGAAACAAACTGTACTCCGCCTTAAACTTCGTAAGCGCATATTGTAAGATATGCGGCTTATCGCCCATCTGATTGATGGCCTTCTCCACATGCATACCCCTGATCTCTTTCATTCCTCTCAGGTTGATCCATAGTGTTAATTTCTCTGCTATTTGTTGCTCATTGATGGGTTTAAACAAGATGCTATTCATACCCATTTCAAGGCATTTCTCATAATCACTTTGTAACCCATTTGCCGTTAGAGCAAGGATCGGCGTATGATCATACTGCCTAATCTGACGGATATGACGTGCTGTATCCAACCCATTCATTTCAGGCATATATAGATCCAACATAATGAGTTTCCATCTCTGTTCATCCAGCTTCTTCACGACCTCTTGCCCATTAGCCGCCAATGTGACCTCAAACCCCATATGTTCAAGTGTTGCACGTATGGCAAGTTGATTAATTTCATGATCTTCTGCCACAAGAATATGTCCCTTATGATGGATCTGGGAATCATCTAAATCATAGTTGACCCTTTGTTGCTCTATTGGCGCATTTCCCTGAAGGGTAAGCAACGCTTCGAACAAGCCTAGACGAGTAATCGGTTTGAACAGCATGAGATCAGGACGGCTTAAATTTCCCTCTTCCCAGATATCATGATCGCTGAACGGATGGGTATATCCGAGCACCTTAATCTTTGACCGATCGAGACTATTGATAAAGCGGTTCCAATCCGTTCCGTTCCCCGTCTCTATGATGTCCATATCAATCATAAATACCGTGTATGTGCGATCATGATCGGAAGTAAATTCACGACTTGCTGCTAGCTCAACTAGTTCAGGATATAACACTGCATGGATACCAAAGGAATGCATCATCTGAATCAAGCTTTCACCCAGCCGTTGATTGTCTTCAATGATCGCCGCACCCATCAGAGGCTGCAGTTGAGGATACATGCGAAGGAAGAAGTCCTCTTCCGTATCCGCCAAATCCAGTACCAACTCAAAGGAAAAACGACTATATGCTCCCTGTACACTATCCACTTGCAGGATTCCTCCTAATGAGCTCACCAGATGATAACAGATGGTTAAACCCAAACCGGAACCTCCATATTTACGATACGTTGATGGATCTCCCTGTGTGAAGGGTACAAATAACCGCTCCATATGTTCTGGTGCTATACCGATGCCCGTATCTTCTACAACAAACCGAACAACGGCCTGCTCAGTATCCAGCGATATGAGCTCAGCGTGAACAAGAACATGACCTTGCTCTGTGAATTTGATTGCATTGCTGAGTAAATTCAGCAGAATCTGTTCAAGTCTCACCGGATCACCATATACTCGCAAAGGCAGATCTGGATCTGTATTGAAGATAACATCAATATTTTTGTAACCCACTGCCGCGCCCGCTTGATCAGCAATGCCCTTGAAGAAATCTTCTAGAGAAAAGGGTACTCTCTCTATGGTAAGCTTGCCTGCTTCAATTTTGGAAAAATCGAGAATATCATTCACTAAGGTAAGCAAGGATTGAGATGACGTATTTATTTTATTCAAATACTCCATTTGCATGGTGTTCAGACCTGTACGTTGAAGCAATAATGTAAAACTGATAATGCCGTTTAGCGGGGTACGAATCTCGTGACTCATCCATGCGAGAAAATTACTTTTTGCCTGACTAGCCTCATCAGCCTTCAAGCGTTGAACCTGATCCGTAATATCATGAAATACACCCTTGATACGTTCTGTAGAGTTCGCCAGCTGAACGGGATGTAAGTGCACCCGATAGTGTTGTAACTGTCCATCTCCGAGCCTCAGGCTAAGCTCCATCTCTTGAGAAGACTGATTATACAAGGATTGTTGCAATAGTAATGACCAGTTCTCCAACTCCTCGATCGTGATCAAGTGCTCAAGCTGCTGTGCGAAGACCTGCTCCTTGCTTGTCTGAAGCGCATCGAGAAACCTCTGATTCACCGACACAATGCGTTTATTGGCATCAAATCCGACAAACCAATCCTGAGAGACACGCTCCAACGTTCGATACCGCTCTTCACTCTCTTGAACTCTTCGCTTCACGGCATGATGTTCCGTAATATCAAGCCCATGACCAATGATATACTTCACTTCGCCGTCTTCCAGTAGAGGCTGTATCTTCACAATTGCATAATGACCCCTATATTCAAACTCATAAAATAAGGACTCTCCTTGCCAAGCCCGCTCATATTGCTCCTTTAGAAAATCCATTTTTTCTTTAGGTAGAAGGCTTGTTCCTCCACGTTTGTTATTTTCCATTACGCTTTTCATGTCCAAGCCCATGCGGGAGAGCATTTCTCCTTCTAATACAACATACTCAAAATTAGCGTTTCGCTTCTGTATTTTAAAGGCAAAGCCAGTCTGCATACGCAGCATCTCTAGCATTTCCCGATCTTTCTGAATAACGAGTAGTCGATAATTATGATTTTGATTGAGGTAATGCAAAAATAATGAAACTAATAAGATACATGCATTCTGAAATGACAAATGAATGCCTAAAATGGGCAGAGACAGTGACTGTATTTCACCCACAGTGAAGACATACACCGAGTTCAACAGCACTGCTCCACATATCCATTTCAGCACAAAATGCCTAACATACTTAAAGACCAGATATATGACGATAACAAACATAATCTCAACAATTAAATATTCTAAATTACCGAATTGAGGGGTAATGCCTATAATCAATCTAAGGCTTAACATTAAAGCAAAGGTGACAAGCGCGGAAAGACCTCCACCAAAATAAGTAGCTAAAAAATAGACAATGGCCCTAAAATTTAATAACGAGCCATCGTTAATTTGGATACTAAAATAATATAAAGCCGTGCCAAGAATGCTATAAAGAACACCAACAACCATTCGATTAACAATGAAAGAAACACGTTTCGTACTCGTCTGGTTTAGATAATAATGTGTGAGAAAAACGAAGATCAGAATCAACGTAATATTCAGTACAAGATCGCGCAGCAATAGGTCACCGTCCAAATCGCGGATTCTGGTATGTGCATTCATGAATTTGGCTGGATTCACGTTTGCAGCTTCCAAGTTAAACAAATCATATTATGCCAATCTCTCTTAATCAATTAAACTATTTTTAATCTTACCCGAACCACGCCTTACTCACACAAATCATTGAAGATACTAATATAAAAGAGAGAGTCGTCCAGATAAACAGAGGTGATCGTCACTTCAGCTTCCCAAACTTCTTGGTTAGCTCTTGCAATATGGGCAACGCCAGACCAAGTCTGATTCCCTCTCCAATGTGTATCAATCTCTAGGCGAGCAGGCTGACCGATCATATGCTCCCTAACACAACCTGTTTTGGCCTCATAGATCGAGTTCACCTCCAGAATTACACCATGTTCATCAGTAATCATGACCGCATCCTCTAACAATAAAAAAGTTTTAAGTTCTAGTTGCATCGCAACTACCTCCCCTTGATGTAACATGATGTAAGCTAACTTATCCCTTCGGAGAACACTCCTATATCCTAATACGGGTTTAATATTTGAATTTCTGAATCATTCCTTGTAGATGCTCCGCCATGGACGTTAAGCTTCGTGCTGAAGATGAAATCTCCTCCATCGCTGCTAGTTGCTCCTCTGACGAGGCCGCAACTTCTTCGGACGTTGCCGCATTAGCCCCAGCAATACCTGCCAACTCTTTAGAGATCGCTGCTACTTCCTGCACACCTGCTGTAATCTGCTGTGACGTCGCTGCAATCTCTTCAATCTGTGGTGTTGTATCTCTCATGCTATTCAAAATGTATTCAAACTTCTGAATCGCTTCTGTTGAGATGGTCATACCATCACCAACCTCTGTGGTTACCTTTGCCATCATACGAACCGAGGCAGCCATATCCTCTTGAACAGCATTAGTGAGAGCCGTAATTTCGCTCACGGATTGTTGGGATTGTTCCGCCAATACGCGCACTTCACCCGCTACGACGGCAAAACCATTACCGTGTTCACCTGCACGAGCAGCTTCAATCGAGGCATTCAGGGCAAGCAAATTCGTCTTCTTGGCTATGTTACCGATCAGTTCTGTAATCGCAGAAATCTGGTTAGAGCGTTCATATAACGCCTGAATCAGTTGATTGGTCTCTTCTACGGTATTCTGGATGGAATGCATCTGGCTGACGGTCTGTTTAACCGCTTCCCCACCCTCTTCCGCCTGAACGGTAGTATGCTTCGCTAAGTCGGCGACACGCATAGAGCTTTCGGAAATGCGAGTAATGCCTACGGTCATTTCACTCATCGCTCCATGATTATGTTCGATGCCATTCGTCTGTCTTTCTGCACCGCTCGCAATTTCCTGGATAGCCCGTGCAACCTGCTCACTAGCGGCACTGGTGGATTCTGCACTCTGTGTCATTTCCTCTGAGGAAGCAACAACTTCACTTGCGCTTTTCTCGACATTTTGAATCAACAATCGCAGATTGTCCTGCATTTTCCCAAACGCATCACTTAGCTCACCGATCTCATCATGACTTGTACTAACAATCGTCTGGGTAAGATCCCCCTCGCTCACTTGGATCGCTTGGTCTTTCAGACGGCGAATCGGTCGAACAATAGAACGCATGACCAGCAAAATAATGACGCATCCTACAATAAGACAAGCTGAAATGATAATAATCATCCGATGCAAAATAGGTGCAGCCGCAGTGTCAATTTCAGAGGAATACATCGTTCCAGCCACTTTCCACTCTGTCGATGCGTTAGTATCGAAATACATAATTTTCTCGTCTTGTCCCAGTGTATAGTTGAATTGCCCTGAAGGATTCTCGTACACCTGTGTCCACAGATCCTCTGTCGCGTCTGTTCCAGCAGGCTGAGTTGGGTGATAAATATACTTTTTACTGCTATCCAGCAAAATCATATATCCTTCTTCCCCTACCTTAATTCCGCTAACCAAACCACTAATGTCGGTCAAATCCAGATCCAGCTCTACCACACCAGATCTGTCACGAAGCGCCTTCGCAATGGTGATGGTAACATCGTTCGTCTCAACAGAAGTATACGGATCACTTACAATAACTTCATCCGGGCTTCCCATCGCTTCGATATACCATGGTCTTGTTCTTGGATCATAGCCATCCGGCATATCGCCGTCAGACGACATGAGATACACGCCTTCCTCCGTCCCCAAGCCGATGGTTATAATATCTGGATTTTGCCCAGCATAGTCCTTCAATTCATCCACAATCGATGTCTCCGCATCTTCTTGACCCATTACTCCTGTGAGCTTATCTGCATAGAATTCGATGTGGCTACGCTTAGCATTTATCACAATATCAATGGTTGAATTAGCCAGGTTAACATTCTCTATCGCACTATGTAAAATTTGTTTTTCTATTTCGCCTCTCGCATTGTTATATGCTAATATTCCAACCAAGAACGAAGGTATGACCAAAAAAGCGATTAATGACAACGCTAGTTTAGCCTTAAAGTTTTTATGAATTTTGGTTAATGAAACCAACTTCCTCTTTTTTCTCACCAAGTTTCTCTACCTCTTCCGACATATATTTAGTTTAAAATATTTCTTTCCTTTAGATTTCCGTTCTACTCCTTTCTTCTAACACATGACAATGCTCGGTCTGCTAGACGCACTTCTTCCAACCCCCATAAATAGGTCTAACAACTGAAAAGCGACACCTTTCTCATCAAAAAATCTCTTGATTTCCACTTTTCCTAATGCTAAAGAACTATTTTTCAAGCTAATTATAAGAAAAAGTTATTAAATAAAGTAATCTAGCGATATGACTAAAATGTTAACTTTTTAAACACATATTAAGAAAACTGTCTATTACTCAACAGCCATCAAAAAAAGACCTGAGCATTAGCGCTCAGATCTTCTAGTTAATTTTATTCAATTGACGTGTTCAGATTCACACCTTATTCAAATGCCGGAATTGCGATATCTGCATAGTTTTCTTCGAAGAATGCTTTTACCTCAGGACCAGCCATACGTTTCGCCAATTTCTGAATGGCTTCGGAGTCCTTATTATCTTCACGAGCAACCAATGTGATGGCAAAATGAGAATCATCCTTCTCCGTGAAGAGTGCATCCTTCTTCGGCGTAAGACCCAGTGGGCTTGCATAAGCAGGTGTCATCGCAACCAGATCTGCATCATCCAACATACGAGCCAGCATCAGCAGGTCCACTTCTTTAAACTGGAAGTTCTTAGGATTCTCAATAACATCCGATAGTGTAGCATCGAATCCTACGCCCTCTTTCAACTTAATCAAACCATTCTGCTCCATCATGACTAATGAACGTCCTGTGTTCGAAGCATCGTTGGCAATTGCAACCGTTGCGCCATCCGGCAGTTCATCCATTGACTTGTATGTTTTGGAATATGCGCCGTAGATCGCATTGTAGATGGGTTGAACGCCGACCAGATTGGAGTTATGTGCTTCATTATATTGAGTCATATAAGGCAAATGCTGGAAGAAGTTAGCATCCACCTCTTTGTTCGCTAGCGCTGTATTCGGCTGCACATTATCGGATAAAACCACAACTTCCAGATTCACGCCATCTTCTTTCAACAATGGTTTAACAATGTCCAACACATCCGTCATTGGTGGAATCAGTGTAGCCACTTTCAATGTAACTTCCTGTGTTGCTTCGTTGTCTGTGTTCGTTCCTTCCGCCGCAGGTGCGGCTTCCTTCTGACCGCAACCGGCTACTACAAGCATCACTGCAAGCAGTGTAAGCATTAATTTCGCTTTCATTTCATCTTTAACCCCTTCATTATGTAGTCTGTGTGTGACATGTTCATTTCGACCTCATTATACGCTCAAGATCGACGATCAAGCCAGCGTGATAATCTGCTACCTGCATATTGAATCGTCTGTACCAAGATAATCATAATGATAATCGTAAATAACATAATATCCGTTTCGTACCGCTGGTAACCATACCGAATCGCAAAATCACCAACACCGCCTCCACCAACAATCCCCATCACTGTGGAGTAGGAGATAAAACTGATGGTCGCCGTCGTAAGACCCAATATAAGGCTTGATCGAGCCTCTACATATAGAAATTTCACAACAAGCTGTAAGGTTGATGCTCCCATCGATGTAGCCGCTTCAACCACGCCTTTGGGCACATCGAGCAAGGCCTGTTCAACGAGTCTAGCGTACAAAGCAATAGCAATCACTGATAGTGGAACAGATGCCGCAAGTGTACCGATGGACGTGCCCACCACAATCCGAGTGAACGGAATCATGAATACAACTAGCAGCAGGAAAGGAAACGAACGAATAATATTAACCAGGCTTCCGAGAATCGTAAACAACGGTTTGTTTTCGTATCGCTGACCCCTTCTGAACAAATATAGCAGCGTTCCCAGAGGCAACCCGATCAGAATTGCTGCCGCAATGGAGATGCCGACCATGACAAAGGTATCTCCGATCGCTTGCCATATCTCATCCTGATATTTGATCACGGATTCAGGTATCATTCTTACGTCCCCCTTGTTCCGTGTGACCTGAGACTGGGCCAGTCCACTCTGGCTTACTCTCCGCCTCATCATACAACAATAATGATGTCAGCATGTCGGGCTGAGGTTCTGGAATGCTGCTGACCTCTGCTTCAGATAAGGTTCTGATGATACGCCCTTCTCTCATCACCGATATTTGATGGCAGAGCCGACGTGCAACCTCCATCTGATGAGTAACCACAACAATCGTCACACCTAGCGTCTGGTTAACATGACGAAGTACATCCAGAATTCCACTCGTCGTCTGTGGGTCGAGTGACGATGTAGGCTCATCGCAGAGGAGAACACTGGGACGGCTCGCAAGCGCTCTGGCAATCGCCACACGTTGCTTCTGCCCGCCACTTAACTGTGCAGGATACTGCTTCGCTTTATCCTCAAGACCGACAAATCTCAAGACTTCCATGCCTCGGGCAGCCCGCTCAGCACGGGATGACCCACCTGCCAGCTCCAAAGGCATACAGACATTACCGATTACAGTACGATTGCTGACCAGATTAAAATGCTGGAAGATCATACCGATGGATTGACGAGCCTTACGAAGATGTTGTTCACTCATCCCCGTGAGATTCTGTCCATTGACAAACACGTCGCCTTCATCCGGTTTCTCCAGCCCATTAAGCAGTCGTAACAGCGTGGATTTGCCGGCACCACTGGCACCGATAATGCCATGGATCTTCCCTTGTCCTATCTCAAGCGAGACAGAGCTTAGCGCCTCGAACCCCTGATCTGCACGTTCGCCCCGCTCGTAATAACGTTTGCTTACTCCGTGTAATGAAATCATGGAGATTCCTCCCGCGATTAATCGTGCATGGTTCTTCGCGAACACATGAAGAAAGCCCGCACAGCCGATAACCGGAGCGCGAGCAATCCTGTTTATTTATAATAAATCAACATGCACTATGAGACAACCCTTAAGGCGCAACCTCTATTAATGAGCGTTCAAAAGGGATCATTATTGAACCATCTCTGTTAATAAGTCTTGTGATTTATATAAACTGAATCGCCCATTGGATGAGCCGATATAGACTTCATCTCCAATGCGGTTTATCGCTCCGTTCTTGGCCTGTCGATCTCTATGCTCTGGCTGGCCTGTAACAATATCATTCACCCTGCCTATCAGTTCCCCGTTTTGCGCGTTGAAGACGAGCAGATCTGCCCCCATAGGCAGCAGTAACTGATCATTAATGAGCGTGTAACTCCCCTGATTGATAGGGTGCCGCACCGTTCCTAACGTCTCTTTAACACTCCAGCGCAATTTTCCCGTCTTATAATCCAGTGCAGCAGGAGAGCCATTCCGGATCACGTATACGTGATCCCCATCTATCAGACCACGTTCAATCTTAGCGTTCACACTCCAACGTTTCTGGCCACGCTGTGGATCATAGAGTGTTGTTGTGAAATCTTCGTATTCACCGTATTGATGCCCGTGTTTATTTTCACGAATCAGTACCATACCATCGTTTAATACCTCGATCTGCTGTTCGTGTTTAGCAGGGAAATGTTCCCGCTTTTTGCCTGTATTCAAATCCACCAGCGTCCACTGATCAGCGAGCAGCATCCAACGTTCAGGTCTTGGGCTCTGAAAAGGGTCTATACGATATATCCCATCAAAGTATGGATTGTTCTCTGGGTGATCTACTGTAGACTTCTTAGCTACGATATTCCAAACGACACGTCCTGTTAACGGATCAGCCGCCGTGAGTTTTCCTTTATCCCAATACAGCACATATGGATCTTCTGCACGCTGGTTCAACAACTGGTAACCTTTGTTAAGCTTGCGTGTCCATAATACTTTACCATTCTTACTATTCAGTACGGATAGATGCCCACCATTTGAATTTTCGCTCAGACGACGATCTACAACAACCACATGCTTAGCTGCCGTTATATAGTTCACTTCATATCCCTGCTTAGGATTGAATCCCCACATCACCTGACCATCATTCAGTCGGAGATGACGGACACGATCATTGTAGCTTTTCTTATCCGAATCATAATCTGTAAATATGGTAACATGCTCACGTTCAATATCCATCTGAGCTTGCTGTATACCATAACCGGCATTGACCTCCCACAGCTTCTCTCCAGAATGTCGATCCAGAGCATACATTGAACTTTCGTAATGGTTACCACTTAATCCACCATCGTCACCTTCCATTAAAAGCACATCCTCATTCGCTGCCTGTAAGAAGGTATAATTAATTCCGCCCTGATTCGTCCAGATCGGCTTCCAAGGCAGTGTAGCTGGCAGCACTTTGGCGTCTGTCTTGTTCGTGTATTCATACTCTTCACCGGTATTAAAATAATACTTATCCCAACTGTACGTCTGTCCATTCTGTAAAATACGCCACTCTGTTCGAGCGATCTTGCCGGCCTGGCTAAAGGTTACAAGAAACTGACCATCCTTTCGCTCATACCGCCAAGTCTCGCCAATACTCATCTTCTGGCCTGTATCGGAGAGATTGGTCGAATGTTCTTTCCAATCCGGTTCACCAAGCCATTGCTTCACCTGCTTCGAAGTTACTGACTTATTGAACTTTAGAAAGGTTAGATGTCTGATCGCTGTAGTAGTCAACGCCGAATTCTGCTGAAGCCAACCATCCTTTATATTTTCATGCTGGTCAATATCCTCTGCCTTAACCCAGAGCAGTGGCGGAAGGTAATCCAAACTATTCTTCGTCCAGTTGCGCGGCGTTATTGAGACACCATACCATCCATTCCATTTTTTTATTAGAAATGCTTCTTCAGCACCGATTGGCCAGCTTGTTTTGCTCCCTGGAGATAAATATAATTTACGGCCTGGATGCAGTTTAAAAGTCTGTGGATTGACCGCTTCAACACTGCGACTCTCTTTCGATGCATACCATGCTGGGAACCACACCGTTCCCCGATTCTCATCCTGAACCCGAATCCATTCCCCTTCTGTAGACCGTACCTTCCATTTCTCCATGTGGGTCGTGTACGATTGCAGCTTCACGCTGTCCAGATCTTCACGGCGTTCTACTCTCTGGATGAACAAAGGTGTATTGGGCACAACCGTCACGGCTTCTCCCTGTTTATAATTAACTTGGGTAGGCTTAGCTTGCGTTACTGTAATTGAGCTTGGTTCTCCTCCAACATCCGTGCGATTATCCAGTAACCCACAGCCTGTAACGAGCATGAGGGATACCCCCATTACTGTAACCCATGGATACCTTGCATTTACTCCGTTTGGCCCAATCTTCACGATGTTCACTCCACTCAAATAGAAGTTATTTCCATTAAAGACGTTTTGAACAAAGAAAAGTTACCCATTGAATCAAAATTAATTTCGCTGCTCACTTGCATTCTCTTGTTCTCGTACTATCTGACGTCCACCAGATTAGGATGGTAAGGGTACAGGATTCCCAAAGCAAAGGCGATGGATAACATGATGACATAATACAATGTGAACCATAGATCCGCACGTGAGTAACCAACCTGCACGTAATAGGTACGATGCTGTCCTTCTGCGAACCCTTTTGCCTCCATCGCAATCGCCATTCGTTGCGCGCGACGGATGCTCTGAGCGAGTAGAGGAATGGCGTACCGTTTCAACGTGCCATATAGGTTCCAACGAGAACCACGCTGCTTCGTACCTCGAATACGAATGGCATAGCGTAACGTCTGAAACTCATCCAATAGAATCGGGATCATACGCATCGCCGCAAGAAAGCTATACGCATACTTGGCTGGTAAACGCCATTGCTGCATTAATGAATAGAATAAACGAACAGGTTTGGTCGTAAGTCCAAATAACAAACCGGCTGCTGCCATGCTTAAAGAACGGAACCCCAGATGCATCCCACGATAGAAGCTTTCTTCTGTAATATGAATAAGTCCCGAGCGGAACCAAGTGGTTTGCCCCGTACCAAACATCATCATCCCGGTTGAAGTAGAAATGAACACCAGGATGAAGGGCGAGGCGTACAAAAGCAGCCTATACCACGGGTGACCTGACCAGCATAGTAATAGCAGCATGACAATCGCTACATTAGCCATAACATTCAGATTGTGTATGAGAATGACCATAATAAACATCAGTGTCAGAATAACGAGCTTGAGACCCGGGTTGACCGCATGGAGCCAGGTTTCACGGTGTGGAAACGAGATCTGCATCGGTCAACCTCCCCTTATCAATCGTCCAGACATGTGTGCAATACCTCTTCACAATTTCTCGATCATGTGTGACCATAATGATTGCTGTTCCTTGGCGACGTAGTCGCTCCAGTTGTGATAACATCGCAAACGTATTACGGGCATCCTGACCAAATGTCGGTTCATCCAGCAACAGAATACGTTGCTCACGTACCAGAGCAGAAGCAACACTTAACCGCCGTTTCTGTCCCATGGATAATTGATACGGATGTCGATCCGTTAAATCCTGCAGGTTAAATTGTTCCAGCATGGCATACGTCTGCTGATGCCGCTCTTCCGCAGAGAGCGTTCCAGACAGAAGTGAAAATTCCACTTCATCCTTAACGGAATGAGCAACAAATTGAAATTCTGGATTCTGGAATACAAATGCAATATGATCAGCCAATTTCTCTGTTTTACCAGGTAATTGCCCTTCTACGCGATAATAACCTGTTGTTTTCAATATATTCATGAGAGCTAATAACAAAGAGCTTTTGCCAGCACCGTTGGCTCCAACGACCGCGATCCAATCCCCATGCCACACCTGTGCCTGTTCAATCTCAATAAACGGCGTTTTCCCTCGCCATCCGGTGAAATGCTGTAACTCAAGTGCAGGCTCTGCTTCCGGTGTACTCACCTTCACTGGATCAGTTAGGGAGCCTGTCTTGCAGGTTTCCGTATCGGTCATCACTCGGTGATCCTCTGATGCGAATCTATTACTTGATCGATGCAACCCTTGCTCTTGTTTCTGATTTTGCCCATGTTCTTGTTCCTGTTCATCCCATACCCCTGGGTACCAAATCCCATAGTCTCGCAGCATTTCACGATAATTCGCAAAGATCTGCTCTGCACGGTCGTCCGCAACAATCTTTCCGTCTGGTGAAAGCACGATGATTCGATCAACTAATTCCACAATCTCATTAATTTTGTGTTCCACAATAATCAGTGTTTTGTTCTGCATGATCTGCTTCACCGTATCCCACACTTGCGTAGTTCCCTCGTCATCAAGCAATGCTGTCGGTTCATCTAGAAACAGCACATCAGGTTGCATCGCCAGCATGGAGGCCATAGCTAGACGTTGCTTCATGCCCTGGGACATCGAGTGGATCAATTGGCGATTCCGTTCGAACTTTAATCCCACTTGGTTCAGGTATTGGCTAATCAGCTCAGGCATATGTTCTCGTGGTATATTCCGGTTCTCCAGCACAAAGGCAATTTCTTCATCTGTATAGGACATGCAAAACTGGGTGTCCGGATCCTGAAAAACAAACCCGGCTTGCTTCGGCACCTGGATATCATCACATTTCATCGGAATCTCTACTGAATTCGGGATGATGCCACTCAATATTTGCAATAATGTTGACTTGCCAGAGCCACTCGGCCCAAGCAACAGTACCTTTTCTCCCTGGCGTATAGAGAGAGACAAGCCTTGAAATAACACGGCCTGCTCTCCAGGGAACTTACATCTTAGATTGGTTACCCCTACAACCTGTGAACGCTCTTCTTCATGCATTTAGTCCAATGCCTCGTAATCCTGTTTCGATACAGGCCGAAGTGAACGTGTTACCCCTGTAAGCTCTAGCGCTTTGGCCAGATAATAAGCAAACACTCCTGCAATGATAATACTTCCAAGGAAGCGGAAACCGATAAACAAGGTGTAATTCCATGCCGACAATGAATCGATGTATCCATATTGGTAATCCAGTATAAGCGAAGCCGCCGCTGCACCAACTGCTGCTAAACAAGTTACCATCAGGTTTGCAACGCGATAGCGAAACACTGCAAAGAAGACCTCGGCACCTAATCCCTGCAGTAATCCATAGACTAGTGTAGACATGCCCCATTCACTTCCCAGAAAAGCACTTACCGTTGCTGCGGCAACCTCGGCTAAGATCGCTACGCCGGGTTTGCGAATCACAATAAATGCAAAGGTTCCCGCCATAAACCACATGCCATAAATCATCTGCTCGGCATGTATTCCGAAAGGCTTCATTAGATCATAAGTAGGCCCCCATATTTTGTAGATCACGCCAAACACAACCGCAATCACAATCGTTACCAAAATATCCGTCAACCTCAACTTATTACTGCGCACTGCATTTCCCATGTGAACAACTTCCTTCCTTTGTCTTGTTTAGGGTGTGTCCGAAAACTCCACGTCCTAGATTGGTAGAACACAAAAAAAGCCTCCCCGGTTTCCAGGCAGACCTACGTATCGTCATGGTGATCAGCAGTAGACAATGTACCAAAAAATATAATAAGCGCATTTCATTCATGATCGGACTCACATTCCGTCATTATATTTTGCATAAGTTTACCGTGACCCTCTTAAACAGGATCAAAATTGTACATCCATAGATGATTGCAAAATAACTAGGCTTCGAAATGATACTCATTACGCTATTTTCAACGTCTTGTTCACTGTGATTCTATGTTCTCTACGCTGGCATTACCCAGATCAGATATTACGGTCAGCAGCATAAGGCCGCCCTCTCAGCCCAACTTCATTGAGCACCCGGTTCACTTATTTCATTGCCTTTAATGTACACTATATGGGTAATTGTAGCAATGCTATGTTCACTAAAACTACCTTGGTACGCTTACTAATCTAGTGTCTGAATCCACCTGCGAGCATTGTTTCGCTATAGATACGTTAGGTTAATGACAGGATGTGATTTACAACTATATGAAACTTTTGGGATAAATATTCCGTCTGTACACTTAGAAGGGAGATTGATTATGATGAAAAATATCCACTCGGTTTGGCAGCAAAAAAAATGGAAGATGATTCTTGCCGCTTCGATTCTCACCGCAGGTACGGCACCCGCACTGCTGTCACCCATCGTCGTAGAAGCAGCTACCAACCACAAACCCACAGCGTATATTAATAACATCCCAGCTTCCTATGACGTCGTCATTCGGCAAGGTGTCACCTATGTAGCACTGACCGAACTTCAATTCTTGGGCAACTATACATTCGGCTATAACAACAAAACTAAAGAAATTAGTATCCAGACCGATCGCGACAAATACATTCTTGCGCCTAACACCAAAACGATAACGAAAAATGGTCAAACAGCGACACTTGCAGCAGCTCCTATTCTGGTCAATGGCAAAGCTATGCTTCCACTCCGAGCCATTGGCGATGCCTTTGGCGCCCAGGTTAGTTGGAATCAGGCCTCGAAGGAAGCTTACATCTATCAAACGGATACTGCCCTCGTTAAAGCATATAACGGCAATGATCTCGTGGCTGCGCGCGAGGCTGCAATTCATCTACCACGTTTCTCGAAGTTGGGACAACCTCGTCTGGAGCTACGTGAAGAGCGTGGTGATGTGGACTCCACCACAGCCTATATATTTGAGCAAGGCAAAAAAGATCGATTCTTCATTAACGAAAACAACGATCTAATCAGTTATTATGAGGTCAAAAACGGTCAGGCCTTCCTGAAATGGCAAGCAAACATAGGTAACGGTTCCGGGACTCTTGGTGATCTGTTCTTCGTCAAAACGAAGCCATATGCCGAAGCTGGAACACGCCCTTCATTAGCTGGTAAAACGATCGTGTCATTCCAGTACTCACTCATGGCCGAGGAAACCTCTTATACGGTCACCAACAAAGCCGGATCGGTAGCTGAAGGGGCCGCTGTACCATCCAAAGGAAGTATCTTTGTTAACGTGCCGGATGAAAAGTAGAAGTAGGAGCCTTATGGACATGCATGCTACCTCATCTAGCTGAAACTATAGGAAAAGGCATCCCGCGGGATGCCTTTTATCTGTTCGCTGCATTAATACTGCGTATTCCCTGATTGACTTGTATTGCCTGACGAGAATCCTTTGAATAACGTAGGCACCTTCGAATATCTGGTGTTCGTAATTTTCCCCTTCGTACTGCCGCTGTCTGTTCGCAAAATGGAATCCTTCACATTGGAAATGTTCGAATTATCCACATTCATGGTCACGGCATAGGATGTGCCTCCATTTTGACGAACGAGCTTGCCAATATCATCTGCTCTGAAATTTTTGATGTTAATCGTTCCGGATGCATTCATCTGAAATACTTTGTCATATGCTTTGTAAGCTGCTCCACCCGTAATGTTCACCGTTCCTGATGATTTCAAAGTCAATGCATCCTCTCCAACATCCTTCCAGGTGACATTCTCAATGTTACAACTACCATAACAGTGCACGCCATCAGCTGCTGGTGCTTCAATGACTACGTTCTTCAATGTAGCGCCTGCCTCAAGGCGAAAGATAGGCTTTTGATTTTCCTTTTGACTACCATCACCAAGTGTATTCGGATCGGCAGCGACGCTTTTTCCTTTTCCATCATACGTCTTGCCCTTCTCTACAATGATGGTTGTCTTCACAATCTCGGGAGCAGCAGACGCAGGAATTGCCCCAAATACGGAAGCGACCAGACCAAACGACAATAACACCGTTAACAATTTTTTCATCGAACATGTCCTCCTCTATTCATATGGATTGGTGGCGCATAAGCCTAAGCTTGTCCTCACAGTTCCCCAGATGTGCACCTCTGCTTGGAACGTATCTTGATCCTACCAAATAAGGAATGTAACGAGAATAATCATTAGGTGATATGTCTTGGTATTCGCCTTGGAGCCTTCCTTATCAGCACATTTCGTACACTGGAATACCCAGGCAGTATGCTATTCTGAACTTCGAATATGCTCTATTTAGGGCAGATGAACAAATGAACATTGTGCAAAAACAGCAAAAAATCACGCCATCTGTAACCAGATAACGTGATCTCAATTGGACTATTTGTTATGTCTAACGATGCTAACTATGCGCCAAACCGCTGGCGGTACCCACACTTGCGGCACAATTCTTCAACGGCCTGCCTCTTCGAGAATCCATAAAATAAGTTATTGGCTCGTTCCCCATCAACGATCTCCGAGAATGACTTCTCATGTACGTTGCCTAAGTTAATTACACCTTCGCCATCCAGGCAACACGGTACAACCGTGCCATCCACCAAAACGGCTGCTTGACTACGAAGTGCGTGACAGAAGCCTTTGCCATCATCCTCTGGTGCATCCAAGCTTGGCCACTGGAATTCATGATCTTGATTGAGGTATACATTCGGAGCGATTTTGACACCGCTACCTGGTACGACCTTTTCTTCGATCCGAAAATCCAAGTCGAACTCCCGCTCCAACACCTCAAGCGTTTCCCGGTTTCGGTTCATCTGAGCATTCGTAAAGTTATCCTGTGTCAGGTTCCATAGTCGGAATGAAATGATAACATTATGTTTCACCGCTTCACGAACAAAGGTCAACACATTATTCAAATAGCCTTCGCGGTCTGTCGAGCCTTCATGTCCGTCGAAGCTGTGCAAGGAAAAGTTCATCTGACGTAACGCTGGCTTACCTAGCAGCTTATGCTGTGTCTTGGGCAGCAACGTACCATTGGTCGTGATATTAACCTTGAACCCCTTCTCGTGTGCAGAATCCAGCAGCAGATCGATTTTGGGATGCAGTAACGGCTCACCTTTGACGTGAAGATATATGTGTTTGGTATGAGGCTTAATCTGATCCAGTATATTATTAAAGACGTCAGGGTCAATGAAATTTTTGGCACGCTTGGTCTGCGGACAGAAGCTGCACGCCAAGTTACAGATGCTTGTAATTTCGATGTAGACTTTCTTGAATGTTTTCAACTCGGATCCCCATTCTTCTCCGGAGGGAAAGCGTCCCACCTTCATTTGGTGATATAACGATAACACTTTCACTAGTTCGTGATTAAAGTGTTCTTTTGGAACAACCTCTATTATATCGGGTTAGGAAGTAGGGAACAACAACGTTTCAGATCAGATTCCTGCTGCTCAGCGGAAGCAGAAATCTGGCACATCCCTTCTTTACATCTGACTTGCATGTGATATATGCTGGAGCTATAAATACCTGTTCAAAAAGTACTAAAACTGAATATAGCAATGCACTGGGGGAGCCTGACGGCTGAGACGAATGAACTTTCGGACCCTTTGAACCTGATCTGGATCATACCAGCGGAGGGAAGTGGAGCGGCCTTTCAATAAACATCATGCGTTTCATCATACAGAATATGGATGATGAAAACCAATTGCGAATTGAATCTTCAGCCCCACTCATTTCTCCGGAAATGGGCGGGGCTTTTTGCATTTTTCAGGATAAAAAATGAGTCATCGCAGATCAGAATATAGCATTTCTCAGCCGCTTGCCTACATGTAATTCTGGGAAAATGCCAGTGAGTTATGAAAATGAATTTATGGAGGAAAACAGATGTCTTACTTGGAACGTATACGCACTCAAAATCCGTTAGTGCACAATATCACCAACATTGTGGTAGCTCCCTTTGTAGCCAATGGCTTGCTTGCACTTGGAGCATCACCTTTTATGGCTTATGCACACGAGGAGGTTGCCGATGTTGCGAAAATGTCCGGCGCGGTTGTCCTCAACATTGGCACACTTAATACAGATGTTGTGCAGTCCATCATGCTCGCTGGTATATCTGCCAACGCCCATCAAGTCCCTGTCGTGCTTGATCCTGTTGGCGCTGGTGCCACATCTTATCGCTCTGAGCAGGTTCAGATGCTCGTTCGTGAGCTACGTCTCACGATCTTGCGTGGCAATGTGGCAGAAGTCGCCAATGTTATTGGTGAGCACTGGAATAGCAAAGGTGTAGATGCTGGACAAGGTGAAGGAGATCGAATCGGAATAGCTGAGCGTGCAGCTCAAAAGTTAAACTGTATCGTTGTGATCACGGGTCGCGAAGATGTCATTACGAATGGACATCTGACCTATCTCGTGAGCAACGGTCACGTCCTCTTAACTCAAGTTACCGGTGCGGGATGTCTGCTCAGTGCTGTAATTGGCGCATTTGCAGCTGTGGCGACTGACGACAAGGAGCGTCTGGATAGTGTGGTAGAAGCTCTCGCCTTCTACGGTGTTGCTGCTGAGATGGCTGCAGATCGTACGGAAAGCCAGGGCCCTGGCAGTTTCCAGATCGAGCTATTGAACCAACTGGGCCATGTATCCCCATCTGTACTACAGCAACGTGCTCTTATTCGCCACATCCATGGAGGTGAAGATACACCATGCGTATAGCTCAGGCTCTAACAATCGCTGGATCGGACAATGGCGGCGGTGCTGGAATTCAAGCCGATCTCAAAACCTTTCAAGAACTTGGTGTATATGGTATGACCGTCATTACTGCCATTGCAGCGCAGAATACAACAGGAGTTCAGGGTGTATTTCCGATTTCGTATGAAGGGATAGCCCAACAGCTCGATTCGACCGGAGACGACTTCAAGCCTAATGCGGTGAAAACAGGTATGCTCTACAGTACGGAAACTATTCAATTGGTTGCCGAGAAATGGCGCCATTATGAATGGTCTAATCTGGTCATTGATCCCGTTATGGTAGCCAAGGGCGGCGCACCGCTGCTTCAGCAGCAGGCTATTCAGACACTGATTACGGAGCTGATCCCGCATGCACAGATCACCACGCCAAATATTCCTGAAGCTGAACTGCTGACAGACATGTCCATTCGAAATTTAAGTGAACGGGAAGAGGCAGCCCGACGCCTTGTGCAGATGGGCTCTGCGTATGCCTTGATCAAAGGCGGCCATGATACGGGCGGCATGATTGTCGATGTACTCTATGATGGGCAGTCCTTTCACTATCTGGAGAATATTCGAATTGTGACCCCTCATACTCACGGAACAGGCTGTACGTATTCTGCCGCCATTACGGCTGAACTGGCGAAAGGTTCGTCCGTTCTGGCTGCCGTCACGACTGCGCGAGCATTCATTCAGGCAGCCATTGAAGATGAGCTAGGCATTGGCGCTGGGCATGGGCCGACGAATCATTTTGCGTATCAGCGCAGGCAGCGAGGTGGGCAGTGATGCATGAGCTGAATGCAGACGCGGTGCGACGCGCAATGCAAGTGTATTTGGTGATGGGTAGCGTGAATACCACGCAAGACCCTGTGGAGGTGCTGCGCCAGGCGATTGCTGGCGGCATTACGCTGTTCCAGTTCCGGGAAAAAGGAACTGGTGCCCTGGTTGGCGAAGCCCGCCTAGCTCTAGCATGGCGGCTTCGCGAGGTGTGCAGCCAGCACGGAATACCGTTCATCGTGAACGATGATGTGGAGCTGGCTGTAGCTGTGGAGGCCGACGGTGTACATGTCGGCCAAGACGATGCGGACGCGGCGCTTGTACGCGCCCGCATGGGAGCTGGGCGGATGCTTGGCGTATCCGCCCACTCCGTGAAGGAAGCCCGCCGTGCGGTGCAGGCGGGCGCCGACTATCTTGGCGTCGGGCCAATGTACCCGACGCGCTCCAAAGCGGATGCCCATGCTGTGCTGGGCCCCGCAGGGGTTGCGGAACTGCGCGCCGCAGGCATCGCAGTTCCGGTGGTGGGTATCGGCGGCATTACGCCCGATACCACGGCCGCCGTGATGGCGGCTGGAGCCGACGGCGTAGCCGTCATCTCCGCCATTGCGGGCGCGGCCGACGTGCGCGCAGCGGCTGCGCAGTTCGCTGCGGCGGTGCGTGGGATGCTGGCGTAGCCATGCACCCCTGCACCGCGGCAACCCCGCCGGGGCGCAGGGTTTATATGCTGAGCCTGTCCGTCGCATGTACATCCTTTAGCTTTATTGCATTATGAATCATGGATTAAGCATTACGCATTATGAACTATGTAACTTTTACACACCTTAACCTCCGACACAGTTAGATATACCCCAGAAAACTCCGCATTGAATTTACGCTTGAATTCAAAGACTTCATTTGCATCAATATTAGCAAGATTGTCTATACCTATAATGTTGAAGCCACCTCATTTATGTTCACAAACCGTCTGTGAATATTTGTCTACGAATATTACTTTCGGTAACAGTTCACGATCATTGATTAGTATGGCGTAACGATTCACACCCCTACATATAAAATATGATACAACGGTCGGATTGTGATCCTGTATGCTTCTTGTTTTCTTCTTGTTTTCTTCCTGTTTGCTTCCTCTCGGCTTCCTATCATTCACTTCAGTTTCTCCATCCTACTGTGCTTCTCATTAAAAGTTAGTTTAGGTGCTACATTCAAAGTTGACAGGGTTGACTCTCACGTAACGTGACACTGTACAATCGGTGATGTAAGGAGGTTGGAACCATGGCCATGAAGGTAAAAGAAGTCGCCGAGCTCGCCTCGATCAGTGTGCGCACACTGCATCACTATGATGAGATTGGTTTGTTAACACCGGATGAAGTCACTACAGCAGGGTATCGACTCTATTCAGATGCCAATATAGACATGCTGCAGCAGATATTATTTTTCAAAGAACTCGACTTCTCACTGAAAGATATCAAAGACATCATAAATAGCCCTTCCTTCAACCGGGAGGAAGCACTTCAGATGCACCGCCAGATCCTTATGGAGAAAAGAGAACGATTAGACCGTATGATTGCCACCATTGATAAAAGTGTTCTGCATATGAGAGGAGACATCGATATGACAACGAAGGAACAATTTGAAGGTTTTAACTTCAAGGAGAACCCATATGAACAGGAAGCGCGTCAGCGCTGGGGAAATAAAGCCGTAGACCAGGCGAATGAAAAGTTACAACGCTCATCACCCAACGAACAAAAGGCAATGTCAGATCAGATGAATAGCATTTTTACTCATTTGGCAACGCTTCGTGACAGTTCACCCGCATCGGCTGAATCCCAAGCGGTCATTTCGGAGTGGTACAGCTATCTGAATCAGATGGGACATTATTCACCTGAGGCTTTTCGAGGATTAGGTCAGATGTATGTGGATGATGAACGCTTCACTCGTAACATTGACCAATTTGGCGAAGGATTAGCTGCGTTTATGAAAGAAGCCATGGCGATCTTTGCAGATCAGCAGCAAACAGACTAAGTACAACCCAGCCCGTTAAACTTAAGGAAGAGCATATGAATTAGGGCATGTCTGAAAACGAATAAATCATGTCGCGTGATCTAAAAACAACGAATCTGAGACACCTTATTTGGCTGTATCGCGATGAATAGAAATAGTAACGAATCTGAGCAACGTTATATTCCGAAATACCATGCAAAAGGTCTAATTCTCGCGTCCCAACGACGTATTAACGTGTCAACGATTCGTTAGAATTTCCTGAATGCCATTTTCCCGCCAATAAGGCTGTCTGAGTTCGTTAGAGATGGTGCTTCATCCGAACGTCGTCAATTTAAATCTCACTTTCACTTACAGGCATCTCCACCATCTCTTCGCCCCACTGTGTCATATTTAAGGGCATCGTCCACCATTTTCTCGCCCTGTTGTGCCACTTTCTCTTGTCCTGCCTAAGCTGCCTAAGCTGTCTAGGCTTGTCTGCGGATAACATCCTTGCTTGGAACAAAAATTTCAAATACGACTTCCTCCAGCGTGTTTTCACAGCATTTTCAGACACACCTTGGACTCAGGTTAACTCTAGACGCAGACACGCCCTAGTGAGGTTCTCTCTAGATTCACACAGGCCAGATTCACACACGCCTATATTCTCACCTATTCACAAGGTAAAATATCATCACCAAAAAAGGGACGCACGCCTTCTGGCGTTACGTCCCTTCTTGCTTGTGTCTCAGCCGCAATGTGAAGGAGCCTCTCGGCACATTCACTCTGAGATTTTTTGGAATGAAGAATATAGGACTATGCAGAATTACTGGATTTACTAGCCATGCTTTTATTATTGACACATGCTATCGATTCGTTCGATTGACCCCAGTGGAAGCATGCTCTCCTGCTCTCCTACTTCATACAACTTTGCCCGATCTTGTCCATCTCTACCCCATTGCTCCCTACCTCAACTGATTATGCTCGTGGAGCGTGGTCTGTGGATGAGGCTTCGGTTGCCATACTGGTTTTCGCCATTCGGCCAGGAATCTGCCATGCGGATACGATTGCAAGACCAATAAACAACAGATCCATCGGTTCACCGAAATAGTCCGAGAACGTTTCGATAAACGCATTGACGATCTCGCCGTCAAATACCAATTGCATAAAACTTTCATCAAACATCTCGGATGCAAAATAAACCACCGTCATGTATTTCCCTAATACAATGCCGACAAGCGCAAAAATGACCGCAATCACTTTATGTACTGTTGCAATCCGTTTGTTGGACAACAACACGACAGCATAACCTGTTAGTGCCCCAATGAGAATTGCAATTAAACCTACCTCATACTCAGTCATTGCTGCCACTGCAGCCCATACGGCACCACCCACAATTGCTGCAATTAACCCGCCGATAATCGGCATCCCAATCTTGATTCCTTGCTTTTCTTCCACGATGTCTTTCCCTCCTGAGTCATGCTTAGGCTTATTTTCCAAAATTCACCTAACTAATAAAACCACATTTTATTCGTTAATTCAACCATTTTCTATGATGATGAAGTTGTAAGCGATACCCACGCTAGCTCAATGGCGTGCATTTCATGACCCGCTAAAATCGTGCAATTCCCCGGGGGGACATCGTCAAACCTCAGCCACACAAACACAAAAAAACATAAAAAAACTCCCCACTATTCAACATGACATAGGGAGAGTCCATTCCATTCTATTTAAACATGCTTTTCTTCTAATTAAGCCTTAGAGCTTCAGCAAGCTGATATGCTTAACGCTGTGCTTCCTTCGCTGGTGTAATCACAGCCGCAATCTGTACCAGAATCGCATCAACCGATGCCGAATCATGCACATCATATTCATCAATGTTCAAGCGCAGTACCGGACAAGCTGTGAATTGATCAATCCATACGGAGTAACGCTCATGCATATGCTCCCAATACGAGCGGTCTGTCTGAATCTCCATCTCACGTCCACGCTCGGTAATCCGGTTCAGAATGGATGGCAAGCTGCCTTCCAGGTAGATCAGTACATCCGGATGCGGGAAATATGGCGTCATAACCATAGCCTCGAACAAGCTGCTGTAGGTTTCAAAATCCGTTGCAGACATTGTACCTTGATCCGCGTGCATCTGTGCAAAGATCCCCGTATCTTCATAGATCGAACGATCCTGTACGAATCCTCCACCCATTTCAAAAATCTTCTTTTGCTCCTTAAAACGTTCTGCCAAGAAGTAGATCTGCAGATGGAAGCTCCACCGTTCAAAATCATGATAAAACTTCTCTAGATACGGATTATGATCTACCTGTTCCAGAGAGGTTTTGAAATTCAAACGCTCCGCAAGCGCTGCTGTCAGTGTGGATTTACCCACACCAACCGTACCTGCGACGGTAATTAATGCATTTGTCGGAATGCCATAGTTGTTCATGTGATATACTCCTTTACCTGATTAACAATCTGCTTGAAATGTTCTGGATGCTCTACAAAATCGAGTGCTTCTGCATCCACTTTAATAATAATCGGAGGATTAGGGCTGTCTGCTAAATAGGCCATGCCTGTTTTGTAATCAGCAATAAGCTGTTCCATATAACCAGGATCCATGTCCTGCTCGAAGGATCTGCCTCGCTTGTTGATCCGATACATCAATGTAGCGAGTTCTGCCTCGATATATAGCACCACGTTAGGTTTTGGCAGGTCATCGGTTAACAGATGATAGATTTGACGGTACTTGTCCCGCTTCGTACCTTTCAAAGTGCGTTCGGCAAAAATCATATTTTTGTAGATATGATAATCCGAAATGACGGGTGTATGTTGCTGTACGTAGTGAGCGCCGGTGTCTTCCAATTGCTTAAACCGATTACATAGGAAAAACATCTCAAGCTGGAAACTCCACTCATCTATATCCTGATAAAAGGAAGCCAGAAATGGATTCTCTTCTACGATTTCTTTCACTAGTGGAAGATTCAACTCCTGAGAAAGCATTGTTGCAAGTGTTGTTTTCCCAGCACCAATTGGACCCTCCACAGCAATAAATGGGGCTGATTTCATCGTGTTCCTGTTCCTCCTCGTGCTTATGCGTGTTTCCGTTTCTCTATAGACCTCACCTATTGTATCACAGCTTCGTAGCGTCGAAGGCCAGTATTTTATGTAAAGATGAATATTATGCGTATTCACGTAACAGAGCTAAACATTCATCGGATGAAAGACCCTTGTATCCACTTTTGGAACTATAAGTCTAAAGTTATATATTCAAACGATTTAATAAATGGTAAAATAACCCTCTTACTATTATTATTATATTTTAATCCACATACAAGACTACCGAGCCTGTATATTACTACATATCATCATGCTCTAAGGAGAGATTAGATTGCTGAACATGATTCACCAATTCATGAAAACAACGCGTTCACTTCCACGAACAATAACGATCGCCACTGCACTCACTCTTACGCTGACCGGGTGTGCTACCCAAGCTAGTACCTCCAGCCCAGCACCTGTAGCTACGGAAACAGAAACACAGACCGAAGAACAGAATCATGTTCTATCTTCAGCACAGAATGAAGTTGAAATCACCGTCCCACTTGATTGGAATACTTTCCCACAACCAGGATCACCTATTTTATTGTCTGCCATGGAGAAAAACGGCGAGGGCATCCTTATGATTCAACGAGATAACCGAGAAGATCGAACAGAATCATCTCTTGAGGAAATTGTGGAAAACTGGGATGATGAGTTCTCCTCCGCTGATGGTGGTACATACGAATCGAAACGAACAGGAAGTATGAACATTGATTCCGCAGAAGCCTACCTTACCGAAGGAACAATGGCATTGCCTGCAATGACAGGGAACTTCCTCAGTGCTTCACTTGAGAAGGAAAATCACTACTACCATCTTTATTTCATCCGCCAACGTGAATTGAACGATAACGATCGGAAAATCTTCACCCAGATTGCCCAATCTATGCGAATTCTGAACGATCAGCCTGCTGTTGTTGAAACCGAACCGACTTCTGGTTCTACCAAAGTTATTAAATCAGAGGATGGGAAGACCTCAATGCGTATCCCTTCAGATTGGTTTAGTGAAATGAAAAGGGAGGTTGATAACGATCTAGATGCCACTTCTCTAAACGGTGATTTTATGATGCATTTGAAACATCTGAAGTCTGAGTTCGACCCTGGAACAACACTGGATGAGTATTTTGATGCTTATATGGAATACGAGATGGAATTTCTGAGTGATGTCACGGAGTCAGATCGGTTGGCTATAGAGATTGATGGCAGACCAGGTATACAGCTTGAACTTCATGCTACTGTGGACAAGGCAAAGCTCGGCTACTTATTTACGATTCTTGAATATCCAGATCACTTTGCGGTCATTAGTTTCGCTGCTACGAGCGATCGATATGACCAAATGAAGCAAACATACCTGGAATCGACGGAGAGCTACCACGAGGAACAGTAAATAGAGCAAGTCTTAAACAGTGAAGCTTCACTTGCATATTTGCTTTAAAATCAAAGTGAAGTGCTTCCTCTACAACTTGTGTAGCGTTTATCAGTTTCATACACGAACCTTAAAATAACCTTCTTGCTGATGACCTGACTTCCGGCTCTGTAAGAAGGTTATTTTGTTTTATATCAGGATTTATCAAGTACGATGATTACAGCAGCGATACAAGCGGTTGCCCCATTCGGAGAAATTATATCATCTTGCAGGCTCTACATATGTACGCGTATAGATTTGATAATCGTTCTTCACCCGGTCAAAGCGGCTCTCTGTGGTGTAGAACACGATTTCCACAAAGTGATCCCGGGACTCCAGAATAGTGCATAGCTCAACGATTTGGCGTTTATTATCCACGTAATGTGCTTCCAGCTGTATGCCTTTTAGACCGTTAATCTCAACAGGTATCATCTCAGGTATGGGAGTATCCTTACCATCCGCGTAGACTTCGGCGACGTATCGTCCGTATTCCTCCAATGTTAGGTCTGAATCGAACTCATCCTTGGATGCAAGGTAAACCGACAACTGCTCATTATTCTCAGACAAAGATACATCCAGCGCTGATTCCGACAGATCAAATGCATGAACCTGCCAGTTGGAAGGTGTGCTAATCTGGAACTGTGCGTATTTTCCTTGATGGGCAACCAATTCTGCCGAAGATGTGCTATAGTCCGTTGGCTGGTCATTCAAAATTTTAAAATGCTTAGCCACTTGTTGTTCAAAAAACTCCTGATCTGCTGCCGTAAATTGGTACATCTTCGTGTATGTAATGATATAGAAATGCTGGTCTGTCTCTAGAAATGCGGTAATGTGTCCGTATTGATGTTTGCCATATTTCGTGCGTCCTTCTTTTACATAAGCTTCTTGCTGGTCAATTATCAACTGACTTGTTCTAATGACCTCATAACTTGTATCTACCGACTCTTGTGCTGCATTTATGTTTTCCTGATGCCGAACCATATAATCCGTCAATGACATGTCTGGAATATAGTCTTCACGGTTCACTCGGTCAATTCGAAGTGATTTCGTTTGATCCTTTGTAGCTAATTTTAAAAGGGACGGGCTGATTTCCTCCGTGACAACTTCCCATTCGGAGGGGAGGCTGACTGATAGTTCTTTCTGCTGAGGATAGAACGTTACGAGCTTTTCCACAGCATCTTTTGAGGAACCGATGGACTCCGAGTTGATGGTGAGCTCAGATACATCGGAGGGTGTAGAAGGTGTACTGCATCCAGTAAGGGTAGCCATCGCGGACAAGCTCAGTATAGCGGTACGTACAATAACTTTAGCAACATGCTTCAATGGTAAAGACTCCTTTGATAAAATATTGAGAATCACCCTAGAATATAGAGGTGAATTTTACCATTTATATCGGCGATTTGGATGTAATAATAAAGGGGGATCAACATAAAAAAGAGACCTGCCCTTGTCTTTAGGTCAGATCTCTTCATCATGAACACCTCACGCTTTGCCAGTCCCCACTCACTGGGACTTGTCATTTGAGGTTTCGATATCATCCTTTTTCTTCGTACCCTTGCTCTTATAGGGCTTCGGTGCACTTTTGGCACGATTGGCACTCGCTTGCCAGCGATTCCAGCCTTTTTTGCCCGTACCGCGGCCTGTTCCGCCACCTTTAGATTTACTCATCGAATCACTCCAATAATCCTGTATATGCTTAAAAATGACCATCCTAGATAACGTTCATCGTGACCCAGCCCAATTATTCACTTCCAGCATCTATTATTATAACAAAATATCACTTTAAATATCGTTAATCGTTACATTTCGGCTTTCAATTGTCCAGCCTGTTTGCCTCCTCGAAGCACCCACATCGATAATAGGAAGCAAATCCCCAGTACAATTGAAGCAGAAACGTACGGATAGTTAATATTCACATCAAATAATGCCCCAGCAACAATCGGCCCTGCAATATTGCCTAGACTTGTGTACGCTGAATTCAATCCCGCTACAAAGCCCTGCTGCTCCTCTGC
Organism: Paenibacillus tundrae; assembly: GCF_036884255.1. Taxonomy (NCBI): domain Bacteria; kingdom Bacillati; phylum Bacillota; class Bacilli; order Caryophanales; family Paenibacillaceae; genus Paenibacillus; species Paenibacillus tundrae. Next base: position 947,263 of record NZ_CP145605.1, on the reverse strand, counting down.
TAATTTCGACATTTGTGTACTGATTGCCGGGCGTAAGATATCCATTCCGAGGAACACAATAAAGGTAACGACCAGAATCAGCCAGTACGTATGCACGAATAAGGTCAGCATGACAAACAACGCTACAAAAAACAGACATACCGAAATGACCTTCTTCTCCCCAAACCGGTTCAGTAACCAGCCGATGAGAGCAACCTGCACTACAGCCCCTGCAATGGAGCCAAATGTAATGATGAACGCAATATCTTGTGTTGTAAACCCGAATTTTTGATATACAAACAGCGAAAATACCGTCTCATAGTTTGCAAGTCCAAATGCCATCACGAATACGATAATCAAACTGAAAAAGTAAGGCGCTTGATACGATCGTAGCAATTGGGATGCCAAACTCTGCGTTTTAACCTTCGCTTGGGCTGCTCCCATATCAGGTTTACTTGTTGCCGGACTACGTGTCGACTCTGGCAAAATGGCCAGTGTGATGATTGCAGCTAACAAACCGGCAACACCTGCAGCATAGAACGGAATCCGAATACCGAACTCAGCCAGATAACCACCGATACCAGGTCCAATGATGAACCCGGTGGAGATCGCTGCATTGATTAATCCCATGCCTCGGCCGCGTTCTTCCTCTGTCGTAATATCTGCGGTATAGGCCATAACTGCTGGAAAGATCAACGCTGCGCCAATTCCGCCAAGCATACGTGCAGCGAAGAGCAGCACAGGTGCATTAACCGCACCAAACATAAATTCGGATACAGCAAAAATTAACATACCGACGACGATAATCCTTTTACGCCCCAAAGCATCGGACCAACGACCCGCAACCGGGGAGAATAGAAACTGTGTGAAGGAAAATGCCGCTACCAGCAGCCCCACCGTGAATCCGGTAATGTGCAGTAGCTCCATGTACGCAGGCATAATGGGCACAACAAGACCTATACCTGTAAAGACGAGAAAAATATTAACCATTAATAATAGTAATGCGCCCCTATTGCGCGTTAGTAAAGCCATGATTGCATCCTCCGTAGTTGTCAAAATGTTGCCTTTTCATATACTCCGCTCAAGTGGCAACCTATGTTCAATCCTTATCTTTTGCAATGCCGTGCAAGAATACACTTGCAGCATGACGGTATAAGGCAAGAGCCTGTTCTGGCTCCATGCTGCGCGACATGTGACTCAGTCCGATAATGGTACTTTCTAATATAAGCGCGAGGTTATCTACGTTGTCAGCCTTGAACTCTCCGCTTTCGATCCCCTCTTGTACCAACTGTCTGTTAAATTGAATATGCCGCTCAAACATCACCGTGATGCGTTCTTCGATATCGTTCTCTTTCTTCTCTCCTGTGAAGAATTCATCGGCTGCCTTGGTCAATGGGTGATTCATCTCATCCAGGACAAGCTGTTCGGCCAAACCGTAAATTTTCTCGGTAGAGGTGCGATAGAGATGTTCTTTGGCTGTCCAATTCTCTTCCCATTCCCGATCCCATTCATCAATCAAGTATAGAAAGAGACCCTCTTTACTTTTGAAATGGTAATAAATATTGCCTTTGCTGCTTCCTGTTGCCGCCACGATATCTTCAATGGATGTTGCCTTATAGCCTTTTTGTACAAAAAGAGCTCTAGAGGCATCCGCTAGTTTCTTCTTCGTCTGCTCTGTTTGAAGTTGCTTTTTGTTCATTCCTTCACTCCATTTCTTACCTACTACTTGCATACTGAACATTCGTTCTATATTTTAACGGATGAATGTTGATTAAGCAATATCTAGCCAGATTGTTTTCATGACAAAAATTACATACCAAGTTCGCCTCTTCGCAATCCTTCCTTCTTTTCCAGCACTAACGACCGTGTGATGTACAACAAAGAAGGTGCCAGCTGGCACCTTCTTAGCTACTTTTATTTACTTACTTCATACCATTTATTGTTGTCCTGCACGTACCCGAATATTCCCGAGTTCATTGGCATACAAGGCTATCTCACTTTCATACATACAATTGAATGTTAACTTGCTTAATTTCCAATTATTCCTCTGTCGGGAATGCACTCAGATCCATATAAGATACTTCCCATAGGTGATCGTCCAGATCTTGAAAGCTCCAGCCATACATAAATCCATGATCCTGCGGATCATTGTAGTGCTTGCCGCCTGCATCCAGAGCAGCTTGTACAATCTGGTCGACCTGTTCACGGCTATCTACGGATAGCGCAACGATGACTTCGGCCGTCTCGGCAGCATTAGAGATTTTCTTAGGAATGAACGATAGGAAACGCTCTTCCACCAGCAGCATAGCATAAATGTTATCCCCAATGATCATACAGGTAGCTGACTCATCCGTAAAATTAGCATTAAACTCAAACCCAATCTTGGTGAAAAACTCCACCGATTTATTCAAATCTTTGACGGGTAGGTTAACAAAAATCTGCTTAGCACTTACAGCCACCATCGATCACCTCGATCTATTGGATTAGATTCCCAACCCAAAATAACATGTCGCATATAGGCTGTCAAATGAATTATACTAGTTATATTCCAAATGGTGAGGTGACAAGGATGTTATTCCAATTTGTTCGAAGTAATTAGAGGTCGGGCTGGGTCAAAACGCGTACCAGCTATGCAGGGATACGTCTGTCTTCTTGACCTAACTCGGTAGAGATTACTGTATCGAACTTGAATAACAACACTCATTGTAACTACACAAATTTGGAGGAATAACGAATGAAACAAACTATACAATATGAAGCTTTTTATGAACAGATCGGGGCAATCAACGGTTGGGATTTCAGTTCAATGCAGGTTGTATCCGAAGGCGTCCTATGGGATCTGTATACTGAAGTTATACACCATATCCGTCCCTCTGACCTCTTACTCGACATTGGCACAGGTGGCGGAGAAGCATTGCTCTCGCATGCCGAGGCTGCATCATTACTTGTAGGGATTGACCTTTCCCACGGCATGATACAGACTGCACAGCGTAATCTTCTTGCGTCAGGGCGCTCCAACGTCCGATTTATGCAGATGAATGCCGAGCAGCTTCAATTCCCCGATCAATTTTTCAATATGATTGCTTGCAGACATGCTCCCTTCTGCGCATCAGAAGCATATCGTGTACTTGCTGATGGAGGCATGTTTCTGACCCAGCAGGTTCGGGAAAATGATAAATATAACATCAAAGAAGCCTTCGGCTTGGAGGCAACCGAAGACTTGCCAACAAGCCCATTAGCGGAGAGATACGTGAACGAGCTGCATGAAGCTGGATTCCGTGATATTCAACTCAAGGAATATAATGCGACCGAGTATTATGCTCGCCCAGAAGATCTACTCTTCCTGCTGACTCATGCGCCGATCATTCCCGGTTTCGGAGAACAAGTTACAGATGTGCAGACGCTCCAGCATTTGATTCAGCAATATCAGTGTGATCTGGGAATTCGGACGAACGCTGCACGTTTCCTGATAACAGCTCGCAAATAAAGCTCTATAGTCTAGCTAAGAACTAACAAAAAAACAGCCCACCAGACCTTTGGCACTGCCATTCAGATCTGGTGGGCTGTTATGTTTTATCATGATGCAGGTACGTTCAACTTCTCCAGAAACGGCTCTAGTTTATCCACGACATAGTGGCTTCCGCCACGGCCGTTCACTTGTTCAATGACCGCAGAGATGAGGAAGGAAGGGGATTCGGTATCAAATACCACGACAAATCCGTTCTCTTGTCCTTTCTCTCCCTTCTTCGCTTTCAATTCAGCGGTTCCCGTCTTGGCAGCTAACGCACCTGGAAGCGAATTAAGGGAGTGAGCCGTTCCACCTGAACGGGTGACGACTTGACCGAGTGCATCCTTAACCGTAGCTGCGACATCAGGTGTGATGATCACCTCGGGTTCAGACGTTTCTTTGCCTACAATCAGAACAGGCTTCACCATGTTCCCTTCATTAATAAAGGGCGTAAACGAAGTCGCTAGATGGATCGGAGACATTAACATCTCTCCTTGACCGTAGGACGTATCAGCGAGAAGTACCTCTGATGCGAGATCTAGATGCGCCTCATTCGCATACTGACTTGGCTTCAAGTACAATTCGTCCAATCCGAAGTTATCACCGAATCCAAACTTTTGAATACCTTCGATAAATTTGGCACTGCCCATCTCAATGGCTTCTTGGGCAAAATAGATATTGTCTGAATATACCAAAGCATCGACCATATTCACCGGTGATACACTCTTCACACGTTTCACATAATAACCGCCCCAGCTCTCATCCTTACGCCATTGTAAACCAGGGATATCATGTTCCTTATCCGCAGTAGTTACGTTCTCCATGAGTCCTGCTGCTGCTGTGATTGCTTTGAAGGTTGATCCTGGTGCATAACGATTCGTGAATCGATTGATAAAAGGTAACCCTTCATCAGCGGAATACGCATCCCACTCCGCCTGCGTAAGACCTGTAACCATTTTATTCGGATCGTAGGCTGGTGCACTAACCATAGCAAGAAGATGCCCATCTGTTGGGTTCATCAGCACCATGGCTCCCGCGTCTCCACCGCTGGAAAGGGTCTGATACAATTTTCGCTGTGTTTGCGCATCAATGGTCAACTGCACATCTTGTCCATCAACCGCGTCATGACGAATCAGCTCAGATTGGACATTTCCTAGTTCATCCGTAATCTCAATCAAGCCACCTCGCTCGCCGCGAAGTTGTTTCTCCATGGACTGCTCCAGACCGGCTTTACCAATCCAGTCCTCAGCCCGGTAATAACCTTCGGTATCTTTCTCCAGATCTTCTTTCGTCACTTTACGCACATAACCAACCAGATGAGCAGCCGCTTCACCCAGCGGGTAGTATCGAATCGTCTTGGATTGCAGCTTCACGCCATTCAGCCCGTCAGGCACCATGGATTCATCGGTCGTAGCAATCGGTACAAAATATTCTGGCTTCACCCACTTTTGCTCTAACGCCTTCGTAATAACGTCTGATGATACCTTGTAATGCTGAGCAATCTGGGCAATCTTAGCCTCCGGGCTCTCGCCTAGCTCCCCTGGAACGATGCCCCATTCATTGATCGTACCTTTTGTCGCAAGAGGCATCCCTTCATGATCTACGATGTTGCCACGTTCCGGAAATAGTGTCCGGACTCTCACCTTACTGCCTTTAACCATATCTTTGAGAATCATCGACGGCTGCCAATCAATCCGCCAGACTTTGGTGCCATCCTCAAGCTCTTGTCTGACAAGCTTCAAGGATTGAGTCTCGTTCACGTCGCCAAGCAAGGTTGTCAACTGCAGATTATAGTCCACTTCGTAGATGTCAGGGTTGGGTGCCTCGGTGCTTGCTTCCACACTTGCTCCTGATTCTGATTCATTGGAATCCGCTGTTGTTTCGGTGGCCTGCGGCTTCACTTCTGCCTTGACCTCGGATACCTCCATGCCGGAGTAGATCGCATTATATTTTTCCACGAACTGTTCTCTACTCAGTCCAGACTCATCCAGTGAAGCAGGCGTCATCATCGTATATAGCTGATCGAATTCCTTCTTCTGCAGATGGTCTATGTACTGTGTTACAGTGGCCTCTGGCTTCGCTTCTTCAGCTTTGCTGTTCTGCATATATAAGTACATTCCGACTCCACCCGCAAATAAGATTGGGAGTAGTCCGTACAAAATTTTATGTTTCTTTTTCATGGTCATATCACCTCTACAATATACTATAGATTTCCAAGCTCATTTAAACAATGGCACAAATCTGACGATTTTATCATAAAAAATAGCCGAATACTCACATAATATGTTTAAATAAGGAGAGTGAAATTACTGCAAAGGAGCCCGATGATGGAAATCAGCTATTTTTTACTCCCCAAAGCCGAAGTGGCCTATATCAAGTCCTCCGCTTCCATGAAGGATGCGATCGAGCAGCTTGAAGCGCAGCATTATACTGCCATACCCGTAATTGATCAGGATGGAAAATATGTTGCTACCCTGTCCGAAGGTGACTTGTTATGGAAAATGCGAAGTACGCCTGGATTGACTTTTGATAATATGGATCAGGTTGAGGTACATGAGATTAACAACCGTGTGTACAATGAATGCGTATACATTGAGGCCGAGATGGAGGATATGCTGACATTAGCAGCCGATCAAAATTTCGTACCTGTTGTTGATGTAGATCGTGTGTTCCTCGGCATCATCCGTCGCAAAGACATTATCGAATACTATACGCGCAACATCTCTGATTAGAGCAATACACCACTTACCCGCTGCACACTACATAGCACCAAGCTAGACCGTTGCACAATAGGGTGAAACAAATAAGGCGAGCCGCGGCTCGTCTTTTTGCATGGTTTTTGGCTATGACACTTGGGTATGTCACCAGGGTAGGTCGTAACTTGCTCTCCGCTGAAACTCACTTCAATTTTACTTCAATGTAACCGTTTCTTCATTGCGTAGGTTCCTCATCGAGCTTGAAGTACCATTCTAAGAATACGTTAAAATTCGACCATTGCGGTGTACTCTCTCCCCGAAGGAAACGCTCAATCGATTCGCCTAGCTCAACCAAAATGACTTCATCCGTCACTCGATTATAAAAGAACCCACCTTCACCCTCGAAGCTATCCAGCGGGATATAAGCATCCGGCAGCCCTAACGTGAGCTGTGCCACAGTAATGTCTTCCATATAAACGGTATTCACCATAAACCAACAAATCTGATAAAGCTCCTGATTTCTACTATAGAATGTAGGACCATCCTCAGCATGCAAATAAAATTGCGCAAAATCAGACTCTAGAGCAATTCCCAGTTTCCGTAACGCTTCTTCATAATCTGCCGGGACATCTTCATGCCACCAGCCTTGATCCTCACAATACTCCATCACCCGAGTTGATAACATGATACGCCTCCTTAATGATTGAACCTTCTAGAAATTAACCCATTTATGACTTTACGGGGATCCACACTTGAGGCGGAGCACCTTCACCACGGTACACTTCAAGCTCTGGAATACCTGCATGCTCATAAGATCCTGTAGGAAACCATTCAGACATAATATATTTCCACAAGCGCTGTATCGCTTCTGGCGCAAGTTCATCTGCTTCAAATACAACCCATTTCACTGCGGGAAGCTCTATTCCATACATGCCTGCTGGGATTTCATCCAAGTGAGAGGTAGCAATCCAGTACTCCATTTGCCCGTCATGCAATTGTCTCTGATCTACACAGATACCCACCAAACCAGGGATTATCCCGTTATTCAGCTCGCTCAAACGATCCTCAATCCCTTCAGCCAGAGCTTCTTGCCACATTAGGGGAATGCCTCTAAGATTCTCACCGTCTACGCAAGAGAAGGTTCGTTTGATCCCAACAAAATGAAGAGCCTGCTGCTCAATAACGTTATACTTTACATTCATCACCAATTCCCCTCTCCAATTCGCGCGCTCGTGTCTTCCTTCAGGATGACCTATAACTACTCTATCAAAAGAATCTATCGAATGGAAATACGCAACCTTTCCTGCCGACGTTCGTCTAATCACTAATTACGGAATAAGGAGATGACTATGCGGATAACTTGCGAAGCTGGTACTGGATTTACGATTGGCATGATTGCACTTCAACCAAAGGCACTGGACGCAGACTGCTCCAGCAGCCAGATCACCCATGTGGTTGATCCTGAACGAATCGCCATCCCCTACGTGGAAGATGAAGCTTACGGCGCGTGCTTCGACACGATGAGCATGATGGAGGGTACCTATCAAGAGGAATTTGGGAAGAGTTATGATGTTGAATTTACCATTGATGTGGACAAGAATGGGTACATTACAGAGTTTGAGCATACGTTCCCACTGGAGCGTTATATTGACCTTGTGCAGACACAATCTTATCGAGTAATCCGTACGAACTGGCGTGGTCGAGCATTTCACGTAATGACGTACGGTTACGCTAAAGAAGTGCGCAATCCGAACAATGTCATTTATCGATGTACGAATGAAGAAGACGTGTTTGTAGTAGGCGAGATTGTTCCTTACTCCACTACTTCAACCACAGGTCAGCGCTATGGTATGCTTCATTTCCGTGCCTTAATCTCTGCCCGGGATGATCTCTATCCCCTTAGCTACATGTGCAAACCCGATTTCGATCTAACTATTCATGCTTCGGAATCATAGTTTGGCGATACATAATATGAAAGAGCGCTAGGTTTCCCCATGACGTGGGTTCACCTGCGCTCTTTGATGACAGTGAAGCATAAAGAAGCATAAAGTCCCTTTGGCATGTTGCTTATGAGTGCTGCTTGTGGGGATTATCTGGTGCTATTTGCACGATTTGAACTCTGATAGGTTACGTCATACTACGCATTGCAGCTCCTACAACTCTAAGACAGCGGTTGACCGAATAGCTTCGCTTTTTCTACCAATGCCTTCTCCAACCTCTCCCGCAATCCACACATCCACTCAGGTTCATGCGCCCATTGCTGCGCGGCAGATCGAAGTATTCGTACATAGCCGTACAGGTTGGCGAAGCGGCGACATACCGGAAACATCATCTCCATATCAACCGTTTCTTCGGCTACAGACCAGTATCCTCGCATAAAGGATTGTTTCATCCGCTCCCAGTGCTCTGGCTCAACCTCCTCCTGTAAACTATCCAATGATTGCTGCACATCCATCGCATACCAGTGAACCATAGTATCATCGAAATCAATGGCATAAAAGGCATGATTCGCCTGATCATAAAATACATTATCCAGTTCAAAATCGTAATGAATGAGACCAAAGTTCTGCTTCGTAACAGGCCAGGATGCTAACACCGTCCGCACAGCATTGACCTCATTCAAAGCCTCTGTCTCATCTGAAAACTCCTCTAACACACCTTGCATCCAATCCAGCACTTCTATATAAGTCCAGCGACCCGTATGCTCTGGCACGTACTGACGGGATACGTTGTGTAGCTTGCCTAACGCCTGACCATAACCGTGAACAATCGTCTCATCCAGGTCAACACGAGCAAGTGATATCCCTGGAACACGTTTGAACACCGATGCATAATAGGCCCCCCACGGTGTATGAACCCGAACAAGCTCCTCCCCGTTATGTGCTGGAACAGTCTCTAGCGCTCCATATTGATGTCGATGAAGTTCATGCAGGAATGCTAATTCGGCTTCTATTTTCAATTTATCCTTTTCGTCCACAGGTGCAAAACGAAGCAACCGAACTTCATCTTGAAATCGGAACGGGTATACCGCATTCGACGATATTCGGTAATGTTGGAACATATCCAGCGACTCTGCATCATAGTCCCATTGCTTCAATATCATCTCGGCGAGATCGTGATTGTGGAATAAATATTTTAGTTTTAACATGGGCATCTAGCTCCTCATTATTTAATATCGTTAATACTGCTCGGGCGTGCCTGATAAAAGAAATGATTCCCAGCAGCTATTGCCTGCAATAGATCGTTCCATTGACCCGCCACCGGGTTAAATGGCTATTTTGGCGCGCAAAAAACCGCAGGCTATGCCTGCGGCTTTTAAAATTCGTGGTGTACGAGAAGAAGCGCATAAACAAATAAACCTCGTGATCACCAGGAAAAAAATGCAGTTATATCCCTATGGTCAGCAGTCATCCGATGGTATTCTGAGCAGCATATTGCCGCACCTAATCCCCGATGTCTGCTGTATCTATTCAGTTCATAATCACCTTAATGGTTGTAGTCATTGCGTTCATCTTAGCCCGTCGTTTCATGACGCTCACTCCCTTCGAGAAACCAAGTTATTTCTATATTAATCCATATATTTCATGTAAGCAATTACAAAATCGCCTCACCAATTCATCACTTACCATATAACATTCACAACAATTAGAAAGGATTGATCATAATCCGCTCTACCTTCTCTGTATTGTCTTGGTACCAGATCATGATCATATCCCCTTGCTTAAGATCGGACAACTGTAAGGCAGAATCAGAGCTGGACTTGTTATCTTGACTCCCCATGATCATTCCTCGGGTGATGATCACATCATCATTCACCGTCCATTTCATTTCCTCACCTGTTTCATTGATATCCATATTGGCTCCTGGAAAACTCCCCTGCTGACTGTTGTTGCTGGAACTGGAGGGTTGGCCCTTCTGCGCCTGCTCCAACAATGCTACGGTGATGACATTGCCATCAACAGAGATCACTTTGCCCATGGAATCTGCATTCATCATGCCTCCGCGCATGGCTTCTCGGTTACCTGTACGTGCATCTGAATCCGATCCACCAACACTACCTCGATTAAAACCTCCGTTAGCATTAGGCGCACCGTTCATACCTCCATCGCCGCCATTCATATTAGGAAATCCAGTCATACCTGGATTGGAACTTGGCATTGCAATCTGCTGAGACGTGATGGCATCACAGGATACCAACAGGACAGAGCATACAAGCATCATCCATATATAAGATGTAGTTCTATTACGTTTTTGCATATGTTCACCCTTTTCCTAAGGAAGTCTGTGAAGCGGGTTTCCAGTCGATTTTTCCTCGAAATACGAAGTCATATACATCCTTGAATCCCATGTAGGACAGCACAATGAGCAGCGGATATACCGGATAAATGTACCTCGACTTGATCTCCCACAAGATATAAAATCCGATAAACCCTAGAATCACTAATATCAGCGAAACCTCATCGTATCTCTTGGCACGTATCGCACCGATCACCCGAATCAGGATGAAACAATACATCAGGAAGTTCATGACATATACGATCCATAACACACCAACTCGGTACGGCGAATCTCCTGCAAATAGTTCTGTCATTGGATTGGTATAACTGTAGGAGCCTGCAATCCCTGCACCCCCACCTCTACCTCTTCCCATGTCCGTTCCACTTTCATTACCGATTCCATATCGATCCATCTGATAAGTACCCTCAGTCCACGTCCATATAACCTTTTTATAGTACATCTCCGCCAGTTCAGCTAAGCTTGCCTCGGATAACTTTCTCTCGATCTCTTGCTTGAATAACGCTGTACTTGTCGCTTGGTTATAGTTCGCCTCTCGCTGATAGATTCGATAACTCTCCATATTGTCCCAGAAGCCGAATCGCTCCAGATTAATCCCCATATTGAGCCACATATAGATCGGTGCCGAGTTCTCATTCACAGATCCTTCAACGGTATGCGTCGATTGCAGTACTGCATTCTGCGTCCAGCCTGGAACGTTAAATAGAATAGTCAAAATGCCGATGGATGCTATAACTTTTTTGAGTCCAATATTGCACCAGTTCAGCAGAATATACAGAATAGCAGCAATCAGGATGACCGCACCAACACTTCGGAAATAGTTACCTATCGCCAATAGAACTGCAGCTATAATCAACATGCTCCACGACGTTTTGTTCGTAAATCGGATCAAGCAATATAAGGAGGATGTAAAAAAGGCAGTTGCAATCACATCGTTATAGATCAGATTGTTCATAAATAACGACGGAAGATACGTCGCTGCAAAGATTAAAATGCCATAATCACGCGCTGTGGATCTGCGATTCAATTGTTTATAGATCAGATAGATCATATAGGTCGTTATGAGTGAAAAGAAAATATTAAATAGCTTAATAACCAGATAGTTGTCTGGAAACAAGGACAGCAATGTTTTTAAATAGAGCACGATTGAGAAATTGAATGGAAACATATGCAGATATCCACCTGTCTCAAACGAGGAATAGTCCTGATCATAGAGCATATTCATCGCCAGAGAGAGTACGGTCTGTGAGTCATCTGTAGGCACACGCGGGAACAGGAAAATAATGCCCACCTGCACGATAAACGAACAAAGTAACACCACAGGAATGACCACCTTGGGGCGGAATTTATCTAATGTCAAACAGATTCTGTAGAGCAGGATGCTAGATACGAGCAGCACGATGATGATCGGAATGAATATGCCCCATTGCTGCGCTTCTAATATGGGATTATCTCCATACATGGCGTAATTGTACTGCGCCCGGAGAAAGAAGGACGAAGCGATAAACAGCCCAATACATAACGCCATAATGAGATAGAGCATCTGATGAATCACCTTAAACATGTCACAACTCCTTTTCCATTACAGGATTCGAACAGTATTATAAGGGCTCTAACTGAAAAATCGCTGAATTCAAGGAGAGCAAAGCTAACGAAAGATGCCTCTACTGTCGATAATAACCATTGGATACATAATATTAAAATTTATAATTAAAAAAGGAGATTGAAACATGTTTAATGGAAAACGCTACATCCGTTCGTTATTAGCAGTACCTTTAGCTGGTCTACTGCTCGTTTTGCTTGCATCCCAGCAGGCTTCGGCAGCTCCCATCGACAGTTTGTTACCTGAGCGGAGCGAGCAAGAAATTACTCAGAAGTGGAATGAATGGATGAGTGAGAAAGATAAATCAGTGACGTTCACCGAGACACCTTCCGCTATGGCACCTTATATTGCGGGGAAAATTAGTGATGCTTCCTTAGAGCACGCCCTGAATGCAGCTAACTTTTATCGTTTCCTGTCAGGACTCGAGGGGGATCTCGTTCTAGATGCTGCGCTCAATCAACAAGCACAACATGGCGCAGTCGTTATCTCTACATCAGCGCTCTCTCATTATCCGCCTCAACCGGCGGACATGCCAAAGGACTTTTACGACTTAGGTGCCAAGTCGGCATCAAGTTCCAACCTGTTTGCAGCTTACAGCTCCAGAGGGAACGTCGCAGTCAACAGTGTTGAAGCGTATATGGATGATTCAGATGCGAGCAACATTGCTGCACTGGGTCATCGCCGCTGGATTTTGAGCACACAATTGAAGAAGACGGGATTCGGTGTTGCGTACCGTGATAACAAGTCGTATGCCAACCAGTTCAGTACGATGCAGGTTCTCGATACCAGCCGTGCGGAAAAGGTAAACTATAATTACAGCTTGTATCCAAACAAAGGGGACTTCCCGATTGAAGCGTTCAAAAGCTCTCAAGCTTGGTCCGTACAACTGAACCCAGATGTCTTCGCGAAGCCTTCCCAATCGAATGTACGAGTTGAGGTTGTTCGCTCATCAGATCAGCGGACGTGGGTATTAGGGGCCAATCATAAGAACAGCACCGACCCTTCGGGAGCATACTTTAATGTAAATAACGATTCTTATGCATACAATTACGCTATCATTTTCCGTCCAGATCAGATCCAGTCTTTGAAAGAAAATGACACGTTTAACATCCGAATCACAGGTCTGAAGAAGAAAGACGGCTCCAATGCCGAGATTACGTATCAAACCCGATTCTTCTCTGTAAATAAGACACAACCGAATCCGGGAGTAGACCCAGGTACACAGGAACCTGATCCCCAAGATATCTTGGATAATTTCCTCGTTAAATTTCAATACACAGCAGACCGTACGTTAAAGATTAATGGAACACTGTTGAAATACGCTAACCAAAGCTTCACCTTCCAGATCTATGGACCATCACCCGAGGAAAGCCATATCAGAACAGTCACTGTAAATGTTGATGCACGTGGTAGATTCGGTCTCACGCTGCCTAACCTGTCCGCTTCCGATCTCAACATCTACATGAAGGTCAGCGATGATATTACCTATCTCATCACAGCGGCTGGCAACTCAAACGTGACCTACTATATTAATTAATTAGAAACTCAGATTAAATAGTATCCACAACAACAAAAACAGTCGGGAAGCCTCAAGGGCATTTCCGACTGTTTTCTTGTAAATTCATATCCACTCTCCCAAGGATACAGGAGTCTGCAGCAGATCTCTTTTTTGATAGATAAACTTAGGCGTACATTTCCTTGAACTCATCCACATATAACACTTCAATACACCCAGACCAATTCAGAATTGATCCAACGAAGTCTTGAATGTCTAGTCCCTTCATCTCATAAGTCTCCTCGGTGTTGACAGTACCCGTCGCATCCTCGATCAAGGTCACCTGGAAACCCTCATGCTCTGCTGTAATTGCTGTGAACAGACAACAGTATTCCGTATTGAACCCTACAATAAATACATGATCAATGTGCCGTTCTACCATCCATGTCTTTAATTCCGGGTTGCTGAACGCACTTGGCTTGCTCTTCTCCAGCACAGGATGCTGCTTCGTATCGAGCACAATCTCCAGATTGGCATGCTCCTTATAGTACAGAGACGAATCCTCTTGCTTGTAATCTACATGCTTCATATATACAATCGGCCAGTCCCGTTCCTCAAACTCCCCAATGACAGATTGGATCTTGGCCACTGGTTCTGTTACATCACGTAATCGTACAATACCCTGCTGTACGTCCAGCACAATTAAAGCCTTATTCATCTAAACTCTCCTTTGATCAGGTCGGTTTATTACTTCTTCTGCTTCTTCGTTGCTGCCTTCTCCACGTTCTCTTTCACCCGAAATTCGACGATTCGCCGGATCAGCTCTTCGGGTAACGGCTGATTGTGAGGGAACTGAACCGATCCCTTCGCATTCTTGAATGTGGAGAGTTCCTCTTGAAATGCCGTGATCCCACTAGGAGCCGGATAGAACCCAATATGATGTTGATATGCAGCAAAATGAACCAAATTCCCATGCTGTGCATACGTGGGCATCTTGTAACTGATCTTCTCTTCCGCATTCGGGGCTGCTTCCCGAATCAACTGCCTTAGAGCTTGAAGTCGTGCCTGCACCTCAGGTGCAAATCCCATAATATATTCGTCCACCTGCACAGAAAAGGGGTTGCTATCTGGCATCATTAACTCCTTCCACCACAGAGTAAACCTCGTGGTACGGGTATTTGAATTCATTGTAATTCACAACGTCATAGCACGTCCATGTCTCATCAGGTAGTCTTCCTTCGATTTGTAATCAGGCATGATGCTGCCGACACGACGCCAGAACGAGCGGTCATGATTCATATGATGAATGTGGCAGAGCTCATGGATAATGACATAGTCAATAACTTCATACGGTGCCATAGCTAAACGATAGTTAAAGGTAAGCTTTTTGTCCCAGCTACAGCTCCCCCATTTCGTGGCTGATTCCACAATGTCTACAGACTTCGGCTTCACCTTAAGCTCTCGTTGATAGCGAACGATGCGCTCCCCAATTACTCGTTTACACTCGGCAAAGTAGAACTTCTTCAGGGTCGCTCTTAGCTCCTCTTCCCCCAATCCTTCGACAGGGATTAATTCATGTAGTGCATATTCCTTACCAAAATGTAAAAATGCTCCCTTGCCCTCTTGTTCGTACTCCTTAGCCTGAGGGCCTTCCAGTGCCTGCTGCATAAGCGCCGACTTTGTGAGGATGACCTCTCCGTGCTGCCGCACGAGTGCCGTTAACGCTTCTTCACTGGTGCCATTAGGTGCCTTTATCGTGACCATGTAGGGCAAGTCCATCGTGATGGAAGCTTTTTTTCGTTTGCCATATTCAATATGACATGTAATGGTCTGTCCCTGGATCTCTATAGTAATCATGTTGTACTCCATTTCTGCAACTTGAGCTGTATGCTAATGCTTGTTTACTGATATAAATTCTTATTTATCCTTACTTATTAATTGCTGCATTTCACTGTATCCTACAAATTGTATACCAATAATCAGATGTTTAACATCCGAACAATCCCAATTGAATTTTTATTCATTTATATGTATTATTATTAAATTAAAATCTTACATATACTTGATCATTACACTGGGAGGATGAACAAAATGTATGCAACAGAGTATACGCATCGGCATATTGAAGAATTAACGCTCAACCACTGGCAGCCTCTATCAACCTCACTGTATGACGGATGGGTGCTGCGTTTTGCCAAAGGGTATACGAAGCGAGCGAACTCGGTTCAAGCCATCTACCCTTCTACCCTGGATGTACATGAGAAAATCACGGCCTGTGAGCAATTTTATACATCTAACCAGTTAAGTACTATTTTCAAAATTACACCGTTTGTTCAGCCAGAAGAATTGGATCAGCTCTTGCAGGATAAAGGTTATGTCGTCATGGATCGGACGATCGTACAGCTTCGAAATCTAGAAGAACTGAAAGCTCCTGAGCATCTGGAGGTACATATCGACGAGCAGCTCACTGACGAATGGTTGAACCATTTCTGTCGTTTGAATGCAGTCAACGCAGAATTCAGGGAAACGATGACACAGATGCTCTTAAACGTTCGCGCAAAGACAGGTTTCATCACCCTATCTGTTGATGGCATCGTGGCGGCCTGCGGACTTGGCGTGGTTGAGCAGGGAGTCATTGGACTGCATGACATCATTACAGAACCAACGTACCGTAATCGCGGCCTGGCAGAACAGATGATCCTGCATCTGTTGCACTGGGGTAAAAATCATGGTGCTGTGTCAAGTTATCTGCAAGTCGTTGAAAACAATGCACCCGCAAGACGGCTATATGCAAAATTGGGTTATACCGATGCCTATACGTATTGGTATCGGATTAAGCAATTATGTACAGAACAACCTTGAAGTCGCATCCATTAGCGAATATAAAACCAAGGCAGAGACAGAGTTGAAAAAAGGGGAGACTTCTGTCATCCTACGGTTCGCTTCACCTGTTAACTCAGATGAACTTATGACAGCCGCTGGTGAAGCATTGGCTGCAGTGGATGAATCACTGCTGAATACAGCCCAGCTTGCCACCCTTGGCAGCTATGCTATTCTCGAATCGAAACCGGAACAGAAATAGTTCAAGTTCTAACCTAACACGAGACATACAAAACGGGACAAAGCATCTTACCACTGCTTTGTCCCGTTTTCTTTTTTAAACCTGATGAGACGTAACGCTCCCAGAACATCGTTTATCTGTACAATACATGCTACGATTACGGACTTACGGTACCACCATTTGCGTTCAACGTCTCTCCGCTCACATAGCTGGATTCCTGGCTCGCCAGAAATACGTATGCTGGAGCCATCTCAACAGGTTGTCCCGGACGACCCAGCGGTGTATTGTTCCCGAATTCGGACAACTTCTCTACAGGTTGTCCACCGACAATCTGAAGTGGTGTCCACACCGGCCCTGGTGCAACAATGTTCACACGGATGCCTTTGCTGCCAACCTGTTGGGCGAGTGCTTTACTGAAGGTATTGATCGAAGCCTTCGTAGTTGCATAGTCCAACAGAATCGGTGACGGACTGTATGCTTGGATGGACGATGTATTAATGATCGAACCACCTGGCTTCATATGTTTCACGGCTGCTTTGCAGAGCCAGAACATGGAGTACACATTGGTTTTGAACGTCGCATCGAATTGTTCAGTTGTCAGGTCTGCAATCTGCTCGACAAACTGCTGCTTCCCTGCCACGTTAGCCAGAATGTCTATGCCGCCTAGTTCTTTGACCGCAGTTTCAATCAACTTCTCGCAGTATTTCTCATCCTTTAGATCACCCGGAACAGCAATCGCTCTTCGGCCAGCTTCCTCGATTAATTGCACGACTTCCTTCGCATCCGCTTCTTCCTCCGGCAGATAGGAGAGTACCACATCCGCACCTTCACGAGCATATGCAATCGCCGCTGCCCGGCCGATCCCACTGTCCGCACCGGTAACGACCGCTTTACGACCTGTCAGCCGGCCGCTGCCTTTATATGTTTTCTCACCGCAATCCGGAACAGGGGTCATCTCACGCTGTAATCCCGGCTCTTCCTGCTGTTGTTTCCACTCCGGTGTAGCCTTCGGATATTGTGTAGTCGGATCTTGTATGGTGTGTTGGTCTTGGTTTGCCATCGTCAATTTCCTCCTCGGTTATTATCGTTTAATTTCATATAGGTTGTTATAAAAGTCTCACTCCTTCCTTTGTAACCGAGTTGGGCAGAGTTTAAACTGAGCATTCCCATTTACCATTCGCTCCTACATATAATTTCCCAAGAACTTGAACGGTCAAAACGATTCGGTATTATGACGAAATTGCACTTCTCCAGCCGTCCCAATATACAGAAGGCGGACACCGTCTCTATACACTACGAGCCATGGACTTACAGATTGAAGCGTTGGAATCCCATGTGCATACCCTCCATTCCATGCTCTCCATTTTGCATCAAGCCAAAAAAAGATGAAGCTGAAATTTTCTCAGCTTCATCTTGGAATTTGAAATCTTATCACCATTAATGGTTAAGAGGCGTAACCCCTTTTCATCTACACCATAGCTTATTAACGTCGAGTTGGATCTTGCTCGATTTGCTGCTTTTTCCCGATTCCGAACAGGTAGTAACCGATAACTACAATCGCCATAAAGGTCGCTCCCACCAACAACGGTACCCGTGTATCCGGGTTGAAACACATCCCAATAATAACAAGCACTAGATATACAATGATGATGTAGTTACTGATCGGGAACCATTTGGATCTAAAGTTGTGGTCGCCCATCTCGTTACCCCAGCGCTTACGGAACCTGAATTGGCTAAACGCCAGTGCAAACCACGGAACCATCCCTGGCAGAACACTCGCACTGTAGATGTATAGGAACAGCTTCGAATCTGGCATTAGATAATTCAGAACTACACCAATAAGCAACAAGGAAATCGTAACGATAATACTGTTGCGGGGAACCCCGCCCTTGGATAACTTTTTGAAAAAGGCTGGCGCCTGTCCATTCTCCGCAAGGGTATACAGCATTCGTCCTGCACTATAAATACCACTATTACAGCCTGACATTGCAGCCGTAAGTACAACGAAATTAATGATCCCCGCTGCAGCCACAATGCCTACCTTAGCAAACGTCAGCACGAACGGGCTTCCCGTCTCCCCAACCTCATTCCACGGATACAAGGTTACAATAACGAAGATCGCCCCTACATAAAAGATAAGGATACGCCAAACGATGTTTTTGATCGCTTTGCGCAAGGTATACTTGGGATTCTCCGCTTCTCCCGCTGTGATACCTACCATCTCAACGCCCTGGTATGCCGCCGTGACAATACATAGTGCAAAAAGGAATCCTTTCAATCCACCTGGGAAGAATCCACCATGGCTGAACAGGTTTGATAGACCAATTGCTTGACCACCATTCCCCCAGCCGAAGAAGATCAGCCCTGTACCAATCACAATCATTGCAACAATGGCCGTCACCTTGATCATGGCAAACCAAAACTCGAATTCACCATAGAACTTCACTGCAGCCAAATTCGCCGCAGCAATAATTAGTACCCCAGCAAGCGCCGGAATCCACTGTGGAATATCGGGGAACCAATACCCCACGTAAATACCAATCGCCGTAACCTCTGCCATACCGACCGTTACCCATAGGAACCAGTAACTCCAGGCGGTGAGAAAGCCAGCAAGTGGACCAATATATTTGTGGGCAAATGTAGCAAAGGAGCCTGTTACCGGTTCCTGAATCAACATTTCTCCCATAATGCGCATGACAAAAAAGATCACAATTCCAGCCAGCAGGTAGGCGAGCAATACGGATGGGCCAGCCCATTTAATCGTACTTGCCGATCCCATAAATAAACCTACGCCAATCGTGCCGCCGAGTGCAATCAGCTCAACATGCCTGGGCTTCAGTCCTCTAGATAGTTGCTTCGATTCCAAGCGTCATTCCCCTTTTCTTGTGTACATTCTTCATGTTGTAAAAAATCGCCATTTCACATCCACATTAACGCAATGCAGAATTACTTCACCAAATTGTACGAGATGTGTCGCAGAAATACAACAAGGAATGTGAGGAAGGATTGAAATGAGAATGATTATCAACTATAATAACAACAAAAATCCCATTCTGACATTCACTATGGATGAGGAGGCAACATGGATTTATCCACCTATATACAGCAATGGACTCAATCGTCCATACATATACTTGATGTACGTTATACGCTAATCCCAACGGGTAAACCGCTTCCTCCCTATCGATTTCCCGCGAACGCCTTCTTACTTGTCTCCCGAGGGCAAGGAGAATTTGTCCTTAATCAGACTTCCTACCTTGTCTCCCACAGTCATGTGCTTCATGGTAACAAAGGACTTCAGATGCAGGTCATCAGTCAGGAGCCGTTGGCCTATTATCTCATTTTGTATAAAACAGAACATACGGCAAACACAGATCCTCTTCATGTGTTGAATGGTTTGCATAACGCATTGGAAGATTCTTTTGCCCTCCAAACAGATTATCCCGCTGTACTACACCAACATGCACAGAAGTTGTATCAGACTTGGATGGATGGCGGAGATCTAGCACGCTTTAAAGCACGCGCCATGTTTCAACTGTTTCTACATGAAATCATGCACCAACTAGATCAGCAGTCTGCGATAACCATTAAGCCGGATATTGTGGATCAGGCGATTCGGTACATCGAAGAACACTTTGCCGAATCCGTAACGCTGGATGCTCTGTCGCGAGCACTGAATTATAACGTGCAGTATCTGTCTCGCAAGTTCAAATCCAAAATGGGACGTAGCCCCATTGATTACTTGATTCATTTTCGCATGGAGAAAGCTATTCTCCTGTTATCAGAAACCGATGCAGCGGTTCAAGATATTGCATGCCAAGTCGGGTACGATGATCTGTTTTATTTTATCCGACGATTCAAAAAACATACGGGTCTCGTCCCTGGACAATACCGAAAGCAAGCTGCTGAGCAGCAGTTATCGAATATTACATACAAAAGGCTCAAATCATCCATATGGAACTCTGCCCCTCTGAACTATACTGAATGGCGTAGCGACGCTGTCGATCATGTAGGCGAGAAGGGAGATTCACTCATGTCAAAAGAACACAAGACACCACTAGCTGTAGCATTGCTCATGTGCATGATGATTATGCTCAGTGCCTGCGGGACTAGTATCCAGCCATCTCAGGCAAGCACGTCTGTTGAATATCAGCATGATATGGGCGTCACGAAGCTGGAAGGCACACCGAATAAAATTGCAGCGGCCGATTATCGAATTATGGATACCCTGAATGCGTTAGGTGTATATCCTCATGCCACCACCACTTATGGGGGCTCTACAGTTCTGCCCTATATGGATGTAGACCAGCAGAATCCAGATATTCTGCCTTTAGGGGATAAGATTAACCTTGAAGCCGCTGTGGAAAGCGAACCGGATCTTATCATCGCTCGTCATATTGAGCCCACCGTCTATGAGCAATTGAGCAAAGTAGCTCCTGTTATCGTCTTCCGCGGGGATGGCGATTGGCGAGAAGAAATGAAGGAGATTGCCACTGTCGTAGGTAAAGAGCAACAGGCTGAAGACTGGCTAGCACAGTACGATCTCAAAGCAGCACAAATTAAAGAAAAAATGGCACAGCATATCGGTGAAGATGAGACCTTCCTATTCATGCGTGTTCAAAAAAATGTGCAAGTCGCTAGCCCCAATGTTCATCTGGGAGCAACCTTGTCGAAAGATTTAGGGCTCAAGTATGTGCCTCAATTGACAAATATGAAAGATACGTATGAGACGTTATCCTTGGAGACACTCCCCGAGTTGAACCCGGATCATATCTTTATGACTATAGGCAAATCAACAGTTAGTCATGATGATGAAGCTGAGAAGGTGCTCGAAGAGATGAAACAATCTGCCGTATGGAGCAATCTGAAGGCCGTAAAAGCGGGAAACATTCACATCATGCCACAGTGGGTGTTTGGGGATTACCCGAATATTAAGGTTGAGTCACTCGAACTTGTTGAGCAGGCTTTAGTGAAATAATAGCTACAGTTCATCTCAACACTCATCTTTTCTATTGGGAAGGTTCCGAAAATAAAAAGACTCTCTGAGATCAAATTGGATCGGAGGGTTTTTTTCTCATTCAAGCCTCAACGCGTTCTTGGAACCAACGTAATTCAACGCTCGTATCTATATCTGATGTTCATTCTGAATGAGGGGAGGCTCCGCATGCCCGATCTATTGTTGGTCTTATTTTTATTCAACCTCTCTCTATTTCTTCTACACGAAATGGATGCCATTAGGCGATCCGAATGGAGATTGTTTATCGTACTGAAAGATATGGAAGACGACAAAGCCTTTAAGTACTTCACTTGGATTCACCTACCGCTGTACACCGTCATCCTATCGCTTCTATTTAGTTCGTATCAGAGTATTACCTTCTGGGTACTCGATATCTTTTTCATCATACATACTGTGTTACACGTCTTCTTCGAAAAGCATCCGCGCAATGAGTTCAAAAATAGCTTTTCCAGATCGATTATCTATTTCATGGGACTGGGCGCAACCATTCATTTAATATGGTTAGCACTTCAGTAAACGACAGATTGGAATGATGTAAAAAGCGGCGCAAAGGAGAAGGATTTCTCCTTCCCCCTTTGCTAACTGCTCGCTTTGCGAAACCGTTTGTTAGAAACAACAAGTTATCAAGAAGAAGACAACTAGAAAGATTACACTAGGATCCCCATACCTCGAAATTCATTCACAAAATCATTAAGCCAATCCTCGCCATAATCCAGTGCACCCATATCATTATCGATAAAGGCAACGTCCAGACCCATGACCCAGAAGCGTCGAGCCATGATAAAGAGATCAACGGCTTGTTCGTCCTCGGAAGAGAAGTTTCGAATAGAGCGATAGCCGGACAGAAGCGCCTGCCATAACACATCCTTCTTCTCGCCCGATTGCCGCTTACGTGCCTTCACCTGAGCCAGATCATATGCACGCCATCCCTTAGCTCCCCATTCAAAGTCATAATGAGTAAACACTTCCCCCTGCTGAAACGCATTATTATTCCCATGCATATCTCCATGGCATAAGCCTGTATCTAATCCTTGTTGGGATGCAATGTTAATACGTTCCTTCAACGTACTCGCGAACGTCTGTAGAAAAGCCGTCGCTTCATTTGTTTCACCAATGTAATGGATAATCCGCTCTAGTGGTTGATCAATAAGAAACGATGTATCCAATTCATAACGCGGCTGATCGACAACGACGTGATCTAACGCCTCATGTAGCTGTGCCGCAGATTGACCAAATGCATAACAGGATGCCTCATCCTCAAGATTGTTCTCTACTCCATCAATATAGCGGAACATCACGGCAATACGTGTACCTTCCGGGGCATCTATAACGGTATATGTACTGTGATCTTTCTTCGCAATATACTCTCCGACATCTGCATGACTAGAAGAGTTCAGCTTCTCCTTTAATTGAGAGATCACAGATAGTTCATACTGCACCTCTTCTTCCTTAATTTCAGTGCGATATACACGCAGAATATACAGTCCTGTTGACGTCTTTACTCGATATGTGTCATTTAGACCTCGTAGCCAGTACACGCATTCTTGCCAGTTTCCGATGTCATACTGCTCACTCATCATGAATTCTAGGTATCTACCATCTAATACAGATCGCAAAGCTTTCGGTTGGGTGTACATGTACTATTCTCCTTCAATTTAAATGAATAACAACTTTGATTCAGCCAATAATGAAAGCGATACCACAATATTACAAGTTGAACCTCGCAGTCCAACTTATGTATAACATATTATAGTTAACATTGAATTACCAGTTTTTATGTATAATCGAATCTGGATTAGAGTAGTCTATGAAACTCATTTAGATTAAATAAATAGCTTTCCGTGGCGTTCTTCGTGTCATTAATTCGATGTATATACTGGTGTAAAGCTACTTCGTTAGCTTCAATCCGTTCTTGAAGATATGTAAATGGTACTTCCCACACGCCATACAATGGTTCTACCGTGTACGTTTTATATTGAAGCTGTTCCCAGTGTACCCAGAAGTATATGGCGGCTGTCGGATATAATCTTTTATAATGTTCATAATCTTTGTGATTAAAGGTCACCGTGTATTGGGGATCGTATCCATACCGACCCGCTGAGAAAAAGGGTGTCTTTTGTGTTTTGAGATCGGCTAGTGTTCCTTGATCCGTGTTCAGTAGATCTATCATCGTTTTGCGAGTCTTTTTGTCTGGATGAACAATAAGAGTACGATGGATGCGGGGAACAATCTCACGGACAAATGCCTCTTCTTCAATCTCCCCTGCCCGGCACCAATATAGCTTGTCCTCGGTGTCATGCTCAATCGCTTGATTTCGCTCCAGAACCCGAACATGAATCGCGGTTAAGCCACGCGGTGTCTCTTCTATATCATATTCAACGCTCTGGCCTTCTATTAATGTCCTATAGCCTTCTGCCTGTATGTTGCTAAAATGTACATTTATATCTTTACGACCATGATTACCTGAAATATAGCCATACCCTTTGGTTTTGTTAAACATTTTCACCTTACCGTTGAACTTCCCCATTGGCACCCTCCTTATTATTCTGTAATGTGAAATAAACCTTATACTTTAAAATCCTTGAACGTATTCGACGCCAGCTCTTGGCACTTCACAAAACCGAAATACGTCTCATCCCTATTGGGGTTCAATACATAGTCATGGTAGTGCACACAATCATCCGTATCAAATTCGAACACCACATTGCCTTTCGCGTACAAATTCAGATCACAATGACCGAATGGAAACGCCACTCTCGAATCAAAACCATATTCATAACAGGTTGAATCTACAGATTCCATACTCCATTCTCTTCGGAAAGACAAGATTTGTCCCTGCCGATCTCTAAAATACGTATAATCTTCCTTCACCGTCATATCTAAAGGCGATACCTCAATATTCCCACCCACTAACTCTTCCAATCTCAGTTTGCCAAAACCCTTAATTTGTACCGGTATATTCTTACTTCTCGCTATAATTTTTCTGAGCCGTCTGTCCTCCTCCAGGTTTACATACGTAGACCAGTCGAACTCTGGCATCAAGCTCGCGCCCCAGACCACGATCTCCATATCCTTTGGTAGTGTCGTCGGGATATCAAAAAACAACGTCTTGCCATCATAGAAATCTACTCCGTTGATATCATCAAATCTCTCACGAGTTAAATCCACCTTAATTTTCATTAAGATCACCCCCAATATAGATATTATTAATGCTTATGAAATTATCAAAAGAACACACTGCTCACCCGTGACACATCCTGCATGGATTCTATGTCGCAGCTCGAATTTCACCAATAATGCACACTTTCAAAAACCGATCTAACACATCAATACACTCTCTGACACGTTCTGTCGCTGCTTCAAGTTCACCGCCATGAAAACTTTTGTTTCTGACGGAGTAAATGCTCAACAACAATGCCCCTTCAAGATCTGCTGTTAATTCAGGAACGTATGCTGAGTCCACACCTTGTTTTACTGCTAAAAAATGCTTCACTTCCTCCGATATGGAAAGATGCTGATTACGTTTTCTTAAAGTCAACGAAGCGTCGGCAAAGCTTCTCACCACTTGAGTACGCTGTTCTGTATATTGGTTAATAAACTCGTGCGCATATGGCCGGTTATTCATATAGCTCACTATATTCTCTCTTTCGGAACGTCCATCTTCCAATGAAAATAGAGCATTAAAGGCAGACCATAGATCCCGAAACCTCGCGTGGATTCCACTAAAATCTATCCCTTGAGCACCACCCGCCTCATTGGCTCTATGTATCCAAAACATCGCGCTATGCAGCGCATCTCTAATCGATACAGTAGAAATATCGTTAATGCTTGCAATGCTCGGTAGTGTTTCCTCTATTTCTCGGACATCTATCGGACTGGCCTTGTCATAACTCAAGTAACGTGCTTCCAGTAAGGGAGAGTCTTCAAAGAAGAATCTATCAAACCCCTCATCGCTATGGTTTTTCAGTTTAAACTTAACAGGATCATTACGGTAAACATAATTTAACGCTCCAATTCGATCAGATTGAGTATGGAGTAGTAATGCACTCGTTATCCACGGCTCAAGCGAAAATAAGACAAAACTTTTCCCTGCCGTATAAACATTCAAATTCTCAGCGGGATATGTGAAATTCGTTGTTACCTGACCATTTACAATGGTGGAATCCCCACTTGTGCTTGTAAAGTGCAAGGCATCTAATGTATTCAACGAATCACCTAACGAAGGATACAAACTTTTGTCGATAGAACCACTCATCGATGCGCCATTAAATTTCATTTGAAATGAATAGGTATAACTTGCCATGTTGTCCCTCCATCATGTAATTGTTGCTAGGTAAATTCTGCCTTAATTATAACATGACAACATTCTAAGGCTCACACCAACATACATAGGCAACCCGCTTTCCCAGCCTTGACCTTGAAGTACACTTCAACCTTTATACTGTAGATGTATTACTTTTCAACCATGAAAGGCGGCGGCATACCAATGAGTGTAAATATATACCCTAATAAACGCTCTATCATGAGCTATCTCTTTGAGAAATATATCGGATTGCTAGATACCAAGAAAAATTTATCTTCACGGGAAAATACAATGAAGCATCTTGAGCACATGGGTACTCAAAATACCAAACCCTATCAGCTAGGGAAGGTTAAACTAACGTCTACCATAGTCGAAGACTCCTTTGAAGATATGCAGATATTCACCTTGAATGATCAGCAGTCTACTAACCAAAACGTAATTCTCTATATCCATGGAGGTGCGCATACCCATCAGCCTTTGTCCTTTCACTGGCGGTTCATGGATCGCATGGCGCAAGCGCTGAATGCCAAAGTTATCGCTCCAATCTATCCCAAAGTGCCTCATTTTAATTATCAGCATACGTATCCAAGGCTCTTAAATCTGTACCGAGAAATGATTAAATCCGTAAAATCTCCCTCTCAACTCACCATTATCGGAGATTCAGCAGGGGGCAATATTTCACTTAGCTTCGCTCATTACATCAATATGAATTCTCTGCCACAGCCCAAAGATATTATTTTGTTATCGCCATGCGTTGATATGGTACTGGACAACCCCGTAATCTTTGATTATGAAACTAGAGATCCGATGCTGGCCTTAGAAGGATATGATGTGATTCGACGGATCTGGGCAGCCGATAAACCTTTAGATGATCCACTCATCAGCCCGATCTACGGTGATTTTGAAGGGCTTGGCAAGATTAGTATCTTTATTGGAACCCACGAGGGATTATTTCCTGATAACATGAAGCTGGATAAAATGCTTACGGATCAAGGCATTGAGCACAATACCTTTGTTTATCCCAAAATGAACCATGTCTTCGTGTTATACCCGATCCCTGAAGCCAAAGATGCTCAGCGCAAAATCATTGATATCATTAGACAGTAAAGGCGATCTCCTAAAAAGATTAGGCTTACATTAAGTACTTAAATCTATTAAATAAGCTTTAGAGTAGCCATATGGTAGTCTTGCAGCCTCACAACGAATTGCACAGGAGATGTAAGAAGCTCGCTACGTTTTTGTTTTATATCGCCCAACACAAACAAAAAAAAGCTCAAGCATTGGACGAATCTCGTCAGTCGCTTGAGCTTTTTTTAATAGAGTTATACCGTAAACATAAAATGTAATTATTCCTTTATGGACTTCATTACACCAATATTCGTGATCACCGTATCATACGGTTCGAGTGTGAACGTTTGACTTCCATACTCCGTATCAACCGTCGTGGATTGAGCCTGATCACTATTGTTGATCACAACTAATATTTTACTTTCTGGATAATAAGCACACTCTGTATACCAATTATCTGAAATGTATTTTGGCTCACTCGGCTCATGACCTGCTAGACGAATTAAGTTCAGCAATAATCTTGTATTTGCCCAAGTGAATTCGAATGAAGGCAGATAAATTCCTTTTCCTTTACCAAAGTCATGCGTAGATAGCGTAATGTCGCCATCCTGATCATTGACCACGGTTGCTGCTCCATCGGTAAGATAAATGTTATGTTTACCTTTTATAGTCGCTCCCTCAGGAACTACTTGATGCTCATCCTTCACGGTGTACGACCATTTCCCATGAACCACTCTTGCGCCAGTATCCTCATCGACGCCCAACACATGTGCCATTCTGAAAAAGTGGTCATAGCCCGGAACTGCCGAAGGCTGATTCACACCAATGAAGGTTCCCCCTTCATACACCCATTGAGTCAGAAGGTCCACACAAGTGTGGTCATTCCAGTGTTCTCCACCACTCCAGGCAGAGCCGGCTGAACCCGCATTAATCACGACATCACAATGTTCAAGTGCTCCCTGACGGATATCTTCAAAATCTATAAACTTCACGTCAACCGGCAACCCAGACAACGCCTCATTGATATGAATCAAATCATGCATATACGTTTCGTGGAAATGCCCAGACAACGTCCATGATCTTAATTTGCCCCAGCTATGCAGAATAGCTACCTTGGTCTTCAGTTCATAAGGCTTGCCAGCCTGATGCAGCTCTTTCATCTCTCTGAATTCATCGGCAATCTTCTCAATATATGCCACAAAGTCAGGATAAGGCTCGACCAGATGTAAGTATCCTCCCAGTCCGATTCGATCAATCGACTCTCTTAGCAGCGCACGCCGGATGTTAATCCAATATTTCTTCGCATCCAGTGCAGGGTCTCCGCCCTCTTTGAACGTAGGCAGTCCACCTAATCCCACTGGAAACAGGTATGGATGCAAGCGGATCTCATGCGTATCCACTTTAACTTCGGAGCACATCCGCGCCTCATAACCGGAGAATACACATTTAATCATGCCATCGAATCCAAACTCTTCGAAACGATCATTGTAAGGCTCCATCCCCACCCAGCTATCATCGAAGAATACATAGGCTAACTTGTCATACTTGTGCACAATGTCAATTAGCTTTTTCCCGAACTCAATGACAAAATCATTAATAAATGCCATCCAGTCTAATTTGCGTTGCTGTGCTGGAACGTGGCTAACCCGATATTTTCCGCCGTTCACAAAGTCCTCTGCCGTTAAGGAATACCCGTACTTCTGGGCAAACAGATCCAGTGCTCTGGAGCTTACGGTAAAATCGTATGAACCCCAGTCTGAGAACAAATGGCGGTTACGCTCATCACTCCCCCAGATCCAGGCAAAGTTATAGAACAGGGACGTAAATCGCACAACCGTTGTTTCCGGATGCTGGACACACCACTTCTCCATCCAATCCAGAAGGTAGGTTTGCGTCTCAGTATAGATCGGGTCAATCTGCATGAGATGCTCTTTGTCCCAATGATTGGTGGTGTGATTGTACATGGAGATCTCTTCCCAGATCCGATAAGCCAAGAAACTCACGGTGTATTTATGCCAAGGAACAATGCCGGTGAGAACAACATTCCCAGACTCCCGCTCATAATTCCACTGCTCTCTTGGTACTTCCTCACCCGTCGTTCGGTCGTATACCTGCCAATACTTAAATGCCTCTTTCGAGTCATTCACCTTGAACTGTTCAGCAAAAAAATCCTCCATCAGATAGATGGAAATATAATCTTGGACAGCCACCTTTGGATTCGTAATCAAAAAGCACTGTTGCAGCTTATCTAGATTACGAGATGCCCACTCATTATGATCCCGAATAATGCAAATGGTCGAGTAGATACCATACCCGGCATTAATGATCTCATCAGACAACTTCGTACCATCACTATCACGGATGACATCTGCGCCCCAGCGCTCAGCAAGTTCCAGCGTTAGCGCCTCGTAACCGGATTCGCCCGGTAATGTAAAAGAGCCTTTCGTTGTTTTCGACAACTTCGTTCCCTCCCTATCTCAACATGTCGGACAGAAAAGCGAGTGTGAGCCCTTGACCCCAGCCTTGAATCCAATCTTTAGGAATATTGCGATACCCATCCCGGTCTTTCATTACTGCTGTGCCACCGGATACCCCTAGGACACGACCGTCTTCACTGATATTTTGCAAAATACCTTCCAGCGCCTTCTGCACATACTTGGTATGAAGCGGGTTACCGTTATTAATCATCGCTGCTGCGATTCCGCTGGATGCAGATACTTCCTCATACGATTCAGCATCATCCAAAACTGTCCGCCACAGGCCATTCTCTGTCTGAAGCAGCTTCAGCGCTGCCAATTGATCACGAAGCGAACACTCTACGTCCATACATTGCGGGTACAAGTACCACTCTTTCAACTGAGGTTTTACCTGAGACATCGTGTATGCTCCCCACGCATTCGCTCTTCCCCAATAGAATCCGGACATGTGATCCTTATTTACATTGTTATAACCGTGATACCACAGACCTGTGCTCGGATCTTGCAGGTATTTGATATGCCAGTAATACTGATTCAAGGCATCTTGAATCATCGCCTCATCCTTCAGCTTGCTACCGACACGAAGCAGGAAAAACGCTGCCATAAATAAGGTATCTGCCCATGCCTGTTCCGGAAAATCATTGGCAACGGATACCGTATGCTGAAGCACATTGTCTCCAAAACGAAGCGCATGGTTCTGGAGATAATCCACCTTGCTCATCGCAATATCCCAGTATTTCTGATCCCCAGTCTCTTCATAAAGCGTAATCAGCATATGCCCCATCGCACATGTATTTACTGTCCAGCTCGGTAGACCCAGCTCAATATATTCATCTGCCCACTTCACAAGCCTGTCCAGAATCTCTTGGTTGCCTGTCGTCTGGTAGGCTCTAGATACTCCGTAATAGGCTACACCGCAGGGCCAATCCCATGTCAAATCCATATCTAGTGTTTTCTTCGTAACGGTATCAATAACCTTAAGAATCTCTTCTCTGTCATATTTCACTTGAAGCATTGTCATACCCCTCTCCTGCGCACACGCCCCCAAGTGTGTTCTGAGAGGTGTCCGTCCATTTTTGTAAACGCTTTACTTATTCCATTGTACGCAGTAAAATAGTCTCAATCTAAGCATATTCGCAACAAAACTGCGCAATTTCAATCATTTATGAATGGGAGCATCGAATATGCCAAAAAAAAAGAAACCCGTCATTGAATACCGGCATTACAGCCTACCCATTGATTTTCCTGTCCTGCTGCTCAGCGGGGATCGCTGGAAAATATCAGACATCAAAAGTGAGCACCTTCATTTCCATAATCACATGGAAATTGGCATCTGTTATTCCGATGGAGGTATTATGGAGATTAAGGGCGAATCTGTGCCTTTTCGAGCAGGGGACATCACGTTTATTCCCCGCTATCTTCCGCACACTACATATAGTTCACCTAATACCGCGAGCTTGTGGGCGTATATCTTTTTTTCTCCAGAAGATCTCTTCCGTCACTCACTAAAAACAGCCCAAAGCCACATCGAACCTAACCTATGGGCGATACAGGGAACGAACTGCATTTTGAATAAAGAACAGCATCCGAAGATTTACACACTCGCAACTTCCATTGTAGAAGAAATCAAGCAGCAGTCCCCCTACTATCAAGAGAGCGCATATGGCTTGTTAATGTCCCTATATATTGAATTGCTTCGAATTCATGCGAACAATGAGAGCTGGTCTGAACAGGATCAGGAGCCTGACCTTCAAGGGGAGTTGGTCATTTCACCGGTACTGGAGTTTATCACCAAAAATTATATGATGCCTGTAAGCGTCGATTACCTCGCCGATCTATGCCATCTAAGCACCACACATTTTCGCCGCAAGTTTCACGAACTTATGGGAACTACACCGCTTGAATTTCTGAATAGTACTCGCATTGAAGAAGCATGCAAACGACTAAAGAGCACGGACGCATCAATCCTGTCCATCTCTGAACAAGTCGGCTTCCGTTCCATCTCCAGCTTTAACCGCTGCTTCGCCAAACTGATGGGACAATCGCCTAAATCATGGCGAAAAGAAGCTCAATCTGAAGCTCAATCTGCCAAAGCCTCTATTCTGGAATTCACAGGTTGGGTATAAAATGATAGATATCTCAAACTGAACTCATACAGACTTAGCAGGAGGATGATTTATGTTAGAGCAGCACGCAGCTAGAATTGAATTATTCGTATCCAACACTCACTTGATGAAAAAAGCGTTTAGATGGCAAAATGTGATGATCCATCGGCTGGCAGCCTTATTGTACGCATCCGAAAATAAAACCGTTGATACAGAGGATATCAAACAGAACTATGAGCGAATTAAGGAAAACACCGGATTATTCTCTACTTTCAGAGGAAATACGTCTATCCTGCTCGCTACCCTACTATCCCTTTCGCCAGATCGAGAGAGCTTGCTGGCTGACAGCCTGATGGTGTATGACGTAATGAAGGAAAATAAATTTCGCACCTCGGATTACCTCGTGATCGCTGCACATCAGATTGCTGCACATGCGCCTAAGGAATCCTTTCAGGACACGGTACAACGAGCCAAAATATTCTATGATCTAATGAAGAAGGAGCATTCTTTCCTGACAGGCAAAGATGATTACATATTTGCTTCGATGCTTGCGTTGTCCTCACTTGAGCCCGAGCCTGCTGTTGAGCGCATGGAGGAACTCTACACGGAGCTTCGACGAGAATTTTCCATTGGGAATGGTCTGCAGACATTAACTCAAGTGCTAACCCTAGGAGAAGACTCTATGCAGACTAGAACTCGAATACTTGAATTAAATGACACATTCCGCACAAGCGGCTTAAGAATGGACAGAGCACAGACGTTACCTACACTGGGCGTACTCTCCCTACTTCCCATTGAAACAAGCGCGATTGTGGAGGAGGTTACCCAAACCTTCGAAGGACTGCGTCAGCAAAAAGGTTTTGGTTCTTGGTCAGTTACCAAACAAGAGCTATTGCTTCATTCTTCGGCGCTCGTTGCCACAAGCCACGTTGAGAATTTGCAAAAGGGTGTGCTGACCACAAGTTTATCTACCAGCATCGTGAACATGCTCATTGCCCAGCAGGCAGCGATGGCTGCTGCCGCGGCATCTGCGGCCGCAGCTGCATCATCGTCCAGCAGCAGTTGATAAAGCGCTGAGCCCCAAGAGCAGAGATGCCGCACGGCGAATGAACAACATACAAGCGTTAAGGAAAGAGGTATATCCCCTTCTTCCGAAACGTAAAGAAGCCCAATGCCTTGGCGATATCGCTTAGGCATGGGCTCTTTGCTGAGTTTGAGATGTTGGATTAATCCCATGGAAATTTCATATGTTTATCTTTTTATAGCGTCTCTGTAGTAAGTGTAAATCCTTCAATAACGGCATCCTCATCAACCTCAATCATAATGCAGCGTTTGCCCTGATAGTTGACTTGTCTTACGTATTTCAGATCTTGCGGACTAACGGAGATTGTGGCTACCTTTGTATCAATTTTGATCGATTTGGAAGTGTATTTCGGCATGACACTATTGGCCTTCAACTCATAGTTCTTGTTATCCACAATTGTCTCGAATGCCCGCTCTACTTTCTCCTCTGTCAGATCCTCTACACCGCTCGCGGTGAGTACACGCTCCACATCCTTGTAATCAAGCTTCGGCGGCTCTTCCTCGTGTGACTCTTCACTCACTTCAATGACCCGATTAATCTCTTCATATACATGAGCAAGTGTGGATGCATCCATTTGTTCCCCCGTGATCTCTTTCACGATATCTTCAAAGATGGCTCGTTCCTCCAGTGCTGTCACAGACCGATCGCCATTCAACACCTGTTCTACAAAGTGTGGATCTGGAAAATTGGATTTCCCGGTACAGTATAAAACACGATTTACGTCCGAATAATTGTCTGTCACGCTCGGATACAGGAACCCCTGCTCTGGCGTGCTCAATTTGATAATCGGATCAACAATGACGTTATACTTAAACTCCCGTTCCACATAGTCAAACAACATTGTCTTCTTTTGTTTTTCCGTTGAATTTACGCTGCACAGAATGAAGGGATGAGCAAACACTTCGTTCTTCTCGCTCTCTTCCGTTGCTTCGTTTCTGGCCTGAGTTGGCAAGTAGTATTGACCCTTAACAAACGTAACTACCATGTCCCGCTCATACTTCGCATCGGCCAGCATACGATCCACAAGCAGCAACATCAGGTCTGACCATTCGTCCGGATCACCTGTTACGAGTGCTTGGTGCAGCATCACCTGTGCAGGCTCCTCTGCCTGTTCTTGAAACTTCAGCTCGAACAATTTCTGATCCAGTTCGCCGGTTAGTAGTTTTTTGAAATTCCCCATGTATAGCTCTTGCTTTTCCCGATCCACGAGCTCAAACGGGTGGCGCTCCCAATGGTAGACCTCATTCGTTTCCTTCGTAATATAGACGTTAAGAATATCGTAAATATTCAGTAGATCGTGATCCAATTTGAATTGTTTGCGTATATGCGCGACTTC
This sequence comes from Paenibacillus tundrae, assembly GCF_036884255.1. NCBI lineage: Bacteria > Bacillati > Bacillota > Bacilli > Caryophanales > Paenibacillaceae > Paenibacillus > Paenibacillus tundrae. The sequence goes on along the minus strand of NZ_CP145605.1, from coordinate 913,235 downwards.
TTTTTTATTCATGTTCCGTTAGACAACTCCTATAATAAAATAATTTTATCTATCCGCAGCTCCCATATGCTAGACATGAATGCTGCCTATGAAGTCTTCCATCTATGCTAAATTGCGATCGGGGCGCAGGTATGAAGTAGCTACATATAACCGTGCTTGATCTCCATTATTGTACGCTCAGTGAAAAATTATATCATATAATGATGCGGATGAATGAGAATCAATCTGTGGCATTTTACCTTATTATCACCAAATGATATGAACATCCATATCGGGTAAAAGGCACTCTTTTTATGCCTTCCCATCTTGTAATGAACATAGAAGGGTGCAAGTTCACTCGCGGTTTGTATTGCTTTTCATGATCAAGATCCTATCCTTAGAATGAAGAAATTGTGATTGTATACGTAATTATGGTGTGCATCAAGTAAGAAAACCGCTCCTTTATAGGTAGCGGTTTTCCTCATTCAATCTCGTACTAACACCTTACATATTTGCGCTTAAAACCTATCCGTCCTTGATCCACGGCCTTCTGGATGTTCTCAGAAGCTTGTATTAGCTTACTCTTAGGCTTGTCCTTGTTTACTTCAACAGGGCCAACCAGCTTAGCCGTCTCCACTGCCTGATCATGTAGAGGTTGATAAGATGTTGCTACAGTATATATGAAGTTGTTCATTGAATATTTTGTTCGTTCCGGCGAATCATGAATCGTGTCCTTCACCTGTTCCAGCATTGCTTCTAGCTTATCTGAGGAGAACTCATCATCCTTCCGGCTTCCGAGCAACCAACAGTAACAGCTCCAGCCTGCTGACATCTTCAGCTCATCACCACTCGCAATCCAAGCATCGGCAACCTCTTGAGCAATATCCGTCTCTGCGAGTGTGACCGCTACGATATAATCAGATATCATGTAGAAATATGCCGTTTCCATCCAACGCTCAAAATCCGCTGCAGTCATCGCTTTGGGGTCGGCAATAACGCCGGCAAAATACATGGCATCATAATTGCCCGTAGCATAGAGTTGATCGGCAAGTACCTGGTCTTTCTTAATCTTGCGGGACATCGGCTTCATCGCACCAGTAGCAACACCGAAAAGTGGTTCGTGCGCGCCATTAGACATATATATTTTTTTCGTTCGTTCCTTGCCCAAGGCTTCAAGCTCCTGCATCACTTCTTCTAGATTCATTGGAGGATATGCCCCTTTCTATAGAAACACTATTCATAGTTTACGATGTTATTAGAATTATATTTATTTTATCACAGTTGCTCCCACATCATACATTCACAAAGAGCTGAGGTCATCACTTTTAATGCTCTCTCTCAGCCAACAACAACACAAATAGCCGCCACTCCAGAGAGCCGCGACAATTTGGTTAAGAACCTAAAAACTACACACTCATATCTATTAATCTGGTTAACAACTTATTCGCCATAGCCTTGCCTTGGGATATACAATCCGGAACTCCGATTCCCCGATATCCCCCACCGCCTAGGTACACACCTGGCATAACCGTTGCCAAAGCATCGTCAAGCTCCTGCATACGCTCCAGATGTCCCACCTTATATTGTGGCATTGCATCGGGAAGTCGGTTCACTTCCGTAAAGATCGGCTCGGCAGATATGCCCATCATCTCTTCCAGTTCACGGCGTACATGGTGCACCAGCTTCTCATCTGAGAGCTGATCATCATTTTCCTGCCCGTATTTGCCCACATAAGCTCTTAACAGAATGTGACCCTCTGGAGCCGTATGTGCCCATTTGGAAGACGTCCAGGTGCAGGCGGTTACCGCACGTCCTTCTTTACGAGGAACGACGAAGCCTGATGCAGCCAAAGAGATACCGACATCCTGCTCGCGATAAGCAAGTACAACATTCATCACGGATGCATAGGGAATGGTTTGCAGTAACTCGGATATAGACTCATCTGGCAATAACCTAGCTGCTACATGGGCTGGAGTAGCGATTACCATCGCGTCTGCATGAAGCTTCGTTCCATTATGCAAGTGGACAACATAACGCTCCCCTTCATGTGTGACACCTGATATTTCTGTATTCTTCATCATATTAATACTGGAGGATAATGCCTTTTCGAGATGAGTCACGACCTCTTCCAGCCCTCCACGGGCACTTAGAAACATGCTTTTCTTCACCGTACTTACACTACCACTATCGTTACCACTTCCACTTTTATTCGCAGTTTGGCTCGATTGCGTCGTCTGCTTCGGAACTCTGCTCTTTCGAACACCAAGCATACCTACAATTAAGCTCCGATGCTTCTGTTCGGTTTCTTGCAGCATCGGAAAGGTAGCCTGCACACTTAGTGCATCTGCATTGCCTGCATAGATCCCTGCCAGCAGTGGCTCGGCAATCTGTTCCAGCACCTCATCTCCCAGGCGTCTACGAAGCAGTTGTCCCAGAGACTCATCTTCCACATTCGACTTTCTTGGCAGAACCAGATCTGCAGCAGCTCGCACCTTCCCCCGCACAGATATCAGCTTGGTTGTAATGAATGGTTTCCACTTCGTCGGTACGCCAAGCATAAAGCCATCCGGGATGGGATGCAGCTGATTCCGATAAGCAATGTAGCTGTGGGATATCCCAGGTCTTGTGCCAACAATGTCATCCCCTATGCCCAGCTCCTGCATCAGTTCAATGATGGAAGTTTTGCGGGCAAGAAACGAGTCCGGCCCCCGTTCAATGACAAATCCATCCTTTTTCCCGGTATGCATATGTCCGCCGAACCGATCACTTTTCTCCACCAACACAATCTCTGCTTCAATCGCGTGCGCCCTGCACAACTGCTCTACATAATAAGCTGTACTGAGTCCCGTGATTCCGCCTCCAGCAATAACGATTTGCTTCCTGCTTTGTTTATCCATTACACACTTCCCACCAATATTATGTTTGTCGCAACGCAGACGGAATATAGCCACACGCTGTATCACTCGCCATATAGTCTCCCGTAAGCGCATACGCTCTTGCCCTTGATCCACCGCACATGGTTTTAAATTCACAGACACCACATTTGCCCTGCAATTGGGACTTGTCTCGTAACGTCTGCATTACTGGAGAATTCCTGTACACGTCAATAAGTGATTGCTCCTTCACATTGCCGCACACAACAGGCAGAAATCCGCTAGGATATACATCGCCGGTGTGACTGATAAATACAAAACCATCCCCATCATTCACACTTTGAGGTGCACGTCCCAGCATATCCAGACGTTTCATAGAGCTACGCTCGGAACCCACTGCCCCGCGACCCTGCATCATCACCCGCCGATAGTGCGGTGCCTCCGTCGATTTCACACCGTAAGGCATCTCTTGCGCAATACGTACCATCCACTTCATGACCTCTTCATGCTCTTCTGGACTAATCATATCCTTCTCTTGGGCTCTCCCTGTCGGGATCAGGAAAAATAAACTCCACAGAACCACGCCCATCTCCTTCACCTTGCGGCTAATCGCCTGCAAATCGTGCAGGTTGTATCGGGAAACGGTGGTGTTTACTTGAATCGGAATGTGAGCTTCTTGCAGATACTGGATGCCCTTCATCGTCATATCGTATGAACCCTTCGTTCCGCGAAAATGGTCATGGATCTCCGCTGTCGAACCATCCAGGCTGAACGCCCAGCGGGATAAACCCACTTCTTTGGCTTTCGTTATTGCAGCACGCGTCACCTTGGGTGTAGCGCTTGGTGTCATGGAGACAGGAAGCTGCTTCTCCTTAATGGCATACTCTGCTAACTCAAATAAATCCGGTCGCATTAACGGATCACCACCCGTAAACACAAATAACGGCTGTACTTCCATTGCCGCAATGTCATCAATCAATTTTTTCCCCTGCTCGGTTGTCAGCTGCCTTGGATCTGCTCTATACTGGGCTTCCGCGCGGCAATGGAGACATTTCAGAGCACACGCTCGTGTGACCTCCCAGATCACAATGAACGGATACTTAGCATAATCTCGCGGTTTCATCTGAGGCATCATCTGAGGTTTCATCATCCATTCTCCTCCTCATACACATTCCATTAATTTTAAAGTAGTTGGAATAGCATGAAAGTGAGATGAATCACAATTGTCTTTTTGCTCCTAAAATGAAAGAGATCAAAAAAACCGGACTCACCCTTAGATGCGGGTAAAGACCGGTCTTTGATTATTCTTATTTTTCTAGCCTAGCAAAGAACTTAGAACCAATGCGAATTCAGATCATATTATTCAAGCACGGTCCACAGATCCAATGCCATCAATCGGATAATCTCATGTTCATGATTTCGATAAGCCCTTAACCGATCAGCAGAAGCCTTGTTCCATAATAGAGCTTTACCGGCGATCTTCAACAGCGACAGACCTATATATGAGGAAGCGATCTGCGACTGAGCGTTCAACCGATCCACGAGTTCAAGCAGCCCCTCCGGTTTCCAGTAACCTACGCTGCCATTGACGACCCGGACGATCTGATGATATGCAAAATCAAGCAAATAAGGCTGTCCATCCACCATCGGAATAACAACATTCAAACTAGCGACTGCTCCGTCAGTATCGCTCCAATCCGTCATAGCTAATTGCAACTTGATCACAGAAGGTTTCATCGTATCTTGAGACTGGAAAATTTCAATCAAGCCTTCATACAAAGGTATAAGTAACCACCGTGCAGGGCGAGGCAATGAGGCGAGCTTGTCTATTAAGGCGAGCAAACGCTGCCGGTGTGGCAGATCTCGCTCGGTACCGGCATTCCAATCAGCTGTCGTTTCGGTATCAACCAATTGTCTGCACACGGCGATGACCTGTTCATTCGTTTGTCCATCACGGCAAGTTGCAATGATTGTATCAAGTGCCGCTTCCCAACGTGTGCTATCCTGCAGATCCCCGAGTGCCTTACTTGCGCAAGCCGCAATCACATCTTCGTTCCCGTTCACCCACTTGGCCATTGCCCGAAAAGCTTCTTTCGCAACAGCCGAATCCGTGTGACCTGCAATCTCAGTAATCCACTGCAGATACCGTGGACGTGCCTCCACGGGAAGATCGCCCGGCTGCTGATTCAGCAAACTCCTTGCGATATCCCGCTGTGGAGACGAAGCCATCGTGCTCATCATCGCCCAGCTACGTTCATCGTCAAGACACTGCCTTGCCGCATGCCCTATGGCAATGATCACGTCTTTGTGCGTATTCGGTTTCTCGTATTCCCGAACGAGCAGAGTCATGCTCTCACTCGTTTTATAAGCACCCAGAAGTCGAATCGCTTCTTTTCTAACCGTAACTTTCAGCTTCTCCCGGTTTAACAAGTCAGAGAGAATGGACGTTAACAACAAAGGACTTACCCTGCGTGCGCATCTAGGAATCGAATACATCGCAACACGTGCACGGTCTCCCTCTAGGTTGTCTAACAAAATAGGGAGTGCCTTCTCCGGCTCTTCCCATAGCGAAAAGGCATGAAGGGCTGCTTCAACGACGTGTACTTCCTTATCCTGCAATAGGACTTCCAGTTGATCCGAAGTATAGTCGGGCATACTTGCAAGATTTCTCATCGCCGATGCACGCTCATGGAAGCTGCGCTTGGCATCTAATGCGACTCGTTCAAGCAAGGTAGCAAGTGCTTTTTGCTGACGCGGCAACCAACGATAAAATCCATTATAGGCTGGCACAAGATAGATTGTTTTGCCTGATAGATGTTTTCCCTTAATAACCTTTCCTGTGATAAACGGATCTAGCCACTCTTGTCGTTTCAAATGCAGATGGTTGAACACCTCATAGAAAGCAATGAAGGACGGATCTCTGTCGATCAGCTCTCTGACTCTCTCGTCCCGTGTTTTATGGGGAGCTAGCCAGTGCCGAACAGCCTGTGCAGGGGACTTTTGAGTTTTGACCAGTTGCTCTAACAGATGTTGGAGTTTCGGCAATCGCTCTACAGCTTTACCGAATGCATCTGCCATCCGCAGAACTACATGGTCATTCTCACGCTTGTTAGCTTCCGTGGCAAAAGCATAGATCTCATCAAACAAAATCTCAAGTGCATGACTCGGTATGCTATCCCAATCTTTGGCGAATAACACAAACTGCCCATCACGCATAACCATTCTCTCAAATGTTCGCAAAGCGAATCTAAACAGCCTACTCTCTGGTTCCAGTGCATGCTCCCTCAGTAAGTCAAAAGCCAATCTTTCCGTTACGTTCTTCGTCCCATATGAGGTATCTCGTGCTTCAACCACACTATCTATCAACACGGTTAGATCCTCTATATGCTCCTCCTTGAACATGTGCGCGGGACAGTTCGACAGTTCCGATATAACTGCAAATCGAACCGGATCTTGGTCGTTTTTGACTCGGGTCAAGAAATGAAGTGTATCACCCATTCCGCGCCGAGATAGAATTGTGCTCTGAATCAACCGCCTATAAGCTAGGGCACGCTCATCCGCATTAGATACTTGAACTGATCCCTCTAGCTCCGCTCTCGCATGTCCAATCAAACGCCTTGTTGTAATTTCAAGCGTCTGATACTGATCATCGCGAATCTCCCGAAGCTCCAGCATTCGCGCAGCTTCCTTGTCCCGTAATTGATGTGGCAACACATCTAACAACGAGGTAGAAAACAAACGTGTTTTGCGTTCAGTTTCTGGATATGCGGCCTCAAACATCGCTTGACGAGATGATGGAGCGAGTGTATCCAGTACCTTAGCAACATGCACGGGCTGATCGGCAAGCAAGGTGACCAGTGTTGTCCACTGCGCTGTCGTAAACCACTTTCTTTTATTCAAAATACCTGCGGGCACCCCATGATTCAGAAGATACCCTCTTGCCTCTTCTCTTGTCAGCAGTTCAAATACACCCTCAGGGTTAGCCTGGATGAGAATACCTAATTGTCGCTTAAGGACAGGATGTATCTCATCCTTCGGTCCATACTTGAGAGCGCAATCTATAACGATATCCGGTCTTGTAACACTAAGTTTCTCAACGGCGGAAGAAAGCTTCCACCATACATATCCCTTTTCCCGTTGCGTAGCCTTCTGTAGCTCATTCTCCAGATATTCGGCAACCAGATCCGGGAAACGTCTCGTTAACTTCCGCCAATTATGTACCGCATAACCTAAGTCAGAGAGCCGGCTACGAACCGTCTCCTCGCTGCATACAGATAATAATACCGCAGCCTCGTGGGCTCCCCAGCGGGTAAGCACAACCGGCAATAATCGCTCTGCCCAATCCTGTCTACCAATGTTCACAATGCTCTGCAACAAATGGCGACGGCAATGGTGTGACATCATTGTGATCTCGGATTCAATGGCATATTCAGGATCGGTGATAAGCTCTGGCAACAATCTGGCTGCCCGCCCCCTGACCCCTGCTTTGGGATGCTGCATAGCGAACGTTACAGCCTGTGCATCCTTAGCGACTTGAGCGCCAGTCAGCGCCAAATGTGCCTCGTACGCAGTGCCGCTCTCCAGCAAGCTTATAAGTAACGCCGAATAGACTTCATCTTCTCGGTGCACACGCGCGAGCAGTGCCATTTGTTTCATCCGATTGGAATACCCTAGTGTGTCTAGCTCCTTCAGGAGCTGTTCTTGGTTTAATGGTGTTGGATTAAGTGTCATTGGTTCTGCTCTCCCTTCATCTCCATGTAACCGTCTGAGCATTCATACCGAGATATCTCCTGTTTAACTCCACAGGATACAAAATCTCTCAAATCGTCATAATCATTAATACGCTTAACACCAGCTAAAGGTTTTGCAAAAAAATCCCACCATTCATCATCGTAGAGATTTTTGGTTCTTCTACTGTGATGAATGGTGGGTGCATATCACACTAATTTCTATTTATTTTGCTTCCCTAATTCTTGCAATTCTATTTGCTACTCTACGCTTTTTAGCGACTCCGTCATATGAATATTGGCAATGTTCCTTCTTAATAGTAAGTTGGACAGCATGGTTAAAAAGAATGCCAGCACCACGGAGATCAGCAATCCAGTCACATTTACTTGATCTGGAATTTGTTGATGGGTACTAGATAGTGCCTTAATCACCATCGCAAAAAAGTAAATACCTAAAGGTATCGCAACAATAGCTGCCAAGCCGGTTAATATGATGTTTTCCTTAAAAATAAGACGATTGATTTTACCTATGGGATAACCCAGAACTTTGAGCGTAGCAAGCTCTCTATTCCGTTCATGAATGTTAATGGAAGAGATCGTGTAGACGGCTCCCAAGGAGAGAATTACCGCACTAATGAGAAACATCACGAACATAAACTGATTCTGGTTCAGAATATATCTGGCCGATTCCTGAATTTCCTGCTTATCCGTAAGCGAGTTCACACGTTGATCCTGTTCAAAAAAATGGCGTATGCTTGCTAACTCCGTATCATTATTAGCTTTAATCAACATCGAGGTTGGATGATAATCGACCCTGAAGCTCTCCAAATAGGTTGGCGTGATATAAAAGGATGGGTGATTATACTGATTCGTAATCTGGGCAACCTCCATCGTTACAGATTGATTCCGTCGCTCCGGCTGCATGAAGCGCAGTTGAATGAAGTCGCCTTCTACGATGTTGTAATGTTCCGCATAGGATTTCGGTACAATCACGCCATGATCCCCGATAGCTATTGGTTGATCTGCTTGATCAAACAATTGAATGAGGTTGTTTTCTTTTTCCATCACGACCATCGTCGCATTCTCTCTGTTATTCGCCTCAACGAGCTCCACAGGTAGGGTAGAAATGAAGTAATGGCTTTGAATATCTGAGGACAGATCGATTGCCTCAAGCGCAGTACCTATTTTGTAATCTACTCTCAGATCATAGGTATACACATCCTCAATCTGGTTGGCTATTGTCAGCAATGACGCTTGGGTACCTACGGCGATAATCAGCAATACCATGCTCACCATCGTTCCAATGGAGCTTGCCACTGCCTTCTTTTTGTTTAGAAATAGGTTTCTTATAATGATTTTGTGGCTGAAGGAAATCCGTTTCCACATCCCCGGAATCCGTTCGATTAGTAGGTTCTTCATGTTGCGGGGTGGCTTCGGACGCATGGCATGAGCTGCACGCTCATTAAGTATCGTTCTACCACTCCAATAAACGGACAAGAGTCCAAAGCTACTAGAGAACAACAACGGCGGCAGGAACGACCATGGGGAGAGCGAAAATGTAATTCCAGGCAACGAATATGACTTGGCGCTAGATGCTGTGACTAATGGGATAAACACGTAGAGGGCTACGATGCAGCCAACGAGGGAACCGATTGTACTAACCAGCAGAGCATATCCCATGTAATGAAACATAATCCAACTAGTCTTAATCCCCAGAGCCTTCATGATGCCGATCTGATTGCGCTGTGAATCTATTGTTCTGGACATGGTTAGAAATAAAATGATCGCTGAGATCAAAAAGAGAATGAGCGGAATTACTTTACTCATCATACCGTTGTTATAGATGGTCTGCTGGATCTGGGCATATCCGAATGACCGCTCTTTGCTCGTTTGTCCTAGATATGAAAGCTCTGCGGATTGTGCTTCCATGGTCTTCGCTATTAAATCCACATCATGCCCTTCCTTGGCATCAATGAGCAATTCATTGTAATATAGACTGCCTGCAATCTTTGGAATCGCTTCTTGGGCAACATAGGCTATGGCATGAGTTTTATGGTCTTGCGTAGCATTTTTCTTCACATATTCTACATTCTCAATTAGTCCGCTGATCTCAAACGTCATTTCTCTTCCATTCGTGTTCAAACGAATCGAATCACCAACCTGATACGAATGTTCCTCGGCATAATGCGAGTCCACCATGATCTCAGCAGGTTCGGAAGGAAGACGCCCCTCTAGGATCATCGGCCTATTGATCTGATTGTCGGACGGCAGTGAATGGATAGTGAATGCCGCTGTATAACCATCGAAGTATTGTAATGCATCCGTTGTATAACGCGCTTCAATACGTTCAACTCCGTCAATTTTAGCGAATCGTGCTACATCTTCTACAGCCACACGGTCATAATACACATTCAGATCACTTAAGTTATATGTTGCAAAATAATCCCCGGTGTACTCACGCTGCTTCTGGCTATAGCTACTTAATCCCGCATAGAAGAAGGCGCCTACAGCGATGACCAACACTAACGCAATACATTGAACAACCGATTGTTTCATGTCTCTGAACAGCTTCACGACTAATTTCTTCATCACCATTCGATTCCTTCGATGCTTTGTTTGTTATCATTGATTGTGATGGATTCGATACCACCACTTTTCACCTTAATGATCTTGTCGGCGATTGGAGCGATTGCGGCGTTATGGGTGACGAGCACGACACAGGTTTTGTGATCCCGATTCACATCTTGAAGAAGCTTCAACACAGCCTTGCCGGTGACGTAGTCCAAAGCGCCAGTTGGTTCATCACATAGGAGTAGCATAGGATTCTTGGCGAGCGCTCGAGCAATAGCAACCCTTTGCTGCTCCCCACCAGAGAGCTGAGATGGAAAGTTGTGCAGACGATGCGACAGTCCCACCTGATTCAGTACAGCTCCCGCATCGAGATGATTCCTGCATACTTCCGTGGCAAACTCTACATTCTCCAATGCATTCAGATTCGGGATCAGATTATAAAACTGAAATACGAAACCAACATTCTCCCCGCGATGAGCGGTTAATTTTTTTTCATTCCATTTCGAAATATCCTGATTGCCGATGATAACCTGACCTGACGTAGCCGTATCCATGCCGCCAAGGATGTTCAGAATTGTGCTTTTCCCCGCACCACTTGCTCCCAAAATAACAACAAGCTCGCCCTCGGCTATCGTAAAATTCACATCGTCCAGCGCCTTGATTCTCACTTCACCAATCTGATATTCCTTCGAAACCTGTTTGAATTCAATCAGTGTTCCCACCACTCACAACTCCTCCCTTGTTATATGCCGCACACAAAGAGTTAGGGCTTAAATATGAAGCCCATATCCCCCTTTATTTACTTCAATTCCATCATACATCTTGGTAAAATAACGACCTCCTGCAAGCGATGGATCGTAGCCTCCGTCTCAAGAAGGAATTCAGTGGCAGGATATTAGCTTGAACTTGGCATACAAAATAGAGATGACTCGCGATCCACTGCTGGATTCTGCAAGCCATCTCTATGAACTTCATGTATCATTATTGGAGTCTTGAGACTGCGTCTGTGACGAATGAAGTAATGCTATTTTTCCAAAACGTGATTAGCTGCCCCAATATTGCTTGGCAATCCGTTGACCTTGATCAATCTTCGCCCATTGCTCGGATTCGCTTAGCTCGTTACCACCGTCGCAGGATGCAAACCCACATTGGTGGGACAGTAGCAGACGATCCTTATCAATGATTTTGGATGCTTCGTCCAGCAGGCGGATTACGCGATCTTCATCATCAAGTGTGCTTGTTTTGGAAGACAACAGACCCAGGACGATTTCCGTTTCAGGTCTGTCCTTGAATACTTCCAGTGCTTCAATGGAACCTGCACGATCGTCATCCCACTCTAGGAAGAAGCGATCATACTTCAACTGCTTCAAGAAGAGATTCGCGATTTTTGCGTATGATCCTCCACCCATGTTGCGGGAATCATAATTACCGCGGCAGTTATGGGTCCACATTTTCAAGCCAAGGCTATGTCCATAGTCGATTACGGTGTTGTTAATATCAATGAATTCAGTAGCGAGACCCTGTACTTCCTCTTGATTGATATGCTCCCCAGTAAACGGAGAGTTCGGGTTGTCGTCTGCAAACAGCTCCCACAAGCAATCATCGAATTGCAGGATTTTGCCGCCGGCTGCAGCGAATTCTGTTACGAATTCTTTATAAGCTTTGACAAGCCCTGCTTTGAGTTCCTGAATGTTCTGGTACACCGCATCTGTGCCGCCAATGTTATCCGACCAGGACAGCTCACCGAAGATATGGGAAGGTGACGGTACGCAAAGCTTCGTTTGCTGATCACCTGCCGTGTCTTGCAGCTGTTTGAACAGTTGAATGAAATGGTGATTCTTGCCGCTCAGTTCGCCAGTGATGCGAAGTCCAATGTCTTTGCGTGTTTCATATTTCGAAGTGCCGTCCACGTCTCTGAAAAAGTATCCATGATCCGCGATATAACGCTCCACTCCACCAAAACCCCACACAAAATCTAGATGCCACATGGATTTGGAGAATTCACCATCTGTAATAATCGACAGATTATGCTCAATTTCTTTCTTGACCACCTGCTCGATTGCCTTAGTTTCGCACTGTGCATATCCCTCAAAATTATTATAGAACGGATACTGGATATCATCACGGTGTTCAATTTGCGTTTTATATTCTAACAGCTCATCCGGCCGCAATAAACTTCCTACGATCTGGAACTTATCAGTCATGTAAATAACCCCCTCGTTGTATACGAGTATCATATCACGATAGAGGCAGTTAGAAGAGATACTTAAAAACCATAACTAGTTATAGTTAAAAGCTATAACAGAATGGGAATCACGGGTTATTTATGTTGTTGATGTAGGTTTCTTTCAAAAATAGATTTTGGAAGATAGGTTAGTTCAATTCTTTTATCGTCTCTCTAGTGAAATGAATATTATGATATAATTGTAGAGCAATAGAAAGGCTAATATGGGCGGTCGGCTAATCTCCCGGAAGGGAGGTGATGCCTTGTGACAGTATTTGAAGCAATTATGCTGATGCTTACCTTCGGTTCGCTGATTGTAGCGCTGCTGTCCAATAAACACAAGTAGACCGCCCCCTGTGCAATGGTTGCGGTCTATTTGACGTATATCCTCTTGTTAAGCCAACCGCCCTTAAAAGCGGCTATTGCGTGGAGAGTCGTGTTGACGCACGGCTCTCTTTGCATTATAAGCTGTTCATACTCTTATTATAACATGTCAAATGGCGATTTCAATTTGTAGCTTTACATTCAATATAGTAAGACATATCAATCCAAAACATTCATTTAATTATAACGTACTACGCCGTAATTCATAAAAATACTGCACAGCGGAATGCTTGGATTTCACCTTTTCGGACATGTTCAATATTCGCTTCTTGCCAACACGCCTGTCCACCAAAGCCAGAATATTCAACAGAATATCATCGCTCTCCAGGCTTACCTCTATCGAGGTCGTTAAAAACGTATTCGCCACCACGTTAAAATTGGATTTACTTAGTGCAGTCTGTGCGGACAAAATCTCCTTCGCTACAGCTGTACTTTTCTTGCTTCTTGCCATGACAGGCAGACGATCCTCAGGCACGTTTCCTTTGGTCGCTTTTCTAACCTCTTCAATATCTTCATCACTAACCGGAATCTCAATCTGCGGATCATTCTTGATCTCCTGATCCGACTGGTACCAGCGGATCGGGGTCGTCTTATCCATCATATTAAGAATGTTCTTCTTATCTACAACAAGATAACTAAGTCCAGCCTTATCCGGTGAATACCGGTAACTGGTTGATCCATATTCAACTCTTCCAACTAACGCAGGACAGAGGAAACTCTCCAATTGTTGCTTCAATTTACTCCAGGACATAATTCCTCCTATGTCGATCCATTTGATAGATGATGCACACCATGTTCACGAAATGCATTTTAAGACATCCATTCACTCTTCATTTTACTTTAGTGCAGTTCAAAAAACAGCACAAAATATCATGCACCCCTCACCTCCCTACCGTAAACTTTGGAAAAAAGGAGGTTTCGAGATGTTAACACTTCCCGTTCACACACTAGAATTAAAAGGTACAAACTACGAGATTGGCTATAGACTAGGTAAACTAATTTCTGAAAATAAAGAACAACAACTCGCGTATACACGCACACTTGAAGGCTTTGGAGAGAACGAATATCGAGAAGCAATCCATCTCTTCGACGAATGGTGCCCAGGCATAACGGAAGAAATTGCTGGATTTGCAGAGGCCTTGCACGTACCTGCCAAACAAATTGCATATTATGCCTTATCGTACTTACTCCTGCGATGCAGCCAGATTGCCCTGCTACCCTCAATGACAGCACTGAACAAACCCTTACTTGCTCGTAACTATGAATTCAATCATCAGATGGAGGATTTTGTTCTTGCTAGAACCTCTGTCACTGGTAAATACACACACATGGGAACGAGTACGATGAGCTTTGGACGTGACGATGGTTTTAATGAGCATGGACTTGCGGTAACGATGAGCGCTTGCGGTTTTCCCGTTGGGGCTGTGCCCTTCATGCAAGCACCTAAGCTTAAAGGATTACATTTCTGGGCGGCCATTCGGGCGGTACTGGAGCATTGCACCAATGTTGAAGAAGCGCTGCTCTATCTCAAAGACATACCAATTGCTTGTAATGTCAATATCATGCTGCTCGATCAATCCGGTAACGCTGCTTTATTTGAAACGATGGATGGCAATCAAGCTACGAAGCACATTGACCCAACCTCGCTAGAACAGTTTCTCTGGGCGACCAATCATCCTGTTCTTCCGGAGCTCATTCATTATGAGCCACAGGCTGCGATTCATTCTTTGCGACGAGCGGAGTGGGTTGTTTCCCAACTGGAGGGATCGACGGGTGTAACACCAGAACAGCTCAAGGATATGTTACTGTCGAGCTACCCCAATGGGCTGTGTTGTCATTATTTTGAGGACTTTTTCGGCACCACCAAAAGCATGCTGTTCTCCCCCGTAGACGGTATAATAGAGCTATGTTGGGGCGGTAGAGCTGCCAATGGCTGGCACACATACGATATCAGACAACCCATACCAGAAACATCAACTACAATTGAGATTAGCTTGGAGAGAGCGAACCTGGCGATGTTCGGATACCAATCATTGCACCGTTGATCATGGAGGGATTCCTATTGGACTACCGACCAGCATTAGAGCAGGCGATCATCTATATCGAAGATAGGCTTGGTGAAGCGATCAAAGTGGAGGAGGTTGCGCGGGCAGCAGGGTACTCCTACTACCATTTGAACCGCCAATTCAGCGCGATATTGGGAGAGAGCATTGGCAGTTACATTAAGAAACGGCGATTAGCAAGTGCAGCGAAGGCTTTACTTTATACGAATAAAAAGGTTATTGAGATTGCGCTGGAAAATGGATTCGAATCCTCCGAGTCGTTTAGCCGTGCGTTTAAATTCAACTATAGGATCAGTCCACAGGAATACCGCATCAATCGCTTAGATGCCTTTATTGCTTCCAAGTCGAAACTACACACGAATGTTCTGGATCATCTAACGCTCAACGTCACGATACAACCCACCATTGTCATGTTCCCCGAAACGAAGATCGTGGGAATACGCGGACACACCACACTTAAGGATAATAAGCTAGCCGCCTTGTGGCAGACGTTCAACCACATCGTTACCCAGATCCCCCACCGTTCCATTCCTGGACGGGGCTTTGGCATCTGCGAGGCGTGTCATGAGAACAGTTTGTACGAAATGAGTGATGAGGTGATATTCACAGAGGTTGCTGGCGTGGAGGTCGATTCTTTTGCAGATCTGCCTGAACCATTTGTACAAAAGACTCTTCCAGCAGGACGTTACGCGGTATTCACTCATACAGGGTCACTTCGCGCGCTGCCTCAGACCTTCCAGTACATATGGGGAACATGGCTGCTTAATACGAAAGAGGAAATGGACGACCGAGAGGATTTTGAGTTATATGATCAACGTTATTTGGGTTACGATCACCCTAATTCCAAGATTGATCTATACATTCCGCTTAAATAAGTTGAAAAGGATGTACATATATAGAGGGGGACTACCACCATTTTACAAAAACTAAAACAAGCTGCGAAATTGCTTAAATCCAATTTGCTCGTATTGTATCTATCCTACCGTGATCCGAGAGTAAATTGGTTTGCCAAACTGTTTACATTGTGTGTTGTAGCTTATGCGTTCAGTCCAATCGACCTTATCCCAGACTTCATCCCCGTTCTCGGTTATGTGGATGACCTCATTATCGTTCCAATCGGCATCGTCCTCGCCCTAAAAATGATACCTCAGGTGGTTCTTGAAGAGAATAGACCCAAAGCACAGGAGATTTTAAGCAAACCTAGAAACTGGTACACGGCTACGTTGTTCATTATCGTTTGGGTTCTCCTTGCTGCGTGGCTTAGTTTGTACGTGTATAACCGTTTTTTCAGTTGAAGAAAAAAAAGCTAAACTGCTTCTCCGACATGAAGTCAGAAGAATTGCGGTTTAGCTTTACTTTTTTTCCATATATGTTAAGACTCTTCTACCCTATCTTGACTCTTGCTTGCAAACTCATCAAGCAGCGTCCGCACGACACTTGTTGATTTTGCATTCATTAAGTCATTGCGAAGCTCACTTGCGCCTCGGAATCCACGAACGTAGATTTTGAAGAAACGTGTAAGCGCGCTGAATGAACGTGGCTCTTGCTCTGAATATTGATCATGAAGATCCAGGTGCAACCTTAGCAGATTGAGCAATTCCTCGCTACTGTGTTCCTTAGGCTCCTTCTCAAAGGCAAATGGATTCTGGAAAATCCCCCGCCCAATCATAATGCCATCCACACCATACTGTTCAGCGAGCCTCAAGCCAGTCTCACGATCAGGAATATCGCCGTTAATCGTCAGGAGTGTATGCGGCGCGATCTCATCCCGAAGCTTTTTAATCTCCGGAATCAGTTCCCAGTGCGCATCAACTTTACTCATCTCTTCTCTTGTCCGTAGGTGAATGGACAGGTTCACAATGTCCTGCTGCAAAATATGAGTTAACCAGTCGCGCCATTCGTCTACTTCTGTGAAGCCGAGCCTTGTTTTCACACTGACAGGCAAGTCTCCGGCCTTGGCAGCTTGGATGATCTCCGCAGCGATTGCGGGACGGCAGATCAGGCCGCTCCCTTTCCCATTCTCTGCAACATTGGCTACAGGACAACCCATATTAATGTCGATGCCTTTGAAGCCTTCTTTTGCCATACCGATACTCATTTCACGAAAGAATTCCGGTTTATCTCCCCAAATATGAGCCACAATGGGCTGTTCGTCCGCTGTAAACGTCAAACGTCCGCGCACACTTTTGTTCCCCTCAGGGTGACAGTAGCTCTCCGTGTTCGCAAATTCCGTAAAAAATACATCTGGTCTCCCCGCTTCACTCACAACATGACGAAACACAACATCCGTCACATCCTCCATCGGTGCCAGTATAAAAAATGGTCGTGGTAACTCACGCCAAAAATTGTCTTTCCTCATATCCAAAACCTCTCTATGCATACTAGGGAATTCTTTATCCCGAAAATGTTAAATCATCTGTAACCGATTATATCACACCCCCGAGAGAAGCATACTTCTCCCGTAAAATTGCTTAAACAAGTCACCTTTATCCCCGGCTAACGGAAATTAGATATATTAAAATAAAACTGTACATCTTAAATAAAAAGCGGAACGCAGGCTGGTCATAGCCCTCTCGTTCCGCCTTCTAGTGTCCATGTAGTTACCTTACGCTATCTATTCAAAATTTTAACGATCTCTACTTAGATTAGATCCGACTTCTGCAGCAATCTCTGCATAATCGTTGCAATCTCGGCACGGGTGATCTGACCCTTTGGTGCTAATAGAGACTGGCTGCGTCCCTGCACAAGACCCGACTTAACACTTTCTACTACACTACTGCGTGCCCAATTAGATACCGTAGTCTCATCTTGGAATGACTGGAGCATTGTATCCAGAGTTCCTGAGTTCAAGCTGTCTGTCATCCCAGTAATCGTCATCGCTTTTGCCAAAATGACCATCGCCTGTTCTCTGGTAATCGTTTCGTTTGGATGGAAGGTACCATCCTCGAAGCCGTTGATCAGCCCATAAGCATGTGCTGTACGGATAGCACCATTGTACCAATCCTCGGTCTTCACATCGATAAATGGAGTTTCCCCATTCTCCGGACGAAGTCCTAGACCACGAACCACGATGGCAGCAAACTCTGCACGGGTCACGGCTCGATCAGGATTGAAGGTACCATTGCCAACGCCTTCCACAATCATTCTAGACCCCATATCGTTCACAGCATCTTTACCCCAATGATTGGTTACGTCTGCAAATTGTAGCGGATGCCATACCACGGCATATGTGCTATTGGTCAAACTGTTAATTTGAGCTTCGTATCTTCCATTATTCTGACGTACTTTGGTTGGAACATGGCGAACCGTGCCGTCCGGCTCCACCACAACGCCGGTTGTAATCTTGTTAGGATCTACGTCGTCTGGAATAGCTATCGTTCTCTCGACATAGGCATCAAAATGACTGACTTCAACGGACTTGTCCCCATAAACGGCATTAACCGTAAAGTCCAGCGGTTGAGTAACTAGTGTTAACTCGTTTTGAGCGACTGCGCGCCCTACAATGTCCGATTGAGCAGATGTCGGGGCTGCAATTTCAATCCGTACCTTGATTCCCTGCAAGTCATTAGACCCTCCAACTTGGCCTGCAATTTCCCCAATACGAATCTGCCCTGCAGGAACGGTATATGAAGCTTGCTCCGTTTGGAATTCCAGTACAGCTTGATAATCTTCCATCGTCCTGATCATTTCCCCATTAAGCTCACCAACGAAGATGTCAGACGTTTGGCGGATTGGAATCGTGACAACAGCACGTTGCCCTTCCTGTGCCAATCTATCATTCAGCTTCTGCTGATCCACCACAATGGTCAATGTCGTTTGTTGATCACGCCGGGATATTGTTGCTTGTCCCGCATTTTCCACTTTTCCGTTAACCAGAATATCGACGCCTGTCGTTACCGTTGTTGGCACTGTTGGTGCTGTTGTCGGTGGTGTGACTGGCGTTACTGGTGCGGTGGATGGAGCTTCTGTTACAGGTGGATTGGTTGACGGAGCAGAAGCTGCTACTGGCACAACTGCATTGGACTTCGCCGAGTCTATGCTTTTGCCAGCACCGTTAATGGCCTTCACCGTGAACGTATAGCTTGTTCCGTTACTCAATCCTGATACTGTTATTGGACTAGCGATGCCTGTAATTATTGTGTTCCCTGGCGATACGATCACCTCGTATCCCGTAATTGGACTTCCACCGTTATTAGCTGGTGCCGTAAATCTCACAATGGCTTGTCCGTTGCCCGGAGTCGCCGTTACATCTGTTGGCGCTCCTGGAACGCTTGAAGGAATAACGCTGACCTGATTGGAGACCTCGCTAAACCCTCCCTTATTCTCTGCTTTTACAACAAAGTAATAGGTCTTGCCGTTAACCAAATCAGGAATCATATAAGGTGATGATGCCTCATCTGTGATTTCAATCCTATGGTCAGGATCACCATCTGTTGCCATATAGATCCGGTACTCTACATCGGGTTCCGTTTCCCATTTCAACGTTACGTGACCATCCCCAGGTTCAGCTGTCAGATTCCGAGGGTTGGCCGGTGCATTAGGCAGATTCACCGCCTGTGTTACTTTGAAAGTGACAGGCAGCATCTGATCTGCTGTCAACGTAACGGTAGCGGTATATGTTCCTGCCGGTAATCCATCCTTGGCACGTAGCGTGAACTCTGTCTGATCTCCAGCGGTCAATTCAGTATCCGGTTGCGTGATAACAAAGGCATCCGAATCATCCCCGCTCAGGGATGCAGATAAATGAACCAGATTTCCTGTACCCGTATGTTGAATGGACACGGTGTTCGTTTCCTGAGTACCAGATTCGTAATCGAGCATGAGGGACTCCAATGTGCGATCATCAATCGGAGCAATCGTATATGTTGGAGCTGCTGTCACCGTGAGAACCATGCTACCTTTTTTACTCATATCTATTGTAGAGGTCGCGAAAATGGTATATTCCCCCGGCTCAGCATCGGCTTCTACCGTAACATAACCTGTATCGCTGACCTTCACCTTATTGGTTGCATCGCTACTGTTCCATGTCACCGTTACATCAGCTCCGCCTACGGTGTCTACCGTTGCAGTCAGTTGTCTGCTCTCTCCCTGCATTAGGCTATCCGTAGCCGGGTCAACAATAACACTGTTCACGGCCGGTGCATACGTCACCTTAATGTTTGCCGTTGCAACCTTGGTTAGATCGTACACAGATGTCGCTGTAATCACATAGTCACCTGGCACAGCATCAGGAGCAACGCTAACATTCCCCGTGCCGCTTACAGTTACCTTGTTGCTAGAATCATTGCTTGCCCACATCACGGAAGGATCGGCTCCACCTACCGCAGTTACCGTGGCCGTGAGTTGCTCGCTTCTTCCTTGTGCGACATTAGCATTTTCCGGATTGACAGTGATATTGTGAATAGCTGGCGCATACATCACTGTAACGGTTGCCTTTCCCGTCTTACTGCTGTCTTCAATCGATGTAGCTGTCATTGTGTAATCCCCTGGTACAGCATCTGCTGCAGCCGTTACAAAGCCGGTATCACTTACCTCAACTTTGCCAGTTAGATCACTACTGCTCCATGTTACCACCGTCGAAGCTCCCCCAACTGCATCAACGACTGCCTCTAACTGTACGCTATCTCCCTGCACAACGCTTGCTGGATCAGGCGTAACGATAACTCCGTTTACTGCTGGTGCATACGTCACCGTAATAGTGGCTGTACCCACCTTACTACTGTCTACCGTCGAAGTTGCCGTAATCATGTAGTTCCCTGGCACAGCATCTGCGGCAACCGTCACGAAGCCGGTATCGCTTACCTCAACCTTGTTATCCGTGTCACTGCTGGCCCATGTCACCGATGTGGGCGCCCCACCTACAGCGTTTACCGTTGCTACCAGCTGTCTGCTCTCTCCTTGCATCAAACTGTCATTATCTGGGCTTACAGTAACGCTATTAACAGCCGGTGCATATGTGACCGTAATGACTGCCGTTTCTCTCTTGCCCGTATCATAAGTGGAAGATGCTGTAATGGTGTAATCACCCGGTGTAGCATCTGATGCCACACTAACCTTCCCCGTCGCATCTACAGTCACTTTATTACCGAGATCACTGCTATGCCATCTTACCGTGTCTGGTGCTCCACCTACGGCTACTACCGTTGCCGTTAACTGGGTGCTCTCACCCTGCATCAAGCTATCCGTACTTGGATTAACCGTTATACTCTGAACTGCTGGTGCATATGTCACCGTAACGGTTGATGTTGCTGTTTTGGTACGATCAAACGTGGAAGTCGCCGTGATGATGTAATTACCTGGTGTTGCGTCTCGTGCAACCGTAACTAAGCCCGTAGTATTTACTGATACCTTGTTCGTGACATCACTACTGCTCCATGTCAACGTTGTTGCTGCCTCTCCTACTGCGTTAACAGAAGCAAATAGTTGTCTGTTGCCACCTTGCATCGTACTAGTTGTAACTGGGCTTACAGTAACACTAGTTACGCTTGGTGGTGGCGGCGGGGTGAATTGAGCTGCCCTTATATTTACTACTTTTCTGTCATTCTCGTCCCACACCGCATACAGCGCTCCGTTCATGGCTGCTATAGCAGGGTGCATGGCTGTTTTAGTTGCAAAAGCATTCAAGCCACCATTTCTTCCATTTTCGGCTAGAACCCATCCATTGCCATCATATTTTTTCACACGAATTTTGAAAACAGGAACCCCACTTGCCATCTCTCCCGAATTTTCGGTCCATATGGCATATAATTCATTATTTAAGCCCGCTAACTGAACCTCAAAAGCTCGAAATCCAGTCCTTACATTTAAGCCGTATTCACCATCTCCATCAATATTAGTCCAATTAGTGCCGTCGAATTTCTTAGCACGGATCTGATCATCCGTACTATATTGCCCCCCACGGGCTTCTACCCATGCTACGTACAAATGATCATTCATAACACTTAGAGATGGGGTTATTGCATTATTCCAACTTACCTTGTTCAAGCCAGCTCCACCGTCAGCGACCGTCCAGTTGGTGCCATCATATTTCTTAGCTCGCACTGTACTGAAGCCGGTGCCTACTCTTTCAGACCACAGTGCATATAAATCATTGCCAAATACAATCATAGCTGGTCCACCTGCTACACTGCCTGGGGCTACATTCAACCCATCCGTTCCGCCGCCATCAAGACTTGTCCACGTCGTACCATTGAATTTTTTGGCACGTATCTTAGCTGCTTCTTGCCACATTGCATACAACTCGCCTTTATATGCAGTCAATTTTGGACTTAATGCTGTGATGGAAGGATTTTCATTGATCCCGGCAGGGTTCCCCCCTTCAGCATTTGTCCAGCTCGTACCATCATATTTTTTGACCCGAACTTGTGCAGTATAAGAAGCATTTCTCTCCAACCAAGTCAGATACAGTGCATTGTCATAAACAGCTAGTGCTGGAGATTCAACATCTCTGTTGACATCGTAATTCAAACCATATGTTGGATGAACTCCATCAACACTAACCCAGTTTGAGCCATTAAACTTTTTAACTCTGATTTGACTAATCGTAGGCGTACTCGGAATTGTTTCTTTCCACGCTACATAAATTTCACCATTCCATTCCAATATGGCAGGATTTTCGCCCCTCATGGCTGGATTTACATTAATGCCAGTTGCTCCATTCCCATCAACAATTGACCAGCCGGATGCCGCCGAAGTGACGCCTCCTCCAATCACCAAGGATGGTATTAAGAGAATGATGGCTAGCAATAGGTGTGCCATTCTTCGAAAATGTCTGTTGTATCTCTTACTTGTTGTTCTCACTGGAATCATTACGCATCTATCCCTCCGTCTTCTCGTTCTATTGATGCATCTATATATTTCTACTCAACATAACGGAGGGCACCTTAAAAAAACCTTAAAAACTGACGTTATTCGACATTCTTCGACCAACTCAATTGCACATATCACTTGGTTCTTGCTCGTAAGGCTTTAAAACCCACCCATTTTTTTATTTCGTTTAAACTAAAGCTATGCCAATACAAAAAAGCTCCATCGCAAATGCGATGGAACCCTTTGATATAACACTATTTTCACATTAAGACTGCAGATCTGGAATACGAAAGGCAACACTTGTTCCACGCCCTGGCTCGCTCGCGAGCTCCAGTGAAGTCCCGTATTCAAATCTCAGTCGCTTGTTGATATTCCGCAGGCCTACGCCGTGCTCACCATTCGATTCGTTTTGTTCCAGTAGTAGATCTATTCGCTCGGGAGAAATGCCGACTCCGTCATCAATTACAGTGAATAGCCAACCCCCTTCGGATCTCTCTGCTTTCAATTCTACGGTTCCGCCTTCGATTCGAGCTCCGATACCATGACGAATGGCATTTTCAACCAATGGCTGCAACAGCAACGGCGGCATCTTCGAGCGATAAGCATCTTCTGGGATATCATATTTGAAGCTGATCCGATCCCCGAACCTTGCTTGCTCAATCTCCACATACGTTTGAATAAGCTGGAATTCTTCATCAAATTCAATTCGTTCATCTGTATTGCTGAACCGGAAGCTCCCTCGTAAATAATCTGCCAACGCAATAATCATGTTCCTTGCACGCTCCACGTCAGTATAACTGGAAGACACGATACTATTGAGGACATTATATAGGAAGTGCGGCTTAATCTGTGATTGAAGGAATGCTACCTCCATATGGACTGCCCGTCCCAGCGACTCCTTCATAGCAAGCAAACTTCCAATTCGAGCTTTTAGTTCTTCCAGATCAAATGGCTTGGGCAAATAATCGTTGGCTCCCACCTGGAATGCCGCCACTTTATCCTGCGGTTGCAGCGCTGCTGTTACCATTAGCACAGGCAAGTCTAGCAGTGAGTACCGCTTGCGAATTTCAAGACAGACTTCATATCCAGACATACCAGGCATCATCAGATCAAGAATGACTAGATCAATTCTGCCCGGCTGGTTGATCTGTTCAAGCGCTTCGTATCCATCTTTGACCGCAATAACACGATAATTGAGCGATTGCAACGCATCCAGCAAAACCTTCAAGTTCACATACTGATCATCGACAATCAATACCGTCCGCTGGCCATCGGGATTCATAATATATGGCGTTGAGAATGAATATTCCTTTTCCAAAGGCTGAGCATAGGATGTAGATGAAGGAACCCATGGGTCGCTATGTTGTAATGCCATCGGCAGTGTAAACGTAAAGGTTGTGCCAACTCCCAACGTAGACATGACAACAAGCGTACCTCCCTGCAGATCGATCAGTTGCTTCGCAATTGGCAGTCCAAGCCCGAAGCCGCGTTTCCGTGTTTCCTCCGTGGATTTGAACGGCTCGTAAATATGCGGCAGATTCTCCGGGTCAATGCCTGCACCTGTGTCCCTAACTTCGAATTGGAGCAACCCTCCGTGTTCTTTCCCCGTGACAATAATCGTTCCATGCTCCGTGTGCTTGATCGCGTTATCGAGCAAATTACTGATGACTTGGCTTATCCGATTTTCATCAGCTTGCGCGAGAGGTAAATCCGCTGGAACCTGATTGACGAGTTGAATGTCCTTATCTGTACAGAGATAGGCGTAGAAACGAATCTGAACCTCCACGACAGAACGCACATCCACTGGTGCAAGTACGATCCTGAATTCTCCCTGTTTCAGTTTGGACAAGTCCAGAATGTCATAGACGAGCTGAGATAGCTTTCTGGTCACCTCAATCATTAATTGTAGCTTTTCTCGTTGCTCTGCTGTAGCTGGATTGGCAACATCATCGAGCATGGATCGTGATATGTTCATCACACCATGCAGAGGTGTCTTGAACTCATGCGAGGTACGCGCAAGAAAATCATCCTTGTGTTTATCTGCCTCCAGCAGTTGCTCGGAAAGCTCCTCAATCCGTTGAAAAGCATTGGAAAAGCGAAGCGACATTAACAGCGCAAGCATGAGGAGCACAAGAAACGGCTCAACTGGCGCAAATGAATAAATGGGTACTCCGAAATATACGTTCAAGTTCTGGTTCAGGATCATTGCGTTCAAAGCCATAGCCGCAACGGCAAGATACCAACTACCAGCTACCTTATGTAGAACTGCGTGAACAAACACATAGGTTGCGTACAACAAAGCTAATGTGACATATAGTGACGTCACGAGACGCAGCAGTCCTGTTGTAAGCTGTGTAGCGAAGCCCAGATGCAGGAGGAGTAAACATGTCCCTGTAACCAAGCCTCCTTTCGTGAGCCATTTGTGGCTGTAGGGGCGGAATGCGGTATACACATACAGGAAAAAGCCTACGCCTACCCCAACGGTTACCACCATTTGAATTCGGAAATAGAGCCAGAAAGGGAATGGCCCAATCACATCAAACAGTACTCTCTCACCACTGACACTTGTAAACGCCGCGATAAACAAACAGACGAGTCCAAATACGACAAGAGAAAGGTCGTTCCTCCGCTGAGAGAATAACCCGATAAAATAAAGTCCCATGATCAGAAACGCGGTTAATACCACCCAATCATGTGCAGTCGCGAGATCCCGAATTCTTGAAATCTGATCAGCCTTACCTAATTGAATCGATTCACCAATTCCACTAGCAACGCGAAATTCGTGGTTGGCGACCTCGACGAGAATGTCGTTCCACCCCTGTTTGAGTGTGAAGTAGCTAACATAAGGCTTATTAAGTGCCCGATAATCCTCTTCCAGATTAGGATCTCCGCTGGAGCCTACGACTTGACCATTGACGATAAGCCTGTTAGAAATCAGAACAGCTGCCGTTTTGATCCCATATACAACACTGTCATCATCGATTAGAATCCTCAACCGGTATGTAGCCACGCCTAACGTGTCCATCTGCTTGGCCCAATAACCAGGTACTTGAATCAATGAAGGTGGCTGATCTGCCATTCGCTCTGAATCAATTGGGTGGCTGAAGAGTAGTCGATGGGGATAAAACTCCCATTGTCCATCCAACCGAACGACACCGTTCTCTTCAAATGCCCAATTGGTTAAATCCATCGTTCCATCGGTGGCAATGGGCATCGTTTTTTTATTCATTGTGAAATATGTCAGCAATAACCCATAAGTGGCGAACAGCATCGCTATTGTAATAAGCGCCGCAATGATTTTACGACTCATTGGGATGCGCACTCTGTCTTTCCATCGTTTGTCGAACCAGTAACATAGTTTCCTCCTCTAATTCTGTGCCAAGCTGAATGCGTACCGCCTGTTCCAGCTGCAAGCAAACACGGTATGCTTCGCTCCGGTTACCAAGCTCCAGATGGAGTCTGATGAGCGCGCGGCCGTCAATCTCGGAGTCTGGGTGTAGCTTGAGTAGCCGCTGTAAACTATCCGCCGCAAGCGAGAGCTTTTCTTGGCTACGGTAATACTTATTCCATTTACGAAGAACACGAACATACAATGATTTGATCTCCAACTGTCTGGCAATCGCCCAGTCAAAATTGCATCCATCCATATAATCGCCGGTGTACATCTCGTTCATCTGATTGTAATGCTTCTCTTGCATATTCTCTTCGTCCAATATTTGGTTGAGCAGCGTCTCAAATGGAGAGACATCTATTATGATATCGTTTAGCTCGGCAGAGAAACCCTGATTTCCTTTGCGAATATGGATGGGTATATCCTGATCCGTCAAGCTTCTCCGAAGATAAGAAAGACAAGTATACAAATACGATTTGGCTTTGTCGAGGTCGTACCCCGGCCATAACGCTTCAATAATGACGCCGGCATTCACGCGCTTACCTTCATGATGAATCAGGAAGGCACAGAGCTCTCGCTCCTTTTTGGTTTTCCACACGACTTCTTTGTCGGTCTCAATCGGTGATATGATATGGAACCCTCCAAGAGAATGAACCGATGGAACAGGAGCCTGATTGGGCCGCACTGTGTCTGCTTCTTTGTAAAGGTTTTTGGTTATCCGTGCAACTGTATTCTGTAATCTGCCTACCGTAAAAGGCTTAAGTAAATAGTCAGTTGAATCGATCTCGAACGCTTCCAGCGCATATTCCGCGTAGGCTGTCGTGAAAATGATGGGTAACTCAGGAGAGATATTTCTGATGCGGCGCGCAGCTTCAGTCCCCTTCATACCCGGCATCTGGATATCTAAGAACACTGCATCGACCATCGTTTGGCTTAGAGCATCAATTGCCTGGATGGGATTGAGATACCTTCCGGCAACTTCGACATTCCCCACTTGACCAAGCAATATTTCGAGCAAATTCAATGCATCTTCTTCATCGTCAATTAACATGACACGTATCATTGGCTTCTGATCTCCTTTTCGGTTCATGCTAAAGGCTAGGGCTTCGAGTCCATGTTCACATTCGATGATGATTTATATATTTATCGGGCGGGTAGCTTCGTCTCGTTAGACTCTTTTCATTCTCAGCGATAAAGTGGTTCCAAACTACTACGTTTCGTCGTTCATTTTTTGTGTCTTTACTCTTGTCGAACTGGAGAAGCTGCTCTACAATGAAGCTCGGCAGGCTCTTAACCTGCAAATTAAGATTTGGAGGAGGCCTGAACGATATATGGAAATTTCACTGGATATGATCAAAGACAAAGTCGAATGCTTGCAGGCTTATGACTTCAATGAACTAGAGCGAACGATTGAGGACCGCATCGGAATCAACAAAGCGCTGATGCTACGGGTGAAGCAAGTTCAGCATCAAGTGACGTACCACCCAATTCTCAATAAGATGTTATATAGTGCCGTTGTGCATTTTGCAATGGATTGATGATACATAGCTAAGTCGATGGGAACAGCGAAAACCCGGATTGATCTACTCAATCCGGGTTTTCGCTGTATTGTGATAATACTCTTTTTCAATCTCTTAGTCTCAAGTTCAGCAATTTCTTTTCGATCTTGCTCTAATAGAAATCGTAGTTGGAATTAATACATCGTAAGATAAGTTAGTTGATAATTCTATGACGGTATCAGGATAGTCTTTATCAATTAGATTTGGCGAATGGTACCTTCTGCAACATGCAGAATATAATTTCCAACCAGATATAGCTCCCAATGCTTGATAGATATGCTATTGCTCCATTTACTTTTCGTTATAGAGATCTTCTGTCTTATACACGTAATAACCCTCGTAATGGTAACTTGCATCGATACCTTTCATATAAATCTCACGGTCATTGATCTGATCCGTAAGTGCTGCTTGAAGTAGAACCTTGATCTCGACATCTTTAATAGGACTTCTCTCCATCGCAAGCAGATAGTCTTCTTTATCAACCTTACTCCAATCGATAACTTGCCTGATTTCCTTTTTCAACATGCAATCAAGCCATATTCTTGCACTTCTCCCATTTCCCTCTCGAAAAGGATGAGCCACATTCATCTCAACATACTTTTCGATGATTTCCTCGAAGGTGGATTGCGGCATTTTGGAGACATTCTCAAGCGCAGCTTCAAGGTACATCACAGGTGCGAATCGAAAGCCACCCTTGGCTATGTTAACCTCACGCACTTTTCCGGCAAAATCATATATTTCTTCAAACAAACACATGTGAATATGGGATAATGCCTTAAATGTTCCGATTTCTAACGTATCCAGCAAACCCGTCTCGAATATTTCAATCGCTTTTTTCTTACTGAGTTTTTCTTCCACACGAGCAAGCTCCGCAGAATCGGTAATACCTAACTTGTTTTCCAAAGCCATAGTTTAACCTCCGATCAAACAAACATTTGTTGAAGTTAGCTTGTGCTGATGCAGAATGATAGCGCCATGGAGAATGCACCATGTTGAGTGGTATGTGCAATTTCTGCATATACCACTTTTTCATCGAGCTCCCAGTATCAAAAATGCTCTTCAAATGAACGGGAAATCGATGTTCTGTCCACATCTAACACTTCCCATAATAACCTTTTGATTGACCCATATCATCTCGTCTTCACAAGAACTTCTACTTTCTCATCCCCATCATACATCAAAAATTTGATTTCTTTCATCAGGTTCTCCCATCTATACACATGATTAAACCTTTTAGACTCTATTAGCTTTCAACCAATGGGTCTGCCAGTCCAGTTTATAAATCGCGTCACACAATCCATTGTGACACTTCATTTTAGATAAGCATCTTGTATAAAAGCCACGAATGCCTCCAACAGATAATGAATGGTAATTTGATCCATCTTCATGTATCTCCCCAATATCCATAACTTTAGCCATTGCTTCTTGAATCTTAAACATAAACTGTAAAACACAAAAATAGAGACATCGTGCATCCTTGTGTTAAAAAGGAGTTACCGTATTGAAGCAAGTTCAGCATCAAGTGACGTACCACCTAATTCTCAACAAAATGTTATATAGTGCCGTTGTGCATTTTGCCGTAGATTGATGGGACAGAGAATCTTGCAAACAGACAAAAACCCGGATCAGGCTCCCATGCCAGTCCGGGTTTCTACACATAAACGGTTAAAGCTAAACTTCCAGTGACTTGCACAGCCTAGCATAGCCTAATAGACGGCAATCCTATCCCCCAAGATCGTCTTGTTCTGAACTGGATTACCCGCGATGTAGACCTTTCTTAAAGAGGTAAGCGCGCTTAGCGGGTTGAGATTGGATATCGCATTATTCTCTACGTGTAGTATCTCCAGCTGTTTCCAGCGTTTTACGAAATCAAGCGTTTGGATGGAACTGTCCTGTAGAGTAAAGGAACGTATCTCTGTTAAACCTGTCAGGTAGGGCGTTATCCGTTCCAAATCGTCAACATGATTGTTATCGAGAGAGAAATACGATTTATTTAAATTCAACTGCTCCAGTACGCCGTTATCATAAGGAGCTTCTCCCTCCAGCTGGAACGTACACTCCAAGCATTCAAGTGATGTAAGATTCGATAGTTGAAAAAGTTCCCGCGTTTCCCCGTAAAAGGATGTCTCGCTAGCGTTCAATATGCGCAGCTTCGGCAGCCAATTCAACGCCTTCACCTGAGTAAAGCTGCCTGACTCCAACAATGAAAGCTCCTCTAGCTGCGGGAACCGTATCACATCGCCACCGCTGATCCCGTTGCTGTTCAGATTAACGGTTAAGTGACTAACCACGGGTGCATGAAGGAGCGGCACGAAGGAGGAAGGCAGCGCCAACTCCGTTACACGGGGGAGATTGAGCTCTGGCGCCGTGCTGTAGTAACCAGACACCGTAAGCGAAGACAACGAACTCAGGCTGTTGATTACTTGCAGCGTCTCCTGAGCTCCTGCATCCGCAAGCCTCAGCCTGGTGAGTGATGCTTTGTTCCGCAATGGCTCCAGACTAACAAGGCTGGCCTGATTTACATCCAGAGTATGCAACTTAGGCATGCTGGCTACAAAATCGAGCGTCCTCAAATTCCGCACGTTGTCAAACGTTAACTCTTCCATTTGGCTGAGTGCATACAGACTGCTGAAGTCAGTCGCTTCACTGGTGCCGATACTTAATGATTCCAGAGAAGGAAGCGTGGACAACCAGCCCAGATCGTCTATAGTTGTAATCGCAAGTGAACGGAGTGGTAGCTGCTGCAGTATTTGAAAATCGGTAACCGATTCATCAACGTATGTAATGCTTAAATTCTGTAGATTGGAAAATTCAAGCAATTGCGCCATTTCTTCATTGCTGCGTATCTGAGTCGTTAATTGCTGAATGCGGCTCTTGTCACCGAAATAAGAGGCGAATACATGGAACGATTCGTTGAAGCCAGACGAATAACTTTTCAAATTCTTCATATGACTGAAGCTCATGTCTCTCGTCTGGGTTATTTCATACTCCCCATTTAAGTCCAGCCCCGTCAGACCCGAAAACGCTTCGAAATCCTTCTGCTCCATTCGCTGGGTATTCAGCACTTTATCTGTCACGACATATTCTTTCCATTCTGGCTGCTCGTTTGTGAAGGGATCGTCGAAGCTGTACCTGAACCGCCATCGGTCATCCGCTTTATCCACGGATAAAAAACGAATGCTAGCAAGTTCCTCTGACGACGGCGCAGTCTCCGTCTTATCAAAGATGTCTCTCAAGAAGAGTTGCAGCACCTCGCTTTCAGGCTCTGTTCGTACAACATGAGATTGGCTTACCCCTCCTCCACTTCCCTGATTGGCGAAAATCCATATAAAATAGACGGAAAGAGCAAGAACCAGCAAACCCGCTAGCAAGCCGTTCCGTTTTGGTTTTGACCTGACAGGTCTGGTTGGAACAGCTGTCCCGTGATAATGGTGGACGGATTGATCTACATGGTATACGTTATTTTCCTGGAGCAGCAGTTCCGTCTCACAGAACGGACATTTGAACAACCTTTCCCCTTTAGGCTCTATCTTACCATTGCAATTCGGACATTTCAGTTGAATAAATGCCACGGTACACCTCCTGCATTTATAAAAAATCAAGTTTTCATCTTATACGCAGTAATCCACAGTAGGTAACAAGCACTCTAAAGTGAATTGTCCGTTTTGGCACCTTAGAACGGAGCCATCTTACTAGCACAAAACAACTAAATTATAACACAGCCTTACTTCATGTAGATTCAACTCTTATTTGATGTTATGTTTATGTCCCTTGCCTTGCTAACGCAAAAACGAACTGTCCAAGCCATGTCTGTGGCTTTGGGACAGTTCGTTCTTCTCGCAGCTCTCTCTTTAAACATGATAGAAAGATTGCCGTCTTTGCCTTTAGTGAATCGAAGAATTGAAATAGCCGCTATTTCTAATGAGTCTACCTATATCTGTAGTTATCTATCTTTATCCATCTGCCATTATACTCATGCTTATGACGCATTGTTAGCAACCAACATATACCCGCTCCCCCGAACTGTAATGATCCGCTCAGGCTCGGCTGGGTCATTCTCGATTTTTTTGCGTAAATTACTAATGTGTACTGCGACCGTTCTCGTATCCTCCAGACTTTCCATGCCCCAGATGATTTGAAACAATGTATCCACACTGATGACACGATTCACGTTTTGTGCCATGTAGGATAGCAGACTGAATTCCTTTTTGGACAAAAAGACCGCTTTCCCGCCTATGTTGACAGACTGTGTATAGAAATCCAAGGTCAGACCGGGCAATTCTAGCAATTGCTCCCTTCTGCCTGACGACACTCTACGGAGGTGCGCCTTGATCTTGGCCATGAGCACACCTGGACTGAACGGCTTGGTCACATAATCGTCTCCACCATAGGTTAATGCGCTAATTTTCACTTCGTCTTCTTCCTGGCTGCTCAGGAAAACAATCGGCGCACTCGTAAAATTACGCGCATTCCTGCACCAATCAATACCGTTCTCATTAGCCAGCAATATGTCCAGTACAATCAAATCCGGCTCAAACGTTGTAAGCAGCTTCATCGCTTCCGTCCCGCTATGACTGAAGGTGGAGATAAACCCCTCCCTGTCGCAATATACCTGAACAATCTCGCATATATGGGGATCATCATCGACGATCATTATTTTGTAAGTGCCCATCCTATCATCCCCTTCCTTCCCTCTCAATACAAGGAAGCGTTACATAGAATGTCGCTCCCAACTTACCGTCACTCTCCGCTCGAACTGTTCCGCCCTGTGCAAGTATGATTTCTCTGCAAATGGCTAGCCCCAGTCCAGTACCCTCAGTGCCCTTACCCAACCCCGGTTGATCGTATCTGTAGTTACGTTCGAAAATTTGCTCCAGCTGATCCGGAGGAATACCTATTCCAGAATCCTGTATGCTAATGATCGCCTGCCCAGTCTGATTCACCTCGTTCACAGCTAGGGCAATACGCACCTGCCCTCCTCTGGAGGTGAACTTCATGGCGTTCGACACTAGGTTAAATAAGGCCTGATCTACTCTTTTTGCATCCATCTCGACAATAGGCAAGTTAGGGAATTGATCTTCCACATCTCCGAAATCTATTATAAAATCCAATCCTGCATCACGCACTACCAGCTCATACTGTTCATAGAAATGACGCAAGAAGGAAATGATCTGAACCGGCTCCATTCGGTATGAGACTTGTCCAGTCTCCAAGTGTGATAAGAAGGATAACTCCTCAATCATGCGGTTAATCCTGATCGTGTTCTCCCGAATATACTTCAGATATTGTTCATTCCGCTCCGGCTTGACTCTGTCCTGCACAGCTTCTACGTACCCAAGCATGCTGGACAGCGGCATACGCAGGTCATGCGTAATATAGGCGAGTAGCTTCTTCCTTCCTTGCTCAGAGTGAAGTAACCGGTCATACGAAGTACGCAGATCATCATGAGCTGTAGATAAAGCCTGAGTGCGTTCCTGCACGGTTCGTTCCAAATTCATATTCATTTCAACTAGCTTGTCGTTCGCATTCTGCAATTCACGTGCAATTCTCTCCTCATTCGTTGCTGTCTTCGTAAATCTCGAAGAGAGTAAAATCATCTGTGCGAACGTGAATATCAATAAGCCAAGCGGGGCTGTATTTCCGATCACCGACCATCCGCTGTAATATAAAAAATCATTTACAACCGTGACCAACGTAACCATCGACACCAAGAGAAAGATCAATGCTCCCTCCATACGTCGCATAGCTGCTTGAACCAGCCCGACCATCAGATAAACCATATGTAAAACAACCATTACACCGATCGCCAGCAATAATTTTGTATATATCAGTGCAGGAGTTATCACAACAAGAATACAGAATGCGCCAGTTACGATTCGGGTACTCAGACGAAACCATCGCGACACATAATGCGGAAAAATACAATCAAAATACATGGTGATGATATAACCGCTAACGCAAAGAATCAGATACTCCATCTTGAACTGCAATTCCCAAGGAAACTGCGGAAACCATTGTGTAATCATGATCTCTCCGCCTAACAAAGAGCGAATACCAAACAACACAGTGAACAGACCAAAATATAACGGAGCCTTGTCCTTACGTCGCAGCATGAACAACAGCAGATTATATATGCCAATGACCAGCAGGCTTGCCGTGATGAACATGTCTGCAGCGATTTTCAGATTTGTCTTAACCGTTAATACGTTACTGCCACCTAATTCTATAACCTTAGTTATACCGCCACGCTTATGATTGAAATTAGCCACTTGCATAACCAGTTCTACCGTATCGTTTTCAGGTTGAAAAAACAGCAGCTTCGTTCCCAGATGCGGAGTCATGCTACGCTTGTCCTGGCCTACCTCACCAACTTCAGTCAACAGTTCTCCGTTCACCCATAATTTGTAGGCATGGAAAATCGAAGGTAGTCGCAGAGCAAGGCGCTGATTCCGATCCTGCTCGCTCAGTTGGATGACCAGGCGATAGGTTGCATATCCTGTACCGCTCAGCTGCTGACCCTCTAAAGGATAGCCTAGCCAGGAACTCGGGATGCTGATCCAGTGATCCTGGTTCCCATCCCTTTCTGTACGAACTCGGATATCCTCAGGCGACAAAAGCTCTTTCCAGTAAAACGCCCACTCCCCTGTTAACTTTTGCGGATTCGTACTGACTTGAACCTGCGTTAAATCCAGAACACCTGCTTCACTTTGGAACTTAGGAGAGTCCGGCACAGAGAGAACGAAGTAACCTGCAACCGAGCCCACAACAATGGCCGCAACGATATAAAGCCAGATCGCACGAGAACCCATTCTAAGACTCTCTCTCATTATGTACTCAACCCCAATCTACAAGAGCGCAATAAGTAAGTTGATCATCCAAATAATATCATCATTACAGCAGAATGTACCCTGCAAATTTCTAGGAGGGGTTGAGATTGAACATCACGATACATCGCCTGTCACCAGACGTTCACGGCAAAAACCACGCCAACAATTGTTAGCGTGGTTCATAATCCTAATACGAATTTCTTATTTGTTATAGAGCCTGTAAAGGAATACCGCAGCTTCCGCTTTGGTTGTGTTTCCTCGCGGATTGACTTTGTTATTGCTGCCTTCGATCAACCCTTCATTAATCAAGGTAGCTACACTATCCACCGCATAGGGAGCAATTTGGGACTGATCGGAGAATTTCTCCAGGTTTGCAGCTGTCCCTTGATTATTCAGCTTTTTCTCAAGTTTCAAGGCTCTTTCAGTCAAAACCATCATGTCCTGCCTTGAGATCTTGTTATCGCCACCAAATCTATCATTGTCTAGGCCATTCACAATACCAAGGGCTTTGGCGATTGCAATTTCATTATAGTAGTAAGCATTCTCCTGTACATCACTGAAATTGCCATTTACCTTTGCGGTCAATCCTAGTGCCCTAACAAGAGAATACAAGAAATCTGCTCTTGTTATATCGGTTGACGGATTGAATACATTTCCTTCTGTCTTGAGAATCTCCTTGGAAGCAAGGACTTCGACTGCCTTTCTTGCCCATGTGGTTTTTCCGAGATCAGTGAATGTCTTGGATACGTAAGCTACCGCGTAACTGTTGAAATG
The DNA here is from genome assembly GCF_036884255.1 of Paenibacillus tundrae. Classification (NCBI taxonomy): domain Bacteria; kingdom Bacillati; phylum Bacillota; class Bacilli; order Caryophanales; family Paenibacillaceae; genus Paenibacillus; species Paenibacillus tundrae. Next base: position 878,054 of record NZ_CP145605.1, on the reverse strand, counting down.
AGTTGTTGTGAAGGTTACCCGATCCGTCTTCGGATCATAACGTCCGCTCGGTAATGTAACCACATCACCATTTCCGTCGATGTCCCATACAACGATCATTTCGTGATTTTTCTGTTCGTCCGCAGTCAGCTTGTAAGGTAAGGATATCGTTACAGGCGCACTTGGATTATTCCAGACGGTTTCTTCACCGTCAACCGTAAGCGTAAGCTGTATGAACGGCCTATCTCCGAGATCCTCCTTTACTTCCGCCGGGAGCTTCGACTTGTCGCTTTTTGCAATTTTCAGAGTCACTTCCTTGCTACTTTCAGCTATGCCGGTCAACATGTTGCCTGATATTATAACGTCACCTAATTCAGTCGAAAGCGTCAGCTTATCATCCTTTGTTCCACCTGTCAGTGCCACAGCAGGCAAACCCACCTCATATGCATTCACGCCTTGCGCCACAGGTATGTCTATGGTGGCATTTTGCGCCAGCAGCTCCTTTGCCTTGGCCAGATCCAGTGTTAAAACAGCTGTCGTTCCATTCTTCACCGTTGTCTGCGGGGTCACTGTCTCATTCTGAACAACTGTTGGTGCTGGTGCCGGCGTTGAAGGTGTATTTGGATTTGATGGGTTCGATGGGTTCGATGGGTTCGATGGATTAGACGGGATAGACGGAGTCTCCGTCTTGCCATTTGTTACTTTTATCGTATACGTATTTACCGTACCATTGGCAGCTGTTACCTCTACATTGATGTTTGTTACTGTACCAGGTGTCAGTGATATGGCTTCGGAAGCTGTACCACTAGCAACAACTGTACCATTCACTTTAATGGTTGCCCTGTTGTCCGCTGCTGTCGCAATTACGTTAATGTTATTAGCATCCTGCAAGGAAACAGCGTATTGGGTCGTTGCTGCGTCGAAAGTCGGTTGCAGTGTTCCACTACTCAGTGTCAATCCGCTGAGATTAAGGTTCACATTCACATTATCGCGGGGTGTATAGATTCCGAGATCGCCAAGATCGATTTCATTGTTCTGGATTTTCTCGTATTCACCTTCATAGAATTCATCCAGATATGAATGTCCAAGAATAAATCTGTCTGGATTCGCGGCTCCATAGTAGCCGGCATTGGCATTGCTCTGACTGTCAAACAGTACATAGCTTCCCTGCCATCCTGAACCAGCCACGCCCCAACTGATAATATGATCCATGTACGGAGAGAACTTGTCGAACATTTTGTACAGCAACGCATACTGATAACCCAGGGCATCCGATTGTCTGACATTAAGCGTTGCAGGAGCAACGGCACCACCACCTGGGGTAGTCGTTGGCATCTTAAGGTCAAGTTCTGAATACGCGATCCCGGACAGAAGACCTTGGTCAATGAGAGAAGCATAGAGAGCTACGGCATATTGGTTATCGCTTGCAAGGGTCTTCCCAATCGAATCATGTCCTTGAATACCAACGTCTTCAATAAGAGGTCTTCCGTCATATAGTGGATCAGAGAGCCATGCGGTGTTCAGCGCGCGAACCATGTTGTATACCGTTCTCGCCTTGGTACGATTAGAGATATCGTAATCGTTGTAAGTCAGCTTTGGAGGATCGTTGACAATGTACGCGTCAATACTTCCTGCATCGTCATTTCCATCGAGCTTCATATACTCGGGAAGGTCAGCGTAATTGGCTTTGTAAGCCTCCGCCATCTGGGTATTAGGTGCGGCGATGTGCGCGTATTTGAACAGCAAGTAAATGTAATGCTCGGAGATATCGCCGCCAATCACATCATCCGACATTGCAGCAAGCCAGTTGGTGTTTTTGAGTGTCTGTCTCCAGCTGTTCGGGTCCTCAGGAATCGTCTCGCTGTGACGGCTTTCGTGAACCTCTTCATTGAGTACATCCCATGAATGAAACGGAATTACTCCTCGGGATATGCTTGAGCCATACTTCGTATCTGTAGTCAGGAAGTGCCGCATTACATACATGGTGTGGTTAAACTGCACTCTTCTGGCCATTTCTTTGTCTACTTTAACCGTGGTTGTAACACCGTTACCCAATCCGTAGTAATCGGTTGTGCCATTGTATCCCAACGTAATGGTCGCAGGAATCATTTGTCTCATCCATGCAGGAGCCTGGTTATACCATGCTAGAACGTGGCCGTGGGACTTGTACTGTCCGGGAGTTCCAGAATCTCTGATTGCTTGATAAGAGTTGGTCGGAAAACTGTATTCTCCTATACCAGGAGTGGTGGTTGCGCCGATCAGAGCCTCGTCAGTAACACTTTTCAACCAGCTTGGACCGCGGGGATGCGTAGCATCGGCTTTGAGATTATTGCCATCGACAAAGATTTCATAATGATTGGCTCTCGTTCCGGTTACTGCTCCGGTTCCAATCGTACCGACCATGAACTTGCCATTGTCCCTATTGTAAATATCCTTTAAAGGCGTTACTGCACTCTGGTTTTCCTTGTTGACTACGCTCGGAAGTGGAACTCCGTTAGGGTCGGGTTCGGTTATTTTGATATTGCCGACAAGAAGCATACTGGTTTCTGCAGGACGTCCGTTCTCACCATGGAGCTCAAGAATGAAGTTAGAGGACATGCCTGTGGTAGCGGTAATACTGTGGTGCTTCAACAACCAGGTTTCACCGTTGTAGCTACCAGTCCAGTCAGGGTTAAGGTTGTTATAATCGTAATCTCTGAGGTATGCATCGATGTCAGAGCCAGCATTTCTGAGCCTCCATCTCATAAATTTACCTTGAGCGCTCTTGGGATAATACACATCAAAATCAATCGTTGCGCCTTCAGGGACATGTACACTCGGTGACAAGGGGGACTGAATGGACATCCCGCCGAAGTTGCCTGTCCCGTCATGGACGTAATTGATCTGAAGAACATCAGCTTTACCTTGGGAATCTGCAAAAGGATACGGAATCATTGTGAATGTGCCTCCAGCAAAGTCTGCGGGAACACGATTATCGAGTGGTGGATTTTTGGCAGACCAATCATTGGTGGGCTCTGTAATTTTTACAGGTAGCTTCCCCGTACCTGGATCAAGACGAAAATAGGGATCTGAGCCGTCCGATTTGATCGTTTCAGTGAAATTCACTATGGCTTCTTGAAGGCTAGCTATAGCCTCGCTTGTGGGAGTCAGCGCATCACGCGCATACTCAAGCGCATGATCAAGATCTTGAAGTTCATTGACATTAACCCAGGGAAAAGCTTGATTCACATCAGAGCCATCGCCAGACTGACTAACTTGAAGCGGGAATTCCTGGTTGCCAACCTTGAGAGCCTCAGCTTGAGCAATGAGATCGTTCAGTTCCACAGTCATATTAATATCAACGGTCATTTCGTCTTCAGCCGCATCAGCTTGGACAGGAGCAAATGTAAATACGGAGAGCAACATGATGACTACGAGCATGCGGGAAACGTTTTTTAAACATTTTTCACGATTCATCTTCGTTTTCTCCTTTTCTCAAGGCAATTTCTAAACTCGTCTTAGAGCTGCCTAATAGAGTAATATGGATGATGGATGGATTGGATATTAGATATCTTATCTTTCTGTATTTTTCCTTGATTAGCTCATCCCTGGCTTAACGAACAATACACACCTCCCTTTGATGTTGACCAAAAAATATTTTGAAAGCGTATTTACAAAAGTGAATGACGATACGCTCTCAACTGTCTACAACCTTACGATTGACGGCAGTTGAGTGAAGCTCAGCAGTTCCCCACCTACATTGTAAACTCTCTCTCTGCCACTCTGAGTTGATGATTGATAATATGATATACACTCCTTATAATTAACTCCATGGATGAAGTTGAGATGCTTTGTATTTTTTTCGAAAGCGGTTACACTAAATCCCCTCCTACAGCTCACGTCTACTCTTTTTTGGAGGTCTCCAATTCTAGATCACTATGTTGTAACGAAAAATGGAGATGATTATGGACTACAAAGAAATCAATCCGCAAATCGAATATTTCATCAATAGGCGTTCCACTCCGAATTGGATTATTGAAGATGCGACAACGAACTTTATTGATTTATCCTTTTTCACAAGTGGGAAAGCTGTTTACAAAGTGAATGATGAATATGTTGAAGTCAATCAGGGCGATCTCATATGTATTCCACAAGACAGTCGGCGAAGCGCAACTACGGATGCGAACAATCCGATCGAAAGTTTTGCTATTAATTTTCAGTTATATGATATTAAGGGCAATCATGTGGAGCTTCCCTTTCCGTTGATAACCCATATTGGCTTCTCCGAAGAATTATTATCTTTATATAATGAACTGACACTTGTGTGGTTGAAGAAAGAGCCGGGATTTGAAATAAAAGCTCGTGCGCTGCTCTTGATGATTCTTCATCAATATTTCAAGCGCTTCTATTATAAAATTAACGTTCAGAACATAGACAGCAGAATCCAGAAAACCATCAAATATATCCTGAACAATCTCCACCATCCGATCAAAGTAGAAGAACTTGCTAATATTGCCGGCGTAACAACCGCATATTACGGAACACTTTTCAAGAAGTGTACAGGCTCTTCTGTAAAAGAATATATTAATAAAATGAAGATTAGCAATGCGGAGAATATTCTGCTTAGCGGTGAGTTTACCGTAATGGATGCCGCATATAAATGCGGTTTTGAAGATATCTTTTATTTCAGCAAGCTATTCAAAAAAATCAAAGGATATCCACCCTCCAAAATCCTATTGGACAAAAAAATGACCGAATTGACGGTTCCTCAACAACATAGTTCTTACAATCAGGAACAGGAGTAAGTAAATAGGGACAAATTAGTTCCTCTATGGGGCATCCTGTCTGTCCAACATCGATCAAAGCCCATTGCTGGAATTAAGTTAGAAGTATCCATTACGTACGTTCTATTACTGCTCGTAGCATGCAAAATACCCCCACTAATCAAAGCAGGGGCTTAACACCGATGCATCCTTATCATTCATAATTTCTCACCAACAACACCACCGATTCTACATGGCTATATCTCTAAACTGTCATTGGATTGAATTCATTAACTCGTAGAAATATGTAGGTTCATGAGTTTTATTAAGACGATACCAAGCATCCAACGTTTTGGGAGAAAACACATCTAACTCTTTTAACACATGAACGGAAAACTCTAATGGAGCTACTCCGGATGCAGTGATCAATTTCCCATCGGTGACCGCAGATTCCATATTGTAATATTCTTCGCCTGTGTAAGAGGGGCAGATCATTTTAAGGTAGGCCATATCATTACTTGTGTGCCGACGTGAATCTAGCAAACCTGCTTGAGCAAGTCCTATGGTAGCACCGCAAATTGCTCCAACGACGATCCCTTCCTCTAAACATATCTTGGCTATTTTTAATATGGGCTCGTGAACAGCTTCTGTCCATGTATTTCCACCAGGTAAAATAAGTGCATCTATGCTTTTAATACTGCATTCATCCACTGTAACTTCAGGTATTATTTTCAATCCGCCCATGGTTGTTACTGGCGTCTTTGCTATTCCAACAGTGACTATTTTTACTGGAGACAGCCCCTGTCTGAAGTATCTTCCAGAGTTCAATTCGGCGGTTAAATAACCGATCTCCCAATCGGACATGGTATCAAACACATAAAGATATACGGTATTATTCATTTCTAAGTGCTCCTCATAAAGTTATTAGTAACAGCAACCATTCATCTTTCATGAGTGGTTATCATTATAATAAAATAACTTCACTGACAACTGCTGTCAGTGAAGTTATTAAGCTTGATAATATTCCATTAACTCTGATGCTACCGCCACGAGTTTATTCTTGAGATTCTGTGGCTCTATAACGTGAATGGATTTCCCATAAGGAAAAATGATATAAGGAACATGTGTATACAGTAAATCTTCTTCAAGTAAAAAAGTGGCTTGCGTTGCTGTTCGCTCCTGTAAATGATGCTCCAAAAACCAGTGTAAGCATAAATCATCCAACGCCTCTGCCCTGCCACCAACAATTAAAGAGATTAATCCGGGTTTACCTGCTACATCTGGCAGTAGATTTCCTATAAAAAAAGTACGCGCTGAAAAATCTTTGGGACGACTAAAAGAGAATGGCGTGCGTGTGATGTTCAGAATTCGTTCTACCCGAAAGCTTCGGATCTCATTCCGAAGGTGGCAAAATGCAATCGTGTACCACTTATTGTTCCAATTCACCACGCCATACGGGTCAATCACCCTATTTTGCGACTGCTCTTCATGTTTTTTGCGATAACAAATTTCTACAGACTCTTCATTTGCTACAGCATACTCTAGTTCTTGCAATACCGGCTGAACAGCGGGGTAGCCCTTCCGATTTATCACTTCAAACCCGGCTAATTGATGGCTTAGTAACCTTTCCTGCTCCTGATTCGAATACATTTTCAACTTGGATGTTGCATTCTCTAATGCTTCACTCAACGGATATCCGGCTTCTTTGGCAAATAGGGCAGCATGAAGCAATGTCTTTTTTTCATCCATACTAAATAGTAGGGGGGACTTAATAAAATTGTGCAGCAAGCTATACCCGCCATTGTGGCCTGAGTCAGATATGATCGGAACCCCACTGGCACATAATGCATCAATATACCGATAAACGGTTCTTATACTTATCTCTAACTTTTCTGATATTTGCTTGGCTGTCCATTTCTCTCCCGAATTCAACATCCATAGTATGGTTAGCATATTATCATTTTTGGACATAACAAAACCCACCTTTGACTTATGCGAAGCTATTGTTCTCAACGAGGACTGATAGGCTCAGCAACATGCTTTTTGAACGCATAATACCCAATCTCAGGAGATTGTAGCACATTACATCATTATTGATCGCAGAATTAGAAAAAAATAATTAGTATAGAATCGTTAAAAGACCCAAGCATTAGATGCTTGAGTCCGAATCGAATTGGTAAATGTGAATTTTTTAATTAAGCATTTCTTGTGAGCATCGCTACAGACTCCACATGCACGGTATGCGGGAACATATCAACCGGCGTAACCTCCACCGTGCGATATCCGCCATCCTCCAGCACACGCAGGTCACGTGCCAACGTACTTGGGTTACAACTCACGTACACCACGCGCTCTGGCCTCATCTCCAGAATGGTATCTAGCAAACGAGGATCACAGCCTTTACGCGGTGGATCGACGACGATGACATCGGCTTCGATACCTTGCTCTTTCCAACGTGGAATCACGTCTTCAGATGCACCAACTTCGAACTTCACGTTCTTCATCTCGTTCAACATCGCATTGCTACGAGCATCCTCGATAGCTTCAGGCACAATTTCAACCCCATATACCTGATCCGCATGCTGTGCGAGGAAAAGAGAAATTGTACCGATGCCGCAATAGGCATCAATAACTGTTTCTTTGCCGCTGAGTCCAGCGTACTCTACCGTTTTCCCATACAGCACTTCCGTCTGAACCGGGTTCACCTGATAGAATGAACGAGCTGAGATCGCAAATTGCACATCGCCAATAAAGTCATAGATTACATCACGGCCCCATAGGACGCGGGTTTCATCCCCGAAGATCACGTTCGTTTGTTTCTTGTTCACGTTCTGGCAGATACTCGCCACATGCGGGATCGCTTCACGGATACTGCCAATCCATTCGTCCTTGTACGGAATATCTCGACCATTGGTAACAAGCACGAGCATCATCTCGCCTGTACGGAACGCCTTTTTCACAACGACATGACGCAACAGTCCACGGCCAGTCTCTTCGTTATACGCACTAATTCCAAAATGACTGCCGATCTCCTTCACCTTCGCAACCACTTCGTCGTTGTGCTCATGCTGGATGAGGCATGTTTCCATGTCGATAATCCGGTGGCTACCTTTTGCATAAAATCCACCCACTAGTCCACCTTCCGTTACACCAATCGGCACCTGTGCCTTATTGCGGTAACGCCAAGGCTCGGTCATGCCCATCGTAGGGAGTACGCGAATACCATGCGCTGTGTCTTCTTCGTTTGCGATACCTTCTAGTCGCAGACGGATGCGGTTACTTTCGTTACTGTTAGCATCGGAAGTAGCCTGTCCAGTTGTCTGATTCGCATCCTGTTCCAACTGTCCCTCAAGCTTCGCCGCATCCACTGATACATCTTCCTGCAAGTTGGATGCCAGTGTCTCCGCGTCCTCCACCATCACATTCAGCTTACCAATCCGCTGCAAATTATCCACCACGAGCTGGCGTTTCCACGCAAGCTGTCCAGCATAACTCATATGCTGGATCTGGCAGCCACCGCACTGATCATAAATTGGACATGGCGCAGATACTCGATCCGGGCTCGCCTTCACAATCTCCAGTAGCTTAGCATAGCCATACTGCTTCTTGGTTTTCATCACACGCACACGTACAGTTTCGCCCGGAAGTGCACCTTGCACAAAGAGTGTGTATCCATTGGCACGGCCTACGCCCTCACCATCATGGTTCATGCCAATAATGTCGATGACCGTCTCTTCGTTTTTGCTAACTGGTAATCCTTCGATTGACGCAGATTCACGCGCACGCCCCTGCGGACGAACGGTAGAAAGAGATGCACCTTGTGGCCGTCCCCCTTTCCCTTGCTGACGTGTAGATGGACGAGATGATTGACTCGACTGACGGGATGCTGATGCGTTCCCTTGCCCCTGAGAGGCAGCCGAATTCCGGCGGTTTTTTCCACGACCGCTGCGGTTCGTATTAGACAACGTACATTCACTTCTTTCTTCTTAATATATAATCAACTCTAACGAACCCTAGACACCTTATTTACATCAAAAATAACGTTCCAAAATTCTAACGAACTTCAGAGACGTTATTTCATTCTACAATGGCGTTTCCATATCTTTTTGGGTCATTTCAGCCTAAATAGCGACGCTGAGATTCGTTAGATTTCGAATTCTACTCATTTCGCCAGAATAAGGCTTCTTGGGTTCGTTAGCACGAACCCCATGAGATTATACGTGATCTCAGCAATCGCCGCAACTGGAAAAGCTCTACGTTTAACCACTCCGTCTATAGACTCATGCATGTAGCATCTTGCTCAACAGAAGAGTGTTTCCTACCGCTTACAGCTCTAGCACACGGTACCTCAATTCATGATAGCGGTGGCAAGAACTTTTCTCCGTATCTGGATCGAGTCCCAGTTGAGGCTCTCTTTCCTGCTGACTTATGTTTACTTTCGCGTCTTGCAGCAATTGTGGTTGAAGCTAGCCCGTCTTGTAGCACTTCCGACTACATCTTCCGCTCTTTGTGCCACTCTGGTTGTCGCTTGACTACCTTATTCTATTTCCAATTTGCAACGTCCACGTCTAACACCATTTCTGATTGGAGCTTCCAAGTAACGTAGCACGTTTAGTTACAACTCAAACTTCTGTGTATCTTTCCGCTCTTGTAGCACTTCTAGTTTTATCCGTCGCCTTTGGTGCCAGCCAGCTTCCTCGGTTTCGTACCATTTCCGAGTACAGCCTTCACCTCTTGCAAACTCTAGTTGTAACCTCCGCTCCTTACGGCTCTTCTAGTTACAGCTCCCACTCGAATCAACGATACAGCATCAAATGGTGACGCAGATTCTTAAACGTTGCCGGGAGCGTACCGCCCAGCTCTCCATCCAGGTTCAATTGCACATAGCCTGGCGAAGTCACTTCCATATAATCCGTCTGGAAGTGAACAACCTTCTTATCGTTCAGATGCTCACCACGTAATGCAAGCGTCACGAGGCGGATCATGTCAGCCAGGTTACATTTGCGCACACCAATGACATCGAACAGTCCATCATCAATCGTCGCACCTGGGGCAAGCTTCTCGAAGCCTCCAACGGAGTTCGTATTAGCGATCAGGAATAACATGAATTCGTCATGAATTTCCTCCTGACCTGCTGCGCGGATAATTAGCTCCTGCGGAGACAGGCTCGCCATTTTCTCAATGCCCTTCATGTAATAGGCTAGTTGCCCAATCATCGTTTTTAGACGGCTCGGCACTTCATAGGTCAGCTCAGTCAATGAACCTCCACCTGCGATGTTGATAAAATATTTATCGTTCACCTTCCCAAGATCCAGAGGACGAAGCTGTTGGTTAATCACCAGATCGACGTAATCCTCCCACTGCCTTGGAATTCCCAGTGCACGCGCAAAATCATTGGTCGTTCCGAGTGGAAACACGCCTAATGGTGGACGATTCTCACGCTCAGCCATACCGTTGATGACTTCATATAGCGTCCCATCGCCACCAGCAGCAATAATCATATCGTATCCACGTTCAATGGCGAGTTCCGCTTCCCGGGTTGCATCTCCCTCACCCGTTGTTGCATGACATGAAGCTTCAATACCACCCTGATCCAAACGTTGCAAAATATCAGCCAGACGTTTCTTCATTTCTTCCCGGCCTGAGGTCGGATTATATATTAAACGAGCTTTTTTCATCTCATACGCCACCTATTCCACATTATGCATGAGTCTGTACGATCTCATTCTCATTAGCTTTCATTGTAAGCCTCTTGCGCTATCCAGAATTTACCCAACTCATCCTATCCGTTAATCATGCCTTAACAATGTTGTTATCCTATATCTATGCTTAAGGAATTCCGTCTCATTCCCTAAGCCTTTATATTACATCATATCATCAAATGTGAACTTGTCCTAGCCTATAGAGTGCAACCACCCTAGTCCTCGATGAAAATGGTTCCTTTTACATAACACACGATGTTTTTCAAAACCGATTATATAAACTACCATTCTGCCCGCCTACGCAAAATTTAATCTACTACAGTACCTACAAACCTTGCTTCTCCACATGAAAAATCGGACATAGGCCTGCTCATTATCTCTGATAAGTCCGATAGACGAAGGTCATTAACAATATCGAATACTATCTATATAGCAAAACTGCCCCCTCATCAAGGAGACAGTTTTAATATGAGCTATTCTTCAGAGCACTAGATACTACTCATATTTATGAAAATAAAGACCGTTGAATATCTACTGCATGCCATGTTCTACAAAGATAACTGCGGATTATTATTAAATGCAGTTCTACAAAGGTAGTTCTACAAAGGCAGTTTCACCAGTACATCATATGTTGTGCCAGCTTGAATATCTGTGATGATATCGCCATCAATCCGCTGACCATTCACATGAACTTCCATCGCCTGAACAGATGCATCCTTCTCCATGTTTACGCGCAACTCAGCCCCGCGGAACAACCGTGTAACTGAAGCTTTGTTCCAATCCTCAGGTAGTTGTGGGCGAACTAGAAGCCCTCGCGGGTGACCTTGCAATCCGAACAGACCGTCAATCACACAACGATAGACCCAAGGTACCGTACCTGTGTTGAACAGATTACTGGATCGTCCGGCTGTACGTGGGAATTGGCGATAGGCTCCGCGATAATAATTGGGAATAAATACAGGTAGTTGTCCACGCTGGATTATATCCTCGGCATTGGGGCCTGGTATCATTTTACGCAGCAAACGATAGGCTCTCTCCTTCTCTCCGACCAGATACAACGAATAGATATAGAATGCTGCAGCATGGTTATATACCGCTCCGTTCTCTGCGCTTCCGGGATGCTTTTGCGTAACCCGTCCCACATCCTCACGCATAGCTGTGAAGGACGGCGCGAGCTTCTCGACACCATATGGGGACTCCAACTGCTCCTCTACCGCACGGATTAACTTCTCCCGCTTCTCTTGATCCGCAGCCCCGCTCATGAGTGCCCAGCTCTGAGGGTTGATATAGATGCGTCCTTCCACATCCGTGCTTACACCAAACACGACATTATCATCCGTAATGCCCCGCGCATACCAGTTACCATCCCAGAGGTACTCATTCGCTACTGCATTAGTCTGCGTGGCTTCCTGACGGAACTCTCCTGCAACCTCAGCATGCCCTGCCTGTTCAGCAATATCTGCCCACACGTTAAATGCATATGCCGTTGCAATGGTTAGCCAACCGGACACCCCAATGCCTTTGTATCCTACCATGTTCATCGGATCACACCAGTCACCCTGGTTAATGTAGTTCAACCCTCGGCCATCCCGCTCATGGATCAGCCAGCGCATCGCAAGATTCATATGTTCCAATACCGATGCCTGCTGCTCACTGTCTGCAAAAGAAACCTGTTCCTCCAAAATGCTATAATCATTCGTTTCATCCAAATACGTCTTGAGGCAGACCGGAAGCCAGATACAGTGGTCGGTATGAGGAATCTGGTTAATATATTTCAACTCTGCGTCCGGGTGCAAAATAATACCGTCCGGCATCGCGCCGCTGATCTGCTGCTGAGACATGGCAGTTAGGAAGGCAGCCCTCGCAATCTGTGGCTGAATATAGCTCATGCCCATATTGTCCTGCAAATAGTTTCGTGTCTGCGGATCGGTGGATAGACGATTAGTCTTACCATGATAGTACATTTGGCGAGGTAGCCAGTGATTCACAATATTGTCCAGCCAACCATCCGGCGTCTCGATCTGGATATTGCCTTGCCCTGCAGCAACATAATCCGCATATTCCTGCTCGGCTGCGGTAAATCCGTCCTGTCCCTTTTCATTTTTGCTCAAAAAGTAGTGCTGGCGGACGCTCTCAATCTCTGCTTCATCATAAGCCGGGCCAAAGATAAATCGATAGTCCTGCTCCGCGCCTGCATCCAGCTCCAATCTATATTGCAGCACAGCCACAGGCGTCTCATACCGTGCATCTCCACCACGTAGTGTATCCGATTGAAGAGCCGAAGGAGCATGAAGTCCACCTTCGCCTTCGAAGCTCTCTTGATTCACTTCCCAAGAGACTGGTTTATGCTCTGCAAGCAGATAGGTCTTGTCCTTATAGTTCTTGATTTTGCTATAATCCTGATACTTCTGGTACGGCGTAATCGCCGAGCAGACGATACTCTGCAGATTCTCTACATATGAACCGGATTGGTTCATCCATGACATATAGCCGACCGTAAAATACGGATAGATACTAAGCTTGCGTTTTCTCGAAGACAGGTTCGTCACTCGCACTCGCCATAGCTCCATCACATCTTCCTTCGGTAGACGCAGGGACATTTCGATGCAAATATCGTCTTGAACAACTCTCCAATGAATATCGTTTTTACCTACAGCGAAGGTATATTGGTCGGCCTGTTTACGAACTGGTTCATATGGTGCTGAGAAAAGTTCGCCACTTTCTTCGTCTTTGATATATACAAATCGTCCTGGATGGTGAGCAAAATATGGCTGTTCCGGTTGCATAAACGTTTTGGCTTCCAGATTGGGCGCGTATGAGTATTTGGCAGGTTCCGGTTGCATAAATTGAGCCACAGCATACCCCCGGCAATTCACATGGATCATCATCTTCTCATTCCACAAAAATCCGGATGCCTTCGGTAGAATCGTCGGGCTTGTCAATTCAACATATTGATTATCTTCCGTTACTTTAATCATCACTGAACCTCACTTTCAGAGTATGAAATCATAATACAGAAAACGTTTTAGGCAACTTGTATACAACTTCGTCCATTATAACACGGGAACGCTTACAATAAATCGTAATTTCAAGAACAAGTTGCTATCATAACATTTGCCTTGGGACCACTTGAACTTATATGGACATTGCAAAAAATCCCATCACAGTTACCGTAGACGTGTTGGTTATCTACGCTATACTATGATGGGAGCATATCAGAAATCTTAGTTTTTCATTTTTCTTATCGTTCATGGACACAAGGGAGTTCTAACATTTCTTTCTTCAAAAGAAAGCTTTACACCTCAGTCGCACGACATCGGTCTAACAAAATACGGATCTGCCGTTCCAGCCACTGACCTAAGAGCGGATGTGGAAGCAACGTCTCACCGCGATATGCGTAATTCAGATCCTTCAGGCGCTCCGGAATAACGTTCATGGTGAAATAACCGGCACTCAAAAACAGCGGCGCCACGATCACTCGGCTCCCCCGCTCTTCACCCCAATACTTTGCCTTATCGTACACGCTCTCCGGGTTAAGCAAAGCATAATCTGTGTGTGCTACACCACTAACCTCACGAACCCGTTCCGCAAGTGAAGCAATACCTGCTTCCCAGCGCTGACGGAATCCATCACGGATACTTCCATGACCCACCAGCAGAATCGTTTCTTGTTCAGGCTTCTGTGACAGTGACTTCACTTTATCCCACACCATAACAGCGATATCAGGATCGTTATCGACCGGATAGCCGAAGTATACCTTGGCTGTGACATGGAACGGTTCCAGATCAGTTTCACGTTCTGGCGCGTCTTTGGCGCCAATCGCATACTCTATCTCATCCACATGCGTACTGCCCGAAGATACAAATAGAGGTACAACTAAGAGATCGGTAACGCCTTGTGCTTCCAGTCGGTCGATACCGTCCTGGATCAGGCGTCCTTCCACAAGTTCAAGAAAACCGGCTTCAACAGGCATAGCCTCAGGTAGGTTTAACTGAGCGATCGCGTCATCGACGGAGTCTACCCAGGTCTGCTCCTGAGAGCCGTGACTAATGATAAGTACACCCGGCTTCTTCATCATTAGCGTCCCAGACGTTCCAAGGTCATTTTATATCCATCATTACCATAGTTCAGGCAACGTTTAACGCGGGAAATCGTCGCAGTGCTTGCGCCTGTCTCCGCTTCAATCTGATTATACGTGTTGCCTTTACCAAGCATACGGGCAACTTCCAAACGTTGAGACATCGATTGAATCTCATTTACTGTGCATAGATCATCAAAGAACACATAACATTCTTCAATATCTTTCAGTGTTAAGATAGCTTCGAATAATTGCTCAATACTTTTATCATTTAGCTTTTTCAGCTGCATTTTATCATCATCCCCTAGCGGTTACTGTGTACCCCCATTGTACGCATCCTGAGTTGGTATTTCAAGCGTTAACGATTTCACGCAGTGCAGAATAAAAATACATGTTACCGTTTTCAAAAGAACTATTGTCCTCCCACCGCGTACATCTCGTGATAATCCCGCAGTATACCCAGTTTTTCGCCTGTATATTCCCGATTAAATATGTAGGATTTTAACCATCCTAAATGTTACAATTTTGTGTCTGAACTACCGAATGCGTCATAGAATCCCCTCTAATGCCCTGCGCCCAAATCCGCAAATATCCCGTTTTCCGTGATACCCGCCTACGCCGTCTCTCCGCGAATGACATACAGTATAGCAAAAGGGAGTTCCTTCTCGGCCTTGTTATGTACTTTTGACACCAAGCTGAGGGAACGCAATTCCGAAATCCAACATAGAAGGAACGTGATTGTTTATGCCACAGCATTATTATCACCGCCAGCCTACGCCACGGCAACGTCCGTCTTCCCATCCACATCGGCAACGGCAGGCTTATACTTCAGCCTATGCACCGCCAGGGGTTATCCAACGTTCATTAAATGAGGCTCCGGTTCAATCCATGTATCCTGGCGTGGAACCCTATTACCCAAACTTCGCTGAAGTGGAGGCATCTGGACTGGTTCCTTATGGGCAAGGTGCACCTGCCCCCAATTTTTATGCCGGAGGCGCCCCAGTCAGTGCCCCGATTCCGGTTCAAGAGCCTGCATCATCTGGTAGCTCTGGGTTCTCACTTGCCAACATCGGTGAATTAAAAGGAATGATCGACCGTTTCGGTGGTATTGATGGCATCATGAGCGGCATCGGCAAAATGCAAAAAGTTGTCGGCGGTATTCAGCAAATGGCTCCAATGATGAAACTGGTGATGGGAATTTTACCGTTTGGTAAAGGGAAAAACAATAACAGCGAGGCAGATGCGGATTATGAGGAATATTCTTCACCTCGACCACGTAAACGCCGCAAAAAAACGACAACAACTCCTCGTCGCCGTAGCAACACGGTAAAACGTAAAGCAAGTTCCACCAAACGTCGTCCCAAAAGCAGCAAACGTTAACGCTCGCTCTGGCACCTTCTTGAAGAAAGAAGGTGCCTTCATTTTTCTCTATTTTTATTAAGAACCTATGTTCTTATTTAGCTGAATTAAGGTATACTATTATATGTTAACCCAACCATTGCACACATTTAATTGGTCGGGCATATTGAACATAACCAATAGCTGAACTTAGCCATTACATAAGAAACAAGGAGGCAGACTATGGAACTCTTTAAAGATAAATACACACCTGCATTAATAGAACGAACGGGTAAACTACTGCAGCAATTTCATCCCGCACTGGATACCCAGCGTTTTCGCGATCTAGTCTTTGCCGAAGGCTGGGATACATTAGAGTTCAAGGCAAGAATTCGCCGAATTACCCTCGCATTAACTGAAGTACTTCCAACTCGTTATGAGGATGCGTTACAAGTCATTGAGCAGGCTGCACCGGACATGCGCGGCGTTGAGTATCTATTCGTACCCGATTACATTGAAGTTAATGGGCTTGAGCCAGAACACTATGCGTTATCCATGAAGTACTTAACCGTCTTCACACCTTATTCCAGCTCGGAGTTCGCGGTACGCCCGTTTATTGAACGTTATCCCATTGAAACGATGAAGCATTTGATGGAATGGACAGGCAGTCCGAACGAGCATATCCGCAGATTAGCAAGCGAAGGCAGCCGCCCACGTTTACCATGGGGCTCGAAGCTCCGAAGTTTAGTCAGCGATCCTTCACCCGCACTCCCTATTCTCCATGCACTTAAACAGGACGATTCACTCTATGTACGTAAAAGTGTGGCAAACCATCTCAATGACATCTCGAAGGATCATCCTGATCTGGTTCTCGATCTCGCATCCACTTGGTACGGGCAGCATGAGCATACCGACTGGATTGTACGTCACGCGTGTCGTTCCCTACTCAAGCAAGGACATGTACAAGCACTGCGTCTATTCGGTTATCTTGAACAGGACGCCATTCATATTGAACATCTATCGCTTGCGCAGGAGACCGTAGCCATCGGCGAGGAACTTCATTTTTCGTTCGATGTGGTAAATGAGAGCGGTGAAGCACAGATGCTGCGGATTGAATACGAGATGGGCTATATGAAGGCCAATGGCAAACAGGCACCCAAACGGTTCAAATGTTCTGACAGGGTATACCCGCCAGGAAGAACGCGAGTAACTACGAAGCAATCGTTCAAGGTGATTACAACGAGAAAATATTATGCGGGTCTGCATACGCTAACCATTATTGTGAACGGGGCAGAGACAGCCAGCGCTTCTTTTGTAGTGGAAGTATAGAGCCACAGCATAACGCGGCAGCAAACCCAAAAGTTATTCACATCTTATTTGCTGCCGAAAACTTATTCACATGTGGATACATTTGATTTCCCTTGTAAACAAGAATCATAAAGGCCACCTGGCAACTGATCTCCTGACCGTTAATACCGTCTGAGATTTTGCCCTGTGGCCTATACTGATGTAATGTTCGGAATTTTACGCTATCACTTGAACCATCCGCGCTTCACAAACCATGCCACCATACTTCCGCCTAGCACAAACATCAATAACAGTACCGCACCATACCCAAATTTCCACTGTAGCTCAGGCATATAAGCAAAATTCATCCCATAAATACCCGCGATCAGCGTAAGTGGCATAAACACCGTTGTAATCACCGTGAGTGTTTTCATAATCTGATTCATTCGATTGGAGTTCAGTGAGATGTAGCTATCACGCAGATCTGCTGTCATCTCTCGATCAGCCTCAATCATATCCGTCAGCTTGAGCAGATGATCATAGATATCCGTAAAATACGCTGTATGCTCTCCTGTCCGCTGCACATGCTGTGAATTAATCACTCGGTAGAGCAGATCCCTCATAGGGACTACTGTCCGTCTGAGCTTGAGTAGCCGGCTACGCAGGTCGAACACCTGGTTCATCAGATCCTCCACCGACTCCCTGCCACCCCGGTTTTCCAGATCTGCTAGCTCATCTTCAATGGCAAACAAGGACGGAAAATAATGATCGACGAGTTTGTCCATCACGGTATAGGCTGCAGCTACCGGGCCGCGAGCCCAGATCGTTCGTTCATGTGCGTGATGCAATAACCGCTCCCAAGCCTCATCGACCTCTTCAAGTACACCGTGGTGAAATGAAACTAAGAAGTTAGTTCCTAGAAACAAGTCCACCTCTTCCGCTTCCAGCGTGACTGGATTCAAGGCATGTAACACAAGAAACTGTAAATTATCATAATAGTCGAGCTTTGGACGCTGCAATACATGCAAACAATCTTCTATCGCTAACGGGTGAAAATGAAAATATGTATCCAGCATACGGCTTTCTTCTTCCGTAGGCTGGTTAAAATCTGCCCATACCCAGGCATAATCGTTCAAATCTAGCTCTGCAAGTGGCACATTTACGGAGACTTGATGATCTCGTGTTATCGCGAGTGTACGTATCATAAAATAGACCACGTCCTTGTCCTAGTATCCTTTACGTTATTGTACAATTTAATCATCATATCGTCTCCTGCAACCGCCTGCTAGTCCTTGCTACGTATAGAAGCTCCTGCGAACACGACAACAAAAAAAGCCAACCCTGTTGGCTTCTCTCATTCCCTATCCACAGTTTCCTGTATCCACAGGATAAATATCTTTTGGTTTATCATTCCACGGATGGCTATCCACATATCCAGCCTGTCCACACGTTCATGCACAGGCGTCTCTTCTTTTTGGTTGTATAATTATCCACATATCCCGATATTCACAATGTTATGAACAACTGTGATTAGCTTGTCCGTCATGATTAGGAACATTTTTTCTTATTAATGCGTGTTCAAAAAGGTCGGTTTTCAGTACCAAGAAGATGGGATGAAGATAGAAATGGAGTAGCGGAGCGTAGATTAAGCTACGTGAGCAACTACATTGTTTCCGAAGGAAACAAACTTCGTAAGCCTCCACTTATTTCGGCTGAATCCCATATTCGAAGCTGAGATGCCGCTTGCGCATCCTTCGTAATCAAAAGCGGACTTTTTGAACAACTTCTATTAGAAAATGATCCAGTACAGCAAACCTGCTAATGCTGCAGTAATTGGAATCGTAATGAACCAGGTAATAATGATCCGTCCAGCTAGTCCCCATTTTACGGCAGAGAAACGTTTAGCAGAACCAACACCCAGAATTGCGGATGTGATTGCATGCGTTGTACTTACCGGAAGATGTAGTAACGTCGCAGTGAAAATAACGGAAGCCGCTGACAAGTCTGCAGCAAAACCATTAATCGGTTCGATTTTAAAGATTTTGGTTCCCATGGTTTTGATGATTTTCCAACCACCAATGGAAGTACCAAGTGCCATGGCTGTTGCTGCAGAGATTTTAACCCACAGCGGAACCTCCAAATGGTCTTGTACTTTGGCTGCAACGAGAGCAAAGGTGATAATCCCCATCGCTTTTTGTGCATCGTTCGTACCATGCGTAAACGCCTGTAGTGCCGCTGTGAAGATCTGTACCGTACGGAATCCTTTGTTCACGTTATGCGGACTGCGTTTGGCGAAAATGTATTTGAGAATAATCATGACCACATAACCTATGGCAAATGCAATCAGAGGTGATAACAACAAACCTCCGACGATATCAATAAATCCACTCCACTTCACTTTGTCCGATCCTGCACCTACGAATACAGCTCCTGCCAACGCTCCAATCAGTGCATGAGAGGATGAAGAAGGAATTCCGAACCACCAGGTTACAAGATTCCAGATAATCGCCGAGATCAAGGTGACGATGACGACCTCAATCCCGTTATCTAGCTTGGTGGGGTCGGTCACACTCCCCCCAATCGTCTTCGCAACACCCGTAAACATCATTGCACCGACAAAGTTCATCACGGCTGCGAGTAGAATCGCACGTCGCGGCGTCAGTGCCCGTGTTGATACCGAAGTGGCAATGGCATTAGCCGTGTCATGAAACCCGTTGATGAAGTCAAACGCCAGTGCAAGGAAGACGACTATACCTAATACCCAAATCGTTGTTTCCATTATTCTCTGGCTCCTTAAGAATTACGCATGATGATGGACTCAAGCACGTTCGCTACATGTTCACAAGCATCCGTCGTCGTCTCAAGACGCTCATAAATTTCTTTGCGCTTGATCAGTTCAATTGGATCTGACACGGTAGCGAAGAGATTTTTGATACACATGCGCAGTACTTCGTCGCCCTGGTTTTCCAGATCATTCAAACGAATGGTGTACTCACGGATAGCGAGCAATTTTTTCTGTGACAGCAGATGAATTGCCTTCTGAATTTCGTAAGCCGATTGGCGCAAAATGTCAGCGAATTGAACGATATACTCGTCTGGATCCGTCAGTTGGTACATATAGAAACGGGAAGCCGTTGCTTCGATTCCGTCCAATACGTCATCAAGAGTTGTTGTCAGCTCCATAATATCATCGCGTTCGATCGGCGTGATAAATGTTTTGTTGAGTTCTGTAATGATCGTATGCACGTAATCATCACATTTCGACTCGTACTTCTTCATTTCATTGGCAAAAAGAGTCACATCCTGAAGGTTGGAAACATGCTGGGAGAAATAATCTGCCGCTTGAACAACCGTATCTGCCATGTTCTCCAGTGTTTCAAAAAATATATCCTTCTTCTTCTTAAGCTTCATAGCTCTATCCCCTTTACGAGAAATTGCCGATAACCGATGAAACATGAAATGACAACCTTTGATATCTTATCATATTTGTTTCATGGTTTGTACAAAAGGTGTGATCCTTTTTTATATTCTTATCACATTAATCTGAAATGAATCTTAATTATTTGGTATGGCTGGCAAATTCAAGGTTAGATTTTACACTGCGTTTATAAATGGGCTCAAAAATCGGATGTGATGGCAATCTCATTTTCACACTAGATCTAAATTCCCTGACCTGAATCATCATCTATTCGGAATCTAAATTCGTCGATCCATGTCGTTTCCCATCTATTTCTCCATCCGTTTTTCCATTCATTGTCATCTGCTGCTGTTGCACGATTCGGGTGAACTTTATTTATTGCTCACTCAGCTTCACGTGGTCGGCAAAACTCGGCTGATTCGGCACAATGCTAATAAACGTCTTACCCGGCACAAGCGCTACCTCACGGCCATCCTGCACAAATCGAATGATGTCGCTTTGCTTCTTCTCCCACTGTCCACGGATCATCTTGCCTTTCTGGAATAACATCGCTTCCCCGCCTTGCTCCAGATTGACGGACAATCGACCTACATCATCGAGCACCTTGTGATCTGCACCCGCAACAATGATGTTGGCTGCTCCAAGTTGTTCACCATTATCCATATCCTGATCGGCTTTACCGTTTACCAATCTCATATATCGTCCGCTAACTTCATCATAATCATACGTCACAAGGTAACTATTCAATAAATAATGAATTTCGAATTGCTTCGCTGTCTCTCCGCCAGAAGTAGAACCTTCTTCATTATAGGTATAGACAGGTGATACACTATCGTGACTGTAACCCTTAATATCGGCTCCTTCTCTCAGCTTGTCCACAGAGGTGTATAGATTATGCGGAGCTTTACGATCGGAAGAACGCCAGAAATACGGCCCACCGTTTGATATTTCATCCATATGTTGTTTTTGTTGTCGTTGCAAAATCGAATACGCCTCTGGGCTACCGCCTGCATGAACAAGCACTCCGTCATAGCTCTCGCCAAGCTGGATCAGATACGGTCTAATGCTACGCACTGGCCCCACTGTCTCAGCGCCGCCTTCACTCTGGAATATTGCGATGAACCGGGTAATCCCTCCCTCTGCAAGCACCTCCAGAATAATATCTGCAGCACTTAGACCCGATTGTGGCCTTGCGGCAGGAGCATTATTAATCATTACAGCCAAGGGTCTGTTTGTGATTGCTTCATTAGAAGGTAAACCTGTAAGTGGGGCAGTAAAAAGAGCTTTGGCTGGTTCTTCGACGACTTGTTCCTCCTGTACGGGTGCTGGAACATTATTCGGCTGCTCTGGCATCTGGGCTAACTCTTTGTCCTGACACGCAGCAAGACTGATGGCAAGGATAAGTAGGGACGTAGCGGATGCAGTTCGTTTCCATGGGAAAAGCTTCAATTCAATGTACCTCCTGAACGATATGGCTGGATCTAAGATGTGGACGAATATCTCATGTAGAAGACCATTTCACGTTTTTCTTTCCATTTAATCACAAGAGCAGTGGTTTGTCTTTGATTTGGGAGCAATTCTCTACCCCAAAACCTCCATTTGAAACAATGGTTAAGAAACGAAATGTGTCCTAACTGTGAACTTCTCAAACCTTACTTAAAATTTGAATTAGATTGTGATTTTTATCACAAACAAAACAGACTCCGGACTATACAATAAAGACATCAAAGGTGATCACTTAGAAAAACAAAAACAACACACACTAGATTCCATGAAGGAGTGGTTTATATGTTCAGCTTCAACCAATGGCTTAGAGAAAACAAAGTGGCAATGTGGATTTTGACAGTACTTCGGGTATACATCGGTTACGATTGGATGATGCATGGTTGGGACAAATTGACTGGCGGATTCCAAGCTGGGGGCTTCCTTGCAGGAGCATTGGAAAAAACAACGGGTGACCATCCTGCAGTTCAAGCTTGGTGGGGAACGTTCCTAGAAAAATTCGCTGTACCAAACGCTGGATTGTTCGACTTCATTATCCCGCTCGGTGAATTCCTTGTAGGTCTGGGTCTCATCCTTGGATGCTTCACAACACTGGCTGCACTGATGGCAATGGTCATGAACTTCGCGTTCCTCTTCTCGGGCACAGTGAGCACGAATGCTCAGCTCGTAGTCATGGAAATCTTCATCGTAGTCGCTGGTGCCAATGCTGGTAAAATCGGTCTGGATCACTGGGTACTGCCTTATCTTCGCGGATTGTTCAGCCGTAACAAAGGTAATAACACCAAAGACACACCAACCATTAGCGCGAATCACAAAACAGCTTAACCAATAATAAACAACGCTGCTGCCCTGCTCTCCATCCCCCGGAGAGTGGGGCTTTTTATGTCCAAATATGCTATGTTCTATAGTCGGCCTGAGTAGTGAATTACGATTAAAATGAAAAAAGCCGTCTTACGATATAACATCGTAAAACGGCAAGAGGTCAATCCCCGCATCGGGTTCATTTGTGTCGGGGTGCATTCATCAACACTTGCACCATTTCCGCTCGTGTGGCTTCCGCGTTCGGAGCGAATTGTCCGTTGCTTCCGCCATCACATCGCGATTACTTCACTCGTGCTCTCATTAATACCTGCGCTGCTTCCGCACGGGTTGTCAGCGCCGAAGAATCAAATGCACCGTTGACTCGACCTTTCATCAGACCCGATTGTTGCATGTGAGCTGCTGCCTTGCTTGCCCAGGCAGGGATGCTGGCTGCATCAGAAAAGGAAGCCTCGGTCGCAACATCAGTCAATGTCAGCGCACGGCTAACCATAACGGCCATCTCCGCACGTGTGATTGGAGCATTTGGATGGAAGTTGCCACTTGCATCCCCTTGAATCCAACCCAGCACACTTGCCTGTGCAATCTCCTTACGAGCCCATTTCCCAATCTGCGCCTCATCCGTGAAAGATAGACTTGTTGCATCTTCTTGCTCAGACACCGGCTTCAGCATCCGTACAAGCATTGCTGTAAATTCTGCTCGTGTAACATGTGTCCCTGGACGGAAGCTTCCATCCGAGTAACCATTTACAATACCAAGCCCTGCCGCTTCACGAATACTGTCAGCTGCCCAGTGACCTTCAATATCACTAAAATTGGCTGCTATAGGAGTAGCTATCGTTGCAGGAACTGCCATCACAGCAAAACGTGTAAAGTGATTCACATCTACGCGGATTGAATTGCCGTCCACTTTGCCGTCTTCAACCATTGTCCATGGAGTGTTCGGCTCTTGCTGGTACAAGACCGCAAGTTTCTCATTGCTTCGAAGTGAAGTAGGGTCAAAGGTCAGCGTTAACTTCACTGGAATCTTAAAATTACCCTGCGTATTTTTGGTGAACTCCACCACCTGACTCACAACACGTTGATTACTTGCTAAACCAGTCACCGGTGTGTCTACCACAATGGCTTTAATTTCTAATGGCTGATCTGAAGTACCAGCTGGAACTTCAAGGAGCACTCCTGTGCCTAGCCGAAGCTCGCCAGCTTTCCCTGCAGGAATGGACACGCTCGCCTGCGTAACATTGTTATCATTAGAAGGATTGCCACTTGAGATCGGACTGGAATTGGAGCTGGAGCCTCCTCCACTTTCGTTGCTTCCACTATCTCCACTCCCGCCACTGTTCCCTGTGTTTCCATTGTTTCCGGAGTTACCACTGCCTGGTGGTGGTATAAGCGTCCAACCCGCATATAACGTCATATCTGCATTAACGGCTGCTGTTGCAAAATCAAACGGCTGACTGCGTGCGATATCCGAGTACCATCCCGTAAACGTATACCCCGTTCGCACCGGATCGCTTGGACGAGATAACATCTCTCCGTTATTCATTTCAACAGCCTGTATTGTCGTTCCACCATCCGTATTAAAGGTGACGGTTCGCACGGCTATATTCCATTTCGCATACAACGTCATATCTGCCACTACTGTCGTTGTTGCAAAGTCGAATGGCTGCCCCGAATCGGTAAACCAGCCAGCAAACGCATAACCTGTGCGCTCTGGATCAGTTGGACGAGACAGAAGGTCGCCATAAGCAACGGTCTGTGGAGCAATTGCAGTGCCTCCATCCGTATCAAATGTAATCTGCTGTACTTGAACTGCCCATTTGGCATACAAAGTTACATCCGACTCAATCGGCTGACTAAAATCAAACTTAACCGTGAGCTGTGAGTCTGCAAACCAACCGGCAAAGACTTGACCTTCCGTATCCGAAGTTGGCTCATTTGTTAAGGTTAACTGATCGCCATGTCCGACACTCATATCCGGTATATCCGAGCCTCCGGTCGTATCAAAGCTAACGGTATAGAGAATACGTTCCCAACCTGCATATAGCTGAACATGATCCTGAATGGACGATGTCGCAAAATCGAAACGTTGCTGTAAGCTAGCATCACTATACCAGCCGGTAAAGGTATAGCCGAGTCGGCTCGGCTGTTGTGGCTCCTGCACTGGATTACCATAGTCGAGCAATTGCTCGCTCACTAGAGTACCACCATTACTCTCAAAACTGGCTACATATTGATTGGTGCTCCAACCTGCATATAAGGTAACCGAGTCAGTAATGATCGCCTGGAAGTCAAATGGCAGCGTATGTGCTGCATCTGCGTACCAATTGGTAAACGTATAACCCGTACGTACCGGATCTGTAGGACGCGTAATCCGTGTGCCGTACTCTATCGTCTGATCAGGCACATTAGCATGATCTCCCTGATATACGTCGAACGTGACCGTATAGGATTGGAGCGTCCAGTTTGCATAGAGCTGTGTATCCACCGTAACTGGCGTATTTGCAAAATCAAAGCGCTGAGTATGAGCCTCATCTGTATACCAACCCCCAAATGTATAACCCGTTAGCGTTGGAGCCGTTGGCTCGCTCATGAGCGTACCGTAGTCGATCTGACGATCCGCTACCGCTGTACCTCCGTTACTATCAAAGCTGACGGTGTACTGATTGATATTCCAGCCCGCATACAGTTGTGTATTTGTCGTGATCGGTGTGTTCGCAAAATCGAAGAGCTGCGTTTGTGCCGCATCACTATACCAGCTAGTAAATCTGTACCCTGTACGTGTTGGCGCCGTTGGTGCACTAATCGTGGAGCCATACGTAACCGGAACATCTGATACAGCTGTACCTCCGACGCTATTAAAGCTAACGGTATATTGATTGATACTCCAGCCTGCGTACAGCTGTGTATTTCCCGTTATCTCTGTACTAGAAAAATTGAACAGTTGTGTGTGGCTAGCATCGGTGTACCAACCTGTAAACGTATAACCCGTGCGCGACGGAGCAGTTGGTGCGCTAAGCGTAGAGCCATGATTCACTGCAACATCCGCCACTGCCGTACCACCGCTGCTGTTAAAGCTAACCGTATATTGGTTCAAAAACCACTCCGCATACAGCTGCGTATTTTGTGTTATTGCTGTATTCTCAAATCTAAAGAGATGCATGCGACCCACATCCGTGAACCAGCCGTTAAACGTATATCCTGTTCGTGTTGGCGCTGTCGGTTCGCTAATAGTCAAACCATGGTTCACCGGAATATCCGCTACGGCTGTTCCACCACTACTGTCAAAGCTGACGGTATACTGGGTAGTAATCCAACCTGCATACAGCTGTGTATTCGTCGTAATTGTGGTATTCGTAAAATGAAATGGCTGCGTGCGCGCCGCATCGCTATACCAACCGGTAAACGTATAACCGGTTCGTGTCGGAGCAGTTGGCTCAACCCCATGATCGCCATAATACAGATTTTGCGTAGCTACGCTCGTTCCGCCGCCGCTATCGAAAGTCAGCTGACGTGGTGCATAGTAGCTGAATGTGATGGTTGAACTATTGTTTGCCGCGTCAGTGACGATCAGTGTATAACTACCTTCCTGACTGACCTGACCTCCGTTCGCAAATGCCGTACCATTTAGTGTGGCAGTTCCATCACTAAACGTAATCGTCGGCGGCACCGTATAACGCCCGCTGTTCGTCACTCCGCTTACCGTCGGCGGCGTAAGATCAATTCTAAATTGAACCTGTGTCGAACCGTAACTGTTCATTGCGATTAACGTATAGCTGCCTTCCGCAGTCACCGCTGTTCCGCTCGTAAACGGATGGCCATTCAGGATAGCCGTGCCAGTCGTAAATACCGGATTGACCGTACGATTGTAAATGCTCTGATCACTAACACCGGTTACAACAGGTGGCACAGGTTGCTCCACCTTGATTTGGACCGTCGAATAACCGTTAGCAAATCCATTATCGTTGTAAGTCCTCACTGTAAAGCTATCATTACCGAAATAGTCCTTTGGAGCCTGATAAATAAAACCGTTACTGTCTTGCGTAACCGTTCCATACTGCGGCTGAGTGCGCAGCGAAACTCCCTTAGCATTCGCACTATCAGGCACATTGCCCATCATATCCGAGCTGTTAACTCGCAACGTCTGTCCAGTAGCTACAGTATAAATTGTATTTGTTCCTGCGACTCCAGAAGGCCCACCTCCTCGATCACCACGAGTAGGATATATCCCTGAACTAGCCACAGTATAATATTGAAAATTGTAAGGATTATTTCTTAAATTCGGGATAGCAAATGTACTCTGTCCATCGCCACCAAATTTCCATCCCACGAGTGCAAAAAGAGCTTGATACTCCATTATGCGCAGCGATCTTCCATCACTAGTGATCCAACTCGTTTGCATTGGAACAAGAAAGGGTATGGTCTGCCCTACTAAAACTTCACGTTTTGTACTGTTAATTTCCGTTCCATTCTGACTTTCTATCGGTCTCGCCGCAACAGCAAAGTGTAATGGTTGGTCTTGCAGCGGTGCACTGATCCTGGGCAAAGTGAATTTTTGACCATCCTGAGATCCAAACACATTACTAATAACGGAGTACAGCTGCGGATAACTCTGCGCATTATGTGTACCCCCATCCAGCTTGAGCCAGCCATCCGGTGAAAAATTATACGGAAAGATGCGCACTTCGCCTGCGTGCCCCATGGCAGTCCCGCCATCTTCACGTGCAGGATATAACCCTGTAGTAGCTATGTAATAGCCCATCCCGTCAGGTACGGGAAGTGATGTGAGATCCGGCAATGCAAAATCAGTTCGCCCATCGCCTCCATAGTAAGTACCAAGCAAAGAATACAAAGCAGAATTGTTCTGTAAGCTCATCTTTTGTCCAGCTGCAAACTCCCAACCACGCGGCACAAACCCGTAAGGAAATAGCTGTATCTCCCCTAAATACTGTTCATACCATATCTCCGCGTGTGCGGATCGTGTTGTTCCCAGCCCTGCCGATAATGCAGTAAACACTAGCACAAAGACCAGCATGATCTTCCATAAGGCACGACCGGTATAATGAATCACTCTAATATCTCCCCCTTGTTCATTCATGTTTTCTCATGCTCAATGCAACCCCGCCAAGTCGTAAAATGATGTTTGTACTCTGATATCTAGCGACCTGAAGCAAAGCCTTCTCTCTCTTCTATTGCATGATCCAGATGAGCTTGCATTTTCAGAACAGCCTATCATCCCCGTCACCATGCGATTTTTTTCTCATAGCCTATAACATGATTACGCTTAGTTTACTTTATAGATCAGGAAAATAATATAGCAAAACGTTAGTTTTTCAGACTTTATTTTTTGCACATTTTTACATTAGCAATGATATTAATCACAAATATAACTCTAATTTTCCAAAGCGTTACAACGCAAGTTGCTCATATCCAGCTGCATACACTTGCTCGCCTGTAGAATCCCATATTATGATGGTATAAAGTCCAACAGAACAAAGGAGTCTCTCTATGCCTACGCAGCGCCGTCTCGAAACTGACGCCGATTTTCAGGAAGCCATGACCTCAAAACATAAAATCCGGGTATTTAAAGATAACCACCAGATTGATTCTGGAGGTATCATCATCCGATTTGACGAGAAAACCGTTGTTGTTCAGTCCAGTGTCAGTGAACTGGCCTATCACTCACGTACCGAATGTGAGTTGTTCGAAATTCGCAAATAGTCCTATAACACACACTGAACATCAAAAAAAGGTTCCGCGCAGTCAACCAACTGACCGCAGGAACCTTTTTGCTTATTTAATTTGTTAATTTATAATCATGTTTCTAGTCTGTTCTTATCTGCTCCAAGTTATATGCCGTCTCCAAACTGCCAGCAATTCAAACTTAACGTGCCGCAGGCATACGATTGAAATAATCGCTTCGCTGTGCGAGACATATCCGCTGTGCCCATCGCGTAGAACAATGGAGCCAGATGTTCCATGCCATAGGACGGAACTGCCGTCCGCGCATGAGGAGCTTTTTTTTCATACAGAAACAATTCTCTGGTATTCCACTGCTCTAGACGCTCCCCAAGCCAGTCATCGAACTCTACGGCCCAGTCTTGTGGCTCATCATCCTGTGCCAGCATTCTCAGATTATGAACCGTTCCACCACTACCGATGATCAGCACGTTATCATGCCTAAGTTGCTCCAGCATACGCCCAATATCATACTGCTCTTGTGGGGAACGCAGCGAGTCTACCGATACGGCAATAACCGGAATGTTGGCTTCGGGATACATATGCAGTAGCGGCACCCACACGCCGTGATCCAGTCCGCGTCCTCGAACAGGTCGATGTGGCAAGTTGCTACGTGAGAATAACGCACAAATTTCGCTCGCAACATCGGTCTGCCCAGCTGCAGGGTAATGTATGTTATACATGGCTGAAGCGTATCCGTAAAAATCATGCAGGGTCTGATGGGACTCATCCATCGTCACCGAAGGCTCGGGACAGTCCCAGTGTGCGGTAAATACAACGATGGCCTTTGGAGCCGGCAGCTTGTCTCCAAGCTCGTTCAAAAATTGAGTGTAGTCACTGCTCTCCAACGCCAGAGTGGGAGAACCATGCGCAATGAATAGTGCGGGTAATGTCATTGCTGCCAACCTCCAGACACGGATAGGATGTTTACCTCTCTATTTTACCCCGAAGAAGGCGCTTTTCCAAGTTACTCCCCGTGACTTTTGACTTTTTGCTTAGATCATCCAGTGCTGCCAATCCTGTTCGATCTTCTGACGCTCACCCAGCCATTCTCTTGTCCGGGTGATTAGTTGTTCCCGCTCCTTGCCAGAAGAGAAGGTGTGGTCTCCCTGGAAAATAATCTCCTTATCGCAGCGGCCTTCCTGGCGCATCCAGAATACCTTTTGATACAGGAATGCGTAATCGACTGGAATGATCTCATCTGACGTTCCATGAACGACTAACACATCGCCGCCAAATTTGACAGCCTCTTGAAATGGTTGATGTTCTGCCAATGAATCGAAGAATTTCGGTGTGAATTTATATCCTAGGTAGTCAGCTGCACCAAGCTTCACGCCTTCATCGTACACTTCCCGTCCAGTGATCTTCACAATATCATTGAATGGATAACCTACCGAAGACCACATCACGAGATTCTTAACGCGTTTATCACGAACAGCTGTCAGCAGCGCTACTGCACCACCTAAACTATGACCAATCAAAGTCACTCGGGTCGGGTCTACATCACTGCAGTTCACAGCATAGTCCAGTACAGAGCGAGTTTGAGCAATCATAGACTCCAGTCCCTCAGCCCCATACTCGCCACTGCTCTCCCCGCAGCCGATATAATCGAAGCGCAGCACCAGATATCCATCCTCAGCCAGCTCACGAGCAGTTTTGACAAAAAGACGATCTACCCCGATCCGACTACCCACGAAACCATGGCAAATGACAGCCAGAGGAACCCGCTGTTGGTGGTTCGCCTCCTTAATGTCCTTAACCACTGGATAATGTATCGTGGCTGTTAATTCTTCCTCTCCATGGCGAATGCTGATCTGACGCTCCATGCCGATTTCCCCTTTCCGTTCCCTGACTATATATGTCATATAATAATTACTTACATTAGTCCCTCCAAGGACAGAACAACCTTCCGATCGCTGTTATCCCCAGATTTTTTGATTCCTTTTCTAAAAGGATAAATCCGGGGATAAAGGCGAACGCTTCGCTTCTTCCGGTTATTTCTGTCCTTTCCGTTCTCATGTAAGTTATTAATTTGAACCTATATCGTTTTTAATTATATAAATCCGATAAGTTTAGTGTGCATTAAAGTTGTAATAGTATATTATCATCTCAGAACCTCCGCGTCAACCTGAGTCCAATCCTCTTTTCATTGAAAAGTATAGCGCCTACAGCGGCTACTCTTTATTGTTTTTTTATCGACATGCACGCCGCAAAAATGAATGTACATTTGTTCATCCGATGCCAAATTCCTGTTGGATGTGTCGTCCGTTCCGTAAATGTACACATACAAAAGAGGTTCCAACCCAGCAACTGATTTGCCTGAGATGGAACCCCTGGAGTCACACGGATCTAAATGAAGCTCATTCATCTATACTGTATTTATTCGTAACTTCGCCGGAACATAGCATGTGTCTCCGTCTGTCCCTGCCACTCGTGCTCACGTGCAAAATCAGAACTCGCCCAGAAGCTTCCTTCTTGCTCATTTCCTTCTGTAAGTTCATCTGATACCTCTGTATCCTCCGTTAGTTGCTCCAGTGGAACAACCTCATCCATCACACCGCGGGAATTACTGTTCATCAGTAGTTTTCGCGTTAAATCATTGTTGGACTGATTCATCGTAGTCGCACTCCCATCTTAGATTTTCGTTTGGAAATGCTACTATTGTGGTGGAATCAGGCTTCCTTTATTCACAATTCACACAATCGCAATAATATGAGGTGAGAGATCAGACATGCATACGCATAGCAATACTGTACCATGGGAAAAATAACAAAAATGGCTACAACTCACACCTCCCTCGTGCCTTCTGGCGAAAGGATTGAATGTTATGGAACAGTGTATAGAATGGATCCGTGCTCACGGTAAGCTGGTGTTATTATGCACCTGTGTTATTCTCGCCTGCATTTGGATATGGAAGAACCATGAGCAGCTATTTTATAAGGAATGACTTTGCGAAAAGACAGCCCTTCCCGTATACTAAATTACCGTTAGGGTTTCTACTTCAGTGGGGACGGAAATGGGTTTAGACAGGGGGAGCAAGCAGTGGGGATTTCCTATAAGAAGCTAAGAGAAATACAGAATCGGCAAATGACCGAATTGAGTCAGATGACACCGGATAACGTGAAATTATTTAACCAGATTAGTTCCATTGCTAGAAACACAACTGCGGATGAGAGAACACAAGAAGAGTGGATTTTATCTGCGGGAAAAGAGATCGTTCAAGCGCAAAAGGATGGGCGTTCTGCTAAGGAGTTATATGGAAGTGACCTAGAGGCGGCTGTACGCTCTGGACTTGGTCTCAATGAGGAAGAAAATAGCGAAGAAGCCTCCGAGCATTCAGAAGCTCCTAAAACGAATGACATACAACCACAGCAACAGAAACAACCACGCACGCCAAAATGGTATGCGATGATTGCTTGGGCATCTGTGTCCTTTATCCTGCTGATTCAAGGCGGAGCTGGTTTAATTATCGGTTGGACAGATGGTGACATCGAGCCGTTTAGTCATATTAGTCTTTTCTCGATCATCGTGGCAGCTGTAGGCGGTATTGCTCTTGTAGAGATGCTACGCCGTCTAGCTGAGCGACCAGATGATCAAGGTGCGGACAGAAATGCTGTACCGAAAATTAATTTGCGCGGGATCGTTATCTACCTAGCTGTTGTCGTGCTCGTCTTGTTTGTGGGATACCCATTGCGTGACAGCCTGCCTGTGTTTAACCTCGCACCGTGGGTTAGTCTAGTGATTGGTATCATTGGTTTGGCCTTGTTGCGTCCCCTCTTTGGTCAAAAGAAGGCGTAAGCTAGCTATTAATGTAAAGCGGATACCCGATTGATATTGGTATTGTTAGTTCAGATAGGTAAAGGAGCCGTAATGGCTCCTTTTTGGTTTATTTTTTTTTATATTATGACCAGCTTATGAGCTTTGAGATATAAAGATATATCCCTTTTTAC
Organism: Paenibacillus tundrae; assembly: GCF_036884255.1. NCBI lineage: Bacteria > Bacillati > Bacillota > Bacilli > Caryophanales > Paenibacillaceae > Paenibacillus > Paenibacillus tundrae. Next base: position 845,499 of record NZ_CP145605.1, on the reverse strand, counting down.
GCTTAACTGGCTAAATCGTTTATGAGGTTTAACGATTCCTTTTAGTCGAGACTGTCTTGATTAGCCTTCAACTGATTGCGCTGCTTGATCTCTTTACCAGGGGTTTCCCCGAATTCACGTTTAAACATGCGGATAAAATAATTCGCTTCCATACCGATCATCTCCGCCGCTTCTTTTACACTAGATCGAGGGTGATCTTGCAGCCATTGGGATGCCTTTTGCAATCTGAGACGCTGCATATATTGATGTCCGGTTACTCCATGCCTCTGATGAAATAAACGATTAAGATGCTGTACGGAGTAACCTACCGCTTCCGCAACATGCTTCAACAAGAGATCCTCCTGATAGTGTACATGCATCAACTCAATAGCACGAGCAAATGCCTCACTTCCCGGATCATTCTCCTTTTCTGCAGTAATTGTGGAGGTTTGACTCCCTTCTACCGAGCCTGCTTCTTCATGAGATACCATGCAACGTGCGATATCCAGAATAAGCTGATATATCAGGGCTGAGTTGTTCCATCCATCTGTGCGTCCTTGATCAAGCGCTGTCCAAATATCGGTCATTCGTGACCAAAACTGCTCCATATCCTTCAGATTCCGAGGTTGCGAAGGCAGGAGCCCAACGGCATGAAGCACTGATCCAGCGGACTCTCCTCCGATGCCGACATATCCAAGTTCCCAACCCGATTTGGCATGAGGCATATGCTCATAAGCTACCCCAGGTTCGATCACAAACATTTGCCCAGCATTCACTGACCAATCTCCCTTACCGGGAATCTTCAATTTCCCCATGCCAGCGCGTGACAAAAACAATTGATACACCGGAAACCCATCAGGTCTAAGCTGCGGCTTCTCTTCATGTGTCCCAACGCAATACAAATACAGCGGCAACCGGGAATCCGGCAAACCAGTCAAGCGAAATGCGAGCATTCCATCATTCCTTTCGGACATGTCCTTCTCGTGCTATTCCTCCTATTATCCCTTTGTTTGTCTGACTCGACAACCAGCCTAAGGAACCTATTTGGCGACAGGATTTTTAAAAGCCATCCACAAAAATAGAAAGAACTCATCCACAATAAAGAGATGAGTTCTTTCTATTACTATTAAACACTAAATTCTGTCTTCTCCGTTCTAGCGTAAAAAGTTTTGTTAACTTTATAAAAAATCAATTTTAATGTTGCAAAGTGCAGATTATCATATTTATTTGATTCCGCACTTATAGCGTTGTTTCATCAGATTGTATTTGTGTAGGTTCCGACACCTTTAATTTAACTAAATTAGAAGGGGAAAATAGAGCATGTTTATAATCAGTTTTTGCAACAGACAGAACGTACACTCCATAATTCAAATCATTTGAAATCGCATTACCTTCTGTATCATTTTGAATGCTTAAACTTATTTCTCCAGCAGTTGTTCCTTGATTAACTTTTTGAGAACGGTCAGATGAATTACTTAATTCTATAGCTTTATTAATATTAAAGCTTTTACCTTCTTCAACTACAAAAACTCTATACTCTGAAATCCCTGTTTCATCTGTAGCAGGAGTGAACATAATTTTCGCTGCTTGCGTTGTAGTTGCATCAGTAGCAGTCAGTGTAGCAGTCTTCACTTCAACAGGTTCTTGTTTCTTAGGCTCCACTTTAAATATATTTGAGGCTTCAGACAAACTGATTGAACGCGAATTGGTTTCTGATACCGAAACAATGAACGCTTGATATGTTTTACCAACTACGATCTGATTTCCATTGACATCAGGAGTAACTGCAAAGAACGGTACATTCGTACTTGATGCATCTTTGGATATATTTTGATAGTAATTTGCTTGCAACACAGCTTTAGCTGTATTCGGTATAAATGAACTGGCATTCTCAGAAGGTACTATCATTAAAGCATAACTTGAGATGCCACTTGCATCCCTTGGCTTATCAAAGCTAACCATCAAATCGGAGCTATTACCTACTGCTTGTTCTTGAGGTTTCAATGTAATTTTCACGGCACTGACTGCTCCAACAGCACTTGTCGTAGCCAACTTCACATCAAATCCTGTAGACAACGCATTAGCAATAGAATCATTATTGCTCATTGCGAGAACGAAGACTCGATAGTTTACATCGTTACCAATCGTAGTACCATCCGTTGCTTTTGAGTTACTATCAAGCGTAACATTGTAGTTACCGCTTCCTCCAGCTTTATTTATAATTTTAAAGTTTGAATTCCGATTAGCTTCTGCAAGGTTGAAGCTGCCTACATTCCCTGACTTAACTACAAATACACGGTATTGGTATATATTTGCCTCATTTGCTGGTCTATTAAACGTCACTTGCAAATCGCTACCATTGCCATTATCTGCAATATCCGCTGCTTGAACACCAGCTGGTGCTGTCAGGGCAGTATTTTTAGTAAGTGTGATCGGTAGAGAATAACCGGACAATGAGTTCTGGCTAGCGTTCCCGCTGCTGCTTACCGATAAAACAAACACACGATAGCTTACACCTTCTCTAATGGTTGTACCATAGACATCCCTTAGACCAGAAGATAGTGTGAAGGTCTGATTACCTCCTGTTTTGTTCACTTGTTGATAGTAAGATGAAGCATTCGCTGCATTCAGCGTAAAGCTGCCTACATTACCAGAAGGAACAACGAACACGCGGTACGATGATACTCTTGATTCGTCTGTAGCTTTGGTAAATGAAACACGTAGATCCTGGCTATTCCCGTAATCACTTACATCGGCAACCGTCAGGTTACTTACCGCGCCTGCGTTTCCGTTGTTCGTCAATCTCAGCACGGCTGAGGAAGAAGACAATATATTGGCAGCACCATTGTTACCTACAGCCAGCACATAGATCCGATAATCCTGCAGGTTCGTCACATTATAGCCGCTCGTATCCTTCATCGAAGAAGGCAGCGTTGTCGTGATGTTATTGCCTGTTTTGTTCACCGTATAATAGAAGTTAGATGATAAGTTATTTGCTGTAGTCAAATTAAAGCTGCTGGATACAGCATTACGCACTACAAAGATACGGTAACTCGACACTTTGGATTCATCCGATGAGCGGTTGAAGCTCACTTGAATATCGCGTCCATCCCCATAGTCTGAATTATCTTTAACCTGTGTAATGACAGGAGCTGTTGTAGCGTTAACTCCCAGTGTTAATGATGCAGACGCAGCAGACAGCTTGTTGTCTGTTGTTGCCGCATTAGTGCTCACGGACAGAATGTAGACAACGTAGGCTGTACCATTTTTGATGATTTCTCCGGATGTATCACGTGTGGATGAGCTGAACTGGCTCTTCATCGTCTGCGTATTTGCTTTATAGATAATCGTTGAATTGGAGTTACTCACTTTATTCGCTGCAGCTAGGTTAAATGAAGAAGCATCCTTCGCTTTCACTACGAACGCACGATAATACGTAATGTTCGACGTATTGCTCGGTTGCGTAAAGTTAATCTCCAGATCGCGTCCATCGCCGTAATCACTAATGTCTGCTGCACGCAAGCTAGTCACAGATTGAACGGCTGTCTTCACTGCGGATAATTTCAACGTTTGAGAAGACCAGCTGAGTGTATTTTTGAAGTTATTGTTGTTATTGCCCACTGTAAGTACATACAAGCGATAGGTTTCATTGGAGTTCAACAGATCTCCATTCACATCTCGCGTCTGTGCGTTGAGTGTCAACTTAGGGTTATTGCCATTCGGTGTTATGGATGTATAGTTTCCAGATGGTACGGCTGTTGCCGAAGTTTCGTTGAACCCATTCACATCACGGGTTTTGACCAGCATGACACGATAGGCTGATACTGCTCTTTCCGAAGTTGGGCGTGTGAAGCTTACGGTCAGATCGCGCCCATCTCCATTACTTCCGGATACAGAACCGTAAATATTCCAGGCTGAATATTGTGTGTCATCTACAGGCGGTGCAACCGTCTTTTTGATATCTACCCGCTGCATACGGGAGTTCCAGAACACTTTTTCTCCAAAAGCTTCGCTCACAAATCGAATCGGAACCATTGTGCTTCCTTTAATCGTATTGGCAGGTACATCTAGCGCTACGGCTTCTCCGTTAATGTAAGCAACCTTGGAACCCAGCGTCAGTGAAACTTCCTGGTCTCCCCGCGTCGCCTTAATGGTTTTCGTTTTGTTCGTATACTGTACTTTGGCATCCAATCCTTCGAAGATCGATCTCAATGGAACCAGTACACGTCCAGCCTTCATTACAGGTGCCTGAGCTGAAGATATCTCTGCATCATTGATATAAATGCTAATTCGTGCAGCAGCATCCATAACCGACGTTGGTAGTGCTGACATCAACATAGCTGATACCGCCAACGCTGACATCACCTTTTTCACTTGATTTCCTCCCGCTTTCCTCATATCCCAATATCCCCATTCTTATCATTAGTGAACTGCAAAATGTATTCATTTCATCACAATTAATCCCTGTAATTTCCTGTGTACATCTATGACGTTTGGACAAGTGAAAAAGTTTCCACCCATCCAAAATATATTTTTACAGAGATTCCCTTCCACCTTCTACCTCTCAAAGGTTAAAAATAACAGAACTTTTTGTCACTATTCCGAAACAACATCTCCATTCAAATCGTTTACTGTTAGAACAAATGGAATGATAAGATTTAGCTCTATTTAAACTTTTTTAATCTACGGGAGGTTTACACATATGACACCTTCGTACCCATCTGCCAAACGTAACGGATTGCGTTTCATCATGACAGCAACAGCTCTTGCACTGTTGATTCAATCCGGAATGGCAGGCACAGCAGGAGTCGCTGCCGCCGCTTCAACTCAGACCGAGGCCAAAGTAACGACTAATAGTTCCAAGGCAATTTATACAACATTTCAATCCAAACTCAAGCAAAAAAACGGCTTAATCGCTGCAGATGCCTATCTAACGAACCGTATTACACAAGTAACGTCTCATCATCTAACCTTGATGGTATTGCAATTAGAGAACGCTCGGTTGAAGTCATTAACGACGATGACAGACCGCATGCTCGTTCCGAATGTGCAGGACAAGATGATGAAGATTTATCAATGGAACGATACTTTTACGAGTTTAATGGGGCGCACTCAGGATACCAGTCTACAGAGTTTGTTAAAAGAAGCACGCGATAGCGGTTACAAACTCGTTATGATTGAGGGTTCTCTGTACCCCATCATGAACTACTCCTCCTTCCAGAAATATAATGCCAACGTGAAGCCTGACATTTCGAGCTATATTAATATAATGGCGGCCGAAACTAAGAAAATCCCAGCAGAAGACGGTGGACTACTTATCGGGTATCAGGAAGTACTGCTACGGGCTCGTAATCAAGAGCTATTTCTAGAGCTCTATCCAACATCGAATCGGGTGAAGCAAGTGCAGAACCTGTTGGATAGCTACACGATGTATACCTTCTATGGTCTGAATAACACGCCGTTATTTGATTACGAGACGAATAAAATGGTACCTAATGCGCAGAAAGGTTACACAGCTGTCATCCAGCGACTGGCGACCACAGATAGCCCTTTTTTAGATAAGCTTGCCTCCTTCATGGATGTGGTACGTGAAGCCAAATACGAGAAAACGACGGCCGTTGAAGCTTGGCTGGACATGAATGTGCCGCTAACAGACGACTCTATTCGCTAAACTTGCTCCGTTCAGCTTAAATGTACACAAAAAAACCGCGACAGGCTTTGACCTTCGCGGTTTTGATTTTGGTTTTAATTTAAAGTTTTTAATTCAATTTTAATTACGGTTAATTCGGTTTAACTAGAGTATAATAATTCGCTCTTCCATTCGCCTGACTACTAAACCGGCTTAACCATATGGCTGTACTCATGACCTGCAATGACAAGCAGATCATCCTTGACGTAGCCCTGTCGTTCGTACAGCATCAAGGCACGACCATTATCTCGCTCAACAATTAGGGAGACTTGCTTGTGCCCGAGAGTGCGCCCCTTCTCTTCAAAAGCAGCCATCAGCGCTCGCCCGATTCCCTGACCTTGATAGGCTTCACTTACGGACAACGTATCCAGATAGTATTCTCCCGGACGTGTTTCTTTGACTAGAGCATACTTCTCATCCTGGCTACGCCCAGGTCGATTCCGAATTGGCTCATCCAGTAGGTCTGCTTCGCTTCCGTCATAGGCCACTAGAATCCCTGCCACAACTTCATTTTGCTCCATGACCGTCACATTACGATAGCTGATCCGATTATCCTCTTGCACGAAGAACTGCCGCAAAATACGCATCGCTTCTTCATGCTCACCTTCACCCGCCAAGGCATAAGCAATATCACCTATAGCTTGGTACAGTAACGGAATGACCTGATCTACATCCTCTTTACGTGCTGGTCGAATCAGGGAACGCGCCTCTTCAGAACCAGCATTGATCGACAGATTGGAATCATTCATCAGATTAACATGTTGAACAGATTAAGATTTTTGTTTAGTTCCGTATAAGCAATGCCTTTACGGTTCATGCGTTCAATTAACGGTTGGTAATCTTCCTTGTGTAACAGTTCGATTCCCACCAGTGCTGGTCCATTTTCTTTGTCATGCTTCTTCGTATATTCAAACCGCGTGATATCATCATCCGGACCAAGAACTTCTTCCAAGAATTCACGCAGAGCTCCTGCACGTTGCGGGAAATTAACCATGAAGTAATACTTCAACCCTTCATAGATCAGGGAACGCTCTTTGATCTCCTGCATCCGGTCAATATCGTTATTGCCGCCGCTAATGACACATACTACAGTCTTTCCTGCGATCTGCTCACGGTACTGATCCAGTGCAGCAACCGCCAGTGAGCCGGCAGGCTCAACAACAATCGCATTTTCATTGTATAGCTCAAGGATGGTTGTACAAGCCTTACCTTCCGGGACTTTCACAATATCATCGAGCGTTCCACTACAGATATTGTAGGTGAGATCACCGACCCGTTTAACGGCTGCACCATCCACAAATTTATCAATATCATCCAGTGTAACCACTTGTTTGCGGAACATTGCTTCACTCATCGATGCAGCACCAAGAGGTTCAACACCGATAATGCGCGTTTCTGGACTTACTGTCTTCATATACGTTCCTACGCCAGCAGCCAAGCCGCCTCCGCCAATCGTAACGAATACATAATCGGCATTTTCATCGAGGCTCTCCATAATCTCCATCGCCACTGTACCGTTGCCTGCAATAATCTTCGGCTGGTCGAACGGATGAATGAACGTCATGCCATGTTCATCACATGCACGCATCGCTTCAGCATATGCATCGTCATACGTGTCTCCAATCAGGACTACCTCAACATTGCTGCCTCCGAAGCGACGTACCTGCTTTACCTTTTGGTTCGGCGTCGTGCTCGGCATGAAGATTTTGCCGTGGATTCCAAGTGCATTACATGAGAAAGCCACACCTTGCGCATGGTTCCCCGCACTTGCACAGACAATACCTTTCTCCATCTCTGCCGGAGTAAGGCTACGAATCATGTTATAAGCGCCCCGAATTTTGAAGGAACGCACGACTTGAAGGTCTTCCCTTTTTAAATACACATTACAATTATATTTGGCCGACAATACAGCATCCCGCTGTAGAGGTGTCCGTACAATGACTTCACGCAGCACATGATGTGCGCGTACGATATCTTCCATGCCTACACCGACATATCCGGGACTCACGGTACCCGTTGGTTCCACTGGTTTCATCTGATCTCCACACTCCACTTATATTGGCTGCAATGCTCTTGCACTGCTCTCTTTTTTTATTATTGTATCACTTTTGCTCTATTGTTGCGCCTGAGCTCGCATTATTTATCATTCGTACAATTTCATCAATAATGACCTGTGGATCTGTATACATAACCGTATGACCGGACTGATCTGCGCCAATCCATCTCGCATTGGATAGCTTACTCACAGTCTGACGATGCGCCGCAATGAGAGCAGGTCTAATCTTCCCTTCACCCTTGCTTGGCTTCGTACCTGAGATCACGCTGACCTCCAGATCACCTAGAACGGGTGGTTTTGACAATAGTGCGGTCATATCATCCAGAAACGTTTTGCCTTCGGCAAGCATCGTTTTTGCTGCCTGTACAGTGAAATCTTCTTGGAGATGATCTGCTACAACATCATCAGGCTGAACCTTTCCAGCCTTACTTCCGAGCAAGCGATATAAGCCCGTATGTGCCATAATTGGAATAAGAAAGCCATTCAAGGCAAAGCTTTTTTTAGCTAGGCTGGAGAAATACAACTCGCAATGCTCATCTGATGGATCCACCAGTACAATTCCACGTAGTTGGGATATATTCGCAGCTGCAGCAGTTCGCACAATTGGCCCACCCCAGCTATGCCCAACAAGAATGAACGGCCCTGGCCCCAGTGCAGATAACAAATCCCCCAGATCTTCTGCCATTCGTTTCAGACTGCGCGGAGCAGAATCTACTTCACTTCGTCCCGCCCCTGCTCTATCATATACGACTGTTCGTGCGTGCTCAGCAATAGCTGGTGCAACCAAGCCCCAGGTAGATCTCGAGAGCCCCATACCGGATTCAAATACCACGGTCAGTTCGCCTGCTCCTTTGGACATATAATGTAGCTTGCGACCATCACGGGCCTGAATATATGCACTTGAACCAAATGTATGTAAGCTAGGACGATGATCCATATTTCCCCTCCCGTTTATCTGTATAGTTATCCTGAACTGAATCTAATTGAAAATGATTATCAGTTGATTATAAAATATTCTTCACTTTACGACAAGCATAGCACAGCTCACCATTCTCTTTTCTAAATTATCCAGCTCACTGCTTTAAAAAGAAAGAAAACCCGATCCATCATCGGATCGGGTTCAACCTTATGATACATCCACTCATCCGTGGATATCATGCTGTCACAACAACGATTATGCTCGAATGCCGTGATCCTTGTTGTTCAGTTTCTCCAACAACTCGTTCATGTCTTCTTCGCTCATAGCCCCGCCACTAAAGGCAACGAGAGCACGTAGCGGCATATATTTCATCATGGCATCCATCATATCTGCATGGTCTCCAGCATCGTCACCGCCAAAGCCGCTTGCTTCCTGGAATTGCTTCAATGCCTGCTCCAGTAGCTTCTTATTGGCAGGATCGCGCTGAATATCGCCAAGTGTACTATTACGTGTATACGTCGGGATAAAGGTCGCCGTCGATTCTACGGTCACTCGTGTGTGTAAATGAATGTCCCGTGAAGAACTTCCCACCTGAATCTCGAACTCTCCCGTCTCTACATGCCAATCCTGCATGTCCACATTATAATAAGCGAACGAGCGCTTATCCAAGGTGAAGCCAATCACCTTCGATTCACCTGGCTCCAGCTGAATTTTGGCGAATGCCTTTAACTCCTTGGCTGGACGAATAACAGTGCTCTCTACATCACGGATATAGAGCTGTACGATTTCTTTACCGGCTCTGTCCCCTGTGTTGGTTACACGAACACTTACCTGTACCTCATCCTGATCCGTCAGTTTCGTCCGATTCACGGTGAGATCAGCATATTCAAACGTCGTATAACTCAGACCGTATCCAAATGGGAACAAGGGATCAATCTGCTTGGTGTCATAATATCGATATCCTACAAAAATTCCTTCACGGTATTCAACCCGATCACCTTCACCCGGGAAATTAAGATAAGATGGATTATGACTAAGCTGCGCAGGGAATGTCTCTGCCAGTTTACCCGATGGATTTACCTCACCGTATAATAGAACAGCAATTGCACCACCGACAGCTTGACCACCTAAATATGCTTCAAGCACAGCTTGTACCTTCGGCAACCATGGCATTTCCACAGGTGACCCGTTACTTAGGACGACGATGACACGTGGTTGTACCTTAGCTACCTCTTCAATGAGACGGATATGATTGTCTGGCAAGCGCAGATGCGAACGATCATACCCTTCTGATTCATAGCGGTCTGGCAGTCCTACGAACACAATTGCCGTGTCCGCCGCCTGAGCCGTCTGAATCGCATCAGCCATCAATGACTCATCTACATCATCTGCTTCAATTCGGTACCCTGGTGCGTAGGTGAGCTTCACCTCTTCACCCGCCACACGCGTCATCTCATCCACAATATCATCCACTTGGGTTGGATTAATATGAGAGCTGCCACCTCCCTGGAAGCGTGGTTTACGTGCAAAGGCACCGATAAGTGCAACAGAACCTTCGCGTTGTAGTGGTAAGATGCCCTCCTCATTTTTCAGCAAAACCATACTCTCCGAAGCGACCTTCCGCGCAAGCTGATGATGCTCCTCTTTGTCATATGTTGCATTTTCCTTCTTATGATCCACCGCTTTGAAGATCAGTTCAAGCAATCGCTCCACTGCCCGATCCAGCTTCTCCAGAGACAGTTCACCGTTCTCTACAGCATCAATGACCTTACGTTCACCAATTCCGCCGCTTGCCGGCATCTCCAGTTCCATTCCTGCCGCCAGAGCATCCGCACGTTCGTTCACAGCACCCCAGTCTGACACAACAATGCCTTCATGACCCCATTCGTCTTTGAGAATATCCGTAAGCAGCCACTCATTCTCACCCGCATAGGTTCCATTGACCTTGTTATAGGAGTTCATTACCGTCCACGGCTGAGCATCCTTCACTGCACCCTCGAAGCTCGCAAGATAAATCTCACGCAACGTTCGTTCATCTACAATGGCATCAATCGACATGCGTCGCTCTTCCTGATTGTTCACAGCAAAATGTTTCAATGACGTGCCTACACCCTGACTCTGTACTCCCTTAATATGACCCGCGGCCATACGTGTGGACAACAAGGGATCTTCGGAAAAATATTCAAAGTTACGCCCACCTAGTGGTGAACGTTTAATGTTAACACCTGGCCCAAGCAGTACGGCAACGTCCTCCGCCTGACATTCCTCCCCTAGAGCAACGCCGACCTGACGCGCTAACTCGGTGTCCCATGAACTTGCCAGTCCTGCGGCGGATGGGAAACACGTTGCAGGCACACTTGCTGTCAGTCCCAGATGATCAGCACTGGAATCCTGCTTACGTAATCCATGGGGCCCGTCCGTTACCATGATGGATGGGATACCGAGACGCTCCACCCCTTTCAGATGCCAGAAATCGAGACCTGAGCACATGCCCGCTTTTTCTTCCAAAGTCATCCGCTGTACCAATTCTTTGATGTTTCGTTCCATAATAACCCCTCCAGTTCATGATCTGTTATATAAGATAAAGGATACATCCTTTCGTAATGCACTTTCAAATGTTTACCCCATTCGCAACGTTTACATAACGGTTATCCCTATTCTTTTGTACAAAAAAGAAAAACAGCCTGATCTCTAAAGATCAAGCTGTCTAATCAACGCTCTCTCTGAGCATTAGTTCCTACTACCGAAAATACTGATATTACCGATACTAATAAAGCCTCATACCTGAGACGCAAACCATGCTGCTGCAGCTTCTGCCTCGGTACGTGTAAGCTGATGTCCCTGACGCTCCCAGTGCATGTGGACTGTTGCTCCAGCTTCGCTTAGCAAGCTCGCCAGCTCTTCGGTTTCCCTTTTAGGCACGATAGGATCATTCTCTCCTGCTCCAATGTATACAGGCAAGCCTTTCAGATCAGGCAGCTCAAGTCCACGCAGTGGTACCATAGGATGATGCAGAATGGCTCCTTTGAACACATCCGCCTGATGGAAGATTAGGCTTGCAGCAATATTGGCTCCATTGGAGTAACCAAGGGCAATGACATTCGAGCGGTCAAAGCCATATTCTACAGCTGCTGCATCAATGAACGCGCCAAGTTCTGCTGTCCGTGCGATCAGATCTGGTTCATCAAATACACCTTCGGCTAAACGACGGAAGAAGCGAGGCATACCGTTTTCAGATACATTTCCACGTACCCCCAGAATACCAGCTCCAGGTGCAATCATCTCAGCCAGGCCGACTAGATCATTTTCCGTGCCTCCTGTGCCGTGAAGCAAGAGCAATGTAGGTGCATCAGGCTGTGAGCCTGCTTTGTAAATATGTTTCATTGTATTGGTCATGATTTTGCGTCTCCTTTCCATTCCCGTACTTGAATTGGTGGCAACATCTGTTCAATCTGTTCACGTTGTGGTTCGTACCATTCAGGCAACATTAATTTCTCACCCATGCTCTCCTGTGGTTCATCCCGTGCAAATCCTGGAGGATCGGTAGCCAGCTCGAACAGTATACCTCCTGGTTCTCTGAAATACACGGCGTTGAAATACTGACGGTCAATGACCGGCGTTGGATAGTAGCCTGCTTGCTCCAGATCTTTCTGTACTTGTTCATGCTCTGTGTAGTCTTTAGCACGCCATGCAATATGGTGTACCGTTCCAGCTCCACCGATCCCGCGCTGGATGCCTGTCGATTGAATGTCGATGAGTTGACCGATGTCTCCTGTGGCACGTAGACGAATAATTCCATCCTCTTCACCGACTTGCTCCAGACCAAGCATCGTTTCCAGCACATCAATTGTTTTTTCAGGTACATGAGTGAATAATACCGCACCTCCAAAGCCTTTGATCGCGTGCTCTGGCGTTACACCATTAAATGTCCACTGGCTAGGCTGACCTTCTTCACGTTCAACCAGTTCAAGCAGCAGACCGCCTTTATCGAAGAAACGAATGTACTGCTCGCCAAACCGTGTTTTATTTTCAAAAGGAATATCGAATGAAGCAAGACGCTCTTTCCAGAAAGGCAAGCTGCCTACCGGAATCGCATAGACCGTTACCCCTGTTTGACCAGAACCAATGACGCCTCTTCTTGCATTCTGCTGTGGGAAGAACGTGATGATCGTTCCAGGCGCTCCGCCTTCATTCCCGTAATACAGATGATACACATCGGGTGCATCGAAGTTAATTGTTTTTTTCACCAATCTCAGAGCCAGTACACCGGCGTAAAAATCAACATTTTTCTGTGCATCGTCTACAAAAGCGGTAACATGGTGAATTCCTGAAGTTCTGAACATAACATCCACTCCCTTAGTTTAGTTGGTTTTGGTTGAGCTTTCTTGGCAGATTCATTTATTCTCATTGCAATTTGTTTTGTTGCTATTTGTTCTAATTGCGTTTTACTGTTTAATTTTGTTGCTGTTTCATGGTTTCTTTTTTTGTTATTTATCTTTAATTTAAGATTCTTTAAATTTATATTAATCCATCCCCATCCAAATTGCAAGCATTTATTTTAAATTTAAGATTTATTACTTTTATATCTATCCTTCGGGCTAGTTGTCCATCTTCTTCAATATAATTTGTCCAAAACAAAAAAGACAGATTCCCGATTCAATCGGAAATCTGCCTTAGCTTGCACTACTTCTCAATTACGGGATACCCGGTTCTAAAGAAGTTAAATCTTGAATTTCAATTAGACCAATTTCAGCCTTTTGGGTGGATTTACGAGATCCTTGTGTTCGTATTCATCCTTGATATCGCCAACGATTTCTTCCAGAATGTCCTCCATCGTAACCATACCAACCGTCTCACCTTGCTCGTTATGCACGGCAGCAATATGAACACGGCTCTGTTGCATCTGAATAAGAACATCCTTAATTGGGGATTTCTCCGAGAATTTAGGCATATCATGAACAAAATTATTCATGCTGGACTCTCGTCCTGCCGCCACACTTGTCAGCATCTCTTTTGTATTAATAAATCCGATAAAATGAGATTGATCTGCTCCTGCTACAACAGGATAACGTGTATATTCATGCTGGTTCAGAACCTCGATCATGCGATCAATAGGCATTCCCTTTTCCAGCGTAACGATTTTTTCTCTGCGAATCATAATCTCTTGTAAGAGACGTTCATCAAAAGCAAAGATATTTTTCAGATAGTCGAGCTCAGTCTGATTAATCTCTCCACTCTCATAACTCTGAGCTACAATGAGCTTCAACTCCTCTTCGGAGTGAACGGTATCGTGCCCTGCCGGCTTAACTCCAAAAATACCAAGCAGAAGACGGGCAGCACCATTAAGTGCGTAGATGAACGGGTTCATGATCTTACCAAACCAGTACAAAGGTGGTGCGAGCAACAGAGTCATGCGCTCAGCAAATTGAATTGCAAGCGTCTTAGGTGCCAACTCACCAATGACAACGTGTAAGAACGTGATGATCGCAAGCGCAATACCATAGGAAAGCACAGTAGATAACGCTGCTGGTACGTCTAAGCGGTCAAACAACGGATGTAACATTTTCTCTACGGTAGGTTCACCCAATGCCCCTAACACGAGAGCTGTAATCGTAATCCCCAACTGACAGGCAGAGAGGTAGTAGTCCAGATCATGTGCGACCTTCTTAGCAAGAACTGCTTTCTTATTTCCCTCAGAGATCAATTGATCTATTCGAGACATTCGGACTTTGAGAATTGCAAATTCGGCTCCTACGAAGAATGCAGTCAGTCCGATAAATACCGCGACCAAAAATAAATTCAAGGCTATTATTCCGTCCAATGATTTCCCTCAGATGAGGGATTCACCTCCAAGTAATTTATATTTCATGTGTTGAACTCCATCATTCAAGCATTCACTTTAAAATGGCCTTAATCAGATACACTGCTGGTCGGAACCTCAGCTTCTGCCCCGTTAGTACGCTCCAGTAGTACCTGCTTGATCTGATAATTATCGGTTTCAACGACCGTCCAGACATAGTCCCCGTGCTCCACGGTATCTCCGTTGTCAACGCGAACTCCCTTTTGGAACTGAATCCAGCCTGCAACGGTATCCATCTCTTCATTACCCTCAAAATTCAAGCCAAACTGTCTCTCCAGTTCGTCTAATAGGACACGACCATTAATGAGATACTGGTTCTCACCCGTCTCTTGGATATCTGCCACTTCGTCGGCATCGAATTCGTCACGAATTTCACCAACGAGCTCCTCTAGAATATCCTCCATCGTCAGGATTCCCGACGTACCCCCATATTCATCCACGACTACAGCCATATGCACTCGTTCTTGCTGCATCTTGATCATCGCATCCTGGATTCGGGTTATTTCCGAAACGAAAGGAATTTCACGAACAAAATGCGAGAGTTGATATTCTCTGCGAGTAACCATGTCAGGCAAAATCTTCTTTACGTTGACCATACCGACAATACGGTCTTTATCGCCCTCTTCGACGACAGGATAACGCGAGTAGTTGTGTTCATCTAGAATCGGAATGATCTCATCGTAGACCATCTCCTGATCCAGTGTAACCAATTCTGTTCTCGGTACCATAATATCTTTAGCAACGCGCTCATCGAACACAAAGACATTTTCCATGTAAGAAAGCTTGGTTCGATTCGTCTCGTCGCCTTCATAGCTTTGACTCATAATTATCTTGATCTCATCTTCCGAATAAGCCTGTTCGTGACCTGCTGGTTTTACACCGAATCCGCGAAGAATAACACGGGATGTACCATTTAGCGCCCAGATGAAAGGATACATAATCTTACCGAACCAATACAGCGGCGGTGAGAGCAGCAACGTCAATTTTTCCGAAAATTGAATTGCGAGTGTTTTGGGTGCCATCTCACCAACAACAACGTGAAGGAATGTGACTAGAATAAAGGCGATTGCATAGGAAGCAACCGACGATACGGCAGGCGATACACTCAGATATTCGAATACCGGATATAATAGTCTCTCCACAGTCGGTTTACCCAATGCACCAAGTCCCAGAGCCGTAACGGTAATACCAAGCTGACAGGCCGATAGATAATAATCCAAATCGGATACGACTTTTTTCGCAAGAACAGCCTTTTTATTGCCTTCCAAGATCAGTTGATCCACTCGTGACGTACGAATCTTAACAACTGCGAACTCGGATGCAACGAAAAATGCGGTTAATCCAATCAAGATAACTAGTAATGCTAAATTAATAATGGTAATTATGTCCAATGATTTCCCCGATTCTCAGGGATTCACCTCCAGAAATAGTTACAGCGTTATCCATTAACCTTGTTAATTCCATAACAGCTGATATTGTTAACATGCTTCTTTCCACTGCAATTTCATGCGTATATAAAATCGATAATGATGAACTTACACAGGCTAACCATGGCTTTGTAAGTTGCAAAAACAGGAACTAAGGATGTCGTAATCCAATCAAGAAACCTTTGTACGCCAAACAGGGTTAACCCTAATGCTGTCAATGGTTTCCCCGATTTACTCCACCTTAATTCTCCATTTGGACAGTTTACAATATCGCCTTCCCAATAGATATCCACCTCCCTTCTTGTTCATTCCTGTTTCAGAAAAGTATACCACGTTCCACTCCCAACCATCCAGTTGCACGTTATGGTTTGGCGTAGTTAACCATATGTATTGTTCACAGAATAGTCTATATGTATGAAGATTCATCCATCTAGGGCGTGTCTGAAAACTCCGAAGGACGCAGATTTTGCCGAATTTTCGTTCCAAGCAAGGAAGTTTTCCGCAGGCGTGCCGAGGCACGTCAAGGGAAAATGACGCAGCAGGGGGCGAAAAGGCGGTAAAAGATGCACTTCAGCGAGTTTTGAGACACGTCCTAATTGTTTATTTATACAATTACTACCCTACACATTTATTCCTTAAACACCTTTAATTATGCTATATCAGTTGAACCATTGAACCTGCTATAACGAGTTTAAATGTGAGCTGAGTGGTCTCTCCCAGTTTCATATAATCAGTATACGCAACAAAAGGCTCGCAGGATGCATACACTTTGCTATCAGCGTATTTCCTACGAGCCTTTAATATTCCTTTGTTCTATTAAACTAATGCTTTGGCAGCGATATCAGACCGTTGATGTTTACCCTCAAACCGAATGAGTTCGGCTTGCGCGTATGCTTGATCTCTGGCTTCACTAATGTCTGCACCTAGACCAACAACACCCAAGATCCGTCCACCATTCGTTACCCATTCACCCGATTCATTGCGTGCTGTTCCTGCATGGAACACAATAGCATCCTTGGCTTCATCCAACCCTTCAATCCGTACAGCCTTAGCATATGGACCTGGATAACCACCTGAAGCGAGTACGACACATACAGCCGCTTCATCGCTCCAATCAATCTCGATCTCAGCCAGCTTGCCATGAACCGTTGCCCAGAAAATGTCGAACAGATCTGACTTCAGACGTGGCAATACAACCTGTGTCTCTGGATCACCGAAACGGGCATTGAACTCGATCGTTTTAGGTTTACCATCAGGTGAGATCATCAGCCCTGCAAACAGAACACCCTGGAACGGACGCCCTTCGGATACCATCGCTTTCGCCGTAGGTTTGATAATGGTCTCGACCGCTTCTTCAATAATAGAAGAATCAATGTGTGGCAATGGTGAGTATGTACCCATCCCCCCAGTATTAGGCCCCTGATCGTTATCGAATACAGGCTTATGATCCTGAGCTGCAGCCATGGGACGAACCGTTTCCCCATCAACAAAGGCGAGAATGGACATTTCCTGACCGGCAAGGAATTCTTCAATAATAACCTTGGCACCAGCCTCTCCGAATACCTTGTCCACCATAATGCTGCGCAGCGCCTGATCCGCTTCTTCCCGTGAATAAGCTACAGTTACACCTTTACCTGCCGCAAGCCCATCCGCTTTGATCACCACAGGAATGGATTGCGCATTCAGATAAGTCTGTGCTTGTTCATAATTATCGAACTTCTCGTAGGCCGCAGTTGGAATGTTGTACTTATGAAGCAGATCCTTCATGAATGTTTTGCTACCCTCAATCTCGGCTGCATTCCGACGTGGGCCAAACACTGGAATACGTGTGTCGTCAAATGCATCAACAATACCATCTGCAAGTGGATCATCTGGTCCAATGACAACCAGACCAACCTTTAGCTCTACAGCCAGCGCGGTTAGTTTATCGAATTCATGCACCCCGATTGGGTGACATTCGGCTAGCTGTGCAATACCTGCATTTCCCGGAGCACAGTGAATTTTATCTACCTTTGGGCTCTTCGCCAATGCCCAGATGATCGCATGCTCACGGCCACCGCCGCCAACTACCAGAATATCCATCACTTCGTTTCCCCCTCATGAATGATGTTCGTTAATACAGATTGAATTATAGTTATTTACACTGACCACTCCGATGACAGAACAACCCTACGATCGCTGTTATCCCCAGATTTTTCTGATTCGTTTTTCAAAGGGAAAATCCGGGGGTAGCTTATGCTTCCGATGTAGCTTTCTGTAGAAAGAAAGCTTTCAGCCGAACGCTTCGCTTCTTCACGTTATTTCTGTCCTCTCCGCTCTTGTGTAAATGTTTAGTTCAATCTATATATGTTAACTGATCTATTATCCTATCCGTTTTTCTCCCAAAACGAGGATGAACAAGCGGATTCGCTTGTTCATCCTGGTTGGTATTACCGTGTAATCTTAGTGTTTGAAGTGACGAACGCCTGTGAACACCATAGCGATACCGTACTCGTTTGCTACTTTGATCGACTCTTCGTCCTTAATCGAACCGCCAGGTTGAATCACGGCTGTAATGCCTGCTTTGGCAGCCAGTTCAAGGGTATCTCCCATGGGGAAGAATGCATCGGATGCTAAGATTGATCCCTTAGCTTGCTCGCCAGCCTGCTCAATCGCAATTTTGGCTGCACCAACACGATTCATCTGTCCAGCGCCAACACCTACAGTCATGTCATTTGCCGCGAGTACAATCGCGTTAGACTTCACATGTTTAACCACTTTCCAGCCAAACAGCAGTTGTTTCAGCTCTTCTTCGGAAGGTGCACGATCTGTCACTACGTTCAATTCACTAGCTTCAATGGAATGTACATCCGATTGTTGTACAATCATACCGCCATCGATGGATGTCACCACGAATTGGCTCTCACGATTGCGAGCCGCATTCAATTCGCCCGTTTTGAGCAAACGAATGTTTTTCTTCTTCGTCAAGATATCAAGCGCCTCTTGTGTGAAATCAGGAGCCAGGACGATCTCAAGGAAAATCTCACTCAATTTAGCCGCGGTATCACTATCGATAATGCGGTTAGCTGCAACAATCCCACCAAAAATCGAGGTTGGATCTGCTGCGTATGCTTTGCTATAAGCTTCATAGATGCTCTCGCCGACACCTACGCCGCAAGGATTCATATGTTTTACTGCCACTACAGCAGGCTCTTCGAATTCTTTTACGATCTGCAATGCTGCGTTGGCATCATTGATGTTGTTGTAGGACAATTCTTTACCGTGCAATTGCTCCGCTGTCGTTAATGTATCCTGAGCAGCGAGCGGTTTGCGGTAGAATGCCGCCTGTTGATGTGGATTTTCGCCATAACGCAAATCCTGGAGCTTTTCGTAAGTAACGGTCAAACGCTCTGGCAGTGGATCACCATTCACATTGGACAGATAATCAGAGATAAGTGCATCATAAGCCGCCGTATGACGGAAAACTTTTGCCGCAAGCCGTTTGCGTGTTTCCAGCGTAGTATCACCACTGTTACGTACTTCCTCCAGCACTTGGCTGTAGTCAGCAGCGTCTACAACAACACTGACAAAAGCATGGTTTTTGGCTGCCGAGCGGAGCATAGTTGGACCACCAATATCGATGTTCTCGATGGCATCTTCATACGCCACATCCGGTTTTGCAATGGTCTCCTGGAATGGATACAGATTAACAACAACCAAGTCGATGTAGCCTAAGCCGAGTTCTTCCATCTGACGTGTATGTTCTTCGTTGTCACGAACAGCAAGCAATCCACTATGAACTGCGGGATGCAATGTTTTGACACGTCCGTCCATAATTTCCGGGAATCCAGTTACATCCGAGATTCCGATAACAGGTACGCCTTCCTTCGACAATAGGCTGCTTGTGCCCCCTGTCGAAATAATCTCTACACCCATTTGCGACAGCTCGCGGCAAAAGTCCACGATGCCTGTTTTATCCGATACGCTGACCAGCGCTCTTTTGATACTCACAATATGCTCCTCCTTTAATGTCCCATAGCTTCGCGTTTCATGACGAAACACAGCCGATTTATTTCCCGAGAAATATCACAAAATGCGTACCAATATTCGACTTCTGTTATATATGTTAAACCATAGTGTTTACACGCAACACTCCGATGACAGAACAACCTTTCAATCGCTGTTATCCCCAGATTTTTTTGATTCCCTTTTCTCAAAGGAAAAATCCGGTGATAAAGGCGAGCGCTTCGCTTTTCCAGGTTTTTTCTGTCTTCTCCGTTAACGTGTAAAAAGAGGCAACTTATATCAAACCGGTTTGTTAACGGTAACGTGGCGTCCGTTTAATTGGATCAGACCTTGAGCGAACCAAGAGACAACTTCTGGATACAACTGTTGTTCGGCAGCGTGGATAGAACGACTGATCGTTTCCGCCGTATCCCCGAGCAAAACCGGTACTGGATGCTGGGCAATAATAGGCCCTGTATCCATACCTCCATCCACAAAATGAACAGTCACACCTGTAATCTTCACACCGTATTCTATTGCTTGCCCGACAGCATCTTTGCCAGGGAACGCTGGAAGAAGAGAGGGATGGATATTAATCAATCGTCCTGCATACCGATCCACCACGACTGAAGTGAGCAAACGCATATATCCGGCAAGAACGACCAGATCTATATTTTTCGTTTCTAACACTTCAACGATCTCTTTCTCGTAGGCTTCTCGTGAATCATAATTCTTCGGGGTGAAGAGATGGCAATCCACGCCAGCATCCTGTGCCCGCTGCACGACACGTGCAGCAGGTTTGTCACAGACCAGCAGTTCAACGGATGCATTCAGCCCCCCGTTCCGCACTGCATCGACCAATGACTGAAAGTTACTCCCTTCACCCGAGGCAAATACAGCAATCCGGTAATTCGTCATTAAACATCCGCTCCTGTGAAGGTTACTCGCACATCTCCTTCGGTAACACGGCCAATGATGTACGCTTCTTCACCAGATGATTTCAGTTGTTGCAGAGCTTCCGCGGCATCAGCTTCATTAACAACCAGCACAAGACCGATCCCCATGTTAAATGTTGTGAACATATCACGGTTAGTGACATTGCCCTTCTCTTGTAACAGGTTGAAGATCGGCAGGATTGGCCATGAGCCGTAGTCGATATCCACGTTTACGTTACTTGGCAACATCCGTGGGATGTTCTCAATAAATCCACCACCAGTGATGTGAGCCATACCTTTTACCTTTACATTCTCCAGCAAGGACAACAATGGCTTCACATAAATCTTCGTAGGTTCCAACAGCGCATCGCCCAGCTTACCACCGAGCTCCTGCACTTCGTCCTGCAAACTCAGTCCAGCTTGCTCCAACAGCAACTTACGTACCAAGGAGAAGCCGTTACTGTGTACACCACTGGATGCAAGTCCAATCACCGTATCGCCAGGAGCGATGGTTGTACCGTTGATGATTTTTGCTTTATCCACAATACCTACGGTAAATCCGGCAATATCGTACTCACCTTCACTGTACATCCCCGGCATTTCAGCCGTTTCGCCACCAATCAGTGCACAGCCGGACTGATGACAGCCTTCTGCAATCCCCGCAACAATCGCTTCAATCTTCTCTGGAATGACTTTGTCACATGCCAGATAGTCGAGGAAAAACAATGGCTCTGCGCCCTGTACGACAATATCATTCACACACATGGCTACCGCGTCAATTCCAATCGTATCGTGGCGATCCATAGCAAACGCGATTTTCAGCTTCGTTCCTACGCCGTCTGTACCGGAAACAAGTACCGGCTCATCATACTTGTCCTTGTTCAAGCCGAACAGAGCACCGAATCCACCCAGGTCTGTCATGACTTCCGGACGGAAGGTACGTTTCACATGCTTTTTCATCCGTTCTACCGCTTCGTTGCCTGCCGCGATATCGACGCCGGCGTTTTTGTATGCTTCTGACACTACCATCGCACCCTTCATCTGGTTCTATATTTCATTCCAAATATCGTATTTATTTAAGTTCAACTAATGAATGTTTACACTTGCCACTCCGATGACAGAATAACCTCCGATCGCTGTTATCTCCAGATTTTTTTGATTCCCTTCTTCAAAGGGAAAATCCGGAGATAAAGGCGAACGCTTCGCTTCTTCAGGTTATTTCTGTCCTCTCCGTTCTCGTGTAAAAAGTTTAGTTGAACTAATATATTACTGTTTCATCTCTAATAAATGGTTCTGTACCAACTCAAACCCTGCCACGCCGAGCGTAATATACTGACTGTATTCTGTCGGCGAGAGATTGCGGATATACTCATCTCCATCGTACAAATGCCCCGCACATTGAAATACTTGCAGTTCTTTTTTCGCTGGCGTTAATGGGATGTTACCGATAATACTCCATGTTCCATCTTTGAGATATGCCGGTGACGTGAAGATCACGCTATTCTTTCGCTGCATATAAGGATAGACAAGAAATTCGCGATCTTCAAAGCTTACAGTTTCGTCATGCTGAATGCTCATCACGCCGAATGAAAATGCCTTTTTGAAGCGGCCTCTCAATGCACTTACGACCTGACATACAGCCAAACGGCCATCATGCATCGGGATCAGAAAAATATCGCCCTCATTATAGCTTTTTCTTCCCATAAGCCTAATCTCCTAACAACTACATCCGAATTTTTCTTCGCCATTAAAGTCGAGACGAGTTGGATAATCATTATCGAAGCATGCAAGGCATAGTCCGCCCTTGTAGTCATCCTGATTATCTCCCTGAATGGATGTAATCAACCCGTCCGGGCTAAGGAACGCCAGAGAGTCTGCGTTGATTTCACGGCATATCTCTTCCACAGACAATGATGAAGCGATCAGTTCGCGGCTATCCGGTGTATCGATCCCGTAGAAGCATGGATTTTTGAACGGCGGAGATGTAATCCGCACATGCACTTCCGTAGCCCCTGCATCCCGTAGCATATTCACGATCCGGCGGGATGTCGTACCACGCACGATGGAGTCATCGATCATAACCACACGTTTGCCCTCAACTACACGGCGCACGGCGCTTAGTTTCATCTTCACACCTTGCTCCCGTAGCTCTTGGCTCGGCTGAATAAATGTTCGACCTGTATATTTATTTTTGATCATACCCATCTCATACGGAATCCCCGTCTGTTCAGCGTATCCAATCGCTGCCGAGATACTGGAATCTGGTACCCCCGTAACCAAGTCCGCATCTACAAATGCTTCAATCGCCATACGGCTTCCCATCCGTTTACGGGCAGCGTGTTGGTTCGCACCATTCATGTCACTGTCCGGACGAGCAAAATAAATATATTCCATCGCACACAGCGCTTTGCGATGTTTATGATGATCAAACCGATCTTCATGCAACCCGTCGGCATCCAGTACAAGCAGTTCGCCTGGCTCAATATCGCGGATTAGTTCAGCACCAATCGTTTCAAGCGCACAGGTCTCGGAGGCAAACAGATAAGCGTCCCCTAGCTTACCCATTGTCAATGGACGCAGACCATGCGGATCAGACGCAACGAGCAACTTATCGTTCGTCATAATCAAGAACGCATAGCCACCCACGATCCGCTGAAATGCATCCTTCGCTGCTTCCACCAAACCTTTGGAAGAACGTGCAATCAGATGGGCAATAACTTCTGTATCACTTGTCGTCTGGAAGATTGAACCGCTCTGCTCTAGTTCACGGCGGATCGTAGGTGCATTAACGATATTACCATTCGTCGCAACGGCCAGATCACCATCACGATATTTGAATACCAATGGCTGTGCATTGGTCAGCTTGCTATCACCGCTAGTCGAATACCGAACGTGCCCGATTGAGATATCACCGGTAAGGGTCTGCATCAGATCCTTCGTAAATACTTCCTTCACGAGTCCCATGCCGCGATGGTAGTTAAACTGATTGCCATCACTTACACACATTCCCGCACTTTCTTCGCCCCGGTGCTGCAATGCATGTAGACCATAATAGGATAACGAAGCGGCTTCAGGGTGTCTGAACACCCCGAAAACTCCGCATTCTTCCTTTAATTTGTCGAGTCCTTCCTTGCCGGACCCTTCATTATAATAATCACCTGTCCACAACGGCCCTGTCATCAGTTCATGAGACATGGAATCGCATCCTCCCAGACCTGAGTCAAACCTCCTACGGGTTCGTTCACAGCTGATCTTCCGTTCAATTCAATCGTAAGATTACTTCCTTCTACACGTCCGATCACAGCTACAGGTACACCGCGTTCACGAACAAACGCTTCAAGCTTACCTGCTTGCTCCGGCGAAGCCGATAGCAGAATACGGGATTGGCTTTCACTGAAGAGTGCATGATCGCCACGCAGTGTAGTTTCCACGTTCACTTGTGCACCTACGTTACCGCTAATGCAAGACTCAGCCAGTGCAACTGCTAGACCACCTTCAGACAAGTCATGTGCTGAACGAACAAGTCCGGATTGAATCGCTTCGAGCACGGTGCTAAGCAACACTTTTTCAGTCTGCAAGTTCAGCTCTGGTGGACGGCCTTCTGTCTGACCATGAACGGCGTATTGCAGCTCGCTGCCGCCCAGTTCGGCTTTCGTGTCACCGAGGAGAATGATGACATCTCCTTCGGATTTGAATGCTTGTGTCGTGATATGATCCGTATCATGAACGAGGCCTACCATACCGACAACTGGCGTTGGGTAGATGGAGCCTTTGGCGTTTTCATTGTACAAACTTACGTTACCGCCGATGACTGGTGTATCCAATACGCGACAAGCTTCAGCCATACCGTCTACAGCTTTTTCCATCTGCCAGAAAATATCCGGTTTCTCCGGGTTACCGAAGTTCAGGTTGTCCGTAATCGCGAGTGGCTCTGCACCAGAACATACAATGTTACGCGCAGCTTCACTTACCGCAATTCTTCCGCCCACTTCTGGATCAAGATATACATAACGTCCGTTGCAATCCGTTGTCATCGCGAGACCTTTGCGTGTTCCACGGATTGTTACCACCGCTGCATCTGAACCTGGACGAACGGCTGTGCTTGTACGCACCATGTAATCGTATTGATCATAGACCCACTTCTTACTTGCCACCGTTGGCGAAGCGAGCACTTGTTTCAACGCACCACCGAGATCCGACACTTCGTCGTAACGAAGCGTGTCGATGGAAGCACTAGCTTCATAGTACGCAGGTACAGAAGATGGCTTATCATACACCGGACATTCGTCAACCAGTGCCGTTACTGGCATATCACCAACCACTTCGCCATGGTGGATCAGTTTCAGACGGCCGTCATCCGTAACTTTACCAACCTTGGCACAGATAACACCCCAGCGTTCGAAGATTTCCATCGCCTGTGCTTCATCCTTCGGCTCTACTACGAACAACATACGCTCCTGAGACTCAGACAGCATCATTTCGTAAGGAGTCATGCCTTCTTCACGCTGTGGCACCTGATCCAGATACAATTCCAGACCATTGCCTGCTTTACTTGCCATCTCCGCACTCGAACATGTTAAGCCCGCAGCGCCCATATCCTGAATACCCAGCACGATGCCTGTATCGATCAATTCCAGACAGGATTCCATAACCAGTTTCTCCATGAATGGATCACCGACTTGAACCGCTGTACGTTGGGATTCGGATTCTTCAGTCAATTCAACCGAAGCAAAGGTTGCTCCGTGAATTCCATCACGGCCTGTTGGCGGCCCAACATAATACACTGGGTTACCTACACCCTTAGCTACACCGCGCTGAATTTTATCGTGATCAATGAGACCCACACACATGGCATTAACCAATGGGTTACCTTCGTAGCTCTCGTCAAACATAACTTCACCCGCAACCGTAGGAATACCGATACAGTTACCATATCCCGCAATACCAGCTACGACATGCTCGAACAAATATTTAACGCGATCGCTCTCCAGCTTGCCGAAACGTAGGGAGTTCAGCAATGCCACAGGTCTAGCACCCATGGAGAAAATATCACGGATAATGCCGCCAACACCTGTCGCTGCGCCTTGGTAAGGCTCAACCGCGGAAGGGTGGTTATGGCTTTCAATTTTGAAAACAACGGCTTGGTTATCCCCGATATCGACGATACCCGCACCCTCACCCGGTCCCATCAGGACACGCGGGCCACTTGTTGGAAAGCGACGCAAGAGTGGTTTGGAGTTTTTGTATGCACAGTGTTCAGACCACATTACACTGAAAACACCAATCTCTGTGTAGTTTGGCTTACGTCCCATGAATTCACAGATCAGCTCATATTCACTGTCCGACACACCCATTTGGGCGTAAAGTTTATGTTCTGCGACCTGTTCTGCTGTCGGTTCCTTAGCGGATAGCTGCTGCGTCATGCTTATCCCTCCATGCTTTCAAAATAGATGTAAACATACGTTTGCCGTCTTCTGAGCCGAGCAATGAATCTACTGCGCGCTCTGGATGCGGCATCATGCCGACCACGTTTCCGCCGATATTACTGATTCCCGCGATATCACCAAGGGAACCATTCGGATTGCTACCATACGTAAATACGATTTGGTTGTTCGCTTGCAAGCTTGCAAGTGTCGCATCATCGCAATAATAGTTTCCTTCACCGTGCGCAATTGGAATAATAATCTCTGCGCCTTGCGTATAGTCACGTGTAAATGGTGTATCTGCATTGGCTACTTTCAATACGGTATCATGGCAACGGAATTTCAGAGATGTATTACGGATCAATGCCCCTGGAAGCAAACCAGCTTCAGTCAGGATCTGGAATCCGTTACAAATGCCCAAAATATATTTACCTTCTTCAGCAGCTTTGGCTACCTCGTTCATTACAGGTGCGAAACGGGAAATGGCGCCGCAACGCAGGTAGTCACCATACGAGAAACCACCTGGAACCAGAATGCAATCATAAGCCGATAGATCTGTAGCCGTGTGCCATACATAATCAACCTCTTGTCCAATCGCGTCTTCTACTGCCTTGTAACAGTCGATGTCGCAGTTGGAGCCAGGGAACACAAGAACTGCAAATTTCATGAGATTAACCCTCCAATTCGTAGCGGTAATCTTCAACAACGGTGTTCGCGAGCAGCTTCTCACACATCACTTTCAATCGTTTCTCCGCTTCTGCACGATCTGTCGTATCCAGGTTCAGTTCCATGACTTTACCAATCCGTACACTTTCAACTTCATTGAATCCCATCGAATGAAGGGCTCCTTGAACTGCTACGCCTTGCGGGTCGAGTACGCTTTGCTTAATAGTGACATATACGGTTGCTTTAATCATGATCCTTATGTTCCTCCTCAGTAATGAACGGGATAAATGCTTTATGCTGTTAAAAAAATGATTGGCCTTGGGAGCTTGCTCCGGGGCGGATTGTTCTGCAGGTCGCTGTTGTCCCCAGGTTTTCTGATTTGTTTAGCCCGCTCTGCGGTCAAAACCCGGGGACAAAGGCGAACGCTTCGCTCCTTTACGAACAATTCCGCCCCTCCGCCTGATCCTGCGGCGCTTTTTTTGAAAGGCCTAAACCTTTACGTTGCACGGTGGGTAGTAGTTGGGAGCTTGCTCCGGGGCGGATTGTTCTGCAGGTCGCTGTTGTCCCCAGGTTTTTCTGATTTGTTTAGCCCGCTCTGCGGTCAAAACCCGGGGACAAAGGCGAACGCTTCGCTCCTTTACGAACAATTCCGCCCCTCCGCCTGATCCTACGGCGCTTTTTTAAAGGCCTAAACCTTTTACGTTGCACGGTTAGTAGTGGTTGAGACCTTAACCACTACGTTTACATATAAGTGGTTCTCTAATGTTACAGATAACATGTGTAACATTAACTGAATGTTCTGTTCTTTACAGGCTTCCCTGCCTGACGGAAGCCTTATTTAATACTACCTCTCCCCAGTTTGAGACTGGCGGAGGGAAAGATTTGAGCTGGAGAAGCGAAAGCTAAAAGTTTTCTGGAAGAAAACTGCTTCGTAAGCATATGCTTCGCCTTTGCAACCGGAATGCTTCCTTTTGAAAAAAGGATTACAATCCAAGCATTCCGGGGGCAACAGCGATCGAAAGCCAAACTTTTCCGTAGCTTGCCTCAAACACTACTTGTTAAACGATTATAGATATCGACGTATCTTGCAGTTGTCGCCTCCACAACCTGTTCAGGTAATGGATCTGGCTGGCTGTTTTTATCCCAATCTGTACCAGCAAGATACGTACGAACCGGTTCTTTGTCCATACTGTCGATTTCGATATCAAGCGCATAGTTTTCTTTAGCCCAGAAGCGGGAAGCGTCTGGCGTAAAGATTTCGTCAATCAGAATGACTTTGCCATCCACCATACCGAATTCAAACTTGCAATCTGCCAGAATGATACCTCGCTGATCACAGTAATCACGAGCGAATTCGTACAAGCGCAGGCTTTTCTCCTGAAGCTCGATGGCCAGCGCGTCTCCAACCAGTTCCTTCATGCGATCCATTGGAATGTCTTCGTCATGCCCAACGTCGTTTTTGGCTGCTGGCGTGAAAATGGGAGAATCCAGCTTCGCGTTTTTGCGAAGTCCTTCCGGCAGTGTAATGCCGTTGACCTCACCGCTTTTCTCATATTGTCTCCAACCGCCCCCGGTGATATATCCACGTACGACGCATTCGATATCGATACGCTCCGCTTTGCGGGTAACCATGATGCGATCTTTGAGCAGATTAGGGTCAGTTACAACGTCACCCAATCGATTTACATCTGTATGAACGACGTGATTGTCCATCATATCGCCCGTCAGCTCAAACCAGTAACTACTTAGCTTATTGAGCACATTGCCCTTCTCAGGAACCGCAGGTTCTAATACATAGTCAAAGGCAGAGATTCGGTCTGTAACCACGATCAAAAAATGTTCACCCAGATCGTACAATTCACGTACTTTTCCTTTATATAACAAAGGAGCTTCAACGAGATCCGCCGCAGTGGACAACGCCATGTTGGCTCACCTTCTTTCAGGAGATGTAAAGTTTACGTCCAATTCCCTTCATCACGCGGAGCCACTCCGAATGCAGAATAACCTTCCGATCGCTGTTATTCCCGGATTTTTTTGATCTCACTTTCAAATGGGTAAAATCCGGGAATAGCTTATGCTTCCGATGCAGCTTTCTTTCAGAAAGCTTTCAGGCGAACGCTTCGCTTCTTCAGGTTTTTTCTGCTTCTCCGTTCCAGCGTGAACACATAATCAACCTATACTTTTAGGGAGCATAATAATTCAAAACCTTAATAAATTAGTCGTTTAAACCAAGCTTTTTGAAGATGGTATCTACATGCTTCAGGTGCCATGATGGGTTGAATGCATCTGCAATTTCTTCCTCGCTCAGCACTTCTGTAATTTCAGGTGTAGATTTCACGATGTCCTGGAACTGTCTTTGCTCTTCCCATGCTTGCATCGCACGTGGTTGTACCGTATCGTACGCTTGCTCACGGCTGAAGCCTTTGTCGATCAGCTTCGTCATAACGCGGCCTGAGAACGGTACGCCGAAGGTGCGCTCCATGTTGCGTTTCATGTTCTCTGGGAACACCGTCAGGTTTTTCACGATATTACCGAAGCGGTTCAGCATGTAGTTCAGCAGCATCGTTGCATCCGGCAAGATCACGCGTTCAACGGAAGAGTGCGAGATATCGCGCTCATGCCAGAGCGTTACGTTCTCATATGCAGACACCATATGTCCGCGAATTACGCGGGACAAACCTGAGATGTTCTCACTACCGATTGGATTGCGTTTGTGCGGCATTGCAGAAGATCCCTTTTGACCTTTAGCGAAAGCCTCTTCTACTTCACGGAACTCACTCTTTTGCAGTGCACGCACTTCTGTAGCGAACTTGTCCAAAGAAGTTGCGATCAACGCCAATGTAGCCATATACTCCGCATGACGGTCACGCTGCAATGTCTGTGTGGAGATCGGTGCCGGCTTCGTGCCTAGCTTCTCGCAGACAAACTCTTCTACGAATGGATCGATGTTCGCATACGTTCCAACTGCACCGGAGATTTTGCCGAACTGCACATTGTCTGCTGCATGACGGAAACGCTCCAAGTTACGCTTCATCTCTTCATGCCACAATGCCATTTTCAAACCAAACGTTGTTGGCTCCGCATGTACCCCGTGTGTACGTCCCATCATTGGTGTATGCTGATATGCTAGTGCTTTCTCACGCAAAATTTCAATGAAGTTCACGATATCGCGTTCCAGAATCTCGTTGGCTTGACGAAGGACATATCCCAATGCCGTATCTACTACATCTGTAGAAGTCAGTCCGTAGTGTACCCATTTCCGCTCCGCGCCTAGACTTTCGGATACCGTACGTGTAAATGCGATAACGTCATGACGTGTTTCCTGTTCAATCTCATAGATGCGATCGATGTCAAAAGATGCGTTCTGACGAAGCAATGCTGCTTCTTCTTTCGGGATGACTCCAAGCTCTGCCCACGCTTCACATGCACAAATTTCAACTTCCAGCCATGACTTGAATTTGTTCTCTTCCGTCCAGATGGCTCTCATTTCGGGTCTGCTATAACGTTCGATCATGAATTTATATTCCTCCAGAGATTAGTTTGTTCAATCCATTGCAATCCTTCTTCGACATCCTGACAGAGCAGATTGACATGCCCCATCTTTCTTCCTGTTTTCGCTTCAGTTTTACCATATATATGAAGCTTGGGAATAACCC
This sequence comes from Paenibacillus tundrae, assembly GCF_036884255.1. Taxonomy (NCBI): domain Bacteria; kingdom Bacillati; phylum Bacillota; class Bacilli; order Caryophanales; family Paenibacillaceae; genus Paenibacillus; species Paenibacillus tundrae. Next base: position 814,905 of record NZ_CP145605.1, on the reverse strand, counting down.
CGAGTTCCATCGCTTCTGTGTCTGATTGACCCATCCGATCGATGACCCCTTCCAGGTGCTCGCCAAGCACATTGACCATAACCACAGGACTTAGCAGTGTTGTGTCTCCAAGCGGCAATCCACAAATGGCACGAATATGCTGTTCAAACTGTGAAGTCGCACAAGCTTCCATCGTATAATGCCCCGAATTATGTGGTCTTGGAGCTAGCTCATTCACATAAAGTCTTCCATCCGCTGCTACAAACAGCTCAACCGCGAGCAAACCAACTGCCTGCATCGATTCTGCAACGGCTGCCGCCAATCTCTGTGCCTCCAGCTGAATCTCCGTTGGTACCCTTGCTGGAACAATGGATGTATGCAGAATGTTGTCCACATGAATATTCTCCGCTACTGGGAAAGTCTTGATCTCCCCTTGCGTACTACGCGCAACAACTACCGATATCTCGCAATCAAACTTAATGAACTGCTCCAGCACCAATTCCGCACCTGTGGAGGCAAGCTCTTCGTAAGCTTCAATCGCTTGGCTAACCTCGCGAATAATGCGTTGGCCTTTGCCATCATACCCACCGGTTACCGTCTTCAGCACACATGGGACACCTAGTTCTCGAACAGCCGCTTGCATTGTATCCAAGTTGGTAATTTCCCGATAAGGGGCAACGCGCACACCCGCCGCTTCAATGGCCCGCTTTTCACGTAGACGATGCTGCGTAGTATAAAGTAATGTACTTCCCTGAGGCACGTAGGATTCACGCTCCAGAAGAGCGGCAACGTCAGCATCCACATTTTCAAACTCGTACGTAATTACGTCGCATTGCTCCGCCAATTTCCTAGCAGCAGCTTCGTCGTCATAACCCGCTTCAATCTGACGGGCAACTTGTCCACAAGGTGCATCAGCGACAGGATCAAGCGTTACAAACCGATACCCCATCGCCGTTCCAGACAACGTTAACATACGTCCGAGCTGGCCACCTCCCAGAATACCAATCGTCGTCCGTCCAGGAAGCAGTACACGTTTGGCTTCACTAGCCGCCTCAGACTGCTTATTAGGCATCATCATAACTCATCACTGCTTTCTAACACTTCACGTTTAATTCGTTCTCTGCGAGCTTCCGCACGGTTCCGAACTTCCTTATCAAAAGCACCGATGAACTGAGCAGCGAGTAACCCTGCATTCGTCGCTCCTGCTTTACCAATGGCAACGGTAGCAACAGGTATTCCGCCAGGCATCTGAACAATGGACAAGAGGGAATCGAGACCATTTAATGCTTTGGACTGCACAGGCACGCCGATCACTGGCAACATCGTTTTGGCTGCTACCATGCCAGGTAGATGTGCCGCCCCGCCTGCACCCGCAATGATGACCTTGAATCCTCGATCAATGGCTTGCTCTGCATACTCAAACATCAAATCTGGTGTACGATGAGCGGATACCACTTTTTTCTCATAGCCGATTTCTAACTCATCAAGCACCTCACACGCATGCTTCATCGTTTCCCAATCTGACTTACTGCCCATAATTACAGCAACTTGCACTGACATGAATACATTCAACTCCCGTCTGAGCTTTTTGGATAATGTCACGTTCCAGCATTCCTTTTTGTGTCCACCCTCATGCCCATGGAACAAAAAAATCCGCTACCCGCGAAAACATACATTTTCTCCGGACACCGGACTCCAAGAAATACGTATCCCGCATTTGGGCATGCCAAAAGGGGCTTGCTGTCCGCACTTTAATTCCATGCGACTCTCAGCCGTATCTCCTCGTAGTCCGGAAATTTACGGTTCCCGGGTAGATACTTCCGAGCCCTATTCCCGGCGTTATACGAGCAAATCTCTATATTGCAAAATGCTAGGTTCAGTCTCTTGCAAACTTCGTTTATAATCTAATAAAATCTTCAACAGCATTCGTTCCTACTCGACCTTATTCTCACCTGATCGACACATCTAACATTTTAACAATCCCCTACAGCGAATGTCAACTTAAAGACGAACATTTAACATATTGACAAATATAATGTTCGGGAATTACTCATTTCACGGCTTTTCACTAACCATTTCATTCCATAAAAGAAAGCCGGCTCCTCTTCAATCTCTCGAAGACTACCGGCTTTCCCATTGAAGTGTTGTACACTTCTACACTATTTAACGATAAGTACTGGAATCTGAGCATGCTGCACTACATTATGGCTGACACTGCCCAGAACAAACTCCCGAATTCCACCCAGCCCGCGGCTACCAATAATAATGATGTCCGAACCGTTCTCTTTTGCAAAATCAAGCAATACTTCAGCAGCAGCTCCTTGGATCAGATCTACATTAGCCGTTACTCCAGCAGCCCTGATTCGCTCTTTGGCTTCATCCGTTGTTTGTACTGCAAGATTGTAATAGTCATTGTTGAGAGAAGGTGGCAGTGGAGCCAATCCCTCCCCGATAAATACACGCGGGAAATCGAATGCATGAATAACATCCAGTACTGCATCTGGTGATACTTTGGCGAATTCAATCGCGCGATCAAGTGCTTTATTTGAAGCTTTGGAGCCGTCATAAGCTACTAAGATTTTGGAAAATAACATGTGAATCCCGTCCCTTCCTTTATATGTAGAACATCCGAAGCAAGCCTCGGGGTAATATCCTAACGCACATTAAAACCTTGTACTTCATGTCATTCTTTAAACGTTCCAGAGCTAAGATGAACCATTCATAAGAATGAATTTACATATCAATTCCTATGAGATAGATCGAACACATACACTACGATCTAAGAATAATTAGCTAGAAAAAATTTGATCCAGTGCATTTCATCCCATGCTTTTACTGGAGAAAATAACCATACATTACTGCATTCAGAAACAAAAGCAGAGGAACACCGATCGTGAAGCTCGGATGCTTCGTTTTGTGCCTTTTGCGATACATAGCGATCCAGACTCCAAGCGCACCACCAATGAATGCGAGCAAAAACAATGTACGTTCAGGTGTACGATCTCGACGTTGCTGTGCACGTCTCTTGTCATCGGACATCACCAGATATCCTACTACATTAATAAATATAAACCACAAGATAAGTCCGGTTTGCATATATTAAGCAATCCCCCTATCCCGGGACATCTCCCTGTCTCCATTATAATCCTAAGACTGGCACATGTTCAACGCGGGAAAGGAGACTGCATTATACTGCCTATCTAGGACTCCTGTTTGGGTATCCCGTTTAGACTTGGTACTCGTTTCGCTGCTTTCTCCGGACGCACAGCGATACTCTCTTCGCGGATACTGTCTTTATTCTGCTGATTATGGCGTTTCTCTGGTTTGTTGTGCGGCATATGGGTATCACCTCCTAGGCTTACGTTGCCTGAAAAAGGAGGATCTTATACGAAGATGTGCCTACGCTTGGGAAGTGGTACGCATTCGTTTAAGAAAATTCAAGGAAGAGACTGGAGAAGCTCTGAAGATTTTGATCCAGTATTCTAGAATTAAAAGATACTTCTATCCCTTTAGTTCCCTTTCTTCTCCATAGCCGCCTTCAGCAAATCACCGAGATTGGAACCGATGGATTCCTGTTTCGCATATTGCTTCACCAGCTTCTGCTGTTCGCGTTTGTTCACATGCTTTTTGTCTTTATCTAATGTCTCCGTGATTCCACAAGGCAGGCACTGCACGTATAATCCCGCTTTGCCTTCTTTGATCTCCATCTTTTTGTGACACTGTGCGCAGCGGCGGTTCGACAATCTCTTCTCTGCTGAGCGGCGATAACCACAGTCCTCTGTAGGACAAACTAAGAATTTGCCGCGCTTTCCTTTTTTCTCTAGCAATCGTGCGTTACAGTCAGGACAGTGACTATTGGATACATTATGAGGCTTGTATTCAGCTTTGCTGCCTTTGACCGTTGACACCAATTCTTTCGCCATCGAACGAATACTGTCCAGGAAGGGACCTGGTTTACCTTGCCCGCGAGCAATCCGCTCGAGTTCCGCTTCCCAACGCGCCGTTAGTTCCGGGGTGCGAAGCTGCGGAGCAGCAAGCTCAAATAACTGTTTCCCTTTACCTGTTGGGTGCATGCTGTTACCTTGACGATCAATCGTATCGGAGCTCACCAGTTTCTCAATGATATCTGCCCGTGTAGCTGGCGTGCCAAGTCCATGTTTCTCCATCTGAGAGAGCAGAGCTGCTTCGGTGTACCGTTTAGGCGGCATCGTCCGTCCACTCTTAACATGACAACGCTGAACGGTTACAGACTGTCCTTGCTGCACATCTGGCAGAAGCACACGCTCATGGTTAGCATCATCATCTGTACGGTCATCGTCGTCATCGCTATAATCCCCACCATATACTTCACGCCATCCACTGTCTTTCACGGTTGTGCCTTTGGCATGGAATGAATCATTGCCAACCTGAACGGTGATCGCTACAGAGTCGTACCTAGCCGCTGGATAGAACAAACTGATGAAACGACGAACAATGAGGTCATACAGCTTACGTTCCTCTGGACTAAGCTGATTCAGTAGCACAGTCTGCTCCGTCGGAATGATAGCATGGTGGTCTGTTACTTTACTGTCGTCCACGATGCGTTTAGTGATATTCAGGTTTTTGCGTAGCAAAGGACGTGCGATAGAGGCATAAGGTCCAATAGCTACACTCTCTAGCCGCTCTTTAAGCGTACCCACCATGTCAGAGGTCAAATAACGGCTGTCTGTACGCGGATACGTAACAAGTTTGTGCTGTTCATACAAGCGCTGTAGAACATTTGATGTTTGTTTGGCAGAGAAACCGTATTTTCTGTTGGCATCTCGCTGTAGTTCTGTCAGATCGTATGCTAGTGGATGCGGCTCTACCTTTTCACTTTTCTTCACTTGAGAGATAGTACCTTTACGACCTTCAATCCGTTGCTTCAGTTGTTGCATTTCCTGTGGGTCAAAGATCCGAGAATCCCCGCCACTTGCCCGCCAAACGGCCTGAAAACTACCTAAATCTGCTGTTAATGTCTCATATTCCTGTGAGCGAAATCCGTTAATTTCATTTTCTCTATCCATAATCATGCCTAAGGTTGGAGTCTGAACACGACCAGCTGACAACTGCGCATTAAAACGAACAGTCAGCGCACGCGTTACATTAAGTCCAATCATCCAGTCTGCTTCCGCACGGCAGCGTGCAGATTCATAGAGACGATCGAATTGACTGCCTGGCTTCAGTGATGCAAATCCATCTTTAATTGCCTTATCTGTCTGAGAAGAAATCCACAACCGTTTAAACGGCTTCTTCCATTGCGCCATCTGCATAATCCACCGAGCGAGCAGTTCTCCCTCACGCGCTGCATCGGTAGCGATGACCAATTCTCCGACATCCTGACGTTTCATTAATTGCTGTACCGCTTTGTATTGATGATTCGTTTCCCGAAGCACTTTAAGCTTGGTACGCTCCGGCAGAATTGGTAGATCTTCAAGATTCCATGTTGCGTATTTTTTGTCATAATCCTCTGGTTCTGCAAGACCTACAAGATGCCCAAGCGCCCAGGTTACGATGTATTTTGGTCCTTCAATATAACTTTTATGTTTATCACGCGCACCCATAACCCTTGCTATTTCGCGTGCGACAGACGGCTTTTCAGCGAGTACCAATGTCTTCAATTCATATCTCTTCCTTTCTGGTAAAACGTTAAGAGGTTGTTCGAACTGGCCCTTTTGAACATGTACTTAAAGTTCTGCTGTTTCTATTTTCCCATTATATCATTTCACAGCGGTCATATGCTTTTTGCCCTTCCTTTATCAACTTGCTTACTTCATGCTTCATGTAACTTCAATGCTAATCTTTTATGTAATACATATGTTATGTATAGGTCATATTTAGTCGATTTATCAATGAAGATATCTTTTTAGAGCTGATGAAAATAAGAGATATCATAAGTAATTCAAATAAAAAGTCACTATGTATGCGTTTTTTCGGATAAATATTAGGATTGTAAGATTACCTGACATGCATATAGAATGTGCAAAAGCATATGTTCACAGATTGCTTACACACATCATCTGAGACACAGGAAGGGAGCGTGGAACCATGACTAATCATGGATCTGTATTTAGAAAAAGTGGGGCATTGTTAATGGCGAGTGCTGTCATCGCTGCAACTTGGGGAGGATCTGCCGTACCTTCAGCGTTTGCTGCAACAGCAACTCCAGCTAGTAAAACCTCTACTGCAACGATAACCTTGGCCAAAACACCAGCTAGTGCTGCAACATTCGTAGGAGCCATGGAAGAAGCGGCTACGCTTGCAGGCGTGCCTTTTACTATGGACAAGCTCTCCGGCACTACCATTAAGCGTAAGGATGCTGCCGTAGCCTTGCAACAATGGCTTAAACTTGACCCTGCCACAATCTCCTTCAAGGATGTACCTGAACAGGCCGATTATGCTGATGCTGTAGCCTCTTTAAACGCTGCTGGGCTGATGAAAGGGTATACGGATGCTCTCTTCCTACCTAACGCCATTCTAACTGAGAACGATGTTGCTGTATTAAAAGACCGTGTACATGACTACATAAAACCATTCGTTCTGGAAGAAGCCACAATCATGGATCTCCAGAAGGCAATGACGCAAGGTAAACTGACATCCAAAGAACTCGTACAACAATACCTGGATCGTATTGAAAAATACGATGATCAGGGAGTCAGCATTAACGCTGTCCTCACAATAAACCCAGATGCACTGCAAATCGCAGAGCAATTAGACGCAGAACGGGCAGCTCAGGGTGCTCGTGGTCCGTTGCATGGCATTCCAGTTCTTGTGAAGGACAACTTCGATACCAATGACATGCCAACTACTGCAGGCTGTATCTGTCTGAAAGACTCCATTCCCGCTCACGATGCTGAACAAGTGAAAAAACTCAAGGCAGCAGGCGCTATTATATTAGGTAAAACGAACCTGCACGAGTTTGCTTTTGGCATCACAACATCCAGCTCACTAGGAGGACAAACGCTTAACCCCTATGCACTGGATCACTATCCAGGTGGTTCTAGCGGTGGAACAGGAGCTGCAATTGCTTCAAACTTCGCTGCTGCCGGCTTGGGTACAGATACAGGTGGCTCCATCCGTATTCCTTCGAGCTTTAATAGTCTCGTAGGTATTCGTCCAACGATCGGACTGTCCAGTCGTGAAGGTATCATTCCACTGGCGTTGACGCAGGATGTTGGTGGCCCTATGGCTCGCACAGTAAGTGATGCCGCGATTATGTTGGATGCTACTGTAGGCTATGACAAAAAGGATGTGGCTACCGCTTACGCTGTAGGCAAAATCCCTTCCAGTTACACAGACTTCCTTGATGTTAACGGGCTTAAAGGTGCACGTATTGGTGTTGCTCCAGAACTGATTCCAAGCACCAAAGCAGAAGAAAAGGCTGTCGCTGATGTCATCCATAATGCAGTGGAGGAACTTAAATCACTCGGTGCTACCGCAGTTCCAATCTCCATCCCGAACCTGACGGAGATCAATAAATACCCCAGCCTCAGTGGATATGAATTCAAATTCCAGTTGAATGACTACCTTGATTCTTTAGGGGAAGAGGCTCCTTACCACAGTCTGTCTGAGATCATCGCTTCTGGAGAATTCGACAAAGCGCAGGAGCAATCCATGAAAGCGCGAGATGCACGTGAAACATTAGAGACGACAGAATATAAGGACATCGTTCTGAAACGTACTCAAGTTACACGTGAGTCACTGTTGAAAGTCATGGCAGATCATAACCTGGATGCCATTATCTATCCTACATCCACACAGGCTGCTGGTCTTATTGGTGAAGGACAAACTTCCGGTGGTAACAACCGACTCAGTCCGTTCTCTGGTTTCCCAGCAATCACAGTTCCAGCAGGCTTCACAACTGACGGCTTGCCAGTAGGGATCGAGTTCCTGGGACGTGCGTTCGACGAAGGTACACTGATCAAGCTAGCATATAGCTATGAGCAAGGTACTCATCACCGTCAAGCGCCTGAGCTGACACCGTAATTATTTTACCGACTTAGTCTGTAGCTACTCTGCTATCATTATATTCAGCCATATGTAGATGCCCCGTTTTATCATGTAAAAGGTTCACATCCTAAACTTACGGCTCATGGTAAAGTAAAAATAATAATGAAAACATGCGATTAATCCATTACCCTATATGTCTGATCATCAACTCATTTTTCAAATTAGGGTTAAATGATATCACGGAAAAAGTATAACCGAAAAATAGAAAGCTGGGGTACTGCTCTACATTGAGCGATACCCCAGCTTCTTCGTTATACTGTAATGACTGTTGCTTGAAATTAGGCTCTGTCTGGCACGCCCCATTTCAGGACGAGACCCGAGTACGTTAAGCCACCTCCGAATCCAAACAACGCCACTCGTTGGCCTTGCTTCAGCTTTCCTTCATCCACTGCAAGCTGCAATGCAAGTGGGATGGACGCAGCAGACGTATTCCCCCGGTATTCCATACTGGTTAACGTTCGTTTCAGAGGAATCGGGCCACGCTCGCAGACTGCCTCGATCATTCTCATATTGGCACTGTGTGGCACAAACCAGTCAATCTGCTCAGGCTCTAATTCTGCTTTCGCGATGAGATGGCTTAATTGTTCAGGAATCATGCGTACAGCCCATTTGTAGATTTCCCTACCATTTTGAACAAGGCTCCCCTCTACCTTCAGAGGTAAACCATTCATCTCGGACGACAAGCCACTCTTATATAAATGAACCCCACCTTCTCCGTGCGTTCCGGAGATTGCTGCTATAAAGTTACCTTCCTCAGTAGATCTCTCCACTAGAAAAGCACCAGCTCCATCCCCAAATAGCACACAGGTTGTGCGGTCGGTATAATCCGTAATTTTAGATAAAGTCTCTGCCCCAATCACGAGCACCTTGCGATACATTCCACTTGTTACTAAGCTATCTGCCATTTGCATACCATACGTAAATCCTGCACAAGCAGCATTTAGATCAAGTACTCCTGTATGCGGAATGCCAAGATTGGCCTGTACTCTGGATGCTGAACTTGGAAAGGCATATTCAGGTGTGCTGGTTGCAAATAGAATCATATCCACATCATTTACGTTAACCTGGTAACGACCGATCATATCTTCGACAGCTTTTGTAGCCAAATCAGATACATATTGGTTTTCATCCGCGATTCGGCGTTCTCTCATGCCAGTACGTTGTACAATCCATTCATCGCTCGTATCAACCATTTTCTCCAGATCAGCATTACTTAGGATGCGCTCTGGCACATACGTTCCGAATGCGGTGATTATCGCTTTTGATTGATTCATACTAGCACCTCCGTTAGTGTTTTTATTATTATAGCACCTACTATTAGTATCTGGTACTAATAAATAATAAATTGCAGCGATCATTCCAAAATGGAATGGAACAAGCGCTATTCATCTTAAATGAGAACGACCATTATTGATCTATAATCCAACCATTTTGTTACTATATCTCAAAAAGCCCTTAAGCATTCATAACCCGATTCGGGATAGTTTGAATTTAATCTTATGGTTACGGGTACTTGCACGGTCTTCTAATCCGACATGAGGTTTACAACATAAATACAAAAAAACAGCCCAATCCAAGATCAGGCTGTTACAAAACATAAATAAAAACCACCACCGAATAACATCGGCAGTGGTTCTTTGCTTGGCGGCGTCCTACTCTCCCAGGACCCTGCGGTCCAAGTACCATCGGCGCTAGAGGGCTTAACGGTCGTGTTCGGGATGGGTACGTGTGGAACCCCTCCGCCATCGCCACCAAACGCATAGCTTAGCTTACCTTTCAGAGTGTTGTTCTCTGAAAACTAGATTCGAAACGAAAGTCTGCGACTTAAAACGTGCTAATTGGATAAGCCCTCGACCGATTAGTACTGGTCAGCTCCATGCATTACTGCACTTCCACCCCCAGCCTATCTACCTCGTCGTCTTCAAGGGGTCTTACATACTGGGAAATCTCATCTTGAGGGGGGCTTCACGCTTAGATGCTTTCAGCGCTTATCCCGTCCGTACATAGCTACCCAGCGGTGCTCCTGGCGGAACAACTGGTACACCAGCGGTACGTCCATCCCGGTCCTCTCGTACTAAGGACAGCTCCTCTCAAATTTCCTACGCCCACGACAGATAGGGACCGAACTGTCTCACGACGTTCTGAACCCAGCTCGCGTACCGCTTTAATGGGCGAACAGCCCAACCCTTGGGACCTACTTCAGCCCCAGGATGCGATGAGCCGACATCGAGGTGCCAAACCTCCCCGTCGATGTGGACTCTTGGGGGAGATAAGCCTGTTATCCCCAGGGTAGCTTTTATCCGTTGAGCGATGGCCCTTCCATGCGGTACCACCGGATCACTAAGCCCGACTTTCGTCCCTGCTCGACTTGTAGGTCTCGCAGTCAAGCTCCCTTATGCCTTTGCACTCTTCGAATGATTTCCAACCATTCTGAGGGAACCTTTGGGCGCCTCCGTTACTCTTTAGGAGGCGACCGCCCCAGTCAAACTGCCCACCTGACACTGTCCCCGCACCGGATTACGGTACCAGGTTAGAACCTAGATACGATCAGGGTGGTATCCCAACGGTGCCTCCACCGAAGCTGGCGCTCCGGCTTCAAAGGCTCCCACCTATCCTGTACAGATCGTACCCAAATTCAATATCAAGCTGCAGTAAAGCTCCATGGGGTCTTTCCGTCTTGTCGCGGGTAACCTGCATCTTCACAGGTATTAAAATTTCACCGGATCTCTCGTTGAGACAGCGCCCAAGTCGTTACGCCATTCGTGCGGGTCAGAATTTACCTGACAAGGAATTTCGCTACCTTAGGACCGTTATAGTTACGGCCGCCGTTTACTGGGGCTTCGGTTCACAGCTTCGGATTGCTCCTAACCGCTCCCCTTAACCTTCCAGCACCGGGCAGGCGTCAGCCCGTATACTTCGCCTTACGGCTTCGCACAGACCTGTGTTTTTGCTAAACAGTCGCTTGGGCCTTTTCACTGCGGCCCCCTCGTGCTATTCACACTACCGGGGCACCCCTTCTCCCGAAGTTACGGGGTCATTTTGCCGAGTTCCTTAACGAGAGTTCTTCCGCGCGCCTTAGAATTCTCTTCTCGCCTACCTGTGTCGGTTTGCGGTACGGGCACCATCACCTGGCTAGAGACTTTTCTTGGCAGTGTGAGATCATGACCTTCGCTACTGTAATTTTCACTCCCCATCACAGCCCAGCCTTATGATGTGCGGATTTGCCTACACATCAGCCTCACTGCTTGGACAGACATCCATCCGTCTGCGTCACTACCCTACTGCGTCCTCCCATTGCTCATAACGGCTTACGGTGGTACAGGAATTTCGACCTGTTGTCCTTCGACTACGCCTTTCGGCCTCGCCTTAGGTCCCGACTTACCCTGAGTGGACGAGCCTTCCTCAGGAACCCTTAGGCTTTCGGCGGATCAGATTCTCACTGATCTTTTCGTTACTCATACCGGCATTCTCACTTGTATAATGTCCAGCGCTCCTTACGGTACACCTTCAACCCTTATACAACGCTCCCCTACCCCTGATGCAAAGCATCAAGCCATAGCTTCGGTGGTGTGTTTAGCCCCGTTACATTTTCGGCGCAGAGTCACTCGACCAGTGAGCTATTACGCACTCTTTAAATGGTGGCTGCTTCTAAGCCAACATCCTGGTTGTCTGTGCAACTCCACATCCTTTCCCACTTAACACACACTTGGGGACCTTAGCTGATGGTCTGGGCTGTTTCCCTTTTGACAATGGATCTTAGCACTCACTGTCTGACTCCCGGAAGTAAGTCTATGGCATTCGGAGTTTGACTGAGCTTGGTAACCCTTGCGGGCCCCGCACCCAATCAGTGCTCTACCTCCACGACTCTGTTTTCCGAGGCTAGCCCTAAAGCTATTTCGGGGAGAACCAGCTATCTCCGAGTTCGATTGGAATTTCTCCGCTACCCCCACCTCATCCCCGCACTTTTCAACGTGCGTGGGTTCGGGCCTCCAGTGCGTGTTACCGCACCTTCACCCTGGACAGGGGTAGATCACCCGGTTTCGGGTCTACGTCCACGTACTACATCGCCCTATTCAGACTCGCTTTCGCTGCGGCTCCGGCTCTTCACCTTAACCTTGCACGGGAACGTAACTCGCCGGTTCATTCTACAAAAGGCACGCCATCACCCCTAAAACGGGCTCTGACTTTTTGTAAGCACACGGTTTCAGGTTCTATTTCACTCCCCTTCCGGGGTGCTTTTCACCTTTCCCTCACGGTACTGCTTCACTATCGGTCGCTAGGAAGTATTTAGCCTTGGCAGATGGTCCTGCCGGATTCATACGGGGTTTCACGTGCCCCGCACTACTCGGGATCCGTCTCGGAGGGAACAGACTTTCAATTACAGGGCTTTTACCTTCTTTGGCGGGCCTTTCCAGACCTCTTCGTTTAACCGGTTCCTTTGTAACTCCATGTGAGACGTCCCACAACCCCAAAGAGCAAGCTCTCTGGTTTGGGCTTCTCCGCGTTCGCTCGCCGCTACTGACGGAATCACTATTGTTTTCTCTTCCTCAAGGTACTTAGATGTTTCAGTTCCCCTGGTATGCCTCTACACAACCTATGTATTCAGTTGTGAGTAACTGGAAATTACCCCAGCTGGGTTTCCCCATTCGGACACCCCCGGATCAAAGCTTGCTTACAGCTCCCCGAGGCAGTTTCGTTGTTCGCCACGTCCTTCATCGGCTCCTAGCGCCTAGGCATCCTCCGTGTGCTCTTAGTAGCTTAACCATTCGCTCGTGTTCGAGCTGTCGCTCCGCTTGGTTTGGACTACGTCCAAATCCAAAAGTCGCTCCATTTCGATCACTCGCTCCAGCAATCTACCGTTTTTATTAAAACTTGTTTGCACAAGTTCAGCTAAAAAGGAATGTTCTAATTCGCATTTTCGTTCGTTTCGATATCTAGTTTTCAAAGAACAAGCTCCATGCAAAAGCAAGCTGTTTGAGAGTTTGAGCTCTCAAAACTGAGCAACGAGTGAGTAGTTTTGCAGCTAAGCTGCATATTTGAATGTTTCCGCTACGGGAAACGATTCTCCATAGAAAGGAGGTGATCCAGCCGCACCTTCCGATACGGCTACCTTGTTACGACTTCACCCCAATCATCTATCCCACCTTCGGCGGCTGGCTCCTTGCGGTTACCCCACCGACTTCGGGTGTTATAAACTCTCGTGGTGTGACGGGCGGTGTGTACAAGACCCGGGAACGTATTCACCGCGGCATGCTGATCCGCGATTACTAGCAATTCCGACTTCATGCAGGCGAGTTGCAGCCTGCAATCCGAACTGAGACCGGCTTTGTTGGGATTGGCTCCACCTCGCGGTTTCGCAGCCCGTTGTACCGGCCATTGTAGTACGTGTGTAGCCCAGGTCATAAGGGGCATGATGATTTGACGTCATCCCCACCTTCCTCCGGTTTGTCACCGGCAGTCTATCTAGAGTGCCCACCCGAAGTGCTGGCAACTAAATATAAGGGTTGCGCTCGTTGCGGGACTTAACCCAACATCTCACGACACGAGCTGACGACAACCATGCACCACCTGTCTCCTCTGTCCCGAAGGAAAGGTACATCTCTGTACCGGTCAGAGGGATGTCAAGACCTGGTAAGGTTCTTCGCGTTGCTTCGAATTAAACCACATACTCCACTGCTTGTGCGGGTCCCCGTCAATTCCTTTGAGTTTCAGTCTTGCGACCGTACTCCCCAGGCGGAGTGCTTAATGTGTTAACTTCGGCACCAAGGGTATCGAAACCCCTAACACCTAGCACTCATCGTTTACGGCGTGGACTACCAGGGTATCTAATCCTGTTTGCTCCCCACGCTTTCGCGCCTCAGCGTCAGTTACAGCCCAGAGAGTCGCCTTCGCCACTGGTGTTCCTCCACATATCTACGCATTTCACCGCTACACGTGGAATTCCACTCTCCTCTTCTGCACTCAAGTCACCCAGTTTCCAGTGCGATCCGGGGTTGAGCCCCGGGATTAAACACCAGACTTAAATGACCGCCTGCGCGCGCTTTACGCCCAATAATTCCGGACAACGCTTGCCCCCTACGTATTACCGCGGCTGCTGGCACGTAGTTAGCCGGGGCTTTCTTCTCAGGTACCGTCACCTCAGGAGCAGTTACTCTCCTAAGCGTTCTTCCCTGGCAACAGAGCTTTACGATCCGAAAACCTTCATCACTCACGCGGCATTGCTCCGTCAGGCTTTCGCCCATTGCGGAAGATTCCCTACTGCTGCCTCCCGTAGGAGTCTGGGCCGTGTCTCAGTCCCAGTGTGGCCGATCACCCTCTCAGGTCGGCTACGCATCGTCGCCTTGGTGAGCCGTTACCTCACCAACTAGCTAATGCGCCGCAGGCCCATCCTCAAGTGATAGATTGCTCCATCTTTCCAGTTCTCTTCAGGCGAAGAAAACAAGTATTCGGTATTAGCTACCGTTTCCGGTAGTTGTCCCAAGCTTGAGGGCAGGTTGCCTACGTGTTACTCACCCGTCCGCCGCTAACCATCAGAGAAGCAAGCTTCTCATCAAGTCCGCTCGACTTGCATGTATTAGGCATGCCGCCAGCGTTCGTCCTGAGCCAGGATCAAACTCTCCAATAAAGTATTGAAAAGAGCGATTAGCTCATTTTGAATCTGACGAGATTAAAAATCTCATTTATGCTTCGAAATCATCCAGTCCGAAGACATGTACCGATTTCTCAGCGTCGATCTTGCAAGCAAGATCGTTACTCACTCGTTGTTCAGTTTTCAAAGATCAAACTTATTTCAGCGCCGACATTCGTTCTCGTCAGCAACTTTTATATCTTATCACATCCGAACCAACTTTGCAAGCTCTTTTTTAAGTTTCTTTCGAAGCTTATTTTGTTTGCTTGCCGCACCGTGTTTCTCGTGTTTTCTTGGCCGGAATTAGAATATACCATGTACAGATTTAGAACGCAAGCTTTTTTTTGAAATAAATTACGTTTTCTTAATCGCTTCCTCTCAGAAGATAAGTTTCTTCTATAATATATAGTTTCCTAAGTATGATTGTTTCTATATTATACGTTCCCTGAGTTCACTCTAATCATTCGGAACCTAACTCCTTCTCTTTATTCTCATCGCAAGTTCATATCTCCATCGTTTCATAGTCCGCCTTTTTCCGGCTACTACACTACAACTATCTCTGCATGTATATTTCACTCTTTAATCGCCGGCATTGAAGTGAAAGTATAAGCACATACCATATCGACGATGTTTAATCCCTTCTTATTTATATAGAAGGAAACAAAAAAAGCTAACACTCTGGCAAGATACCATCGCATTAGCTTCTTCTTCAATTTCGATACGTATTCACTGCTAATCGCCCGACTATTCGCCGCCCATAAATACATACCGGCATATTACGATAATCGCTAAGATCCACATTAACCAGTGAATTTTCACTTTACGTTCTGTTACCAAGTTGCTGAATACCGCCAAGATTACATAAGATACGATACCTGCAGAGATTCCGTTCGCGATTCCACCTGTGAAAGGCATCAGCACAATAGTAAGGAATGCAGGGAAAGCTTGTAGGAAGTCATCCCATTCAATACTGCGAACCTGACTCATCATCAATACACCTACAATGATCAACGCTGGAGCAGTTGCAGCAGAAGGAACAACCAGTGCCAGTGGAGCGATGAACAGTGCAAGGATAAACAATAGACCCGTAGTTACAGAAGTCAGTCCTGTACGTCCACCTGCTTCAACACCAGAAGCACTCTCAACATATGCAGTAATTGTACTCGTACCCAGTGCAGCACCTGCGCTGACACCAACTGCATCGACGAGCATCGCTTTACCGATCGTTTTCTCGCCTTTTTTCTTATCTTTCATAATACCCATACGTGTTGCTGTCCCTACCATTGTGCCGAACGTATCGAACAATTCAACAAAGGTAAAGATAAAGATGATTTCAAACAAACCTAAGCTAATTGCCCCTTTTAAGTCCAACTGTCCTACAGCCAGGTCACTGAAATTAGGCAGCCAGCTTGCACCAGTCAACCCACTCAGATTAGTAACTCCCATCGGAATCCCGATCAACGTTGTTGCCACGATCCCAATCAAGAGAGCGCCTTTGATTCGCATAACCATCAGAATAGCAATAAGCAGCAAGCCAATAAGAGCAAGCAGCGCATCGTGATGTGTTACGAAGTTACCGAGTGAAAGGTTGAAGCTACTACCCGGAATCGGCTGGCTCAGATCAGCATCTGGCGCTACGTTCACCGTTACCGCTACTAAGTTAGCCAATTTGAAACCGATAATTGTAATAAACAAACCAATGCCGACTGTGATAGCCATTTTAATCGATTGCGGTACTGCAACGAGCAGCATTTGACGTACTCTAGTCACGGTCAAAATGATGAACACGATACCTGAAAGGAACACAGCTCCAAGAGCTGCCTGCCAAGTAATTGCACCATTCGAGCTAAGAACCACTGTCATGAAGTATGCGTTCAATCCCATGCCCGGTGCGAGCGCAATCGGAATATTTACGAACAAGCCCATAATAATCGTCATTAATCCAGCGCCGACGGCCGTTGCAAAAAATACTGCGTTATCGGACATTCCCGCCCCGCTAGAACCTAGAAACAACGTGTTTACAAAAAGAATGTAAGCCATTGTCATAAAGGTGGTCAGACCCGCAACAATCTCCGTTCTAACATTTGTTCCGTTTTCTTTGAGTTTAAAGAAACGATCCATAATTCACTTACTCCCCCTTAGAGATGTTGAAGCCATATTGAAAAACGACAAATGACCCTGAAGATGTTATATCCCCAGAGCTCAGCTTGACTAGGAGCGGCCGACACTACTGCCTTTTAACCAAGAACAAAAAAATTCTAATGTGCGTGCATGATGTAAGACGCAATCATGTAGAATTTATGTGCTTAGCCTGCTCCTCTTCGTAGCCAGATCATTAGGGTGATCTCGTAGAGACTCCCGGGCCAATCCCCAGGATTATACGAATTAGTATGCGCTATTTGTTTGTTTCCCATCACTATTTTAGGAGGGCGGGTTCTATTTTGTCAATGATAAAAACGAATGTTATTTCTACACTACCTCTATATCGTTCGTATTATTTAACAGAAAGAACCAAGTTAGCGATTTACAAACCATTTACCTTCGAGTTTCTCAGCTGTTTTTCTAGTAGAATATGTCCATTTTGTCAGACTTCATATCGTTTCGGATAGTTAAATGCATACTAAAAAGCTACCCTTTTCAAAGCACAACCAATGCTTCGATAAAGGTAGCTTGTGTTCATAGGCACATGAGCAGAAGATGAACAATACAATTATTCTTTTATAAACAAACCTGTCTTTTATTAGAGCAAAATTTAATATTATGCCTGTAAAATAACTTGTGATGTGACATAGTCAGCTATTTATCCAAACCAATCCTACATCGATTATATTACTGTCTGTGAAGCATCAAGTAGCTTGTTTTGATCCTGATCTGTGCTCGCTGTAACTTCAGAGGGTACTTCCTGGTTTCTGGTCTGATCGGAAGATGCGTCCGCCGCCTCTAAGTTCACAAATGAAAAGTCACCAGAACCGGAAGCCAGATCCTGCACACCCGAACCGCATCCTGCCAGCATCACCATCAGAAATGCACTTCCAATGCCCATCTTCCATTTGCTCATATTGTCGGTTTTACGCATACACTCAATCTCCTTTCAGTAGCCAATTGCCTTAGTATGTACTCAGTATAGAACTCAAACCTGAAAAGAATCTGAAGTAAGCCTAAAAAGGAGATAAAGAAAAGAAATAACACCAAGCTCAGATGTACTTCCTTATACTCTCACTGCATCCGAATTTTTTACTTAAAGTCAAACATTTAATCATATTGGATCCTCTCCTACTTTTTAGTCGATAAAAATTGTAGGCATGACATCCATCCTAAATAAAATGCTCGATACTCCCTTCGTTATTAACTTGTCATCAGGATTCAATTGCAAATCTTCTGGCGGAACATAGAGCACCCTGTGTCAATCTCTATTCTACAATCTCTGTTAATGGAGTATCATATCCGATAACCAAAATACCTTTTAGTGGAAGCTTAAGCCGCTCACTTGAGTATAAAGCATCAAAGAATTTACACACTTCTTCAAAATCATTATTCTCCCTAAATTTAGTCTTATTGTTATTAAGAATCCTATATTTATTTAATACAGCTATAGTGAGATATTCTACATCCTGCATCATACAAGCTTGAAATAAATCCTTTAAAAATTGATTATTCAAAACTCCTCGTCCAGCCTCGACTTCAATAACTGATTTCGCCTCACTATTATATGCATCAGCTCGAAAAGATTTTTCCATCACATTGTTTCTACCAAACAATACAGGAACCTCTATATGTTTACTTCCTTCGTTATGGTTCCCCTCAACTTTATAGCCAATGGTAGTAAGACCATTCTTACAAGCCGCTAGGATTTCATTACTTTTATAATTTCTAGATTCTGTTGCTATTTCATTCTCCATTTTCTCAAACACTTTAACCACGTTATTCAAATGTGGTGTAATCCTTATATTCTTAGGATAAAACTGAAAATTCATGAATAGATACCTCCTGTTTTAACTACAACCTTCTTCACAAAGAATGCTAATTAACAATGCATATACTATACCTTGACGTTGAACAAATAGACAGAATTGTTATTTTTAATTCATGCCATAACACAAAAAAAGCTTGGCAGAAACCTTATCGAAATAAGGCTCTCCAAGCTTCTCTAGTGTTTATTTAACTATTCCCACTCGATCGTTGCAGGTGGTTTGGAAGTTACGTCATAGACGATACGGTTCACGTTGTCCACTTCGTTCACGATCCGCACGGAGATTTTCTCCAATACGTCCCAAGGGATACGTGCCCAGTCTGCTGTCATACCGTCGATGGATGTTACAGCACGGATACCTACAGTGTAGGAATACGTACGTGCATCACCCATTAACCGCTTAATATTAGGTCATTACATGTCTATTATTGTGTTATTTTATAGATCAATTGTAGCGGGTGAACATAATAAAAACAAGCTGAATTTTGTAAAAAAACTTCTAATACACTTAAAACAAACTTGGCGTAATAGGAGCTTAATAAAATATCCAACAGCTACTTCAGTAGTCAAGAACATTGCCGCTACAGAAGCAATATAGTAGTTGTTATTGTGAAATATAAACAATGAGAAATACTCCTACTCATTCGTTTGCTGGTAGTTTGGATATCACGTCATACACGACATATATCAGTTTTTTTATACTACGCAGTTTATAGCCGTTTTTTCAGCTTATGATTCATTTATCCCCATTATAATATTCCTAGGAAACATCATTTTATTTAAACCTGTATTTTCCTGAATAAAATCAAATATATCAAACATTAATTTAACAGTAATTTCGTTATAATCGTCCCCAAAGACATCCTTAATCGATTTCTTGTCTTCCTTCTTAGGCATAATAACTGAATACATCACAACGTCCATATACCTCAATAAATCCTTTGATTCTCTTGGTCGTCTCAGGATTGTTATGCAAAGTTCAACAAGAGATTCAAAAAAACTAGGCTTAAAATCTAGGAATTGTTTAAGTTCCTCGTAGTTGTTAACTGTTGATTTAAAAATGTTATTCACTAATTCTAATACTGACTTGTATTTGTCAAGATTGTAGACCCCATCATATAGAAATATTAAGGCTCCAGTTCTGACATCGCTTAAAGAGGTTCTCATAATATAGCTACATAAATTGAAGATTGCTATCGTCAATAGAATAGCAAAGTCAATAGAAAGCATTTGGTGATTTTTATTCGTAGGGTATAGTTTCTCAGAATATTTAGTCAGAAGATTCAGAGTATTGTGTATTTTCGTGTGGTCTCCATCCATCCAATAATGATATTTACGATAATCAAGAAGCTCATTAATTGATTTTTCCGATATTCTTTCTTGTTTATGAAAGTTTTCTTCAGAGAAAATTTCGGTATTTTCAATTAAATCAATAGAATATATTCTTTCAAGAGCAGTAATATTTTTGCCATCCATTAATGATATATTAAATCTATCACCAATTTCGCGTAAATTTGTTGGTATCACTTTTTTGCCCATAACCATATATCCCTTTGAGTTGCCAACGTGCTCCATAATACCTTTGAGCCAAAAGATTCTATTAGAAGGACTAACGTTTTCCCCATTCTTGCAATCAACTATTAGATTACTTATTTGAAAATCTTCTTGAATACTGAAACCCCAGACATCAATATCAGTTATCTCTCCAATGCCATCTCTTCTGCCAACATTCTCGTACTCCCCGAAACTTGCCATTTTAACATCGATCCGTCCATAATAACCCATGTTCCACAGAATTTTTTTGAAACTTATCTTCAACTCCATATCTAGCTCAGCAGGTTGTTTATTTCTAGGGGTAGGAGGAGCGTTTTTTCTGTAACTCGAACTTCTTTTAGGGGAAGTTGAATTACTCTTCTGTTGGCTAGTAAGACTTTTGAAATTCTCTTCTATTTGTAGACTTGCCTTTTCATCTACATTAGTTTGAGGAGATACCGTCACCTCATCTTTATCTCTTAATGG
Source organism: Paenibacillus tundrae (assembly GCF_036884255.1). Classification (NCBI taxonomy): domain Bacteria; kingdom Bacillati; phylum Bacillota; class Bacilli; order Caryophanales; family Paenibacillaceae; genus Paenibacillus; species Paenibacillus tundrae. The sequence continues at coordinate 794,281 of NZ_CP145605.1, read as the reverse complement.
AGTTTTACCTTCAATTCTTTTAGGCGCTGATGGTTTGGATCCAGCAAGATCTTTACTTTCTGAACCTTTTGATACATCGACGCCGGTAATCGATGAGTTGTTGCTCCCTTTTGTTGAATATCTCCTCACTGGTTTTATATCGCCAAGAGGAAGCTCAAGCTGCTTAAAACCAGATCTTTTGACCACTTCGCTATCCCTACTAGTCCCCTTTTCATTGTCCAACTTATCGTTTCCCTCCTTTATAGGTATATGCCCCTTGAATACAACTCATCAGTTCTTTAGCAACTTCAGGAGAAATATCTTTCTTTTTATTTGATTCTTTAATCGATTTGAAATTACTTAAACTTGTACCTCTTGTGCCCAAAAACTGCTGAATCTGATGTTTTCCATTTGAAACGTTTTCAACCTGTTCACCATGATCCAAGAGTTGTATTGCCAGTTTAACAGCTTTAATATTTTCAGGTGTATCGATAAGCTTAAAGGAATACCAGTTGTTCCCTGTGTGTGTAAGAGTTCCAATACCTTTTGAAGCTAATAAAAAATATTGTTCTCTTGCGACTGTAGTCGAGCGTAGGGAAAAATCATTAACACTGTTAATGAGTGCATTCAAGATATAAAATGGATTATTTATTGGATATTTAGCAAAGTGCTGCCCACATCTAACACACGCCAAAATATCTCTAGCCTTTTCCAGAATTATTTTCTCTTCTGGAGAAGTATTATATGGTGTAAAGAGAAACGGGTGTTGTGTACCATCCATTAAGATAGTAGGCGTAGGCAATATTCCCTTCGCGACCAGAGCTTGCATAACCGGATCTTTGTTTGTACTAACAGGAAATCCCTGATATTTTTTCACTGCTGTCATTGCATCAGTAAACATCTGTGGCGATGTTTGTTTTATTATATCATGTGCAATAGTTGCATTCTCGTCCCAGTACATCGGTGTGCTGATAATGTGATTACCCTCTTCAATTTCAGTGAATTGAAATAACTGTGATTCCGTTCCAAATAGCTTTAATTTCGCTGCTTCATCATCAGATAGATTGTAATGCTGTTTAACATCGTCTAATGTTAGTGGACTAACTGACAATCTTTGCAGTATGTCCACAGTCCCGATTTCTATCTCCTGGGGTTTCATGTCCTCCACTAGATGCGCGGAAAGAATATCATAATTGCTTTTGAAGTATTTTGATTTGACATGTATACTTTCAGGTTTAAGCCTAGATCCATTTACTTGTACTAAATCACATTCTTGCAATACTTCAAAAACATTTGTTAACCACATAGCATCAATGCCATACTGGTGGGCTGCAATCGGTTGGAATTTTTGGTAGTCAACAACATCCATTCCATGTATTGTCGAAATTACCTGACCAGCCATACCAGTCAATCTAGTAGCTGTGTAGTCAGTAAGATAACCGCTCGTAGAATCCACATTCGTATGAACTGCATTATGCAAATCCTGACACCGTAATGAATATAAGTCTTTCGACATTTTGAATACCTCCGAATATGGTTCTTTTCACCCTTTTTAATACGCCTATTATACTATATGAATTACATATATTTCTACAATATTCCTATATCAAGCTTTTAAACTATTTACAACAAACGTTTTTGTGAAATTACTTAAATGAAATATGAGAACCCCACTATCTTAAGAAGTACAACTAGCCATATCGGAAGCATGGCAGTGGGATATTTGCCAGAACAGATCAGACTAGCAAAGTGGGATACGCAAGTCACTAAACCTGCTCTCTAAGGGCATCATTCAACACATTTTTTATTTAACCTCTGATTTTTCCAAACCTAATAAATATTACCTTTTAAATAAATTTGTCTTGTCCTGTCAATATACTAAAGACGACCCATTCGAAATTATCCAATCATGATCATCGCCAATCTCGAAGCTTTGTTAACCTATAAAACATAAGGTTTTTCAATTTCTTGAACTCATTTTAATTACCCCATCAGATTCTTTCCAAGAGTCACAGACAAAAAAACACACTAGACCGCTATTCAACAGTCAGGTGCGTTTAATTTATTACATTTACCTCAACGTCTTATGTGAAGTGTAATTTATAAGCATGCCGAAGAGAGTGTCCGTTCTCAATCTAATTTATCCTTACAAATCGCTAGAGTAAAAAATTGTTGTTAAATTTCTAAAATAACCTTTTTAACAATACTCCATGCCAGCATTGCATTTTCTTCATTTACTACTACTGAACGTTTTCTTTGTTCAACACCAGGATGTATTAAGTTTCTAAACCCACGTATTGCGTGGGATAGATAGTATAGTTGTATATCAATAAAGTTTTCCTGATTAGAAATGTAGAGTAGCTCATTCAAATCCATTTGAGCTACTTTCTTATTTCTCCCGTTTTCCATTGTATATTGAGTGATATCTTTCGCTGAAATATGATCGAGAAGAACCGCTTCAATAATGCTACCACTCAATATTAACGCCGACTTAAATGATTTTGTACTTAAACTAAGGATATTTTCGTTTAAATCTCGTTCTAACATAGCTCTTAAATCAGGATTAGAGATTTTATCGAGCGCTGAAATTAATTTTTCATCAAACCCCAAATTCCGAAAACTATTCAACGTAATACTCTCAGCAATTCCGATTAAATCACTCTCTTTTTCGCCTTCCTTCTCTAAATCTATTAATATGAATGCAATCTCTGAGTTTATCCGATAAACTGAACTTGTCGTATTCAGATTATGGTCAGTAATTTTAAATAAATACTTATTTTCAAGAAAACTCTTTAGTAATTCATTGGCTTTAATCTCAGAAACATTTAGGAAATAAGGCAATTTTTTATAAGAACATATGATAAAGCCTTCGTTATCCTGATATTTTGAGAATGAAAGTAGTTTACCTTTGATCCATGCGTTCTCATTTGAAAATTGCTGGGCTGCTTTCCTTAAGACTTCCTGTTCATGTTCCCTCTCACTTATCATTTTAGTTGTACTTTTATAATTTTCCAAAGCAGTCTTGTCCTTGGGATCTAATTCAACTGCTATTTTAAATCTTTGTTGTGCTTCAAAAAGTAATCCTTCTTTTCTCAGAATTACTCCAATGTTATTTGAAGAAGCATTACTCTTTCCATTCTCCGCTTCGTATTTCTCATAATACTGTTTAGATATCTCAATCTCATCAATTTTGGAATATGAATACGCTACCTCAAACAAAATGTACTTGTTTAATTTTTTATATCCTAACTCTTCAGCAATCTCAGTAATATCTTTAAACTTTTTAAAATCATAAAGTCTTTCAATCAACTGTGTGATTACTTCCCCTGAGAAGTCATTTTTTAGATAGGCTGCACCTCTCAAAACTTGAATTAGACTTTCTTTCATACCTATTATCTCGTCTTCTCTACAGTTATTTATAAAATCCCAATAATATTCATTTTCAAGATCCTCTTTATATTTTTCATATCCATGGCGTATTGTATAAATAGCTAATTTGAAGGCTTCTAAATTTTTATTTGATTCTTCTGCAAACTCTTTTAGTTTTTGAGTATACGTAAGATTGTTTTTCAGATATTTTTGAGCAAATCCTAAATCTTTAATTATTTTTTTTTCGTCAGCCTTGCTATTTTCATTACTCAATCGAGATAGACCACGGAGTCCTTTCAATTTAGCCAATACTAATTTATCATTATTCAACTGCTCCAATTTAAACACAGTCTCGTTAAACTCTTTTTCAAAAGAGAAGGAGAAGTGTGGGTAAAGTATTATGTCCAAACCAATCTCATAATCCTCTGGAATTTCTCCGAAGATTTCAAAAGCTTTCTCATTATTATCCTCATGTAGATAACAAAGGATCAGTCCTACATGTTGAGCATAGTTCAAATCATGCTTTATATCCATATTTATTAGATTCTCAAGATACTTTATCGCTTCACCAATTTCATCCAATTTGTAAAAGCAGTAGGCATTGTGTAATCTAATAAATAATATCTCCATATCGGTTTTTTTTAAAATACTTTTTGATGCTTCAATTGCTTCATTATATTTTTGATTATCATAATAGTAGTTCATCATATAAGAATTAATTTCATTTGTAGATATCCCAGCAGAAATCAACCTCTTATAGAACCCCTCTTTAGAATCACCTTCTAATTGAATTAATAGTCGTTCATTAAGTTCAGCACTATGCGGAAATACCTTTAATCCCGCTTCTAATAATCTTATTGACTTATTCTTGTTCCTCTCTTTTCTTTCTAAATAAATATAAGCATATTCATAGACATACTCAGAACTAATCACATTAAGGAAAAACTCCTTTGCTTTTTCTTCCGACTTATTAGAATTATAATAATTAGAATACATTAACCCTAAATAATAATTAACATCAGAATTAAAATGATCCTTTTTTAACATATCTAACAGAAGTCTTTCCATTTCATCAAAATTCTTTTCTTCTAATAATATATCCATTTGTTGTTTAGGAAATTCCATTACATTCATCCTTTTAGTAAGTACTTGAATTGGAATTGCTGTATATATTAAGCCCTTAATTATTGCTCAATATTTTTAATTATTATTAAAGTTCTTTATGGTATACAGGGTAAAAGTATTACTAAGTAAACATTCGCGCTTTATTCAACCACTCCCATATATGTTAGCGCTCTCAAATAAAGCTTAATTTCTATTTCATCATTTTCTTAAATATGTAGTTACTATTCAAATCCGTATCCTTCAGTAGTATAACATCACTTTTCTTATGATTACATACTTCAACAACATTAATCCATATTAAAGTAGGCACTCCCACTATTCTGGCTTACAGGAATGCCTACTTAATACTTAATACTTAATCATTCTCATTGTCGTGCATAGCCTCAGCACTTGACCTTTGATATTCTTCACTTTGCAAATGGAAAGGTTTAATTTTACTATCAAAATACTTCATCGTTACCAATCTATCTATGAGTTCATTACTGGACAATAACTTTAGGAATCTATCCTGATCTATCAGTTTCCTTTCAATTTTCCACATCAATTTTTCTACTGCAATGATTCGGTGATTCATAATGGACAAAGTTGAATTTACATTCTCAGAAAAAGTCTTTATTTCTTCAGCAAGATGCTTAACTATATTTTCAGGTAAATCTTCACGATCCAAATCCTCACCTCATTTAAGCTTTCTTAATTACTTTGTAAGGTAAAAATATCTTAAATGTTCCATTGTTAGCTGATCTCCATCATCTGCATAATAAACTGTATTGCAGTCTAAACAATAAATCCTCTTGTAAAGTAATAGATACAATTTTAGAGTTATTCGAAATTAGGAATACTTCCAATGCAGTATTATTAACATTGTCACTTTTACAAACATCACATTGGTTAATGCTTTCTCTATCACCGTTGTCTCCTACACCACAGTGAGCATTAATTAACTTCACTGTTTCTTCTATTTGCCTAGCCTCGCGTTCATTAATGTACTCTTCACCACACATTGAACAAATAGCCGCGATTAGCTTAACACTTTTTATTCTTTTATTGTTAGTGATCAAAGGTAAACACAAATTCTGATATAACACTTCAGTACCATTACACTTCCAACAAAGCGAAACCCTCCGATTCATTTCCACACATTGCATTTTGTCTGTTTACGAAATCATCTAATCGCTTCTTATAGTTAGCTCTGTCTTTAACTCCACTCATGATCCCCTCTTCAAAACTGATGAGTAAACCCTCTCGTAATCTTTCTTTATCTTTACTCATTATTACTCAATCCTTCTTATAAGATAATGTAAATAAAATATCGATTCCATTGAGTGTATTCATTAAATTACTCTTCTGCTAATTCTGATTCCAAAATTTCATCAAGTTTCGTTTGTGATTCCTCTGTGTAGTAGCGAAAAAAATTAATTACTTCATGCCATTCAGGTGTGATTATATTAAGAATTCTTCCACCTTTAACTTGGCTGATTTTCACATCAGAGTTGTTACATATATACTTCCGAAACTCATATTTGTATGGGGTGCTGATAGTGCCATCATCATACTTTTTATGTTGATGTAGAATAAGGATAATGATTTTGTAATCATTAGTTTGTGGAATACTTTCAATGTCTAAAAGGATCTCAGGCTTTCGATCACCAGATAAACGTTTAGAATCATTTTTTGTCTTTAAATATGCTGGTTTTTTATTATTAACGTAGTTCACAATAACTTCTTTACCAATTAACTCGAAAAGTGGAATGCCTTCAATTGAATATGGAAAATTAATCAAGGTTCTTACCTCCAATTTCATATTTTTACTTTATTCAACTTGTGATTTCCACATTCAACAAAAGTTAAATGTCGTCAATTTTGCTCAAATGAGCACTATCCTTACAGCGAATAGATTAGGAAAACCCACAATGAGTACCCCTATTCTGTTTTTATAAGAAGTTTCTAAAACAGCGTTTCATATATTCATAACTGAGTGCAATACTATACAATGCCAGTTCCAGTTACATGGGGCAAAGGTTCATCCATTGCCGCCTTTACTCTAGCAATTAGTATCTCGCTTCCTTTACTGAAGTATTCTCTTTGGCAAACTGAGCATTTTGCACCCTTCACCTTTAGGCTAATTACTGTTTCTATCTCCGAAAACAGTGGAACATCTATTTCCACATTAGGCACATCAACATTATTACAATATACGCAATTATTGATCTTCAAATTAACATAATTATTTTGGAACTTTTCATTTAGCTGCTGAATATATTTTTCAAATTCTTTGGGCTTCATAAGAAGCATATTAGAACCTTGTCTTCTTTTTTTGTTCTGATCATCATTTCTAATCACTCTAAACATCCTCTCATATATAATTGTTTAATTAACAAATGCGATATTCAACACACAACGCAACCAACAATAATCACACAAGACTCACCTCCTCTTATAAGAACTGAATAAAGTACAGGCTTAAAATTAGAAAAAAAGAGCGAAGCGGCTTAATTAGCCACTTCGCTCTTTCTGAAAAAATTGATTGGGATAGAATTTTTGAAAATATGCTTCATTTCGAATTATCTGTTCCATCCTTAACCTCCAATTAGCTTTTTCTTTTGCATATCAAATTCAATTTCAGTCAGTATACCTTCATTTTTTAGTTGTTGTAGCTTTCTCAGTTCATCAGCAACCGAAAAATCTTGTGATTGCTTAACAACACTATCTAAATTAGTTTGCTCTTTTCGCTTATCTTCATTATCAGCTTGTTTAATAAGAACCCCCATTAGCTGATGACAGTGATACGCTGTATTGTAACCATCTTTATACTCTTGACTGTCCTTTGAAAATGTAGAAAACTCTGAATCTAAGAAGGTAATTTTATGTACTGGGTTCACAGTATCATTAACGATTACATTTAGCTCAATCTTTTTCACTTTATCTTTACTTGTCGTAGAGCCAGAAAGTCCTCCTATTATTGCCCCAACACCGCCAGCAAGTAAGCCACCTAACAATGCACCACCCAACTGACTCGCTCTATTTGTTGAAGTAACACTAATGCCATCAGTCAAAATCTCCGATTTTAAAATGGCGTGATAGCTATATACTTTATTTTCAGTTGTAGTAAGGGATATAAATGATATTTGCTTGTTTTTCTCGTCTATTGATAATGTAACATCGCCATCTACTGAGGTGTACCTTTGAGATGGTTTATAATTAGGAATTTGCTTTAATCTATGATCCATTTCATCTTGCTTCTGTATCATTCTCTCTTCTTCAAGTTCTTTATGTCTCTGAAAGCAGTGCCACGAACCAAGCCCAGATACAACTAGTAGAATCCATATTAAAAATGGATAATCACCACCGCCACTAAGGGCGAAGATGAGCATCAAAAAAGAAAAAACTGCTAGTACACCTCCAACACCGAGATACATTTGCATTCCCCCCCTAAGCTGCATAGTTAACATTTGCTTACTTTTTCACAAACATCAAGATATTCATTTAGTAAATTATTCTCTTCCTTTAAAAGATTATTTTCTTTATCCAACTCTTTCAGTCTCGCCTTTCTTTTATCGCTCTCCGATTCACAAGCTGTACCAATTAGAATAAAACAAATACATGTAAAACCTACTATGTAATTTTTTATTTTCACGCGTTTGAACCTCCCTAGTTCCACTCTATTATATTCTATCACAAAATCCCTAATCCTGTATAAGTTTTAGAATAAAATCCTAATCTGAGACCCTTTAAACCAAACATCCCCTTCCATACGCTTGTATAGAAGGGAAGTGATCGCTAGTGACTTCAGATCTCATGAAGATGGTTGGTTACCGCATTAGAACTTTGAGAAAAGAACGAAATATTACACAGGAATCTCTTGCTGAAAAAGCAGACATTCATTCTACTTATATATCCGACATTGAGCGGGGTGAAAGAAATATTTCAATGGAAACACTCGAAAAGATAATAAATGCATTGGATGTTAATCCAGTTGAACTATTCAGAATAGAGGGAATTGAAAGTCTTGAGGAAAGGTCTAGTAGACGAGAATTGACTAATGCTCTTAACTCGTTCTTATCGGGCAGAAATATTGAGGAGGTAAAGCTTGTACTTCGTATTGCTAAAGATGTGTTAGGCACATATGATTATATGAAAGATTGATGTTAACATTTTTCTTAGTTTTAGTTTTGGTCTGAAATTAAGAATCTAACACTAATCGGAACAACCTACTACCGAAACGGTAGTAGGTTTGCTTTATTAAGATAAATTATCTTTCAGGGGATTTAATTTCTTCTTTTTCTTAGGCGTAACAATTATAATTGGAGTTACTTCTTTCTCTACATTTGAGCCATCAGTAACAAATTTTATAATCTTTGGGTAAGTATCTATTCTAATATCAAGTTCACCCTTAATTTTCTTGTTAAGTCTGACACGTTCTAATCCATACTTATCTAGTAACTCTCCAATAATTCTCTTGAACTGTTTTTCGGTAAAAGCTCTACTAACAAATGGGGTTATAGCTTGATTCTGAAGAATTTCTTTTTCTGTAGTCCATCCATTCTCTCTAATCAAGGTAAGTGTAACCTTCTCTATCAAAGTAGTTAATTCTTCACTGATTGTCGATATTGTCTTCCCCTTCAATTGCGGATAAACTCTGTCAGCTTCTTCTTCTCCCAATGCTCTTAGAAGCATCTCTCTACTCCAACCTTTCATAGTGAATCCTTTTTCATTATATTCCTTCGCTTTTTGTGTACAATAAGATAGTATATGGTCGCCATAAGAAGGAATAGAGTAAAAACCGATTAGATTCTTCTGCTTTTTACTATTAGCTATGTGTTTAGCATTATCCAACATAGGCTTAGGCACCTGCTCTTCAGGAAGCTTATTAATCAAGCCTAAGTATGACATCAAGCCTAAACGATCACAAATTCTTCTTGGATCTTTATATCCTAACTTTTCTGCTAAATAGGTAAGGGATACAAAGAACACTGAATTACCATTAGCATCTATAAAGTTCTCAGTTAAGACATGTTCTTTTGCAATATTATTTAAAAGATACAATAAAGATATATATCTCCTTACTTTGTCATGAACTTCTGGATAACACAATTCAAATTCAGTACTAAGGATTAAACGTTGGTTTTCTTCAAGAATAGCTTTTTGTTCTTTCTGCCAGTCAGTTTCAGCGTATTCAATTTTATAAACCTTCCTCAAGAAGCGTAACGCATTAATTCTACTCAATCCAGTTAATCTTTCCGTTAATTGAATAATTGTACCCTTAAAACCACAATTAGCACTCATACAATTATATATATAGTGATCTGTGTCGAAGTTCACCAAAATACCGGCACTAGGGTTATTGTCATCATGAACGATACATCTAAATGTATTACCATCCATACCTATGAAGTGATTTAAGTCTTGCTTCTTTAAATGATCATATACTTGTTCGTGGCTATGAAGTATTACTGGATCAGGCTTAATTATTGCTTGTAGTCCTTCGATATCTTTGTTTCGAAGCATGTACAGCATGTCATGTGAAGAAGGTTTTGGTGTCCGTGATAAAGAGGAATGTTTTGTATTACTCTTTATCACGGACACCTTCTCTATATGCGGTAAACTATCGATCAGATCTTGTATGTAGTATCTTAAGTCATTCCTTTGGATTATCTTAGTGAGAACCTTACTACTACTATCTTTGCACCAATAGGTATTTGGTACTCTTAGCAATCTTGCTGGATTTTTAGCTCTTTCGTCCCCATTAAAATATGAGACTATTCTATCTTCACATTCTCTAAACTGATCAATCGTTGCATTATCATGAACTAACCAATAACATTGCAGTCCATTTCTAGTTTCAATCACATAAGTTGGCTGATGTTCAAATCTAGAGAGTTCCTCCAATTTATTTCTTTTGAATTTTTCAACGATCTCTAAATTATAATATTTTTTATCTTCATCTCTACCACAATCAATATCCACGAAAACTGCATTAATCTGGCTAATGTCTGCATCTTTATATCCACCAGAGTTAACTGCAAAGTAAACTTCAAACTCTTGACTGTTCATTTGCTGTAGAATTTTCAATATATTTTCATTATATTGACCATTCGCGTCCTTCGGTCTATCACTTCCACTGTTTTTTATACATCTAAAATTAATATCTCTTTCACCAAATATGTCCTCGAAAAATTGTTTTACATCCATTTCTACTCATATCCCTTCGTATCATACGTATTAATTCCTTTTGATTATTCATGTTTAGTTCTCCTTTTAATTGTTTTCGTTAATGTTTAAGTCTTATTTGTATGTTTAGAATTAAAAAGCATTTGTATATTAGTTACTTGCTTTTTTTAACTTCATCTTATCTACTAATTCATCAAACTCCGTTTTAAAATCTTCATTATCTGTGGATATAAGATTTTGAACACTCCAATAGTATCCTTCTTCCTCTTTTATTTCAGTTAAATAATCTAAAGTCATGTATAGAATGTTCAGCTTTATGGGGTCTTGTTCTTCATTAATCTTCAGAAATTTATCTATCATTCTTTCCAGTCCAAATTCTTTAATCTCCTTGTCGAATAAATTCTCCAGTTTCTGATTATTCAAAATTCTACTGAAGCGACTTATCCTTTCTAATTTTTCGGGATAATTGTTCATCTTATCGAATTGTTCTTGAATCAATAATTGATATTTATCAAGTTTAGAAATCTTCTGTAACTTCCGAACTTCATCCATATCAGTATACTGTTTTGCAAATCGCTCCAGTTCCTCAATGACTTTATCCTTTTTAATTAACTCAATATCGAGAACCCTAGCAAATAGATCATTTTCAGCTATATTTAATATAACTGAAATGGATTTTATTCTATTTTGTGGAATCTTCTCATTAGGATTGTTCTCCCACATACTTATCATTGCCTTGCTCACACCAAGATGCTCAGCTAACTGTTGTTGAGTAATACCTTTAATTTTGCGAATTTGCTTTAAATTATTTTTCATAATTACCTCCATTAATTATGTAATAACTAGATTATACACTTAACTTAATGTTAAGTAAAGTTTTTTTATAAAAAAATGAGAATTTCACTTCCCTTTCATTCATTTTACGTAAAAAGGTTTAAAGTAAAGTTAGTCGTATCGTGTGAAGATCGATGTCGGATTACTATATGTATGTGTATGAGGATAATTACAATCAAAATTATTAGCTCTCATCTGTAAACTATCCCCCCGTCACTCGTCATGCGTTTTCACATAATTGTAGTTATATGAAAGTCTTATAATACCATGCTCAATAACATATTTCCCCTTAAATACTCAGCATAATATAAGTTTGATATCCAATTGTACTTAATCTAAGTGTGTGATCCTCTCTCTCGTATCGCAAAATAATTGACACAGAAGTTTTCTCGGAACAGTTCATACTAAATGCAAAGAGAAACAGACTTTGATATAAATCGCCTCCCAAAAATTGAACAGATAGATAACCACATCAGTTTCAACACATTCTACGGTACCTCAGAGCTAATGATTCAGGAGCTGATCCTGTGAGAATACTATGAGAAATAAAAAAAGGATAGCATTTAGCTACCCTTTCATCGTGTTTTTCTCAAAGTGACCATATTGACCAATTTATCTTAAGATATAATTTCATGATACCTTTAACTTCTTCAATTGAAGCTAAGATGCATTCTTTCAGAAAAAGATTACAAGTTAGTCTGTAACAAGATTTTGAGACTATTATCCAAATACAAATTGCTTTTTCATCACTCTATAATTATCCTTATATTAACATACTAACAAAGGAGATCTGCGTATGGAAACAATCGCTCCACAAAAAGGTACTTTTTTCATAACTAATAAACCTCAAGAACACTACAAGGGAAGCTTTAGTTTTTCTCAAGAGCGTGGGGGAGTTTTAGAAATTGAAGGGTTCCTCACTCAGTCGGAAGAAGTTGTTATTCTCGGTAAGTTAAAAGATGGTACTTTAATAACGTTACTTGATTGCTTTGTGTTTAGTCATCCCTTTTTTGAAACGGAACACAGCATTACTAAACTTTACTCTAACTTCATTATTGAAGGCAAACATTTTAAATGCAAAGAAGAAGTTCAAATAAACTCTTTAGAAATAGAATATTCTAACTTGAATGATTGGATTATGAAGAGCGGATTTAAAATTGAACATAACGACACTGAACAATCAGTTGTCATTAATTACATATTACCAGAAGTTATAGAAGTTCTAAAAACTGAAGAATATCATTTATCTATTTCCTTCAATGCATCAACACCTACTATATATCCAGTACAAAGTGAGGCACGCATTGTACAAAAAACTTCTCTACTTATACAGTCCGATTCATTAAGTTTAGAAGATTATCTAACTCTTAGTTTTGAATTGGAGAGTTTTCTAACACTTTCAATGATTACAAAAAGTAAATTAGCTTATCCAACCAAAATAACTGGTAGATCCAGTGGCACTAAAATTCAACTTTATTTTAGACATTCACATAGAGATGACTTAGAAATTAGCTTTCACGACATGCTTTTTACTTATCCTGAGGTAAAAGATCAGTTTACTAATTTAGTTTCAAACTGGCTAGTTAAAGGGAAAATATTAAAACCTGTATATGGTCTTTTCTTAGAACTTGTACAAAGACCACAACTTATAATTGAAAAGAAATTTCTAAATATAATAAATGCTTTAGAAGTATTTCATAGACGCACTAAGGGAGGCACAGAACTCTCAAAAGACCAGCACGAGGAGCGCTTAAATAAAATTTTTGAGGATCTTAAAGATAACGAACATCTAATGTGGATAAAAAGAAAACTTGATTTTAGTAATGAAATCTCTCTGAAAAATCGAATTAACCAATTAATAAATGATTTTAAATTAATTGAGGAGTACTTAGGTGAAAGAAAAGATAAATTTGTCTCAAGTGTAGTCAATACACGAAATTTTTATACTCATTATAATACTAAATTAGAGAAAAAGGCTTTAAGAGGAGTAGAATTGCATAGCGCCACGCAAGAACTTAAAATCCTTACGTTAGCTTGCTTACTAAATGAAATTGGCTTTGATACAGAAGCAGTTAATCAACAAATAATTAAATATTCTAGGAGCGTAGGTATCGACTTAATAAATGAAAAATATCAATTAGAAGAAGAAATTTCAAATTACTTATCAGAATAATTGTCACTAAGTTAGATATAAATACCATAACAAATGAATAAAAGAGAGTGCGGTATCACTTGAGCTAAATAACGCTCTGGATGAGTGGAAACAATCACTTGTAATATTATATGGTATATTCATTAATGCCTCAAGGTATGATCCCTTGAGGCAATTTGCATAATTACTCACTTTAGATCTTTAACTAAGAGTATTAAAACCAATCAATCTGCTCCTTGATTTCATTCTCCAGATGGATACTCTTATCTTGCTTGGAACTCATAAGTTACTTTGGTCATTCAGCTTGTACAAAGTTTTAGTACTTATAATCGGATTCTATTCAGTGGACTGTACACTTTTCCAATTTCCAATATATCATGTTGCTCTAATCCTCTTAGATACTTGGAAGTAATCTGTGTATCAAAATGCCCCATAAGTCTACTCAGACTATACACATCTATTCCATTCTTCAATTGCTTCTGAGCGAAATAATGACGACAATCATGTGGTGAACACCGCACCTCCTTTCTTACCCCTGCATTTTCACAACGTTCTTTCAGTATCTTGTTAATACGTGAACGTGATAAACGCTCAGCAGACTGATCTAGAAAATAATAATCCTCTACCTCGTCAGCTAGTCTGCGCTTAAAGCGTTCCTGCTTCGCTTCCTCATACTTTCGCATGTACTTTCTCATTATCTTGCTAATGTATATTAGACGCTCCTTAGAGCCTTTACCGTGGATTAAAATGTGTGCTCTTGATACATCACCAATCTTGATGTTACACAGTTCTGAAACACGTATCCCAGTATCAAATAGCATAATAAGCATTAATTTATCCCTTAGATTAGAGTAGGTTACTTCATCGACATCATTGATGATACGCTTTACTTCTTCATCATTGAAAGTGATAATTACCTTCTTCTCTTCCTTCAAGTTCTTAATTCTTCGCATAGGATTATCCTTCTCATCTATATATTCTTCATCAACAAGAGTCTGAAAGAAAACTTTAATCGTAGCGATATGACCATTGATTGTAATATTCGCTTCTTTACCTCTATTCTGACAATGCTGAATGTATTTCTTAATATGCATTGAAGTCACGTCTTCCGCTTCCTCTATTTCTAGTTGCTCCTTAGTGAATTCCATCCAACGATGTAACCGATACATACAGCCAGTAATATATTCTTTTTTTCTTCCTTGGATTTCTTGGCTTAGCTTAAAGTCAGTAATCAATTCATTGATTTTTGACACAAAAAAACTCCCCTCTATTTGTTAAATAACACAAATAAAAGAGAGTAATTTTTGAAGACCAATAGTTGCAGGTGAATGAAATGAGCTCTTTAATCGTTGTCTAAAAATCCTTATACAACAAGGCTTCTCAGTCAACAATTAATTAAAAAACACTCAGTTTATTCCCACTCGATCGTTGCAGGTGGTTTGGAAGTTACGTCATAGACGATACGGTTCACGTTGTCCACTTCGTTCACGATCCGCACGGAGATTTTCTCCAATACGTCCCAAGGGATACGTGCCCAGTCTGCTGTCATACCGTCGATGGATGTTACGGCACGGATACCTACAGTGTAGGAATACGTACGTGCATCACCCATAACGCCAACACTCTTCATGTTCGGCAGTGCTGTGAAGTATTGCCAGATTTCGCGGTCAAGACCAGCCTTGGCGATCTCTTCACGCAGGATGTAGTCAGAATCACGAACAATTGTGAGTTTCTCTTCCGTCACTTCACCAAGAACACGGATCGCAAGACCTGGTCCTGGGAAAGGTTGACGGTGTACAATTTCGTCCGGCAGGCCGCACTCTGTACCTACTTTACGCACTTCATCCTTGAACAGTGTGTTCAACGGTTCGATCAGTTTGAAGTTCATGTCTTCCGGCAGACCGCCCACGTTGTGGTGAGATTTGATCGTCTGCGCTGTAGCTGTACCACTTTCCACGATGTCCGTGTAGAGTGTACCTTGCGCTAGGAATTCGAAATCATCGAACTGCTTGGACTCTTCGTCAAACACGTAAATAAACTCGTTACCGATAATTTTACGTTTTTGCTCTGGATCATCCACACCAGCCAACTTGGACATGAAACGCTCTTGAGCATCAATTTTGACAACCTTCATGTCGAATTTGCCAACAAACGTCTCCATTACGCTTTCCGCTTCGCCTTTGCGCAACAGACCGTGGTCGATAAACATACATGTCAGTTGATCACCGATCGCTTTGTGCAACAAAGCAGCTACAACGGAAGAATCTACGCCACCGCTAAGTGCGCACAGTACTTTACCGTCGCCTACTTTTTCGCGGATGTCTCTGATCGTGTCATCGATGAAAGTCTCCATGGTCCAGTTGCCTTCGCAATTACAGATATTAAACAAGAAGTTGCTAATCATATCGTTACCACGAATAGAGTGACGTACTTCTGGGTGGAACTGAACAGCATACAATTTGCGCTCATCGTTACTCATTGCAGCGATTGGCGCACTTTCCGTGCCTGCATCCAGTTTGAAACCCGGAGGAAGTGTAACAACATGGTCACCATGACTCATCCATACAGTGTGTTCGCCTTCAATACCTTGTGCCAATGCTGCACCTGCAGCAAACTCAAGGTCTGCTTTACCGTACTCACGCTTCTCGGAACGTTCTACTTTACCTTCTAGCTGTTGAGCCATAAGCTGCATACCATAACAGATTCCGAAGATTGGGAGTCCAAGATCATATACACCTGGATCTACGTGCGGTGCATTCTCCGCGTACACACTGGATGGACCTCCCGAGAATACGATCCCTTTTGGTGACAATTCTGCGATTTTCTCAGCCGGTGTATTATACGGCAAAAGCTCGCTGTATACGCCAAGATCCCGGATTCTTCTGGCGATTAACTGGTTGTATTGGCCCCCAAAGTCAAGGACAACCACAATTTCATTCTGCTTATTCATTACCGTGCCTCCCTCAATTAATGAAACTAATTATACGCAACGACAAAACATACCGTCAAGGAAAGGCTAAACTCCTTTATTCGACAATTTATGAACAACATGAAAGGAGAACAAAAGAATGCTTCTTTTTATGGTGTAACTGCACTTATGTTCAAGTCCGTCCCACAATTTTTCCGCCTCTTCTACCCTTTCCATTCCTACTTGTTGAATAAAAGCACCTCTAACCAATGCTAACCATTGCATCAAGGTTAGCGCGGAAAGACGCCTCGTTCGCCGCTAGGCAAGAGAGGCGTCCGTGAACAGGTGGCTAAACGTACACCTTGGCGTTTAGCTAGCGCTTTGGCAACCGCCGGGCGAGCCGAAGTGCCCGGCGCAGGAAGTCCAGACTGTCCGCGCGCAGCGGACGCTCTGGACCGTACAGCAGCCGTTCCCAGTCGGCTGCAAACCGCGCGATGTCCGCGCTGTCCGTGCCTGCGGCCACGGCGGGTGACGCTGCGTATTCCCGCAGCGTCATACCCGGCGGCCGCGGGCCGTACTGCCGCGCAAGCGCGGGCCAGACCGGAGCGGCGGCGCGTAGGAGCCGCTCCCGGTCCGGAAAGCTGCTGCGCGGCCAAGCCAGCAGCAGCCTCAGTGGCAGCGCGTGGCGTAGCCGCCGCACGCCGAAGGCTACAGCGGCGCACATTGCCGCCGCTGCCGCAAGTGCCGTCGCGGTGAGCCAAGGCGCCGCGACAAATGCCTGGGCGCGAGCCAGCAGCCAAGCGCTCGCACCAGACCACGGATCCAGTTGCGGCTCCGCCCCTGCATCCTGGAGCAGCGTAGCTCCGGCATCAGTCCCTGCCGTCGCTTGCGGTATAACAAAGCCGGGCGTTGCCTCAAACGGCATCCAGCCTGCGCCCGGGAAATACACTTCCACCCAAGAGTGAGCATCACCTTGGGTAATGCTGTACTGCCCCGGAACCTTAGGGTCAAGCTGCCCTGTGCCAAATCCTTTGACCCATCGTGCTGGAATGCCTTCTGCACGCAGAAGGATAACCATCGCTGTGGAGAAATGATTACAGTACCCTTGCCTAGTAACAAACAGAAAATCATCCACAAAATCCGTTCCACGCGGAGGCATACGTGTATCCAGTGTATACTCAGCATGACTAGCCAAATACGTCTGGACTGCATGTACTGCATCGTATCGTGTCTCGCTCCCTTTCACAATCTCATCTGCCAAGGAGCGCACACGTCCGGGCAGTGTGTCCGGAAGCTGTAGGTAAGTTCTACGAATTTCGGCAGGATCTTTACTCCGATGTTTTGCTTCCAGAAGACGTAAATGTTCTGGCTCGGCTGTAGGAATCATAACTTCTGCTGTATAGCGTTTAACGGATACACGGCGTCCTGAACCTGATAGCCACAGCGTCGCTGAATCCCTGTTCGACAGAAGCGAGAGCATGGTTTTCTCATTGTCGCTTTCACTATCCTGAAATGATACATTGAGCGGCATTCCTCCCGTAAAGAGCGGATTCGGCCCCTTCCACTCCCACTGCATCGTAACGGTTTGCTGTATACGAGTCCAATAGTTCTGATTCTCCCAGCCATCTGTACGTAGCAATCCGGATGGACTAGCCGTTTCGAAACTTTGCGCAGGATCACTCCATGTACTGCCGTTATAATATGAGCGAGTCTCCCCGCGCCAATACGTCGGTTCTGGACTTTTCGCTACGAAAAAGACCGTATCCCCTTGGGTCAGAGGTGCACCCATAGGAGCATCTGCAGTGCTATATCCTGTAACAGATGCTGCGGCAGGAATGCTATCTCCTGAGTTATAGCCTGCCCAGTGTGCCAGACGTTCACCAATCTCATCTAGAGATATCCGCTCTGGCTGCGAGATTGAACTAAAGTGACCTGGTAATCCAGAGAAGGAAATCATCGCCATCGCGGCAAGCACAGTCACTATACTCCAGCGTCCATAAGGAATCAGCGCATAACGTGGTGTCGTAACCCCACCGGATAAACGCAGGAGCTGCAGCAGCGCTTGGATCAGGAGAATCCAAAGTACAGAACGTACGATGGATGTGTAGACATCCAGCCCAGCCAGAGATTCCAGCAGCATCAAATAAACCAGTGTAGCTCCACCAAATAACATGACACTTAGACGCAGCAAAACGAGAGACTGCACCGAGGTAATCAACATGCTCCAGCCTAACATCATGCAGAATCCTCTTGTTTCTGTACTTATACTATAGAAATGCCCACTCTGCATGAAGGTATCCAAGTCGGACATTAGCATCTCAGGATACGTGATCCCCCATCCAAGCGGATCTTGTCCGCCGTACATCCAACATAGGGCAACAAAAGCAATACATAACCGAATTAGCGTGCCTGCAACCCAACCGGTACGAAATAATCCGACCACAAGCAGTGCTCCGGTTAATCCAGCCATGACCAATAAAAAACGTTCACTTCCCTGCTGACCCGACGAGGTCACCGGATAGATCCATTCCAGAGACAATAGCAGCAATAGTGTGCAAATGAACAACCGATACCTAACAGGCTCTGCTTCTGCCTCTTTGGTTCTGTTGTCCAGATTGAGGTATGACAAGCCCTCTCCAATCGATTCACTGGATCGTGAGTGGCGGTTCGGATTATGCTCCCACATCCGTAACCACCACCTTTCCTACAGGAGGTATTGGGTGATCTGCCACGTTGTAAATTTGCACTCCACAGTGCTGAAGCTGCTCTAGCCACGCTACGGACTGGGATTGAGTTACAGGTAGCTTTGATTCTGCTGAACTTACATCTGTTAGATTTGTCCCTGCTGTCTCTGTTAATTGCACCTCTACTTGAATGCCTAGATTTACAGCATCCAGCACCCATTGATGAAGATTCGCATCCATCCGTCCACTGAGTACAACAACCCGCGATCCAGTCGACATCTGCTCCAGCATCATCCGGTTCATCATGCCGGCTCCACCCTGTGAAGACTGGTTAATCCGTGCTAACGCTAACCGATCTAGAGATTGCTCCAAGTCACTAGAAGATTGCATCTCACCAAATTTATGCGTCTGTTGATAAGCTAGACCTTCTCTGTCGCTTGACCATAGTTGATACGGAATGCTATCCATATCCGCTTGATGAATCCACCTTGCTGCCATACTGACGGCTCGTTCAAATGCAGGATGATCGCTTGAATCATCCCAAGATTGTCCATAACCCGCCTGACCTTCATACACCAAAATATGAAGTGATGGTGATTCCATCGTTTCAGGGACAAACGTCTGAAGTCTCCCGGTTTTGGCTGTACTTTTCCAGTGGATTCGTTTCATTGGATCACCGTGCTGATAATCGCGGAACTCATGCCCTCGGCTCCCCTGTAGACTTCTCTGCTCGGACAGCTGTCCCTCTCCCGCAACTGTAAATGTGGTAACGTAGCTCTCTCCATATTCGGTGACCGTGACAGAAGGTACAACAATCAGTGAGGTTCCGCCGCTCGTCTCCGCAGATATCGTATTCCAACCGAAAATATCCCCCCAGTACAATCGGCCGTTATCCCATTCGTAGATGCCCCTTCTCAAACTAGACAACTGATACTGATAGGTGAATTGCCTCTTCATTCCTGGAAAAAAACACTTTCGATGCACACCCGCAGGTGTATTCTCACACAGCACAATCCATAACAGCGGAATACGACTCTCGAATTCCAGCTCGACTCGCACATGAATGGTTTCACCAGATAACATACGGTTGGACTGCATAGATCTGCGAATATTAATGTAGCGTGGACCACAGGCATGGATAAGCACTCCACTAACTCCAATCAGAAGTGTAATGACGAAGAGAAACAGTGCCGATTTGCCTCCATACCACACGAAGAGGGAGCCAAAAGCCAGGATGAGCGCTGTATTGATTAGACGGCCGGCAAATGTGCTCATTGCCTCCGTCCCCTTCCTTGTGCCGACAACTGAACTGGGATCGGAACGGAAGACAAAGCCTCATGAATCACCTGCTCTTGTGACCATGAACCCTCTGTTCTATTCTGGGACTTAAGCTGAATGCGATGAGAAAGTACAGGAATCGCCATCTCTTTGACATCATCCGGGATCACATAACTGCGTCCTCGAAGGTAGGCAAAGGCCTGTGTGGCAACCATCCAAGCAAGCGTGCCCCGAGGGCTAACCCCAAGTCTCACGGATGAGTGGCTGCGTGTCGCTACAGCGACGGAAACCAGGTATTGCTTAATGACCGCATCAACATGTACCTGTCTAACCTCCCGCTGCATGGCTACCACCTCTTCCGCAAGCATGACCGGTGGACTTGCCAAACTAGATTCTCTATTTTGCATACGCGTTAACAGCTCTACTTCTTGTTCAGGCTCAGGATACCCGAGTCCAATCTTAATCATGAAGCGGTCTAGTTGTGCTTCGGGTAAACGGTAGGTGCCCTCAAACTGCAATGGATTCTGCGTCGCCAATAAAAAGAAAGGACGCGGTAACGCATAGGTTGTGCCATCAACCGTCACCCGGCGTTCCTCCATCGCTTCCAAGAGAGCAGATTGGGTTCGGGGCGAAGCGCGATTAATCTCATCGGCCAATACGAAATTAGACATCACCGGACCTGGACGAAATGTAAATTCCCCTGTAGGTGGATGATATATTGAGGTACCCATTACATCTGCTGGCATGACATCCGAAGTAAATTGAATGCGTCCCATGGAACAGTCCAGCGCAGAAGCCATAGCACGAACTAACATCGTTTTACCTGTGCCCGGTACATCCTCCAGAAGTGTATGTCCACCACCGAGCATTGCCGTAAGCACATACTGAATCTCTCGATTCTTACCGATAATGGCAGTCTCGACTCGTTTAATTACTCTATTTAATAACTCCACCGCATGCTCATGTTCTATCCGGATATACGTCATATCACTCGTTCTCCTTCCATTCATCGGCATTTCTTAGTCATAGTAATCTATGATTTCAGTGTTGCCCGGAAGTAGAGAGATTAGACGTAGATTGTAAGATTTCCCCTGCTTATAGCAGCTACAGGAATGTTCGCCTTCACTGTCCATTCCAATTTATTAGATTTCATGGATTGGATGCTCAGCCCCATCTGCTCTAACAGATCTCGAAGCGGAACCCAAGTTGTACCGCCCTGACTTCGCACCTTCCCCTTCACGGTTTCGCCCGTTTGACCTAATCGTCCTGAAGTTAATTCTCCACTGATACTGCTTGCGTAGATTGTTCGGTCTTTCCAGACTACTGTAGCCGTTCTTGTTTCTGCATCCCAACGTGCATTACTGCCGAACTTCTTCATGAAGCTTCGCAAAGGCACCATGATCTGCTGCTCCTCTATTCGAAATTCTCCTGATTGCAAGGTCGCTGCAGCCATCCCTATTTCAACCTTTAGTTCCTTACCTGCGAGCCACAAGGCAGAATTGGGTTCCACATGCTCAGCAATCCAAGCTTTGCCGGGCGCCTTACGAGAAGCATATGCCCCATCGGACTTTACACGGAATTGGACAGGCTGATCAGAAGCCTTGATCGTATCGAATTGATAGTTTTGATCCTGATAATACCGGATAATTTCCGGCAGTGCTTTTACCGTTTCGGCGTGCGCTCCTCCATCATGCATTAATACAATAACTGAGCTAGTTCCAGCAGGCACCTTAGTAGCATTACGCAGGATTTCGCTCGCAGGTACACCTTTACGCTTCGAATCTCCACTGTCCACATTCCAATCCATCACGGTGTATCCACCTTGCTTCAACAGGTCAAAATAGCTTTGATCAAAGTGGCCATAGGTTCCACCTGGTGCTCTCAACAGATTAGGGCGGAGCCCGGTGATTCCATGAATCACTTCTTCTGTCTGTTTAATCTGTTTCCAGAATTCTTTAAAATCACTATATAATTCTTTGTAATTATGATTGAATGTATGATTCCCCAGAGCATGTCCATCTTCTACAATTGCTCGAATTAGTTCAGGATTCCGCTGTGCCTGCTCACCAAGTACGAAGAACGTGGCTGGCACCTCTTCTTTCCGCAAAATATCCAATACTTCCTGAGTGTGCAATCCAGGGCCATCATCGAAACTTAGATAGACCGTCTTCTTCTGATTATTTTTCTCGCTGGGAGTGGGTACATTAGAACCTGAAGCATAAGAAATGTCAGTTATCCCCGCGCACGTTGAAAATAAACTTATCGTTAGTACCATTCTTACTAGGAACGTCATCCATTGGGGGAACCTACATGTATGTTTTTGAGCACCATTCACGGACATATCCACTTCTACACTGATCTTTGCTTCCATGTTCTGCGTCATTTATGAATCAACCTCCAACGTTTCTAGTAAATTTGCTGATAGACTTCAGCGGATTTGTTAGAATTATATGGAGGGCATGTGAAAAAAAGACGTCATTCTTCACTATAATTTTTCGGATCGTATCGTATGGATTCAGATTGATTCTTTGCCATGAATTAGGTAGCATATCCTAAGCAAGACAGTCCGGGAGTTATGGTACGTTTCGTAACTCACACCTTAACCTCAGGAGAGTGAAAAGTATTGGAATTGCTTGAGAAGATCCAACATCTATTTGGATCCTATGGATATAGCGTATTATTTTTTGGATTGTTACTTGAATTCATTGCCCTCCCCTTCCCAGGTGAAACAACGATGGCGTACGCAGGGTATTTATCATACAAAGGACAGCTCGACTTCGGAATCCTTCTTATCCTTGCGTTTCTAGGAACGACAATTGGCATGACCATCACGTATTTTATTGGAGCTAAAGCAGGACTGCCGTTTATAACCCGCTATGGAAAATGGTTTTTATTGAAGCAGGACAAGCTGGATAAAACGCAAAAATGGTTTGGTAAATATGGTAACGGTCTGATCTTCATTGGCTATTTCATTCCAGGTGTGCGGCACTTTACAGGTTATTTTGCAGGCATCGCTGCGATTCCTTTTCGCAAATTCGCTCTCTACGCTTACTCGGGTGCACTATTCTGGGTTGTCCTATTTCTAGGCATCGGCAAATTATTCGGCCCTCAATGGAACGTCGTATTTCAACTCGCGCATCAGTACTCTGCGTACCTCCTAGCAGGTGTTGGATTCCTACTGTTAATTGCAGTTATGTACCGTTACCGCACTGTCTGGAGTCAACGTAATGTGAAGAAGAAAGCCCCTGTTCCCCAAAGACAAAAACAAAATGCAGACTAAAGTCGTCTGCAATGTGATCGAAATAACAAGAAACGAATACAACGAGTTAACACATGCCATTATAATGAGCCGCAGACGATGCAGCTCTTTTTTTTATTTTCAACTTATACAATAGCCTGGCACACGGGAAATAAACATACGCTACCCACACTGGAGAAGCTCATCCCCCGTTCTCCCAAAATACTCAACAATCGCCTCTTCATATAAATTCTATATGTAATCCGTTTGATTCAAGTAAGTTTATATAGCATCTTCATTACCCACACACTTTGTTGTCATAATCTGTATTCATCCAGGTCATACTACTTTGCAAATAAAGGTTGTACTGGGGGGATATGAATATGAGCATCGATGCGCAGAGTCATGATACAACGCAGCATATCAATCCGAATCTAAGTCAAAACATAGAGTACTGCAAAGAAATGATGGGAAACAGCAATGACCTGATGATCCGGCCTTTCCAATGCTTGCACAAATGGCCTGCAGTTCTTCTATATATCGATGGGCTCGTTGACGTACAAATCTTAAATCAGGCTATTCTGGAATCCCTGCTGCAGCGACGGGAACTCCCTGATTTTTCAGCAGATGATGAACATCTCATTTACCTGCAAAATGATGTTCTTGCCGCCAGTGAAGTATTACTTATTGAGGACATGGATGATGTATTAAATGCGATGATTGCAGGCTTTGCCATCCTATTGATTGAAGGCTCCGCGCGTGGTCTTAAGATTGGAGCTGCCGGGTGGGAAGATCGCTCTGTTGGCGAGCCGATATCACAGACTGTTGTCCGTGGCCCGATGGAAGGCTTTAACGAAAATTTACGTACCAATACAGCGATGATTCGTAGAAGAATACGGGATTCACGCCTCTGGATTGAAGAAAGAGAAATTGGACAGATCACCAAAACAAGAATCGCTGTGCTCTATATCAAGGATACGGTTAACAATGATGTCGTCGAGGAACTTAGAGAACGACTGGATGAGATCGATATTGATGGCATTCTGGAAGGCGGATATATCGAAGAATTTGTTCAGGATGAGACACGCACCATCTTCCCGACGGTCTATAACAGTGAACGACCCGATTCTGTAGCTGCTGCACTGCTTGAAGGTCGAGTGGCCATTATTGTGGATGGTACACCTTTTGTACTGCTTGTTCCGGCCTTGTTCGTACATTTCTTTCAATCTCCCGAGGACTATTATCAGCGGGCAGATATTAGCACATTGATCCGTATGATTCGGTACCTGGCTTTTTTTATCGCTTTGTTGGCTCCATCCTTCTACATTGCCATCTCGACCTTTCATCAAGAAATGTTGCCGACCAATCTATTGATCAGCCTAGCCGCACAACGAGAAGGTGTCCCCTTCCCAGCGTTCATTGAGGCATTGCTCATGGAATTAACCTACGAAATCTTACGAGAAGCCGGTATCCGAATTCCTAAAACGGTCGGACAGGCCGTCTCCATTGTAGGTACACTGGTTATCGGTCAGGCTGCGGTTGATGCTGGGGTCGTCTCAGCAGCCATGGTCATTATCGTTTCCATTACCGCAATCTCAAGTTACGTTATCCCAGAGAACGGTCTATCTATTTCTGTCCGAATTTTACGCTTCGTTCTGATGATTTTGGCGGCTGCCTTTGGTTTCTACGGCATCTTAATTGTGCTGTTAATTACCGTGACTCACCTGTGCACACTACGTTCATTCGGCGTACCGTACATGTCACCTTTTGCCCCATTCATTCAGAGTGACTTAAAAGATACGTTGTTCCGGGTACCTTGGCCTAATATGAGGACTCGCCCACAATCTACAAAATCACCGAACATCAATAGACAGCCTCCCAAAAAAAAGAAAAGACAGCGATAGTCAGGAGAACATGACATGAAGACTTCCTTACGCCTTATATCCTGCATTCTTGTAATACTTCCTCTTCTGACTGGATGTTGGGATCGTCAGGAGCTTAACGAGCTTGGCATTATGCTTGGTCTTGGTATAGACAAGGATGGCGACAAAGTAAAGGTTAGTGCCCAAGTTGTTGTACCTAGCGAGATCTCCTCCAAATCCGGTGGCGGAAGAGGTACACCGGTCACTCAGTACCAGGCCACAGCAGCCTCCATGTTAGAAGCCATTCAGAAGTTGACCGAAACAAGTCCACGTCGGATCTTCATGTCACATGTCCGCATACTTGTATTTGGAGAAGAATATGCGCGTGAAGAAGGAATATATGATGTTATGGAAGCACTCATGCGTGAGCCTACCGTTCGTCCTGATTATTACGTTATGGTGGCAAGGAAGACCCAAGCTTCCAACGTTCTCGATCTGCTTACACCCCTTGAGAACATTCCTGCCGAAAAGTTATTCAATTCGCTAGATGTCTCTTCCAAGATCTGGTCACCCACAACTACAGTAACGGGAGACGAGCTAATGGATACGATGTTATCCCCAGGTATACAGCCAGTGATCACTGGAGTGCAGGTTATAGGGGATCATAGTAAAAGCGGGGAACAAAGCAATATCGAAAGTATTGTCGTGCCTGCACACCTCAATACAACAGGACTCGCCGTTTTCCATAAGGACAAGCTGGTCGGTTGGTTGACCGAAAATGAATCCAAGGGATTCAACTACATCCGTGGCAATGTTAAAACGACCGTAGGTCATGTGGATTGTCCAAAGACGGAGGGCACGGTAACGATGAAGACACTCCGCACATCTACCGATCGCAAAGTAAAATTTGTGCACGGTGAACCTGTCATTAATCTTAAAGTTAAAAATGTCTCTTCCATTGGATCGGTGGAATGTAAATTTCAGATTGGTTCTATGACAGCCATCCATGAATTAGAGAAACTATCAGAGGAGCGACTCGTTGAGTTAATGAAGAATTCGGTCAATGCTGTGCGACGCAAATTCCATGTGGATATCTTCGGATTCGGACAAGATATATATCAGTCTAATCCTAAATACTTCAAAAAAGTAGAAAACAATTGGGATCAACATTTTGAAGATCTTGAAGTTAAATATGAAGCTAATTCACAAATCAGACGTGTGGGAACGTTAGATGACTCATTCCAAAATGAGCTAAAGGAGTGACAATATCATATGGTGCTCTCTATTTTAGCGGTAGTGATTGGAATTATCATCGGCTGGATTGACCTACCTACACTCTTTAAGAGTAAGCAATGGAAAGAAACTGCGGTATATAGCGTTCTACTGCTAGCTGGTATCACGTTCAGTGTCATTGCGGTCAATCTGTGGGAATTTCCGAGTCCACTTAAACTCATAATTTGGATATACGAACCAATCAATCAGTTTTTGGCGCGGATGACCGGTACTTAGCAAGAAGGGGGTGGGGATATGCTTGAGCAAGGACGGCTTGGAACAAGACAACTGGCTACGTTAACGATTATGATGGTTGTTGGCGACATGATGATGATCTATCCTTCCGTAATTACGTCCTATGCGAAGCAGGATGCGTGGATCTGTGCTTTGGTCGGTATCCCGTTGGGGATGGGTCTCATGGCCATGTTTCTTAAACTGGGCAATGCCTATCCGGGTCAGAACCTCGTGTCCATTTCCAGATCTATCCTGGGATATTGGCCAGGAACATTGCTATCACTGTTTTATTTGTATTTTTTTATAATCGGAGCTGCCACCCATTCCCGGGAGGTTGGGGACTTCATGACAACCCAAATCTTCCTATTCACACCGATCAGGGTGGTCATTCTGCTATTTATCATCGCGGTTGTGTGGGCTGTTTATCATGGTTTGGAGTCACTAGGACGAACTAGCGAAATTCTGTTACCTCTTGTTATTGTGTTTATCATCGTTCTAGTTGTTAGTTTATTACCTCAGGTAGATATCAACAATCTGAAGCCCTACAGGGAGAACAGCTTCGTTACCATAACTCAAGGTATCTTGGTTAGTATGATTTACCCAGTGGGAGAAGCTGTCCCCATTCTTATGCTTCTTCCTTATACAGCCAAAACCTCTCATCGAAATCTGGATGTCATCCTGGCTGCAGGCATTGGAAGTCTTATCCTCTCATCTTTGGTCACGATCTCTATGCTTGTTCTGGGTGCTTTTCTCACACAGCATAATATCTATGCTTCTTTCATTTTGTCGCAAAAAATTAACATCGGTGACTTTTTCCAGCGTATTGAAGCCTTTATGGCTTCGGCTTGGTTAATCTCTACTTATTTTAAAGCATGTATCTATCTGTACGTCTTCGTGTTGGGAACGGCCGAACTGTTTAACATGAAACAGTACCGTCGACTTATCCTGCCAACAGGCCTCCTGATTTTTGGACTTTCCAATGTGATTGCGCCTGGAATTACGTATATCATTATAACTGTCGTACCTTATTGGGTAGATTGGGATACTACGATTGGCATTATCCTTCCAGGATTACTTCTCATGATTCATTGGATTAAATCTCTTTCTCATCGAAAGAAATCATGAACAGTCAGCCAGAAAATCATGAGCGCTTAAAGGAGTCCGGGTATGAACAACGAAACGATTACACTTAAACAGTTCACAGCACTCACCTTCCTGGTCATCCTTGGCGACATGACCTTGATCTACCCTTCAATGGTTGCTGCCTCTGCTAAGCAGGATGCGTGGCTTGCTTCAATTGTAAGTCAACCACTAGGTCTACTGATTGTGTATGTCCTCTATAAACTCCACCGCACTCACCCTGAGTTGAACTTTGTTCAGATCTGTATGAAAATCCTTGGGAAGTGGATAGGAACTATTTTCACGATAGCGTATTTATTTTACTTTGCCATGATTGCCTTTACGTGTATAAGGGAAGTTGGAGATTTCTTGACTACGAAGATTTACATTGCAACTCCGATTCGAGCGATCATCATTCTGATGGTGGCGGCTCTAACCTGGGCTCTTCTCAAAGGAATTAGTGCCATCGGAGCAACGAGTGAAATTCTATTTCCTATCTTTGTGTTGTTCATGCTTATTCTGCTCCTTGGTCTCTTGCCACAAGTCGAGTTATCTCGTCTCAAGCCCATACTTAACTCAAGTATGCTCGAATTCTGGAAGGGCGTTGCGATAGGTGCCTTCTCTCCTTTTGGGGACATACTTGCACTAATGATGGTTATTCCTTATGTCCGCACGAAGACCCATCTCAAGCGAGATTTGTTGTTGTCATCTCTGTCAGCGGGTACCATGCTCACATTTCTTATTTTGTTGTCGTTGGCAGTTGCAGGGTCTTTTATTACCCAACATAACATCTATATCTCTTATTTCTTGTCCAAAAAAATTAACATCGGAGGTTCGTTTCTTCGGATTGAGGCAATGATGGCTTCCGCCTGGCTGATCTCTACATATTTCAAAAGCCTCATGTACATGTATTCGTTTGTAGCAGGTGTTGCTCAATTGTTCCAACTTAAAACTCATAAAATGCTGATCCTACCGTCCTCCATGTTATTTTTCTCCATGGCTGTGCTGCTCGCCCCCAATGTGCTGTACTATTTGGTCATCACCGGCGATACTTGGCTCATGTGGGATATCACAACAGGATTTCTCATTCCATTGCTGTTGTTGTTGGTTCACCGAATTCGAAACGGCAAGTCCAAGCAGAGTTAAACATGGCTTTATATGAAAAGTTGTTTACAAGCAATTGAATAAGGAATGTGCGATAAGTCCATGCTTTCTGGATGATCTCTAACTAGCCAAAAAAGGCCATGTTTCAAGGAATAGTCCATTCCTCAAACACAGCCCTTTTATTTTTGTTCATCAGTTTTACAGTTAACATTGCTGCCTATCCTAGCTCGATAACTCCCGAACAGCCTCAAGTGCAGCTTCGATATGTCCCTTCACTCGCACTTTCGACCAATCCTTCATGAGTTTCCCCTCTTCGTCAATCAAAAAGGTGGAGCGAACAATGCCCATATATTCTTTGCCATACATCTTCTTAAGCTGCCATACGCCATACTGCTCTGCTACTTGATGTTTCTCATCTGATAACAAGGTAAATGGCAGTCCATGCTTGGAAATGAATTTGTCGTGCTGCTTCATCGGATCTATACTGATACCCAAAATGACCGTATTCAATCCTTGAAACTCTTCATGTCGATCCCGAAAATCACAGGCCTGCTGTGTGCACGAAGAAGTCATATCTTTAGGGTAAAAATAAAGCACTACCCGCTGTCCACGATAGTCGGACAACTTAACATTCTCTCCCGTACTCGACGGAAGTTCAAAATCAGGAGCCATCTGGCCTACGGTTAATGTCATCTCAATTCCTCCCTAATCAATTGCGATATGTAAATTACGAACCTGCTCCGCGATACCGTTTCACGCCGTAATTCCATAGAATTAAGCCCACCGAGCCAAATACCAGACCCATCACAGGTGTTAGCAGTGCCATACGATGCATCTCAGATCGTTCCAGGAACAGCGCTGCTGGATAGATGCCCACAAAGGCAAATGGAATAATCCAAGTTAACAGCACCTGTATCGCACGATTGTAGATCGTTACTGGATAACGACCATACCCTTGAATGTTGTACATCAAAGGGAGAATTCCTGTCGGTGCGTCAGAATAAAACGAGAGCGAGGTCAGGATTGTATAAATACCCGTGTAGATCATGACTGAGCTTAGTGCCAGAATGATCAGAGCCGGAATATGCCACCACTCCAGTACCAATCCCATTTCTGCTCCGCTTATCCCCATGATAATCAAACCAATGAACGAACCAACCAGCGCCGGCGGATCGACATTCTCTAGCAAGATCTGGAACAGATTATGCGCAGGCCGAGTCAGTATGCGATCCATCTCACCTTTGACGATATAACGTTCACTGAACCCCCACAGATTAACGAAGCAGCTAAAGATACCGTACGGCACCATAAAGTATCCATAGACGAAGAGAACTTCACTCTCACTCCAGCCACCTAGATTATCCGTATGACGGAAAACAACAAAGATAAAGATCAGGTTGGTTGCCTGAAACAACAGATCCGATATAATTTCAACCCAGAAGTCGGCACGATAGGTGAGCCTTGTTTTCATGTAATTTTTGAGATATTCGCCGATTAAACTTAAATAATACATTCCGTTAACCCCCTTGCACGAACAAACGCTTACGCGCTTGCCGCCAGATCAGCATCATCGGAATCAGCAGCAGAACAAACCACAGCACCTGAATACCGAGTACATTCCATATGCCTGTGCCTTCTACTCTTCCTGTAAATACAGAACCGGGCAGATACGTAATCGCTTGGAAAGGCAACAGCTTCATGATGGTTGACAACCAATCTGGATATAAGCTAATCGGAATAATTAAACCAGAGAACAGATCCACGACAACCCGTTTCATGCGCATCATACCTTCGTTATTTTCCACAAAGAATGCCGCAAGTCCCGTAATGACGTTAATCTGGGAATTAATTAAGAAACTGAAGAACAGCATCACCAGAAAACCAATCCACGCCGAAGGCGCAGTAGGCAGCTCTACCGGGAAGAGAAGAATGGCAATCAGCATGCCGGGTATCATGAGCAGCAAGAAGCGGAATATACCTTCACCAAGTCCTTGCATCATTTTGACCATCACATAGTTAATCGGCCTGATGAATTGAATCGCAATGGAGCCATCCCGAATGTCAGCCGCAATCTCCCGATCCAGGTTGTTAAAATAAAATGCTCTCGCCATCCACGACACCGCAACATACGTCGTCATCTGAGCAGCCGTAAAGCCGCCAATTTCTCCGCTTCCTCCGTAAATGGCTTGCCAGGTAAAGTAATACACGCCGATATTCAGCGTATATATCAAAATGCCGGAGTAATAATTCACCCGGTATGCCAGCATCGTTAGAAAACGAATGCGCATGAAATCAATAAATGCACTGTTCATCTAAGATACACCCACCGCTTCGTTGTTTGCCGCTACAATCTCAGGGCGCTCAGCGGATCCAGATTGATAGATACTACGTACGATCTCGTCCGTATTAATCTCAACAATCTGAATATCGGTAATATCAGCCTGTCCAACAACTCTTCCCAGCACGTCTGATACATTAAGCTCCAATGGGATCCAGACCGAAGCCGAGAGCTCGTTCTCCACTGTCCAGCGTACAGGCATCGCGGCAGTCCATTCCTCCATTTGGCTCATCGTGTGCGCAGTGCCGAACTTGAAGCGAATCTCTCGCTCAGTTCCCCATTGGGATTTCAGATGATCCAAGCCGCCATCATAGATGATGTTTCCTGCATCCAGCATAATTACTCTCGAACAAAGCGCCTCAATATCCTGAAGATCGTGGGTGGTCAACAAAATAGTTGTACCATGCTGCTTGTTCATGTCTTTCAAAAATTCCCGAATCTCGGACTTCACGACAATATCAAGTCCAATGGTCGGTTCGTCCAAAAATACAATGCCTGGATTATGTAGCAAGGCTGCTACTAGCTCACAGCGCATACGCTGTCCAAGGCTAAGCTTACGTACTGGACGGCTGAGCAGGTCTTGAAGCTGTAGCCGCTCAACAAGCTCATCCAGTCGTTTACGGAAATCTACTTCACCTACGCGGTATACTTTGCGTAGCAAATGGAAGGATTCAATAACGCCAATATCCCACCAGAGCTGACTACGCTGACCAAATACGACGCCAATGTTCTGTACAAACTTCTCCCGTTCCAGATAAGGAACATATCCACCAACCGATATTTGGCCTGAAGTAGGCACTAAAATGCCGGTCAACATCTTAATTGTTGTTGATTTGCCGGCACCGTTCTCCCCGATATATCCGCAAATTTCGCCTTGCGGAATTTGAAACGAAATGTCGTTTACAGCCAATACCTCCTGGTATTGACGCGCAAACAAATCCTGAAACGCGCCCTTGAGCCCTCCACGGCTCTTCTGAACGCTAAACGACTTGCGTAAATCTTTGACATCAATCGCCAGCATGATTATACCTCACTTGGATTTTGTTGAAATTGCTTGTAGCCCAAAAAGAAATTATAATAGTATCAGTCGAAATTCAGCAAGCTTTAAAATAGTATGAGGAGCGTCCTCTCTCGCATCTGTGAAAGAGGTCGTGCTCGGAAAACCTCGGCTAGATGATCATCGGACTGATTTTTTAATTCATTTTGAATACAAAGGAGAGCTAGCATGACCAGAAAGACGAAGAGAACCATATGGATCTCTCTTGCCGCCTTCGTATTGATTGTTGGTGGAGCTGCGGCATTTTATTTCGGTTCTATTCTCAATCAGTTGAATGGTTTGCAAAAGGAAGGCGACGAATCTCCGTTTGCCGGTATCGAAAATGTTGAAAAAGTGAACACACCTGACCCACCGAAGTGGGAAGGAACCGACACCGTAAATATTTTGGTTATGGGTGTCGATGCTCGTGGATTAGCCAAAGGCGAAGTTCCTCGTTCAGACAGCATGATGGTGGTATCACTTGATCCACTCACCAAAAAAATTAATCTGTTCTCCATTCTGCGAGACACTTATATGAATATAGACGGCTACGGTAAGGATCGGATTAATACCGCGATTACACATGGCCCTAACACAGCAATGAAAGCCGCAAGTGACTTACTCGGTATTCCTGTTCAGTATTATGTGTATACGGATTTCCAAGGATTCATTAAATTAGTGGATGCCGTTGGCGGTGTGGATTTTGATGTAGAGAAGGACATGCATTATACAAGTAAAGCAGACAATAACGAATACGACATTGATCTTAAAAAAGGCTATCAGCATTTAGATGGAAATACCGCTCTGATGTATGTACGCTTCCGTCATGATGCCATGTCAGACTTCGCACGTTCAGAGCGTCAACGTGAGTTCCTCAAGGCGGTTGCAGCAAAGATGCAGTCGACGACAACCATCGCAAAGCTGCCTTCCATTCTGGAAGAGGTTAGCCCTTATGTAGATACGAACCTCACCCTTTCCGACATGTGGAAGCTAGGTGGACTCGGATATCAGAGCAGCATGAACGGCAGTGAGCAGATTCCACCAATGAACATGCTCAAGGAAGAGCGCACAGCCGGTGGTGCACAAGTATTAACGGTTACGAACGAAGAGAAGCTCAAGCAGCATATTCAGGATATCATTCATCCGCCTGCTGAGCCTGAAGACAACGGCACGGTAACGGAAGATAAAACGGCTAGTGGTGACGAACCCAAATCCTCCGAACAGCCAGCACAGTAACAACTTCGAAGTAGAAACACGCAGAGGGCAGCTATCACGCTGCCCTCTCGCTGTGTTGTTTTATGAATAAATATCATGCAAACCATATTGAAAGGAAGTTATCCTATGAACTCATTCCCATCTCGTTCACGTTCCGAAGTTTTATATGAAGAAGCACTCCAACATATCGTTGGTGGCGTTAATAGCCCTTCACGTTCGTTCAAAGCCGTTGGCGGTGGTGCACCCGTATTTATGAAAAAGGCACAAGGTGCTCATTTCTGGGATGTTGATGACAACAAATATATTGATTACCTTGCAGCTTACGGCCCTATTATTACAGGACATGCCCATCCCCATATTACAGAAGCGATTACGAAAGCAGCTGCGAATGGCATCCTGTACGGCACACCAACAGAGCTTGAAATTCATCTCGCCAAAATGTTAAAAGAAGCGATTCCTTCCATGGATAAAGTTCGTTTCGTCAACTCAGGTACCGAAGCTGTCATGACAACGATCCGTGTAGCACGTGCATATACCAAGCGCAACAAAATTGTAAAATTCGCTGGCTGTTATCACGGGCACTCCGATCTCGTATTAGTCGCAGCAGGCTCTGGTCCATCTACGCTTGGTATTCCCGATAGCGCAGGTATTCCAACGAGCATCGCCCATGAGGTTATTACCGTTCCTTTTAATGATCTGGATGCTCTCAAAGACGCTCTGGAGCGTTGGGGTGACGACGTTGCCGCGGTAATGGTTGAACCCATTGTAGGTAACTTTGGTATGGTCATGCCTGAACCTGGCTTCCTAGAAGGGCTCTGCGCGATGACACGAGACAATGGTTCACTCGTCATCTATGACGAGGTTATTACCGCATTCCGTTTCCACTATGGTTCTACTCAGACATATGCTGGTCTGGATAATCACGCTGAGATTGAACCAGATCTGACCGCATTAGGTAAAATTATTGGCGGCGGTCTCCCGATTGGTGCTTATGGCGGACGTAAACATGTCATGGAACAAGTTGCTCCGCTCGGGCCTGCCTATCAAGCAGGAACAATGGCGGGTAACCCTGCTTCGATCTCTGCGGGTATTGCCTGCCTTGAAGTGTTACAAGGTGAAGGTGTGTACGAAGAAATGGAACGCCTGGCAATCGATCTGACCACAGGACTGAAGGCCTCAGCTGATCGCCATGGCATCGATGTAACGATCAACCGAATCCGCGGCGCCTTCTCCACCCATTTCTGTAATCACCCGGTCACGAACTATGATCAGGCACAGGATACAGATGGAGAACAGTTCGCCTCCTTCTTCCGGCATATGTTGAACCGTGGCATTAACTTAGCTCCATCCAAATATGAAGCATGGTTCCTGACTACTGCACATACCGATGAGGATGTACAAGCAACATTAGAAGCAGCCGAAGCTTCCTTCAAAGCGATGGCTCAGGAGTAATATAAGACGCTAAGTCATGTCTGAAAACTCGCTGAAGTGCATCCTTCGGAATTCCCAGACACGCCTTAGAGGCGTCGATAAACGGTGATGGTGACCGTTTACGACGCCTCTTTTTTATTCGTTTCTACCTGATCCATTTTAATGCTGGACTACATTTAACCTCGTAATCTGCTCTGCGATTATTCGCATTCCCTCTGCAATTCGCTGTTTCGGCACATTCGAAATGTTCAATCGCAGCATTTTATCCCCATGCAACTCCTCCGGGTAATACCGCTCCGTAGTCCCTGCCATAACTCCATGCTGCTCCAAACGCGCCAACAATGCCTTAAGTGGAATGTTCGATGGGAGTGGTAACACCGTATGTTCTCCTCCTGTCCGCGGCGCTTCCTTAAAAGGTGTAAATTCAGGATAGGCGTCTAGCTGTTCATGAACCTTAAGCATGCGTGCGGCATAACGGCTACGAATCACTTTGCCATGATGGGCAAACATGCCACTACTGATATAGACCTCTAGTGCAGCCTGAGAAAGGACGGAGGTGTCAATATCGAGCATCTTTTTATACATATTGAAAGCAGTGGTAAGCTTCGGAGGCAGGATTGCTATCCCTATGCGCAGGCCGGGAAACAGGATTTTGGAATAACTCTTCAGATAGATGACCCGCCCCTCTGTATCATAGGAGAATAAAGGATCCTGCTTCGAATTATCCTCCAGATCGGCCAAATAATCGTCCTCAACGATGT
Organism: Paenibacillus tundrae; assembly: GCF_036884255.1. Classification (NCBI taxonomy): domain Bacteria; kingdom Bacillati; phylum Bacillota; class Bacilli; order Caryophanales; family Paenibacillaceae; genus Paenibacillus; species Paenibacillus tundrae. Next base: position 758,174 of record NZ_CP145605.1, on the reverse strand, counting down.
AAACATCGTACTTGATGGCTAGCCGAATTAAATGCTTCTTCTCTGATGTTGTCAGGGAAGTTCCAAGTGGATTGTGAAAGCGTGGCATTACATAAAAGAATTTGATATCCCCCTCACGAAATTGGCATTCTAATTCATCCCAGTCTAATCCATTCAGCGAACGCTTAACCCCCGCAATCGGCACGTTTAATCCACTTAAAAGTGAAGGCATATTGTGATATGTCGGTAATTCAAGCAGAACCCGTTGCTTCCCGTTTGGGAAGGGCATTAGCGCGAGCACTGCAAGCGCCTGCTGTACACCAGATGTAATAAAGAACTGATCCATACGAGCAAAAACCTGATAATCAGCAAACTGTCTCTGCACCAGCTGGATGAGCGAAGGCAGACCTCTTTCCGTCCCATATAGAAATAAATCAGCCTGTTTCTTCTCCATCGCTTGATCCACACAATGGCGAAAATCTGAGTACGGGAATACCCGTGGATCAGGTGCAGCTGAAGCAAAATCCAGTGGCCCATTCCATTCAGCCTCATCTACATCTGTTCCATTCTGTACAGCATAATAGCCAGACTGAGGAATCGCATACACCAGATGTCGTTCCTCCAGCCATTCATACGCCTTAATCACGGTGCTGATGCTACATTGATGCTGTTCGGCTAAGGCACGAACTGCCGGAAGCCTGATCCCTTTGTCCATCCATTGCCGAGTGTCCTGCTCACGAGCTTGCTCCTGAATCCAACGTTGTACGGACTCTGCGATCACTTCATATTTCTTCTTCATACCACGTTCGCACCTCCACAATTGTACCGGTACAGTCTGTATTTATGTTTATTGTAACACGTTATTCTCGGCAGTATATTGATAGGGTCAACATGATCTTATGAAATAAGCGGAGGAATCGACATGAAGCAATCCCCTACTCGTACTCAAGGTTTGGCCTATATGGCAGCCGTTGTCTATGCGGCTATTATTGGCTTATCCTTTCTATTTGCCAAAATGACAGTCAATATTGCCCACCCGATTGATGTGTTAGCACACCGATTCGCGTTGTCCCTGTTAGTAGTCAGTATACCTGTTGTTTTTGGATGGATTCGGATTAAGCTCACATGGCAAGATCTATTACGGATTATCCCACTTGGGCTTCTATCTCCTGTATTATTCTTCGCATTTCAGACATTCGGACTAGTCTCGTCGAATTCATCAGAAGCTGGCATTATTCAGGCAATGGCTCCTATATTCACGCTCATTCTAGCTTCGGTCTTTCTGAAGGAAAGCACAACAACGTTGCAAAAGCTATTTCTGATGTTGTCAGTGGCTGGTGTTGTCTACATCTTCTTGATGAAAGGCACTGCGATGTCGCTCGGCAATTTTAAGGGTATTGCACTACTTCTGCTCTCCACCATTTGCTTTGCAGGTTATGGTGTTCTTGCACGACCCTTGACGCAAAAATATAAACCGATGGAATTGACGTGGGTAACCTTAATGGTTGGAGCCATAGTCTTCAACGTCACATCTGTCATTCGCCATACTTCAGTCGGGACATTGTCGGATTATATCAAACCACTTGGGGATGGTTCTTATCTGGGCTCGATCGCCTATCTGGCTATATTATCAACAATGTTCTCTACCCTGCTTGCTAGTTACGCCTTGACTCATTTGGAGGCTTCGCAGATGAGTGTATTCAGCAATCTGTCCACGTTAATTTCAATTGCAGGCGGGGCATGGATTCTACATGAGCCAGTGAGTGGCTATCATTTTATCGGAGCATTGCTCATTATTGCGGGTGTGCTTGGCACCAACATGAGTGGTAGAAAGCGTCGTCTAGAGGCTAAACCTAGAGCCTGAGTTAGCATTAATTCATTGTAGGATTAAACAAATACATCGAACTACGTAACGCTCTCCTGTATGAAGCACAGGATTCAAGTAAACACTGCTGAGATAATCCTATAAATGCGTGTTCAAAAAGGACGGTTTTCAGTCCCAAGAAGATGGGATGAAGCTAAAAACTTTTTGAACAGCCTCTATTAGGAAGGAGGTTCTCTCAGCATGAAACCAACCCAGCCTTCATTCTTGCAAGCATTAATGCTTATGATGTTAACGGTGGGACTTGTCAGTCACGTATTGATCATCCCGGCTCTTCTCACGGCTGCCAAACGAGATGCGTGGATATCCGTTCTGCTGTCTGTAGGCCCCTTCCTCTTATTCACCCTCATGCTTGCCTACGTCTCCCGGCATCTTGAGCATCAAACCTTCAATAACTGGTTATCGAATCATCTCGGTAAACCGATTGGTCTGCTGTTTCGTATAGGGAACAGCCTCTTCTTCCTGTCCTTGATCTATTTCACTTTGCACGATACGACCACTTGGACCAAAACGAACTATCTGCAGGATACTCCGGTAATCGCGACGACCATCGCCTTGATGGCTGTCTGTGGCTACACCGCGTATAAAGGCATACGCACGCTGGCGTTCACAGCCGGATTACTTCTTCCACTCGTGGTTCTGCTTGGCTTCTATGTAGCTATCGTTAATATGCAGTACAAGGACTACAGTCGCTTGCTACCTGTGCTTGAGCATGGATGGTTACCTGTCATGAATGGCACATTGTACTGCCTGGCTGGCATGTTTGAGTTACTGTTTATCTGGTATATACAGCCTCATCTGCGTTCTCGTATTCGACTGTGGCAATATCTATTACTGGCCTGCATTATCGTAGGATTAACGCTTGGCCCACTGATTGGAGCCATTGTGGAATTCGACCCATATGAGGCGGCCAAAATGCGTTACCCTGCTTTTGAGGAGTGGCGCATTGCTTCCTTGGGCAAATATATTGCCCAAACGGATTTCTTTTCGATCTACCAGTGGCTCGCAGGCTCTTTTACACGGATATCCCTCGGTATGTATATTGTGGTGGAGATATGGAATATTAAAAACGCCTATACAAGAAAAGCTGCCTTTAGCGCGCTCACTGTCGTTTTTATTATGACGATGTTACATCCATTGGATGATATCACGTTCGAATTTTTGCTCGTACATGTTATTTTCCCAGTTAACGTGCTGTATCTGAGCAGCCTTGCTGTAGTCGCCACTTTCACTGCGTGGTTCAGTTCGCGCGCTCAGAGGAGGAAACAACATGGAGCACACACTGATTAACTCCGAGTCCCCAGATTCCCTTCATGCTTCGTTACAGCAGTTGTTTAAGTCCTGTGCAGACGTTGTTGTTCAAGCCTACCCTTCTAAGCAGCCCGCTGGATTATCTGTCATTTTGGTATATTGTGAGGGCTTAACAGATACCAAACAGATTAATCAATATGTTGTTCCTCGACTAGAACAGGCTGAATTAGATGCAGGCATGCCGTTACCTTCACAACTAGGGTTCTCCATGAGCTCCATTCCGGATATACAGGATGTGCCCAACATTAATCGTCTCGTATTTAGCGGACAACTTGTCCTTTTCTTCGGGCAAGGACATCCGGCCTATAGCATGGATATTGCCTCTATTCCTGGGCGTACACCCGAGGAATCCGCTATTGAAACATCAGTCAAAGGACCCCGCGATGGGTTTACCGAAGAGCTTAGCACCAACATTGCCCTGATTCGAAAACGTCTAAAAAGTGACTCCATGTGTTACGAGAAATTCGTTAAAGGTGACCGGACACAAACCTCTATGGGACTGTTGTATATAGGCGATATTATTAACCCTGATATTCTAAGTGAAGCCCGCAACAATCTTAATCAGATTGAACTCGATGGCGTTCTCGGAACCTCGCTTGTCGAAAGGGCCGTTATGGGCGGAATCAAAAGCATTTTCCCTTTAACAGATAGCACTGAACGTCCTGATTATGTCGTTGATTCCATACTTAACGGTCGCTTTGCTGTTCTCATCGAAGGTTCTCCAGTAGCAACAATTGCACCTACTACCTTATTCAATCAACTGAAGTCACCCGAAGACGAGAGCACCCCGTTCTTTATCGTAACCTTTGAGCGGATTCTTCGTATTGCGGGGTTATTAATCGCCTGCTTTTTTCCTGCCTTCTATATTGGACTTACAAGCTTCAATCTGGAACAGATTCCACTACCTCTTCTCGCAACCATTGCGGGTACCCGAATGGGATTACCTATGCCAGTTACACTCGAAGCTTTCTTAATGATCTTTATGTTTGAATTATTTAATGAAGCTGGACGTAGACTTCCCAGAGCGCTGGGACAGACGGTTAGTGTCGTCGGTGGACTCATTATCGGAGATGCAGCCATTCGAGCGGGAATTACCTCCCCCACCATCATTGTGACTGTGGCAATCTCTGTCATTTCTAGCTACATCCTTGTGAATTCCGTGCTAGGGGGGGCCACTTCACAGATCCGAATTTTCATGCTGGTTCTCTCTTCTGTGCTCGGGCTATTTGGATTCATGATTGGTTTCTTCGCCATAATCGTACACTTGGTGTCACTAGAATGTTACGGCGTATCGTACCTGTCTCCTGTATCTCCTTATATTCCTGGTGACTTTACTCAATCTGTATCGATGCTGCCTACACTGAAACGCAAACAACGCCCTAAGGCTCTGCATACTCAAGATTCCACCCGAAAGAAGGGGAAATCATGAAGTACACTGTGCAGTTCATGACATGCCTTACCCGAAAAATAGGGCTCTGGCTGATCGCCATGATTATGGCTATTCCTCTAGCTGGATGCTGGGATTCGAAGGAAGTCCAGAGCATCAATTTCATCACTGCGCTGGGTATTGATTATGTTAAGGATCACTATGTCGCCTATGCGCAACTCATTGATTTTTCGAGCATTGCGAAGCAAGATGGACCTACCTCACGTGAAGGAAGCCAGGTCTGGATTGGTCAAGGTGAGGGCGCAACACTGAATATGGCTGTCAACGATCTGTACCGCAGTTCTCAACAGCAGACGTTGTGGACCCATGTGAAGGCCATCGTATTAACTCAAAATTCGCTAAACGGGCATCTGGAGGATATCTTCGATACACTTATGCATTCCGGGCAACTTCGTTATACGCCTTGGATTTACGCTACGACGGACGATATGAAGGATCTGCTCTCTTCATCCGCTCTGCTGAACCAATCTGAACAGACGATCGAGTTATTCGAGCCGGTTAAGCTATATAAACAATATTCAGCGTTTGAGCCTATTCGAATGCATCAGCTTCTAGATGGATTCCGAGAACCCGCGTCTACCGTTCTGGTTCCCTCTGTTACGAATACGAATCACACATGGACAAACCAGGATCGGAAGCCACCGCTCGTGCAAATGAATGGATTTTACGTTATCACAGGTGGTCAGAATCAAGGAAAAGTCGACGCAGATCATGCGGCAGGAGCAAGGTATGTTAACTACAACAAAGTCTATCAGTATCCTCTGTACGTCTATTCGGACAAGCAAAAAACACCCAGTCTATCCCTCATGCTCCGTGATCCACGAACCGTGATACGAGCGAAGAAGAATGGAAACGGGGTTCAGTTTGATCTGAAGACCATCGTTAAAGGCACGATCATTGAAGACCATAGCACACATCAATCCAAACGCATGCTGGAACAAGAAGCTGCGCAGCAAATTCAGAACGAAATACGACATACCTTTCAACATACACAGACGATGAAAATAGATACCTATGGCCTGGTCGAGTATCTATACCGACATGACCATTCCTTGTGGGCTACACACGCCAACAAACGAGCTGATCCTCTCGCCCATTTCAAGTTGGGTCAGGTGGACGTTCGTGTCGACATTATGAATGCAAGCACCTATAAATATAATGCTTCAAAATAAAAGACGATCCATATCCCCTACAGTAAGCAGTGGGTAGATGCATCGTCTTTTGGTGCGCTAAAGTGTGCTATCCTTTTGATGTTCTAACATTGTTGGTGTTCCACCATTATTCATCTAAGCTATCGGAAAAGCGACTACACTCATCAATGCTAATTCAGGCTGCGTCGTATCCAAACGACTGTACTGCACTATGATCGGCACATTGCTGGACACTGTTATAGCGTAAGGCACTCCGAGTGGAATCGACTCACCATTTGCTTGCAATGAGGCTGTTCGAATGTGTTTGGTTCTCCGCCCAGGTACCCTTGCCGATACCTGCTCCAATGGATCCCGATCTTCGAAGAAAATGGTGATCTCAAGTTCAGCATCTTCTGTGCCAGTGTTTAATACACAGATACTCTCATGGCTCTCCAATGCACCGCTACTATCTGGAGGAATGTATCCATCGGGGATTACCCAATATGTATGGCCTTTTGCTCCCCCTGCGCTGTTTCCTTTAGTATCGCTCGTAACATTTGTCTGATTCGTTCCCACTATGCCAACCTCCTCGTCTTCAACTGCGTGCTTCCGATTGACCCTTGCTTCATGCTAGAACTCTCGCCTAACGCAAGAACATCTGTAATGGCTGTAATCTTAACTCACGGATGGCTTCTGCCACTTGCTCGGCAAGACGATGAGCACCGCGTTCTTGAAAATGAGTATTATCTTCCACGCCAGCAGGGAAGTTCATAAATTCACCAGGCAGTACCCACATAAAATCCTCTTTGGTGCCCTCGATGCCTGTCTGCTCGAATAAAAGACGGCTTCGCTCAGCAAGATCAATCAGCGGTACTTCCTCCTCTTGCGCTAATTCACGTACGGCTACGATATAATCACCGTGCGTATCTGTCAGCGTACCGTCGTCTGCAAAATAGCGACGATGAACAGGAGTAACCAGCACTGGACGAGCCCCCGCCTCACGGGCGACATCAATATACTTTTTCAAATGCTCTTTATATGTTGTGAAAGGCTTTGTTCCCCGACTAGGGTCTGGCTTCTCATCGTTATGTCCGAATTGAATAAAGAGAAAATCCTCTGCCTTGATTTTCTTCTGAATGGCGTCTAAGCGTCCTTCATTAATGAAACTGCGAGAACTGCGCCCTGACTGCGCATGATTATCTACAGCCACATCGTGTTTGAATTGAGCCGGCAACAACTGCCCCCAACCACAGTAGGGGTAGCCACTCTCTGGTTGATCCGTAACCGTGGAATCGCCTGCGAGAAAAACCGTCATGGTCTGATTCGCAAGTGTTACTTCCAATGCATTAATTCGTGGTGCTGAGCCAGAGAAGGATAAGCGCAGCTTGCCCCCTCGAACAACGACGGAGAATCGAATCTCTGCACATTGTCCTGGCAACGTATGGATGGTTGGCACCATGAGTCTGCCTTCTCCAGCTTTGACACGAGTACGTGTCTCAGCCAGCTCATCTCCTGCAATCATCATTACTTGATACGTGCCATCAGGCACATCCATGACAAAAGCAGCTTTCGTTGGAATACAGAAGCTTGAACGTAATTGGGAGGCCAGGTTAACCGGCTCCCCATTACCTGGAGTGCGATTAGCCTCTCGTGATGACTCATTGTCATGAATCCGTTGTTTCTCATACACGATGGAGCCTCGTTCAAATCCGAATCCCTGTTGAGCCTCATAGATTGTACTTGAAGATACCGCCTTGTATCCTTCTATTTCTTCTCCAGGTCCAAACTTAAACTTCCATGCTGTAACTGTACTCTCGTTGTTCTCTACCGTTGCCCCCGAGGCAACGGAATGACGATCCTGAGCATTATTCAATGGAAATAGCCTCCTTGTTCAGCGTTCTGTTCCAACGCGTGCAATTAGCCTTTCAAACCGCTAGTGCTCATCCCTTGTACAATTTGTTTCTGGAAGATAAAGAACACAGCTACAACAGGTACGAGACTGACGATGGACATCGCGAACATCGCTCCCCAGTTGGAGGCAGATTCGCTATCCAGGAACATTTTCAGAGCCATCGAAACGGTATATTTATCCGGTGAATTCAGGTACAATACTGGACCCAGCAAATCCTCCCATCTCCAATAGAAGGAGAAGATTGCGGCAGTAGCCAGTGATGATTTGATGAGTGGCATAATAATCTGAATGTACAGCCTAAATTTGTTACATCCATCAATCGTAGCTGCCTCATCCAATTCCTTAGGAATCGTTCGAATGAACTGCACCATCAGGAAGATGAAGAACGGCATCCCGAAGAATGTAGGAACAACGATCGGCAATATCGTATTCAACCAACCAAGCTTCGTAAAGATGATATATTGAGGAACGAGTACAACGTCATGTGGCAGCATAAGAGTCAACATCATAATGGAGAACCAGAAGGCACGTCCTTTGAAGTTCAGTCTGGCAAAACCAAAAGCAATCAATGATGACGATATCACTGCACCAATAGTTGAGATGATAACAATGACAAGCGAGTTCGTAATATAATCCATGAACGGTCTGCCGCCAGCACCTTTCCAGCCATCAACATAGTTGCTCCATATCCATTCTGTTGGGAAGAGCGTGTCTGCCGTGACGAAGATGGTACGGCTCTCCTTGAAGGAACTGAATAGCATCCAGAGCACTGGATAGAGCATCAGGAGGGCTAGTGCTGCAACGAACAGGTGATATATGGGCCATTTAACATTTCTCCAAACCATCGTTACTTCCCTCCTTCGGATTCATAGAATACCCAGAATTTAGATGTCAGGAACACCGCTACAGTAAGCAAACCAATCATCAGCAACATGATCCAGGCCATTGCCGAAGCGTAACCCATGTTGTTAAACATAAACGCCTGACGGAACAGGTACAGGGAGTAGAGCATCGTACCGTCCATTGGGCCGCCTTCTCCTTTGGAGATGATATAGGCAGGTACAAACGTCATGAATGCACCAATGGTTTGCATGATCAGGTTGAACAGAACAATTGGACTGAGGAGTGGCAAGGTAATGCTGAAAAATTTACGAATCGGATTCGCTCCATCCACACCCGCTGCCTCATACATCTCAGGAGAAATATTTTTGAGACCTGCTAGGAAGATCAACATGGAGGAACCAAACTGCCACACGGACAGCGAGATTAGCATAACGAGAGATGCATCCGGATCACCAAACCAGCTTATTGGCCCTACTCCGATTGCTACGAGTGCACTGTTAACGACACCTTCGTTACTGAAGAGGTTGCGCCACATAATGGATACAGCGACACTACCACCGATGATCGATGGTAAGTAGTACAAGGTACGGTACGTTCCAACCATGCGAGAGCCAGTATTCAGGATCATCGCTACGAAGAGGGCGAAGATCAACCTTAACGGTACCCCAATGAATACATATAGGAATGTTACCTTAACCGAGTTCCAGTATTTCGGGTCTTCAAAAAACATCTTGTAGTAGTTGTCGAGCCCGATCCAGCGCGGAGAAGTGAACAAGTTATAACTCGTGAATGACATATATAGAGAAACAAACATGGGGATCAGCGTAAAGCCCAGAAAGCCAATAATGAACGGGCTGATAAACGCATATCCGGTCAGGTTTCTACGTAACGACGAATACTGTCTCAATGGAACGAACCTCCTTCATAGTGCGTGTTCAAAAACGACGGTTTTCAGTACCGAGAAGATGGGATGAAGATAGAAATGGAGTAGCGGAGCGTAGATAGAGCTACGTGAGCAACGGACATTTCGGCTGAATCTCATCTTCGATGCTGAGATGCCGTCAGGCATCCATCGTAATCAAAAGCGGACTTTTTGAACAACATCTCATAGATCTGCTTGCGCTACGACTGGTTTCTCAAAATGATTGGACGGGGAAAGGCCCTCGCAGAAGCGAGTAGCCCTGTTCCCGTCCATCCCATTCGCGGGATGAGCAAGCAATCATTCAACTGTTATTTATTGTTGGCTAGGACAGATTCAGCATTTTTGCGGAATGTCTCTGCCGCTTGCTCTGGTGTGATTTTGCCAAAGTTCAGTTCTTCAACAACATCTGCTAGAGATGAGATTACTTCAGGTGAACCTACTGGTGGTGGTGGGCTCATTGGAGAAGCTTTCGGCTCCATCGATGCTACGAATTCAAATACCTGTTTGGTTGCATCGCTCAGTTCAGGTGCAATCGCTTCTTTGATTGCTCCAGAGATAGGCACACCGCGCTCACCTTTGATCAATTTGTTAGCTTCTACATCGTTCACCCAGAAATCGATGAATTTAGCAGCTTCTTCTTTTACTTTCGAGTTGGACGTTACACCCCAATACATACTTGGCTGCATATAAAGACCTTTTTCCATATCAGGACCTGGCATTGGTGCGAATGCAAGTGGACGGTTAGCTACTTGTTGCAATGCTACGAACTGATTCGACCATTGCCATACACCGATTCCTTTTTCTTTAACAAGATCGGATTCTTCAATAATGCCTTTGGTTTGGTTAGCAATATCTGGCGTAGGTGCTGCACCTTGCTCAATCATGCGACGCATAAGTCCGAAGAACTCAACGAATAATTTATCGTCGTCGTAGCCAAGCCCCGTTCCTTCCGCATTGTACAGTGACAGTCCTTTGGTACGCAGGAAGTAGTGGAAGAAGATATCCGGCGCTACCCCACCATCCAAATACAGACCTTTATCCGCGGCTTGTTTACCCAGCTCTTCGTAGGTTTCCCAAGTCATATTGTCCGGAATGGCATCCACACCTGCTTTTTGAAGCAATGCTGGATCGTATTGGAAACCTAGAACGTTAACACCAGCAGGCACACCATACTGTTTGCCGTTAATTACGCCAGTGCTGATAACATTCTCGGAGACATCATCTACTTTGATCTGGTTGCCTAGATATGGAGCCAGATCCTCTAGCTGACCATTCTGTGCATATTGACTGATATAGGAGATGTCCATCTGCACAATGTCAGGCAACTGACTTGCCGCTGCTTGTGGAGCGAGCTTTTTCCAGTAGTCATCAAATGAAGCATATTCCACGTCAATTTTGACATTCGGGTTTTTCTCTTTGTACAGGTCGATGACCTTCTGTGTGTATTCATGCCGTGCGTCTGAACCCCACCAAGCGATTCGTAGGTTAACCGATCCATCTGAGGATGAGCCCTCTGATCCTCCGCCTGAACTACATGCTGCTGTAAAAACCAGCAATGCAGCCATCATCAGGAATATTGCCTTTTTCACCATGCCAATCTCCCCTTTTATGTTGATATGGTTGTGTGAACGGGTTACCTTTTCTTTCCTGATAACGCTTTCACAAACTTGATAATTCATTTTCGCAAATGTACGCGCATAGTTGAATACACAAATCCGTCTTGTTGGTTTAAAAAACAGAGGAGGACGACATTGCCCCTCATGGCACTGTTCGTCCTCCCCATATCTTCACCACAGGATCGGTGTCCAATTGTTACGTGCCGGATCTACGGAATTCAGTAGGTGTCATTCCCGTCCACTTTTTGAACACCTGACTGAAATATTGCGAGTTACCTCCGAAGCCGAATAATTCGGCAAGCTCAAATACTTTTACATCCCCGCCTCTGCGAATATGATCACATGCCCGTTCGATCCGAAGTCGATTCACATAGTTTGAAAAATTCTCACCGGTCACCTTTTTGAAAATTTTCCCTAAGTAATCCGGATTCATATATAACATCTGATGTGCTACGCCGTTTAGCGAGAGATCTGCTTCACCGTAGTGACGATCTACGATATCCATCATTTTCTCCACCGCCGAAGACTGGCGACTGATATGGTTCTTGTAGTAACCCGAGGTCAACCGAGCTGCACTGCTGGATACAAAGGATTTCAGACCAGATAACGTATCGATATGAGATAGCTCTGCCATCCGCTGAGTGAATTCCGTTGCCTCTTCGGGTGGACAGACTTGAATCATTGCCGAATACAATTGCACCACATAGGAACGAGTAACCTCAATCTCCAGCTGATGCTCTGATAACAGATCAAACAGACGATCCACTTCAGAAGCTGCTTCTTCGGCATTTCCCGACTTAATTAATTGACACAACTGATCCGCATCCTGTTCCACATGTATACCTTCGCGTTCGCCCGCTAATACAAGGTCGCTCTTCGTTATTAGCTTCCCTTCTCCGATGAAAAAGCGATGGTTCAGACATTGCAGTGCTTCACGGAACAGACGCCGAGCCTGGATCATTCGATCTGCTTCGCTTAGTGCAGCAGTCACCTGTAATTTATACAAGCGAGTAAATGTGGCCCGAACTTCTTCAATACTTTCCTGTAATGTAACTGCATCAGCGGAATCTTTCAGCAAAATCAACAGCTTTCCTTCAATCGTTGTACTTAACATGACATGTGGGAGAAGATCATTCGCGATATTCTTGATCGCAAATAAATGACTGTAATCATGCTCATCTGCAATTCGGAACAGCAATAGGCGAACTTCAGTATCCTCAAGCTCCAGATCGAACAGCTCTTGATAGTATTCCAAGTCACCTGGTCCATAGGTTCGATTCGTCATGAATTCAAGCAGAAACTGTTCTTTCACATGTGGAAGAACCCGTTGCAGTCTCTGCTTCATCTCTCCGGCTACATGCTCCTTCACCTGGGCATCCTGCTGTTCCTGTAGCAACTCGGATAAGGCATCATGGATCTGATTCTCATTACAAGGCTTCAGCAGATAATGCTTCACCCCATATTGCATGGCTCTGCGGGCATACTCGAACTCCTTATAACCAGACAACATAATAAACCGTAGATCAGGATAGGCCTCGGATGCCTTCTCAATAAGTCCAAGACCATCTAGACCAGGCATGGAAATATCCGTAATGATAATGTCAGGACGGGATTGCCCAATTTTGTCCAATGCTTCAATTCCGTTCCTTGCCGTATCCACCAGCTCTGTGCCTGCTGCGGCCCAATCGACCACCTGGGAAATCCCCTCTAGAATGACACGCTCATCATCTACGAGCATCACTTTGTACATCGTCATCGTCCTCTCTAATCCAAGGTATGCTGATCGATACTACAGTTCCTGATCCAGGGCTGCTGCTCATGACCATTGTGCCTTCATCACCGAAGGTCAGTCTGATCCGTTCTTGAATGTTTGATAACCCAATGCCCTGCCCTCTTGTCTGAATCTGTCCCTCCTGCAATTGTTGTAGGAATTCCGCTGTCATTCCCGGACCATCATCCTCCACTTCAATAATCACCTTATCCCCGTCTGCCCTCGCTCGGATGCGAATTCGGCAAGGATCTATGCTTGGTTCCAGCGCATAATGAATGGCGTTCTCCACCAAAGGCTGTAATGTCAGTTTAGGAATCCGTGCTGTTCCCACTTCAGGAGCAATCTCCATGTCAAAATCAAGTCTTTCCTCAAAGCGTGTACGCTGAATCGTCACATAGCTGCGCACGATATCCAATTCTCTTTCGAGCGTAATCCACTTTTCAGACATATTCACTGAGCTTCGTAACAAAAACCCAAGTGCCTCTACCATTTCAGAGATTTGACGTTGTTTCTGAACTTTGGCGAGCCAATTGATCGATTCCAGAGTGTTATATAAGAAGTGAGGGTTGATCTGCGCCTGAAGCGCTTTCAACTCTGTCTCACGAATCACCAGCTGCTTGGCATAATTCTCATCAATCAATTCACGGATGCGCTGTAGCATCATTTTGAAGGTTCGATGTAATAGCCCAACCTCATTTTGCGGGGAAGACGGGATATCACCAAGTGCAGCTTCCTCCAGCTTGTCGAGATCACCCTTTTCAATATTGCGCATTTTCTTGATCAAATGGGCAATAGGCTGAGTGATGCTACGCGAGAAACGGAATCCGAATATAAGTGCCGCCAGAAATATGACAATGAAAATAACCGTTACCAGCTGTTTGACAAACTGAACCTGCTTAAACATCTGATCAAAGGGAGTCATATACAGGTACACCCAATCTGTGTAGGAGGAATGAGCTCGGGCGACAAAATTCCTTCCTTGTTCAAACATAGCAATGCCATATGGCTGAATTCGCTTCAATTCTGACTCAATTTCAGATTCACTGACTGAGGGTTCAGTTGGATAGATGACTTCTCTACCATCCGTAATGAGTAGCTGAGAATCCTCTGCCGGATGCTGCATCTGATCCTGGACAATGCGATCCAATCGAACACGAATCACTAACGTCCCCAGCTTATCCAGTGTAAACGCACCGCCAATGAAGGATTTCACCTGTCTTACCGATAGCAATCTCGCTTGGCGATCCCCGCCGGTATACCATGCATTTGCACCAGAATGCTGCTCACCGAGCGCAACCAGCTCATTTTGCATTGCTTCGGATACACCCTCTCGGTTTCCCGCAGCCATAATATTTTTATCATTATCAATAAATATCATGGAATACACGTATTTCTCCGAGCCTGCATAAGCGACAAGTCGATTGGTGATCTTCTTGCGTACACTGTTCTTTTCGTATCCCGTCTCTGCCTTCTCCAACTGCAGCAGATATTGCTGTAGCGGTTCGTCCGACATGACTTTGAAGGATAGATTCGTGATCTCCCGAAGCTGATTCTCGATGCCTACAGAGGACATATTAAGAACCTGTGATGACTTCTCGTAAATCTGACGGTCATAGATGCTGAAGACATATCGCAGGACGGAGACATAAAAGGTGAAGCTGACCAACATCAAAAGCCCGATGAGAAGGATGGTTTTGTGATGTATTGGCAACGTCATGAAAGCGTTCTTAATTTTCCTCATCCAAAGCGCTCCTTTGACTGGAGAAGGGTACGATGCTTCTTATGGCGTGTAGAACGACTGTAAGTTATTTTCATATTTACACATCCATGGTCAGATGACAAGTCATATTTATTCAACTTTTGGAGTCATGAAACAATCTATTCACGATGTACGCGAATAAAAAGACAAATAGACAGAGAATTCCCTCTGAAATGAAGGAACCCTCTGCCTATTCGGATACGAAGTAACGATTACGGATTCACGAATACCGTTTTCAGCTTCGCTACATATTGCACGTCAAATCCAAGACCTTCTGCTACCATAGCAAGAGGTACGTATGTTTTGGACTCTTTGCCTACCTTGTTCAGGAAGGCAGGTGTGTCAACCTTAACCGATGCTCCATTAACTAGAACCGCATTCGCACCGATCTTCACAGCAACCTTACGATCACCATAAGTAATTGTAGCTGTAGATGTTTTGTTATCCCAAACCGTTGTTGCACCAACCGCGTTCACGATATCCTGAATGGCTACAAAGTTCTTGCCGCTACGGATGATCGGTTTGTACGGTGTATCCAGCGTTTTGCCGCCGACGATAATGTTCATTGGCTCGCCTGCTGCTGGAACTGTCAGTTTCGTATAGTTGCCCCAGATGGTTTTGGAAAACACTTCAGCAATCGATGCATATCCCAATTGATTCGGATGGAAATCACGATCTCTGATCATATGTGTCATCGTACCTTCGCCACCAATAAACTCTTTCGCTACGTGAGCTACTTGTACATCGATCCCTTGGGAAGTGAATTGAGCAGCAATTCCATCAATCGTTGTTGTGAAGGCTTTGGATGCCTCCATAAGTTTAGCATAAAGCTCCTTGCCTGCTACCTCTGGCATCGGTTGATATTGATCAGCAATCACAATTCGAGCGGTTGGATTAATCTCATGAATGTCAGTAATCGTTGCACTAATATTCGCTGTATATGTTGTAAGTAATTCTTTTACCTTCTCTTGCAGCTCCTGATCACTCAGCTTGTTGGCTGTACCGAGCAATTCCGATACGTCATTTCCGCCAATTGTAATGGCTACTAGATTCGCTTGAGCAATACTCTCCCGAATGGCAGCGGTATTCGCTCCGATCTGTCCAGCTCTTGGGTCTGGCAGACTTGGTTGAATCGCTTCAGACGTGAGCGTTTTGCCTTCTTTAATTGCCGTCGTGAACGTCTTCAGACCACTGCTCTTCAACCCAGCAATGCCGAAGTTATCCACTTGCGTACGACCATGAAGCAAGCCTTGCTCCTGCAAACGTTCTACATAGCCATATGGTAGCTCTTGCTCTTTCAAATTAGGCTCGTATCCCACAGTGATAGAATCTCCCAGGGTTACGATACGAAACTCCTTCGTTACCGCTACTGCATCTTTCTTCGCTGGCAACGATGCTTCGGTTGTGCTCGCTGGTAATGTGCTTGTACCTGCCTCTGCCGCATGTGCAGGCAGTGCAGATGATGCTAAGAGCAACATTCCGGCTAACATACTCGCTGTTAATCCTGCTGCTGTATTTCCCCATGTAACTTTACGCTTCATTCTCGTTAACACTCCTTTTCGCGAATCTATCATTTTACACGATTATATAGTACATCCGTCATTCTAATGACATAAGTGCGTGTCATTCTATTCTATCATTATAAAGTAGAGGTTGTCCCCACTACAGATGGGACACATGAAATAACAGGTTTCCCGGACGGGATAACCTGTTATTTCGTTCATTCTTATTCGTTGGCTATGTCTAATTATAGTCACACATTGGCCATTGGTTAAGTTTGCGACGGATCTGCACCTTTGGAATGATTGGGATCCACTGTGTCAGTATCCGGTTTGTTACCGGCAGCTCGTTCCAGATAACGATCATAACGATCGTCTACTTCACGTGCTAATTGACGGAATTTCAACGTTTCTTCGACAATGGGGTCGCGCTCCGTCTGGATCCGCACTTCATATTTGGGAGGAATCAATTGACGTTCACGCTGTTCGGCGTCGCCGGAGTCCTCCATGTCCCCTTCCATCAGCATATCTCTGAGCCGTTGTTCCAGTTCTTTGGATTCATCCATTGGTATTCGCTCCTTTGATTGAATTCACATGATTACGATGACAAGTTATTCAAGCTTGGATAAGTTACGCTCACTCCATACCCGTAGCTTTGGCTTCCTTCAGTACACCTGTCAGGGCGTCATGAATTTTGCCATTACTCGCGACGATATGGCTAACGGACAGATCGTACGGTGTTCCAACCGTATCTGTAATTGTGCCACCAGACTCTGCAACGAGTAGTGCGCCTGCTGCAATATCCCATGGTTTCAGTCCGATTTCCGTATAAGCGCTAAGTCGTCCTGCTGCAACATAAGCCAGATGTAATGCAGCTGAACCGCCAGCACGTAAGTTACGTACCTGTGGGGCAAGCGCTTGTACAGCAGCCATATTAATAGGCAGGGTATAGTTAGGATCAGCAGGGAAGCCAACAGCGACAAGGCTATGCGCCAGCTCTTGCTCTCCAGATACACCCATACGATTACCATGAACGTAGGCGCCTTTTCCTTTTTCAGCTACAAATAATTCATCCCGTGAAGGATCGTAAATAACACCTACAATAACTTCACCACGATGTGCTAATCCGATAGATACCGAAAAGAACGGAAATCCATGCACGAAATTGGTCGTGCCATCCACGGGGTCAACAATCCAAAGATACTCTTCATCTTGAATCTCTTGGAGCGCTCTAGCAGAAGCCTCAGGTCCGGGCTCCACGCCCTCTTCACCCAGAATAGCATGCTCAGGAAAATGGGTAAGAATGAGGCGGCGGATCATCTGTTCCGCTCCTTTATCCACTTCGGTTACCAGATCTTGCGGAGAATACTTGATTCCAAGTTCACTTACCGTTCCAAGGCGACTCTTGATCCACTCTCCAGCTTTGGAAGCTGCATTGATGGCGACGGCAGTATAGCTTTTGCTTGTCACGACATAAGGTGTCTTTTCCTTCTCATTCAAAGCGTTCACTCTACTTTCTATATCAATCTACGAAAAAATTAAAATACTTGTTAGAAGTATACGTCCCTTTGGAGGTAAAGTTTCTAGTTGCCTAAGCCTCTTTTGGCACTAGGGATGAATAATGACCGTTGATTCGTCTACCCACTCCACGCCCTCTTCGTGATAGAACGCTAACTTCTGCATCAATTGAACCAACGCTTCATCTTTACGTTTAGCCTCAATCATAACATCCAGCGCAGGAGTATCTGCAGCAATGTGCCTTAAAAAATCCAGCAACGGCTCTACCTCTACGCCGTCCGCATGACCACGCGGATCTTTCTCACTCTTCGGGCTGGACACGTGAATCTTAGGTACGAGTGGGCGATCCGCTGGTGAATCTGCCTGGGCAAGGGGTGACGTCCATGTTTTCAGAATGTTAGGCCACAGCTCCCAAGGCTTTTCCCCTTCGTTGTTGACCCACTGATGATGAATATCCAGTACCATCGGTAGCCCTAAATGTTCACACACCGCTAGAGTTTCGGGCACATTGAAGGTTTTGTCATCATTTTCGAGCGTGATCCGCTCTTGAATATCCCTGTCCAGCTTCATAAAGTTCTCTTCAAAACGAAGTGCTGCAGAAGGCTTGTCCCCATATGCACCACCAATATGTATATTGTTCTTGGCAGTTGCATTTAGACCCATTGCATCCAGCATCCGCACATGATGACGCAGATCCTTGATCGAATTACGCAGCACTTCCTCACGAGGTGTACTGAGTACCGTAAAATGATCAGGGTGAAACGATACACGCATCTGATTCTCCTTCACAAATTCACCTATCGCTGCAAAATCAGATTTTAGTGCCGGAAATGGATCCCAATCACTTAGATCCTCATGCGTTGCGAGTGGAATTAATTTGGAGGAGAAACGGTAGACATGAATATGACTCCCGCGATTATGTCTGAGTAATCGTAACGTATTGTGTAGATTCTCAGCCGCGATCCGTTCCAGCTTACGAATGGCTGCTTGCCTGTCGTCGATCTTTTTGAAGCTGGCCATGGTCATTGTGCGCGATGGTGAAGCATTCTCCACAAGCACAGACATAGCCACGTAACCAAAACGCACGAGCATGAAAGTTCTTCCTCTCTATGGGCGGCAATTCTGCCCGACTCTGATACGCCGAGCTTTGCCAACTTGTATATAACCAAGTTTTACCCTAAACGAAAGACCATAATCGCTCAGGCACCAAATCGGTTGATTAACCCTGCGCCTGCTCTCCAAAGAACATCTCGTCGGCAAGTGCAGTCTGGATGCGTGATTCTTCTTCCGTTAATTTACGGATGAGTTGCATCTCTACTTCGGTCACCTCTTGGTTTTGGAAGTTAATCTCCGCAATGGAAGCAACAATCTTCACGATGGCAACCGCCACATTGTCCGGTGTGTACGCAATGACTTTCTGTCCGGTAGGGAATACCCGGAATCCTTGTTTAACCATTTTGCCACGGCCATATTCAAGCAGCTCGAATAGTTCTTGTTCGCTTTTGAATTTGCATACGGAATTGAATTCAGTCTGAAATCCCATGCCTATCCCTCCTTAAATTAGCGTGTAAATAATAAGTTCATTTTATAAAATCCGAAATTATACTTGCACTCCATTTTCGTAGTTTAGAGCTTGTTTGCGGTTGTATCGCTCCAGAGCCAGCTCAATCATGCGATCCAGCAACTCCGCATACGCTACACCCGTTTCACGCCACAGCAAAGGATACATGCTGTACGGTGTGAAACCTGGCATTGTGTTCACTTCATTAATGAGCAAGGCGCCATCCGATTTGCGGATGAAGAAGTCCGCGCGGGAGATACCATTGCCTTCGATTGCACGAAATGCCTGCAACGCCGCTTCACGAATACGATCTGCCGCTTCTGGATCGAGTGGTGCAGGAATCAACATCTGTGATTGTCCGTCAATGTACTTAGCAGCATAATCATAATATTCACCGGAGGATACGATTTCTCCTGGCACCGAAGCCATCGGTTCATCGTTTCCTAGCACACTCACCTCGACTTCGCGTGCTTCAACGAACTCCTCAATAACTACCTTCGTATCATAACGAAGTGCGAATTCTACAGCTGTTTTCAATTCATCCCGGTTGCGTGCTTTGGAGATGCCCACACTTGAGCCTAGGTTTGCCGGCTTGATAAAGCACGGATAACCTAGCTGATCTTCAACCTGAACGATCATTTCATGCTCAGATTGTTTCCATTGTGTCGCGTTAAAATAAGTGAAGGCACATTGGTCAATACCCGCCTGTGCGAACAATTTCTTCATTACCACTTTGTCCATACCACCTGCTGAAGCGAGTACACCCGCACCAACGTAAGGCATATCTGCCATCTCGAACATACCTTGGATCGTTCCGTCTTCACCGAATGTGCCGTGCAGCAGTGGGAACATCACGTCCAAAGCTTCTTCTCCACCGTACAGGCGACCGAATAGCGCGTTCAGCGCTTCCTGAGTTCCGCCCGCAGCTTGTTCTAGCTTCAGGTCTTCGATCTGCGCGAATGGCGCATGCATCACAGAACCTTTTTTCCATGTACCTTGCTTGGAGATGTAAAAAGGAACTAGTTCATACTTCTCATAATCAAATGCATTTGTTACAGCAAACGCCGTTTGCAGCGATACCTCGTGCTCGCCAGATTTTCCGCCATAAACGACGCCTACTTTTAATTTATCCATACTCATGCGTAACCTCCGATTATCTGTGCATCATGCCTTCATCATGAACGTAATCACGACAGGCACCATTGTTATTCTGTACTGATCTTATTTTACACGGAATGGGCTTGGCTCGTCACCGAAAACAAGTTCTGTCCCTGTGAGAACAGACTCAAAATTCGTCTGCAATGTGAAAAAGCCGATACACCGTACGCTCTGTCCAAGCGTAAGAGTCCTGGTAATCCCAGTAACGGTGACGACTGCTGACTGTATGTGCGTTAACAAGCGGCATGCCACCAGCATCAAAGGCGGTTACCACCGTGCTATGCTGAAAGCGACCATCCCCGTCCCAATCGTAGAGAATGACATCCCCCAGCATCAGTTGCTCAGGACGCTCCACTACCGTTGCGGTCAAGCCCCAAATGCTACTGGACAGATAACGCTCCAAACTGTTCGATACCGCCCAGCTATAGCTCCACATTTCCGTGCCATTTACATAACCTTTATACCACCAGCCCGCTTCTCTTCTACCAGTATAGTGGATGGGTGCCTCCCCTGCAAAGAGGCACTGGGACACGTAATTGGTGCAATCTACCTCGAATTCTTCAAATGCCGGATTGCCTGTATTCCACCAACGATCTGCATACGCAACCGCTAAATCTCTGCGATACAATTGTTGACGGGAGCTGCGCCCCTGCCTAAGCACATCATGATTGAGCAAAGGTCGATTCATCGCCTGTACAAAATCAGCCTGCTGAAAAGGTCGACTCGCTCCAGGAGGGCGACGTTCGGGCACCTCCCGTTCTACCCGTGTAATCGTCCAAACTCCGTTCTGCCGTAGAAAGGTCAACCGTTCCCGCTCAATTCGATCTTCACGATGAGTCATGCCGCTTTTCTCATAAAACAACCTGCTGTATAGCTGCACATCCACCACGGATTCTTCCGGACTCTCGGTAACCGTACGTATGATTTTGGCGCTGGTCTCACTCCGCAATGGCACAGCCCGCCGCCTACGATACCACTCGTCTAATCTCGCCATACGCTCGCCCCGATCCAGAACAAACGCAGGATCGGTTACAATACGTTCGCTTGTCTGTGGGCGGTAGTCAATCTCGCAGCGATTATATTGGTTAACATACGTATATAAAGCACTCTTCCATTCCCGTTCCAAGCTGTTGTCCCCCTTCGGCATAAGCTGTGTTTGGACGATCTCCCACCGATATGCACAATAAAACTACTTCTATATCTATGAGAACCTACCGGGTTGTATGAGTACGCCTTCTGAAATCCAAATGATACAAACTTGCTCTTTGTGAGAAAACGCCTTCATTCTTTTTGATAAGCAGGATTTCACAGGCAAAAAGCCCTTTACGTAGACCTCTTGAAACGGTATACTTAAAACTAAAGTTACGATTATGAAATTATGTTTCACCTAATGAAACTAACGAACAAGAACACGGAGCGATGAAGGCCTGTTCTTCATTTAAATGAATGTCTTCTTCATCTCACCGACACATTTTTAAGGAGGTACATGTATGTCAGCCAAGAACCATTTCTCCGCCGCACGCAGTCTTGAGGTCGGAGGCAAGTCTTACCGCTACTACAGTTTAGATGCTCTTCAGGAAGGCGGCTACGGCGACCTTTCCAAGCTTCCCTTCTCTATTAAAGTGCTGCTTGAAGCAGCAGTTCGTCAATTCGATGGACACGCAATTACCGAAGAACATGTGAAACAATTGACCGGCTGGGCAGATGGCCGTGACAATAACAAAGAAATTCCATTTATTCCTGCACGTATCGTTCTGCAAGACTTCACCGGCGTACCTGTTGTCGTTGACCTTGCTGCAATGCGTGATACGGTTAAAAAAGCAGGCGGCGATCCAAAACAGATCAACCCGCTCGTACCGGTTGACCTCGTTATTGACCACTCCGTCATGGTAGATGCGTTCGGAACAAACGATGCCCTTGACTACAATATCAAGGTTGAATTTGAGCGTAACGAAGAGCGTTACCGTTTCTTGCGTTGGGCACAAACGGCGTTCAACAACTTCCGTGCGGTTCCACCGTCCACAGGGATCGTTCACCAAGTCAACCTGGAATACCTGGCTTCCGTTGCTGCAACCAAAACAGTTGACGGCGAAACGGTTGTATTCCCAGACTCTCTCGTAGGTACTGACTCCCATACAACGATGATCAACGGTCTTGGCGTTGTAGGTTGGGGTGTTGGCGGGATCGAAGCTGAAGCAGGTATGCTTGGCCAACCGCTTTACTTTGTTACACCTGACGTAATTGGTTTCAAATTGACTGGTAGCCTGAGCGAAGGCGCAACAGCAACGGATCTGGCGCTGACGGTTACCCAAATGCTTCGTAAAAAAGGCGTTGTTGGTAAATTCGTAGAGTTCTACGGCCCAGGACTTGCTAATATCGGTCTTGCTGACCGTGCAACTGTAGCTAACATGGCACCTGAATACGGCGCAACAATCGGTTTCTTCCCTGTAGATAGCGAAACGCTGAACTACTTGCGCAGCACAGGCCGTTCCGATGAGCAAGTGGATCTGGTTGAAGCTTACTACAAAGCTCAAGGTATGTTCCGGACTGCTTCAACTGTAGATCCTGAATTTACAGATGTTATTGAACTTGACCTCGGCTCCGTTGTACCAAGCCTTGCAGGACCTAAACGTCCACAAGACCGTATCGAGCTGACACAAATGAAAGAAAGCTTCAACAGCATCATCCGCACACCGGTTGATAAAGGTGGATACGGACTGACTGAAGAGAAGCTTGAACAAAAAGTACCTGTTAAGCATCCTGATGGTTCAACAAGCGAGCTTGCTGCTGGAGCTGTCGTAATCGCAGCCATCACAAGCTGCACGAACACATCTAACCCTAGCGTTATGGTTGGAGCAGGTTTGCTTGCGAAAAAAGCAGTTGAACGTGGCTTGACTAAACCAGGCTACGTGAAAAGCAGCTTGACTCCAGGATCTCTGGTTGTTACCGAGTATCTGGAAAAAGCAGGTCTGATCGACTACTTGGATCAACTCGGATTCAACGTTGCTGGTTACGGCTGCGCGACTTGTATCGGTAACTCCGGTCCACTGCCGGATGAAGTAAGCGAAGCGATTGCTGAGAACGATATGACCGTAGCGGCTGTATTGTCTGGTAACCGTAACTTCGAAGGCCGTGTACACGCTCAAGTTAAAGCTAACTACTTGGCTTCCCCACCACTCGTTGTGGCATACGCACTCGCAGGTACGGTGAATATTGACTTTGAAGTCGATCCAATCGGATATGATACGAATAACGAGCCTGTTTTCCTGAAAGACCTCTGGCCTAGCTCTGAGGAAATCAAGGATGCGATTGCTAGCTCCCTGAACGCTCAAATGTTCCGTAACAAATACGAGAACGTATTTACAGCTAACGAACGTTGGAACAACATCCCTGTACCAGAGGGCGAATTGTACGAGTGGGATCCGAACTCCACGTACATTCAAAATCCTCCGTTCTTCCAAGAGCTTGGTGACAAGCTGAACGATATCTCCGATATCCGTTCTGCACGTGTTATGGCATTGCTTGCTGATTCCGTAACAACGGATCACATCTCGCCAGCAGGTAATATCGCACCGTCCAGCCCAGCTGGATTGTACCTGAAAGAGCATGGCGTAGAGCGCAAAGACTTCAACTCCTACGGCTCACGTCGTGGTAACCATGAAGTTATGATGCGTGGTACGTTTGCGAATATCCGTATTCGTAACCAAGTGGCTCCAGGTACTGAGGGTGGTATTACGAAATACTTGCCAACAGACGAAGAAATGTCCATCTACGATGCTTCCATGAAGTATCAGGATGAAGGACAGAACCTGATCGTTATCGCAGGTAAAGAGTATGGTACAGGAAGCTCCCGTGACTGGGCAGCAAAAGGAACATTCTTGCTCGGCGTCAAAGCCGTTATCGCAGAAAGTTTCGAGCGGATTCACCGTAGTAACCTTGTCGGCATGGGCGTTATGCCATTGCAATTCCAAGAAGGTCACGGCTGGTCTAGCCTGGGTCTGAATGGACGCGAAACATACGACATTACTGGCCTAAGCAATGACGTGAAACCAGGACAAGAGTTAAAAGTAACTGTAACTCGTGAAGACGGTACACAGTTCGAATTCCCTGTTATCGCTCGTCTGGACAGTATGGTTGATGTGGATTACTACCATAACGGCGGTATCCTGCAAACTGTATTGCGTCAAATGATGAAAAAAGCTTAATTGCATTAACCTTTCGTGCTATGAAGTGATGTAAAAGAAGCTCCCCATCG
This sequence comes from Paenibacillus tundrae, assembly GCF_036884255.1. NCBI lineage: Bacteria > Bacillati > Bacillota > Bacilli > Caryophanales > Paenibacillaceae > Paenibacillus > Paenibacillus tundrae. The sequence continues at coordinate 733,611 of NZ_CP145605.1, read as the reverse complement.
TTGCCGGTTGGCATAGATGGGGAGCTTTTTTTGGATTTATTGTATATCTACGGGCCGATGATATGTCTGTAATGAATGAATTAATTATATCCTGACCTGAAGACTGCTTACTAATGACCAATATGATGGGAGGCTTGATCCAGCATTTGCAGCACTCCCATGATAAGAAATAAGCATGACATCATGATGAGCGAGTATTCAATCCATCGGGATGCCGTACGGTCCATCATACGACGATTTGAGGTATGCGTTACATAACGCGGACTAGCGATGAACATAAGACCTACGCCAATGATCAGAAGAGCCATATAGAACATGTAAATCCCCCCTCTAAGTGCGTGTTCAAAAAGGTCGGTTTTCAGTACCGAGAAGCTGGGATGAAGATAGAAATGGAGTAGCGGAGCGTAGGCAAAACTACGTGAGCAACTACATTGTTTTCGAAGAAAACAAACTTCGTAAGCATCCTCTTATTTCGGCTGAATTCCATATCGGACGCTGAGATGCCGCTCTCGCATCCTTCGTAATCAAAAGCGGACTTTTTGAACAACCTCTTTAGGTGTGACTTTTGTTTGCATCATATCGTTTCTTCACAGTACGCTCAGGTTCACCTGCTATCATCCGTTTCACCCCACGAACCAACGCAAAGAGAACATACCCAATGATTCCACCCGCAGTATTGAGGATAAGATCATCCACATCAAATACACCCATACCGGTCAATAGCTGTGTCACCTCATAGGCCAGACTGAGCAGTAGAGATAACACCAACACGCTTGCCCCCGCCAACAACTTGTTACCCATTAGCACAGGAATAAATATACCTAGTGGAATAAAAGCGAGCACATTGCCAAACAGATGAATGGCACTACCCGGTCGACCCAACGACACACTATGCCAGTCTCTTGCAATCTCCTGAAATGGCGTTAAGTTGACAATTCGTGTATGAATAAGGTCTGGCTCTTGCATGAGCAACTTAAGTTGAGTCAGTACCAATTTAATATCAACCGGGTTACCTTTAAATAAGATAAGCTTAGTTAACAGATATAGATAGATGACCAAAGCGGAGATCCATAAGAGTTGGATTAATATTTTTTGGGTTTTCATGATGGAACCTCCATTATATTGTACGATTGCGAGTATGCTAATGTTGCGATGTTACTGGTAATGTTACTCCTTTACCGTCACGACGACGCCGTCCATGTTATCGCCCGATATCTCATATGAACGGTTCTCAGGGATGTATACCGCCTGTTCTCGGGAAGCAGTGTAATAATGAACGTGATAGGTCTGACCCTCAACATCAACAGTCAGGCTCTTCTTGTCCTTAAGCAGCTCCAGATATTGCTCCAAAGCCAAATTTCGCTGATACATGACGGCACTATGCGGTAAACCTACATAACGAAAGTGCCAGGGTTCGTATTGAATCCCTGTAATATGTACCTTGTCCTTCGGATACCGTAAAATAAAACCATATTTCCAGGCATTCTGCTCCAGCCAGGCCCCTTCTGGTGCTTCACTCATAGCGGCTAATGTAGAGCCTACATCTACGGACAAGCCTAGATTATGTTCACTGTGCCCCGGAGGGAGCGCATAATCCAACCCTTTTTGCTCATACAATCGTGCTTGTTCTGCCAAGTCCCGATAACCACTACTTATAATAAAATATCGGACATCATCGTGGCCAGCGGCTTCAACCATCTTCTCGAACGCTTGGGCTACGTACCGTGATAACATGATGTTCTGATCCATCAAGCCGTATCCACGCACCAACTCGTTCTGTTCAGCTAAATTCACAATATCCGTTCTCATGCCCTCTGGATGAACAGGATACTCCGAATTAACGAGTAATAGATTACCTTTATGTACTTCATTTTTCATATCTACATGAATGGTTTGGGCGTATTGTGTATGAATCTCATTCGTATACTGAATCTCGATCATCGGCTCAGTCGGTTCTTGTAACCAAGCAGTTGATCTGCTGAAAATATAACCCACGGCAACGATACATATCAAAAATCCCCACTTTTTCATCTCCACGCTCCTCCTTTTCCTCATTAAATCAAGGATAGAAGAAACTAGTTAAATAAAAGCAGGGCAATTCTAAAGTTTTTCTTAAATTAGAGCGTATCTTGCAACTATATAGGTTCAACTAAAGAAGGTTTACACTTGCCACTCCGATGACAGAATAACCTTCCGATCGCTGTTATCCCCAGATTTTTTGGATTCCCTTCTTCAAAGGGAAAATCCGGTGATAAAGGCGAGCGCTTCGCTTCTTCACGTTATTTCTGTCCTCTCCGTTCTCGTGTAAAAAGTTTAGTTAAACTTATATATTTCATTGGATTTAATTGGATTTAATTTAATTTGATTTCACGCTAGCGCGGGCAGCCGAATCTCAAATACCGTTCGTACAACATCACTTTGAGCCGATATGGCTCCATCATGCTGCTCCACAATATTCTTTGCGATAAACAACCCTAGACCAGTTCCACCCTCCTGAGGTGTCCGCGAACGATCCCCGGTATAATACATATCGAAAATATGGGGCAAATCTTCTGCATCAATATATCCTCCATAATTCATGACCTGAACGATGACTTGTCCCGCTTCATTACGCCCGTTAATATCTACGTATAGACCGTCCTTACCGTGGCGGGCTGCATTAATTAATAGATTTTCGAACACACGCGCAAGCAGCTCACCATCCCCCGAAATGATTAATTCGGGATCCATGTTCAATCGAGTTACCAAGTGGTTCTTTTCAAATACCGGATATAACTCCTCATTCAATTGTCGGAGCAATTCGCTAATGTCGAGTCGTTTTTTCTCTAGTGGTAACATGCCGTAGTTCATTCTTGTAATTTCAAACAAATCATCAATCAGTTTCTCTAAACGCTGGGACTTGGTATATGCAATGGAAGTAAAGTGCCTAACCTGCTCCTCTGTCAGTTGATCATCCTTCACCAATAGATCTAGATAACCTAACACGGAGGTTAAAGGGGTTCGCAGATCATGGGCTAGATTCACCACCAGCTGATCCTTGCTGTTCTCTGCAAAATCACCCCGCTCTACCACTTCCTTGAGCTTGAGACTTGCCAAATTAATATCCTCTGCAATGGTTCCTAATTCGTCTTTAGAGGAAATCTGCACCCGATGCTGAAAATCTCCATTGGCCAAATGTCTTATGCCTGCAGAGATGTCTTTAAAGTAGGTAACATAGGGTTTGGTAAACCAGAAGAAGAACAATATTGCAAGTGGAATGAACAGGAGTAAGAAAAAATAAATATCCCCGATGCTCTTCATAAAATGGCGATATTCAGCAAGCTGATCTTCTGCCCGCACTCCCGAATAGAAGTATTGCATCAGTTTGTACACACCATAGGTAATCGCACCAGAGGCGAGCATACTCAGCCCAAGTAACAGAATCATCGTTGTTCGAAAACTTCTACGTTTATTCATTGAATGTGTACCCCACACCCCAAATTGTTTTGATAAACTTGTTCTTGTCTACGTCTTCACCAAGCTTCTTACGCAGAGTTCGAATATGAACCATAACGGTATTACCGCTCTCATAATAAGCCTCTCCCCACACTTGTTCAAAAATGCTCTCGGCACTAAAGACCTGTTTGGGATGGCTCGCAAGCAGATATAAAATATCGAATTCCTTCGGTGTTAATTCTACAGGCTTGCCATAGAGCATAACACTATGCTGATCGGGGGAGATCACAAGCCCACCTTTCTCGAGAACAGAGCGCTGGACAGATGGTGCCTGACTGAATTGAAGCGAACGGCGTAACTGTGAATTCACACGGGCAACCAGCTCCATCGGATTAAACGGTTTGGTCATATAATCGTCTGCACCCATCACGAGTCCCGTAATTTTGTCCATATCCGAGGTCTTCGCGCTCAGAAAAATAATAGGCATATGGTGCTGCTCCCGAATCTTGCGGGTCACCTCATATCCGTCCATACCAGGCATCATAATATCCAAAATCGCTAAATCTATCGCTTGTGTCTGAACGGCCTGAACCGCCGTTTTGCCATCAAATGCTTTGATGATATGATATCCTTCTTTTTGCAGGTGCAAAGCAACCAGATCCGCAATCTCAACTTCATCATCTGCGATCAATATCGTAATACGTTTCATTGCCTATTCCACTCCTATATGTGATAGTGGGCAGTATAATCTATCTGAATCTAACATAATCAACGATCGAAAGGAAACCCACTCATGAAACTGGATCGTTTATTAGCTATCGTGGTTCTGCTGGTCAATCGAGGTCGTGTACAGGCCAAGGACCTAGCGGATACGTTTGAAGTGTCTATCCGTACCATTTATAGAGATATCGACACACTGGGTCAAGCTGGCATCCCTGTCGTCACGTATCAAGGCGCTAGCGGCGGAATTGGTCTTGCAGAGGGCTATCGACTTGACCGTAACGTGCTGACAGATCAGGATCTGGCATCGATCGTGACCGCACTTCGTAGTATCTCTACTTCGCATAGCAACGTGGCACGTGATCTCTTGGTGGAGAAGCTCAGTAGTATTGTACCTGAAGCCAAAAATGAAGATTTCCAGTCTAATACGAGCCGCTTCATTGTCGATTATTCAACTTGGACACATCCCGAAGCATTGCAGATCAAGCTTCAGTTGATCGAATCGGGGATGGATCAGTCACGGCTCATCACCTTCACCTATTGCAGTGCTGGAGGGAATCAGACCATCCGAACTGTTGAACCCCACACGCTGGTGCTCAAACGGCATTCTTGGTATCTCTATGCATTCTGCCATGAGCGGAATCAATTCCGCATGTTCAAGCTAGTCCGTATGCGAGATGTAACCCTTGCACAAGGGTATTTTGAGCGAAGACTTATACAACCACATGACAGACCCTGGCAGCAAGAATGGGTGGCACCCGAAAATCAGGCTCCTCTGACCCTACGATTCCACGCTCGTGCCCGTCATCTAGCAGAAGAATGGTTTGGCATTGAAAATGTCATTCCCGATGGAAACGGTTATTACATCAGTCAAGTCGCCTTTCCAGAAGATAACTGGCTGTACGGCTTCATTTTAGGCTTTGGAGCAGATGTCGAAGTGTTAGAGCCAGAGCATATCCGAGTTACAATAAGGCAAATGGCAGAACAGATTGTACAAAATTATACTTCTGCATCTCAAACCTGACAGACTGCTGTCTAGTTCCTCTCGGTATACTTTCCATATATTCAGTTACAACGATCGAGGAGGAATTGATATGAACACGACGTTATGCCAAAGCTGCGGTATGCCGCTAACAACTCCAGCACAGTTCGGAACAGAGGCTGATGGGAAGGCTACGAGAGAGTATTGTATCTACTGTTATAAGGAAGGGCAATTCGAGCAGCCTAACATTCCACTAGAAGGTATGATTGAAATGTGCACCGCAATTCTCAAGGAGGAAGGCATGGATGAGGAGTCTGCACGATCTATGCTGCGGAATCAGCTTCCATATTTGAAACGATGGAATGGCACTATAGAGAGAGGAACCTTGGCAAGCTCAGGGGACGATTCAAATGATACATCTACGGAGTCGAATGGTCTGGGCGGTGCGCTTCTTGGATTGTCTGAGCCTGTTCGTTATGTCACACTCCCGGCGAAACGACTTGCGGGTGTGTCAGCGAGAACAACCAATGCGATTGAGATCAGTGGCAAAGGCTGCATTCAAAGCTTGTGGAATCAGTATTTCTCCTCCGACCAACTGTCTGCACCAGAGGTAGCTCGCTATGGCTGTTACAGCGACTATACGGACGGTATTACCGGGGAGTACACCATTCTGGTTGGTCACGAAGTGAATGTGGATGAAGCTTTGCCCGAGGATATGGATTCAGTTCATCTGCCTCCGGCTACTTACGCCGTGTTCACCTCCAGAAGAGGACCTATGGCAGAAGTTGTAGGTGAAGCATGGGGAGCAGTATGGGCTTGGGCAGATCAGCATAAACGTATATTTACAGGGGACTTCGAATTGTATGATGAACGTAGCATCGACCCTGAGAATGTTCAGGTAGATGTATATATTGCTGTTCAATCCATGCAATAGATTGTTATTTTATGTGATAGCTATGACTAATCATAAGTTTATACTCTAGATTCATATTGAGTGAGCTATCGGAGGAATCCGATGGCTCTTTGTTATGTGTACTTTTAGCGAATAATTTCAGCCAATGATAGATCACTTATTAGAGTCAGATCAACGCTAGTGGGCTTATTATTTGCGCAAACAGATAACCTTGCTTCCCTTCAAACAACGGTCTAAGGTACCAAGTTACTTAGCAATTCCCGTACCTATTCAACCAGACAATATGCCTTAATTAGGGCATGGTTGACTTATTTAAAATTGGGTCTATTCACTTAACAACCGATTCTATCCTCCCATATGTCCCCTTCGAAATACAGTCCTTTATTCCTGAATTTCCCTAAAAACGTTTACATCTCTCAAATACCGGGTAAAATCACTACAATCCAATTGGAATTACATCATAAATTTGCTCATTTCATATAACAAGTCACATATACCTATATAGGTATAAAACATAAATACATAAATAATGCATCAAAGGAGGAACCAAGATGATCCGCATGCCTATTCAGCAAATGATCCCGTATCACCACCAATATCCGCGCAACACGGCGACCAATGCTCCAAAAAAGGAGAATGAGAGCACTCAAGGCCTATCCTTTCATGAAATTTTGCAGCAAAAGATCGCCAATAAGAACGCTACGCCATCTATGCGCTAATATATTATGACCTAACCGTCTCATGTGCTTATTCGGTTACAATCAGCTTACCGTCCTTCCAGAACGCTAGGAATGACGGTTATTCGCTGTTGTCGAGTACACATTGGTTAAATCGGATGGTGAAACTGTTACCAGGCGATTCCCTTGTCTTTTCATATATGATGTCAGTTTCATCATGTGACGGTTTACTTGGCATATGTACAAGCGTATACAGTATGTACAGTGCCCTGCCCACCCTCTATAATGGGTAATTACTCAGGCAAGCCTAAGTTGCTCACAGGCAGCTGAAGCCATTAGGGGGAAAATTACTATGCTTACCATCAGTTGTTTTCACGCTCACTATTCCAACATTCCCTTGGTCGAAGAAGCTCTATCAGCCTATGCGGTGGAACTCGTGCATTATGTTGATCCCGGTCTGGATCGGCTTAAACATGATGAAGGCTTCTCCGACGCAATAACGAAGGACAAAGTATCCCAAACCCTGCAATGGATTGAACGCTGCCATTCCGATGCCATTCTTGTGACCTGCACCCTGTTTGCTGCTGTTCTGGAACAGGAAGCACGGGAGATTGCCATTCCTGTCATCGGCATTGATGACCCACTGTTAGCGGAGATACAGCGCGAGAACAAGGAATACATATTCGCTTTTACCAACCCGGCTACAGTTGAAGGTACGATGGCACGGGTGTATCAGGCTTTACAACAGGATTATGAGAAAGAGCCGAACTGTGTCACCGAGGCGCCTCAGCCAGAGGCAGTGTGTATTCCTGGGACGTTTCAATTGATTATGCGCGGTGACAAGGAAGGTTATCTTGCAGCAGTACGTGAAGGATTACAGTATATTGCTGGGCAGCATCCCGGCAAAACGGTAGTCGCAGCCCAATTATCCATGGCTCCTGCTGCTGCGCTTGTCCAGGCAGACACGGGTATTGCGATCCATAGCCCTTTGGCATTGCTTGCAACGTATTTGAAGAAGAAGCTAGGCATAGCACCGCATTGAATGTTGGAATGGGGAGTAGATTAGGGCATTAGTTTTATACTTTTTATATCTAGTCTATTCCATATTAATATGTATAACTTATAATAATAAATTTCCATAGGTTTTGGGCTCTGGAAGTTAGTTTCTCAGGCTCAGCTGATAATGATTCCAGAGGTGTATTTAAGAATTTTTATTATTAATAAGTCCCTTATTAATAAATATTTTATATGTTTGAGCTAAAATAAAATATATAAAATTAAATTCACAAAAGAGAACGATTTAAAAATCGTTCTCTTTTACACATTTTAATTAACGAGAGAGGTGAATAAGTAATGCGATTTTTATATACTCTTATCTTGTTCATAGTAGGTATGATCTGTTCTGCACTTCTGCATGCTGGTAATCTTAAGCTGTCTGACGGGGTTCTGTTTGTCATCGCAGGCATCCTATTTCAGATTTGGCGTAAGTTGGATTGAACCCAAACGTTACGTTGAATTGGAATTCGGCCTTTCAAAACATTAAACATTTTTTCATATTAAAGCTATGGAAGCCTGTCATCTCCGAATTTTCTTAGGAACGTGTCCGATATTCTTCAGCCTTCGCCTGCATTCCCGCAGCAACTGCCTCCTGCTCGGACAACCCCTTGTCTGCGGCAAATGCACGAATATCCTGCGTAATTCGCATACTACAGAACTTCGGCCCACACATCGAGCAGAAATGGGCTTCCTTAGCTCCCTCAGCAGGCAATGTCTCGTCATGGTAAGAGAGCGCCCGTTCAGGGTCAAGCGACAGGTTGAACTGGTCACGCCAACGGAACTCGAATCTAGCCTTGGACAGTGCATCATCTCGGCGTTGAGCTCGTGGGTGACCTTTAGCTAGGTCAGCGGCATGGGCTGCAATCTTATAAGCAATGACACCCTCGCGTACATCATCCTTGTTAGGCAGCCCCAAATGTTCTTTTGGTGTAACATAACAGAGCATGGATGTCCCGAACCAGCCAATCATCGCTGCTCCAATAGCTGAAGTAATGTGATCATAACCTGGAGCAATGTCCGTTGTCAGGGGTCCCAGAGTATAGAACGGAGCCTCTTTACAGATTTCCATCTGTAAATCCACATTCTCTTTAATTTTGTGCATCGGCACATGCCCTGGTCCTTCAATCATCACCTGTACATCATGCTTCCATGCAATCTGCGTTAACTCGCCCAGCGTAGCCAGCTCTGCCATCTGAGCTTCGTCATTGGCATCATAGATACTCCCCGGACGCAGTCCATCTCCAAGCGAGAATGCCACATCATACCTTTTCATAATTTCACATATCTCTTCAAAATGCGTATACAAAAAGTTCTCTTGATGATGCGCCAGACACCATGCCGCCATAATAGATCCACCCCGAGACACAATGCCTGTCATGCGTTTGGCTGTCATCGGGATATAGCGCAGCAAGACACCTGCATGGATGGTGAAATAGTCTACGCCCTGCTCTGCCTGCTCAATGAGTGTGTCTCGGTACAATTCCCACGTTAGTGCTTCTGCTTCCCCATTGACCTTCTCCAGCGCCTGATAGAGTGGCACAGTTCCGATCGGTACCGGAGAATTACGAATGATCCATTCCCGCGTGGTATGGATATCCTTGCCTGTAGAGAGATCCATAACGGTATCCGAGCCCCAGCGTACAGCCCAGGTCATTTTCTCCACTTCTTCTTCGATGGAGGAAGAGACAGCAGAATTCCCGATATTCGCGTTGATCTTCACATGAAAATGACGACCAATCAACATCGGCTCACTTTCTGGATGATTGATGTTGGATGGTAGAATCGCTCGGCCACTGGCCAGTTCTTGTCGCACAAACTCCGGCTCTACTCCCTCACGAATCGCGGCAAACTCCATCTCTGGCGTAATGATGCCCTGGCGTGCATAGTGCATCTGCGTTACACAGCGTCCAGCCTGAGCACGCAGCGGCTTTCCACGCAAGCCTGGGTAGGCTTCAGCCCCGGTTCTTCTGCTCCCCGCCTTCAGTCCGTTATCTTCCGGTTTCACCGTACGCCCTGCATAAGCCTCCACATCCTCACGTTCCGTAATCCAGCGCGTGCGCAATGCCGGTAGCCCTGCCCGGATATCTGCGTGAAAATCAGGGTCGGTCATCGGGCCGCTCGTATCGTACACACGCAGCGGCTCATTATGCTCCACCCCTTGGGGAGTACTCGTGTCATGAAGGGCTATTTCACGCTCAGGCACAGCAATGTCCGGACGTGAGCCCTGAATGTATACTTTGCGGCTACCGGGGAAGGGTTGAACCCCTCCCGCCGTACCTGTTTCTTTTGCCATCTGTGTTTCTTCTGTATTGCCTTGTCCCATCATCGGTTGTCCTGTACTCATCGTCTTTGTCTCCTCCTCATTGGTCTTCACGACTGCATCACTTCATTTCCATGCGGGCGCATCTAACCTGGAGACCATCCATACAAGGAGCAATGACAACCTTCCCTAGAGAGACAATATACAGTAAGACATCATACGGCAGAGAACGATTCATTCACCGAGCTCATTTGAATAGATTCCATAACAGATTCCAGCCTCGGTTCTTTCATCGAAAGTAACTCTCAAGCTAGATTCTGTCTCTGCTCACTGTATATAAAAAAGCCGGTTCCCGAGGGAACCGGCTATGTCCATCACCAATGATGTGCCGACTACCGAACTCTAATCGAGTCCAGCCATACGTTACATCCCATTGATGTTCATGGTTAATTGGCCGATTACTTCCCTACGCTGGTATGATCCAGATCAGGTGCAAAGGGTCCAGAATCTCATGCGATTCCGTCTCAGTCCGGACAATTCGGACTCCCCTAGTAACGTTAACAAGTTGCGGCAAGTATACCGCAGTGTCATATTCAATTCATCAAGCCCCGCTGGGCTGTCCATATCAGGATAGCTCAACCGAGAAGGAAAAACAACCTTTATGTTCCAGAATCAGCAGATTCATCATGACATATATGTTCCATAAGAGCCTTGTGGTTGAACAAACTCGTTAAGATAACATCAAGCCCATCTGAGCAGCTGCTTCCTTCAACACCGGCGCATACTCATGTAATGTCTCTTGTGATAGACGGCTGACAGGCCCTGATACAGACAATGCGGCAGCAATTTGGCCTTTGCGATCCATAATCGGTACAGATACCGCCGCAGCTCCCGGTTCACGCTCCTCATAGCTCGTTGCATAACCATGCTCCAGAATATCCTTCATCTGCGCTAGATAGACCTTAGGATCGATAAAGACAGGCCACTCCGGCCCATTCATCAGTTCCTCACGATCCTCTTCCGTTGCAAAGGCCATCAGCACCTTACTGGAAGCTCCTACGGATAAAGGAAGGCGCACACCAACAGGAGCTACACGCCGTATAGCCTGATCGCTCTGAACAGCCTGAATCCGAATCCGTTCACTGCCATCCCGCAAATACAAGCTAACCGTCTCCCCGAGTCGATCTCTCAGTCGCTCCATCGCAGGTAGAAGAAGGATAGCTGGGTCATCACTACGGGACATATGAGCAGATAGCTCCCAGATCCGGATACCAAGCCGATACTTCTCGGTAGCTGCATCCCGGATGACAAATCCACGTTCTTCCAAGGTTGCCATCAGCCGGTGAACCGTGCTTTTGTGCAGACCAATCTGGCTGGCAATCTCGGTAAGCCCCAGATCACTCCGCGTTGTGAAGCACAATAATATATCCAAGGCTCGTTCCACAGCCCTGACGGTCAACTTGCGGTCTTCCATGACACTAAGCCTCCTCATGTTTCATCACATGAAACTTGGTTACATAAATTATATGAGAAACGATCTCATCTGTAAACTAAAATGGGGCAAAATTCTCCTTTTTATAAGACTGAATTTCCCGCGATTTGTACACTTAGGAAATGTTAACCAGATCCTCTCAGAACTATATAACAATTGCGTAACAAATGCTGCCAATCAATTGACTTTGGTTATATAGGAACATACGATAAAGATATATTGTGCATTTGTATCATCCGTTCCTGCGACTTAGGAACTACGTATATGAGCTGAATGGTTCTCGTTGTTATCCTCAATTTCATCTGAATTTATAAGGAGGGGCAATCATGTATTCGACATCCCAGAGCGAAGCCCCGCTGCAAACGAAAGTGTCCGATCTGCCTACTTCGTTATCGCCAAGGCTAATTCGGTTCAAGCATATTATCGTAGCGTTGCTGCTCTCCGTGGTATTTTTTCTACTCTTTTGTTTCATTGCACTACACGGTTACATTGCCTGGGTTTTATCCAACCCAACGGTAGCCCCTGTCTTCTCTAATCCGATGCAAGCGAGGAACATGAAGTATGAAGACATTACGTTCCCTGCGGCAGATGGAAGCCGAACGATGCAGGGCTGGTATATTCCGGCCGACAAAGATGTGAACAAAACGATCATCTTCAGTCATGGCTATGGTGCCAACCGTGAGGAAACTTGGGTTCCGATGTATGACCTTGCCCATTATGCGCACCAACTTGGATTTAACGTCATTATGTTCGATTATGGTTTTGCTTCTCAGGTAAACAAGGCTGTCGCTACAGGCGGCAAAGCGGAATCTCAACAATTGCTAGGTGCCATTCAAACGGCCAAGCAACGAGGGGCTGAGGAGCTCGTCGTATGGGGATTCTCCATGGGTGCGGGCACCGCATTACAGACAGGCCTTCTCACCGAGGATGTCGATGCGATGATTCTGGACAGTACCTTCTTACTTGAACCAGATACGTTGTATCACAACATTCATAATCAGATCAATCTGCCACGCCAACCTACACTTGAGATTATGAAGCTGTTGTTCCCGGTTCTGAACGGCACTGGATTACAGCAAATTCCGTATCAAGAGGTCAAAAAAGAGGATTATCCTTTTCCGATTTTCTTCATTCACGGTACGGAAGATGAGAAGGCGCCTTATCCAATCGCGGAGCTGCTCGCCGCCAATCAGACCAATGCAAATTCAGAGGAATGGATCGTGGACGGAGCCCATCATGAGTTAATCTTCCGTGAGCATCCCAAAGAATACCTGCGCCGCGTATCTACTTTCCTGAGCCATGTAACGAAGACCACCAGTGACGACCTGGACAGATATTAACATTTATGTCCTGAAGATATAACTTCTGACTACGAACTACGTAAGGGCCCTATAGGGCTCTTTTTTTGTATACATAGGACAACATCATTTATGAATATATTGATGCGATGGCTATGCACGACATGTTCGAGGATACAGAGACTGGGCAGTTTTAGCCTAATTTCAATGTTAAAAATGGATTCGGAATCATATCACTGATGGGAGGATGCTTGGTTATGCAATGGAAAGGATATGGGCCGCTCTTACCCCTACGTATACTCGAAGAAATTCGTTTCTGGAAAGAGCAAGAGAAAGAGCACACCCTCGTTATTCGTATACTTGTACCTAACTTAGAGCCTGAATATGTCAAACTACTGGAGGAATGGGAGGTAGCATTTTCAAACAGTGAACACACGGCTAACCAGCTTATCAAACAAGTGTTACCCGGAACTCACTCTCCCGCCCCCTATATTCTTCGTAGCGTAGAACAGTTAGTGTCTACGAGCATAGCACAATCCAGAGAGTTTATCCGGCAACTCTATGTTTTATTGGAGCAGAGTGCTGCGGTGCAGGCCGTACCCTCTGCCAAAACCGTCATTCTACATTTCATCCGGGAATCAGAGTACTTCCTTGGTGTGTTAGATACACTTCGTGGGCCTGGACTCTTGAGAGACTCAGCAACGGATGCCCCTTTTACGCTGGACAGTCTCCTTCAATCATCCAAACGAGAAAGCGTAGAGAAGCCTGCAGCTACATCGGCTAAAGAAACCTCTAATGCTTCTGCATCTGCTACTCAGACCCAAAACTCTCCAGCAATTCACTCGGCCCCCACACAAACAAGTGATAGCACCAGCACTTCTGTAGCTGCAACACCTCCTGTTAAGGAGCGCCCTGTACCGATTGGCGGACATACCTTGCCACCTCTGCCTTATGCATACAACGCCCTGGAGCCACATATCGATGAGCTGACAATGCGTATTCACCATGATAAGCACCATCAATCCTATGTAGACGGATTAAATACCGCTGAGAAAAAATTAGCAGAATCCAGGAAAAAGAACAATTTCGAACTCGTAAAACACTGGGAACGGGAGCTTGCCTTTAACGGGGCAGGTCATTACCTGCATACTATTTTCTGGACGATCATGAGCCCTCAGGGTGGCGGCAAACCATCCGGTATGCTTGCTGAACAGATCAAACGTGATTTTGGCAGTTATGAAGCATTCAAGAACCAATTCACAGAAGCAGCCAATAAAGTAGAAGGCAGTGGCTGGGCTATGCTTGTCTGGAGTCCACGGGCACATCGTCTTGAAATTTTGCAAGCAGAAAAGCATCAGAACCTATCTCAATCCGACATTGTTCCGCTCCTCCCTCTGGATGTGTGGGAGCATGCGTACTATCTGAAGCACCAGAATGAACGCAAAAAATATATTGAGGATTGGTGGAAAGTCGTCTACTGGCCTGCAGTAGCTGAGCGATATGAGACGGCAAGAAAGCTACTTTGGCCACCTTATTAAAGGCTCTTATGATTTTTAAAGTTTTTCCACTCTAAGAACGACTCCATCAGCAAGAGACAACATAAATAAATAAGTCAGACCTCTTTAAGCCTGATGCTTCACAATATAAATGTAAAAAAGAGATATCTCCAGCCGAATGACTGAAAGATATCTCTTTGCATTTGAACATAACTATAAATGTAACGATCTATTTGCGGATAGAAGCTGCTTCAATTGCTGCATAAGCCCAGTGTGTGGCAGGTACATCCGACCACTGTCCTGCTGCATCTGTTGCAGTTTGAAGACCAATCAGCTTATTCAACATCGTCACGGCTTCAGCGCGAGTGATCGGCTGACTTGGACGGAATGAGCCATCCGCATATCCGGTAACTATTCCTGCTGAACTCAATTGTTCTACTGCCTGTTGTGCCCAATGCCCGTTTACATCGGTAAATGTTGACGGCACAGCAGTCATCAGATCAGATGTTACTAGCGGCTGTAACAGAGCTGCCATTTCTGCACGAGTAATCGCTTGATCTGGCTTGAAGCTGCCATCGGTGTAGCCTTGAACATAACCGGATTGAGCTGCTACTGAGATAGCCGCATCTGCCCAGTGACTGGAGTTCACGTCTGTAAAAGGATGACTGCCTTCCAACGTAGAAGCTCCTGTAATACGCGTAATTAATGTTGCCATTTCTGCGCGGGTTACATAACGCTCTGGTCGGAAACTACCATCTGTATACCCTTGAATATATGGCTGAGCTTTCAAGCTGTTGTCCGTCCAGTCTTTCACTTTAACAACGGAGAACGTACTGAATTTGTTGACTTGAATCTCAATACCTTGTTGATTATCATTGTTGATCGTAACGAGTTTACCGTGTACAAGCTCCTTCGTTCCGTCGCTGTGCTCAATATATACGCCTAGCTCCTCAGAATTCACGCCTGCGATCTGATTAGCCTCTACAGGCAATACGAGCGTTACAGGTCTGCTCTGCAGATTCGTTTCGATCGTCATTGGACGACCGAGAATCTGGATATTCGTTGTGCCTACAACTTGAGTTATTGTCTCATTGCTTTGCACTCTCGTTTGGATTTCCGAACGTTCAGTCTCTTTTTTCACCGGTACAAGACGGAAATAAATATCATCTGTACGTCCGAGCAAGGAACTTGCCGGGATCGTAATCTTCACGTTTGGATTGGAGATAACGAGATCCACACCTTGCTCAGCCAGCATTGCTGACGATTGTGTAGAGAGATTAAGATCCCACTGCGATACTTCATCTTTGGTATCTGGAATCAAGACAACCGCCGTGCGGGAGCCTGTCCGTTTCAATTGGTCGATAATTGTTTGTGTTTTGCTCTGATCAAGCAGTAACTCATCCTTAGCCGTACCATCTGTACTCCGTGTACGACTAATTTCCAGAGAAGCGATCGTTGAAGCTTGATCCCCATTCTCCACATCCACTTTAATTACTTCTTTCTGTGGAGCTTGTGGAGTAGTTGGCACAGGACTCGTTGTCACAGGTCCTGGTGCTGGTGACGGTGTTGGCGTTACAGGAGTAGGTGTAATAACTCCCCCGCCACCTCCATTACCTGGCGTTTCTGGATTGGATGGAGTAATGTTAATCTTCACTGAATTAGAAATTCCATATTCCGATATGCCGTCTTCATATACAGCTCTGACAGCGAAAATATATTTTTCACCTTCGCTAAGATCATTAATTTCCAAACTATTATTCATAATTTCCGTAGAAACAAGAATCCATTGTGATGGGTCTATAGGTGCTGATGAACCTTCGTACATATAAACTGAAGCATACCCGTTCGTGATTGGATCCCAAGTTAATGTAACCTTTTTATCGCCCTTTGTTGCCACTACATGCTGCGGTACAGGAAAATTCGGGTCTGGGTCTGGATTAGATCCACCACCACCATTATTACCACCGCCTGTATTCTCCTCTTGTGGGATCACAACGTTAGATGCAACATAATCTGAATTCACCTCTTCAGAAGCATACGATCTAACTGCAAACACATAAGATTCACCATTCGTCAGCCCACCGATATGTCCGTCGATGTAACTGTCCGTTACATCTGTCCACAGATCTGGATCCTTTGGTGCCTCCGTACCTTGGTACATATACACGCGATATTCTACTTCTGGTTCTTCAGTCCATTCAAGGGCAGCCTGACCATCACCAGGTGTAGCTACCACGTTTTGTGGAAGAGGCGTTGAGTTGGCAGGAGTGTCATATCCCCGATGCCCCATATTCTTAAGCTGACCATTCATATCTTCTACCGCCAGGAATACTCGATACGAAGTATTCTCGTTCAATCCTGTGAACAAGAACGAAATCTCTTCATTGGCTTCTAGATCAACATAAGATTGATTAGCTAAGGCATGTAACTTAGTATCTTCGTCAGACTGTCCTATGTTTTCATCATACATCTGATTATCAAAATAAAATCTACCCGCTTCATTAAGTTTCACCTTTACTTTAGATGTCGACTGTGTAATTGTTCCATTCATAGGATATGGATACAGATAATTTATTGTAGGTTCAGGTAGTGGTGGAATCGGTGCATACATCAGCTTGGATGACTGCAAGATCGGATACCCATCGTTAATACGTTGTCTGAATGTCCAAACTCCATCGAAATTCCATCCACTGAAATTAGATTGTTGTTTCATCTGTTCAGTAGTAAGACCCATTGCATAATCAGAACCATTCTGCTGGTTCGTACTAATTTTGTTCAAATCAAAATAATTATTGAAAATAGTCACTTGATCTGTTGAACCTTTCACTTTGCCGATGACTGACCCTATCGTCTGATGATCAATAGGTGATGATACACCATTAGAAAGATCAACTGCGAGAGATGCAGCAACATAATTATTCTGAATGATTACTTGGATGTCATCATTACTACCATTTTTTCTTATTTCACCAATCAGACCTCCTATAGTCTCAGCAGAAAATTCATCCTCACCTGCAGCATAAGTTTTTAAAGAACCAATCACATAATTGTCTTCAATGGTTTGGTTAAGTTCATATTCATAATTAAGTTCGCCAATCAAACCGCCGATTTGATAGTTACCTATTACCTGTCCTGAAGCGTAGCTCTGACGAATGGTATTATCATTCGATTCTCCGATCAGTCCACCTATCGTCTGATAACCACTCACTGTACCTTCAGCAGCATTTGCAATGACTGTGCTCTCGTAAAGTTCTCCAAATAGTCCCCCGAGAGATTCACCATACTCATCTAAAGTGCTCACCACAACGTTAGTACTATTATTAATATATTCACTATTATTAGAATACCCTGCAATGCCCCCTACTCTTCTATTGCCTTGTAAAACTCCACTGATATGCACGCCCTCAATAGAAGAATTTGATATACTACCTGCAAGCCCACCTACCGACGCATTCCCTGTGAAGGATACATCATTTAATATAAGATTTTTAACCTCAGCATCATATAAATCAGAGAACAGCCCCACATCATACTGAGTTTCATCTGTTGTTCTCAAACCAGAAATGGAATAACCATTTCCATCGAACCTGCCTGTAAAAGGTTCAGACTCATCTTCTATCTCATAGGAAATTGGTGTCCAAGATCCTCCGTTTAAAAAAGTGCTCATATCTGCTTCAGTAATATTACTCATCAGCTTATAATTACCGTTTGCGTCTTCTCCCACGCAATACAATTCTTCAGGCGAACTGATGAGATTCCATTCCACACCATCAGAATCTGTTTCCGTCTGATCATAACAACTCTTGGCCTGTACCACTCCTTGTTGGAACAAACCTGGTAGCAAACCTAAAACCATAAGGAATGCTAAAGCTACAATTCCTATTCGTTTTAATAGCCTAAAACGTTTCTGGCGATCCTTTTTATGCATGTTTAAATCTTCCCTTCTCTTTCTTTTTGTGAGAAGAGTATACCTGTCAGCTCTGAACGGATTCTGAACATTTTCGACATTTTTCGCGAAAAAGAGCCTTTCTCGCATTTTTGCAAAAAAATATTTTCTAATATGAATGATTTTTCATTTTTCGCGCGTTTTACAACACAAAAAAAGCAAGCCTCTATACCAGAGACCTGCTTATCATTAAAACCTATCCGTGCATAACATTACTTAAGAAGCGCAACCTTCACACGCAACATAGTTGTCGCCAACCTGTTTACTGATCGCGATAAGATCGCCCAGCTTAATATCTTCCTCACCCGTAAACTCTAGGTCAGCAATCCGCTCAATAATTAATGCAGCAGCTTCTTCTTTACTTGTAGCCATTTGACTGAATTCGGACTTTTCGCCCGAAGAAACAACCTCGTATTCAAATGTATATCTCAATGTTTCCATTATGTCACTCTCCTTCCGAAATCACATCATATCATCTCTATTAACCAATTCCAAGTCAGTGTATTCCAATCTAAACAATCCAAATCAATCTAATCATATCGTAATTTCATCTGCTGCATCGTCTGTTCAACCGTCTCCCGGTTCACAGTCAATACTCGGCTCGTTTCTGCCGAAGGATACTGGTCACGTAGTGTGCGCACCAAGGAAGCTGTATATGCCGCCGCAGAGGGAAC
Source organism: Paenibacillus tundrae (assembly GCF_036884255.1). Taxonomy (NCBI): domain Bacteria; kingdom Bacillati; phylum Bacillota; class Bacilli; order Caryophanales; family Paenibacillaceae; genus Paenibacillus; species Paenibacillus tundrae. The sequence continues at coordinate 714,662 of NZ_CP145605.1, read as the reverse complement.
ACCGGCTAGCTCTTGCAGACTCGCCATCGTACCTGAATGTACATCCGGATAGCCTGATTTCATCCCATTGGCTGCTTGCTCATAGAAACGTCTTACTTCTGCGGCAAGCACATCGCCCTTGCCTTCCACGATCACAAACGCAGTAATAATGTAAGCCTTAGCCTGTCTTCGCTGTGCGATTCCGCAAAATTTCAATCCCCCGACACTAACATCATAGTCCCCTGGGCAAAATGCACCTTCGACTTCTCCCGTCTGAGCCTGATTGGACCATGGATTCAGAGAACGGGCAATCAAGGCAGCCATATGGCGGAAGTCATCATGAATATTGATCGCGTGCTTAGGATTAGGCAAGATTAGCGACAAGTTGACCACACCTGGGTTGAGTGGGACTGCCGCACCGCCAGAAGGTCGAACACAGACGGAAATCCCCTCATTTCGGATACGTTCCATAGCCTCTACTGCATGAGGCAGTTTACGATCACGCAAACCAGCTACAAATGCATCCGTATGCCGCCAAATATGAGCCACCGGTTCATGCCCCTGTCCTACAAGTCGACACATCACTTCTTCCCAAGCAAAAGCCTCAAGCACACTTCTATTTGATCCCATAAGCGGTGTCTCCCAGATCTGAAGACGGCTGGTAGGACGATGTTCCGACGAACTCTGCTCCATTGGTTTTCCAAATCGATCCTCTGGTGTTGAAGGTACACTCATAGAAGACAGCCTCCGTTATATATAGATGAATGAGAGCCTACAAGTCATTATACATTCTCGAACCAACCATAACTCACACCACAATTATAAAATAATTTCATATAAATAAGCCGGGTTCCTGAGGGAACACGGCTTATTATGGTACAACCTCAGATGCTTGCTCTATACTGCGCTGCTCCGCATACAGACATTCGAGTTTGTCCTAATGCGAAGCAACATGATAGAACGTAGGCAAAAGTATGCAGCTTGTCTATTAAGCCAAGCTCAGCCTCAATCTTTAACAAGTGACAGGAACTCAGCACGCTGTGCTGGATTCTCACGGAAGGAACCACGTACGGCAGACGTTACCGTCTTGCTGCCCGGTTTCTTCACGCCGCGGGAACACATGCACAAGTGCTCGCCTTCCACAACGACCATAACGCCGTGAGGCTCAACTGCCTCTGTCAAAATATCAGCGATCTGTGACGTAATACGTTCTTGCACCTGGAGGCGACGCGTTACCGCTTCCACCAAACGGGCCATTTTGCTAAGACCAACGATCTTGCCGCTTGGCACGTACCCAATGTGCACCTTGCCGAAGAACGGCGCCATGTGGTGCTCACATTGGCTATAGTAGACGATATCCTTAACGATAACCAACTCTTCATGATTCTCGTCAAAGGTTACCCCCAGTACATCACGTGGATCTACCTCATACCCACCAAAAATTTCTTCATACATCCGGGTTACGCGTGCAGGCGTTTCAAGCAGCCCTTCCCGCGTACTATCCTCGCCAATCAATTTCAAGATCTGTTCCACATGGTACTCGATCTTCTCCCGATTGTCGGATACTTTTGAATTCAAATAATCTTTCACGCCAGCCACTGCCGAACGCCTCCTTTCGAACCACATGGTGTAAAGCAGTTACCATACACTGCTATTATCTTCGGCGGCCCGAATTTTTACGCGCAGGATGTTGTTGCGGCTGAGGCATTTTACCGCCAGGCTGCTGATTCTTCATCATCTGCTGGGCACGCTGCATCTGCTTGCCATTCAGGTTATAGCCCATTTGCTTCGCCATCTTCTGAAGTGCGTCTGGATCGCTTTGCATTTTCTCAAGCTGTTTACGCAAGTAGAACACCCCGATGAAGAAGCCCCCGACCAGACCAACAATCAATGTAATAATCGGTATTACAATTTCCATCTCTTAGACACCTCTTTATGCAATCTAAAAAGCATGATGATCCGCGCATATACATAACATCCTAACGCCTGTTCATACACGTGTCACGGACCGGATTTCCTGAAAGTTATCATAGCATTTCCGCACGCATGGAGCAAACGGATTTTCCAGCTTTCGCTTTCATTCTTTATCCGAATTCTACGACATGACCGAATCAATAAAAACGGTGGTGTGCTCCGCTAGATCAATTTCAATAACATCGAGAGAGTAGCGTGTGCTCCCCCGAGCGATCCGGACAACAGGTCGGCCTGGCAATCCACGATGCTGCCTTACAATAACGCCTGACTCCTTGGTTGAGAGTCGTACAGCCGTCCCATTCGGATATACGGATACACTTTTGTTAAACTCAATCAGAATGTCCCGATCCAGCCTCGTGCCTGACATCGCCATCATCTCTTCACAAGCTTCGTGTGGCAACATGCTACTTCCAGACAGTCCGTTAATTAGATTATCATAGATGTTCGCCGTGCTAACGATTTTGGCAAAGACATGAATGTCGCTGCCTTGGATTCCCCTAGGTAATCCTGTACCATCGACATGTTCATGATGCTGCAGAGCCGTGTGAGCGACGAGCAAGCTGAACTCCCGCTTGTTCTTAATCACTTCGAATCCCCGCCATGTATGATGGAGCGAAGAATTGGCAGCAGAGCCACCACCCGGAGGCTCACCAACTTTGCCGATATCGTGCAAAAGCGCGCCTACAGCGAGATCCTTCAATTGATTGTAGTTAAGTCCCATATTCAGTCCGATTACCGACGACAACAAGCATACATTCATCGCATGAACATACTGTGCATTGTCCTTCGTGCGAATATCCGTAAGTTGAACAAGCAGCTCACGCCCGTTCAATACATCGTTCAACAGTTTATCAATGCTAAGCGCTACCTTCTTCGGACTCCAGTCCTTTCCGGAACGAACCGCTTCTAGGGTAACGCTCATTTCATTAATCACTGCTCTTTTCGTGGCTTCATCCAGAATGTCTTCTGTCTCCACATCTTTAAACGCTTCATCCTGGATGTACAGCATGGTTACGCCAATACGCTTGAGCGTATTAACCATAAATACGGTAAGCTGGACGCCGGCAGACAGCAAAACAGTTCCGTTAGCTGAATATACGGTCTTCCCCAGAAGCTCCCCCGCCTCCACACTCTCCACGTTTACATACTTCATGCACGTCCCCCGCTCTTACGATTGCTGCTCCAATGTGAGCAATTGCTCCTTGGTTTGCAGACCGCCTACATAACCCAACAGGGTACCGTCTTTGTCACTGTTGCGGTGACAGGGAATAATGATCGGCATCGGATTTTTACTGATAGCATCCGAAACGGCACGAACCGCCTTCGGTCTTCCAATCGTTTCCGCAACCTGTTGGTGTGATGAGGTCTCTCCATAAGATATATCGGATAGAACATGCCATACTTGTAGCTGAAACGGTGTTCCATGCAAATTTAGCTTTAATTCGAAGTTTTTTCGTTCTCCGGCAAAATACTGCTGAACCTGCTTCGCAGCCTCACTCAACTTCTCTTCATTCTTCTCGTAACGATATTCACCGATCCAAGTTCGAGCCCATTGTTGCAGATGTGCCTCGCGCACATGAAATGTTCCAAAATCAACGTGGCACAAGCCTTCATCTGTCGCACATAGCGTCAATGTTCCTATCGGTGTCAGCAGTTCATCATAATACACAGGTGTACCCTGCAGCCCTGTGACTGCTGAAGGTTTCCAAGCTGCTGCCTCCGGTTTAGCCGGCTGTACAGGTAGCTCACCACCCTGATCAGAGGCCATTTCCGATTGCAAACTCTTCTGTAACTCGTGTAGTGAATCAAACTGTTGTTGTTCTACTGGTTGTTTCACTGACTGTTCCACCGGCTGCTTCTCACTTGCTTGCCCAGCCTGTGGTTGATCGGGTAAGGTCTCGGACGAGCTTAGTCGTTCCTTGGCCTTCTGCAGCATGCTTAGCACGTTCCCATCTTGTTCGTTAGCGGCAGCTTCCCCAATTACTCTCATTGCGTCTTCTCCTCCAATTCTGCTCAGCGCCCAAGCTGCGGTTCCCCGCAGTTCAGGACGCGGGTCTCGCTTCAATACTTCCGTGAGTTTTGGTACAGCGCTCTTATCCTTGAAATTACCTAAGGCAATTACTGCATTACGTTGAATTGGTTTCTTTCCCCGCCATGCGGCAGAGCTTTGGCCAAATCGTTCTTTAAATTCACGGTTACCAATGTCTAGGAGTGGCAGCAACAAAGGCTTAACAATCTCCGGATCAGGCTGTAGATCAGGATGATGATCCCAATTTTTGCCCCGATTCTTCGGACAGACGATCTGACATGTATCACAGCCGTATAACCGGTTGCCTATTTTCAACATAAACTCTTCATCTACAAACCCTTTGGTTTGGGTTACAAAAGAAATACATCGCTGTGCATTAAGTTGCCCTGGTCCCACCAACGCTCCGGTTGGGCAGGCATCAATACATTTCGTACACTCTCCGCAATCCTCGGTCACGGGTGTATCCGGCTGGAATGGAATGTTGGTCACCAGCTCACCCAGATAGATCCATGATCCAAACTTAGGGGATATAATGGCACAATTTTTGCCGCTGAATCCGATCCCTGCACGCTGGGATACCGCCCGATCAACGAGCGCTCCCGTATCGACCATGCTCTCAATCATCGCCTCAGGTACACGTTCACGGATGAAATTTACCAGCTTGTCCATCGCTTCACGCAGCACATAATGATAATCTCTGCCCCAAGCTGAACGTGCCAAAATCCCACGATATGCACCCGGCTCCGACTTCGGTGGGTTGACCATCTTCGACGGGTAAGCCACGGCGATGGCTATGAGAGAAGCAGGCTCACCATCCTGTAGCGCAGGCCGTACCCTTTTCTCAATATCCGGCTCTTCGAATCCCGAAGCGTAGCCCTTGTCCCGGGACTGCTCTAGCAACGACTTAAGTGATACAAACGGCTCTGCAGAAGCAAATCCAATATCATCAATGCCCAGCCCGGGGGCAGCCGCCTTAATCTCTTGTTTTAACTGTTCCCATACGGAACCTGCCTGTGCCGCCCCGGTCTGTACGCTTGTCATGATTCTTTCCCTCTTTTCTATTCCCTGCTCTTATTCCCTTAACGATTGAACGCCCGCCTCATTCAAGGAGGACAGGCGTCTATATGCATATGCAACTCAGGCATACTCGCCCCGAGCTTTATTATAGTTAAACGCAAAACGTCGAGTGAAGTTGTTGTTACCTCAACATTTTACAGCTTCTTCATTTCGGAAAATGGCCAGAAGATGAATTCAGCCTTACCTACAATCTCGCCAGAAGTGATGCTTCCGAATACACGGCTATCTTTACTTTTGCCCTCATGACGGTTATCTCCCATGACAAAATAATGATCCGCCTCCAGCGTAATCGGGCCAAAATCGGGATCTTGTACCTCGATATCCGTATACGTCTCCGTCTGCCGCTCACCATTCACATACAGGTGGTGTTCACGCACTTCAACCGTATCCCCGGGAAGCCCTACGATCCGTTTCACGAGAAAATCTTTCTTTTCCTGACCCTCACTTGGATCACGCAAAACAATGACATCAAAGCGAGAAGGTGAACCAAAATCATATACAATTTTATTCACAAACAAACGGTCACGCTCGACCAACGTAGGCTGCATGGACTGCCCTTTAACCATCGATAGGTTAAATACAAATAAATTCAACAACATCATAACGACAAAAGCGATAATGATTGTTTTGGCCCAGTCCCATAGCTCTGCTGCCCATGAGGTACCGGAATGATTCGCTGTTGCCAGTTCAGTTCGCTCTTCGGAAGACACCTGCTTCGTGGAAGGGTTGTCAGAATTCAAAAGGACACCTCGTTTATTAAGAATAATCATATTCTCTTTAAGTCTACTTCATTTGGAAGAGTGAAACAATTGGTTATGCCCACCAGTGGCAGATAAGCTTGAATTGTGAGGAATATGGAGCGGATGTATATCATACAAATAGAAAGGCATATCCTCAAGCGTGGTTACGCTAAACGGATATGCCTAATATGAAATGAGAATCTTTTTTTTCTTTAGTTTTAGAGGTTGTTCAAAAAGTCCACGTTTGATTACAAAGCACACCGACTGCTGGCCTTTTTGAACACGCACTTTGAAGCCGAACTTCCGTTACGCTTTGGACAAAATACTCAGTTTCTGGAAAGCGCTCAAAATCTGATTTGCACCGTAACCCATTGCTTCATAAAGAGGCATAGCTACTTTGTTGTGCTCATCTCCCGCAACCCATATTTGGCTGACTTTACGCTGCTGGAACCGTTGTTCCATAGCTTCGACAAGTTTTTTGCCGACTCCGCGGCGACGATAGTCCGGATGAACCGCAATACGGTAGATGCATCCCTGGTTTTGATCAATCGTACCGATCAAGGCTCCGACGAGGTCTCCCTCTTCTTCTGCAACCATGATCAGATCAGAATCCCATGACAATTGACGGGCAAACGGGCCCATCGTGTTCTCATAACACTCTTCCGATAGCGCAACCTGGAGAAGCTCCGTCATTTGGCTTGCATCACTCAACTGAAAGGAACGAACGTGCATGTCTTAAATCTCCCTTTTCGTTAGCTTGATGAGGTTTTTACATAGAAAGGTTACCCTTTTTACCAAAAACCCAAAGTTCGTATAATGACAAAAAACGAGAAAATACCTCTTCTCCGTCAATTAAACCATACTTTACGCCATAAAACACGCATTTTCTTTTGAAAGCGCTTAATTGTAACCGTTTTCAACAAAATATGAACGTTTCTCTTTTAATTTTAAGAATATTTCACATAAATATATTCAAAAAGGGTAAAATATGTTTGTTATCTCTGACCCATTAATAGATCAACGCCCCGGGGGACTTAATAAACAAAAATGTTGCTTAATTAGCCCGAATGCGGTTTAATATTAGTGGCAAGGGTATTAATACATATGTACCTGAGCAATTTGCATTTTATTCGGACGAGCCACTTCTGCAAGATGTGGATGGGTACGTTTCTTATCCATGTCATGCCCTGGAAGGATTCGAATCGAACGGATGCAAAGTGCTGAATTACCAAAAATCATAAAATATCAGGAGGTTTTTCACTATGGCTTTTCAACTACCGGCACTTCCTTACGCTAACGACGCACTGGAACCACATATCGATGCACAAACGATGGAAATCCACCACGATCGCCATCACAATACTTACGTAACTAACTTGAACGCAGCTCTGGAAAGCGCTCCTGAACTGCAAGAAAAAAGCTTGGAAGATCTGATTGCTAACCTGGATAGCGTACCTGAAAGCATCCGCACAGCGGTTCGCAACAATGGTGGTGGACATGCTAACCATAGCTTGTTCTGGGAAATCATCGGACCTAACGGCGGCGGCGCTCCAACTGGCGACATCGCAGCTGCAATCGACAGCGAACTGGGTGGCTTTGACAAATTCAAAGAAGATTTTGCTAAAGCAGCTACAACTCGTTTCGGTTCCGGTTGGGCTTGGCTCGTTGTAGGCAAAGATGGCAAATTGTCCATCACTAGCACGCCTAACCAAGACAGCCCACTCTTCGAAGGTCTGACTCCAGTATTGGGTCTGGACGTATGGGAGCACGCTTACTACCTGAAATACCAAAACAAACGCCCTGACTACATTGGCGCTTTCTGGAATGTAATCAACTGGGATGAAGTAAACAAACGTTACGCTGCTGCGAAATAAGTTTGTTTCACTTAAATACGTCTCATCTAAACAGATGCTTCATCCTAAATAGATGTTTCATCCGATAAAAAAAGAGCCCGACTTGGTCTGATGACCGAGTAAGGCTCTTTTTTTGTTAGGACTTTGGCCAGTTGAGTGCGTGAAACGTAAGAAAATGAAAGGAAACAAAAAACCACCCGTGGACGGGTGGTCATGATTTAGGAAAAGCACAGGTATGTTGTTCATCTCTGGCGGTAGCGAGATCATCGAACCGGATGATGATGCTCGTCAACATGCCGAAGGTTAACAATTTCGCTAGCTTAAGTTCTATATAATAGCTTTCATGTGTTTAACTAAGGTGCGAAACCCGTTTATTAATCCTCTACGAAGGCTTCCCGATAGCTCTGTCCCCTGCGTCATGACACAAACTGTGCGCGGGTCACAGATTATTCTCTAGTGTTCCATCTAACAGTGTTTAATCTAACGAACTGAGGACACGCTATCTTTCTATATTTCATACCACAGAGAATCTAAGGAACCCTAGGCACGCTATTATCCCAAATATGGACTTGACCTTCGCCGTTTTTAACCGTTTCAGCTTAAATAGCGTCATTCATGGACCTATGTCAAGAAAGTAGACACTTACGCGACGGATTTGTCCGTAAATTTCTTCGCAAAACGAGCAGGGGAAAGATAACCTAGCGCACCATGCATTCGCTTGCGGTTGTAATAGAACTCAATGTACTGGTAAATGGTGTTATAAGCCTCTTCTGGATTCTTAAAACGAGGGTTACAGTGAATGAGTTCTTTCTTCAAAATACTGTGCCAAGACTCGATACATGCGTTATCGTAACAGTTTCCTCGGCGGCTCATACTGAGCTCCATACCATACGATTTCAGTTGCTCCACGTATTCTTTTGACGTGTACTGCGAGCCACGATCCGAGTGATGTAGCAGTCCTGGAGCGGGGCGTTTGGCCCGGTAAGCATCATTCAATGCACCTAGCACCAGACTCGTTTCCATATGGTTGTACAGACGCCAGCCTACAATTTCACGCGTACATAAATCCAGAACACTGGCGAGATATAACCGGCCTCCTCGGCAGGGAATGTAGGTGATATCGGTGACCCATACGGTGTTCGGTTTGGACGTTTGAAATTGCTGGTTCAGCGTATTTGGTGCAATGGGATGATGATGGTTAGAATCCGTCGTTTGGACACGATACCGAGGAGTGTGCACGGAACGAAGATTCATTTGACGCATGTATATACTGACGGTACGGGAAGAGATTCTGTATCCTTCCAGATGGAGCGCATACGTAATTTTCGGACTTCCACACCGCTTCTGGTGGTCGTAGAAATGAAATCGAATACGCTTCATGATCTCAGTTCTCCGGTGCTGCTGTTTACTTGTTCGATCCATCCGCCACTTGTAATATCCGCTCCGTGACACGTGTAACAGAGTGCACATCTTCTCCAAAGAAAACAGGGAGCGATGGTTTTCCAGAAACTGAAACCTTAGCTCTTTGGTTTGCTGAAGATGTGCACTGCTTTTTTTACAATAGCCAGTTCCTCTTGCGTGTCCGCAAGCGTATGCTCTTTCTCTTGAAGTAACCGGCGCATTTCTTTAAGCTCTGCTTCCAGTTCTTTCACTCGATCTACGCTAGCTACGGGCTCATGTTTAAGTTCGCGATACTTGCCCATCCACTGGTGTAATGTACTTTTTGGAATGTTGAGTTCTTCTGCCAAGTCTCCGAGTGTCTTGGTCTGTTCTTGGATAAATTTTACCGTTTGTTTCTTAAATTCTTCATTGTATCGTTGCCGCTGTTCTCCCATGTGGACACACCTCCGTTAGCCTTATTATCCTTCTGTCCGTTATTGGGTGTCCACTTTTTATTCTAGCTCCATCAGATTCGTTAAAACTTATATTTTAGGTTTATCGCCATAATAAGCTCTTTCGGATTCGTTAGCCACTATTGGTAGTACTTCTTGTAGTACTCCTGGTAGTTCTTTTGTTCATACTTTTGAGATTACTCTCGGAAGTACATACCATAGTACATTCCGTAGTACTTTCGTTAGTACTTTCGGTAGTACATTCGGTAGTACTATTCGTTAACACTCCTGCTCGACTACACTCTTACACAATCCAAACGGACAGTTAACCTTGAATATGGAATAAGCCATTGTTACTCTTCCGGTACAATACCTGTACATACCTGACCGCCTCTTCCACCATCCATGTATGAAAAATCCCCTCTCCCGGGCACATGAATGTTTCCGTCCGCTTGGATGTGCTCTGCGCTTTTCCTATTACGTCAAAGAGTAAGGTGTAGCCCCATTCACTCTTTATTACTCTTTATTACTCTTTATTACTCGTTATTACTCTTCATTACTCGTTACTATCATCATACACGCCAGCAAAATAACTGCTAAGCAGCTTCAAGAAGATATTCGGGAATGCCATCTTGTCCATATCTTCAGGCCCTATCCAGCGATATGTTAGCTGATCGCCTTTACCAATATAGGTCTGAGAAGCATTGTCTTGAACCTCTACATCATCTGGTAGCATTCTTCGTTCTGCCTGATCTGATGTTGTTGAGGATGTGGATGTAAATGTGGATGCCGATTGCCCATCAGGATCTGTAGCAACGGTATCCTTGGCTGCCGCCTGTGCATCGTAGGCGGCTCTCGCTTCCGCCGCAATCAGCGGAAGCTCACTGCTCTGGCTCTGCTCGGTGCACTTGTACACCTGCAGTTGCCAAACGATATGGCTGAACACATGCTCCGCATGAGTAGCCAGCCCTTCTGGGCGGGCAGCGAAGCCCTCCGCCCACAGACTGCCGGCGAGCAGCGCCATCGCCGGCTCATCCGCCAGCGGCGCCGCCTTCTTGCCAGCTTTGGCAGGCGGCTCCGCTAGTACATGCGGCAGCTCCCACATCCGGGCCAATAGGCCGCTCTCCGGGCGCTGACGCACAAGCACACGGCCGCGATGTGCGCCGCGGCCTTCCACAATGGCGACCAGCCGCTGCTCAGGGCGCGGCGGCTTCGCCTTGGTTTTGACCGGCAGCGTAAGCTCCCTGCCGGCGATACGGCCTGAACATTGCTCCATCACTGGGCAAGTTAGGCAATGCGGCGCTTTGGGTGTACACACCAGCGCGCCAAGCTCCATGAGCGCCTGGTTGAAATCACGCGCTCGCCCTTCTGGAATGAGCTCTCCTGCGAGCTCTTCCATAAGAACACGGGTGCTGCCCTTCATAATGTCCTCATCAATGAGGAAGTATCGGGACAGTACCCGCATAACATTGCCATCCACCGCAGGCTGCGGTTGGTTGAAGGCAATGCTAAGAATGGCCCCAGCCGTGTAGGGGCCAACCCCTTTTAACGCAAACACAGCCTGTTTATTTTGAGGAATTTCTCCCCCGTGCAGCTCCATAACTTGCCTAGCCGCCGCCTGTAAGTTACGTGCACGAGAATAATAGCCCAGACCCTCCCAGTTCTTAAGGACATCTTCTTCGGGTGCTTCAGCCAAGGCTTGTACTGTCGGAAAATTGCCAATAAACCGATTGAAATATGGAATCACAGTATCCACCCGTGTCTGCTGAAGCATAATTTCGGATACCCACGTAAAATAAGGATTGTTGTGGCGACGCCAAGGTAAATCCCGTCTATTGATCATATACCAGTCCAGCAGATTTACACTGAAATGTTGCTTTTGTTCAATTAAACCCATGTTCCCGTCCTCTCCTGATTCCCTTACTACTCTTTTCACACTACTTCTCTTAATCCATACGCTCCACCACGGCAAATGCCGCCGCAAGCTCTGTCTGATGCGTGATGCTCAGATGAATCATATATCGATCCTCGGCGGGCAGACCAAGGCGCTCCCAAGCCTGAGCAGATAAAGTTGCTACCGGCTTTCCTTTGCTATCAGGCAGCACTTCAATATCGGTAAAGCTCATCGTACCGCCAATACCACAACCGAATGCTTTGGATATTGCCTCTTTGGCAGCGAATCGTCCTGACACAAATTCAATCAACCGTTTTCCCCGCTGATTCGCAATTTCCCGTTCCGCCGGGGTCAGAATTCTCTCCATGAATGACTCGGCATGTCGCCCAGACATTAGCTTATGCATCCGTGCAATTTCCAGCACATCATTTCCGATTCCAACGATCATCAAGATTCACCCGCTTAATCATTTATACAATAAAAGGTTGCCCAAATATTAAAGTATTCACTTCGCTTCGCTACTGTAACCTAATTCGACGAACAGCTACCCTAATCTATCTCTCCATCCAAGGAGATTACATCTAAAAGTTTAAGGTACATCCGAACACGTATTCTATTGTAGCAGGAGGAGAACCTAGATGCGAGTATATCCGTTTATAATCCGTATGATAAAATAATTACCAACGAGCATTTGGAGAACAAATGCGTTCGCGTTCCATTTAGTTTAATATCGCTATACACAAATGAATGACTCAATGCAGTATTAGCCACTAAATATACGTAGGAGGAATGCTACATGTCTACAGCGTTTGAACTACCGACAGGCGACAGTTCCGTTATTCGCGGGGATACGTTTCTTGCCCGTCAATCGGCTCAAGGTATCATCATTGTCGTCCATGGATATAAAGGCTTCAAAGACTGGGGCATGTTCCCTTATGCTGCTTCCCAATTAAGTGAAAACTATCATGTCCTTACCTTTAATTTCTCTCATAATGGTATAGGGGAAGATTTGCAGCAATTTACCGAGCTTGAGAAGTTCGCCGTAAACACATATAGCCAGGAACTCAGTGATCTAGCTACCGTACTGGAATATGTCTCTAAGCAGCCTGAGCTTGGCAATATGCCTATATATCTGGTTGGACATAGCCGCGGTGCTGGGGTGAGTCTTGTCTACGCGTTAGATCACCCTGAACAGATCGCAGGTGTATGCTCATGGAACGGCGTAACCAACCTAGACCTATTCACTGCTGAGCAAAAAGAAGAAATGCGTACTCACGGCCGTAGCTACGTTACGAATGGAAGAACCGGACAACAGATGCCTCTGGACGTGTCTATTCTGGATGACCTCGACCAACACAAGTCAAGGTATGACATCATTGAACGTCTGACCCAATCCACACTCCCCGTCGCGCTCATTCAAGGGACAGAAGACAGTGCACGCCTTCGTGAAGGCTCATCCACGTTGGTACAAGCCCGTCACGATATTCCGTGGCTCCAGATTCCGGGAGGCACCCATACCTTCAACACCGTACATCCATTCCAAGAAACAACGCCGCAACTTGAACAAGCGATATCCGAAACTCTTCGGCAGATCGATGAATGGAGTCATTCGAAGTAACCGAATTTCATGATAATTGTATTTTTATAAACGAGGAAACACCACAAAAAGACTCTGTAACCACGTATATGGTGGAAACAGAGTCTTCTTTGATTTGGCTTAGATTAACAAGCTTAACGATTAACATCATGAAGAAACGTAACACATCTTATCGTTAGAGCGTTACTTAAACTTTAAACTTGATATACGCAAACTTCTATTAGATGCCAGGGATGGCATTACGTTTGTGATGTGTGCGTGTATAGAACGCCTCAAGCTTCTCCTGTGCAGCAGGATCAATCTGCTTGCCTTCCAGGTAATCACTGTTCGCTTCATAAGAGATGCCCAGCTCCGTCTCATCGGTCTGGCCTTCCCATAGTCCTGCGGATGGTGCCTTGTCCAGAATCTCTTGTGGAACACCCAGATGCGCAGCGAGTTGACGTACTTGGCGTTTGTTCAAGGTGCTAAGTGGCGTAATATCCACCGCGCCATCGCCCCATTTAGTATAGAAGCCTGTGATAGCTTCCGAAGCATGGTCTGTACCCACTACAAGTAAGCTCTCTTCAAAAGCAAGCGCATATTGCATGACCATACGTGTTCTTGCTTTTACGTTGCCTTTGCCTTGGTGCGTCATATGACGTGGGCTGCCCATGGATTTGAAGCCTTGCTCTACCTCAAGTGCGATCTCGTTAACCGCATCCTCGATATTGGTTTCCACCACATGTTTCAGGTCAAACGCTTTGGCTACCGCGTAGCTGTCAGCGATATCCTGTTGTTCGCCATAAGGCTGGAATACGCCGAGCGTTTTGTACTCTTGATTATTCTCCGCTGTCAGCTCGTCCGTTGCTTTTTTGCAAAGCGCTGCCGCTACAGCACTATCAATACCGCCACTAATTGCAATTAACAATCCTTTGGTGCCGGAATTTTTCACATACGTTTTCAGGAAATCCACACGTGTGCGTACTTCCTCTTCCAGATTAATACTTGGTTTAACCTTCAATTCAGCGATGATCTGTTGTTGCAAACTCATCGTTCATCACACCCCGTTTCTAAAGAATGAAATTTGATGTTCCACTTGAAAGGTTCGAATGGTTCAATAACCTTATCTACTCAAAATGAAACGCCCCGGCATCGGTCATCCGAAGGGCGGGGCGCTTTATGAGCTGATTAACGGCAGTAACGATCAAACACGCTGGTAAGCTCAGCAGCAATTTCCTCCGCGGAACGATCTTCAACTTGGTGACGCTCGATGAAGTGAACGAGTTCTCCGTCTTTCATCAGTGCGATGGATGGGGAGGACGGTGGATATGGTGCAAAAAACTCACGAGCTTTCGCTGTAGCTTCTTTATCTTGTCCAGCAAATACAGTATACAAGTGATCTGGTGTAAGATCATTTTGCAATGCTTGAGCAACTCCTGGACGGCACTGACCTGCAGCACATCCACATACCGAGTTGATTACGACCAGTGCTGTACCTTTGGCATCTGGCAGACTTGCTTCGACTTCCTCCGGTGTACGCAATTCTTGAATACCCAGGCGAGTCAGTTCATCCCGCATCGGTTGAACCATATCTTTCATGTATTGATCAAATGACATAGACATTCGTTTCACTCCTTAAAAATGATTATTCTATTATTGTCGAGAAAATTAAAGACCATAGAATCACATTCACATGTTCTCCGTCAATACAAAAACGGTTTCCATGATGTGCTATTCCTATTATACATCGCTATGCAATGAAAGCAAGGTTCAGACACGACCTGCGGGAAGGCTTGCTCCATCTGTAGTATGTCTCTTCTCTTGGCAAAATATGCTGATAGCTTAATCAATTTCATAATACCTTTAGCTGCTTCAATCAAGGCTAGATATAGATCAAAACGGTTTAATTTGTCTATATTTAGTTTCGTAAATCTATTTTAGTGAGTTATGAAATTGATTCCTCTTATCGTTCAAATGCAACTTTAAAGGTCGTTCCTTTGCCTTCTTCCGATTCAACAGTAATCGTTCCATTATGCCGTTCAACAATACTCAAACACATCGATAACCCTAGCCCCGTGCCTTTTGCTTTTGTCGTGTAGAACGGTTCAAATAGCTTTTCCTGAGCTGCTTGTGGTATGCCTAAGCCCGTATCCCGTACACAAAGCTCTACCTTATCATCCACAACACGGGTTTCTAGGGTTAATACCCCCTTCTCACACATCGCTTCCATCCCATTGCGAGCCAGATTAAGCACAACCTGCTTAATTTCTTTGGAATTCAAATGTAACTTCGGTACATTATGCGCTAACATAAGCTCGATGCTCTGACCTCTCAGATTCGCATCCGCCCACAATAACGGACTGAGTTCATGGATGATATCATGTAGCTGATATTCCTCTTTCTCGGCAATACGATCTTGAGCAAGCGACAGAAAGTCATTAATAATGCTGTTCGCCCGATCCAGCTCCTCCAGCACAATGCGATAATAGTGATCCAGCGTATCAGGACTCTTCTCCTGCATTAATTGAAGGAAGCCACGTACAACCGCCATTGGATTCCGAACTTCGTGCGTAATGCTCGCCGCCATCTGTCCCACTAAACTCAAACGGTCTACATTGTCCAGCTCACTTCGCAGCATCTCTAGTTCAGTAATATCCTGAATAATTAGCATTGCTCCAGTGACCTCTCTAGACTGGTCGGTCGAAAATGCGTAAATGGGTACCGTTCTTGATTGAAATACATGGGAACCGTAACGTACTGTTAATCCATCGACTTCACCATGAACAAGGGCTTTGTGAATGCTTCTCTCCATTTTGTCAGCCTGAGCTTGTTCTACAAATTGACTGGCTGGGTGGCCGATTAGGTCTGGCGTTGTGGTACACGGGAGCTGTTCCTTCGCGGTCTGTTCCATCGTATCGTTGACGAATTTCACATTTCCTTGTTTATCTACAGTAGCAATGGATAAGGGCACAGCGTTGAGAATCTGATGAAGTTGTTCCGTTTCCGATATGTACTGATGATGGACTTCTGATAAGTGATGTTCGAGACCACGGTAATGCTTCATATGTTCAATCCAAAGGACGCTGCAGGCTGCTACCATAATGGCGCCTAGCGTATAACCTAGTGTAATCAATATACTTGGAAAAAGGGGTAACGAAGAATTGCTGTCTATCAGCAGAATGCACAGTACACTGGCTACAACTAGCCCTGTTGCCGTTATGGAGATGACCATCGTCATTTTGCGAGTACGTGTATAATGCTTGAATCGTCCTGCTGACAACCATACAATAGGATAGAGAAGAATACCTGTTTGAACTAGAAATCCGTACAGATTATAGGAATGCGCAAAGAGGCAGTAGTATAATAAATGAAGAATGGATAACGTCAAGCCAATTGCGGGTTTGCAGTATAATATGGCAAGTGTAAGAGGTACAATACTTAAGGAGATTGGAATATTTCCAATATTGGCATGTAGAGCAAAGAGCAAACAGAGCAGCATGCTTAACGCGCTGGTAATTGCAAGACCGATCTGCATCATTCCGGTACGTTCGAGCTTGGTCATCGTTTGCTTGATGAGCCCAAGATGAAATAAGGGAATTAGGAATACTGCTGCACCTGCCAGCAGCATTTGTAAAAGAATGTCTTTCAAAGCAACCACTATGCCATCTCCCTCCTCGCCTGTACATTCCCTCATTATTTCTGATTAAAACATAGGCGACAGTATATTACAATATATCCCTTAAAACTGCATAATAGAACTTGAAATACACCATGAATGGTCAAAAAACTGAACCATTTAGGCATAATCCTGCATGATTCGATGTTTAACATTCTAGGCACAAGATATAGATAAACTAGGTCATCTAAATCTATATCTGGCTGTATGCAATTCCACTGTAGATAGATGGCAGATGGGTTGTACAAAATCAATATAAAAAGAAGGTAATTATTGTATGTATGATGTAATCGTAATCGGTGGCGGGTCTGCTGGTCTGATGGCCTCCGTTGCCGCTGCTGAGCATGGAGCTTCTGTGCTTCTGCTGGATAAAGGCGACCAACTGGGGCGCAAGCTGGGTATCTCTGGTGGGGGTCGCTGTAATGTGACCAACGCGAAGGAAACAGATGAATTGATCGGGCATATTCCCGGCAATGGGCGCTTTTTATATAGTTCTTTTCAAAATTTGGACAATCAGGGCATTATGCGCTTTTTTGAGAATCTTGGAATTGCCCTCAAAGAAGAGGATAATGGAAGAATGTTTCCTGTAACAGACAAAGCCAAAACGGTCGTTGATGCCTTAGTAGGGAAAATCGTCTCCCTCGGTGTAAAAATTCGTACCAAAGAACCCGTGAAAGAACTTATTCATAATGGTCAACAGGTTCAGGGTGTAAAGCTAGCTTCTGGGGAGACTGTGCCTGGACGCTCTGTCGTTATCGCCACTGGAGGGAAGTCTGTACCTCAAACTGGATCAACCGGTGATGGTTATCCATGGGCTGAATCTGCTGGGCATACGATCACCGAGCTATATCCAACAGAAGTGCCCATCGTCTCTGGTGAGAGCTGGATTCAATCCAAAGAGTTACAGGGATTATCACTACGAGACGTAGGACTTTCCGTTCTCGATGCCAAAGGGAAGTCTGTCATTTCCCATCGAGGGGATATGATTTTCACCCATTTTGGTGTATCCGGCCCTATTGCACTTCGTTGCAGTCAGTTCATTCGTAAAGTTCAGATGAAATCGGGGAATCCGCAAGTCATGATGAGCATTGATCTATTCCCAGATTTATCTCCTGGTGCTTTGGAAAATAAGGTTCAGCAGGTACTGGAACAAGAATCCCGCAAAGCCGTCAAAAACATCTTGAAAACATGGGTTCCTGAACGCATGATCCCTTTACTGATGAGACGTGCTGAGATCAGCGACGACCTCACCTATCACCATTTTCCTAAAGGTACACTTAGTACACTATGCGGGTTAATGAAATCTTTTACCTTCCGTGTAGACGGAACTCGCTCGCTCAAAGAGGCCTTTGTGACGGGCGGCGGAGTCCACTTAAAGGAGATATACCCTAAAACGATGGAATCCAAGCTACTGCCTGGACTATTCTTTTGCGGTGAGGTTCTGGACATTCATGGTTACACCGGCGGTTATAATATCACGGCTGCCTTCTCTACAGGCTACACGGCTGGTATGCATGCGGCTGAATACAAACACGCTCGTGCCTAACGAGCTACAGTAAGCCGATGCTGAAGATCTTTAAATCATAGATCTATCTAATGAAATGAACGAATGAGCTACACGCAAAACAACCTAAAGGGGCTGTCCAACGTCATGAATATGACGAGTGACAGCCCCTTTAGCTTTATATTGAATGAATCTGAACACGCTATTCGCTCTCATTTCCTCGGATTCGAGATATAATGAGTCGGTTAGGCGTTATTTCGTCGCTCAGTTCATTTTTTTTATTTTGACATCGTTTTAGGCCTTCACACTGCCTGAGAATCCATCTACTGAATCATCAAATGTAGGATCGTTATCTCGGTTATGCTGAGTCTGTCCAGAAGGACTCTCCTGTAATCCAGTTGCGTACCCTTCACTCCAATCCTCATTCACCATATGTGCTGGAATTGAGAATTCCTGAAATGCGTTAGCAGCATCTGCTGCAGAAGCAAATACGGCGCTTCCCCCATGAGATTGTACAATCTCTACAGCCGACTGAGGATCTTGACGATCCGTAGGAATGTACAGTTCGAGAGGCCCGGATTGATAAGGCTTATAACCAAGCTCATTCAGTGTTGCTTGTGCGGCAAGCAATGCATTAGGGTCTGCAAACTGCACTTGAATTTCACCATCACTCATCATCATCTTTTTCCTCCTTACGTTTGGCTTGTCTTATCTTCCACTAATAAGATATATCTCCTATAGCATGGTCAGATATTCAGCCTGATATGCGGTTCTTGTAAGGAAGAGATGACTTAGTTACTGCGAGTCAGTCGTATCCACCCTGCCACGGATAAAACGAATAGCCCACTTGCCACGACACCCACCGCGGTAAGTATACTTGCCATCCATCCCAGCCAGGTTAATCCAAGCGCTAAACCCATAAGAATGCCAATCGGCACAAAGAGCATCCGTACCATCATCAGCCCTGCCCGATGCAATGCATCTGAATCATATGAGACCAGTTGTACATAATCCGAAGTAGCAAAGTGATCCCATGAACGATAAAACATAACTGTCAGCATAATAATTAACAGCCCACATACGATGACATTCACAGGGAAAGGAGGCAGAGCTACAGCAGCAATCGATAAACTACCCATCTGGAAGTACAATTTCAACGTCGATGATTCGCGAAAAAAGGCTTTGTATGCTATTTCTGCGGTACGGTTCGCAATAGAACGATGGCGTAATAGTTTGCGCGGTTTGCGAAATATCATCGTTTTGGTACGCGGAGCTTTCGGTTTATTGACGGCCTGACTAATCATGATAGCTGTTAATTTCACCCTTGCTCGCAAGTCCTCGCGTACATCACCTTCAAAGGTTCCTTGCATCTGTAGTCGGATACGACCGAGCAGAATGATCAGCAGGATTGCACATACCAATGCGATGAATAAAGAACCAATTTGCGCATGAATGGATGAGGTGACTGTGATAAAAATGATACCCATTGCCACCGCTAGAGGAATGATTCGTATCCCGCGCCGCCATCCGTTATAACGAACTTTGATCATATGTAATGCAATGACTTGTAACGAAGCAACCGTACCAAACCAGATGCTTAGAAGCAGGATCTCAGCAACGGACATGCCATATACCCGGTACCATAGCGGTGCGGTTAGAGCAGTAACGATCAACATTTTGCCTATATGGAGTGTATACGCTCGGTACATCCCCTGACACATCAGGGTTTGCATCCAACGCTTCTGCGATTTTAGAAATAATACATCGGCCTCTTCCACAAAAAGAAGCACACCACCCGTCAACATCACGATTTCGATGATCAGTGTTAATAATGTCAGGGGTGTATTAGAAGCCCAGAGCGGCAAAGGCTTGCTCCACAGACTGACATACCATCCAATTAGATAGAGCACACCCGGGATTAGCAGGTATAACCATACGGTCCAATCAACCACAAGCTTTAGGTTCTTCCATTGTTCTCTGAGATGCTCTTTGTGCCTACGTCTATATAATCTTAAAGGTGTATATCGCCTAGATTTGGCTGCTTCCTCCACCTCTATCAGCTCCTCTCCATCCTTGGTATCAGGAAGTCAGTATGTCAAAACAGTCAAATAACGATGCTTCTGGCAGCTCTGCCACAGCCCGAATCTCATCTAGTGTTCCTTCTGCAGCCGAGTGTCCTGCATGGATGAGGATAAAACGATCACATATCCGCTCCGCCGTATCTAACACATGTGTCGACATCAGAACCCCTGCACCCCGCAAGCGTTCCTCGTCCAGTAGCTTCAGGAAATCCTTCGTCGCACGCGGATCTAAACCAATGAAGGGCTCGTCTACAATATATACATCCGGGGAGGAGAGAAATCCGATCATCAGCATCATTTTCTGACGCATGCCTTTGGAGAAGCTGGCGGGCAGATCATCTCGAACATGATCCATGCCGAATCGAACCAGCAGCTCTTCTGCTCTAGTAATGAATATATCCTCTTCCATTTCATATGCAGCAGCAGCCAGATCAAGATGTTCCCACAGCGTCATATATTCGTAAAATACAGGCTGTTCCGGAATATACGCGTAACGCCCCTTTCCCCCAATCCTCACCTCATAATTGGCATGTTCAAGTAGACCTAACATCGTCTTAATCGTGGTACTTTTACCCGCTCCGTTTGGGCCAATGATGCCCACCAACTCACCTGATGACACATGAATATGGATGTTTCGGATCGTAGACTGCCCTGCCTCATAACCAGCTTCACTAATATGTACATCTAACACAGAATCTTGAAGAGATATCATGCTTTCATTTGCTGTCTCCATACTACTCACTCCTATCCTAATTCGGTGCTCGGTTATATCTTTCTTATTATTGTAATTCAGTTATGGAGCTAAATGTTTGATCATTTTAAGCATTTCATTATAGAAAAAAAAGAAGCAGGGGTTCCGGAGCCCCTGCTTCTTCCTATTACAGTGAAAATCTCATATTACCGATTGTTCTCCACCACAGTCATCGTTTCACTTTCACCTTCTGCATTAGCGTTCAGATCGAGATCCAGTCCACCACGGCTTTCGCTTGTATAGCTGCTGTTCGTGCTGTCCTCACGGTCTTTCACGCTGTTGTTGCGTTCGGATTGAGCCCACGTTGCACTCTCACCTTCCGCTTTTGCGTTCAGACCAAGATCCAACGCACCACGACTTTCGCTCGCGTAGCTGCTGTTCGTCGTACGTTCACGATCTTTCACGCTGTTGTTGCGTTCAGATTGAGCCATTGTTGCACTCTCACCTTCCGCTTTTGCGTTCAGACCGAGATCCAGTGCGCCACGGCTTTCGCTTGCATAGCTGCTGTTCGTGCTGTTTTTGCGGTCATTCACGCTGTTATTGCGTTCGGATTGGGCCCATGTTGCACTCTCGCCTTCCGCATTTACGTTCAGACCCAGATCCAACGCACCACGGCTTTCACTCGCATAGCTGCTGTTCGTGCTGTCCTCACGATCTTTCACGCTGTTGTCGCGTTCAGATTGAGCCCATGTGTTGCTCTCACCCTCCGCTTTTGCATTCAGACCGAGATCCAACGCGCCACGGCTTTCGCTCGCGTAGCTGCTGTTTGTGCTGTCCTCGCGGTCATTTACGCTGTTGCTGCGTTCAGATTGAGCCCACGTTGCACTCTCGCCTTCCGCTTTTGCGTTCAGACCGAGATCCAATGCACCACGGCTTTCGCTCGCGTAGCTGCTGTTCGTCGTACGTTCACGGTCATTCACGCTGTTGTTGCGTTCAGATTGAGCCATTGTTGCACTCTCGCCTTCTGCATTAGCGTTCAGACCCAGATCTAGTGCGCCACGGCTTTCGCTCGCATAGCTGCTGTTCGTGCTGTCCTCACGATCTTTCACGCTGTTATCGCGTTCAGATTGAGCCCACGTTGCACTCTCACCTTCCGCTTTTGCATTCAGACCGAGATCCAACGCGCCACGGCTTTCACTCGCGTAGCTGTTGTTCGTCGTACGTTCACGGTCATTCACGCTGTTGTCGCGTTCAGATTGAGCCCATGTTGCACTCTCACCTTCCGCATTTACGTTCAGACCGAGATCCAACGCGCCACGACTTTCGCTCGCATAGCTGCTGTTCACATTACGCTCATCGCCGTTTCGTGAATAATCGCTCATCGTTGTACCTTCTCCCGAGACATTGGCATTCAGGCCAAGACCCAACTTGCCTGAGCTAGTGCGCTCACTTGTATAATCGGAAGAATGACTATTGTAACGGCTTGTACTCTCAGAGGATACACCAGCATTCAGCCCTAGATCCAAGTTCAAAGCTCCGCTTGCACTAGATGAACCTCCATAGCTGCCTTGATTGCCGTAACCTGTGTCACGTTGTCCTGACAGTAGAGATCCTAACTCTAGACGCAAACCTGCATTCAGATCCAGATTACCATTGCTGTTATTGCTATAACTATCTGCATAAGTTGCCTGCGTAGCTCCCAGCAATCCAGCGACCAACGTACCCGAAAACACCGACAATTTTACCCAACGATTCACTTTTTTCATGATAATATACACTCCTTCTCATTTTTGGTTGAATTAACGCCATTGTTGCCTAAGAGAAAGAGGTATATTGCGGCGGCCGACCTGGCGGCGCTTGTGACCATTGACTGAACCCATCGAGCTGTTCTATTCGAAAGCCAACATCATCACCTGACAAAACTTGGTTCGTTATTGCTCCCGGAAGTGCAGCGGCCGGAGCAGTTGCTCCACCTCCAGTTGCACCAGACGAGCCGGAGCTTGTACCTGCATAAGCACTAACTGCTGGAGAAGTTACTGCAACATTCCAGCTTGTTGGTTGCTCTGCACGTGGTTGCAAGGGAGACACTACACGTGTGTCTGCTTTACTCACACTTGCATCTGTCTTGCTCTGTACTTGCTCAGTAACAATCGGTTTCACAGATAATTGATCGATTAGAAACTGCTCGTTATCTGGCAATCCTACATTCACATCAGAGTGTTGAATCAGATCGGCTCTTTCCACAGGCAATGCCTGCGGGACAATACCTTCTGGACGGAGAGGTTCAGGGGTAACTTCAGTCACCTTGCCTGTAACCTGCACTACATCTTGTCCTTCCGTGTTTTCCGGGGACGATGCCAGATCAGAAGATTCAATCGTATTCGGAATTGGAGCTTGCGGTGTTTTCACATCCACTGGCTGTTCTGATGTATTCTCAGGTTGTTCCGGCTTCACCTTAGGAATGTCCCCCGATCCCTTACCGGAATCGAGTTTTGTGGATATGCCTACGGCTGGAACTGTTGCCTCCACCGATGGGAGCTGCACTGTACCTTTACGCAGATCGACACCAGAGGAAGAGACATCCACCGAAGTCACTTCAGGTACATCCACCTTCACGGAAGGTAGTTCAACCTTGCCCTGCCGAAGGTCTGTTTTCAGAGCAGACGTCTCTGCTTGAATGACCTCGGGTACCTCTGCGGTAACGCTAGGCAAAGAAGCTGTTCCTTCATTCAGGTTAACCTCACTGCTTGATACATCTGCCCGAATTATCGGTGTATCCGCCTGCACGGACGGTAATTCTACAGTTCCTTTATTTGCATCGATACCAATCTCCGATGTTCCAGCCGATCCAAGCGGTGTATCTACCTTAAGCTCAGATACACTCAGCTTGCCTGCCGAAGCATCCGCTTTGATCGACGGAACCTCAACATCCAGTAATGGTGTTGATACCGATACTGATGGAGTCAAGTTCAACCCACCATCTGAATCACGTGAAAACAAATTCAACGACAATCCATTGGGGGATTTTTCTGAAGCGGCCTGAGCATCATCCGCATAAACATGCGATGAACCCAAACTTATTACCAAGGCTCCTGTAATGACAACCAGTGGTATGCTGGCAAGACGTACGATCGATTTGGGTAGCTTTACCTTCAAGTTGCTTCACCCCCTTTCGCTTGTTGCGTTGGTGGGACAAGGCATATGAGTTTTCCCCTAGGAATAATTAGAATACAGGGATTTGTGCCTGCTCCTCATTAAACGTGAAGGCGTTTACTCAAACGGTATCGTAGCAAAAACTTTAAATTTAAAGTATTTTGCCGCCTTCATTTCATTATTGGGAATGCCATTATTTAATATTGCACTCCTAGCTCCTTCTTCTCTTTCTGTTACGTTATAAATCGGAGATTGGATCACCTACATATGTATTTTCTTGAATTTGATTAATGATTAAATTTTAAATGCTAAAAATGCAGATCTTGTGACATATCGCATGTTTTTCGTAGAATTAGAGGTTTACAATACAGTCATGGCGACAATTCGAAATCGTCAAACGTCAACGTATCACCCCATATAACTAACTGTAAAGGCGGGATCAGCATGCTAGAATTACAAGAAATTGAAACAGAACGTTCTCTTCATCTGTACCGCACCTTGGCCAAGACATTTAAGAGCGTGAATGAACACGCTGTATCTGGAAGCAAAGTGCATGGATTCAATCCTACAGCATATGGTTTACTTGAAGTTCTGTATATGAAGGGGGCACAGCCTATTCAACAGGTTGGAGCACAGCTTCTCTTACAGAGTGGTAATGTTACGTATGTTATTGATAAGTTAGAGCAAAAAGGACTTTTACACCGTAAACACTGTCCTCAGGACAGACGGATTATATTTGTGGAATTGACAGAGGAAGGGCAGCGCACAATGGATGATATCTATCCAGGCTATGCTCACAAGATTGATCGTGCTGTCAGTGGCTTGAGCGAAGAAGACAAGACGATGCTCGCTGACTTACTAGAGCGACTGGCGATTGGCGCAGATCGGTTATCAGCTAATAGCTAATTAACTTAAATAGTTATAGCAAACTTAACAAGTAGCAAAAAGGCAGCCTCATTAGGCTGCCTTCATTTATTTATTACGCTTAGCGATGGATAGCCATCCCCACTATTTTTTCTCCTTTTTCACACCAGCCACTTGCACGGAGCCTTGTACTTGCTGTGGGGCATCTGCGTCTTCTGGAACCATGAGACGTTTGCGCAGAGCCAGCGTAGCAACCCAAGACACAATCGCAATTACAAACATAATAATGAACAAGGAATGCAAACTTCCCTCAAGTACACCTCGCAACAACCGCCATTGATCGTCGGACAAAACCGTTTCCGTATGAGGTGCCAGCAATTCATTCAGATCCCGATCGGAGATACCGGCAGCTGCAAGATTTTGTGCACTGGATAATGTTGAGATTCGATAATTCAACCATGTACCAAAAGCTGCCGCACCAATCGTTTGTCCCAGTGTACGCATGAACGTATGTAGTGCTGTGGATGAACCCCGTTCCCGATATCCTACAGATGACTGTGCAATGATGGTGAAGATTGTGAATGCAAAACCAAAACCAAGCCCATAGATAAAGGTCAGAACAAACAACACGTACTGCGGCGATGAACCGCCGACAAGGAATAATCCGCCTGAACCAATCACAATGCCAGTCAGTCCGATGAGAGACGTCATACGCGACCCAATCTTCATTAAGAGTCGACCTGCCCACACACTGCCGATCAGCCAGCCAACAGACATTGGTGCAAGCAACAATCCGGATTCAGTCGCATTTCCCCCACGCACACCCTGCACCCACAGCGGCAGATAACTCGTAAGACCGATCATCAGTGAGCTCGTTAAGAGCCCAGCAATATTCGCCACACGAATGTCTTGAATGCGGAAGAGGTGAAGTGGAACCATCGGAGCCTCGGCTCTTTTTTCAACCATGAAGAATAATACGATAAAAGCTACAGCTACCGCGCTGAGTCCCAAAATCAACGGAGAGCTCCACGCATAATACTGTCCACCCGCTGACAAAACAAAGAGCAGAGCTGTAATCCCAACAGTGAAGGTCAACGCACCCATAACATCAATTTTGGCAGTACGTGGTGACACATTTTCATGCAAATAACGAAATACAAACCACATCGCTAACAAACCAAACGGCACATTGAACCCAAATATCCATTGCCAACCTAGATTATCTACAAAATAACCACCTAATAGCGGCCCGGCCAGAGATGAAATTCCCCATACAGAACTAATCCAGCCTTGGATTTTGCCCCGTTCCTCAATGGGATAGATATCTCCAATAATCGTAAATGTCACAGGCACTACGGCACCTGCGCCAATCCCCTGGATTGCACGAAAAACAATGAGCATCTCCATATTCTGCGAGAAACTGCATAGTAACGAACCGAGTATAAACAGAGCACATCCGATTAAGAATACAGGCTTCCGCCCATACAAATCACTGATTTTACCAAAAATCGGGGTGCTAACCGCCATTGTGAGCAGATAAGCTGTAAAGATCCAGCTAAGCAGTTGCACACTGCCCAATTCACTAACGATCGTTGGCCCTGCGGGCCCAATGACCGTACCTTCAATGGCGGACAAAAAGGTAGCTAGCAGCAAACCCGCCAAAATGAGACTGCGTTTGGAATTTCCCGTCGTATTCAATGGAACCCTTCTCTCTTCATTTCTATATCAACTAGAAAATGTTTACACTTACCACTCCGATGACAGAATAACCTTCCGATCGCTGTTATCCCCAGATTTTTTGGATTCCCTCTTTAGAGTGAAAATCCGGTGATAAAGGCGACCGCCCTGCTTCTTCACGTTATTTCTGTCCTCTCCGTTCTCGTGTAAAAGGTCTAGTTGAATCTTTTTATTTGTTATTACGCGCCCGTAGCCATTCATCATAGAGTAAAGAATACATTAACATATCTTTGTAACCTGTAGACGTATGTTGAATTTGACGAAGTAATCCCTCTTTCGTAAATCCCATATTCTCCAGAAATCCACCTGACGGCGCATTACGTGGATCCACAAGCGCCTCAATGCGATTAAGTCCCATCGTCTCATATCCAAAGGACAGCAGTACCGAGAACGCCTCCGACATATACCCATGCCGCCAGTAGTCACGTCCTAGCTCATAGCCGATCTCACCGCGAAATGCGCCCTCAAGTTGCCATGTATTGAATCCACAGCTTCCAATAAGGCGTCCTGTCTCTTTCAGCTCTATTCCCCAACGGATCGCATCCTCTTCTCCCGCCATCTGGTTAAGCAGACCAATCATATCCGCGGCTTCGGTTGCCCCAACCATTGGCGCAAGATTCATATAACGAGTCACCTCTCGATCTGACCAGCACGCGAACATCTGAGCAGCATCCCGGCGTCGCATTTTGCGCAATCGAAGCCGCCCCGTCTCAAGCTCAGGGATTCTACCTTTACATTTATACATCAACATACTCTCCGATCCGATCCATCTCTAAAGACCATAAAAATTCACTAATTATCTAACCATAACCTGCGCATGATGGCAACGGTTTAATCCTCATTCGTACATTTCAAAAAAAGTACGATGATGATAGAAGGATGCCGTTTGAACAGCCTCTATTATAACATCAAAAAAAACCGGGACACATCGTGCTCCCGGTCTTACTCTACATATTGCTCAACTCATCGGACACATTCAAGCCATAGAGCTTGTCCCAATGATGTCTTCACGATTAGGTATCTACGCTTCGGTACCTGTCGCTAGCAATTCATTGCTGACTCGGCCGAGTACAGTCGTAATTTCCTTATACTCCTCAATGCCTGTGCCTGTAAGGCTCCACTGGTCTCCATGAGCAGTCAGGAAATTCTCTTGGGTCAGGTGTTCAAGCTCCTGCTTAATCTCCCGCTCTCCCACACGATATCCCCGTTCTTCCAGCCAGGGCAATGCGTCACCAACCGTCAAATCCTGATGCTGTGCCAAATATAGAAGATGAATCCGTACAAAAAGATTCTGTACCTCTGCGTGCATAAGTCAATCTCCTTCCAGGGTTCGCCCTCTGTGATTGCTAAGTAATTACCCCAGTGAAGAAGCAGAGAAACAGGAGGAATTTACAGCTTAGTTCCTTCGTTTTCAAAATCCTCCGCTTGACTAACGACATACACTACACTATCTTGAAAATAAGTACCATTTTTGCTCGGGAGGGTGATTAACCATGTTTCAAGCTGTTTCTTATGAAGGAACACGAAGCGAGCAGCACAACGCCGTCCTGGGACAGTTAAGCGCTCTGATTCGCGATGAACCTAGCGCCATTGCCAATCTGGCAAACGCAGCGGCGCTGCTCAATGTATTTTTGACCGATACCAACTGGGTCGGCTTCTATCTGTATGATGGCAAAGAACTTGTACTGGGTCCATTCCAAGGACTGCCTGCATGCATCCGTATCCCACTTGGACGCGGTGTATGCGGCACATCCGCTGCAGAAAAACGTACCCTCGTCGTTGACGATGTACATGCTTTTCCAGGCCATATTGCCTGTGATGCTGCATCCAACAGCGAAATCGTCGTACCGATTATTAAAAATGGAGAACTATACGGAGTACTCGATATCGACAGTCCGATTAAGAACCGTTTTGACGACGAAGACCGAATCTTCCTGGAGCAAGCAGTGCAACTTCTCGTAGACCAACTGTAAGTAGGTCTTGTGCGACTCTCTACGCATGAAGCTTGTGAGGCTCACTTGCCTCATACCAACGGAAAATTCGACAAATGAAAGAGCACAGTCCGCAACTGGACTGTGCTTTTTCATTTGCCATCTTCATACACCCATGTTCTGCTCGCCCTTCAACATGTTATGCATCTAAGACAATTCTTGTTCCGCCTTAATGATCATCGCATCCCTTAAGAATTCAGCAAGCTTAGGATGATATCCGTCATACATTTGGCGGAAATTCTGATGTTCAACGTACAGATTACCTAACTCCCGGTAGATCTCGGCTGTAGGTGTGTAGTACCCTTTGACCCATTCCAGGTGTCTACTAATAATCTGCTGCACCTTGGGACTATCCGCAGATAATCCATCCTCGATGGCCTGATGCAGATCACGATTGATTCCATCGATCTTCTCCTGGGAGTCCAGATAGTCTCTTTTCGTCTTAAGCTGCACACTTTGGAGCGTGTTTTCAGGCGACGGATTATGCCTAGGCTTGTCTGAGTTCATCTCACCCAGCTTCGGACGCTGCATCTCATCAGCACGCGATGAAGGTTGTTGCAGTAACATATTACGCTGTCTCGGCTCAACAAATCCCTCGTATAGTGCGCTCTCTTCAATTTCTTGCTCCCCTTGCAGATGGGATATCGTTTTGTCGAGTGTTTGTATTAGACCATGCAAGCGAAGTGCCTTTTCTAGCATTTGAATACGTTGCTGCTGCATCATTTGAATCATGTCATACGGATCTTCTTGTAGCATTGAGCCGATCTCTTCCTGCTCCACACCAAGTTCCTTGCAGAACAGTATCTGCTGGAGCTTCAACAGTTCCGGCTTCTCATAATACATGTCGTTCGGGTCACTTCCGACAAACGCCGGGGTCAACAGCCCAGCATCCACATATTGACTTAACTCATCCAAACTTACTCCGGACATACCGGATACGTCAGCGATAGTATATGCCATTTCAAACACCTCCTGTCCTGGTCTGCAACTATGGAGTTCAGACATGTTATGGGATGTACTTAATTTTTGTTAAACATGACAAATTTCAATTCCGTCATCTCTTCCATCGCGTATTTCACACCTTCACGTCCCATACCGCTCTGCTTCACACCACCGTATGGCATATGATCAACCCGGAATGTAGGAATATCATTAATCATGACACCGCCAGCTTCAATGTGTTCCGCCGCATACAAAGCGGTCTGAATGTCATTCGTGAATATACCTGCTTGCAGTCCATAGATGGAATCATTCACATGCTCAATACCTTCTTCAATCGAATCAATCGTATTAATGACCACAATCGGAGCAAATACCTCCTGACAAGATACTTTGGCGTCGCGGGGTACATTGACTAGCACAGTAGGACGCAGAATCCCACCTTGTACTTCGCCCCCAGCCACCACTTCAGCTCCTGCCTGCTTCGCTTCGGCTATCCATTCTTGTGTACGTTGTACATCCTTCGCTGATATTAGCGCAGACACAACTGTATCCGGATTCAAGGGATCACCTATGGCGACTTGCTTAGCTGCCTCAGCAAAACGACGAATAAATTCATCTGCGATCTCACGGTGTACATAGATCCGTTGGAGAGAGATACACACCTGTCCCTGATAAGTAAATGCGCCTGTTACACTTCTAGGGATTACTTTATCAAGATTCGCATCCCGATCCACAATAACCGCGGCATTCGATCCAAGCTCAAGCGTCACTCGTTTCAACCCAGCCTGGCTGCGAATGCTCTTCCCTACAGCAGGACTCCCTGTAAAAGTAATATGGGCAATACGTGGATCAGCCACGAGCACATCACCAATCGTCTTGCCATCTCCACTAACCACGTTCAGAACACCATCTGGTAAGCCTGCCTCCTGAAGTAGATCAGCGATATAGTATGAGGACAATGGGGTCTGTTCTGCTGGTTTCAGCACAATGGTATTACCCGCTGCGATCGCCGGTCCAACCTTGTGCGCAACCAGGTTCATCGGGAAGTTAAAAGGCGTAATTGCTCCAATGACACCGAGCGGCTGGCGCATCGTGAATCCGACACGTCCTTCTCCGCCCTTGGCTGCATCCATGGGTACGGTCTCGCCAGTCAGTCGCTTCGCCTCTTCTGCTGCAAAACGGTATGTCTCAATGGTTCGTTCTACCTCGGCTAATGCGGCTGTAATTGGCTTCGCCGCCTCCAGAACAATAACTCGCGCAGCCTCATCCTTGCGTTCCTGGAGCAGCGCTGAAAGCTTATATAGGATATCCGCACGCTGATGTGCGGGCATTCGGCGCATTGTATCTCCAGCCTGGGTTGCCGCAGCAATAGCTGCTTCCGTCTCCGCTGCTGAAGCCGTAGCAACCTCCGCAAGTGTCTCACCGGAATAAGGTGCCTGCAGCTCTTTATATTGTATAGACTCGGTAGGTTTCCCCCCGATAAACAGATGTTGTTTTTTCATTGCTGTATCCTCCATCCCTTCATTACTACAAGATGAACATATAAATTAACACGGGATCACCCTATTTATTTATACACTATTTTATTATTCTCAACCCAGTAGAGCGGCTTAATATTGCTTATTTTATCTAAGCAACAATCTCAGATGCCTTGAGACGTAAAGCTCATATATAAGCTCTTTATCATGCAGCTATAGTGCTATTTAACTGTTAGTACAGGACAATGAGCATGTTTCAAGACTCCGTGACTCACACTGCCAAGTACGATCTCAGCCAGCATACCTTTGGCTCCCGCACCCATGACGATTAGCCCACATTCTTGATCACGTGCTACCCGGCAAATCTCATTCACAGGATCTCCGGCTACTAGAAGTGTCTCAGCTGGGACAAAACGTCCTGACAAGAACGCATGAACCGGCTCAACGATATGTCTGCCTTCTTCGGCAATTCTAGCCTCCAGATCAACGCCCAGCGCAGGCTCATTGATAGATATTGATGGATTCACATGTACAATGAGCAATTGCGGATTTTTTTGCATGCCCTCTGCTAGTTCGACCGCTGCCTCCAGCGCCTTATGAGCATGATCCGATCCATCCACCGCTACAAGTATTCGTTCAATCATGTCGCTTCCTCCTCGATATCAATGATGCGAAATAGCCGAATCGATCTCACGCAGATGGCTGCGGCGAACCAATAGAACAACCACACCAATCAGCACCATGATCGCGCCAAAATAAAACGGTGTCTCCGGCATATACCACTCGGATAATTTACCTGCAAGCCACGGTGCAAGCGCACCGCCCAAGAAACGAACAAAGCTGTACGCCGCAGATGCTACGGAACGTTCCACAGGTGCCGCTTCCATGACAGCAGTTGTGATTAGCGTATTGTTAATGCCTAGGAAAATACCCGCTACAATAACAGCCACAATGACGGTTGTAGAGGAGCCCATGACTGTACCTATTGCCATCACAACCAGATCAATAGCGAACAAGGTTAACATGACACTCATGGATGGAACCGATCCGAATCGGCGTTGCAGTCTAGGAGCTACGAATACGGATGTAATCGCCAGCGCCAGTCCCCAACCGAAGAACACGTATCCTAGACCATGCTCGTCCAGATTCATGACATATGGTGAATAAGCCATTAATGTAAAGAAACCAAAATTATATAAGAAAGCGGTAATCGCTAATGTTTTGAGAGATGGATAACGAAGTGCCTTGAACGGATCAGATAAGGAACTTCTTGTTTTCGGTTTGGCTACCTTAGGCAGCATAAATGTAATACTAATAAACGCAATGGCCATTAACACAGCTACACCGTAGAATGGACCGCGCCATGAGATGGAGCCAAGTTCACCACCGAGCAGCGGACCTACTGCGATCCCAAGTCCCAGTGCTGCCTCGTACAAAATAATCGCTTTGGCTGTCCCTGATGTGGATAGACCAACAATGGCAGATAATGCTGTTGCGATAAATAATGCATTACCAAGACCCCAGCCGCCGCGATATCCTACCAGAGCACCTACCGTATCCGAGGTTCCTCCAAGAGCGGAGAAAATGATAATGAGTAATATACCGCTCAGTAGCGTCCATTTCACACCAATCCGGCTGGATACAACACCGGTAATCAGCATAGCAATACCTGTGACCGCGTTGTAACTCGTAAATAACAGGGAAACCTGACTTTTGGATGCATGCAGTTGATCCGCTATGGCAGGTAAGATTGGATCGACAAGTCCGAGCCCCATAAACGATATAATACAAGCGAAGGCTACGGCCCATACGGCTCTCGGCTGTGATAACAGCCCTGCGCGTGATGACGGTAATTCGTCAGGTAGCGATGGTTCTCTTTTCATAACTAATTCCTCCTGATGATGGTCTGTGTAATCGTGTTGCTTGGTTGGTTCATTATTTAATGCTTTAGCCCTTGTAAACAGATGAAAATTACATTTCACTTTCATAAAAAACGCAATCAAAACGGAACAAAAGAACACCGACATGGGCGGTGCTTATGTTCTCAGCTATATATATATATTTTATTTCATGTGGCTGGTCGCCCTTTTTCTTTCAGATCACATTCACATTATCTTTCGTACTGCTATTTATCCGTCTTGGACTCGATCTGAAGCGCCTTGGTCTTGATTCTGTTCCTGCAACCGCTGAATGCCTGTCTGAACCCGTTCTCGTAACTCCTCCAGTTCACTCTGCACGGCATGAATGCTATGAAGTTTCTGTTCAATCAACTCCAGTTGTTCATTCAATGTTGTCTCCATCTTGCTCAGCTTCTCAATGCGCTCCTGAACTTCAATCGTCTGCTGATAGTCAAAACGCTGTTCATTCAGCGCATCTGATGTTGCGACATAAGCATGTAGCTCCTGTAGCGAGAAACCCAGTACCTCCTTGGCGCGAACAACCTTTTTCAGATACGTAATATCCTCCCAGGTGTATAATCGCGTGCCACCATCCGTCCGTTGAGGTGAAGGCATGACCCCAATCTCTTCGTAATACCGGATTGTACGCTTGGTTAGTCCACTTTCCTTAGCCACATCATCAATTTTATACAAACTCATTTCCTTCACCTCACTTATATGTCTGTAATGTTATGCACATAATTATATATAATTGTAACGTTAACGTCAACGTTAGATTTTAATCGCACGAAATTTGATATGAACCTCCTCTTCTAAAACATCAAAAGAAAATCGACTTTACTGCGATCCCCATCAAAATAATCAATATGATTATCCCGATGCCCTTCCATCCTAAGGTGCTTACTAGTTCTCCTAGATTGCCAATTGTAGCCCGATCATATGCATCCTTCATCGTTCCCGTTGGATTATTCTTTAATTCTTCACGGGCTAGCCTTTCTCTTTCTCTTTCTCTTTCTCTTTCTCTTTCTGGCTGTGGAATTTCTTGATTCGTCATGTTAGCTCCCCCTGTTCTCAAAATGGGTTGTACTCCTATTATACTAAATAAATGTTTCATTTCTGGTTAAATCATCCATAAACATCTCTCTATTTTATAACCAGCATAATTCTATGTTTATTCGTGAACACCTACTTTAATGGTTACAAAAAAAGACCCGCTTGTGCGAGTCCCCCGGTTGGTGCTATGCCTATTTATATTATGCATCCTGCTGCTTCTTTTTAGGTTTACTTTGTAACTCCTTCAAACGCCCTTCAACCTTCACAAACAATCGAATCGTATAGAACGCTAATGACCCCAGACTCAGTACCAGTGCTTGTACTTCAGTAAACCAAAATCCAAGAATCCCGAATACCAGAATGATAAAGCCAAACTGCATCATCAGATTCGAGGCATAATGCTGCGCTTCCTTCCACAATTCCGGATCACTCATCGCTCTTGGTGTACGATAACCGTAGATTCCGTTAATTGCTCTCGGTGGTTTCTTGAACATCATGAAACCCAGTATAAAATAACACACCCCACATATTATCCCTAAAATCGATCCAGCCAAAACTGCCTTTCCCCTTTCTTCTGTTGAGCTTCCCCATCATAAATGACCACGACCTATTAAAAACAAAAAAACGGCTCTACGTATATACGAAGAGCCGCCCCGGAGCGTTTCGAAAACTTAGCTTTCCTGTACTCGCAGTACCCGCATCGCGTTGAGAACAGCAAGAACCGTAACGCCTACATCCGAGAATACTGCTTCCCACATGGTCGCAATTCCGAATACACCGAGCAACAGGAAGATGGCTTTGACACCAAGGGCAAATCCGATATTTTGCCATACAATGACGCGAGTTCGCTTGGCAATGCGGATTGCACCAGCAATCTTGGACGGTTCATCCGTCATAATCACAACGTCTGCAGCCTCGATCGCCGCATCTGAACCGAGTCCCCCCATAGCTACACCTACATCAGCCCGGGCAAGTACCGGTGTATCATTGATCCCATCACCGACAAAGATCATTTTCTCCTTCGGTGACTTGGCTGCTTCCAGCTTCTCCAATTGCTCGACTTTGTGCTGAGGTAACAATTCCGCGTAGACCTCATCCACACCAAGATCATGCCCGACTGCTTCACCTACTGCCTTCGCGTCCCCAGTGAGCATGACCGTTTTGCGAATACCCAGCTTACGCAATGCTCGGATCGCATCCGCAGCATCATCTTTCACTTCATCAGCGATGATCAGGTGTCCTGCGTACATTCCTGCCTCGGCAATATGAACGACAGTGCCCAACGTTTGCGGAGCAGTGTAGGAGATGTTCGCCTGCTGCATCAGCTTGGCATTGCCTGCCAGTACTTCTCTTCCATCTACCTTAACCTTGATGCCATGTCCGGCGACTTCATCGTATCCGTTCACACCTTCGGTTGGAATCTCTCGTCCCCATGCAGCGCGAATAGATTCCGCAATGGGATGATTCGATTGGGCTTCTGCAATAGCAGCTAGCCGCATAAGCTCTTCTTCCGTACGCTCACCCTCTGGGTGAATAGCTGTGACTTTAAATACGCCTTTGGTTAGCGTGCCCGTTTTGTCAAAAACAACAACTTTTACATCATTCAATGCTTCAAGATAGTTGCTGCCTTTCACCAGGATCCCATTACGAGAAGCCGCTCCAATACCGCCGAAGAATCCAAGCGGGATCGACACCACAAGCGCACAAGGACAGGAGATCACCAGGAAGACCAAGGCCCGGTAGATCCAATCTGCAAAGGTAGCTCCACTAAGGAGCAGAGGTGGAACCAATGCAATCAGCGCAGCCAAGATAACGACAACCGGTGTATAATACCGGGCGAATTTACTTATAAAATGTTCCGTTTTGGCTTTACGACTGCTAGCATTCTGCACGAGATCAAGGATTTTGGAAACCGTTGATTCCCCAAATGTTTTGGTCACTTCGATTGTCAGCAACCCATTTTTGTTCACAAAACCGCTGAGTACATCATTTCCAGGCTCCAATTCCCGCGGTACGGATTCACCTGTTAGAGCTGACGTATCCACCATCGAGTGTCCCGCCTTCACGACACCATCCAGCGGAACTCTCTCTCCCGCTTTTACAAGAATACGATCTCCAATTCGAACCTCTTCAGGAGATACTCGCTTCGTCTCATCCCCTGTACCGATCAGGATGTGAGCATAATCTGGGCGAATGTCCATCAGCGACTGAATCGATTTTCGTGAACGGTTAACCGCCATACCCTGGAACAGCTCACCAAGCTGATAGAAGAGCATTACTGCGACCCCTTCTGGATATTCACCAATGGCAAAAGCTCCAATTGTCGCAACGGACATCAGGAAGTATTCATCGAATACCTGACCACGTAATATATTCTTACCTGCTTGGAGAACGATATCTCCTCCTGCAATCAAATACGCAACAATGAATAACGCAAGCTGCGCCCACCCTTCTAAAGGAGACCAGATTGCAGCCGCCATAAGAACCGAACCTGCTGTAAGCCTAGCGAGTAGCACTTTGGTCTGCCCAGCTCCATGTTCATGAGAATGACCTGCATGAGCATGACCTTCGTGACCGTGCTGGTGCTCAGCGTGGGTATCGTGGTCATGATCGTGGTTATGAGTATGGCTATGGTGGCTATGCTCATGAACGTGACCACTGCCTGCAGTTGAATGCGCATGGTCAAGAGTATGCTGATCATGACTTCCATGGTTATGTTCATGATCGTGCCCATGAGCATGACCCTGATGTTGAAGTGTCCCTGCTGTAGAGCGATCAGCGGTAGACGTTTTGCCTTTTTCCGAGATACGAATATGTGGCTCTAACCGCAGGACTTTACGCTTCGCTTCCTCCACAATCTGTTCATCCATATCTGATGTTGTGTGCAGCGATAATGTTTTGGTTACAAAATTAACAGAGCATTCGGTAATGCCGCTAATTTTTTTGACACCATTCTCAATCTTCAACGCACAGTTCGCACAATCTAACCCATCTAGCAGCAGTTCCCTCTTCACCTGTTCTGATCCAGTTCCCATGTGAATTCTCCCCTTTGCAGTTGCGAAACTATATCAGTTCAATTAAAGCATGCTTACACTTACCACTTCGATGACAGAATAACCTTCCGATCGCTGTTATCCCCAGATTTTTTTGATTCCCTTCTTCAAAGGGAAAATCCGGTGATAGCCTATGCTTCCGATGTAGCTTTCTTTCAGAAAGCTTTCAGCCGAACGCTCCGCTTCTTCATGTTATTTCTGTCCTCTCCGTTCTCGTGTAAAAAGTTTGTTTGAACGAACTTATATAGTCAAATAATCCATTCAATATAATGTATGAGCAATCATTCATGTATTCATTTATCCTCATTATATGCATGCCTAAATACAAGTGTCAACATTCGCAATTGATTTTTCATACAAATTATGCTAATAGTAATCATTTCGCTTTAGACGATTTTTGGATATAATAGGCGTATATCGTATAACAAGTTATCCAGTGTTGATTGAATATAGGCGGTGATAGGTAATGGAACAACCGGTTAAAGCTGTATCCGAATGCGACGTCGCCTGCTCAGGTACCGAGGCGGATGTGCAGACCATTCGTACATCTCTAATAGATCGGGAGACTTCTTCCGAAATGGCAGATTGGTTCAAGGCATTCAGTGATCCGACGCGTCTACGTATTATTGATGCTCTGTTGCAAAAGGAATTATGTGTGCATGATCTTACGGTGTTGCTTGATATGGGACAGTCGGCCATCTCACATCAGCTGCGGTCACTACGTAATATGCGCATTGTGAAGCGGCGCAAAGAGGGCAAGACAGTGTATTATTCCCTGGATGATACACATATTGAGCAGATCTTCCTGCAAACGCTCCAGCATATTAAGCATGGCTAGGTATAGCTAGGGCGTGTCTGAGAACTCCGAAGGACGCAGATTATGCCGAATTTTCGTTCCAAGCAAGGAAGTTTTCCGCAGGCGTGCCGGGGCACGTCAAGGGGAACTGACGCAGCAGGGGGCGAAAAGGCGGTAAAAGATGCACTTCAGCGAGTTTGCAGACACGCCCTAACCTGCTGAACAAACAAGAACCCCCGTCCATCGGCAGGAAGCCGACAGGCGGGGGTTCTATTTCATAAGGGCGGTTTTCAGTACCAAGAAGATAGGATGAAGCTAGAAATGGAGTAGCGGAGCGTAGGCAACCTACGTGAGCAACTACATTGTTTCCGAAGGAAACAACCTTCGTAAGCCTCCACTTATTTCGGCTGAAACCCATCTTCGACGCTGAGATGCCGTCAGGCATCTTTCGTAATCAAAAGCGTCCTTTTTGAACTACCTCTACAATAGATGTTCAAAAAGGGCGGTTTTCAGTACCGAGAAGATGGGATGAAGTTAGAAATGGAGTAGCGGAGCGTAGGTAATCTACGTGAGCAACGGACATTTCGGCTGAAAACCATCTTCGACGCTGAGATGCCGTCAGGCATCCTTCGTAATCAAAAGCGTCCTTTTTGAACTACCTCTACAATAGATTGTTTTTGTTCGGGTCATATAGACCTGTACTGCTCTTGAACCAATTGAATATGTGGGAAATACATACCTTCAATACCGCATAACCCGGTACAGCCAACAGGATGCCGACTACGCCGAACAGGTTACCTGAGGTCAAAATAACAAAGATAATAGTGATTGGGTGAATTTTCAGTGTTTTACCCATGATCTGTGGCGAGATGAACTTGCCTTCGATCAGTTGCACAATCGTCCAGACAGCAATCATTTTGAGTAGCATTACCGGTGATGTAACAAGCGCTACGATCAACGCTGGTGTAATGGCAATAGCAGGACCGAGATACGGCACCACACTGGTGAATGAAGCAATAATAGCAAGAATCAATGCATAGTCCAGCCCAATGATCATGTAACCAATATAGAGCAGAACACCGATACAGAAGCTGACGATGATCTGTCCACGAATGAACGAGCTGATCTGATGGTTAATATCCTCAAGCACATGCATCGCACCTGTACGGCTCTTGATTGGTAAAAAGGACAAAATTTTCGCCGGAAGCTTCTTGCCGTCCTTAAGCAGGTAGAACAGAATGAACGGAACCGTCACAATCGACAGTACAGTCTCTGTGAATACCCCTAAGAAATCTCCAATTCCCGTCCACGTGTGATTCAGAATCTCCGTAGCGCGCGCAGAGATTGTAGCCCATAGATCTTCAAAATTAAAATTGATAGTTTCTTGAACCTGGTTGAACATTTCACTTCCTGTGAGCTGCACAAATTTCTCTTGCACCAGTGTGCTATATGCTGGGAAGTTCGCAATCAGACCCATAATCTGGTTACGCAATACAGGAATAACAGCAAGCACGACAACAGTCAAAATACCGCCTATAGCGAGATACAGAATCAATATTGACCAGCCGCGCTTAATTTTCCACCTCTCCATCACATCAACCAACGGATTCAGCAGATAGTACAGTACTCCAGACAAAATGATGGGTAATACAATGGTTTTGATCAACACTGCAACGGGATGAAAAACAAAGGATATCTTCGTCATCACCATAACGTTCAACCCGACCAATAACAGAATCAACAGGAATAGGACAAACTTATTATTCAAAAAAAATCGTTTGAATCGATCCGGCCAAATTCGGGGTTGTTCCGGTTGTTCCATAGACTTGTCTTCCTTTCTTCTATTGCTGATGTACGCAAACTCTGTACAAGCCAACTTATGTATGACACTCCCGATTTATACGTATCGACTCAATCTGTCGTTTCATAA
Organism: Paenibacillus tundrae; assembly: GCF_036884255.1. Lineage (NCBI taxonomy): Bacteria > Bacillati > Bacillota > Bacilli > Caryophanales > Paenibacillaceae > Paenibacillus > Paenibacillus tundrae. Next base: position 674,861 of record NZ_CP145605.1, on the reverse strand, counting down.
ATGATCGGTATACTCATTTTACCCGAAATACAACCTTCTGCCCCAAAGCGCACTTTTGCAATTAATCCCAAAAAAAGACTCGCCTCCGATGAGACGAGCCTTTGATCAAAAAACTAAAGTATATGTTAACAGAACCGTCTCAACTTAAACGTTAAGGTTGTTCTTTGTTTTATCTAATATCCACAATTGATGGCTTTACGCTTTACCAGCCAGTTGGGCGATCAATTCATACGAATGTAGACGCGCTTGATGATCATAGATCATGGATGTGATGATAAGTTCATCCGCTTGGGTCTGCGCGATAAATGACTCCAGTTGCCCACGCACCGTTTCAGGAGAACCATTAACGGCTGCTTTTAACGTCTGTTCTACACCTGCTCGCTCCCGATCTGTCCATTTGCCTTCCATATCCGCTGGCGGCTGTACCAGTCCAGTCGTGCCACGGATAATGTTCAGGAACTGCTGCTGCATCGTTGTTCCTAACCATGCGGCTTCTTCGTCCGTATCAGCAACCACTGCATTTACACCCACAATGACATGTGGCTCTTTCAGCAGATCGGATGGTTGGAAGTTGTTTCGGTACGTTTCCAGGGCAATTCGTGTGTAATCCGGTGAGAAATGGCTGGCAAAAGCAAACGGCAATCCCAGTTGTCCTGCTAGTCTGGCACTGAAATCACTGGAACCGAGCAAGTAAATCGGAATATTCAGCCCTTCCCCTGGCACTGCACGAACCGGAGCATGATATGAAGTAGCCGAAGCATCAAAGTAAGCTCTGAGCTCTGCTAACAATTCAGGGAAGTCCTCCCCACTGTTCAGGTCTTTACGAAGAGCGAGCGATGTGCGGCGATCACTTCCTGGTGCACGTCCTAGCCCTAAGTCAATCCGCCCCGGATAAAGTGATTCCAGTGTGCCAAACTGCTCCGCGATCACGAGTGGAGCATGATTAGGGAGCATAATGCCACCCGAGCCCAAGCGAATCGTTGATGTTCCACTCGCTAGATACCCAATAACGACCGAAGTCGCAGAAGACGCGATGCCTGGCATATTATGATGCTCCGCTACCCAGTAGCGGTGGTATCCCCAGCGTTCCGCATGCTGCGCCAGATCCAAACTGTTACGAAGAGCATCGGCAGGAGTTGATCCTACCACGACTGGAGCCAAATCCAAGATAGATAGCTTAACGTCGGTAATCCGTTCTTTATGAGATGTTGCTTGGTGTTCAGTAGTCATGATGAGAATGTACTCCTTTTTGAATTATATTTTTGTATATCCAGATATATAGATTAATAAGACGATAAAAATATATGGATTACTCATGATTAGCCGTATACTTCGGACGGAATACCCGTTGCAGTTGCATTCTTGCTTCCGTCCTTGCGCACGGCTTATAACTCATGCTGCACATAATCGGCAAATTGACGAATGATTTCTTCATTGCGGCGATAATAAGTCCACTGTCCCCTGCGCTCTGAGAGCAGCAATCCGGCTTTCAGCATGGTCAGTAAGTAGCTGGATATGACAGATTGAGCAAGTCCAGCCTTCATCTGAATCGTTCCGACACAGATGCCATTCTTCCCTCCATCCGGATGCTGGGATAATTCCAGCGGCGAAAAGTGTTGCTCCGGGTTTTTGAGCCACAACAAAATCTGTCTACGTGTCTCGTTGGACAATGCTTTAAATATGAGTATAGGTTCCATGGGTAGATTATACCCCCTTTCTGCTGTTTTGCAAATAATTGAACAAACAGACCGACTCGTACCATTACGAATCGGCCTGATATACAAGCAACTTGTTATGCAATTATTTAAAATTTAGTGCTAACAGTCTGTTTCACTTGCTCCAACATCGCCTCGTAAGCCGCGGTGTCCAGATAACCAATGCTTCCGAACAGCAGGTGATCGACAGCTTCGATGCCAACAAAGTCGAAGATCCCAACATCAGAAGTAACTTTCAAACCAGCTGTCATGCCGATCTGATCGTACACCTCGCTTGGCGTACCATGTGTATTGATGATCAGTCCTTTTTTGCCAGTCAGTAATTTCTCAATTCCTGCTTCACCTGCTACATAAGCGAATCCGTAAGCGAACACACGGTCAACGTAACCTTTCAGGATCGCTGGAAGTCCTGTCCACCAGATCGGGTAAATAAACGTAATGGCTTCAGCATCAGCAACATACTTCTGCTCTGTAGCAATGTCCTGCGGAGTCTGTCCTGCACGCATCGAAGCCGTATCTGCTTCAGTAAGTACAGGCTGGAAGCCCAGTTTGTACAAGTCACGAACAACAACCTCATGGCCTTGTGCTTCAAGTGCCTCTACAGCCGTGTTTAAGATCGCGTTATTCAAACTACCTTCGTGTGGATGTGCATATACGATAAGATGTTTCATTCAAAATTCCTCCAATTTAAGTTGAGTATAGTTACCTATAACCTGCTTACAAAATTTCGCTACAATTACTTTGTATCTACAGCTTCTGTGCATGGATAAACACATATACATAGACATCTATGTTTATGTATAAAAAAATACTTTGCATCCATCCGCAAATAATTACATCTTGCGGACGATGCTAGACAACAGGAGCTCAAGTTGCTCTGCCTGTTCGTCAGACAGACCCGAGTATATCATCTCATTGATCTGTTTGGAGACCTGGTTAAACACCGGTTCCAGCTTCCGCCCTTGCTCTGTCAGGCGAATCATCGTTACACGGCTGTCTTCTGCACTCTTATGCCGCTCGACATATCCCAGCTTCTCCAGCTTGTTCACCAGCACAGTCACCGTGGGTTGGGTTCGCTGCACTCGCTCAGCCAGCATCTTAATGGATAGTGCCTCTTCGCGGTAGAGAAACATCAAGACGTCACCATGAGAAGGGACAATGCCCGTCACCTCATGCTGTTCTAATTCATGTACGATTCGTTTATTAACGTGATCCCTGATTCTTGCGATCAAGGCACTTGCATTATATTTTGGCATGAGCCCATTATACATAGATATCTATGTATTTGCAAATAGATTATTTTTATGCCGCTATTATGGTTAATTACCGCACATTAACTGCACTGTACACCAACGAGCCTCTGTATTCCTTTCGCAGGTTCCCACAGAAGCTCGATGCACAATGCATACATGATGCATAACTAGGTTCATTATCGTTCATAGATACATACGTCAGTATATATACAGCCTATCTAAAACAAGATTATTTTATCGCATTACTCGATCCATTGTGTAATGTTATCCAGTGACTTTCTCGTCTTCTCCCGTGCTGGATCTTCTTCACGATAGCCAAATGCAGCCATCACCGAGATATTCCATGCTCCATTCTCCAATAATCCTTCATCTTCCAGAATCTGATGCACTTTCTCATAGTCATAACCTTCAATTGGACAAGAGTCGATTCCAATCAGAGCGGCAGCAGTCATCATGTTTCCGAGTGCGATATACGTTTGTTTAGATGCCCAATCAAACAAGGTACGCGGTGTTTCGAACAACCGTTGGTTATTCTGGAATTTGCCATATGCTGCGCTTGTCAGTTCAAATACATCATCAGGCATGCCTTTGATCTCCTTCAGCATGTACTCCGCATACGGCGAATTATAACCTGCATCCGTTCGAGCCAGAATGACCATGAAATGACTTGCTGTAGCTAATTGCTTCTGGGCTCCGGTGGACACCTCGGACAACCGCTGACGCAAAGCTGGATTCTGCACAATCAGAAACTTCCACGGTTCAAATCCAATAGAGCTTGGAGATAAACGTCCCGTCTCTAGAATATATTCAAAATCCTCTGCTGGAATGGTACGTGTAGCGTCAAACTGTTTTGTCGCATGACGGAAGTGATAAGCCTTTAATACATTTTCCTTCATGATTTCTTTGCTTGAATTCTCCACAACAATCCACATCCTTTTCTCTACTTTGTTCATTATCCCTAATCCATATATATTGAACTAAAGAATATTTACACTTGCCACTCCGATGACAGAACAACCTTTCGGTCGCTGTTACCTCCAGATTTCTGTTTCCCTTTTCCAAAGGGAAAATCCAAGGATAGCTTATGCTTTCATGTAGCTTTCTTGCAGAAAGCTTTCAGGCGAAGCGTATGCTTTCGAAGTAGCTTTCTTACAGAAAGCTTTTAGCTTCGCTTCTCCGTGTTATTTCTGTCCTCTCCGTTTTCGTGTAAATGTTTAGTTCAATTTATATAGCTATAATCTTGGGACTTGGAACTCTAGGTACTATTCTAGTGTTAATGTTCCCAAATAGAAAGTACGCACAATAATGTTGCTTAGTTTATAAAAGTAAGTATAGTTGTAGCTATGCGATTCGTTCCCCCAATTGAGGATCTAGAGGAACTACAGTAACGCCATGAACTCATTTTCGGAAATTACCGTAAATCCCTCTTGTCGAAGTAATGCTGACGTAACCCCTTCTCCAACTACCTTGTGATTATCAAAGCTTCCATCATAGATCATCTGTGTTCCACATGACGGACTGTACTCCTTGAGCACTACACAGCTTACCTCCAGTTTCCTCGCCCATTCGAGCGTCTCATAGGCGCCCTTGATGTATAGATCCGTTACATCTCTGCCACCTTTCTCGATGACCTTAGCTGTGCCATCCAGCACATCCTGACCTGTTCCGCCGATAATCTCTGCAGCCTCTCGTGGTGTAACGAAACCACCTAGTAGTTCTGGACAGACCATTTTGGCTTGATCCTGAGCCACAAGCTCCCGAATTCTCTCATCCAAACTTGCTGTACCGTTGTATCGACAAGCTACTCCTGCAAGACATGAACTCACCAAATACCTCATCTTCTTAACCCCTTCTCCTCGTTCCATGAACTATGAAGAAGATTGTACCATATCGCATTATTGTGAGCCGTTCTCTTCGCGCTGGATTCTCTCGATCATCGTAATACGTGCATCCTGAGTGTATCGAATCTGAATTTCATCCTTCGTTCCCGATGGTTCCTCTGAATCTGTTGTGGATTTTGAATCTGTTGTACCTCCTGAATCTGTAGTACCTTCTGGGTCTTCATTACTTTCTGGTCTGAATGAAGCCATACCCAGGTTGCTAGAATCTCGATAAAATGTGTAGTCATTCAGATCGATATTAAATATTTGTTTGATTATTGGTGCTGCATGTTGTCTGATTATCTCTTCTTCTACACCCAACAATTCCTCAATATATCTCTCGTGATCTTCCATGGTCTTCAGTTCGGGTGTATACCCTTTGTAATCCATCACCATATAATGAGTACTTGCCTTGCCTTGGATACTTCGTACAAAATAATGATCGCCAAAAGTTAAATTAATTGATTCTTCAGACAGATCATCATCTCGGGTATAGTTAACCCCACGCAGAGGCAACTTTGACTCACCAGATAAGCCCTTAATGGCCTCTTGGGCAGTCTCCAATATCTCAGCTGTTACTCTTGCTGTATTTAACGTCAAATCTCCCGAGACGTAAATAGCCTGATCCTGCCTCCATCTAATCTCACCATAGGACTCATCCTTTTGCAGTGTTAATGATGTATTCATGATGGGCATAGCCTGACCTTTTTTCATTATCGCACTCCGCAGCACCCTTACCGGCTTCATGCTGCTGTCACTGCCAATGTCCGCCAATAACCCTGGAATCTGGCGTACAAATCGATGCTCCAGCCGATCCCCCGGAATCTCACCTCTCATATTCAGCTCAACCAAGGCTCCCGTCTCTCCATCCAGCCACATCTGAGCATAATCGGTTTCTAGCTCCTGTCCTGCCTCGACGTAGACCCAGCCGGTAATAGGCCCCTTCTTCGCGAGGGTCACCTCTAATTGCTTACCAAGATAGTCTCTCATCGTTATCGCAACCGTTCTTTTCATCTTGTCCGTTAGCAAGCTCATGCTAGGATCATCTGACAATTGTAACGAAGCTGTAGGATAGAACCGCTCCACAACAGGTTCAACGATCTGCCCATTCCAGAGAATAAATGCACCAGCTAACGCGGCAACCACGATTCCACCCATGACTGAACCTGTACGAAGACGACGTTTACGTAGATTCATACGACCATTTGGTATACGACCAGGAGGGTGTAATGCACCCGTCTGTTTCGGAGTTTTCTGGCTCCAAGACACCTGTCGGAGTACATGCTGTTTATGTTTTTCTGTAAAAGGAGACTCCGCAAATGGCTCCTTTTGGATTTCTTTTTCCCAATCGTCATTCGGATGTTTCATGATTCGCTCCGCTCCTTCCATTGCTTTTGTACTTTGGCTTTCCCACGTGACAACCTAGATTTCACCGTACCTGTGCTAATCCGCAGCATTTCCGCAATCTCATTGGTATGAAGCTCATACTTGAGATGTAGCAGCAGAATCTCCCTGAATTTATCCGGCAGAGCCATCACGATATCCCAGATCTCATGTACATGCTCCTTGCTCAGCACTTCGGCTTCAGCGGATGGGTGTGCATACGTCTCAGGGATCATTTCCCGGCCTGTTGAATACTCTTGTTCTGTCTGAATAGATAGGGTCTCTCCCCATAAACTGCTGCGAAAAAATCTCGATTTGCGGTATGTAAATGTCGTATTTCTTGTGATTGTCAGCAGCCATGTCTTTAATGAGCTTTCCCCGCGAAAATGGGCAATCCCGGAGTAAGCTCGGATAAATACTTCCTGCGACACCTCATCTGCCAGCTCTGTGCTTTTGGTCAAAAAGTACACATAATTCCACACATCATTACCATAGTCATCCATCATATGACTTAACGTGTAATTGTCGATCGTCTGGGCATGTGCCAGAAATTGATAGTCCAACTGTTGTTCACCTCACATAATAAGACTGAGCCCAATGGAGTTTGGTTCCCCAGTTCCCTAAATTTTTCCTTACACCATTCATTCAAGCTGCCTTCGATATCAAAATAAACCAAATAGCATGCCCAGATATTCTGAACATGCTGCTATGCCAATCAGCTAGAAGCCAGCTATACCTTGCTTGCTGCAATCATGAGAAACATCGGGCGACGAAGCTCATCCCGCATACCCGGAACTTGCTCTACCATATCGCTTGAAGGTTTAGATTCAGCGACCTGCTGAATGACGAATCCAGCATCAATCAGTTCATTCAGATGAGTTGCTACAGTTCGGTGATATTTCACCACATCCTGGTCTAGAAAACGCGCTACACGTCTGCCCTCTTGTTGATAATGGTCAACTGGCCAGTGCTGAATCTCACCCTGTGCCCCATAGTGCCAGTCCTGCTCGGCCCGAGCAGTGAAGATCGGGTGTTCCACGGACAGAACCAATGTCCCACCGGATTTTAGACAAGTATTGATTTTGGCATAAACTTTATCGAGTCGCTGGAGATAATGCAAGGCTAACGAACTGATCACCACATCAAATTGTTCAGGTGCAAAATCAATGTCTTCAATTGCCTGAAGGCGATACTCAATCTTGGGATCGTCCGTCATCTGAATGGCACGCTGCAGCATATTCTCAGACAGATCAATGCCTATTACAGATTTTGCTTGTTGCTGACGAGAATACCGACAATGCCACCCGAATCCACATCCAAGATCCAGTACGTCTTTGTCCTTCAGATCCGGAAGCATCGTTCGAAGCTCATGCCATTCACCAGCTGCTTCTAACCCCTGCTGAGATCGAGCCATTTGACTATAATTAGCGAAAAATTCAGGTTCATCGTATTTATTTTGTTTCATCTCATCGTGCCTCCTTATATGCAGCACATACTCTTTCCACTCTACCACAGGTAGAACATATAAAGAGGAAATTGCTAAACAATCACATCCTGTGATATCATACAGAACGAACGTTCAGTATAACAAAATGCAGAATGAACATTCAGTATATTAACGGAGGTCAACATGAATACGAACTGGTCTCACCCGCTTGAGCAACAAACTGTACGACAAGCTTTTATACGCTATCTTGTGCCCTCTATTCTCGGCATGTTAGTCGTTGGCTTCAACTTTATTATCGATGGCATTATGGTAGGTCATAAGCTCGGTTCCACGGCTCTAGCTGGAATCGGAATTGCTTCTCCAGTCTATACGTTATTTGTTGCGATGTCGCTCTGGATCGGTATGGGCGGTGCCACACTGTATTCCACACATATGGGTGAGAAGGATCTCCTGAAAGCCAAACAGATCTTCTCCAAATCCATCACCATTATTTTGCTGGCAACCCTTGTGATTGGACTTACAGCGTTTAGCTTCAAAGACGCATTGGTCTACGCCCTTGGCGCGAATGCAGAAACTTTCCCTCATGCTGCGGATTATATGAATGTTATGCTGCTTTTTGGCTTTGTATTTACGATAGAAAATGCACTGAGTATTTTTGTCCGCAATGATGGTAATCCGAATACGTCAATGTATGCACAGATCACCTTTGCTGTGGCGAATATCGTCATCAATTATGTGATGTTATATATACTGGAGTGGGGTGTTCGAGGGGTCGCTCTAGGGACGATCATATCGGCTTTCCTGGCTTTACTTGTACTGTTAACCCACTTTTTCAAAAAAACAAATCATCTCACCTTCACTCGTTTCAAGTGGAACTGGAAGTTGCTGTCTGCCATTGCACTGATTGGGTTCCCCAGCTTTCTAGCTGAACTCGGTATGTCCGTCTTTTCCGTTTCCCACAATGTATCACTCGAACGAATTGCAGGAACAGATGGCGTCGCATCATTTACCGTATTGAACTATATTCACGGGGTTGTCTTACTGGCATTTCTGGGTCTCGCTTCGGCTGCTCAGCCTCTCATCAGTTATTATCATGGTGCGAAGCAGAGAGATCGGGAAAAGCAGGCTGTACGTTTGGCGGGCTGGACGGCTGGGATATGGGGCGTTTTGTTACTGCTCATCGTACAGATCGGTGCGCCTTACTTTGTGCAAATCTTCGGTAATTTCAGCTCGACTGTCACAGATAATGCGATCTACGGCTTAAGAATATTTACGTTTGCTTACCTCTTCATGGGGATTAACTTTGTGATGAGCACATACTTTCAATCGATTGGAAACGCCAAAATGGCGATCTGGATTACAGCCGCCCGCGAGATGATCATTATGATTGCATTGATTGCACTGCTTCCCGCGTTCTTCGGCATTACGGGGATCTGGCTGGCTGTACCGCTATCTGAGCTGCTCGTTCTCATTTCAATAACCATCTATTATAGAAAACGTTCATTGGCTGAACGATTAAGCCAGTTAAGCATCCACAATTAATGTATTGATATGAATAGTCATTTGCCCGTGCCACTTTAACGAAACAGGGTACTCCCACACATCACTGGAGTACCCTGTTTCTATGTATTAAGCTGTGCTATCCATTAGATGACCTCAAGACACATCCTCTAAATTCGAATATCAAACCTACCATTGCTGTCTGTTGTAGCATTCGCAATTTGTTGCGGCGAAGCGGCTGTCATTCGATTGGCAGATGCCTCCGGTGGTGGTGCTTGCATTTGCCCGGTTGAACCGCTACTTTGAGTGCTTTGGCTAATCTGTGCCTCAATCTGCTTAATCTGCTGCTCTAGCTGCTTGGTTTTGGTTTCTTTCGTCTGCTCATCATCCTTGCTGGATTGAACCTTCTCCAGTTCGGATTCGAGTTTCGCCTTTTGTTTCTCCAGCTGGCTGGTGCTATTAGAGCTTGAAGATGTTGATGTGTACGATGTGCTAGAGCTTGTTGTGGATGAGATGTTCAAGGTCATTCGCCTCCTTATAGTGTATGTTCATAAAGGTCGGTTTTCAGTACCAAGAAGATGGGATGAAGCTAGAAATGGAGTAGCAGAGCGTAGGCAAAACTACGTGAGCAACGGATATTTCGGCTGAATCCCATATTCGACGCTGAGATGCATCAGGCATCCTTCGTAATCAAAAGCGGACTTTATGAACAACCTCTTATAGTGACTTCACTATACCTCTTGCAGCTTTAAGACACCTTAAAGTCAACTGAAAGGTTGCTGAATGACCTCATCCTACACATTCAAACTTTACCTGGTCTCTACATTCGAAAGAGTCTCGGTTTCGCTTATTTCCAGACTATTTGCTTGAATCACTTTACTGATCCACTTCGCGCTCTCCTTCGGGGTACGCTCTTGTGTTGTGTAATCTACGTAGACGATCCCAAACCGTTTGCTATAACCAAATGCCCATTCGAAATTGTCCAAAAAGGACCACACATAGTATCCATGCAACTGTCCGCCCTCTTGAATAAACCGATGGCAAGCGACCAGGTGATCTTGGATATACTGTCGACGGCTCTCATCCTTAACGACGCCATGTTCCAGCTCATCCTTCATCGCCGCACCGTTCTCGGTAATCAGGATGGGTAGACCTTGAGTATAATCACGCTGAACCCGCGTTAATAAGCGGTATAACGAATCGGGATGGATTTCCCAGCCCATATCGGTAACTGGCTCGGTGAACAGCACCTGCTCTGCCTGCAACAAACTATGGTCAGAAGCTGCTTTTATTACGCTTCGCGCATAATAGTTGATGCCGAGGAAATCACCCGGCTGATGAATTCGTTCGAGATCCCCCTCGTGGACAAAATCCATTCCTTGCGCCTGATCGCCGTACCATTCCACCATATCCTGCGGATATCTTCCATGGAAGATCGGCTCAGCGAACCAACGGTTCAGGAAGCCATCCCGCCGTGCAGCGGCGGCAACATCTTGTGGAGCATCCGAAGCGGGATCTACGTACTCCATGTTCAATGTTATACCGATCTGACCAGATAACTGCTTCTCCCGGTGAAGCTCCATCGCAATACCATGACTGAGCAAGAGATGATGCGCTGCCGTAAACGCCTCGTACCAGTTCTGGTGTCCAGGTGCATGATCTCCCGTGCCGTAGCCCAGAATGGAAGCACAATAAGGCTCATTAATGGTGTTCCACCAGCCTACTCGAGATCCAAAACGTTCCATAACGACCGACGCATATTCACGGAAATGCGCCAACACCTCCCGGTTCGTCCAGCCTCCCTCATCTTCAATCCATTGCGGCAAATCCCAGTGGTACAGGGTAACCATTGGAATAAGCCCTGCCTGCTCGATCTCATCCAGTAGGCGTTCATAGAACGCCAGCCCTTCCTCGTTGATTACGCCAGGTGCAGTGATAATACGTGGCCAAGCAATGGAGAAGCGATAGTGCTTGAACCCAAGCTTTTGAATGAGCGCAATATCCTCCGGATATCGATGGTAGTGGTCACACGCAATATCGCCATGATCTCCATCCACGACTTTGCCGGGTACACGGCTGAATGTATCCCACACAGACGGTACACGCCCACCTTCGTTAGCTGCTCCTTCAATCTGATAGGAGGACGTGGAAGTCCCCCACATAAAATCCGCTGGGAACGGTAGTACTTGCTTATTCATCATTCGGGTCACCCTTTCGCTGTATATCATCATCAATTACATCAGTATCTAAAGTCAGTCCACACCACTTCAGTCATTTGGATCAACTAGGAGACCAGGATTACGATTTCACGGCTCCTGCCATCGCACCACCTACAATAAAGCGTTGTAACACGACATATAGAACCACAAGTGGCAACGTTACGATCAAAATACCACAAGCGAGTAACGGCCAGTTATTCATATATTGACCATAGAACGTGAACAGCCCCTTGGTAACTGGTTGATAGCTCGGATCGGACAAATAAATCGTCGGCCCTATGATGTCATTCCACACGCCAATGGCTGTCAAAATAACACCTGTAGCCAAAATAGGCTTCATCAGTGGTACAAGAATGGTGAACAGGTATCTTGTATATCCACATCCATCCATAGCTGCCGCCTCATCCAATTCACGCGAAACCGATTTGATATAACCAACAAACATGAGGAAAGCAATACCCGTTCCCGTCGTTTTTAGCAAAATGTAACCGGTCTGTGTGTTATAGAGACCTAAACTATTAATCAACGAAAATTGCGGGATAAGCGGATTCGGAAGATACATCGAGACTAGGAAGAAAACGTACAAGAACGTACTGAACTTCACATATCTTCTTGCCAGCGGAAATGCCGCGAAAATGGATAGAATCAAGGTCAATATCGTTGATAGCCCCGTATAGAGCACGCTATTCCACATGTACTGAGAGAAGTTCCCCCGTGTCCAAGCCTCTGTAAAATTCTCTAATCGGAAACCCTGAGCGAGCGCAACCGGATCAATCAAATATTCCGTCTGCGTTTTCATCGATACGTTAAATAGATAGAACAGAGGGAAAATATATAACGCCAGCATTAGCAGTACGATGACATAGCTGACGATTCGAGACCATTTGCTCTGCTTCATTACATCTCCACCTCTCTTCTGCGAAGATAGAACAAGGCCACCATCGAGATAATAAATACAAACAAGAATTGGATCATAGCCACTGCGGACGCTAAACCGTAATCCGACGTTCCACTGCCAAACGCTGTAGCATATACGTCAAAGGCTAGTGTAGTCGTGTTAAACTTACCGCCTGTGAGTACGTAGATGATGTCAAAGGTTTGCAGTGCACCGATGATCGAGAGTAGCATATTGACTGTAAATGCCGGTGCAATCATGGGGAAGGTAATGTTCTTGAACGCCTTCCAGCCAGAAGCTCCATCCATATATCCCGCTTCGTACAGGTCACTTGGGATCGATTGCAGGCCCGCGAGGAATATCGTCATCGAGTAGCCCATGTACATCCATATCTGCACAAAGATAATTAATTCAAAGGCAATATTATAATCTCCGAAAAAGTTCGAACTCGTACCGAAGAAGTTCAGTACGGACTGTGCAGGTCCACCAAGTGGATTGGCAACAAGCTGCCAGATCAGACCTGATACCGTTACCCCTAGCACAACTGGTAGGAAGAACACGGCACGGTATAGATTGTCACCACGTAGCTTCTTGTTGATTAACACGGCCATGAACAATGCGACAGCATTTTGGATAATGACAACGGCAAAGGCAAAGTACAATGACCGTCCAATCGCTGCCAGCCGATCACCGGAGTTCGAAGCCCCGAAGAACGTTGCATAATTGTCTAATCCGATAAAGTTCCAGGACTGTCCCCGCACCCCCGTAGCATCGGTGAACGAGAATAGCACAGTGACAACTGATGGCCCAAAGCCAAACACAATATATAGCAATAAGGGGATACTCAAAAATAAGTACGGAATAAGGCGAGCTTTTCCTTTTCCAAAGGGATACATATGACTCACACCTTTCATCTGGTGATACGATCTATTCAAATAACGCCGGATAACAGCCCGGCTCACCCGAAGGTATTGACCCTGAGCGCTATTCCGGCGCATTCGACACAATTACCGTACCTGATGTGCTAATTCAACGTTATAAGTTCAATTAAAGAATATTTACACTAACCACTCCGATGACAGAATAACTTTCCGATCGCTGTTATCCCCAGATTTTTTTTGATTCCCTTCTTCAAAGGGAAAATCCGGTGATAGCTTATGCTTCCGATGCAGCTTTCTTTCAGAAAGCTTTCTGCCGAAGCGTATCCTTTCGAAGTAGCTTTCTTACAGAAAGCTTATAGCTCCGCTTCTTCATGTTATTTCTGTCCTCTCCGTTCTTGTGTAAAAAGTTTAGTTAAACTTATATAATTCCTTTACTTTATTTAGGCGCTGCCGCATCCCAGTCTGCCTGGGATTTTGCTGCAAGCTCCTCAGGTGTGTTAAGTGGTCCTGCTGGCTTCAACAGCTCTGCGTGTACACTGGATTCAGCAATATACTGTCCTACATTTTGACGGTTGATGAAGAGCTGATCCCATGAGAGCTTAAAGTTGTCCAGATAAGGCTGGATTTCTTTGATGAATTCACTGGTCAGAGCAACATCAGGTTGAGTCGGTAGGAAGCCTGCTACGTTGACAAAGTCCGTGTAGTTTTGTTTCTCAGACAACATCTCAAGCCACTTCAATGCATATTCCTTCTTCGGTGATTTCTCAACAACCATCCAAGTCATATCATATTTACCGGCCAAATCTTTGTTTTTCGCTGCATCATCACTACCTGGAATAGGGAAATATCCGAACTTCAGATTAGGATTCGCTGTTTGGATCGTCGTTGCATCCCATGTACCATCAGCAATCATTGCAACGCGCTCTGTCGCAAACAGTGTTGGCAGTGTACCATAGTCAATTCCCATAAAACCGTTCATTGCGCTGTTCATCAGATCTTGGGACTTCTGAAGCACTTCGATCTGTACTGGATCGGTCAGCTTAGTCTCTCCTGTCCACAATCCCTGGATATAACTCAATTGATCATCGTGAATGGAAGCTTGCAGTCCTTGTACCGCAAGGTTAATTGGCCATACATCTTTTCCTGCGAAGCCAAGTGGCTCTACGCCATTATCCTTAAGCACCTTAATTACATTTTGCAGCTCAGTCCACGTTGTTGGAACTTGAAGGTTATATTTAGCAAACAAGTCCTTGTTGTAGAACAAACCTGTGAATGCAACCTTACCCATGTTCACGCCATATACCTTATCGTTGTACGTCATGGCATTTTGCACATCAATTTCATTGTAATTTTTCACAAATGCTTGGTCAGACAGATCAGCGATCAGCCCAGCATCAATCCATTGCTTCCACATCGGATCAGCTGCTCCTGGAGACCAGTCCTGTGGTGCTCCAACAAAGCTAGATTTCAACGGGATAATATCCGCATCCCCTGAATCACCAGCATTCATCCGCGTCTGCATCAGTTGATCATACGTTGCATCGGCTGGAACCGTCGTGTATTCAACCTTTACCTCAGGATACTTTTCTTCGAATTTCTTATTGAACTCCTTAATGTAGTTGTTAATATTCTCTTGCTGCCAGTGAATGATCTTAAGTGTGACCTTCTCCTTGCCGCCGTCCGTTGACGAGCCTCCTGCCGTCTCCTCTGCATTGCTACAAGCCGCAAGAACCAAAATTAAAACGGTTACAAATGACATCATTAAAAGTTTTTTGAACATGTCTGTGTCCCCCAATGATTTTGAGATAATGTTAACGAAATCAGTTTCGTTGATTACTCACTCATTATGAATGCGACTTTAAAGTTTGTAAATAGTGGATTTTTATTTTTTTCTAAAAATGAGCAAAACCCCTTATATCATAAGGATTATTTTGTTAAACACTCCACGATAAATTGAGTTGTAAAATCCGAAAATTCATCTAAACACATACGATGTCATACAAAATTAAGCCTTCTAACGAAGTCGTTTTTGAAGACAAACTCTGTTGTAATACTGAAAACGACATGGCTGTTTCGTAAAACACCTATAATTCTAGTGGAGTTCTATCATTTTTCCTGAATAACATAGCCATTCGCATTCATAGATCTGAAGCATATGTAGAGTGTTGTCCTTTATTTATAAGGGCTAACGGTTGACTCAGCTGGCATTGTAGCATAAAATACAGGCAGGAAAGTGAAAACTTACACAACTCAATCTATCGAAACCAGTTTAGGAGCCGGAGGATGTTTAATGAATATCAAAACGATTGCCAATATAGCCGGCGTCTCTGTAGCGACAGTCTCCAAAATAATTAATAACTATTCCGATATTAGCGAAGAGACCCGTCAGCGTGTACTTAAAATTATGGATGAGAACGGGTATCGGCCTTCCTCCTCTGCCAAAACGCTGGCCACGAAGAAATCTAATCTTGTCGGTGTAGTGTTCGCTGGCAAGCTCAATGTTGATTTTAGTCATCCATTTTTCGTGCAAGTCATTAACACGTTCAAGAAGCAAATAGGCTTGCTCGGCTATGATCTGCTCTTTTTTTCTAACGAAAAGTTCCTTGATCAGGGAGAAGATTATTTAGCTAGATCCAAATATTTTCAAGTCGACGGCTGCATCATCATTGCGGGTGATGAGGTGGAAAGTAGTGTGTACGACCTGGATGCGAGTCCCATCCCCTGCATTGGTATTGACATTGAATTAACGGGACAAGGCTCTTGTTACATCATGTCAGACAACGAGAAAATCTCGCCAAAGGTCGTTGAGCATTTCTATATGAACGGGTACCGGGACATTGGCTTCATCGGTCTACAGCGTGCTTCACTCGTCATGCAGCAGCGCGAGGATGCCTTCAAGCGCTCCCTAAAACAGTTTAGTCTTGATACCAAGCCTGAATGGATGGTATACAGCAAGGATTATGCTGCTGAGGACGGCTATCAGGCTGCAAAAGAAATGCTGGCTCGTGGTGAGCTGCCTCGTGCTGTATTTGCAGCTACAGATCTACTGGCATTCGGTGCCATGCGCGCCTTCAAGGAAGCAGGACTTCGTATTCCTGAAGACATTGCCATTGCAGGGTGTGACGATATCGAGGCTTGCCGCTATACAGATCCACCACTGACTACAGTTAAGCAAGATACGGACAAGATCGGCCGCCTGGCCGCCATGATCCTCTTTGACCTAATGAATAAGCAGATGGATAACCAATGCATCAAAGTGGAGCCAGAGCTTGTTGTGCGCCAATCTTGTGGTGTCGCGGTTCCTGGTATTGAAGCATGATGCTCATACTAGTAAAAGACACCGTGTGTGACCCCAACACGCGTTGCCCCGCTTGATAATGGATTGGGGGATTCATATCATTCTCTAACTAGGTTAAGTTAACTTTGCCTATGTTCATGCACGTTGAGGACATTATCGATTCTCCACAAATAACTAAAAAGAAGATCATAAACGCGACATTCGTTTACGATCTTCTTTGGGTAGTTTACGGTTCCACAACGTAAGTTTTACGAGCGTGCTAACAATCTTTAACCCCATGAATAATAACCAGTAAAATATAATCTAACCTATCTCTCTTGCCACTCAGTGTTATATAGCGCCTGGAGGTGGCTTTTATTGCTTTTAGTAAAGGGTAACTGATATAAATGGTCAAACTTTGTTAATGCTAGCCTCGGTGCATATAAAGGCTATATATATCGTATACGTTTGCAGATATAAAATAGATTTGATTAATGATTAAAGTAAACACGTGAAAATAATAAAAAAGACAATTAAATAAAAAAGGCACATTCGATTAATTTCGAATGTGCCTTTTGTTGCTTGGCGGCGTCCTACTCTCCCAGGACCCTGCGGTCCAAGTACCATCGGCGCTAGAGGGCTTAACGGTCGTGTTCGGGATGGGTACGTGTGGAACCCCTCCGCCATCGCCACCAAACGCATAGCTTAGCTTACCTTTCAGAGTATTGTTCTCTGAAAACTAGATTCGAAACGAACGTCTGCGATTCAAACGTGCTAATTGGATAAGCCCTCGACCGATTAGTACTGGTCAGCTCCATGCATTACTGCACTTCCACCCCCAGCCTATCTACCTCGTCGTCTTCAAGGGGTCTTACATACTGGGAAATCTCATCTTGAGGGGGGCTTCACGCTTAGATGCTTTCAGCGCTTATCCCGTCCGTACATAGCTACCCAGCGGTGCTCCTGGCGGAACAACTGGTACACCAGCGGTACGTCCATCCCGGTCCTCTCGTACTAAGGACAGCTCCTCTCAAATTTCCTACGCCCACGACAGATAGGGACCGAACTGTCTCACGACGTTCTGAACCCAGCTCGCGTACCGCTTTAATGGGCGAACAGCCCAACCCTTGGGACCTACTTCAGCCCCAGGATGCGATGAGCCGACATCGAGGTGCCAAACCTCCCCGTCGATGTGGACTCTTGGGGGAGATAAGCCTGTTATCCCCAGGGTAGCTTTTATCCGTTGAGCGATGGCCCTTCCATGCGGTACCACCGGATCACTAAGCCCGACTTTCGTCCCTGCTCGACTTGTAGGTCTCGCAGTCAAGCTCCCTTATGCCTTTGCACTCTTCGAATGATTTCCAACCATTCTGAGGGAACCTTTGGGCGCCTCCGTTACTCTTTAGGAGGCGACCGCCCCAGTCAAACTGCCCACCTGACACTGTCCCCGTACCGGATTACGGTACCAGGTTAGAACCTAGATACGATCAGGGTGGTATCCCAACGGTGCCTCCACCGAAGCTGGCGCTCCGGCTTCAAAGGCTCCCACCTATCCTGTACAGATCGTACCCAAATTCAATATCAAGCTGCAGTAAAGCTCCATGGGGTCTTTCCGTCTTGTCGCGGGTAACCTGCATCTTCACAGGTATTAAAATTTCACCGGATCTCTCGTTGAGACAGCGCCCAAGTCGTTACGCCATTCGTGCGGGTCAGAATTTACCTGACAAGGAATTTCGCTACCTTAGGACCGTTATAGTTACGGCCGCCGTTTACTGGGGCTTCGGTTCACAGCTTCGGATTGCTCCTAACCGCTCCCCTTAACCTTCCAGCACCGGGCAGGCGTCAGCCCGTATACTTCGCCTTACGGCTTCGCACAGACCTGTGTTTTTGCTAAACAGTCGCTTGGGCCTTTTCACTGCGGCCCCCTCGTGCTATTCACACTACCGGGGCACCCCTTCTCCCGAAGTTACGGGGTCATTTTGCCGAGTTCCTTAACGAGAGTTCTTCCGCGCGCCTTAGAATTCTCTTCTCGCCTACCTGTGTCGGTTTGCGGTACGGGCACCATCACCTGGCTAGAGACTTTTCTTGGCAGTGTGAGATCATGACCTTCGCTACTGTAATTTTCACTCCCCATCACAGCCCAGCCTTATGATGTGCGGATTTGCCTACACATCAGCCTCACTGCTTGGACAGACATCCATCAGTCTGCGTCACTACCCTACTGCGTCCTCCCATTGCTCATAACGGCTTACGGTGGTACAGGAATTTCGACCTGTTGTCCTTCGACTACGCCTTTCGGCCTCGCCTTAGGTCCCGACTTACCCTGAGTGGACGAGCCTTCCTCAGGAACCCTTAGGCTTTCGGCGGATCAGATTCTCACTGATCTTTTCGTTACTCATACCGGCATTCTCACTTGTATAATGTCCAGCGCTCCTTACGGTACACCTTCAACCCTTATACAACGCTCCCCTACCCCTGATGCAAAGCATCAAGCCATAGCTTCGGTGGTGTGTTTAGCCCCGTTACATTTTCGGCGCAGAGTCACTCGACCAGTGAGCTATTACGCACTCTTTAAATGGTGGCTGCTTCTAAGCCAACATCCTGGTTGTCTGTGCAACTCCACATCCTTTCCCACTTAACACACACTTGGGGACCTTAGCTGATGGTCTGGGCTGTTTCCCTTTTGACAATGGATCTTAGCACTCACTGTCTGACTCCCGGAAGTAAGTCTATGGCATTCGGAGTTTGACTGAGCTTGGTAACCCTTGCGGGCCCCGCACCCAATCAGTGCTCTACCTCCACGACTCTGTTTTCCGAGGCTAGCCCTAAAGCTATTTCGGGGAGAACCAGCTATCTCCGAGTTCGATTGGAATTTCTCCGCTACCCCCACCTCATCCCCGCACTTTTCAACGTGCGTGGGTTCGGGCCTCCAGTGCGTGTTACCGCACCTTCACCCTGGACAGGGGTAGATCACCCGGTTTCGGGTCTACGTCCACGTACTATGTCGCCCTATTCAGACTCGCTTTCGCTGCGGCTCCGGCTCTTCACCTTAACCTTGCACGGGAACGTAACTCGCCGGTTCATTCTACAAAAGGCACGCCATCACCCCTAAAACGGGCTCTGACTTTTTGTAAGCACACGGTTTCAGGTTCTATTTCACTCCCCTTCCGGGGTGCTTTTCACCTTTCCCTCACGGTACTGCTTCACTATCGGTCGCTAGGAAGTATTTAGCCTTGGCAGATGGTCCTGCCGGATTCATACGGGGTTTCACGTGCCCCGCACTACTCGGGATCCGTCTCGGAGGGAACAGACTTTCAATTACAGGGCTTTTACCTTCTTTGGCGGGCCTTTCCAGACCTCTTCGTTTAACCGGTTCCTTTGTAACTCCATGTGAGACGTCCCACAACCCCAAAGAGCAAGCTCTCTGGTTTGGGCTTCTCCGCGTTCGCTCGCCGCTACTGACGGAATCACTATTGTTTTCTCTTCCTCAAGGTACTTAGATGTTTCAGTTCCCCTGGTATGCCTCACACTAACCTATGTATTCAGTTAGGTGTAACTGGAAATTACCCCAGCTGGGTTTCCCCATTCGGACACCCCCGGATCAAAGCTTGCTTACAGCTCCCCGAGGCAGTTTCGTTGTTCGCCACGTCCTTCATCGGCTCCTAGCGCCTAGGCATCCTCCGTGTGCTCTTAGTAGCTTAACCATTCGCTCGTGTTCGAGCTGTCACTTCCCTTGTTTTGCTTGCGCAAAGCCAAAAGTCGTTCCATTTCGATCACTCGCTCCAGCAGTCTACCTTATAAAACACTTCACTTGTTTACACAAGATCAGCTTAAAGGAATGTTCTAATTCGCATTTTCGTTCGTTTCGATATCTAGTTTTCAAAGAACAAGCTCCATGCAAAAGCAAGCTGTTTGAGAGTTTGAGCTCTCAAAACTGAGCAACGAGTGAGTAGTTTGCAGCTAAGCTGCATATTTGAATGTTTCCACTCGGGAAACGATTCTCCATAGAAAGGAGGTGATCCAGCCGCACCTTCCGATACGGCTACCTTGTTACGACTTCACCCCAATCATCTATCCCACCTTCGGCGGCTGGCTCCTTGCGGTTACCCCACCGACTTCGGGTGTTATAAACTCTCGTGGTGTGACGGGCGGTGTGTACAAGACCCGGGAACGTATTCACCGCGGCATGCTGATCCGCGATTACTAGCAATTCCGACTTCATGCAGGCGAGTTGCAGCCTGCAATCCGAACTGAGACCGGCTTTGTTGGGATTGGCTCCACCTCGCGGTTTCGCAGCCCGTTGTACCGGCCATTGTAGTACGTGTGTAGCCCAGGTCATAAGGGGCATGATGATTTGACGTCATCCCCACCTTCCTCCGGTTTGTCACCGGCAGTCTATCTAGAGTGCCCATCCGAAATGCTGGCAACTAAATATAAGGGTTGCGCTCGTTGCGGGACTTAACCCAACATCTCACGACACGAGCTGACGACAACCATGCACCACCTGTCTCCTCTGTCCCGAAGGAAAGGTACATCTCTGTACCGGTCAGAGGGATGTCAAGACCTGGTAAGGTTCTTCGCGTTGCTTCGAATTAAACCACATACTCCACTGCTTGTGCGGGTCCCCGTCAATTCCTTTGAGTTTCAGTCTTGCGACCGTACTCCCCAGGCGGAGTGCTTAATGTGTTAACTTCGGCACCAAGGGTATCGAAACCCCTAACACCTAGCACTCATCGTTTACGGCGTGGACTACCAGGGTATCTAATCCTGTTTGCTCCCCACGCTTTCGCGCCTCAGCGTCAGTTACAGCCCAGAGAGTCGCCTTCGCCACTGGTGTTCCTCCACATATCTACGCATTTCACCGCTACACGTGGAATTCCACTCTCCTCTTCTGCACTCAAGTCACCCAGTTTCCAGTGCGATCCGGGGTTGAGCCCCGGGATTAAACACCAGACTTAAATGACCGCCTGCGCGCGCTTTACGCCCAATAATTCCGGACAACGCTTGCCCCCTACGTATTACCGCGGCTGCTGGCACGTAGTTAGCCGGGGCTTTCTTCTCAGGTACCGTCACCTCAGGAGCAGTTACTCTCCTAAGCGTTCTTCCCTGGCAACAGAGCTTTACGATCCGAAAACCTTCATCACTCACGCGGCATTGCTCCGTCAGGCTTTCGCCCATTGCGGAAGATTCCCTACTGCTGCCTCCCGTAGGAGTCTGGGCCGTGTCTCAGTCCCAGTGTGGCCGATCACCCTCTCAGGTCGGCTACGCATCGTCGCCTTGGTGAGCCGTTACCTCACCAACTAGCTAATGCGCCGCAGGCCCATCCTCAAGTGATAGATTGCTCCATCTTTCCAGTTTCCTTCAGGCGAAGAAAACAAGTATTCGGTATTAGCTACCGTTTCCGGTAGTTGTCCCAAGCTTGAGGGCAGGTTGCCTACGTGTTACTCACCCGTCCGCCGCTAACCATCAGAGAAGCAAGCTTCTCTTCAAGTCCGCTCGACTTGCATGTATTAGGCATGCCGCCAGCGTTCGTCCTGAGCCAGGATCAAACTCTCCAATAAAGTATTGAAAAGAGCGATTAGCTCATTTTGAATCTGACGAGATTAAAAATCTCAATTGTGCTTCGAAACCATCCAGTCCGAAGACGTGTACGATTTCTCAGCGTCGATCTTGCAAGCAAGATCGTTACTCACTCGTTGTTCAGTTTTCAAAGATCAAACTTTTCGTTTGCTACCGAAGTTGTTCGCTTCAGCAACTCTTATATATTATCACGTCCGAACCAACTTTGCAAGCTCTTTTTTTAAGTTTCTTTCGAAGCTCATTATGTTTGCTTGGCGCACCGTGTTTCTCGTGTTTTCTTGGCCGGAATAAGAATATATCATGAATCACAACCACTTGTAAAGAGTTAATTTCAAATCATTTAATTATATACCTAGATTACATCCATTATTATATCCTTTCTTCTATTATAAATACATCCTCATTAAACCTGATATCTACTATATCAACCGTATATAAACCTTTAATTCAACTCAAATACCTAAACGTTCAATCCTGTTGATTGCAGAAAGCCATAGAGAACGCTATGCAGAACACCAATCTCCGTCATATCACCCTACCTTATATTCATACTTCTATACAATAGATTATCACGATGGTTATTTCATCGTCTCTTCTATTAATGTAACTATCTTCATATAAATGATGTGAGTTTTGACAAGCTACTATCGCTATTGTTACCTTTATAGCAGAAGTGAGTATTTTCAATATCATATATAGATAAAAATGTAGTCCCAAAAAATAAGATAGACTCTTGGAGGGCGTAGCGTGACTCAATGGATCACAGAATTTATCCTTTTTTTCAAAGACTTGTCGTATGCAGGTGTGGTCATTGCTTTATCATTTGAATTTGTGCCTGCCGAACTCGTTCTCCCGCTTGCAGGTTACTGGGTTTACCTTGGGGACATGAATCTTATTCTTACGATTATAGCTGGTACGGTTGGAGGTACATTTGGTCCACTAACGCTGTATGCGCTTGGTCGGTTTGGCGGAAGACCCCTCGTTGAGAAATACGGTAAGTATTTTCTCATTCGCACACATCATTTAGAAGCTTCAGATCGTTTCTTTGAGAAATACGGCAGTGGGGTGGCCTTCTATGGGCGCTTCGTGCCAGGGGTAAGAACTTTGATATCTATCCCTTGCGGTGTTACCAAAATGAATGTTTTCAAATTCAGTCTGTATACCTTCTTAGCTATGCTGCCCATTACATCGCTTTATGTATATCTAGGCTTTAAGCTGGGCGCTCAGTGGGAGCATGTGGATGAAATTATCAAACCTTATATCCTACCGGCAGCGGCAATCTTTATTATTGGTTTTGGACTTTATGTTCTTATTAAACGCTTTAGAAAAGGACGCGTATCACAGTAAACAATTGATCGACTAACTGACTTGATAATCATCCAGTATATTGATTGATGGAACGTTAGAGACCTACGACCTGAATCTCGGTAACTCCTGCTGAGATAACAACGGTGTTGGATTATCTTTGAACTCCCGGTCTCGCTTCTCTACTCCGTCTCGTCACCTGGCATATTCGGTAAATAAGCAATTTGGCGGTTCCATATGATAGGGCGGCTCCAATACGAGTGTATGCATCCATTTGTAATAACGCAACGAAATAATTAAGCCCAGACTAACCGTGATGAGCGGTTGGCTGGGCTTAATTTATGCCTTACTATATTATTCGATTTACTCGAATACATAGGAACTTATTTTACAATCATATGACTCCACCAAGATTATGTTGATCAATGCCTCGCATTGCATCCCAATGGATTTAACTCATGCGAATAACGTCAAGACATATATGCCGCGCTTTCCTCAATTAGTTTCACCTTACAAAACGGTTAAGGTTCTAACACTTTACAATCGGCCATAATCTCCGGTTTGTATCGCATGCTGTCCGCTTCTGTGATTGGACGTATGACTTTACATGGAACACCAGCAGCTAATGAGTTTGCCGGAATATCACGCGTAACCACACTCCCCGCGCCAATCACACTTCCGCTTCCAATCGTAACGCCGCCACATACTGTAACATTGGCAGAGATCCATACATCATCACCAATTGTGACGGGTTTGGCGTAACATAACGATTTGATATCTCCATTTTGATCCAACATCTGTCTGCGCTCAGACGCAATAAAGGGATGAACGGGAGTCACAATGGTCACATTAGGTCCAAAGCTGACATAGTCACCTATCGTCACTTGTGCATCATCCTGTACTGTCAGATTGTAATTCCCGAAGAAGTGATCCCCAATACGAGTGTGTACCCCATAATGAAAGAAGATTGGACCTTGGATGAATCCCCCTTCCCCCTTAGCTCCTAACAACTGTTGCAAAATCAATTCCCGTTCTTCACTCTGATCCTCATACGTCAGGCTATATTGTTGACTTAGGTTGTGTGAACGGCGTTTGATTTCCTTCAATTCTGGATTACCTGGACTAAAAAGAATTCCCTTCCTGATCCGTTCTTCTTCTGTCATACTCCTAACCTCCACAGCGTATTGATGTTAGTCATAAGGTTACTATTTCATTGCAGCACTAAATACCAGCCGTGATAATGAATTCGAGTCACTTTCCTGTAAAAACAGATTCTTCGTAATGTGTGTTTACTAAGTGGTCGGACTAGCATCTTCTCAGCTACGAGGTCATCATAATTCCTGTAACTGGTTTCATGTCAATGACTGCTATGACTATAAAAAGTTAACTCATCGCCCGCACAAAGGACGTAAATCCACAGAACATCTTCTGTGGATTATATCGATTCCTCAAGGATCGTCTCCCTTAACTCTTGAAGAATCATCCATCTTAGTCCTGCATCAAAATCTTTTTGAAATGTCCCTTGGTACACAACTTCAGGAAACGTAGGCATTGGATGTTCCATCTGATACTGCTTCCATGCAGCCTCCAGTTGCTCTATCTCCACTCTCTCCTGATAAATAACAGTCTGATGTGGAGCTACAATAGCATTAATCGTTTGGATGATCTGGCAAACTTGCAGGAGAAACTCGTCATCGTTCATCTTAGCCTTCCAATTCGGCGCAGAAGGCAGATACTTGATTTCACCAGACATTCCATTCTTTCCTTGCATGATCTGTCCATTCAACATAATTCCAAGGCCAGGTGGATACCGATTAGGGAAGTAGATTCCGGTCACACACTGCTCTTTCATCTCCTCATGCTGAATGCAGTACCCGCTGATCGCAGCGTTAACGTCGTTCTCGACAAGAACTTTCAGACCGAATTCACTCTGAATATCTTGAATCAAACGTGAATTAATAAGTTCATCATGACTACTCACCGTAATATCGCCATCGACTGCTTGCCCTGGAATACCTATGCCGATCCGGTGAATAGAAGGGTATGACGTAACGCATTGTTTAATCAATTGAAGAATGTGTTGTTTATCCAAGACAGGAAGAATGCACTCTTCCTTAGACAGCACTTCATTTTCCAAGTTAATCACGGTTGCTGAGATTAGTTCTTCACCTTTCATTTCTCGGATATATAACACAAGTGCAAGTCTGTAATTATAATTGTATCGATACGCTTGCGCCGGTCTGCCGCCATTCGATGGAACTACTTTATCTTCAAATAACTCTCCACGATTACATAGTTCCTTCACCAAAGCGTTAATCGTCACCACACTAAGCTTCGTTAATGAAGCCAGCTGCGGCTTGGTCGCCGTTTCAATCTGTTGCATTACTTCACGTACATTATTTAGATTGATGTGTTTCATCAATTTTGCATTCGCTTTTTTCATCATCCGCTTGTTCCCACCTCAGTTCTTCACCAAACAAGAAGAAACAGCAGTACCATATCTTCCAACTTGTAAAACTTATTTTAGCACTTTTGCTCCTTTACTCAAACAAGTCATCCATTGACCGAACCGGCTTCACTTCAATAGGTTCTTTCGAAATAGACAAGCTCGCATAGGCACCCACCCAAATGATTGCCGCTAAAATAATGTATACCATATCTGCTCACCTCCCCAACTTGTGCGGCTTAAGAAGCAGACGATTCACTGTCTCTGCACTAAGCAACATAAGTACAAGTAAAATGAACACAACGATCGGAAAAGCTCCTGTACCTGTTCGCGCCGCCAGAATTCCGAACAATGGCGGAATCAAAGTCGTTCCGCTGTACGCAACGGCCATCTGGTAGCCCATTAACTTCGCTGAATTTTCTTTGCCAAATCGCGTAGGCGTTTCATGCAAGAGCCCTGGGTAGATCGGAGCGAGGCCAAGCCCCACCAGTACAAATCCCGCTACAGAAAACGTAGAAGGCAGTGGGAGCAATAAGATGATTCCGCCCGCTATCGTTACCCATTGTCCATACCGAATCAACAGACGATTTTGAACTTTCAATGTAATGAAGCCTGTAATCAACCTGCCAAATGTGATACCTGCATAATATAGTGAGATGCTCGTTGCAGCTACTTCCGCTGAAAGGCTCCTCGTGCCTACCAAATAACTGGCTCCCCATAATCCAACGGTGGTTTCCACCCCGCAATATAATAGAAAAGCTAGCAAAGACGGCTTAACTCCCCGTATATTCAGCACCCTCACCGGAAGACTCGTGTGCGACTGTTGCTCTGTCTCCACATGCTCTGGTTGTGATGATTCTCGCGTTGCAGCCACACGTTTCCATAGAGGCAAGGTTACGAGTAATACAACGACAAGTATCAATTGGATGATCGCAACGGCTGTATAACCGCCCCTCCATGAGTTATTGCCTGCGATATAACCGGCCATGATGATCGGCCCCATGGTAGCACCAATGCCCCAGAAGCAATGCAGCCAGTTCATATGGTGTGCTTGGTAATTCTCGGCTACATAGTGGTTCAATGCGGCATCTACCGCTCCAGCCCCTAGACCCAAAGGAATAGCCAAGAGCATAAACCAAACCATAGAAGGAGCCATCGAAAAACCAAACAATGAAACCGCAGTTAACAAACAGCTGAATAAGGTGATCTTTCCTGTCCCTATAGCTCGAATCATTCTGCCGCTTGCCAAACTAGAAACGATTGTCCCTCCAGCAATAATCATGGATATTAATCCTGCCGACCCTACGGAAGAGCCAATCTCCGGCCACATAACAGGCCAAGCAGAGCCAAGAAGTGAATCCGGAAGCCCCAGACTAATGAAGGCTAGATAGATTATGACCAGAAACCAAGTTGCCATGAATGTAACTCCCCTCTTTAAAACAAACACTAAATAAATATTCTTTATAAAGTTTATATTGTAAGTATGCGAGTGATGACAATCTTTTGTCAATATCCATTCATTGGATTGCTTGTGGTTGTGTTCAACATTCATTAACTATGTATGTTCATGAATAAAAGACCGGGGGTATTCACCCACGGCCTTTCACTCACTTTACCTTCACTAACAATGATCATTCATGTTAGGGAACGCTTATTCTTTTAAAATCATATAGCAACCTTGCTACTCCGCCCTACTTCCGCTCTACTGTATACCCTTTGTCTTCAAGAAGCTTCACGATTCCGTGCTCACCCAGATAGTGGGCTGCGCCAACGACGATGAAGTACTCTTCCCCTTTACCATTCTTCAGGTACCCGTCGATCTTATCCGCCATACCGATATTACGGTCAACCAGCATAGCCTTGTTGTACTCTTCATTGTCCGAGAAGCTGTTCGTCAGCTCAAGCAGCTGCTCGTCATCCCCTGTTTTCCACATCTCAGCCATTTGATTCAAACTCGTATCCAGTACATCGAAGTTATCAATGGTTGATTTGAGTGTTTCCTCTTGCAATTCTTTGGAGAAGTTGTCGAACATTCCAAGCTGAGATTCATAGGACTCCAGTTCAATCACTGGAATTTTGCGCTGTACTGCCTTCTGGATGAAATACAAATCCACACCTTCCGATGCTTCATATCCACCATCCACTGACTTCAGTCCTCCGAGTGTAATTTCTACCACCCATGGTTTGAATGTATCAAAAGCGTCCGGTTCAATACCATTTTCCTTCAAAAGTTTACCCAGACTTGCATAGGTTTCACTGGAGATATGGTCTTTCAGCGTTGTCCCATCCTGATAGGTGCCGAGATCAAGAATCATCTTCTGCTGCTCATCCGTAGCTGTGCTAATATCTACTTCTACACCCAGGTAGTCTGCTTCCGCAAAGGCTTCTTCAAATTCAGGACGCAGTGGATAGAAACTTTCATCCGCAACATGCATTGAACCTACGAGATAGACGGTATTACCGTTTTTCTCGACTTCCCACATAAAGCCGCGTCCACCAGTTTGGACCGTCTCAGTGTCTCCACCCTTGGATACAAGCAATACGGTACGGGTAGAGGAATCCCAGCGAACTTCATAACCCGCTGCATCACCAACGATACGAATTGGTGCATACGTTACCCCGTCGATCCGTGTAAGCTTGCTTTTCAGTGTAATCGTCCGGCCATCGACTACAGCCGTAATCGTATCATCCGTTGCCGTCGTCAGCTTCACATCCATCGCATCCAGCGTTGTACGCAGTGGAACAAGAGTCGTTCCTTTCTCAAGGATTGGTGCACCTGTAGCATATTGTACGGCCTGATCATTAACCTTGACGGATGTCTCCTGAGGCGCAGCCATAGCTGGTACGGCTGATGCGAGCAAACCTACCGATACGGTAAGAGATAAGAGCATGCGTTTCCAATTTTTCATATTATGTATTCTCCTTTGGGATGAGTATAGTTGCCAAACATTGATTTAATAGAATGGACATACTTAGTTCATACGGACACAGGTGGGAAAAGGTTCCATCATATTTCCGAATTAGCTCCTATTCAATGCAAAGTATGGATGTACGATAATTAATAATAACGTAAGAAAAATGACGGACTACAGCAAGAATCTTCTGTTAAACTCAGAGAGAAAGACAACCAACATTTGGATTGAAGTGTGACATACATATGCATTGAAAGGTGGAACATCCATGGAGAACACCGGCGTAACTGCCGAAGAAACAACCAATAAGAGGCCATTATTCTCTATTAAAAAGAAGCGGATTCCTTCTCTCACACCAGGCTGGAAAGGCGCTGTAACTGCTCTATCAATAGTGACACTGTCGTTGTACTTCGTTCAAGCCTATTATTATTTGGGATCACGAGGTGCAAGTGACTACTGGATTGGCAGCTTACTGTTCCTATTTGCAACATTAGCATTGACCGGAATCCTTACAGGACTTCTGCATTGGGGCAAAAAAACACCTTCACGTTACGTATGGGCCATGCTTACTTCGCTCTTGTTGCTTTTAATCAGCTTACTGGGTCCCATCCCCCTTACGCTGCTTGTTACGGTATGCATCCTCATTTCCTGTTCCGTGCTTGGCGCACTACTCTATCGATTCATCCATGGTGTCTACCGGGAAGCTGGAACTTGGAAGAAAGTTCGTGCGGCCTCAAGTGCTGCAATTACTCTCGTCTTCGTCTGCATGCTCGGTTATTGGATCGTTAGCGAAGGACAGAAGGAATTTGCTGCGCCCTACCCGTTGCAATCGGTCAAGCCTGCGGAAGCTTACACAACCCTATTAACCAATCCGGCAGAACCCGGAACAGCTTCCGTAAAATCCCTAACCTACGGGAGCCATTCGACGTATCGCGACGATCTGAGCATAGAAATGATGCTGACTACTAAATCTGTCGATGGATCAGCCTTTGTTGGTGATTGGACGAAAAGACGCACAAGCACGTTTGGTTTTGGCGCTGGCGCAATGCCATTAAACGGAACAGTCTGGTATCCCGAAGGCGATGGCCCTTTCCCGCTGGTGCTCATCGTGCATGGCAACCACCTTGCGACGAAATATTCAGATCCAGGTTATGCCTATTTGGGTGAATTGCTGGCAAGTCGCGGACATATTGTCGTTTCCATTGATGAAAACTTTCTTAACTCCTCGCCATTTAACGAATTGTTTGTGTTCAAACCCCTACAAGGGGAAAATCGGGCGCGGGGATGGCTGCTGCTGGAACACCTTAAGGTGTGGGAAGGATGGAATAATGCACGAGATAATCCATTTTATAATAAAGTCGACATGGAGCGGATCGCTCTGATTGGACATTCACGGGGAGCTGAGGCCGTAACCACAGCAGCGACATACAACAAGATGACATCTTATCCTGAGAACGCCAACATCAAGTTTGATTACAATTTCAACATCCGATCCATTGTCTCCATAGCTGGTACCGATGGGCAATATAAACCGGCAGGACAGCCCATGTCCTTAAAAGACGTGAATTATCTGGCTCTGCATGGCACCCACGATATGGACGTCACCTCGTTTGTCGGAACGAGCCAGTACTACCGGACTGAATTTACGGATCGCAGTAGTGAATTCTTCAAATCTTATGTATACATATATGGAGCAAATCATGGACAATTCAACACCGAGTGGGGCAAACATGACGGTGTCGGGTTGGGCAACAAGTTGTTCAACACAGCTGGGCTTCTACCACAGGATCAGCAATTACAGGCTGCTAAGGTGCTCATCTCCTCCTTTCTAGAAGCCACCCTTCAGGAGAACACTTCATATCAGATGGTGTTTCAGGATCTCGGATACGCCAGAGACTGGCTTCCCGAGACGATGTATATCAGCAATTATTGGGACACAAATACGTTAACCATTAGCAGCTATGATGAGGACAGTGATCCAGGGACAACCACGTTGCCAGGAGGAAGCTTAGAAGGAGAAGGACTGAAGACATGGAAAGAGCAGAACGTCGAGATGGGACATACAACCGATCCATATAACGCCGTTGCTCTGGCATGGGATCAGACAGCAACGTCCTCCACTCCTGTATACAGGGTAATTCTACCTGATCAAGGCATTGACATTTCGAATCAGAGTTCTATTGTATTCTCCATCGCTAATACAGAAGCTGACCATGATGTAGAGGGTGCGGATACGCCGGTGGATATTACCATCGTCGTTGAAGACGATCTCGGTAACACTAGCCGTTTACCGCTGAGTAGCGTCTCTCCGCTACTGCCAATGTTCGAAGGAGCTCTGGCGAAGTCACCATTTGCATTGTTCCAGACAACGAAGGAGCCGGTGTTCCAGAACTATGCCTTCCAACTGGCTGATTTCATTGCAATGAACCCAGATCTCAACCCGGAGCAGATCAGAAAGATTAGCTTTGTGTTCGATCAAACGGAGAAAGGTAGCATTATGATTCGGGATATTGGTGTTCGGTAATCATTTCTTATGCGTATGACTGTATCCTATGGATAAAAAAAACACTCAACTTATTCGCGATGTGCCGTGAATGAGTTGAGTGTTATTCATTTTGCGCTCATAAAGTCCGTTCAGTCACCTACAACTAAACGTTATCAACGAATAGGCTTCATAAACATAAACAATCATCAAATCTACGTGCTCGGTTGATCTCCAATCATTTGCAGCTCAATGTTCTTCATCTCATAAAAGTAGCCTTTACGTTCCATCAGCTCCGTGAAGGAACCCATCTCCACAACCTTACCTCGATCCATGACCACAATCTGATCCATCTTCTCAAGTCCTGTAAGCCGATGACAGATGAGAAGAAGTGTATCATCAGCTGCCTGTGCGAAGACCTGCTGCAACACGCGTTGTTCTGTCACATAATCGAGCGAGGATGTTGGTTCGTCCAGAAGCCATATGCGTCCGCTCCGCAGCATGACTCTTGCTAGGGCCAGGCGCTGCTTCTCGCCATCGGATAGATTCTCACCCTTTTCATACACTGGATCACTGAGTGACATATTGGGCAGTTGCACTTTATTCAGTACAGCCGCTAATTGTTCGTCAGTATGCTCTTCCCCGTTCAGAAGCAAGTTATCCCGAACACTTCCCTTAAAGAAATGACTTTGCTGTAAGACAACGTTTGCTGTCCGCCATATACTCTCTTCATCTAGCTCACTTAGCGAAACATCATTCAACTGGATATCACCAGACGTTGGCTCGCGTAGTTTAAGTAACAGATCCACAATGGTAGACTTCCCTGATCCGCTGGGTCCGACAATCGCTGTTTTGGAGCCAGGTGGAAAAGTTATCGAAATATCATTCAATGCAGCTCTCCACTCCCCCTCATATTGAAAGGTAACGTGAGATAATTGGACTGAAACTGCCTGTTCGGTAGCGCACTGTCCACCTGGTTGTGCAGGCTGCACATCGGAACTCTGAACCGTCTCGGTGAGTCGTCTGGCTGCATGTTCACTATCCTGTTTATACACGGGCAATACAGCCATCGCTGTTGCTTCTTCAAATACCGTCTGCGTAGCCAGGATCAGCATGGCGAGATAAACGCCAGCAAGTGACCCACCCATAATCAGCCATGCACCAACGACCAGCACACCCCATGTCACGAGATAGGTTACAAAAATATGCATAGATTGCCCACGTAGCAGATGCCCTGCTGCTCTTTGCTGCTCCAATGCCAATGCGGCGGAAGCCTGCTGGAGCTGTTGCTCCCGTTGCTCCAATTGCCCATATACCTTTAGATCGCGGAAACCATACAATACTTCGGTTACTTCTGTAGATAGCAATGCCCGTTGCTGGCGCACACGACCATGTATTTTACGCTGCCCGAGCAAAACAATACCTGGTACAACAAATGCCGTAATTAACATGCCTAGCACGAGCAAGCACGCAACCCAGAGCGAATAAACGGATGTAAACAGCACGGTAGACAAAAACACCATAACGACGATGATCGGCGGATACGCAACACGCAAAAAATAATTTTGCAAGCTTTCTACATCGCCAACGATTCGTGCAAGCAGATCCCCACTTCGGTTTTTATTCAGTATGCCTGGTGTTATGGGAATGAGTTTGGCAAAAAAGGAGGTGCGTAAACGGCTCAACATGGAGAACGTCGCTCTGTGTGAGTACAATCGCTCCCCATAACGGCTCGCCGCTCGAACAAAACCGAGCAATTTGACCATGGAGGTAAGTACAATCAAGGTGTAAAGAGGCGGCGCAAATACGGTTTGCGCAATCATATACCCACTGGCGGAAAAGAGACCCACACCAGCTATGCCTGCAATAAATCCACCCAAAATAGAGAGTAAGATGTCCTTGCGCTCCTGGATCATGGCCTTGGACATCATAGCTAGTTCATTCATGTTAACCCTCCTTTTCGTTGAATATGAACCATCTCAGCATACTGAGGTAGTCGCTCTAGCAGTTCTTCATGTGGTCCGGAGTCTATTAATGCACCATTCTCCATGAATAAAATGCTGTCCGCCTGTTGAATCGTATATAATCGGTGAGCTACCGTAATCATCGTTGCCTTCTCTGTCAGGGATGCAATCGAACGTTGCAGTATTCGCTCAGTGTGAACATCTAGTCCCACCGTTGGTTCATCAAACAAGATGATAGCCGGTCGTTTCAGGAAAGCACGTGCAAGAGCAAGCCTTTGCTTCTCCCCGCCAGATAATCCCCTGCCTCCTTCACCAACATAGGTATCCAGCCCTTGCTCCAATTGGGCAGTGACCACACCAAGTCCTGCTTCCTCAGCTGCTTGTTCAATGTCGGCTCTAGATATATTTGCCCCCGAACCAATCGCAATGTTCTCAGCCAATGTACCTGCGAAAATATACGGATGCTGAGTAATATAACTCACCTGCTCGAACCAGGCAGCCTCATCATATGTGGACAACGGACGTCCATTAATCAGAACTTCCCCTGACGTCGGTTTTAATAATCCGGAGATCAGATGTAGCAGAGTCGTTTTGCCAGAGCCGCTTTTGCCAACAATCGCGATATGCTCTCCTGGTTTAATGGAGATCCTCTTCGCCTCAAGTTCAAACGAATCCGGTGCATACCGAAAATGGGTATCCATTAGATCGATAGACGGTGGCATAGGTGTCAGCACTGGATGTTCAGTCGACGACAAGGGTTCCAATTGAACCTCAGCCATCACATCGGTATTCTCACTCTTATTGTTATGAGCTACCTTTTCGCCATCGCTCTGTGCACTCGTCGTATTCGTGTCTGCAAGCATTTGCTCCACCTTGCGAATCGCCCCCATACTGGTTCTACCGCTATGAAAAGCGGTTCCTGTATTTTTCAGCAGGCTGTAAAACTCGGGAACAAGTAACAACACCAGAAAGGCCGTGTGGAACGTTAGCGCCTTGAACACTAGCAACTGAATAGCCAGTTCAAGAGCGACAATACCGATGCCTAACATGACGATTGACTCCAGCATGAAGGTGTTCGTAAACGCAATTTTCAAAATGCCCATTGTTGTATCACGGTACCCCAGGCTGCTGCGTTCAATCTGCTTATGCTGACGATCAGCCTTACCAAATATTTTTAATGTAACTAGTCCTTGCAGCGAATCCAGGAATGTACCGGAAAACTCAGCTAGTTGCGCATATTTTTCCTCAGACTTGTTCTTGGTCTGCAATCCGACCAAAATCATAAATAAAGGGATAAACGGAGCGGTGCAGAGCAGAATCCACCCCGTGTTAGCATGTTGGGTAAATGCAACAACTAGGATCAGAATCGGAATGATCGCTGCCTCCATCATGCGCGGCATGTACTGACTGAAATAACTATCCGCCTCATCTACCGCATCCAGCGCAACACTGACCTTCCCTCCCGTCTGTCCGTGCAGGGTTGAAGACATGGAAGCATGGGTCAGGTTTTGCAGCACCTTAGCTCGCATATGCGTCTTGGCCTGGGCAGCCATATGCAAGCCGACCTTTCCATTGCCATACGATAACAGCGTGCGCAGAGCCATAACAGCCAGCAATATACCGAGCAGCATCACTACTGATGCAAAGGAAGCTTTCTCTACAAAGATTCGCTGGACTGCTTCAGCCATAAGTGTAGCCTGGCTTATAATCGCTATTCCCAATGCCAGAGACATAAGCGCAAGGAGAAGCCTGCTTCTTCGATGTAATGACATTTGCTGAGCAATCAGACTCGATTTCCTTTTCACAGTACGCTCCTCCTTTTATTTTTTCCCTTTGACGTAATCCGCATCGAAAAGGAACAGCTTGAAGACCAGAATAAGAGATGGAATCAACAAGCACAGCCCCCCGATAAATACAACGACAAGTGCGAAGCCCATGGCTGGTGATGTCGCGCTACTCTGAATCGTGATATAGGGATCAAGAATATAAGGATATTGACCAATCCCGTAAGCGAAAAAGGCACAGAAAAATTGAAGCATGATGCAAATAAACGCAAGTCCATATCTACGTCCGTTATACAGCAGCCACATAGCAACCATGAAGAAAGCAACGGAAAGTGCAAGCAGCCACCATAGATCCATCATATTTTGAAAATGACGCTCATTGTGTTGACCCAAATATATGAATGCAGTCAGTGCGAGAATGATGGTCGGTGTACTCCAGAACAAAGCATAGTTCCGCATCAGCTTAAGTGCCCCTTGATCCTCAGCCCGTGATGCATAAAAGGTTAGAAACGATCCGCTGATAAATAGGACAGAGACAATCGCCAGTCCAACGATGCTCCACGATAATGGGTTGGTAAACAGCGCCCAATAGTCCAGTGTAACGGTCTCGCCTTGTTTCAAAATAAATCCACCTTCCGACAATGTCAGTGCCACGGACAGCGATGCAGGAATAAGCAAACCGGTAGCTCCGTATAAGAACAGGTACACGATATTGTTTTTGGAACCATAATTCTCAAAAGCATAGAACGAGCCACGAATGGCAAGCAGAATGATGGCAATACTCCCCGGCACGATCAGTGCGGCGCCATAATAGGAAGCGGTGTCCGGGAAAAACCCGACAATACCGATGTAGAAAAATACAAAAAACACATTGGTGATCTCCCAGACGGGCGATAGATAACGGGAGATCAGACGATTAATCAAGTGATCCTGCTTCGTCAAACGAGCATAGAAGGCAAAAAACCCTGCGCCGAAATCAATAGAAGCTACGATGAGATAGCCATACAAGAACAGCCAGAGTACCGAAATTCCGATTAATTCATAACTCATCAGGCATGCCCTCCTTGATCCGCAGATTGATCCTGTTTCGCCTTCATCCATTTCTCCATCTCAAGATCAGCAGGATTATTGTTAAACAGACGTCTTAATACAAGAACACATATAACTCCGAGCACGATGTACAACAGTAGGAAAACAAAAAATAATACTCTCACACTTGGGGATGTAGTAGCCGCTTCTTCCACCCGCATATAACCTCGAATGATCCATGGCTGTCGTCCCACCTCTGCATAGAACCAGCCCATCTCAACGGCAAGAAACGCAAGTGGAGCACTCAGCGCGACGAGGCGAAGCATCCAATGGTTGAACTGATTACGCTTCTTCCAGAACACCAACAGGAAATATAGACTGGAGATCGCAAGTAGAGCGAATCCAATTCCAGCCATCACATCGAATAAATAATGCACCAGCAGTGGCGGCTGTTCATCCGGTGGAAATTCATTCAGCCCCGTCACTTCGGCGTTAAAGTCTCCAAAGGCGAGGAAACTGAGCAATTTAGGCAAGTGAAGAGCCCCTATAATCTCATGTTCCGCGTTCAGCCATCCGAGTAAAATTAAATCTGCACCGCTCTCTGTCTCAAAATGCCATTCTGCTGCAGCAAGCTTCTCCGGTTGATGTTCAGCCAAAAATTTGGCAGATACATCTCCAGCGAGTGTGTTCAGCAAGCTGAATACCAAAACAACAGCCATCATCAGATTCAAGCCTTTCTTGTGGTACGCAGAAACACCTTTTCTCAGCATGGCAAGGGCAGCAATCCCGGCCAGCAGAGCCGCTCCCGTCAAATAAGCTGAGCTTAACACATGGAATACCTTGGAGAACGTTGCTGTGTTCAGCATCGCTTGCACAGGGTTAACCGCGATGAACTGGCCTGCCTCCATGACAAATCCTTCAGGTTGGTTCATGAATCCGTTCACGGTTGTAATAAAAACAGCCGACATCCCTGCTCCGGCCACAACCGGAATGGTTAACAACCAGTGAATATACGGGTTCTTGAATCGATCCCACGTATACAGATAAATGCCTAGGAAGATCGCTTCGAAGAAGAACGCGAACACTTCCATAAATAATGGTAATGCAATGACATTTCCGGCTAACTTCATGAAATTCGGCCATACCAAGGCAAGCTGTAGAGATATCGCTGTTCCTGTCACGACACCTACCGCCACGGAAATGACAAATCCTCGTGACCACCTTTTCGCCATAAGTATGTAATGGTTATCCTTCTTCCGAATGCCAATGAACTCAGCAATAGCAATCATTAGAGGCACACCTACGCCAAGTGTTGCAAAGATCACGTGGAATCCGAGCGTTAAGCCTGTCACAAGCCTGCTCCATAACACCGTATCTAACTCCATACCTCTGTCACCTCCGTTTTCATTTTTCACTTAAGAACCCAATACAGATAAAGTACGAGAAAAATTTCACATATCAAGATGCAAGGATGCATTCCGAAATCATCAACATGATTACTGCTTAAATTATCCCACTCTCGCAGTCCTATACATCCCATGCCAATATATAAAATTATTATATCTGCAATTGTGAATGATACAATTGCAGTCACTTCCTTGACATGAAATAGACAAGGAACAGTCACCCCTTTTCAACTAATCTATGAAAATGAACTAAATTACCCTTTAGAGCTATTGACTTGTTTATCCGCAGGGCTTGGCATATCTCTGAAGCACAAAAAAGCCGCTAATCATAGGATTAGCGGCTCTTTACACGTTTACTTCACTCGTTCAACTTTGGTTGCTTTCCCTTGTATGGGGTTGCTCTCTTCATACATACCTGTTGTCCATACCCTTACTTCGTCACCAACTTCAGCGTGATAATTAATGCCTGAAGTGACAAGTCTATACTGTTGCTCAGCATGATCACTCGTGGTAACAGCTATCGTTATCGTTGACTGATCTTTTGCCAGAATGACTGCTTCAAAATCTTCTTTTGCCTTCATTTCATTTTGAAAAGGTGTAATTATTGTTGTTTTTGATAAGCATGCATTGCCGTTTGAAATTGGTCTAGTGCTTCTTGGTATTTGAGGCGATCCTTATCGTTGGTGGCAAGTTGTTTTTTCATCATTAAATCGTCCTGTAGTCTTTTAACTAATTCCGTTATTTGATCCTTTGGATTGGAATTTGCCGCTTTAGGTAACGAATCTGCACCCGTCTGTATTGTAAGTTCACCCTTGCTATCCACCTGACCAATAAAAACTTGTCCCAAATTCAAACCAAGCTTGCGCAGCTCTTTTTGTACCCACTCTTCGTTATGTCCTGTTACTTGTAAAGTATCTGGCAAGATATGCCCATCCATGATGATCGTTCTTGGTTCCTGTTCAGCAGAAATCTGATAGCCCAACGCATTGGCTGTAAGGGGCTGGTATTCATTTTTTAACATGACACTGATATCTCCACTCTGTTCCATTACGGCAAACTCCACATCGGCAACTCGAAATACATCTTTTTTACGAAGCTGCTCCAGAAATTCATCAATCGTCAAGCGTTCTTTCGCTAGCGCTTTTTCGATCACTGCTCCATTTTCAATAAGAATTGTTGATTTCCCGTCCACAATATCTCGAAACTTTTTACTTTTCATCGTTAAGTACTCTGCACCTGCAGACACGGCAACCCATACAAATACCGCAAGAAAACCTAAATACCACTTCGTATCTGTATCTAACGAAATATACCCCACCAAGTTACCTAAGGTAATCCCCGTAATATACTCAAATAAAGATAATTCAGAAATTTGGCGCTTTCCTAGAATTTTCGTAATGAAAAATATAACTGTGACTGCAGATAACGTTCGAAATGTGACCTCTAACCATTCTGGCACGTTGGATGCTCCATTCCTGTGGATTAACTGTGTTGGTGACGCTTGTAAAGGTTATAATTACCACCACATTCATGATGTATGCATAGAACATGACAGGCTTCCAATTCGGATGACTGAGTATCTGTCGAAATAATCAATACATACATTGCAAAAGTATAGCTTTTCGTTGCATAGCACAATTTGAAAGCGTATTCCATTTCAATAAACTGGATAATGATAACAAAAATTAAGGAAAGGAGCGTTACATACAGAAACCCACGATTAAACAATGAATGTTAAGGAGGTCACGACTTGAACACAAGAAAACGAATCATGTCTGCTACACTTGCACTACTAGTATCTTTTACCCTCTTCAACGCGCCGGCCAAGGCGAATGCCACAACCACTGATTCAGCTCCAACTTTTGCCAAAGGTGCAGATGTAAGCTGGCTACCGCAATTGGAGGCTCAAGGGCAGAAGTTTTATGATGACAAAGGAAAAGAGGAAGATCTTCTCCAAATAATTAAGGATCACGGCGTGGATTCGATCCGCTTGCGCGCCTTCGTTAATCCTTCGGATCACCCTTCTGATGGTCACAGCAGCACGGAAGAGGTCATCGAGCTGGCTTCTCGTGTAAATGATTTTGGATTCAGAGTCATGATTGACCTGCATTACAGTGATTCCTGGGCTGATCCCGGCAAACAGCATACGCCAAAAGCATGGGAAGGTTCGGATCTGGAGCAGTTAAAAACCCATGTCTCCGATTATACGACTGAGGTTATGAAAGGTCTGAAGGAAGCCGGCGTAACACCGGAATGGATTCAGATTGGTAATGAAATTAACAATGGTATGCTGCATCCCATTGGTGCTTATAGCAACACAACTAACCTGGTAGAGCTGCTTCAGTCAGGCTCACACGCAGCAAAAAAGGTTTTTCCCGACATTAAAGTCATTATCCACCGCGCTAATGGAGCAGATGAAGGTGTGATTGGTTATTACGATGGTTTAGTCGAGGCTGGTCTTAAGGAAAGCGACTACGATATTATCGGTCTGTCCTATTATCCGGATTCGATCTATACCACCTCTATTGATGAACTGTCTGATAACATGAATACGCTCGCTAAGAAATTCGGCAAGGAAGTCATGATTGTCGAAATCGGTGGTAATGTCAGTAAAAACGAAGATAACGTCTATAATATGCTGGTAGCCACACAGAAGAAACTAAAGGACGTGCCGAGTAATCTGGGAACCGGTATGTTCTACTGGGCTCCAGAAGGAGTCTTCTTCGGTTATCCCCTTTCGGCCTGGAATTCGGATGGCACCCCTTCCCTCGCCATGGATGCCTTCCTTGATAACGCTACAGAAGTGAATCGCCAGAAGGTAACTGGCGTAGAGCTAGACAAGCGTACAACTACGGTTGAAGTAGGCGATACAGATCGTTTACGGGCTACTGTTACTCCTGAAAATGCTACCTATCAAGGGGTCACCTATACCAGTTCTAACCCGGACGTTGTAAAGGTAGACCGCTATAAAGGTACCGTTTCCGGACTTGCTGAAGGAAAAGCAACAATTACAGTCAGTACCTATGAAGGACAATTCACCGACACCGCAGAGGTTGTCGTAATCCCAAGCTCCAATCCGATTAAGAACCCTGGCTTTGAAAATGGATTAAGCGGTTGGAACGTGACGGATAAAAATAATGACGCTGTTAGCACAGGAACCGATATGTATTCCGGTTCATCGGCGCTGCATTACTGGAGTGCACCAGCTACTGAATTTACGGTTTCACAGCAGCTTACCGGGCTGGAGAACGGGACATACGAACTGTCTGCTTGGGTTTCTGGCGGTGGCGAGGAAGAGATTGCCGAGATTTTTGCTGGTGAACAGAAGCAGAGCTTTACCAATACGGGCTGGATGCAGTGGTCTAATCCCACAATTAAAA
The DNA here is from genome assembly GCF_036884255.1 of Paenibacillus tundrae. Classification (NCBI taxonomy): domain Bacteria; kingdom Bacillati; phylum Bacillota; class Bacilli; order Caryophanales; family Paenibacillaceae; genus Paenibacillus; species Paenibacillus tundrae. The sequence continues at coordinate 634,123 of NZ_CP145605.1, read as the reverse complement.
TGATTGAAGTTACGGATGGAACCTTAACGATTGGAGCCAACCTGAAGTATTCCGGCGGACAATGGGGTAATATCGATGACTTCAAACTTGTGAAGAAAGCAGATGCGATTGAAACGAATAACCTGACCGTAAACGGCAATACAGCTTCGTGGTATTTGAGTGGAGAGAAGCCAACTTCATTTGGCGATGGTCTCAACTCCACAACATTCAACTATGGCGACGAGAAACCGATCGATTTTACACTTAATCATGAGATCTCCGGACTTGTACCGGGAACCTATACAATGGAGGCCAACGTATTCGGTGATAAAGGTGAACCTGACCAAGGATCTGTCATGTATGCCGTAACCGAAGGACAGACCTATTCCATCCCGCTTACTTATAAAGGGAGTGCCTGGGAGAAGCCCGCTTCGTTAACTCTGAAGCATATTTATGTAGGCGACGATGGTATTGCTGAGGTAGGCTTTGTTGTAAAAACAAGCTCCGACGAGCATTTTGGTTATTTGGAGGATATTACTTTTGTACGCACCAAAGATGATATCACCCGTGCCGAATTTGCATCCCTGCTCGTTCGTGCCCTTGGGCTACCATCATCCGCTGTTAACCCGTTCACGGACGTTGACTCAACGAAATGGTATGCCGGTGACGTAGCCGCAGCACACCATGCCGGTCTTGTAAAAGGTTATAGTGCCAACAACTTCGCACCCGAAGCAAGAGTTACCCGGCAAGAGCTGGCTGCCATTCTAGTGAAAGCTTATTCAGTCAAGACGGGAAAGGCAGCACCCGCTGCTCCATCCGTTACCTTCTCCGATGCTAACCTGATTAGTGAATGGGCCAAGAAAGATGTAGCCACAGCTGTATCACTCGGATTGTTCGACGGTATTACAGACAAAAACTTTATGCCGAAATCCTTCGTGAGCCGTGCTGAATCTGAGCAAGCAATTGCTGCTCTTCTGCAACAATAGTCGTATTCATTCAATTGAGGTCCCCAGAGTTGGTTCATGCAAAAAGGCAAAACAAAACCTCCGCCTTCCATCTGAAGGCGGAGGAACATCTCTATAGTAGCAATATATCACTTACTTTTATATCTACTTCTATAATTATTTACTCTGGTTTAGTTACGACATTTAATTACTCTTACGTTGTAAAATAAGTGCACCATTAATAGGCAGCTCAATCTTCCCTGTTTTACTTTCCCCTGATTCAGCATCCACGTATCCGTCATGATCTAATTCGATCGACGCTTCTTCACCTGAGAAGTTAAGCAAAAATACATAATCCGTATCGCCATCAGTTCGCAGTTGGGCAGTTACGCCTTCAGGTAGAGTGCAATTGATCGTTCGCCTAACACCGGCTTGCTCTACAAGTTCACCGTAGAATGATTGATAGAAAGAGTCTTCACTAACGCGTGCTGCAAGATAGTAGGCTTGCCCGGCACCAAGACGATTCACGGTAAGTGCTGGACGTCCTGCATAGAAGTCATCCCCATAAACGGCAAGCACTTCTGCTGTCTCCACATGGATCAAATCGCACAACTCATGAACCTCAAGTGCACCCTCCAACCCTAGCGGATTTTCAGCATTGAATACAAGTGAGTTGCGGTCATGATCATGAAGGCCTTCGAGTTCCTCAGACCAGATGCCAACAGTAGTGCGCAATGGGCCTGGGAAACCGCCAAGGTGACATAGATCATTTTCATCTACAATCCCACTCCAATATGTCACAACCACAGTACCGCCCGCTTTAACAAACTGTTCAATCTTCTCCCCTGTCTCCTGGCGAAGAAGGTACGCCATGGGTACAAGAAGTAGCTTGTAGTTCAAGATATCGTCATATGAACCTACAATATCGACGGGCACACCCAATTCCCACAACGCACGGTAATGCTGCGCCACTGTCTCTTCGTAATGCAGACCACTATTGCGCGGGCCTTGTGCATCATTAATTGCCCAACGATTATCCCAATCGCACAACATAGCTGTTTCAGCCGGAACAGGCGTGCCGATAATATCCGACAGTCCTGCCAATGTGCTGCCCAGGTCAGCGACATCCTGAAACACGCGTGTATGCTCGTGACCAACATGATCCACAACCGCACCATGGAATTTCTCACTGGAACCACGACTTTTACGCCACTGGAAATACTGTACTGTATCTGCACCATGCGCCACTGCTTGTAACGAAGATAGGCGATGCATGCCTGGGCGTTTAAGCTTGCTCACTGCCTGCCAGTTTGTCAGACTTGGCGTGCTCTCCATCAACATGAACGGCTTTTTCTTCAAACTACGGAACAGATCGTGATTGAAGGCGAACCATGACGCCACATGACGATCGGAATCAGCCTCATGCCATTTAGGATATGCATCCCATGAGATCACATCAAGCTCATTCGCGAATGAATGATAATCTAAACCGTAGAACCAATCCATCATATTCGTTGTACAAGGAAGGTCTGGGTTCGCATTCCTCAGTGAGCTTACCTCGTGTTTATAAAAGTCTAACGTCTGATCAGATACAAAACGCCGCCAATCCAGGTTTTGTCCGTGTACCGCATTCTCTCCGTGGGGTGCAGGTGACTCCACTTGTGACCAATCGTTATAGGTATGACTCCAGAACGTTGTCCACCATGCACGATTTAAATTGTCAATGGATCCGTATTTGGCCTTCAGCCAATCTCGAAACGCGGATTGACAGTAATCACAGTGACAATCGCCGCCTAATTCGTTGGAAATATGCCAGCCGAGTACTGCGGGATGATTCGCATATCGTTCAGCAAGTTTTGTATTCATAATCGTTGTTTTCTCTCTATAGACGGGCGAGGTATAACAGTGATTGTGACGTACACCAAATAAATTACGAACTCGATTCGCCTCAACCCGGAGCACTTCCGGGTATTTCTGAGCCATCCACGCCGGTCTAGCACCAGTTGGTGTAGCTAGCCAAGCGTAGATGTCATTCTTAGCGAACGTATCAAGCACATGATCCATCCATTCAAAATTAAACTGACCTTCCTCCGGCTCCAAAGCCGCCCAAGCAAAGATACCGATCGCCATAACGTTGCAGTTAGCCAGCTTCATCAGCCGGATATCTTCTTCGAATATTTGGGGATCATGCAGCCATTGATCCGGATTATAATCAGCGCCGTGCATAAATGCCGGCAGCTTGCTACTAATGGGAGGGAACTTTATTGCCATCTTTGTTATATCTCCTTTGTCATTTATTCTGTAAAGCTTGTATTACTTCGCAAGAAAGGCATCGATCTGGGACTGCATTTCCTGCTGGACTTTATCTATGCCCGCAGCCTTGAGCTGGGCATTCAACTCTTCCAGCCCTTTATTCATATCCTGAACAAGTCCATACTCTAATGGAATTGCATAGCGAACCATAATATTGCTAATATTGGCTACTTCCGTTTTCACCTTCGAGTCATCAAATACAAATGTTTCTAATGGGAAGTGATACACATCTTCCTGCCAATTATTGAAGATATCGTCAGCTTCTTTCGGATAAGAAGCATCTTGTCGATTCAGATACGAGTTCCAGCCCCAGTTCGAAAAGCCTGTATAATTGCCTGAGCTAGCCTCTAAGACAAACTTGTCATCGCCTTCTGGCGTATAGTGAGTACCCGCAACCCCATACATGGATAAATCATGAATTTCCTGATCATTCTGCAAGAGGTCAATCACCATCAACGCTCGTTCCGCATGTTTGGATGTGGAGTGGATCGCAATACCGTTCTGCGTCGAGATTGCGCCAAGTTTCTTGCTGTCTGGCGTAATATCAGCTATTGCAAACTCCAGCTCGGGTGTATCCCGACGTGCTTCAGCCAGATTGAATCCCGTTGTACCCAGATTATGTGCATAGGAAGAAACCTTCCCAACTTTCATGTCTTGCCAAATGTCGTTTTTATTGGTGACAACGTTCTTCGACCAAGCACCGTTATCAGCCAAATCTTTATAATAACCAAGTAAATCTTTGAATTCTGACGTCTCGTAGACATTAAATACTTGTCCTGCAGCATCATCTAATTTATAAGTTAACGGGAGACGTAGATCGACAACTTTGAAATTGTTATTTTGCTCTAATGCAATCTGATCCAGCTCATGCCATTTCCAACCATCAGCAGCTTTAGCTCCAAACGCTGTGATTCCTGCCTCATTGGCAGCAATGGTCTTCAAGTAGTTTGCATAAGTTTCTAAGCTATTGATCTCTGGTAGGTTATGCTTCTGACGAAGATCCTCGCGGTAAAGCACGACCTTGTTCGTTACTTCTAGGTTATTGTTGGGCACCATGTACAATTTGCCGTTAATTTTGGCTTGATCCCATGATACTTCTGGCATCTCGGCCCACGTCTGCGGCGCATATTGCTGTAGCATGTCCTCCGTGATTTCCTTGAAACCACCTTTAATTGCTTGATCGTTGTAATACGCCCAGCTCGATGTATACACCAGATCAAAATTTTCATTGGCAGCAAATTTTAACGGATATTTCTGGCTCCAATCAGACCAGTCAAGAAATTCGACTTCAAGCGTTGTGTTAATCTTCTCCTTCAGCTTCTTGTTCAACTCACCGAAAACGAGATCATAGTCTACAGGCTTGCCTCCAAGAAGAATCATTTTGAGCGTAACTTCATCCGACGATCCCGCCGAACTAGAGCTTGAATCCCCTGCACTCTGGTTGCCTCCATTACCGGAGCAAGCTGTTAATATAACCGATAGAACAAGAGTCAAAGAAAGAAGACGAAAAATTGATTTATTTCTGTGTTTCATCGTTGTAACCCCCAATGGAATAAAGAATTAATTTCATATAATCACCCTTTGACAGCACCAATCGTAAGACCCTTCACAAAATACCGCTGAATGAACGGATACACGAGCAAGATAGGACCAATCGCAACAATCGTCATGGCCATCTTAAGGCTCTCCGTTGGAATCTGAAGATTCACAACAGCACCTGAAGCGACCATAGCTTTACGCATCCCGTCCATGTTCCCCAACATTTTATACAAGTAGTACTGTAACGGCATCAGGTTCTCATTGGTGATGAACAGCATCGCGTGGTACCAGTCATTCCAATATCCCAGTGCAATGAACAGACCAATGGTCGCCAGTGCTGGTTTGGTTAAAGGCAGAATAAGTCGTAGATAGATTAGAAAATCCCCCGCACCATCGATCTTCGCAGATTCTGTAATTGCATCAGGAATGCTATTCATGAATGACTTCATGACAATGATATAAAAGACATTGAGCAGCATCGGGAGCACTAATATAAGGAACGTGTCTTTTAACTGCAAGTAATTGACGATCATGAGATACCATGGAACTAAACCGCCACTGAATAGGGTAGTGAAGAAGAAGAAAAACGAAAATCCATTACGCCATTTAAAATCTTTTCTTGCGAGAGCATATGCTGTCATAGAGGTGAGGAACAAACCCACAACGGTTCCGACCACCGTAACACTGATTGTTACCATATATGCTTTGATTAACTGTCCTGGGAATTCAAAAAGCAACTTGTATGCTTCTAATGAAAACACCGAAGGAAAGAGTTGATATCCATCCTTAATAATGCTGCTTTCCTCTGTCAGAGATGACGAGAGCACAAGGATAAAGGGTACCAGACAGAAAAGCGAAATCGCGGCGAGTAGAATATAACCGAGAATCTGAAGCAGTTTTTCATCCCGTCCTGTCCGGCCAGGTGACTTGCTTGTTAATTGTGCGCTCAAATTGTACCTCTCCTTTCAATTTCTCTGGATCTCGATAGGCTTAAAATTCGTGTTCAAAAAGGTCGGTTTTCAGTACCGAGAAAGTCTTTCGTAATCAAAAGCGAACTTTTTGAACAACCTCTTAAAATAGAGCTCGATCTTTGTCGTATCTGCGTACAACGTAGTTCGCGATCAGAATAGTGGCAAAACCGAGAATCGACTGATAGAATCCGGCAGCAGATGACATGCCAATATCATTGGATGAAGTCAACGATCGGAATACAAACGTATCGATTACGTCCGTGTTTGAGAACAACAAGCCGTTATTTCCGACCATATTGTAGAACATTCCGAAATCTCCTCGGAATATATTACCGATGGACAGCAGTACTAGAATAATGACGGTTGGAATTAGGTTCGGAATTGTAATCCTGAAGATACGTTGGAACACATTTGCACCATCAATCTCCGCCGCTTCATACATTTCCGTGTCGATGCTGGTGATGGCAGCAAGGTACATGATTGAACCATATCCGACTGCTTTCCATGCCGATACAATGACGAGTATGTAAGGCCAGTAAGCTGCTGTGTTGTAGATATCAATGGGTTCCATCCCAAACGTATTGAGAATAACGTTGATCAAACCAAAGTCATAGCTGAACAGGTTGTACGCGATTGCGCCGACAACAACCCATGATATGAAATAAGGCAGGAATAGCATGGTTTGAAAAAGTTTGCGTGACCACTTATGTGCAACCTCAAATAACAATATCGCCATCGTAATCTGTAGCAGGTTATTCACCACGATGAAGGCAATGTTATACAATGCCGTATTTCGAGTTACCTGCCACGCCTGTCCTGACTCGAAGAAGAAACGAAAGTTATCCAAGCCATTCCACGGACTTCCGAATATCCCACCCTCATACGTGAACTGTTTAAAAGCTAAAACTATACCTGCCATAGGAATATAAGCAAACACGATAAAAAACAGTACGGCCGGTAATAACATAAGCAACAGGGTTCGGTATTTCACCAAATCCCCCAGAAAGCCTTTTCGATTCATAGACGTCACCCTCTCTGTCTCTATAACCGTAATCCGGTTAACATAATGATACTTTGATTATAGGCTGTGCCCATGTTCACCCAACATTAAGGGAAGCAACTAAAAGTAATATTCAATCTACGATTTCATAGAAAAAGCGCCGGAGCATAACATGCTCGGCGCTTTAGGAATCTAAATATGATGTCTCTTCCGATACTCACCTGGAGACATACCGGTTGACTGTTTGAATTGGCGATTGAAGTAGATAATGTTTTTGTACCCAACCTTCTCTGCGATTTCATAGATTTTGAACGACGGATCACTGAGCAGCTCGCATACTCGTTTCATCCTTAGATCCAGAAGAAAGTCACTAAAATTCATTCCTGTTTCTTCCTTAAAAAGGTGCCCCAAGTAGTTAGGCGAAAAAGCAAAATGGGCGGCTACCTCCTTCAAAGTTACTTTAGATTCAATCCTCTCCTTCGCATAATTCAGAATATCTGTAATTAGCTTACGGTTGGTCTTTGATCGTTCAGTAAACAGCCGCTCAGACAATTCGAAGAATCGCCGTCTTAACCAAGATAATATATCGCTCACTGTCTCAAAATGGAACAAAACCTCCGGTTGGTGTGACTCCCATTGCAATAGTTCGTATAAGTTCTCGTTCAATTGCTGTAAATCTGCGTGTAGCTTAGATGTGATGCGAATGATCAAATTATAGACATCATTCATCTTGTGCAATGGACGATCACGCCCGAAGATTCGTAACAGGCAGTCATCAATGCCAACCAGATCATAAGACAGAATCGCATTCATCATGATGGAGATCATCTCTTCAAGATTCTCCGAATTCTGATCACCTAAGGGATACTCTGCTACATCGCGAATTAGCCGATTCTTGCCAATCAGCCACTTGGCGCCCAGAGCAGAAACTGCCTGCTGGTAGGATTCAGGCAATTCTCGCCACTCATCAGTAGACTTACCATATCCTATAGTAACCGTCAGAGGGAATGCACTGGCTACAGCCAAAATCAATTCTTCTAGCAGAGCGACATTCTCCTCTTCGGTTCCATTAGCCAACATGATAAATTGATAATCGGAGTGGCTTGCGATAATGGTACCTAGTCCGCTCTCTGAAGCTAGTTTTTCGATGTAAACCATCATGTCACTGGACAATTGACGTCGGTCATCCGCAGACATATCAAGCATTTTCCATTCCACATCGTCCATCTCGATAATGGCCACAGCCGCACCGTTGCGAACAAGTGGTTGTATGAGTTGCTGCATATGGCTATCGATCTGCTCGCCTGTTCTAGAGCTCAACCAGCGAAGTAGAAGCGCCTGGCTCGCTAGCGACAGTACCTCATCATTGGTCTTGATTCTCTCTTGTTCTCGGCTAATCTCTCCACATAGCTCAGCAAGAATCTGTTGAAGCTCGTCATTATCCACTGGTTTCAATAAATAACCAGATGCGTGTAAAGACAACGCCTCTCTTGCATATTCGAAATCCTCATGCCCGCTAATAAAAATGATTTTTAGGCGAGGATTGATTTCCTTTGCTTTGCGCGCAAATTCTATTCCGGTCATAATTGGCATGCGAATATCGGACAAAAGAAGATCAACTTCATTGCTTTGTAGTAACTCAAGAGCTACGAATCCACTGTTCGCCGTTCCCACAACTTCAAGTGGCAATCCACTCGCGACCACTCTACGTCGAAGCCATTCCAAGTCAATTCGCTCATCATCTACGAGCATAACCTTTAACGTCATTTTGTTCCTCCATTCAGACCGTCTAACCACGAGTCTCTGTCGCTTGTCGGCTCTGCAGGCAGCAAAATTCGAACGGTCGTTCCTCCGCCATATACGCTACCTATTTCTAAGCCAAAATTATCGCCGTAACGAAGCTTGATTCGATCATTCACATTTTTCAACCCGTAACCACATCCCTGTCCTGTTGGGTTGAACATGGATTGAACTTGTTCGGGCTTCATGCCGACTCCATTGTCAATTACGCTTAATTCGATCAGATCGCCTCGTTGTCGCCCCTCTATACGAATTGTGATTGTATCCCCATACCAAGCATGCTTAAATACATTTTCCACAATAGGCTGAAGAATCAATTTGATAACTGGAACGTCAAGAATACGAGGATCGGCATCCACACTGAAGGTGAAGGCATCGACATACTTGACTCTTTGAATATTCATATAAGTTTCGACTTGCTCCAATTCCTTCACAAGCGGTATCACAATATTCCCCTGATTCAGCGATAGACGGTAAAATTTAGATAGTCCCTGAACCATCTCCGTAACTTGAGCCGTCTCCCCCAGATTAGCGAGGCTGTTAATGGTTGAGAGCGTGTTATATAGAAAATGTGGATTAATCTGTGCCTGTAACGCATCAAGCTCAGCCTGCTTACGTCGTATCCCCTGAGCATAAACGTTGCTGATCAGCTCTTGGATATTGGTAGCCATTGAATTAAATGCTTCGGCGATTTGACTGAATTCATCATTTCCACCAAAACGAAGACGTTTCTCAAAGCTGCCGTTTTCAAATGTATGGACTAATGAGATGATCTTTCTCATTTTGCGACCGGACAACCTGGCCACCAGGAAACCAATCAACATCATAACAACGAAGCTGATTGTGCAGACAGATAAAATAATTTTTTGAAGACGCTGAGCATCTTTTTGTAAATAATCATGCGGAACCCATGTTTCAATAATAAAATCTGTCCCTGGGACACTTTGTTTGAGTGTCAGGTAGGAAGATAGATCGACTGCTTCTGCAACTGTGCCACCGCGTTGATACATGACAGCCCCTGTAACTCCGTCCACCAGCCTCATGGAGATGCCATCCTCCTCTGGATAGGTCACATAGTTCCCGAGCAGATCCGCAAAGCCAACCGTGATTCGGAGTATACCGCTGTTTTGGTAATCGTCAAAGGAAATCATTCGACGTACATGAGATATCTGACTTAGCTCGCGATCTGATTCGACTTGCATCCAACGATTATCATCTCCCTCCAGGCTTTGTTGTGCCCAGGTGGAGTCCTTAATCTCAAGAGTAGAAAGAATGTAATAATCACTTTCCTTCAACGGTGTCGTCAGATCATCGCCTTCAATAATGTTCAGATCGTTATTATTGGTGTATAAAACAATCCGTATAGGATTGCCAAATAGCTGCAATGGAGATTGCATTTTGGGTACAATCTCATCAATCATTGTCAGATACATCTCATGTGGCTTCCCTTTCTTCTGCAAAGCTCGCTGAAAAGGGGCACTGCTAAACAAGGTATCAGAAATACGCTGAATCTCGTCCAGCTGATATTTCAAGTTATTACTTGTCTGCGCCATGGACGTCCTAATATTAGTCTCGGCGATCTCTGTGCGTGAGTTTGTAAGCATCATAAAGGAAACATAGCCAATGACAGCATCCGTTACTAGAACAAGCAACAAGTAAGTGATCATCATTTTATAAGAATAGGGAATTATTTTTCTTTTTTGCGTTGCTTGGCTCATACGTAGTCTCCCGTTTCATCGGATGTGTGTGTTCTTTATATAATGCAGTATATCTCAGTCACTCTTTTAAGACGCCTGAGAGGCCGATCCAAAATCGATCGACCCTCATAGGATTTACATTTCAAATATAGTACCTTTATTGTGATATTAGTTTTTCTCTAAGAACGTGTCAATTTGGCTCTGGAGTTCTGCTTGTACCTTTTCAATTCCAGCGGTATTGAGTTGATTGATTAATTCAGCCTGTCCCTGCTGAGGATCTGCAATGAGACCATATTCTAATGGAACACCATAACGTACCATGACATTGCCGATATTAGCCAGTTCATTCTTTACCTTCTGATCGTCAAACACAAACGTTTCAAGCGGATAATGATACACTTTCTCTTCCCACGACTTCTCCATTGCTTCTGCTTCTTCTGGATAGGAGGTCTCTGTCCGGTTCAGCGGCGAATTCCATCCCCAGTTAGAGAATCCAGTATATTTATCTCTGTTTGGACCCGGTTTATATTTATCCTCATCAATTGGTTCGTAGTGACTGCCTGCAATACCATACATCGTCAGATCATGGATTTCTTTATCATTCTGCAATAAATCAATGACCTTCAGGGAACGCTCAACATGCTTTGACGTTGCATGAACAGCCATACCATTTTGCGTCGAGATGGATGCTGTTTTCTTTTGGTTCGGAGTAAGATCAACGATAGACATCTCCACATCGGGGAGATCGCGCTGAGCTTCAACAAACTGGAAGCCTAGAGAACCTAAATTTCCTTTAAGTGATGCCGCCTTGCCAGCTTTTACATCCTGCCACACTTCATTTTTACTGTTAACAACATTCTTAGACCAAACTCCACTATCAGCTAAGTCTTTATAATACAAAAGTAGCTCTGTAAACTCAGGTGTATCGTAAACATTGAACACTTTTCCAGTTGCATCGTCGAGTTTAAAAGCAAAAGGCATGTTGGGATCGATTAGTTTCCATTCATTTTGCTGTTCAAGTAACATATTATCTAACTCATGCCACTTATATCCGCCCCCGGCCGCTGTTGCAAAACCACTCATCCCCGGCTCATTTTTGGCAATTGCTTTTGTATAGGCAGCAAATGTCTCAGCATTTGTAACGGGTTCAAGGTTATATTTCTTACGTAGATCTTCGCGTATCATGACAACTTTGTCCGTTATTTCCTGGTTATTATTCGGAACCATATATAGTTTATCTTTAATTTTCGCTTGCTCCCATGAAACCTTCGGCATGGCTTCCCATGTCATCGGTGCATTGGTTTGCAAAAGTTCATCCGTAAGTTCATAGAACCCGCCATTCATTGCCTGATTGTGATAGAACGCCCAATTCGCCGTAAATACCAAATCAAAGTCATCTCTCGCGGCAAATTTCAGTGGGTACTTCGATGACCAATCTGACCAATCTAGAAACTCTGTTTCAATCGTTGTGTTAATCTTTTCCTTAAGTAATTGATTTACCTCACCGAACACCTCGTCATAATCCGCAGGTTTGCTGCCTATGAGTAACATTTTCAGTGTGACATCTTCCGATGCACTGGCCCCATTATCAGCAGTTCCTTGTGGATCATTACTCTCATTACCACTCCCACTGCTACAAGCGTTTAATAGTAGACTGACCATTAGCATGAGTGTTAACAGTCTCATGGCTCCCCTTTTCTTTTGCTGCATCTGACATCTCCCCCTAGATTAGATCATGCATTATTTATTGTTCGACAAGCTATTGATAATCAGGTAACCCTGAATCATCATGGATTCATGCGTTGTTCCAAAGAGAATGTAATCGCTTCCCAAAAGGAACAAGATTCGTTTCCCCCTTTGGCAACTTGATCATCTCTTTAACCCCATTATAGGTAAACATCACATGCTCCAACATTCACTCAAGCAACAAAAACCTATACTTATTCAACGATTTCATTCAGAAATGAATAAGCAAAATCATTAAAAAGCCTAACCCAAATAACATACTGTTTGAGTTAGGCTTGCTATGTGCTTCCCGCATGAATTATGAAAGATCCCATTTGGCAGAGTTAGCATTAGAGAAGATTTCTGTTGTTTTAGTAATCCAAATAACTTTCAGCAATTTTCGTCAATGTTTCTTTACTTACTTGATCTGAATTTGCCCGCACGGTGTAACTATATCTTTGTTTTTTGTCTGGGCTCTAGTATATCCATTGCAACTCGATTGCGCGCGAAGGAGCAAATTCTGTTTGAAGCATTTCTACACCCTTCACATATACCTTTTCCTGTTTAAATTCAACTTTCTCGTCGATATACGATGTCGGGTCGCTCTTACCCGTCAGATTATGGATCATAGCCTCGATTTTATCTTCGCCGTTTTGATACGTAACAGATAGATGGGCAACCTCATCTGTCATTTCAACCGGCATCATTGCATAACCCTGCTTAGACTTTTCGGCCTGTTGTCTCAGTCTTGTAGTCATTTCCTCTTTTTCCTGCAAAGAGGGTGGGTTTACATCATACGCAGTTTTGAAAAATACATCCGCCTGTTGGTATGTATAATCCCCATTGATCTTGTCTGCAACCTTAATTGATTGATCTGTAATCGTATCACGCAACTTAGTCTCATATACAACTTCCCCATCTGTATTCGTCAAAGAATGATACTGGACTGCCGCATAACCCGTGGTGGCCATTAACATCATTCCAACAAACGCAAAGGTAAAATTAATACCAGACCTATCCTGCCCCTTAGCTGAACAAAAACAGCTGATTATATTGATCAGCTGATTTCTTTGTTTTACGATGCGATCGGCTCCTGTTATCTTACGCTTTCACAAATCTAGAACATCACTTCGATATTCTATTCTTAAATCCTCAAGCAAACTATTCAAACCACACCATAAGTTCTCACAAAGCAAATAAAGCTCTTCCTTATCAGCTAACTCACCACTTATTACTTTTCTCGCCAACTCAACATATCCTTCTGGCTTGATCGGTTTTTCCATAGATTCTTCCAGAGTTACGGCTCTACTGGTGTAATACCGTTTATTCATTAATCCAATCAATTTAGCCGTTTGCCATGTTAGATCAAATACAGCACGGGGCAGATAAGAGAGGTTATTCGAAGCTTTGGCATTTCGGATCTTACCCATAGTCTCATATGGCTCCCAAATCATAAATTCTGCTATTACTTCTCTAAACCTTTCGTCAGATACTGAGAGCGCAATCTCCTTCGCCTTAGAAAAAACGCCATTTGGGTCGTACAGGGAGGTAATATGTACGAAACTTCCCGCTCTAAGCGCCCATCCATCGTCGATTACGCTTGCTTGATGAAACCATTCGGATTTTTGTTTGGTAGAGAGCTCTAATTTGAACGGATGAAAAATTAATTCACGAGTAGGTATATCCGCTCCATCTCTACTAATGATGTGCAATTCTATATCTGAATAAGGTCCCTCTCTATCTTGAGCAACTGAACCATAAATACCGATAGCCTCAATGTCCTTATCGTACTTTTCTAATAACTTGTTCTTAATCTCATCTATAAAATCAAATTTTACTTTACGACTCGTTTCAGCTGGAAAAGGTAACATTTGCATCCTCCTAGCATCTGGATTTCCTTCATTCTATCATCCATCATACTAACCTGCCCGTGGAGAACATGATTATCTCTCTATTTAATCTGGAGCTGTATACCTCAGAGTTGAACGTGACGAGGAAGAGGGCTAGAGAACCATTTATATTGTTTAATAGATCATTGGTTTATAAAGGAAACATTTCTCCAGCTTTACGCGTTTATATTACATGCACGCCAAATTTTGTAAGGAGGACATCAAGATGAAACGGTTTATTTCCCTATTGTTGATGTTATCTTTCGTTGTTAGTGTCGCTTCCGTTGCTTCTGCAGATGACCAATCTTTAGAGGATCTGTCTTTTGTTGAACGCGCGGCTCATACGTACAATTCTTCATTGAAAAAGTCCGTATTAAATGTCTCGAAGTCCGGTAAGTTAACTACAACGGAGTATAACTCTATTTATATTCCAGTAAAGGATGTCTTTAAATCCTCCGGAGCAACAATTCGATGGGATGGGAAGAACAAGATAACGACTATTACAAATCAAGGGCATGAAATAATCCTTAACTTCTCTACAAAGACTGTGATCCCTAGAGAGAATCAACTCGTTGTCCCTAAAGAGTGGTTACAATTGAAAAATGGAGCCTCATCCATTAATGCATTTGTCTTAGCCTATCTATTTGAAGTGTACGCAGATGACTCAGATCAAGAAAGAGTTGAATGGGAGAAACAACTTGAATTTTTGGATATTAAACAAACGACCGGTATTGGAGGAATAGACGGGTATATGCATGTTTTTGTTGAGTTTAATGATTAAGCATGTATTTATCATTCTGCCTCTTCATATGAGCGGTCTGGTTAGAATGGAGGTAATTTAGTGAGATCAAAATCACAAAAACTCACTATAGTTGGTGTGGCTCTTGCCTTAGGGATTGGTGCGGGTGTCTATGGCTTGGCGGCCACATCTGCTGATACTAGTCCCTCTAAGGATTTAGTTGCGGCTATAGGTGTAGATGGAAAAGAAGGTTACATCAAGACTTCAGACATGAATCAAGATTTGCCACAAACCCCTGAGGAAGCTATTCAGAGTATGAACGAACCAAAAGTCGATAAATATATCAACCTATACGATAGCGATGAGAATATTATCGGAAAATTCCTACTTGAGAGTTCAGAAGATTCGAACACTCCAATGGAGATTGACCTAGAGTTAGCAAAGAATACGTTAGAAGAGAGCGATCGTCCCGCGCTGGATATACTCGAAGAAAATTTGATCGCTCTCGTACAGCATGATCGCAAACTTTATCGATCTGGTTTTGTCGATGACCAACTGGCAGATGCTATGGACTTTTATTATGGTGAACAGTTCCAATATAAGTTCTCAAGCATCGAGAGCATTGAGAAACATGCATCGATCAAAAATCAATTACATATTACTGTTCTTGGTGAACGTCTGGATACAACAACCGATTCGGTTGAACAAGTAAGAATGATGTATGCGATCCGGCAGAGTAAACAAGGAGATTGGGACATCTATACCATTGATTAATGGTATGTTGTCCCCCTTTCAGGGGACTTATTACGAACTAGAATTTAAGGTCAACGATTCATAAAATGGGCATACAGTTGCTCGAAGGATGTAAAACGTTCGATTTCTCTGCCTACCTTACCATATTCCTGAGCATACTCATCCATCACTTCAAGGAACTTCTCTTGCATAACTGTTAGATCACTTGCATCAAAGTACTGCATAAGATCAAATTTCTTAGTTCCGATCTTCGCAGCCATTTCATCAAGATAGCCTTGTGCTCCAAAAGCTGAAAGAAATACATAAGGGGCATCGTTGGTTAACACACCGTTCAACATTTTGTTGCGGTAGTTGCACCACAATTCTTCGTATGTTCCCTTCAAATTATCATAGGTCGGAGCAGGTCTAACGATTAACGTATCACACATCGTGCTGTGTAACTTCGTAACGCTTTTCAATATGTTGAAAGATGCTAATCGAATATCTTCAATGGTATGCGCTTCAATGACTGACATGTAAAGGGATTCGAGATCATCCGGAACATAGCGCAACGAACATATCTCTTCCAAATATCGCTTGATTCCTCGTTTAATGCACGTGTTATTCATGCTAACCAACGCATTGACTAGATTGTACAGAACGTCGGCAGATGCATGTCGCACGGAGCCAATATCTTCACCCAGCATCGTATCGCTGTAGGCTTGCTTAGCCAGATCAATCCATTTTTTCGCTCGCTGAAGACACGCTTCTCCTATTGGGTTCGCAAGTGCATCAAGAGCCTTTTGCTTGAATCCGTTTAATTTCTCCAAATCCTCAGGTTTGGCATAGTAGAGTACTTTGAGCTCGGTTAGGCTCGATACGTTGGGACTTTCCAAGGTGGATTGCTCATGTATTCTTGTATCCCAAGGCGTGCAATAGATGTCATATCCAACGTCATCCAAGATGAAGCAATCGGATATCTCCCAGCCCTTATCGGTATTATTAATGATAATTAGATCCAGATCACTCTTCTCGTGAAAGTCCCCGGTGCTAAATGAACCCGTAAGCCCAATAATGGCGATATCGTCTTGGTAATCTCTTTTTACGCGTTCGATCACCATGTTGATCAGCCGTTCATTTTTGTCCAGCAGCTGTTTCATTATGATTTCGTTCATTTCACTGCCCCCTTCTCCTAATGCAGACGTCCTTGGATCACAACAACCTTAACTTGAGTCTATCGATTTAGAGATGCAGTTACTATGTATAAGTTGATTTAATTCATCTCTGCACAAAAATCCGCTATACCGTCGATACGACGATGTAGCGGATTCCATTAGATCTTGGTATAAACAATCTTCTTAATACTTTCACAGGACAAGAAATACCGCTCCGCCAACTCGTTTATGCTGACTCCATCACGGAATAAGGATTTAATCTCAGCGTTTCGAGCAGAGACTTTACTCTTACTGTGTGTTTTTTCTCCCCATTTGAGATGTGTCTCTTTAGGTTTGGGGATATATACTAATTCGCCCTGAACGTATTCTTGGATGATCCGTAGCAATTCTTCCGGGAAAATCGACTCGGCTTTTGAATATTTCACGTGCCTCACTCCTTATTTAATAAATCAATAAGGTGCAAAGCCAGTTCGTAGAATATTACAACTCGTTGTTGGCAATTGGGTTGTTGCTAATCTCTATGCAAAGCATTGCCATATCCTTCACTGGCTTTGCATAGAGCCATGCATATAAGAATCCTACCCCAATTGTTTTCAATGGCCTCACCTCCACAGAAAATAGATAGCTGCTAACTGCTATTATATCAGAGCTTGTTGTTGAATTGTTTGCCATCCATGCTCATGTGGGTGACACGATTTGATTTTAAATGATAAAAGGTTATAGTTTATCTTAGGAAATAACTCATATGGGGTGACTAACCATGAACAAGCAAGAACAGGTCATGATGGATTTCAGGGACTTATTCAACAAATTGGTCTGGATTAATAAATCGAAGATGGAAAGTAGTCTTAAAGGATATAAGCCTTCTGAAGTCCATTGCATTGAATTTATAGAGAAAAATGTAGATTCCAACGTAACCAAGCTGGCAGAATCCCTGTATATGACCAAGGGTGCCATAAGTAAATTAACGAAGAAGCTCATCGAAAAGGGTCTGATCGAAGATTATCAAAAAGCAAATAATAAGAAGGAAGTCTTTTTTAGACTAACCGAGCAAGGCAGAACCATATATGACATTCATGAGAAACTTCATACAGAGTTTCAAGAGAGAGATGAATCTGTATTTAATCATGTAACTGAAGAACAATATGATAAAATGCTGAACTTCATTGAAGTGTACAGCAAACATTTGGATATGGAAATAGACAAACAAGGTTTAGATCTAACGAAGTAAAACCAATAAAATGAGTTAAAACCAAGAGCAACCTTCTCTTTAGAGAAACGGATGCTTTTTTTATTTTTCATTTATTGTTGACAAGGAAACAAAACAAGAGTAGATTTTTAGTTGATGAGGAAACAAAATTCAATTTAAAGGAGCATAACATGACATCAGACAACGCAAAGGAACCGGGAATACCCAAACATATTCTTATAACAGCTTGGGCAATTGCCCTTGGAGCAATCGCTCCTATGCTTGACTCTACCATGGTGAATATTGCTGTAAATCAACTAACAAAAGATTTCCATACAACATTGGATACCATCCAATGGGCCATTACTGGATATATTTTAGCCCTTGCGATTGCAGTTCCTGTATCCGGATGGCTTATGAATAAATTTAACGGCAAGAAGGTCTTTGTTGGGGCTGTAATTGCTTTTGGTGTGATTTCTGTCTTAGTCGGAGTTAGCTGGGATATTTCAAGTTTCATCCTCTTCCGTTTACTTCAAGGATTCAGTGCCGGAGTCATAACCACCTTGATGTTTACCCTCTTAGTTAAAACAACCGGGCAACAATATTTAGGCAGAGTCATGGCTATTGTGAGTACACCTATGATCTTTGGCCCTATCTTGGGACCGATCATCGGTGGATTCATCGTTCAGGAGGCTTCTTGGCAATGGATCTTTTTCATTAACGTGTTCATTGTATTGATCTCCGCGCCATTAATGATCAGAAAGATTCCAGACTTTGAACCCTTCAACAAAGAAAGCAAGCTCGATTTAGTTGGAATTATCGTTTTATCCTCGATGAGTGTGGCTTTAATTTACGGAATTACCAAAGCAGCAGATCATGCCACTTTTAATAATGACGAAACGATCTTGTGGATGGGAATTGGTCTTGCTATGGCTATCATTTATTTCGTCTACAATCGGATTAAATGCAATCAGACCGTTCTACCTGTGAATTTGTTTGCACACAGAAACTTTGCAGCATCAAGCGCGGGGCTATTCTTAGCACATATCGCTATTATGGGTCCGATGTTAATACTCCCCCTGTTCTTTCAAACCTTTCGAGACTTCACAATGATTCAAACAGCAGTTGCACTCATTCCCCAAGGCGTTGGTATGCTTGTCACTCGGCCTTTCATTGGAAAAATGATTGATAAAGTGGGTGCAAAATATGTACTGCTCGCCAGCCTTATTCTTTCCCTTATCGGATCTATTCCATTTATATTCATCTCGGATACGACAAGTATGATCTGGATCTCGGTCATCCTGTTCATCCGTGGCGTCAGCGTTGGAGGCATTAGTCTTCCATTGATGAGTGAAGCCTACACTGGACTCGACAGTAAACTGCTTCCTGAGGCAGGTGTTGGCATCAATATCATTGAAAATCTGGGTTCGAGCTTCGGCTCAGCGATTATTGCTACTGCTGTTGCGACAACCATACAAGGATTGCATCCAACGATTGCAAATCAATTGAAGGGGTACCATATCGGTTTCCTTGTAGCTACGATGATCCTAGCGTTGATTTTCATCCCAAGCCTGTTCCTCGCCAATAAAAAGGCCAAAAGTACACCTATGTTTGAATGAGGTGAAGAACGCGTTTAATGTAATGGAGACGATTGGGGTTGTCGCTATCTATTGCGTTATTAGTTAAATAAAAGCAGCGATCACTCCGATCAGCTGCTTTCTTGGTTTTATTATTGAATTATCGTTTCTATTGTTCGTTTAAGATGGTCTACATAGCTGCTTATTTTTTGAAAATCACGACCATATGCTTGCTTCCCATATATTCAACGGAAGTATTTAACTGCTCGGCCACAAAACGAACAGGAACGAACGCACTGCCGTTCTTCAGAAGTAAAGGAGCATCTTGCATCACCGTTTGCTGGTTTACTTTTACCTGCCTGTTCCCTACAACCCAGCGAATCGTTTTACCATCCTTCTGAATCGTTACCTCTTTGGTGCTCTGGTTCCAATTCACGGCTGCCCCAAGCTTCTCGGAGATGAAACGGATCGGCACATAGGTACGTCCGGTCTGAATAAATGGCGCTGCAGTAATACGATAAGCACTTTCTCCAACATAAGCAGTCGTGCTGCCGATCACCAAGCGCTGTGTCTTACGCTGACCGCTAGGCAACTCATTTCCTGCCATTTTCACAAATAATTTAGTTGTTTTCGATCCCTTGCTTAAATCTAAATAGTTATTTTGCAGTGCAAGTGGTTCAATGAATGCACCCGTATCATAATACGGTAAAAAACCACGTTGTTGGAGCGGCTCTAAATCCCAGACTCGATTGTTCTTCAAATAGAGGTAAGCCAAACTTTGAAGATTTCTCAACGGCTCCAAATCATATATTTGGTTAGATGATAAATTCAGAGTAACCAAGGCAGTTAATTTAGACAAAGGAGCAAGATCTTTGATGTTATTATTCGCAGCTTCGAGGCTCCTAAGCTTAACCAATCCTGTTAGCGGCTTTAGATCAGTGATCTTGTTGGAACTTATGGACAACGTGCTCAGATTGACCGCATATTCCAAACCCTGCAAACTCTTAATTCCTTTACCCGATAGATTAACATCGGTCAGTGACTCTAGATCCTCTTTTGTTAGGGATTCATCATCGTTTTTATTCAATAATGACTTAAGCGCTTGTTCTAGATTGTGATCCTCAAAAGCCAAAGGCTGTTGGTTAGACGCCTCCATGTAAGCCTGAGTTGGTAAGCCCAAACATAGGACAAAAATAATTAATAATCCGGGAAGGTATTTCTTCATTCTGAACATTCCTCTCTAATTACTGTGTAAACTAGCCCATTGTTGCTTGAATTAAGACGCAATTTGCATAGAAAAGTTGTATTGAAGAGTAATGGGGATTTTGTGTTATTGTCCTTTGAAAAACCAGTTGTACAGCAAGTAAAGCCAAATAGGCTCTTACCATTGTAGTGAATATACTGTTTTAAAGTAGGAAATAATTGTTGGTATGAAGGGTGGGGACACTATGTTCAAAAAAATATATTTAATAGCCTTTGCAATGACTATTATTTCAGGAGTAGCATTACTATCCAATTCACAAGCAGATACCTATCCAGCAATGGAAACCGTTAATAAGACAGATGAAATCCCTGTTAACACGAATATTTCAACAAATAACGTGAAATTCGAAGAACCCGTAAAAAACGTAGAATCCGTAGAATCAAAAATCGCAAACGGGGATTCTACTCAATTCTATACACCTCATGGCATGTTCGTGCGAGCAGATGAACAAAGTATCTTTAAGGAATCGGAGATCGCAAGAACTATAGATGAAATCGAACCCAATACGAATCAACTGATTTTTGAAGGCAAGTTTTTTTTAAAAGTAGATGAAGCAGAATTTTTTAAAAATTATCCCAATTCGTTGCTCTTAGGTAAAACCTTAAATGATGAAAACCCGACTGATCCTGATGTTCCATCAAGTTCATCAAAATAGTCATTTCATAAAGAAGGAGCCATTGTTTTCGACAATGGCTCCATTTTTTATATTGGAATTAACGTGACTCCAGTAAATGTTTCTACTTCCCGCTGCTGTTGTTCCCCAGATATTCACGATAAAAATCCAGTGACAAAGGCAGACGC
Source organism: Paenibacillus tundrae (assembly GCF_036884255.1). Taxonomy (NCBI): domain Bacteria; kingdom Bacillati; phylum Bacillota; class Bacilli; order Caryophanales; family Paenibacillaceae; genus Paenibacillus; species Paenibacillus tundrae. The sequence continues at coordinate 612,789 of NZ_CP145605.1, read as the reverse complement.
TTTGGCTCCTACAGCAGTTCCGAATTTCTCCTCCGTCTCTCTACAGATATTCGTATATGTTATCTTATGCTCTCTGCTCTACCTGTTTTTTCACTAAAAATCAGCGCCAGTGCAACTAACATCAGTACAAGTGAAACGCCCCGTTGCCACGAGAAATTGATGATTTCACTACCGAATAGACCCATAGCATCTATCACAAATCCTGCTAACAGTTGTCCAACAATTGCAGTTAGGTTGGCAGGAGTAACACCAATCATATTTACAGAAAATGTTGATAAGAACAGGTAACCAAATCCCAAGAAAACAGCTGCCAATTGCAACTTAGGTGCATGAATGAGATCGAAAAGATGTCCACTTCCAAAAAAAACAACGAGCACAGCTAAAACTAAGGCGCCAGAAGCAAAGGTAAAGAATACTGTTTCTAACAGTCCAATTGTACGACTGATCTTACCGTTAAGGGAAGATTGGGCTCCAAGCACAGCACCACCTATTAACGTCACAATTACAATTAATAATCCAATTCCCATAATAAAATTCTCCTTCTTACTTAAAATAAAGTAAACACCAGTGCGGCCAACATGAGTATCAAGGCTGCCACTCGTTTAGAACCAATCTGTTTACGAGTACTGCCGAGCCAACCAAAATGATCAATTAACATACTGGTAACCATTTGTCCTACAACGATGGCAATCATAGAAATTCCTACACCAACGATAGGAACACCAATAACCAAGGTCAATAAGTACGTAACGCCCAAAACACCACCAATTAGATTCCATTTAGGAAATGTGTTGATTAGCTTTAAGTTACCCCGTCCAAAAAAAATAAGAAGGATAAGTGCAATGATCGCTCCCATAAAGAAGTTATAAAAGTTCGTCTCTAACGCCCCAACCTGTTCCCCTAGCTTGCCATACAGAGCTCCCTCAAGACTGAGTAAAGCTCCAGTAAAAATAGCAATGATATAAAAAATTATTTTTTTCACGTACGTCATCTCCTGTTTTCAAACCTGATCCATACTGGATCATGATCACTTATTGTTAATTTAGATATCGAGAATAATCGATAAATTAGAACAAAAAAAATGGTTGCTTTTTTATTTTTTTAGATTTCTATTTCCATAAATTCAATTACTGCTCGAATAAAACTTTCATTTCGCCTATAATACGTCCACTGACCATAACGTACAGACTCTAGTAAACCCGCCTTTTGCATTATGTTTAAATAGTGGGATACCGTAGACTGAGAAACCTTGGCTTTTTCTTGAATATCACCTACGCACACTCCACCATCAAAATTCTCCTCCTTCGGAATGTGTGCGCCTTGTTTAGGAAAGTGCTTCTCCGGCTCCTTCAACCACTTCAGAATGTTTAGACGAGTCTCATTTGATAAAGCTTTGAATACTTCAATTAATTCCATGAAACTTAGTATATCGTCTTTTCTCGATATGTCAATCAAGTTATTTTCATATGCCTTTTTACTTTTACTCAATAGCCCACCTAGGAAGTAATCCTTTGGTGGGCTTCAGCTAGTTTATCCGATTTGTGTTCCATTGGGTACATCAGAATCCGTTTTTAACAGTACAACGTCCCCTGCTTCCGGCACTCCGCCCAGCACCAAAACTTCTGAATCAAATCCTGCAATCCGACGAGGTGGAAAATTCACAACTGCTACAATCTGTTTACCGATAATTTCTTCAGCTGTATACCTTTTTGTGATTTGTGCGCTGGAGGACTTAATACCAATTTCTGAACCAAAGTCAATCTCCAGTTTGATCGCTGGGACTTTAGCTTTTGCAAAAAATTCTGCATTAATAATTGTTCCCACGCGAAGATCCAGTTTTAGAAAGTCATCAAAAGTTGCCATTCATCATTCCTCCTAATGTAGAATTCCCCTGTTGTTTTCAAAAATAATTAATATGATAGACGCTTCGACGCTGAATATTGTATCGATTTTCGCCAAAAGTACATCAGCATCCCCAGTAATGTTATTAATCCACCTATAGACTGAAAAGTGGTGACGGTTTCTCCCAGGAAGAGATACGCAAGAATAATTGCTAGAACTGGTTCTCCAATAATACCTACGGATACCGTTGTAGCACCTATCGTATTAAGCAGTCGATTGAAAATATATTGGCCGAAGATCGTAGGAATAATCGCAAGGAGAACAAAATAGAGCCAGTCCGAAGAAGCATAGTTGCTTAAGGAGAAGCCCCTTAATATGCTGTAGACGAGCAGAACACTTCCTCCAAGAAAGAAAACTACGACACTATATAATTTTGCATCAATTCGTTTACTCAACTTTTGCCCTACTAGCATATAAGCTGAAATAGATATAGTTCCGATTAAAGATAACCCATCCCCAATAAGTGCTTCTCTAGATATACCGATATCTCCCCAGGCAATTATGATGGAACCAAGCAGCGCAGTCACTAAGCAGAGTACGCTCAGTACGCCGGCTCTTTCCCTGAAGACAAAATACGAACCAATCATGACAAACAGTGGTTGCAACGCTAAGATGACCATAGAACTTGCCACCGAAGTATACACGAGCGACTCCATCCAGAATAAGAAATGCAGTCCCAAGAGCAGACCGGCCAGAGAAAGCGCCGCCCATTCCTTGCCGTTCAAGCGTAAGGAGCGAATCGTTTTCCAAGGGACAAAAGGGAGCATAATGAATGCTGAAATGTAAAGCCTGTACATGCCTGCTATGGCGGTTGGTGTATCTGAAGATTTTATCATAATCGAAGAAATGGAAACGGCTAATATAGCGATAAAAAGAAGTCCATACGGATGAAGTAATAACGATGTTTTACGTTCTTTCACTTAAAACCCTCCAAGAGGTCTTATCCGATCATCTGTGCACAGGCTTCAGTGATAAGCCATAGCTATGATATGATAATATCACCGTTTCTATATAAAACGTGCAAGTATATCACTGAAAAGTATAGATATATCGTCATGAGAAGGGGGTTTCTTTAATATGTCAAAACCACTGCACGAGACAATTGCATATCCCGATCATTCATTTCCCTATATCATGTACACCCATACGCTCTATACAAGTGTTCCCGAAGGAAGAGGATTCAACGACCTGCACTGGCATGAAGAACTACAGATCACATTAGTCACAAAAGGAGCCCTCGTCATTCAAGTCAACGGCATTGACCATGAGTTAAAGACCGGGCAGGCGATTCTCATTAACAAAGGAATTCTTCATGTCACGACACAGCTGAGCCAGGATGGGGAATATGTAAGTTTTAACTTTCCCGAGAAGCTACTCGCGTTCCACGCAGACAGCACCATGGAAGAGAAGTATGTGCTCCCCTACACTCGTTCTTCTTTCGTTTCAATCGTGATCGCAGATAATACCGAGTGGGAAAAGCAAGCTTTGGATATGCTTTGGAACATGAGACGAGTATTCATTAGGAACAAAAATTGGGGTTGGGAGTATGAGATTTCGATTATGACCGTGCAGCTCTGGTTTAATCTAATATCTAATCTTTCGTTACCGCAAGAGGATGCGCCAAAACATGCAAAACGACATCAGGAAAGGCTGCAGCTTATGCTGAGTTTTATCCATCAGAACTACTCAAGTCCGATCACGCTACGTGAGATTGCCGATATAGCGCATTTGAGCATTTCGGAATGTACACGAAGTTTTAAAAGGACCGTTCACATGACGCCATATGAGTACCTTATCAAATATAGGATTAAAAAAAGCTGCGAACTACTCGTGTCCTCAGATGATACAATTACCGAGATCGCTGGCAAAGTGGGCTTCAATCATGTGAATCACTTCATACAATCCTTCAAAAAGGATCAAGGAAGAACCCCTAAAGGTTTCAGGGAATTCAGAAGTGAACTGGAGAAAACAAAATAATAGACGCTACTCCACTAGAGTAGCGCCTATCCCTTCATTAACTTCTTATTTCTTGCTACCAGCCATCCAGAGACCTACAGCTGCGAGAACTGCTCCAGCTCCCATCATCGCCCCTTGAACCGCATCCTTCACTACAGAACCTTCTCCATTGATGACTGATGCTAACAATAGAACAACTACTCCTGTGCTCATTAACTTATAGGACTTTGTATTTAATTGATTAATCATATTAATCGCCTCCATTATTTTTATAAGAGTTACGTTGTTGGTTGGTTTGTTTTTTGTTGTTTTGCAATTACTTAGATCTTATATGCTTTCATTGCTTTAAAGAGCTCTTTAAAGGTTGGGCGTTTACCGTACATCAGTACACCCGTGCGATAGATTTTAGCTGCGAGCCAGCCAAAGATCAGAATAGATACAGCGAGAATCACAAGTGACGTCAAAATCTCCCATGTTGGTGCAACTCCTGCACCGATCCGTACAAGGATCGCTGTTGGTGACGTAAATGGAATGAAGCTAGCTACTTTCAACAATAAAATGTTTGGTGTAGCGATACTGAAGATGGCGATGTAGAACGATACGAGCGACAGCATCGTAATTGGTAGAACCGCCTGACCAAGTTCCTCTGTACGGCTTACCATTGAACCAATCGCAGCAAACATCACTGCATACAAGAAGTAACCTAAGATGTAGAAGATGAGTCCATACACAATGACAGCCGTATTGATGTCACTCAGATTCATATTGAAATCACCTAGTACATCAACGTTATGAGGAAGCAACATATTAGCAGCAACTACGGCTCCGAAGATTCCGATCTGCAGTATACCTACTAAGAAAATACCAATGATTTTACCGAACATCTGACTCAGCGGAGACACACTCGTGATTAGAATCTCCATGATCCGGGAGCTCTTCTCTGCTGTAATTTCAGAAGCGATCATATTCCCTGTCATCATTGTTGAAGTGAACAGCAGGATGATCAGGAGATAAACAACAATGTAGTTAATCGGGCTCATACCATTATCCGATTCTGCACCGGCTGCCCCTTCTTCTGCACTCAGGCTTTCCTGAGTCAGCTTCACTGGCGTTGTGATCAGTTCTTTTTGTTCCGCTGTAAGCACGTCTTTTACAACCACATCAAGCTTCACACTTTGCAGAGCCGCTTCAATGGAAGCAATGATCTGCGGTGATACCTCATCCGATGAGTACAAGATTGGCTGCGGGAACTCCTGTCCAGCTACAGCTTCAAACTTCAAGTAACCATCGGTAAGTCCTGCTTCTGTATCAGCTTTTAGAGCAGCTTCATCCTTGTCACCACCCGCGATGAAACGGTAAGCTTGATCTCCTTGAGCTGAAGAGAAGCTCTCCAGTTTCTCTGACACTTCCGGCTGTCCTGATGTGAGAAGCCCGATGTTTACTGGGTGATTACCTGAAGCTCCACCACCAATTGAGCCACCGTTGAATAAAGTAATGAAATATGGCACATTGAGTCCAATCGTAATCAGAATTGCAAGTACAATCGTCGTTACCATGAATGATTTCGTTTTAACTTTGTTTTTGAACGTAAATCCCGTAATCGTTCCCATTTTATTCATTCGACTCACCTACCTCACGAATAAAGATTTGGTTAAGCGTTGGTTCCTTAATCTCAAAATGCTCGACTGTTGTCTGGGACATCGCATGTTTCAGAATCTCTTGAGCTGCATCAACATGGCTGATATGGATCATGTAGCCACGCTCATTCTGTTCTACCTTCGTTACTCCTGTTAACAACTCCAGACCATCCACTTGACCTACAGTACTTAGAGCGACCTGCTCACGTGGATAGCGACTCTTAATTTCCTTAATCTCACCCTGCACTACAGTGTTAGAGCGATGAAGGATGGTGATCTGACGACATAACTCTTCAACATGTTCCATACGGTGTGTGGAGAAAAGAATAGCTGTGCCTTCATCCCGTAATTCCTTAACGGTTGATTTGAGCAATTCCACGTTCACCGGATCCAGTCCACTGAAGGCTTCATCTAGAATAAGAATTTGAGGGCGATGCACGACAGCTGCGATAAAGCCCATTTTCTGCTGGTTACCTTTGGACAGCTCCTCAATCTTTTTGTCATAATACTCAGGAACCTCGAAACGCTCAAGCCAGTACTTCAGGCTCTTATCTGCATCCTTACCACTCATGCCACGAAGTCTAGCCAGATAATTAATCTGCTCACTAACCTTCACCTTCGGATAAAGTCCGCGCTCTTCTGGAAGATAGCCCATAATTTGTTGCAGCTCGGTATTGTACGGCTTACCGTTATATAGGATGTTTCCACCATCCGGGTGGATCAAGCCAAGCACCATTCGCATCGTGGTTGTTTTGCCTGCACCATTGGCTCCGAGCAGTCCGTAAATCTCACCTTCTTTTACATTGAGCGTGACTCCATTAACAGCTGTTTTGTCTGCATATTGCTTAACGACTTGCGTCAATTCTAATCGGTTCATCATTTATCGTCTCCCTTCGGTTATTTCCATTGTATGGGTGCATATCCTGCAATCCAGAATGCGAGTACTTCATCGAGCTCCAAGTTACGAATTTTCAGCACCTGATTACTGGACAGTTCCAACCTTTCCTGTGCTTCACTAACTCGGGTTGTAATAATCCGAACTAGGCCATTCTCATCTATAGAAGATTCCACAATACCGGGGATACTTTCTGGACGTAGGGCTCCTTCATACCAGACCTCTCTCCACTGATCGAGCACGCTATCTTTCTCCGCCATACCCAAGGATTGACCACGGTGCATCAGTACGATGTAATCCGCAAGCCGCTTGACCTCATCTGCGATATGTGTGGCAATCAGTATCGTGGTATCTCCCCCTGCCATGAAGTTCCGGAACTGCTCAACCATCACTTTCCAGGCAAAAGGGTCAAGTCCCGAGGACGGTTCATCCAGCAGAAGAAGTCTCGGACGCGCTGCGAGTGCAGCTGCAATCTCGTACTTACGCCGTTCTCCCTTGGACATCTTGATCAGCTTCACGTCCCTCGGCACGTCCATCTCTTTCATCAGCTGGTCAAACAGCTTCATATCCCAGCGCGGATACCAGTAAGCGCGAAACCGGACTGCTTCTTCCGCTGTAAGCTGGTTCTCTTCAAGCCCGCTGTTATCGGCCACAAAACCAATCTGTTGTCTCAGTTCTATCGGCAGCGGACCATTGTGTTCCTCTCCAAACCATATGATCTGTCCACTATCTGGCAGTACAATTTGTTGTAGCATGTTCAATAGTGTGCTTTTGCCAGAACCGTTATGACCGAGGATTGCAATGACATACCCTTCCGGGATGGTCAGATCAATCGGGCCAATCACTCTGCGTTTTCGCATTTTGGATACGCCATTCAGTTGAACAGCTACAGGTTCCATCATGGTACTCCCTCCCCTACTTCGGATAGATAACTCTTAGGGCTTCTCGGAACAAATCTTCCATTTCTTCTTCCGTACATCCGACCGATTTGCCAGACTGCACCGCAGCCTGCATCGCCTCCTGCGCAGCCTTTAATCTATAATTTTCTCTATCATTGGCTTCAACCTGGGCTACAAATGTACCTGTCCCCTGCTTCGTACGGAGCAGACCTTCATTCTCCAGATCCTGATAGACCCTTCTGACTGTAATCACGCTACAATTGAGCGCTCCGGCGAATTCACGAATGGACGGCAAATGCGTTCCCTCTCCTAGTTGACCCGTAATGATTAATGATCTTAACTGATTCTCAATTTGGTGATATAGGGGTTCAGCGCTGTTTTCATTGATTTGAATCGGTATCTTCACATTTTTGCACCTCGCCCTCCGGTACACCTCGTCGTGTTACAAGCTAGTAGCTCCGGTTCCTTCTCTATTCTCAATTCATCATTCTCTCGTTCACTTAACTTAAATCCCGACAAGCCAGCTTCTTCAATGTCACTCGACTGAATAGCCATAGTGTGGTTAAACCAACCACCAGAGCAATCCACATAATCGGGGATAATAGACTCCATCTTTTACTGTGATCAATGACAATCCATAATCCGTAGCTACCTGACAATCGAATCAATAAAGATAAACCGATGGTAAGTGGCAAGAGCAGCGCACTGAGAAGTAAGTATTTTTTGCCACTGAAGAGGAATTCTCCGTAGATGTACAAGCCTGTCATAAAAAGTCCATATCCTGTACATGTCATGGCAAACGCCAGATATTGATCCCATCGGAAGGCTTCCTCATGTAATCTGACTACATACAGTGATCCGTAGAAAAAGATCCCATTGTATGCAAACGTCATAATCGACTGCTGAAGTCTTGACCACATCACCGTTTCATTCGGGATCGGGAGTCTGCGGTAAAAGGCCAGCATCTGTGTATAGGAATCCTCCTGTATGTAACGGAATGAACGTCTGCTGAACAGGAATCCCTGAAAGGGCACCATGATTAGAAAAAAGGTATCTACAACAGGGTTAATGAAGCTAACCTCATGTTGCTGAATCAACATCACACCGCTCATGCTGCCCGTGTAAATCATAAAAATTGCACTCCATAACCACTGGAATCGATCCTTACTCATCTCACTGCGGGTCAACCACAACGCTTGCTTCCATGCGTTCATATGCACGCCTGCCTTTCAACTTTCATTCATGTAATGTGTGCTGTGTGCTCACTGTGTTTACTGTATATATCAATATACACAGTATACAGACCTAACACTTTTCCCGTCAACACTTTTTTTCCTGAATCAGGAAGTCATGGAGGATGAACGCACTACTCAAACTGCAATAAACAGCGCCACTCCGGGAAAAACAGCATATTTGGAACTTGAATAAATTCATGTTCAATGGGGTTATATTCCATGATTTTGCGCACAAAAAAAGACTGCACCCATAGTGTGTATATACACACTACAGACACAGCTTTTTCATTTTACCCATCACCTGATTATAGAAGAGGTCTAACCATTACACGAGGTTGTAGCCGCTAGGCAAACTACGGTTACTGCGAATTGCACGAATCTCAGCTAGTGTTAAGCGTTCATTCGTAGAGATTAAGGACTCCACATCATTGCCACGAATCAAGTCATCCAAGTCTCTCAAGCTGGTGTTCCCACGGTAAACACGGAATCCACCCTGGAAGTTAGGTCTTGTGAACACAACGAGTGTTGCATTGGAGCTTGTCGAGAAGAAACGTAGACTCTCAACGCCTCCAAGGATGTTCTCCAAGTTGCGCAGACCCGTGTTGCCACGATAAATCCGGCTTCTTCCTGTGAAGTTCTCATCTGAGTACACCGTGAGACGTGGATACGTTTGACTGACATGGACTGTTTTTTTCATTTGTTGTATCCCCCTCTCAAACTCATTCTATGAATGTGTTCAAGAGGAAGCGTGGACGAATCTTCCACTAGATTCGTCCATTTTCATAGATTCGCAGTTTACACGGTACATTCACACGCCAAGAATAACTTCCCACACAGGTCGGGTGTGCCCGCCTGGATAAAGGATATACAGCAGAACGTACACGATCACACCCGTCATGGCACTGCTGAACCAGATCATAGATGTGAACCGCCCCCAGCGGCGGTGTGTTTTGAACTTCTTTTTGAACCCAAGCACAAGTGTTGAGATACCGAAGACTGCGGCCACAGTTGCGAGAATAATATGAAAGATCAGAAAGATTCGGTAGAAGATCTCCATATCTGGTTCGCCGCCCCAAGCTGTGTTGCCCACAAAGATCGTTCGAGACATATAAATGACAAAAAATATTAATGCCGCTACTGCACCTGCCACCATCATGGACTGATGCGCTTCCCGTTTACCACGGATAATAAGTATCCAGCCGATTCCCACCAGCACCGCACTAATCACAATGAAAGACGTGCTGATCGTAGGCAGTAGAAAATACATATCCATCATGTATCCCCCTTTATTCATATCATGCGAGTTCGGATAAGTTAGTTTTCTTAGGAGACTCTTAAACAATACTGTATAGCAATATTTATTATTTTGTAGCAGGGTTAAGTGGTACCACCGGCGGCTCCGCTCTATGGGAATCATCCTCGTCATCTTCCTGCTTCTCCTTGCGGTACCATTGGAAGAAAACAAGTGCAAGCATGGATACGAAGATTCCCTCCTGAATGAATTTCATAATGATGCCACCAACTTGCTGATCCTCTTTGGCAGAAGACAGAAAGTTGAAGAACGCAGGCCCTCCGAAGGATCGAAGCAATGCCGATGTATCGCCTGATACACAATATCGCATGGCCTCAGCCCATACAGCAGGATTGCTATAGGTTGCATATAAAGGCTCGGAGGCGAAAATAATCAAACCACAGGCAGGCGTAAGCAACACCATATTGAGAAAAATAAATCCAACTTTGGACAGTCCAGATGCCTGTCTGCCTTCCGGTAACGGATTAAGGAGCGTCCACCACATCAGCATTGAAGTGATGAACAGCGCGATGTAATACAGACGATGAACCGTGAAATTGAGCATGACATAATCATGCACTACCGGCAGATGATAGATGGAGAACAACCCATTAAACATTAGGGCTGCCACGATCGGATGAGCTAGAAAAGATAACTGCCTGGTTGGCAGATAGCTTACGATTTTACGCCATACCCAGTTAGGTAGTCCTTTCATAAGCAGTGGTGGTGCTACCAAGTAAGATAGAGCCATGCTGACCATATGAAAGCTAAACATGACATGACCCAACAAGTTGAAAGGCCCCGCTTGAGCTAGATAAAAAACGATAAGTCCTGTAATAAATAAAACTCGCTGTCCCACAGTCGCTGGCTCTGCTCCACTGACCTTCTCACTCACTGGCCCTACCAGCACGAGATAACCCGCTCCGATAAGTAGAAATAACGCCAGAATCGTAGGGCTCCACAGATCGTTAAAACTAAAATATTGCAACCCGAGCATACGGGAAACCTCCCCGTGAACTAATTTGGTTAGTGCCTATACGCCTATCCTGCTGGTGCGCCAAAAAGGGGAAAAGACGGCGACAATAAGCCGCCGCCATCTCCTCTTACCACCAAACCCAATAGAGTGCCATAATAATGCACGTAAATGCTACGAAAAATCCAAATGCCATGAACAGAATAGGCATTAAATGACCTTTGTCTTTCATGTGCATCCAGTAACCGAGCTGTACAAACACCTGTAAGATGGCCATGACGACCAGCAAGATGATCGTAAACGTTGCATTCACACCACCGGCCTTAACGGCTGCGAATGCGATCAGAGTCAATATGATGGAAAAGATAAACACTACGACGTGTTTCTGTGGCCCTTCCGTCCGGTGACGATGTTTCACTGGTTCCTGATCTGCTTTATCCTGTACCGACATGTGTTACCCCACCTTTCCGAGCAAGTACACGACCGTGAAGATAAACACCCAGACAACGTCGATAAAGTGCCAGTACATTGCAGAGACGTACACTTTAGGTGCAGTTACGACCGTCAGACCTTTTTTGAACAATTGCCCAATAATAAGACCGATCCAGAGAATACCAAAGGCTACGTGAGCTCCATGGAATCCGACTAGTGTATAAAATGCCGAGCTGAATGCACTCGTTGTCATACCGAACTCTTTGTGCTTCACATATTCATAAAACTCATAGATTTCGAGTCCTAGGAACCCGAGCCCTAGCAAAACCGTAATGCCGAGCCATAACGTGAGTGCCTTCACCTTACCTCTATGCATCGCCTGAATGGCAAATACACTCGTCAAACTACTGACTAAGAGGATAACGGTTGCTGCTGCCACCAGAGGTAGATGGAATAGCTCATTCGCAGTCGGCCCTTCATTGGTCTGATTCCTGAGCGCAAGGAAGGTAGCGAAAAGGGTTCCGAACAACACGGTCTCGCCGCCGAGGAACAACCAGAAGCCGATGAGCTTATTGCGTCCCTCCAGCGTTGCCTTCTCCGGTTCATGCGGCAAGTTACCGTTCACAGGTTCAGCATGTGATGTTGTCATTTTCTCGCCCCCTTCTCGTCCTGATCCTCTGGCTCAATATGCCAGCCATGATCATCATAGAGTGAACGGAGCATCATGGCTCCAAATGTAATGACAAGTCCTATAATGAGCACAATGTAATTGTTAAATAGTCCATTCATGAACGCATTACCAAAGTCATCCTTACTGAACATCAGCCCAAGCCCAGCAATGAATATACCAACAGACATGACAAACGGTAACGGTGTTGCAGATGGCATATGAATTGACCCTACCGGCTCAGCCGGTGTCATTTCTGTGTTCCCAGCCATCTTTTCCTTCCAGTATGCATCAATACCGCGTACAAGCGGCGTTTGCTTGAAATTGTACTCTGGCGGTGGAGATGGAATCGTCCATTCCAACGTACGGCCATCTTCCCACGGATCATTCGGTGCATTCACCGGTTTCTTCGTCGTAATAACGATGTTGACGAGGAAAATGATGACACCAACCCCCATCAAGAATGCCCCGATTGTACTCACGAGGTTAAGCAGGTCGAAATCCTGATTTGGCAAATAGGATACAATCCGGCGCTGCATACCCATCAGTCCAAGGAAATGCTGCACGAAGAAGGTGAGCTGGAAACCAATCATAAATGTCCAGAATGTCCATTTTCCTAGCGATTCGCTGAGGATACGTCCAAACATTTTGGGCCACCAATAGTGAAGACCTGAGAATATACCCAGCACCAAGCCACCTACGATGACATAGTGAAAGTGCGCTACAACAAAGTATGTATCATGGAATTGGAAGTCAGCCGGAGCAGACGCCAACATGACACCCGTTACGCCCCCCATAACAAAGGTCGGAATAAATCCTACCGCGAACAGGTTCGCCGCTGTAAAACGAATTCGTCCTCCCCACATGGTGAAGAGCCAGTTGAAGATCTTGATTCCTGTCGGTACAGCAATCAGCATGGTGGAGATGGAGAACAATGCGTTCGCAATCGTTCCGAGACCCGTAGTGAACATATGATGCGCCCAGACCATGAAGCCCAAGAACGCGATCAGGATCGTTGCAAACACCATGGAGCTGTAACCAAACAATCTTTTGCGTGCAAACGTTGGGATAACCTCTGAGATAATCCCGAACGCTGGCAAGATAAGAATATATACTTCGGGATGACCAAAGATCCAGAAGATATGTTGCCATAACACGGGATTTCCCCCGCCTGCGACATCGAAGAAATTTGCATCTAATATCCGGTCAAAGGTCAACAATACCAATCCAACTGTAATTGCAGGAAAAGCAAATAGGATAATAGCAGAAGTAATAAATGTGGTCCATGTAAACATCGGCATCCGCATGTATGACATGCCAGGCGCACGCATCGTTATAATCGTGGCGAGAAAGTTAATGCCCCCGATGAGTGTCCCTAGACCTGCAATCTGAAGTCCGATCGTATAGAAATCGACACCGTGGGTTCCACTGTATTCACTGCCCGATAGTGGCGTATACGATGTCCATCCGGCATCAGGTGCACCACCCATGATCCAGCTCAGATTAAGCAACAGACCGCCGAACAGGAATGTCCAGAAGCCCAGCGCGTTAACGAACGGGAAAGCTACATCCCGTGCTCCAATCTGCAATGGTACAACCGCATTCATAATGGCAAATATAATCGGCATAACACCTAGAAAGATCATCGTGGTTCCGTGCATCGTAATCAATTCATTGAAGACCTGTGCTGAGACAAAATCATTCATCGGCTTCATGAGCTGAATCCGAATCAAAATAGCTTCAATCCCACCGATGCCGAAAAACAATCCGCCTGCAGCTAAGTAAAGAACGGCGATTTTTTTGTGATCGACGGTAGTGATCCAATCCATCAAGCCACGGTAACGCTTGACGCTATGAGCTTGAGCCAAGGTTGTGTACCCCCTTTATCGTCCTTGCTGTTCTATTCATAGTCCAATTTATAATTGGCCAGATATTCGGCAATTCCGTCGATCTCTTCATCTGTAAGTCCGAGGTCTTTGGGACTCGGCATCGTATTGCCTGGCTTCACGGATTGTGGATCATGCAGCCATTCTTTCATGTTATCCAAGACAGGTTTACCTTCTTCTTGTCCCTCGCGTTGATTAAGCAAAATGCCTGCGACGGATTCCTTGCCACCAATTCCTGTGAGATTTGGCGCAACTGGGCCACCTTGATCACCTACAGCATGACAAGAAAGGCAATTTGTTTTGAATTTTTCAGCCAATTGCGTGTCTTCTGGAAGAACAGCAGGTGCTTTCATTTCAGCGACCCATCTGTCAAAGGCCTCAGGGCTGACCGCTTTTACTTTAAATTCCATGTAGGCATGAGACCTACCGCATAATTCGGCACACTTCCCGCGGTAAACGCCTTCATTCGGTGCTGAGAAGCTAAACTTATTCAGTGTTCCATCTGGGTTGGTGTCCATTTTACCCGCAAGTGACGGCACCCAGAAGGAATGAATCACGTCAGCGGTTTTCAATTCGAATGCGATCTTCTTGTCGGTAGGAATAATGAGGTCTTGAGCGGTGGTTACGTCATATTGAGGATAAGTAAATTCCCACCAGTACTGATGCGAGGTGACTTTGACCTGTACTGCATTTGGATCATTGGACAGATCTGCGCCTTGAGCAAAGATCTCTTTAACCGTTGGTACAGCTAGTACAATAACAAGCAGTAACGGAATGGCTGTCCATATGACTTCGAGCTTGAAACTTCCTTCGACCTGTTCGGGTATGTCATTCTGTCCAGACCGTCTGCGAAAACGGATCAATACATAGGCTGCAATGGCAAATACAATGATGAGTACCACGATCATAATCGCGATGGACAGCTTCATCAGATCATATTGACCTTGCGCCACAGGACCCTGAGGTTTCATTACAGACAAGTCTTCCCGCCCGCATGCGGATAGCAGCAAAGAGAACACCGCCAGCAAGGGGAGAATTCGCTTTGCAACCTGCCACTGTTTCATCATTGATCTACCCCACTTTTTTACGTTTTCGTAGATTACCGTCTTTGTCCCAAAAACATGTTGCTCTTCCGTTCTGGCACAATACGTATAATCCTCTCCGTCATATAGAACGGTTTCCAGAAATAACGCTTCCATCGACCCCTTAATTCCCTTCAAAGGGCATGTCTACGCATTCTTCCAATTCATTCTATATGGTTCAATCACATATTAAATATAAGTTGAGGGTATGATTTTGTCAATCTTTGGACACATGTTCACAATTTGTTCACTTTATGTAAAAAACCGCACCACAACTAGATTTGCAAGCGATTTCAGTAAAAAAACCATTAATATAAATTTGAAAATTTTTGCCAGATTTCGGTGATTGAGCGTATTTTTCACCAGACTTTTATCACACACAAAACATGCGAAATTATGCAAAAGGAAATGAACCACTCCCTGGTAGGATAACTTCCAGTTATACAGGAGGGAAATTTCACTCCACACCGTTCTATTAGCCATTCGAAGCGGCGTGGAGTAGCACTCCTCCCTTTCTGAATTTAACGCTACTTCCAACTATCCTATAAATGATCTTGCTTAGAACACATTCTCTATATTATGTTCCATCTGTTAAGATCCGTGGGCCATTGCTCGTGATCGCGATCGTGTGCTCGTATTGAACTCCCCAGCTCCCGTCCACCGTTCGCACAGTCCATCCATCTTCGTCCCACACCACGACTCCTGAGCTGCCTTTGGTGAAGATCGGTTCAATCGTAATGACCATACCTTCGGTCAACATCTGCCCTGTGCCACGTTTGCCATAGGGTAGTACATTGGGCGGTTCATGAATGTATTGACCAATTCCATGACCAATGAGCGGTTTCACAATGCCATATCGATATAACCTTGCTGAGCGTTCAATGGCATTGCCGATATCCCCCAGCGTATTCCCAGGTACAGCTTGGGCTATAGCACGGTGCAGTGCCTTCTCTGTACGTTTCATCAATTTACGCATCGACCGCCGCTGTTCCCCGACCCCATATGTCCAGGCAGAGTCAGCAAGCCAGCCGTCTTTATTTACAACCATATCGATAGTCACGACGTCGCCTTCAGCCAATTCCCGTTCACTAGGAAAACCGTGACAGACCACCTCATTGATAGATGCACAGGTCGCATAAGGGTATCCCTTGTATCCTTTTTGTTCAGGCGTTGCACCGTTCTTCGCTAGAAATTCTTCCACTAATTCATCCATGTCCCGTGTAGTTACACCAGGTGCTAACCGCTGTTCAATGAGCTTGTGACAGTTGTGCAGGATTCGCCCTGCTTCCTGCATGTAGCTAATCTCTTCTTTTGTTTTCAAAATAGGATCCACATGCATACATCCTTCCTGGAAGTTGTGTACTTCCATATATATGCAAGCTTCACGCAACAAAGCCCGAAAAGTAATGGTAAACTCTTCAGGCTGAAGCAAAAAAAACCGTCTACCGGAGCTTAACGCCCGGAAGACGGTTCTATTCATATCGGAACAGTAAAATTCTAAGTTAAGTGCTTCAGGATACGGAAGAATCCATCTTGACAAGCTCATGCTCGACCACAGAAGTCAATTCTTCTTCATACCCACCCGTAATCCGGTATTTTCTCACGTACTCCTTCACGAATTTTTTTGGATCCTTAGGACGGAAAATCCGAGTCATTTCCCTCAAACTTTCTTTGACCTCATTGTGACCTTTCGTTGCCATTGTAATTCCCTCCCAAAACGTTGAAAGTGAATGCTCCGTTTAGAGAACGCCGAATAAGTCTTAAATGCCATTCATGAAGTTGTGTGCGCGGCTTAAAGCAAGCTTTAGGTCGGGAACCTCGCTAAAAGCAAGTACCTGACACTATAAATACCCGATATGATTCAAGTTGAATCATAATCTTATTGTAGCATATTCGGAAGTATGTTACGACTTGACGATTTTCCTTAATATTTATAACGGTTTTTATACCGAAAAAGTTTAATTCCGAATCATATTTAATGCATATGCCTATTGTATACGGAATTAATGTATCCAGCATAACGCGTAACTATTCGGGGGATATTATCACGGACAACCATTATAGTTAAATTTCTGGATTCTGAGGAGGCGCCGTTTCATGGAACGAAAAGAACAGGACATGTTGCCCCTTTCGCATGAAGTCGTGGAAGTGGACGGAGTTTACATCAACGAAGCAGGACGCGAGGAGCATCTGCATAGAGGTCAGCATTTTCCCGCCGATCCCATTCTTGGCAAGACAGAGTGGAAATTGACGGAGTTTGCCTTTGAGAACCATCATGATGGTCGTACGGACGAACGTTTGGTACCCAAAGAGAATGATACTGACAAAATCGGTAAAGTCACGAATCCACGTAGACAGCTTGAGCAAGGCGATAATTAATCTTTAGGGTAACCAGAATGATAAAATCTTAAATAGTAGCTCTGGGGGCAGACACAGCCGTATCGCAAATGGGTCTGTTCCTCCATAGCTACACCAACACCATGTTAAATGTAAATAGCTTTCTATACACTAGATATAGCAACACAACATACATACATACATACATACATACATAGATCTATCCATTCATTCAATCCTTCATCATTCCGGTTCAGTTCTGTCCCTTCTCCTCATAGCCTATATAAAAAGGACAAAGGAGGCTTGACCGGATGTCCCCCATTAAATCGTCGAGCGGTCTGGATGAAAATATTGCAGGTATGCTCTGTTATCTGTTCACCATTGTTGGTGGGATCATATTTCTCGCTGTGGAAAAGCGGAGTCGATTCGTTATGTTCCATGCGCTTCAATCGGTAACGGTATTTGGCCTCATTATGGTCGGTCATGTGTTATGCACATTTCTCCCGCTATTTGGCCCATTGGTCTCCTCCCTGTTATCCCTGCTTGGTGTGGTTGTATGGCTCCTGATGGTTGTCACTAGCTTACAGGGAAAATGGCTGAAGCTGCCTTGGATTGGTGATTTTGCGGAAAAACAGATGCGGCATTTATGATTCCTGACGGCTCATAACCAAAAAAAACATCCGTTTCCCTGCAAGGCAGAGAATCGGATGTTTGTGTTGTTATTCATGCGATAGATCATTCATCACGTAAATGACTCATGCCATGAAACCATTCATTCATGACATAAGTATTTCATGACAAGAGTTAACATAGGATGCATGGCGGAAACTAACTTCCTGCTGGTTTCTTACACCTACTTATGCAGAATGTTTAGACTCCCCAATGATATCGTCTGCTTGTTTCTCTGCCATTCTAGCTGCCTCAGCCTTCGTTCCAATGCCGTTGAACAACAGATTCATAAATATTGCTGTAAAACTACCTGCGATGATGCCGTTACCTAACATGATTTGTGCCCAGGCTGGTGTATTGGCAAACAGCTCAGGAACAACGGTTACCCCTAGACCCATGCCTACAGAACAAGCGATAATGAACAAATTCTCATGACGGTTCAGATCCACTTGGCTTCCCAAAATGCGAATACCTGACGATACTACCATGCCAAACAGAGCAACCATCGCTCCACCTAATACAGAACCTGGTACAAGCTGTGCCAGCGCAGCAATCTTAGGTACGAATCCAATCACAACAAGCAAGCTACCCGCTACAACAATGACATCACGCGTTTTCACCCGCGTCATCTGCACAAGCCCTACATTCTGTGAGTAGGTCGTGTATGGGAAGGAGTTGAAGATACCACCCAGTACAATCGCCAGACCTTCTGCGCGGTAACCCCGAGCCAGATCTTTGGAAGTCAGATCTTTATCCAAAATTTTGCCCAAAGCCATAAATACTCCCGTTGATTCAGCAACACTCACAATAGCGACCAGAATCATCGTCAGAATCGGTACAATCTCAAATGTTGGTTTACCGAAATAGAACGGCTCTATCATATGGAACCAGCTTGCTTCACGTAAAGGGGCAAGTTTCACTTCACCCATAAAGGCTGCTGCAATTGTCCCTGCGAGAAGACCAATCAGAACCGAGATGGAGCGGATAAATCCAGTTGTAAACCGCGTCAACAGGATGATGAATAGCAGTACACCGAAACCGAGCATCAAATTTTGAGCACTACCAAAATTCGTACTACCCCCAAGATCGTTGAACGCCACAGGGATCAGTGTCAAACCAATAATCGTCACGACTGAGCCTGTAACCACTGGTGGAAATAGGCGAATCAATTTACCGAATAGACCTGAGAATATAAGAACAAATAGTCCGGAAGCAATGATCGCACCATAGATAGCCGATACGCCGCTACTCTGGCCGATAATAATCATCGGAGATACCGCTTGGAAAGCACATCCCAGCATAACGGGGAGCCCCACTCCGAAATAACGGTTACCCCACACTTGAAGCAATGTCGCTACCCCACAGGCAAGCAGATCAATTGCAATCAGATACGTCAGTTGCTCCATCGTAAAGCCTAAGGCTTCACTTACGATCAGAGGCACAATTACAGCTCCTGCGTACATTGCTAATACATGCTGAAGACCTAAGGAGAATGTTTGGACAGGATGCCGATGCCGCTGAAAAATACGTTCGCGTGCCATATTAGTTCGTGCCCTCCTCGTCCGCAAATGTAACCTGTCCATCTGACAGTGCTCCGATGCGAACCAGTGATTCCACGCGGTAGCCTGCTTCTTGAAGCAAGCGTCCTCCTGGCTGGAAGGCTTTCTCAATTACGATCCCGATGCCGACTACCTCGGCTCCAACCTGTTCTACGATACGTGCTAGTCCAAATGCCGCTTCACCATTCGCCAAGAAGTCATCGATAATGAGTACGCGGTCACCTGGCTGCATGAACTTTTTGGCAACGGTAATCTCATTGGTCTCCTGCTTCGTGAATGAGTACACCTTCTCGACCAGAATATCTTCTGTAAGAGTAAGCGACTTCTGTTTACGTGCAAAAATCAGCGGTACATTAAGCTCCAATGCAGTCATGATGCCTGGGGCTATACCCGAGGATTCAATCGTAAGCACACGTGTAATGTTCTCTCCTTCAAAGCGGCGGATGAATTCCTTGCCCACTTCCTTCATGAGAACCGGATCCATCTGATGGTTCAAAAATGAGTCCACTTTCAGTACTTGTTCAGACAGTACAATGCCTTCCTGTCTTACCTTATCTTTTAGCAATTGCATGTTGTTCTCTCCTTGTGTGCCTCTCGCACAGGCAACCCTGCATGCTCTCCCCTTCGGCTGCCAAAAACAAAAAGCCCACCTTTCACCGCTGCGGCTGAACCGGAGACAGGAAAGACAGACTTGTACATATATGACAAGCCATTGGAACTGAAATTTCGTAATGAGATGGCATATGGAATCACACGGTTCTAGTTTCTTTCTTCGAACCCATGTTGAGCTTGAGCAAAAGAAACACGTTTCATGATTCACACAGATGCCTACGATGAGCACTGTGCTTAGCCTATTTTGCATTTCCATCATCCATAACATTAGCGATATAACAGATCTTTCCCGTAGTCCGATCATTACGGTGATCGGGTAGAGACATACAGGCCTATTCCTGCACATATACGAGTAACGGCGTATTAAATTGTTGAACCGATAATTCCATGATTCTTAACGATGTATGATCGTGAATCTGTAAATAAATAAGTTAAACTTCACTGACAATGTTAGAAGTATACCGAATTGCTCGCGTGAAATAAAGAAGTATTTTCATGGAAGTTACGGAAAGTTGTTTTAATTTGCATTACAGGGGTGATTGAAACGTCATTTTTATGTACAATATGAAAACGGAAGCGCGGGTTCAAAACAACCTTTGCAACGACATTATCTGTCAAAGGAGACATGTAACTATGAAAGGCGTTCTTAAAGAATTCAAGGAATTTGCCGTACGTGGCAACGTCATTGATCTGGCGGTCGGGGTTATTATCGGGGCTGCTTTTGGTAAAATTGTAACTTCTCTCGTGAATGATATCATCATGCCACCGGTTGGCAAACTGATGGGCGGCATTGATTTCAGCCAGAAAATTATCAATCTTGATCCAGGTGTGAAAACAGCAAACGGACAAGACATCACAACGCTCGCTCAAGCGAACGAAGCTGGTGCTACCGTGATTGCATATGGTCAATTCATCAACGTTATGATTGATTTTCTCATTGTGGCATTCTGTATCTTCATGCTGGTCAAAGGTATTAATTATCTCAAAAGCAAAGAACACAAAAAGCCTGAGCCGAAGAAAACGACCAAGGCTTGCAAATATTGCCTATCTGAAATTCCAGCAGCAGCTACTCGTTGCTCCCACTGTACATCCGAGTTAGAAGCTGAAGGCAGCGGAAATCCAGCTTAAGGAAAAGCAAGTAGGCTCGTCATAATGAACTTACTTCATCATGAAAGCCTATTCACAACTTCAAGGAATGTTCCGATCTCTATCAGACCAACATTCAGGCGGGCTGCCCGTGGGCGTGCGATCTCTACTTGACTGCACAATATTCGGATAAATTCTACGGTGCAACGGTTATGTAATGAAAAAAACTTCAGCTTGTCTGTCCGTGTCGATTCCCCATCCACGTTAATTTCTCAAGTAATATGACAGATGGGGCGGAGCAGAACGGCTCCTGGTTACTTCTCAAAAAGGTCTCACCAATTCGGTGGGGCCTTTAATATTAAGGGATCATCCCATCATTCCCTCACAAACAGACCATAAGCTGACAGTGACTGAACCGTGTTTAATGGGATTTAAGACATGACTTTGAACTTAGAAGCGGCGAGGTAACAGGTGTTCCAGAATCGATTTTAGATCCTTATCTTCCTTGTAGACTTCTTCCCCGGTATCGAGCTCAGTTACCCGAATATACTCAAAGTTGGCCGAAGCATCCACAGGTTTGAACAATAGCTGTGCTTCATCTTCCAGACGTACATTGAATCCCATGTCTTTGAACATCGTCGTTAACTGACTGTTAGCCGGCTCCTGTCCCTGCCCTACAAAAATAAGTCCTCTAAGGCTTTTACGTTCTTGAGGTTGCGGATAAATGACTTGAAAGTGTACAATGCATTCCATGTGGTGGTTCCCCTTTCTCATTAAAACTTTGTGAAATTTTGAACTTTAAAACTTGCTATATAAGGAGATACGTTTCATGACCCCAGAACGTTTCGATTTTTATGACAATCAGCAAAATTGGTTAGGCACGGCACCTCGAACAGAGGTTCATGCCAAAGGATATTGGCACCGTTCATTCCATTGTTGGATCGTGCGTGACGAAGGCGCTCAGCGGATGGTTCTTTTTCAACGAAGACGTGATATCAAGGATACTTTTCCCCTCTACTACGACATTACAGCCGCAGGTCACCTTACTGCTGGTGAACAGCTTCATGAAGCGAGTCGAGAATTAGAGGAAGAACTGGGCGTTCAGGCTGCCTTTGAAACTCTGACTTATCTACTCACTGCGAACCAGGAGCTTCAAGGGGAAGTTCGCGGGGTGCCATTTATCGATCGGGAATTCAGCTCCGTATATGGACTCTGCCTGAATCAATCCCTTGAAGATTACATCCTACAGCCAAGTGAAGTACATGGCTTATAAGAGGTTGCTCTGGATGATCTGCTCGCGTTATTTCGCGGTGAACGTGAAGTTATCGAGGCTAATGGAATCCGTATGGAGATCGATTTGCTGGCTTCATCCACGACTCAAAGCACAGAAGAACATACCGAACTGGGCGCAAGCGACGATAAGCATTCAGCCATATCCTCTGTGCGCGAGACTGTTACGGTGCATGCTCATGAGTTTGTGCCTCATGGGGAGGAATATTATATTAGTGTTCTTGAGGCACTGTATGACGTACCCTCTAGCCAGACGAATACCTAATACGTTATGAGATCAACATCGTCTTTCCTATTTCATTGTCCCAAGAACAGCATAGCTTCATACCCTTCATTTGTAATTTCATAAGGATTTAATAACATAATGATCCAATGACCCAAATGTTAACGATCTCGATCTCTTCACGATCAGATAAGCAAACAGGCGTCTGCCGTGTGGCAACGCCTGCTTTATGGTTTTCGTTTTGCATTCAAAATTCTTTAGATGATAGCACTCTGATACGGATCACGTCGATCCATTGTCCTCCGTAGGCTTAGACCAGTATCGTGCTGAGAGACGCTCATAACGACGCCCGTAACGAGCCTCCAGCACTTCTCCCATATCCTGCTCCAACTCGAACAATACCAGATCTTGTGCAAAATGATTCAACAGTAGTCCTGTCATCACAGGATGCTCTGTGACAACGGCTTGCGTAACACTCCCTTTACCACGCATCCCCAGCATACACCAGCAGCGATCTACCACAAGGGAGAACTTCCGTCCTTCACCATCGGCATAGGCCGGCATTCCAGGCCAAGGCAGCGGCTGTTCCAGCATACCTTCCCCTTCTTCACAAGACCACAACAGACGTACGCCCCGCTCTTCGGCTTGCTGTAGATCCTCATGGAGCGACTCAATCTCTTCGCGCCAGACGTCAATTACAATCTCATGCTTCGCCTCAGCTAATTGCCGCTTCAGGGTCTCAAACACTTTCTTATCGCCTTCGATATTGTAAAAGGCTGGCTTCTCGGGTTCATGCTGCGGCATGCTGCTCTGTACATAGTCAAGGGAATCTCGCATCTGACCAGAGATCATCCGAGTCATTTCCTCAGGCTTCAGCACACTGTACTTGGCTGGCTCGCCTGCACCACACCGCAGGAATCCACGCTGCTCTAATCTTTGCAGGGTCGCGTATACATTGGAACGGGACACGCCCAGTCGCTTCGCTACCTCATAGCCTGAGGCTGAGCCTTGACGGGCGAGTTCCACCATAATTTTCGATTCCATCTCCGTAAATCCCAGATGACGCAAATGATGCAGCAGTTGGTCCATATTCCCGTCCCCCCATGCTGTCAGCAACCTGCACTGCTACTCACTCATAATGTGGCAGCGCCTCTACTGCATCAGATCTGTTCTGCTCCGCAGCGTGGGCACCATTTGGAGCCTTTGGGCAGCTCTGATGCACAGATCTGACAGTTCACCATTTCACGCGGCACTTCGGTCTGTACTTCCACGGTGTCTACAATTGGGTTATTCTCTTTCCAGTATCGAATGCGCTCATCCAGCTCTTGCTGGCGTTCACGCTCACGCAGCATCTCTTCTTCCCGGCGACGTTCCCACTCTGCATCGAACGCTTCCTTCTCTTCCTGGGTAAATTCCGTACTGTTGTATTCAGTATCCGTCTCCAGATCAGCAATGGATGGAATAACGGTATGGTAAGGCTCATTCTCTTCCAGCTCTTCTTCCACAGGTGCTTGGTATACCGGTTCTCCTACTTGCTGTGCAACAGCAGCCTCTTGTCTGGCGGTAGGAGCTGCCGCGGCAGAAGCTGGTTTAAAGTCACCAAGCTTACGTCCACATTTAGGACAGAAGTTCGCATCCAGTGAAGCGACGTGTCCACACTCGCACAACCGTTCATTTTTGAGCTCAGCAATTTTACTGCGCAAACTGTCAATCTCATCTTGCAATTCGTCGCACAGATGCGACAAATCGACCATATCTTTCTCCGCACGCGTCATATCTTGGGCACGGTAGCCCTCGTAGAAAATTCGACCCATATCTGTAAAATGGACTTCCTGTTCCTGTTGCAAGCCCACGATCTGATTGTTTAGTTTTCCAATCTCCACGGCATGCTGAGCTCGTTCTGTTGCTTTGTTCGCTCCATTCTTAATTCGCTGAAGCAGTTTCATGACATCTCCTCCTCTATTCCCGTCAGGCGCTAAATGATTTCATTCAAGCTAATCTCTTCATTACGCATACATGTTAAGTTCATTTCATTTTCATAGGCAACTTGCTCACTATATAAAATAATCTACAGAAAATTACACTTGCTACTCCGATGACAGAATAACTTTCCGATCGCTCTTATCCCCAGATTTTTTTTGATTCCCTTTTCCAAGGAAAAAATCCGGGGATAAAGGCGAACGCTTCGCTTCTTCAACGTTATTTCTGTCCTCTCCGTTCCCGTGTAATGAACAAGTTCATTCTATAAAATCTATGCAAATTGCTCGGTATATAACTTATACGATAAGTAGCCAAAAAGTTGCGAAATCCTACGCGAATGCCCGTATTATGCCGATGCTGGATGAATTCGGGGGCTTTCGTTAGGACCATATGTTCGGGTATAATGAAACTTTGTCCCGGCATATCGCCGACACTGAGGCGATTAACCCTATCATACCAATTTACAATGTGATTGTGAAAAGGGCAAATGGATTACTTTTGAACCGGGATAGCCGATCCCTGAATGTATACAGAGGTGGATGAATGATGTTAAGTCCGAACTCAACGTTTTACCCCCGTCCGCTCGGGGTTACCCCGGCGGCATCTTTGCCCCAGTCGCCTTCGGCTCCGCTGGAGACCAGTCGGCAGCTTGTTAGCAAGGATGAACTGGATGCGCCTTACTTCCGTTCTCTGGAGGAAGCTGGCATCCGTCTGAACGGACCTCAAATCTCCGCAGTTCGCCATGGTAGAGGTCCACTATTAACCTTGGCTGGAGCAGGCTGTGGCAAAACGACAGTCCTTGCAGCACGAGCAGGCTACTTAATGGAAGTGAGCGGTGTTCACGCAGGCAGCATCCTGCTTGTGACTTTTACCAACAAGGCGGCGGCCGAGATGAAAGATCGTATTGCCGCCTTGCCAGGTATACGTCCTGCTGCTGCAAGAGCAGTGCAGACGCGTACGTTTCACTCCTTCGCCTTGACGCTACTGCGTCATTACGGCGTTCAGGAGGAGATTTTTGGTGAATCTCGTGCCCAGCACACGGTCATCAAAATGTTGCTACGACAGTACGGCATGAGCGAAGCCTTCCAGCCAGAGAGCCTACTCGCTATGCTATCTGCGTGGAAGATGCAAGGTTCACAGACCACTGATCTGCCCGAGAAGTCGCAGGAAGAACGTGATGCGAAACGTGTACTTCTCGGTTACGAGAACTGGAAAAAGGAACGCAACAAAATCGATTTTGACGATATTCTGCTTCGTGCCGCTGAATTGTTACGTGATCCTGCTGTACTGGAGCCACTCCAGCGACGTTTTCAATACATTATGGTGGATGAATTCCAGGATACGAATCATTTGCAATATGAGATTGTGCAGAAGCTCGCCTCGGCTCATCGTAACCTGATGGTCGTTGGAGACGATGATCAGACGATCTATACGTTTAATGGTGCACGGCAGGAATCCATATTAGAATTCGATAAAGTATACCCAGGCGCACGCATTGTGACGCTAGATATTAACTATCGCAGTGATGCACGCATCCTTGGGCTTGGCAGCGAACTGGTAGCGAAGAACAAACGTAGACGCGACAAACGTCTGCGTGCCGCAGGACATCGAGGCGACGCCCCTAGGTTCGCCACACCGTCCAATGCGGAGGAAGAAGCCGCATGGGTTGTAAACCAGATCTGTGAGCAGGTAGAAGAAGGTCTGCATACGTATCGGGATATCGCAATTCTGCACCGCACAGCCAGTAGTAGCCGGGCGGTATTTGAGCAGCTTGTGCTGAAGGATATCCCTTTTGTCCAGCACGGCGCATCACCAGTATTCTATGACCAATCGTTAATTAGACCTTTGATGGATCATATGCGTCTGTCTCTCGATCCACGGTCTGCGGATGCTCTGCCAAGCGCACTCGGCCCACTCTACGTGTCCCGGGATGCTGGACTAGATTGGATTCAACGCAGTGAACAGCAACAAGCGAAGAAGTATCCGCTAATTCATCTAGCGAAATGGGACAAGCTGAAGCCATTTCAACAGGAACAGGTCAAGGAACGTATCAAATTAATTAAATCACTTCATAAACTGAAACCCGTCATCGCTATTCAAGAGATGCGCCGTCAATTCTATGATAAATATATGGAAAGCGGGGATCCTAGCATCTTCACCCATTATCGGGAAACGATGCTGGAGACGCTCGATGAATTCGAAGCGGCCGCCAAAAAATTCGAAACGGTAGAAGACTTCATTCAGTTCGCCGACGAGCTCTCGCGCAGACATCGGGAGATGGAGTCTCTACGCCGAGCACAAGACAGTGATGCGGTTCAATTAATGACCATTCATCGTGCGAAGGGTCTTGAATTCCCATGTGTCTACTGGATTGGTGCAAGTGAAGGTATCGTTCCTCACAGCTCTTCATTGCGTCAGGATCTGCCTGAGGATCAGAAAGCCGCCTTGTCTGTACAACAGACGGATACCGAGCTGGATATGGCTTTGGAAGAGGAACGACGGCTTGCCTATGTTGCCATCACACGTGCGAAACAGTTCTTATACGTCACTTCTCCAGCCAGCCACCATGGTAAACCTGCCGATGTATCCCGATTTTTGCTGGAAGCATTCGGTATGGAGGTTCCGGATAAACGTAAAAATAGTGAGGGCAATCGAACCGAGAATTCGCGTTCTTATGGCAAGAACCAAGGTCAGAGCTACCGATCCGGTTCACGCAATGAGGATAGTGATGTGCTTCATCGTCGCCCAATTAACTCTAATGGGCATGATGAGCGTCGCCACCGGAAAGACGAGCTTCACCCACGTAACGAACGGCTTGGTAGCGGCGAAGTTCGTAACCATAAAGCGTTCAGCACGGCAGGTGTTAAACAAGCTCCGAGCTCATCCTCTTCAAGTACAGGATCACATGCTTTAGGTCACTCAGAACGTATGGAGACTGTAGCGATCTGGAAATGTAGCTCATCGACATGTAAAGCATGGCTGCGTCAGAAACCAGCCGTACCTTCTGCCAAGGCATCCAAAAACACCAAGCCAGGCCCACCGCCATGCCCCTTGTGTTCAGGATCTATGGAGGCAAGTACTCGCCAGGTTCCGATGACAGGAAGATATGGGCGATAGATAACAGCCGTTGAACTATATATGACAAGCAAAAGAAAGCAGACCCACTAGGAGCTGCTTTCTTTTGCTTTATGCATTATTTTCGCGGCGTACAGGCAGTGATGTATGTTCGTAAACTGTAACCTAAGTTAAATTTAGGACATGCTCTCGCTGAAATGTGTTGCCAAAATCTTCAATAGCCGTTGCTTGTATGCATCTACATCATACGAAGAGTTATTTACTTTTTCCTTAGCGATACTTAGGTCGTTATATATGGTCTCTTCCAATTCCCTTCTAGCCTTCAGAACCTGAAGCGTCCCTTCTAATCCGTGATAGCCGTGATCTAAGCCAAAGCCTTGGCTCGTGTAATATTCAATAAAACCTTCTGACCATGCTGCTGGTCTCTCCTTGACTGCTCTTCTAAAAGAATGATCAAGATCATCCTGCTCTACGTAAAGTAACAAGGGATTCAGTTGCTCCACAATGGAGGCTAGCTGCTTCACATAACTCATCACTACTTCATTAGCTGCACCATACTTAATCATCCCAATGGTCACAGGGTTCTGTATAAAACAGCAATCAAAAATATACGTGTCTGTATCGTTCATACTATGCTTAGCAAACTGCTCCCATTTTTCCGTAATCCGCTCTCTATTCTGCGCTAACGGCAATTCATAAATATCATATTGAAAGATGTTATCGATCAGTTCCTTTGGAATACTTACTCCATCTTCGTTCATTAATTTGCGATATTCCAAAAAATAATGGTTACCATGCTTCATGAGATGTGTACGCAATAAGTCGCTAAACTCCGCATGATCATGTAACAATTCCTGGTACTCGTACTCGCTAAAACAGGCAACACCATCATAATCCGCAGGATGCTCCAAATTTCCCTCTAAAAATAACTGCGTATTGATGTTCATATCAATGAGAATGTCATGAACGAGCTGAGCCGTTGTTGTTTTGCCGAAGCCGGGTAAACCCTCAATGAGAACTAACTTTGGTTGCATTCGATATTCCTCCATTTCATATTTAGGAGGATAGGCAGGTAAGATTCCAATGGAGATGCATTTATCCATATAAGTGCGTGTTCAAAAGGACAGACTATTTGAACACCTCTATAAGTAAAAACGGATACCCGAAGGTATCCGCGCATGGTTTATGTCATACCTTAACCTGCATACCCTGTAAGATGAATAGAAAAGATGCCAAATAAAACGTTGTACAGCAAGCTTTTTGAACAAGCGCTTATCGGCATATTTTCGAATAATTATCTTTACAGAGTAGTCCACATGATCAGGTATATGCTCCTTTGTATGCATCTCATGACTAATATTACCATTTTGAGTAGAACCCTACAACCACAGTCGAATCATAGAGATCTCGTAGCCATAGAAGTTTCAGCTCTGCTCCTTCTCGTGAACAGTACGATAGCAAGAAGCAAGGCTATACCCACAGCGGCAAAACCCAGCCAATTCAAATACAGGACAGAGGTACGGCTGATGACAAGCCCGCCTAATCCCGATCCAAGTGCAAAACCAAATTGAATGAACGATGTATTTACGCTCAGGGCAATATCCGGATTACGAGGTGCTAGTTTAACCAGATATAGTTGCTGCGCCGGAGAAATGCTCCACGTTGCTAACATAAAGATCATTAAAACCAAGATTAATATGATTAGATTAACTCCAGCTAGAGCAAATAAAAGCAGCGTAACTCCTTGTAAAATCAGCCCTAGGAAAATAGTGAACTTCACACCTCTGGCATCGGCCAATTGCCCGCCTACTTTAGAGCCAACAAAGCTACAAATGCCTGCAAGGAAGAGAACACCGCTAATCTCGGTCATGGAAAGTGAAGATGTCGCCTGCAAGAAAGGCGTAATATACGTGAACAGTGTAGCGTAACCGCCGACATACAATAATGTAATTAGTAAAGCGGTCAGAATAGTCGGATTTCTCATAATAGAAAGCTGCATGCTGAGGCTAGCCTTCTCTTCTTCCTTGATGGACGGAACCTTCTTATAGATGATCAACAAGGGAACAATGCTTAATACACCAATTAGAATAAATAGAACTCTCCAGCCAAACATCTCACTAAAAAATGTACCGATTGGTACACCCAGCACTAGCGAGCTGCTAAGTCCCATCAGAATAACCCCGATGGCATTGCCTCTTCGTTCTTGTTGAACGAGCCGTGTCGCTACGGCCATCGCTACTACGGTAGCCATACCACCACTTGCTCCTTGCACAATTCGGATCCACAGCATAGCTTCATAAGTGAGATCCAAGAACATAAGTCCGTTACTCGCAATAAATACACCAAGGGTCGTCATTAGTAATTTCTTACGATCTAGATTGATCGTAAGTGTGATCATAATCGGGGCAATTATAGCGGCTGCCAGAGCAAATACCGTTACCAGTAACCCGGCTTCGGAGGTTAGTACGCCCAAGTCTGCTGCAATCATCTCAATGACGCCTGTAATAATATATTCAATCGTTCCGATTAGAAAAACAGCCAGGGCTAGAATATAGATAATGCCTTTGTTCTTCAATTCACTTCACCTTCTTCCGTTATCTCGTTCGTATTGGAATCTGTATCTCTATACACTTTGCATCTTGTTCTGGGGATAACAGTACATATAGCTCCCTACCCGCTTCGTTCTCATTGATCTGATAGTTGTTGGCTTCAATCCATTTGGCTAAATGAACACAGGCAGCACCATCAAACGTTGAATCTGAATGAAAAACCATCGTAGCCATCATTGGCTCAGGAGAAAGGGTTCGTAGCTCGAATGGCTCTGGAGTTGTACGCAGCTCACAGGTCAAAAAGTAACCCACTTCAAACTCAAACTCATCCTCTTTGCCATCGATTTCTCTCCACAGGACAACCTGAGTCCCTTGAATACATCCACGAATCTCTTTGGTGATGGATTGATCCATCTGACGAATCAGGTTCGGGATATCCTCTTCCCGCCCATATGCCTTCTGATAAAGGAACGATTGGGCACCTTCCGCCTTAATTCTAATCTCTTGCCCTGTTTCCAATTGTCCCTCTTGTTCGATCAGTTGCATACGTTCCTCAATTCGTAGGAGCTTAGCCTGCTCTGTATCGATAATCTGTTGAATCTCACTTCGCTTCAGCTTGAACATGCCTTGAATATTCTCCAATGTAATATCCTCTTGAAGCAATTGTGAGACCTGTGGCAATGTAAAACCCAATTCCTTATACATCAAGATTCGGTTAAGCTCAAGAAGCTGATCTGCCGAATAGTAGCGATAACCTGTATCGTGATCTACCTTTCGCGGCTTAAGTATGCCAATCTGGTCGTAATAACGTAGTGTTTTTAAGGAAACCTTACTTAGCCTGGAAAACGCACTGATTTTGAACAACAAGTTCACCTCCTATCTTCAACATAATGTGAGTATACAGTTTCCCGTATAGGGGAGAGTCAAGGGTTAAATTAATCGTTAATATAGAAGAAATAATAGAAGACATACTAGCTGAACTCAAGCTAAAAAAGCTGACTGTATTTCGATCCTAATTCAACAAAACTCTCAGAGAGTACACCAATTAAGGCAGACCTTGGTTGAAGGGATGTATCGATACTTTGCTATTCGTTTCAGGATGGTACCTGCTGTTTATTAACAGTAGAAGGATGATATTTCCATTTTGAAATGGGGGTTATACGAATGCAGGAAGCCAAAGATCATTATTATGTCTCGGTAAGCCACAATCTGATTGAACGTGAACGTCATGAATCAACACCTTTTGAAGTCATGGTGAACGATGAAGAGCTTGTTCAGTTAAAGGATCTGATGAAGGTACTGGAAGATGATGATGCGTACACACTGCAGCGAGCTCCGGTGCCTTATAAGTCAGCAGATCACGATGAAGCGACAGCGCAATTTTCGGATGGAATGACCTTGTTATACACATTTCTATATGACCACGGTACGCCGGATACTCGGCAGTCCATTGAGAGCATGAATGTGCTGTCCCGGCTGCAGGATACAGACTATGAAGATCCCGGGTACGAGGATTCACCGTTGAATAAATAATAGTAGTCTAGTGACTGAATCAACACCTAAAAAGCATGCATTTTCCGCAAGCGAGCGGATGTGGCATGCTTTTTGGCGTTCCATCCCTGCGTCCCCTAGTCCAAACGAATCTCATGCCCCTTCTCGGCAGATTCATAGATTGCGCATAACATACGAGTGGAGGCAACTCCGTCAGCAATGGGGCTGATTGGCTCCGTGCCATTCAGGCAACAATCTACAAAGTGATCAATCTGATTCTGAAACGCGCTGTGCATATGCAAACCTGGATTATCGGCTTGGGGCTCTATGTTAAGGATTGTATTATTTTTCTCTGTAACAATCAGCGTTTCCGGCTCCAGCTCGAACCCGCCCCGTTCTCCATATAGTTTAACGTAAGACTCGTCACGCTGCGCATGTAAAGTGAAACTGACATCCACAGCAAGTGAAGCGCCATTCTCAAAACGAATTAAGGCATTCGCCATATCCTCCACATTGTTCACGGCAGAGCTATAGTCCGCGGCTTTGTAAAAGGATAGGTGCTCAATATTCGCTCGATTCCCTAGCTTATAATACGTATTTCCACTGACCGATACAGGCTTCGGGCATCCCATGAGATACCAGCATTGATCAATAATATGTACACCCAGATCAATAAGTGGCCCACCACCGGATCTATTTTTGTCAGCAAACCAACCTCCGGGATTACCTAGACGCCGCAGGATAGACGCCTTCGCATAATACAGTTCGCCAAACTCCCCAGCCTGAATAAATTGATGAAGCATCTGCATGTTGTTGTCATATCGCCTGACAAACCCCACAACGAAGGTACATCCACTGCTCTTCACCGCTTCTTCAATCCGTAACGCATCTTCCACATTGGTTGCCACCGGCTTCTCCAGCAAAACATGTTTCCCTGCCTTAAGGGCGGCAATCGCAAAATCAGCATGTGTATTATTCCACGTACAGATACTTACCGCTTCTACATGTGGATCTTTCAGCATCTCACGATAATCGGTATACACCGACTGTGCCTCGTACTTCTGGGCTGCCGCTGTTGCACGCTGTTCATTCAAATCACAGATGGCATAGATCACCGCGTTAGGATTCTTGGCATAACACCTCATATGCAGATCTGAAATGGAGCCTGTTCCGATCATACCGATGTGCAGCATTTGTTTGGTGCTCATCTTCATCCTCCCTTCCTTTTCCAAACCTGTTGTCACTATTGTGCCCGCAGTTAGGCTGGATCAATACTCCGTTTCCAACCGGATCATGCGACAACTAGCTCTCACAGGAACTTCTACTTACTTGAATTTAACCTGATCAGGTTCGCCATAACCTGCGAGTTGAGAAAAACATCCAATTCATGCTGGTTAACATTGGATTCAACTAACAGACGTGTTGACACTAGATTAATCAAGTGCCACTTACTAATGCGTCCTAAAGTGCAACACTGGAGCAAGATATCCCGTCTAGAACACGAAAGCTGGTTGAACATAACAATTACTGTGACTCAATCTAAAATAAGAAGGGAAGATCAACCATGAACAACAACACGACAAAAATAAGCGCCCTTATGGCACTATCCTTAGCTTTGGGTGGAGGATCGGCACTGGCAGCAGCACCAAACACAATACAGCCCGCACCCCTGATTACAGCAGCAGCTCAAACAGAGCAGGCATCTACAATTAAGGTACTCGTAAACGGCGCACCTGCTGCTAATGGCTACAAGACTTCAGCGGATAAAGAGCCTATGCTGGCACTACGGAGTCTTACCGAAGCTCTGGGCTATGAACTTGAGTGGAACAAAGAAGATAAGTCTGCCGAATTGACCCAAGGTAACTTATGGACACGCGTAGTTACAGGCCAAGATCAATATTCCGTGAATAAGATGCTGCTCACGCTAGGAACAGCTCCGGAAATTATCAATGGCACATTGTACGTTCCTGCTTCGTTTGCCGAGAAAGTTCTCCATGCACAGGTGACGACTACCGGAAACGCGGTAACCATCGTATCGGAGGAAGCTGTGAAGAACATAACCGAACGCGGTGTTATTACAAGAATTCATAAGGACGGCAGTTATCCATCTGTGCAAATTGGTGGAGCTGGTCTGGATGGAATCGTTCTTAACCTCAATGATGATACCGTATTCAAATCCGCTGAAGGTAAAGAGATTTCGCTCGATGATCTTACCCTAGGAATGAATGTAGAAGCTGTGCATTCTGCTATTACCACACGCAGCTTACCACCACAGACACCAACCTATCAAATTACGGTATTGGATGTGGCTGGATCAGAAGCTGAGACACCACCCCTAGAAGTTCTGGGTACAGCAGGTACAGTTGAACGCGTTCAGACTACAGCGGATACAACACAGATCGAAATATCCGGCACACGCCTGACAGAGACAGCTCCAGAGCGTGTTATCTTGAACATCACGGATGCGACACAACTCGTAGATCACGAGGGCAATCCTGCCCAGTTAACCGAACTGACAGAAGGTGCTAAAGTGATTGGATTCTATAGCCCTACGCTGACGCGTAGTCTGCCACCGATCGGAACAGCCTGGAAACTGGTATTAGAGACACCTGACGCTCAACCTACAGCTGATGAACAAACAGACGCTGAACAAGCAAAGTAATACGGTTTGGTACGCTTCCCAAGCTAGTAGACTGTAAAGCCTGTAGACTATAAACTTCTCCTAGGATGAAAAATCGGACGACTTCCAGCATGAAGATCGATTAAAAAGCAATATTATGAGTAGTGCTGGTGTTAGTCAGAAAAACAAAATACCCTTACCCGCTTGTCCTTTTGAGGGCAGGGTAAGGGTATTTTATATGTTTTTTATGCTTCCTCAGACTCGATTACAGCTTCAACCTCAATTTCTACCATAAGTAAAGGGTCAATAAGTGCACTAACTTCAACCATGGTGGCAACAGGCTGGATCTGTCCAAAGAATTCTCCGTGCGCCTTACCTACTTCTTCCCACCGAGAGATATCCGTAACGAACATTCGAGTTCGCACAACATGGGTCAGGTCTGCACCTAATTCTTGCAATGCCTTCTCAATCGTCTGCAAAATAAATCTGGTCTGTGCATATGGATCACCTGCACCTACCACGACACCATCCTGCATCGCCGTTGTGCCTGCCACTTCAATTCGATTGCCGACTCTGATCGCCCGGCAATAACCGACAAGCGGCTCCCAAGGAGAACCTGTAAACACCTGCTGTCTGCTCATGCTCTATTCCCTCGCTTTATCATCAAGTTTATTTTCCTAACTATACCAACTTTCGTAGGTCTAGACCATTCATTTCAAGCCTAACTACTCCGCGCTGTGCATACACAAAATCGATGTGAACACTCAAAATCGCTATGAAATCAAAAAAAAGCCCCACACAAACAGGAAAGATTGGATCATTCCATGTTTGTACAGGAGCTTACATCATTTGATTAGGGCCTACATCAACCTCTAACTTAGCCGAGCTACACTATTACAACTTGATATTCGCCTCATCAAAGTATTCTTCGAGGGTTAATCCACTCTTAACGATGTCTTGCGCTAGTTCCTTACCCACGTAGCGAATGTGCCATGGCTCATAAACATAACCCGTCACATCCTCTTCGCCTTCGGGATACCGGATCACATAGCCGTATTCTGCGGCATGCTCATCCAGCCATTGGCCTTCTTTGGATGATCCGAATACTTCTTCAAGCACATTGCCCACACTTGGGCTGGATACATCAATCGCAAGTCCGGTCTGATGCTCACTTCGACCTGGTACGGCACTTACACGCGAAGCGTATGCTTCACCTTTAGTTTTGACATTATTGTTGTAGATGGATACTTGGCGTTGATACGAACGATAGCCAGACACGGCACGAAGCTCAATGCCATCCGCTTTTGCACCTGCGAACAGCTCCTCCAACGCCCCGGCAGCTTCCTTACGCATGTGCCGTTTCTCATGTGGCTCGTCAAAAGAAAACTTCACATTGGGTTCAACGAGATCACTCGGCTCATAACCCTCTGGCAAGCTACGCTGTTTGTTGACGATTACAGTCATCGCCTCTGCATTAGTCACGACCGATTGACTATCAATTGTATTTTGCAATGCACTGACACTACGCTCCTGCATCACAGGATCATCTGCTGTCGCTTCATTCCCATCAGCAGAGGAACCTTGGTTCTCCCCTTCTGACGCTGCATCTGAACCGTGATCTGTGTCCTCACCGCTATCTGTAGCTGGGGTATCCTGCCCCTCATTAGGAGTGCTGCCATCTGTTCCCGTATCATCTGTAAAATGAATGGTTGTGCCGTCCGATTCCTGCTGTGTGTTGCCTGCTGTGCTCGGATTCTGGCTCTCATTCGCACTCGAACCGTCCTGACAAGCGGATAGCAACATGCCGCATAATATAAATGAGGACAGCATCACTGTGATGCTCCGTTGTCTGCCTGTACGTGATTTCATGTAAAAACTCCTATCGCCATCCATTTTATAGTGCGTGTTCAAAAAGGGTGGTTCCTTCGTAATCAAAGGTGGACTTTCTGAACAACCTTTTATATTGCAATCTGTTATGTTCAGGGGGATATATATCAAAGCATTCTGCCCCTGCGACAGTATACCTTATATGCGGGCGAAGCTCCACCGTTAAAGACTCCCTTCACCCGAACTCATTATTACCCCAGATGGGATGATCTGCATATTAGACCGTTTTTCAGCCTTTTATTGCCTAATCCCAGTTGCTGTCGTTCCAAGCAAGCGATTGGTAATTCCATAGATGTGTCAAAATGAAAGCCTAAGCGATGACCATGACAAATAAGCAGGGATGATCTACGATCTCCCCGCTTAACGCCTTGCATCACTTGGTTGCCTTGCTGCCCTTGTTCTTCTTCTGGACAGCCTGCCATATCCGCGCAGCTACACGCTCGCGGATTAGCGTAAGCCCCGCAACGGCCGGCACGCCTGGCAGCAGCGCCGTTAGCTCCGGCGTTGCCGGCGGCTTGCCCGGCTGCGCCAGCTGCACCTGCACGGCGCCGAAGCCCGGCCCTGGCTGGTGCATGGCGCCTTCCGCGGCAGCCTCGGCGATCCACTCGCCGACGGCAGCGCCGCCTTCGCCGCCCCGCGCCTGCGGGCGGCCAGCCGTCTCGGCTGCGCGGCCAGGGCCGCTGGGTTCAAGGGCGAGTTCCTCCGCCCATGAACCCAGCACGCCAGCAAGCAGCGCTTCGCGCGGCAAGCCGGCGTGCGCTAGCTGCAGCAGCGGCTCGGCCGCGTAGCGCGCGGCTGCGGCCTGCACCGCCGCGGCGACATGCGCGCAGCCTGGGCTGCCGCAGCTGCACGTGGCAGCAGCTCCGAGCGTGGCTTGCGCGGTAGGCTCAGCCGCTTGCGTGAAGCCCACCGCGGTAGGCAACAGCGCTGCAAGCTCCGCTGGAACCGGAGCTTGGGCTTGAGCCGCACTGCTGCGCAGCAGTGCATACAGCGCTAGCGGACGTTCGCGCAGTTCCGCCAAAATCGCCTCACGTGCTGCCTCATTAAATTGTGGCAGCGTGCAGGTTACCGTATACATACCTTCACCTGCGGAAGCATGGTTTACACCCTTCCCAGATGCATCAGATGCAGCGACCCTCGTATCTGTTGTACCCGAATCTATATGAGCCTTTTTCGGCTTCAAAGTTGTAGGTGCATGAACCTCTGCCTTCACTTCTGCTGTCCATCCAACGGGGGACATATGCAGCTCGACATTCCATTTTTCGCTCACAACAATCCCCCTTTACTTAGGGCATGTCTAAATCCCCGCTCAAGGTCATCTTGCACCGCCTTTTCTCCCCCTGCTACGTCAGTTTCACTTAACTTACCCCGGTAAGCCTGCATAAAACTTCCTTGCAAGAGACGAAAATTCGGCACAATTTGTTCCCCTCAGAGTATTCAGACACGCCCTAGTCGTGTCTCATCTTATTTCTATAACCATGTCTCGCCCTGGAGCGAGATCAGTCCACGCAGCTCATCGTCTGACATTTCGGTCAACCAATTCTCGCCGGAACCTACGACCTGCTCCGAGAGAGCTTTCTTACTTTCGATCAGTTCATCGATCCGTTCTTCTAACGTCCCCTGACAGATCAGCTTATGCACCTGTACGTTACGGTTCTGTCCAATCCGGAACACCCGATCCGTTGCCTGGTTCTCCACCGCAGGGTTCCACCAGCGATCATAATGGATGACATGACTTGCACGTGTCAAATTCAGACCTACGCCGCCTGCACGAAGAGATAAGACAAATAACGAAGGCCCTTCCCCTTTTTGGAAGGTCTCGACCATTTCGTCCCGTTGTATTTTGGACACACCGCCATGCAGGAAATACGGCTCCTCTTCATAGCGCTGTGTTAATCGTGATACCAATAACTCTCCCATAGCCACATACTGCGTGAATATCAATGCAGACTCTCCGTTGTCTCGAATGGCGTCTACAAGCTCCAACAGGCGTTCCATCTTGCCAGATGCCTCCACTTTGGCGTGATCCTTCCGATTGCTGTCTGCCAGCACCGGATGATCGCAGATCTGCTTCAATTTGGTCAGCGATGAGAGCACAATCCCTTTGCGGGCAATGCCATTTCTGCCATCCAATCCACCCATCAGATCATCCACGACACGTTGATACAGCACCGTCTGCTCTGGCGTCAGGGAACAGTAGGATTTCAGTTCCAGCTTCTCTGGCAGATCCTTACGAATGTCCGGATCACTTTTGAGCCTACGCAGCATAAATGGAGACACAAGTCGGTGAAGCTCCCGCAGAGAAGCCCCATTCTCTTCCGAGGTTCCTGTACCTGTATAGCGCTGGCGGAACGACGAAGCCGTGCCTAAGTACCCTGGATTCAGGAATTGGAAAATGGACCATAGCTCGCTCAGCCGGTTCTCTACCGGCGTACCCGTCATTGCAATTCGGTGGGGAGCAGACAGACGCATCACGCTCTGCGCCTGTTTCGTACGATAATTTTTAATATACTGTGCTTCATCCAGCACCACAGTAGACCATTGCAGTGACGCGAGATCAGGCCCATCCCGTCCAGCTAGATGGTACGTCGTTAACACGATATCATGCGCCTGTGCTTCTGCCTGGAACGCAGAACCATGCAGTCTCTGTCCGCCATGATGAATATAGAGGGTTAAGTCAGGGGCGAACCGCTTCAGTTCCCGCTGCCAGTTTCCCAGAAGGGATGTTGGACACACAATTAATGCAGGTAAATGAACTCCCTGCGAATACGCAGCGGCATCCCATTCCGATGTGCCATCTGCTCGCGTCTCTAATGTCTGCCCATCATTCTCTTCCGCTTCCTGCGCCGCGATCAGTTGCTCCTCGTGCTTCAGGTCGAGCAGACAGGTGATAACCTGAATCGTCTTACCCAGACCCATATCGTCCGCCAGACATACGCCGAACCCTAGCTCTCGCATAGCCGATAACCACTGATATCCCCGTTCCTGATAAGGGCGAAGCTCTCCATGCAGCTCTTTGGGCACCTGACGTGGTTCAATACTGCGTAGCACCTGTCCATCCAGTAAGAAGGAGAGCAGACCTTCCGATTCTGCGCCAAATACAGACAGACCTTTCCATGCGGCATCCTCGCCTTCTTCTGCGGCCAAGTGCAGCCATTCAGACAGAGGCATGTATTGTTCTTCTTCTTTTTTCATGTACCGGAGAACTTGGCGAATTTCCTTCGTATCCACTTCAATCCATTCACCGCGGAACATCACATACGGAACCGTCGCTTCAGCCAATG
This sequence comes from Paenibacillus tundrae, assembly GCF_036884255.1. Taxonomy (NCBI): domain Bacteria; kingdom Bacillati; phylum Bacillota; class Bacilli; order Caryophanales; family Paenibacillaceae; genus Paenibacillus; species Paenibacillus tundrae. The sequence continues at coordinate 573,272 of NZ_CP145605.1, read as the reverse complement.
CAGCAAGCTCCTCAGGCGTCACAGGTTTACCATCGATCATCGGTTCAGCCTTAAACGCCACAAGCTGTTCCATGCCCAGTGCAGATGGAGCGCTCGGCGTCTGTTCTGTGCCACGATTCAGCATCTGTAAACGTAAACCGGCACGACGCTTGCCCGCTCGACTCCAGCGAGAAGGCATGAGTACCGTCACCCCAGACTTCTGTAAACGAGGTACGGCATGTGTTAAAAATTCGAAGAAGGCTTGCTGTGAGAGCTTAATCCCTTCAGGACGTGGCTCAAGCAATGCAGTCTCAAGCTCTGGAGCCAACTCCGTTGCGTACCCTAGTGCCATTAATAGTTGTTCTGCAATAGCAGCATATTGAACCTTACCCCGATCTAAATCACGCTCTGGATGAGCCCAGATTGTACGAGCGGGCAGTCTCAGCCCTGGCTCCTGCACACTGTCTACCCAGAATGTAATGCCCCATAATGTTTCCAGTTCGCCAAGGGGCGGCTCAAGCCGTAATACAAGTTTAATTTCACCTTCTGTAGGAGCAATCTCTACCGTTCTCATCAAGGGCATGGATGTGCCCCCTGCGTCTTGAATTATCTCCATGAATTCAGTCAGTTCCTCCGTTGCCCCCTGTACGGTCACAGGGCGGAACATCGAGATTAGGCTGTTCCACCACAGCTCTGATACTGGAGAAGATCCACGCCGGAATTGCGTCCGGTACCGTGACATTTCACTATCCATACTCTCCAGTTCACCTGTGACAACGGCATGAACCATGCCGCTCATAAATGAAAATAAGACAGTCGCGCCTGCCTCTTCTCGCGATTCCGGTTCCGCAGAAGCGTAAGCCCCCGGCGCAGATAGGCCAATTGGTGGCATAGCCTCAGCTAATTCTCGGAATCGCTCCACGTCCGCCTCATGTAATAAGCGCGGGCGCCATACACCGGTCAACGTTTCTTGCCCCGTGCGCCGACGCGCTCCTGTCTTCGCAGCAAATTCAGCCGCTGGCGCAATCTCTCCACGCAGCAACAATTCCTGTGTAAATTCGGCTGCTTTTACCCAATATTTAATCTCTTCTCCAGCTTGAATGCCTGCCGCATTCAGTATGCTGTCATCCCAATGAAGCAGCAGCTTAAATGTATCTTTGGGCGACATTGCCAGTCCTTCGAGCGTTCTTCCAAGTAATTGGCGACGCTTCGTTCCCTTGGCTTCAGCAGCATTACGCATCGGATTCGGCCAGCGCAACTCCGCAAGGCGCAGAGCGGCAGGCTGAAATAGACGACCCCCGTCGCCAAAATTTAGCCGTCTGACCACGTGACTCCAAGCATCTACACGTGGTTCCGATGTTTCACCGGAAAAACAAAAAAACACGTCACCAAGCCATACACCATACAGCGATTGCATCATTACAGTCTCCCGTCATCCCTTCGCATTGTTACTCTCCATCATATACGAAAACGAGTCGATTTAAAAACCTTTACCTATAAAAATTGCTTATTTTCATCGTTTGGTATGCAAAAAATGCCCCTCTTCCCCCCGAAAGGGGATAAGGAGCATTTAGAGAAATCAACCACACATGTCTTTACGGAACCATGAAATAGAAATAAATAATTTCTAATTTACGCGAGAACTAAACGGAAACAAGTAACTGATCCAGCCTTGGAACGATTACGAGTGGGTTAAGCTGCCCAGCAATGCTTCAAGGTTCAAAATACCTGCTGTATGATCTTCACCGTACCCGATTTCATTGAAGATTCCACTCATGAAGCTTTTGTGTTCTTCCGCAGGTTTTTCGAATCGTTCATATGTTACGACCGAATCAACCGTATCTACAATAAGAGGTACAAACCCATCTTTGTACGGTACAACAATAATCCGTGTGGCAGAAGTGTCCTCCTGATCCGGCATGCCTAACAACACACGCAAGCTTACAACGGAGACAACTTTCCCGTATAGCGAAGTGAATCCTCTAATTTCCGGACTTCCAAAAGGAACCGTTGTAACCGGCACCATTCGAATGATTTCTTGAACTTCATCAATCCGAAGTGCGAAGAACTGCTCTCCTACCGAGAAATTAATATATTGAATGTTCTCATCCATAGATCCCTCAGACCCTTCTCATTTCCATTTTTAGAACCTTACATCGTCATACTTCATCTGTAGATGAATTAATTTCACTAGGCTTCGTGATTCGGCATAACTAGGGCGTGTCTGAGAACTCCGAAGGACGCAGATTTTGACGAATTTTCGTTCCAAGCAAGAAAGTTTTCCGCAGGCGTGCCGGGGCACGTCAAGGGAAAGTGACGCAGCAGGGGGCGAAAAGACGGTAAAAGATGCACTTCAGCGAGTTTTGAGACACGCCCTAATCTTTATTCATATTATATCGGTCTAGGTCAGGTGAAATTTTACCCTGTAATATGAATCTGAGATTCTAGCATTTACCCGCAAAATCCTCTCTTCCCCATCTAGCTGAGAGAACAAGGCCACCCTTTTTTATTCGGCAACCGACATGGTTCATATTACCTACTCCACATCTGTAACATTACAGCAAAACATTGACGATATACATAGTATATTCAAACATTCGTTCAAGGACTAAAGTCCCAGGGTGTTATTTCAGAAACGAGGTAAATTTTATGACGCTAAAAACCAAAGTCATTTTCATCGTCACCGCTATCTGTATCCTGTTGGCAGCCCCCATTGGATACATCTCTCTCTACGTTATTGAGAAGCAAGCTACAGAATCGGTCGATGATGAGCTGCAAAGCACCGTTCAAAAGGCTGTAACCGAGGTCGACGGCTGGGCGATGACGCAAGCCAAAGTGATTGAAACCGTCGGAAAGGTCATCAATGACACTGTTCCACTTCAAGAAATTAGCATGGAGCACCTCCAGGCATTTCAGTTGCCAAGTAATAAGGAAGATATCGCTACGATTTATTTTGGACTTGAGGATGGTACATATCTAGATGGTGCAGGTTTTCAACCGGATGCATCCTTCGATGCGCGTCAGCGTCCGTGGTACCTTGCTATCAAGGCTTCTAATCAGCTTACTTTCAGTGATGCTTATGTAACCCAAGCAGGTGTACAGTCTATTTTTATCGGGGTACCTCTGCATGACGAAAATGGGAACTTTCAAGGTGCCATCTCGGAGAATATCTCTCTGAATTCGATCAAAGATGAGATTAGCTCCATCCAAACCGATAATGGATTCACCTTTTTGTTAGACCGAACCGGTGTGGTACTCTCCCACCCCAATCACGATCTGCTGAATACGCCGCTTGCTGAACAGAGTGACTATACAGAAGTCGTAGGTAAAATGCTTGCAGAACCTAGTGGAATGTCAGAGTATACATACAACAATGATCGCCAGCTCATCTACTATGAGAAAATTCCGAACACTAACTGGATAGCAGCGACATCGATCTCCAAATCAGCTGCTTTGGCAGAATTCACGAAGGTGAGACAACTGTTTATTGCATTTATCGTGATCTTTACTCTAATTTTGGCTGCTCTTGCCTATTTCTTAGCCTTAAAAACGATTAAGCCTTTGATTGCGATGAAAAACAGCGCACAACAATTGGCCGCAGGTGATCTCACCGTGCAGGTTTCCGTTAAAGGAAAAGATGAGATTGCTCAGCTCGGAGCATCCTTCAATGAGATGTCATCTTCACTTCGCACCCTGATTCAACAGGTCGATCAGTCTGCACAACAAGTGCAATCTTCCTCTCAGACGATGTTTAAGGATGCATCAGGCAGTAATGAAATTGCGGGGCAGATCTCAACCGTTATTGATGAAATTGCCAAAGGTGCAGGCGAACAAGCCGAATCCATTCAAGCCGGAGCTGAGATGGTATCAGGCATCAATCAAGTGATCGATCAAATTACAGACGAGGCACGCCAAGCATCCGAAACCATTCTGGACGTGAATCATGCGATGGAGAGCGGAAACGATGCGATCGCAAGGCAGAATGATCTCTCTCAAGCAGGACATGAATCAACCAATCGAGTGGAAACGTCCAATCAATTGTTATTAAGTAAGCTTAGTGAAATCTCAGTCATTACGAATAGTATTCAGAACATCGCAGCCCAAACCAACCTATTGGCGCTAAATGCCTCCATTGAGGCTGCCCGCGCTGGGGAGCATGGCAAAGGCTTCGCTGTAGTCGCTGGTGAAGTACGTAAGCTTGCGGAACAATCCTCTCAGTCTGTAGCTGGAATCGATCAGTTATTGAAGGATCTACACGCTGCAGGTCAACAGAGTGCAACCGAACTGGAACAATTCCGCCTGAATAGCGCGGCACAGTCCGATTCCATGGCAGACACCTCAGCATCCTTTGAGCGTATTCGCCAATCTATTGATGAGATCATTCACAAAATCAACTCGATTACGACAGGTATGAACGAAATCAAATCAGGTGCCGCTCAAGTGTCGGACGTTATGACAGGGCTAGCAGCCGTTGCCGAGGAAAGTGCCGCCTCTACTGAGGAAGCTGCTTCTTCCACAACGGAACAATCCCAATCGATTGGCAACATATCCGTTGCAGCCAAGGCTTTGTCGGACCATGCGGATCAATTACTACGCGAGGTTAGTCGTTTTAATACAGAATCTAAATAAATATGGACTTATCTCTGTTCATTTCTTGTAAAAGGCATTTAATATCATTTATGAAAGTAATGTTGCGTTAGAAGTACTTACACTCCTTCGTAGGCAAATGGAAGAAACCTCTGTCAACAGTGGCTTCCACTTGCCGAACGGAGGTTTTTTCATTTCATCAATTAAAACCTTATTCATCTGTGGATATCTGCATGTTATCAATAGAAAAGACGAAAATTAGGCTGTAATATATTGTCTTTCAACAGATTGTGGATATCTTGTGCATAAGTTACCCACAGACTGTGTACAGTTACCCACAATTCTGTGGGTAACCTTTCGTGTGTTGTGCATATGTTGTGTATTTGTAGGATAAACTACCGTAAGAATTTACACGGCCTCTAGAAGGGCTGCGGATTGTGGATAGGTTGTGTATACGATTCCATTTGGTTCAGGCATGTGTCTTCAATTCCTGCTCTGTTTGCCAATCAGCAAGTATCCTTGCTGTCTCTTGTGGATGAAAAATCGGAAACTGGTGTCCATAAGGAAGCTCTGCACACTTCAAGGTAGTCGGAAGCTCCTGCGGACGCCCGTATCCGGTATCTGCCCTGCCCCACACGAATAGTGTTCTTATTGCTTCATCATAGGTTGGAACGACAGCTCGATCCGGACGCTGAATCCAGCGAAGAAGATCGGCACTGGCTCCAGCGATCCGAGGGGATCGCAAGCTAGTAGAGACTCTCTCGGCATATGCTAGAAGTGCAGTTTCGTCTATCGTAGTGGAGTCTGCACGTTTGAATTGCCTTACTAGGCGCCGTGGGCTCATTCGGGAGAGTTGTTTTTGCAGCATTCTTCTAGGTAGCTTAGACGCTAAGCGTTGAACGGCATCGTCAGAAGCTGTCCACACCGGTTGTAGCACAGCCAGTTGAACATCCTTCCGATTATATTCTCGCAGGACTGCTCCAGCTAAGTTTGCCCCAATAGAGTGCCCTACGAGTCTGAATGAACCAGATATCTCATTCAACACCTCCGCAATCGCCTTAACCTGACCTTTAAAACCTGCTTCATCTTGCACTGCATTTAGAGCTGGAGAACGACCAAATCCTGCAAGATCCACTAGCCAAATTGGATTCCCCGTTAAACGCTGTAACGCCTGCCCCAGAGGTAACATTTCATCTGCACTACTCATTAATCCATGAATGATTACCCATGGCTCGCCGTGACCTTCGTGGACAAGCACTGCTAGATTGCCTTTTCGTGTCCGCACCCAACCTTCAGGTAGAGCTGCGGCTGCAAAGATCGGATTAGTCAAACGATAGTCTAGATCAGCAATGACATGGGGTAGTAACGGAACGACATTAGGTATTTTTTGCCCCATGCGAAGAAATAACTGCTCCGTCTGTTCCACGTCAAAACGCTGCTTCGTAATAAATGAGATGGACTCTGGCGGGATACCACTAATTCGTTCTCCACCAGCCTTCATCGCTGCATGAATCATTGGAAGAGGAGCTGACCACCGAGGTGAAGGTACATCCAATGTTGTCGCCATAAGTTGAATGAGTTCCTTCATATTGGGACTGTCCTCCTTTGGCAATAATACAGGGTAAGTACCTCCGTTCGATTCTACTTCTCTGGATAGATAAACAATGGTTTGTGCGACCACATCATTGGATATGAGAGGCAACCAGTGAGATGCTCCCCCAGGAATAATCGGCATTCTTCCCTTACTCATTGCTTGTACAAGCATGCCAATGCCACCTGTTTGTTCCGTTTCTCCCGTTGGATATGCACCCACAACTGTACTTGGGTTCACAACGGATAGAGGATAAGCACACCTCTCCGCGTGTTGACGAATATACGCGTCTGCTTCGAATTTCATATGTTCATAGGCACTCTCGGTATGCAACATGTTGCTGCTCGCGCTATGCCAATTCCCTGATGGAGTAAGGGACGTTTCTCCAGTAGAACCCTCTGATTCTGTAGCGCTTTTCCCATACGGACTCATAAAACCAACAACGTGGATTAAATGTCTTAATCCGTGTGCACGATGAATCTCTTCAGCAAGCGCTGCTATTTCCTTAGCCCCATTCATAAAAATGCGCTCTGCAACCGTTCGCTCCAGTGTCACATCCATCGTTCCACCCGCATGAATGATGACATTCGCTCCAAGTGCTAGCTTATAATCCTCTGTATTAAGCCCAAGTCCCGAAACGGATAGATCCCCTTGAACAAACGTAATTCGGCTATAGTCCGTTATTCCGTATGCTTGTAGTGTCGCTTTGGCTCTTACTTTGGATCGTACAAGCAGGATCAGATTCGAATTTTCATTGATGAGTTGTTTGACGGTCTCCTTACCGATGAATCCAGTGCTGCCTGTAAGTAAGATGGTTGTAGCTTCATGATTGGTTATGCCCATTTCTGTTGTGTATGTACGAGTTTCCATTAACATATATCAGCCTCTCGAGTAGTACTATTTAGTACTAATTATATTTAAAAAAAGAGCTTCGTTTAACGAAGCATCTGACAAAATGTACGCACGGATTGCTCGATCACCGACGTATCTCGGGCAGTCTCTGCAAGAACTAACGAACCCTCTAGTGCTGCAATAAATAGTGAGGACGCAGAATGAGGTTCAATTCCCTTTCGGAATTCACCGCGATCAAGCCCTTGCTGCAGCAGCTTTTCGACCATCGGCTGCATCTCACGGAAGAAGCGGGATATGCTTTCTTTTACCTCCGGCGCACTCGCTGGTGTCTGCATGTACAGGGTAATAAAAGGGCAGCTCCCCTCATAATTGCGTGCTTCAATGCCTGCAGACAACATGGAGATAAACGAATAGATTCGTTCCTCGACTCCTCGCTCGTGCTGGCTGAGCAGCAGATATAGCTGCGACTCATACTGTGTGATCCAGTGCTGTACAACCGCTTGCAGCAGTTCCTCCTTGTTTTTGAAATGATAATAGATGTTAGATTTCGATACTCCGCTTGTTCGTACAACCTCATCCATGCTGACATAGCTATAGCCTTGGCGCAAAAACAGCTCTGCGGCAACTTCCACCGCTTTTGTTCGATTCAATGGACTTGAGCTCTTAGATCGGGTAGACTGAGTATTCTGAGTTTTGGGTTGTTGTTCTTTCATAATTAGAACTATATAGTACTAATCAATAAAATGCAATATGGATAATAGTGAACCCTATACATTCGTTAGACATATCCACATCTAGTCGTTTCTAGTCACAGGATATCCACATGTGGTGGATGAACTGGATAACATGTGCCTAATCGTATGAATCCCTTATTGCGATTATCCACATTTCATAAAGACAAATTAAGTTATTGTCCGTTCTAGATGGACATTGTTCCTATTTGTCCGGCAGATCACAAGAAAAAGCCAACTAGAAACAATATTCTGGCTGGCTTTACTCGTGTTTTGTGCATTCTTTTACTTTTTTCATTTTGTTAACGGGTGTGGATAACCTTTTTCTGTGGATAATATTTAATTTTTAGCGCATTCGTACATGTATTGTCATTAGAATAGCTTCTGTTTACTTTTTCAGACTATCCCAGTTTTGCTGCAAGGCATCAAGCAAGCCGTCTTTATCTGATTTGCCTGCTACATAGGCTTGAATCGTGCTACCATATTCTTGCGGAACACCTTCAGGGAAACGGTTGAAGTTCCAGCTTAATGTTTTGTTCTCCTGGCTGTATTTCATAATGTCTGTAGCCAAATCGCCCAGATCCTCTTCAGATGCTTCAATCGTACTGAATGCTGGGATGAATTTGAACTCTTTGGTCATGTACTGTTTACCCACATCAGAGGTTACGAGCCACTCCAGAAATTGTTTAGCTTCGTCTTTTACTTGCGAATTCTTGTTCACGACCCAGTAGTTCGGCACACCTACAAACAATTTATCATTCGGTTCGTTCGTAATTGGCATCGGCAAGATACCCAGATTCAGATCAGGATCAATTCCGTCAATCTGTACTTGCGTCCAGTTCCCTTGTTGCATCATCGCAGCTTCACCGGTAGCAAATAGAGTTACTTGCGTATTGTAATCCGTGGTCAACGGGTTTTTGTTACTATACTTCAGCGTTAAATCGAGCAAGTTGATCCAATCTGCAAATACTTGGTTGCCCGGAATTTTCTCTGTTCCTTCATTAAGACCTGCAATGAATTTTACTGGATCCGTTTGGTTGGCAAATGCTACGTTCACATTATGATTACCGAGTACCCACCATTCTTGATATCCGTTAGAAAAAGGGGTAATTCCTGCCGCTTGTAGCTTCTGTGCAGCTTGATCCAATTGCTCCAGTGTCGTTGGAATTTCTGTAATGCCTGCTTGGGCAAACAGATCCTTGTTGTAGATGAAGCCATACCCTTCTAATGCCAGTGGCTGCCCATAGAGCTTGCCGTCTTTCATCATAGGCTCCTTCGCTACTTCCAGCGTATCCTTCGCCCAAGACTCGTCAGACAGATCTTCCAAGTATTCCAGCCATGTATCTAGCTCACGATATCCACCTACGTTGAAAATATCCGGCTGCTCACCTGCGGCGAACTTCGCTTTCAATGCTGCACCGTAGTCACTACCACCGCCCACGGTTTGAATATCCAATTTGATGCCAGGATGGGCTGATTCATACTCAGCTTTGAGTCGGTTAAGCGCTTCCGCAATTTCCACTTTGAATTGAAAGATTTTAATTGTTTTATCGCCTGTGGCGGCTTCTCCGCTGCCTTGCGGATCCGTGTTAATAGGACTACCACTTTTGTCGCCATTACCGCAGCCTGCAAGCATAACGGAAAACGCAATGAGCATGAGCAGCGTAAACTTCGTCATTTTTTTCATATATACACTCTCCCTAATGTAGTTTAAATGAATTGTCCCTCGCATAGCGAGCCTTGCCTTATTCCTTTTCGAAGGTTATGCCCAAAGATTGCGGGCATAACCCCTTCTACTTCCTCCTTGCGAGGCAGGAGTGGAGGGATCTGGATGCGCTGGAGAAGCGAAGCGCTCGCCTTTGATACTCGGTGGCTTCCTTGCATCCATACATTCAGGCCACCGAGGAGCAACAGCGATCGGATGCGCACCTGATCCCGGAGCGACCTCCCTCGTGCAACCGCTTTTGACCTTCTCTTTCCTAGGGGTTATGCCCAAGGATTGCGGGCATAATCCCCTTTCTACTCCCTTCGTGCGAGGCAGGAGCGGAGGGATCTGGATGCGCTGGAGAAGCGAAGCGCTCGCCTTTGATACTCGGTGGCTTCCTTGCATCCATACATTCAGGCCACCGAGGAGCAACAGCGATCGGATGCGCACCTGATCCCAGAGCGACCAACCTCGTGTATCCGCTTTTGACCTTCTCTTTCCTAGGGGTTATGCCCAAGGATTGCGGGCATAATCCCCTTTCTACTCCCTTCGTGCGAGGCAGGAGCGGAGGGATCTGGATGCGCTGGAGAAGCGAAGCGCTCGCCTTTGATACTCGGTGGCTTCCTTGCATCCATACATTCAGGCAACGAGGAGCAACAGCGATCGTAAGCGCACCTGATCCCGGAGCGACCAACCTCAGACAGCCGCTTTTGACCTTCTCTTTCCTAGGGGTTATGCCCAAGGTTTGGGGCGTAACCCCTTCTACTCCCTTCGTGCGAGGCAGGAGCGGAGGGATCTGGATGCGCTGGAGAAGCGAAGCGCTCGCCTTTGATACTCGGTGGCTTCCTTGCATTCATACGTTCAGGCCACCGAGGAGCAACAGCGATCGGATGCGCACCTGATCCCAGAGCGACCAACCTCAGACAGCCGCTTTTGACCTTCTCTTTCCCAGGGTTATGCCCAAGGTTTGCGGGCATAACCCCTTCTACTTCCTCCGTGCGAGGCAGGAGCGGAGGGATCTGGATGCGCTGGAGAAGCGAAGCGCTCGCCTTTGATACTCGGTGGCTTCCTTTGCATTCATACATTCAGGCCACCGAGGAGCAACAGCGATTGGAAGCGCACCTGATCCCGGAGCGACCATCCCTCGCACCTACCCCTTAACTGATCCAGCAGTAATCCCCTGAATAATGTATTTCTGCATCAACAGGAAGAAAATAATGATTGGCATGATGCCCAAAACTAGAGCGGGTAATGCCAGATCCCATTGCTTCGTATATTGACCGAAGAGCGCAAAGGTCGCTATCGGGATCGTACGTAGATTCGAGCTCTGTAGAATCAGGGATGGCAATAGATAGTCATTCCAGATCCAGAGGGTGTTCAAAATAATGACGGTTACATACATCGGCTTCATGAGTGGGAATACAATGCGGAAGAATACGCCATATGCAGAGCTTCCATCCACGCGTGCTGCCTCTTCGATCTCAAGCGGAACCGATTTAACAAATCCGTGGAAGAGAAAGACCGACATCGGTGCACCGAATCCGAGATAACAGATGATTAAGCCGCCTAGACTGTCGATTAGACCCAGATTACTTGTTACGGTAACCAATGGAATCATGATAGACTGAAACGGAATTACCATCGCAGCGATAAACATCCCGAACAGGATGCGGTTAAACAGGGTATTGCTGCGAACCATCCGGTATGCTGCCATAGAGCTGATTAGTACGAGCAGCAGATTACTCACGACAGTCACAATAAGCGAGTTCATCAGCGCAGAAGGGAAATTTATTTTCTCCCATGCGTTAGCATAGTTACTCCACTGGAATACCTCCGGCCATGCCGCTGAGTTGGTAAGCAGGTCACCGAATGTCTTGACTGAATTGACGAACAAGAAGTAGAACGGAACCAGAAACAGAATGCCAAGCAACACCATAATAATCTCAGTAGCAATGGTACTTAACCGGTAGTTACTCTTCGTTTCCATTTAAGCCTCGACCTCCTTGCTCTTCGTCAGACGTACCTGAATCATCGTGATGATGGCAACGATTACGAAGAATATAAGTGCTTTTGCTGTCCCGATTCCGTACCGATTGTTCACAAAGGCCTCATTGTAAATATTCAAGGCTACGGACTCGGTTGAACCGAACGGTCCACCTTTGGTTAAGGACAGATTCAGATCGAACATTTTGAATGACCACGAAATGGCAAGGAACAGACAGATCGTGACACCAGGCATCACGAGCGGTAAAATAATGCTGCGCAGTACCTGCCACCGGCTAGCCCCATCAATCTCAGCCGCTTCCAGCAGGTCGGGGGATACATTGGTCAGGGATGAGATATAGATGACCATTAGATATCCTGCAGTCTGCCAGACAAATACAATGACAATACCCCAGAAGGCGGTCGGTTCATCTCCCAGCCAGGGAAGGTTGAAGAAGGACCATCCAGTCACGTCGCCAACTGCTGAAAACCCTTTCACAAATATGAATTGCCAGATAAAGCCGAGTAACAATCCACCAATCACGTTAGGCATGAAGAAAATGGTACGTAGGATGTTTCTCGTCTTGAGTGGTTTGGTCAGGAAGTACGCAAGGAAAAAACCAATCACATTGGTCAGAATGACACCGACCACCGTAAAGCGCACGGTGAACCAGAACGCAGTTTGGAACTTCGGATCATTCGTAAAGATATGCACGAAATTGTCAAACCCAACCCAATTAATGCTAGCGGATACCCCGTTCCAGTCTGTAAAGGAATAGTACATTCCCAGCAGGAAAGGAACTACGATGATGAGAATAAAAAAGACGATGGAGGGACCCACGAACACAAGCTGCTGTAACAGCTGGGATGAATGCCGATGCTTCATATCGTTCTCCCCTTCTATTGGATGAAATTGGTCTCTTCGTCTATTAAACCCCAATGAAGCTCAAGGAAACACCGATGCTTGTGAACAGTTGGGGGGAAAATATTGTCCTTTCCTAACCTGCAACCAGAAGGGGTGCAACGATGACAAAATATTATAGTATCCGTACCAAGCTGATCGCATTTATGCTGATTGCTACAACTCTACCTCTGCTCGCGTCCATGAGTATGACGTTTATTCAGACCAAGACAGCCTTGCGGGAACAGGCCGTTGCCGAGAACAAACGCCTGATCTATCAGGCATCGACCAACCTGAATAACTACATCGATAATGTAGCAAGGGCTTCGCTCGCGGTGTATAACGATCCCCATTTTCTACGCAATTTAGCCAAAATCCCTGGGGATTATCGCGCAGTGGCAGAGGTGTACACCACGCTACAGACGATCCGTTCGGCTGTTCCGGATGTATTCCAGCTCTACTTGCATTCATTTGCAGCAAATCAGTCTACACTCATCACGAACCCTTTCCCGAAACGGGAAGAACGTAAACAGGCTTATTCCGATTCGCTTCACGGACAGACGAATGGAAACCGTCAGGATATATGGATCGAATCAGCTCACGCCAGCCACACGTATGGATTCAAGGCAGCCTCTGCGGATGATCCTTCTAGAACAGTGATTACGCTACATCGCGTTATCATGGACATCCCTTCAACCGAACGTCTGGGTGTACTGTCGATTGATCTTAATATGGACAGCATTGCGACGATCAGCAGCCGACTATATGACCCAGCGAAGGAACAGATTTATATCGTGGATCGTCATAATCAGATCATCTATCAAGGAAATTCACAGGTTAGTGATAGCCTTGTATTGAACAAGCAGGTCGCCGCCGAATTACATGATATTCGTGCGGGGAAAGTACATTTTCAGACAAGTACAGGTCATTTCGAGCAAGAGCATTCCATGTATGTCTATCAACAAATAGGCAGTTCATTTGCAGACTGGACCATTATTAAACAGATCCCTAATGAAACGTTATATGCACGAGCGAACACACTAACGTGGAACAATGCTCTAATCGCAATCGCTGCACTAGTCATGGTCATTGTGGCTACACTGTTTGTCTCCATTCGAATTACAGGTCCGCTCAAACAATTGATGCGTTATATGAATCAGATTCAGGCAGGCAGGCTACATGTGGATATCCGCTTAACTAGTCGGGATGAGATCGGCGTTCTTGCCCGTCATTTCCGAGATATGATGGATACTGTGAACAACTTGATCTTGAGGGAGTATCGACTTGAACTCGCCAACAAAACCAATCAGCTTAGAGCCTTACAAGCTCAGATTCATCCACATTTCCTATACAATACGCTCCAATCTATCGGTACACTTGCCCTTCAACAACAAGGACAACGAGCTTATGCACTGCTCTCTTCCTTATCCAAAATGTTGCGCTATAGTATGCGAGATCAGACTTGTGTAACTTTGCGGGAAGAAGCCGAGCATGCCCGATTATATCTGGAGCTGCAGCAGGAGCGTTTTGGTGAACGCTTAGAGGTGAATTTGAATTTTGCCGAGGATACACTGTCTGTGGAGATGCCGCGCATGACACTTCAGCCGCTGATTGAGAATTATTTCAAACATGGAGCTGATGTTCAGCCTGGCAAGGGATATATCAGCATCCATAGTCACCTGACAACCGATCATTGGGTAAAAATTCATCTGGAGAACAACGGCCCGTCCATTCCAGAGGAAAAACTTATCGAGATCCGGGAATGGTTCCGCGAGGAATTAAGTACATCGGAGATCGTGGGAAAAGAGACAGACGAGAACGAGTCCATTGGGCTGCGTAACGTCGGTCAAAGACTGCGGCTCAACTCCTCTACAGAACATCCGGCAATCATAGATATCAACAATAAGGAGCCACATGGCGTGCAGATCATCGTTAAAATTTACGCGGGAGAGTGAGCAGCATGAAAGTACTAATTGTCGATGATGAAAAACACGTCCGCGACGCAATTAAACTACTGGCGCAGTGGGATGTTGTCGGAGTAGACACGTTATTGGAAGCAGCCGATGGCCATGAAGCGATTGAACTCATCACTGAACACGAGCCGCAAATTATATTGAGCGATATGCGTATGCCGGGCAAGGACGGCATGGAATTACTGGAGTGGATCTCTGTCCATACCCCACACAGCAAGGTGTTAGTTATCAGTGGTTATGATGATTTCCAGCTCGTTAGGCACGCCATTCGTTATGGCGGGATGGACTATCTATTGAAACCTGTCGAAACGGAGGAACTCAATGCTTCCTTGTTAAAAGCGATTAAGGCTTGGCAGGAAGATGAGACTCTTCGCGTGCAGACGATGCAACAATCTATGGTCATGAATACGATGCGCCCGCATTATCATGACCGCTTGCTTACTGAATTAGTCGTTGGGCGTGGCAATAGCACTACTCAAATGGAGAGAATTCGTAATGAGCTGAACCTCTCCCAGCTCGTGAGTACATGCAACATTGCCGTCACGAGTCTGTCTCAACTCGATGCTGGTTGTCAGGCGAAATATCGCAGCCAACCTGATCTGCTCGTTTTCTCCGTGCTCAATATCTGTGCAGAGATGTTAAGTACTCCTAACGAAGGAGTTGTGTTCCGCCAGCTCGATCAGCCAGACCAGGTTGTTATGCTACATTGGGGTTCGCCAGCCTCTTTGCAGGCCGTTCTGGAACGTGTGAACACCGGACTGGAACAGACAATTCAGCGTCGTCTTCACTATGGTATTGCTTCTTCTGATGTATTTCCATCTGGCATTCCCAACGCATATCAGGAAGCGAGCCAGCGGCTGTGGCGGCGAAATGCGTTACAGACTAACCATAAATTCCATGCTTCATTGGACTCGTCCACAGCAACTAAAGGTCTTCGGTTATCCACAATGGAAGAACCCTTGCGATTAGCAGCGATCAGTGGTCGTGACGCTAATGTATCTACGGCTGTAGGCGAGTGGATCGATCCACTTACCCGGCTTGATACAGTTACACCGGAGCAGGTGCTCCAGTGGATTCAAGAGATGGACTGGATGCTGGGACGTTGGCTTGACGATACAGCAGGTATGTCTTCCACAGAGGAAGATGAGCAGGATAAGCTGGATGAACAATTCTTACCTTTTGCTGAGCTGCCGTTTGATCGTGAAGGCATGTTGTCTCTTCCACTCCTTCGCTCTTTGTTGGAACAGCGACTCATCGCTGCTGGAAAGGCTCTAGCAGCACAGCACCATACGAGCCATGACCCGATGAAAGAGATTGCACGTTATATGGATGCTCATTATCAGGAGGACTTGTCCCTGCAACAGATCTCTGCCCGTTTCTATCTCAGCCGCGAATATATCTCTCGCAAATTCAAACAGCAGTTCGGTCTGAACTGGTCGGAATATCTCGGGAAGCTGCGGATTAATAATGCCAAATTACTGCTCCAAAACCCTTCCCTGCGCATTGCCAAAATCTCAGAGATGGTCGGGTTCCAGGACGAGAAATATTTCAGCAAAGTATTTAAGAAAATGGAAGGACTGACACCTGGGGATTATCGAAAATCTCTAGATCAATAACGACTCAATCCTTTATTATCACGGCAGGCACCACACGAATATAGATCAATTCTCCCGCCAGCTCAACAATCGTCTGCGTAACGATTACAGCAGCCGTTATGGCAGCCCATTCTGCTGGCAGCGCGAGTGCCAGAGGAAGAACAACGAGGGAATTGCGTGTAGAGGCGCTGAAGATCAGTGCCCTGCCTGCACCCGCATCAAGTCGGAACATACGTGCAATGATACGGGACAATACTGGCATTACGATCATAAAGGCGATGTATACAGGAAGAACGTTAACAATAATAGCCCACTCCTCATACACCTGCCCGATCTGAGAGGTAACCACGACAATCAGCGCAAGAGCCATCAATGGGACGGGTAGCCAAGCCGTGGCATTTAATACGGCTTCGCCCATAGGTCTGCCTTTAGATACGAACTGAGTACAGATCGCCAGCAACAGCGGAATGACAATCAGGAACAGAAACGCCTCGGCAAAAGGCCCAAGCTGCATAATCTGCGCTGCTTCTGCACCCATGAACAACCATAGATACACGGGTAACATCATCATCTGCACCACGAACAGCATGGGGGTGGAAGCAAGCATGAGTTTCTCATTTCCCCTCCCAAGCTGAGTGAATACAATAACGTAGTCAATACATGGAGTTAGCAATACTAGATAGACTCCTAACGAGACAGCAGACGTCTGCGGGAATACGAGGATAAGTACCCATACAAGCACAGGAACGGCAACAAAGTTAGCAACCAGTAATGCGCCTATAAACCGAAGATTCGATATCGATTCTCTAAGCTGCAGAAAAGGAATCTGCGCAAACATGCTGTATAACAAACAAGCGAGCACAGGTGAAACGGTATACACCAGAGCCGACCCCCAATCGGGCATGCCCAGCCCAATGCCTGCCCCGACAAGCAGAGCAGCTACATAAAACCAAGTCTGTTGCTTCTCCATCATCTCTCTTGTAAACAATCTTCTTCCCCCGATCAGCTCTATTGATTAGCAAAGCGTATTTAATGTTTTATAGATAAATGTACAAGAAGTCCATTATATCGGACATATTATGGATTCAACTTGCGTACATTGGGACAGACTGGGACTAAATGTGTCTCCATGCGTGACTTTTTCTAGAATCACATGAAGTCTTGGATATTTTTTTGCGTGCTCCTTATTAAAATGGGGGAGAACTGGGTATATTCATTGTAGACTGACCCGTGGTTCATTCATTTCTGTTAAACCAAGGAGGAAATACCATGTCACGTAATAATCCGTACAAGTGGTTAAACGCTATTGGTTTTATCGCTGTTATCATTGTGAACTACCTCTCGAATGCGCTGCCTATTGGCGGTAGAACCAACAAAGAAGTGTCCGATATGTACCCTGTCCTACTAACCCCTGCGGGTTACGCGTTCGCCATCTGGGGACTAATCTACCTCTTGCTCGCCGGCTTCGTCATCTACCAGTTTGTCCCGGCATCTTGGAAACGAGATTCGATCACTCGGCTCGGATATTGGTTTCTAGCCAGCTGTGCCTTTAACGTGGCGTGGATCTTCGCTTTTCAGAACCTACAGACAGGTCTCGCTCTACTAATTATCGTATTGCTCTTACTATCTCTGATTGTGTTATATCTCAAAACACGTGCCATCACTCTACCGACAACTGCGGAGATGTGGCTTGTAAAGCTGCCATTTAGCATCTATCTTGGATGGGTGAGTGTAGCCACCATTATCAACGTTGCGGTGTTATTATACAAAATCGGTTGGGACGGCTTCGGCATCAGCGAACCAACTTGGACGATTATTATGCTTATTGTAGGTCTTGTTCTCGCAGTCCTCGTGAGCTTCCCTTATCGCGATAGCGTATATCCACTCGTCTTCACGTGGGCATACATTGCCATTGCATTGAAGCAAAAAGACGTCACTTCCGTCTATTATACAGCGATCACCTTGGCGATCGTGATTGCCCTTTACGCGGTATGGCTGTTCTTCGCCCGTAATCAGGATCGGGATTAACATATATACTTACCACGAAGATGAGCTATTCCAATCATCATTACGCAAGCCTGGTTCCTTTAAGCATATCATTGTACAGTACATTGTAATCCTCAAAAAGCCGACTCCCTGGTTGATCAAGACCAGAGAATCGGCTTTTTATGTATTTCTATATTGATATTGTTGTATGATTGAGCTTGTCCTATTTGCGGGCAATAACTTCAATTTCAACAAGTGCATCCTTCGGCAGACGAGCAACCTCAACTGCACTACGTGCTGGGTATGGCTGTGTGAAGAATGTGCTATACACTTCGTTCACAGGAACGAAATCGTTCATGTCTTTCAGGAATACGGTTGTTTTCACAACGTTGTCCATTGTGGTACCAGCCGCTTCGAGGATCGCCTTCACATTGCTCAAGGAAAGACGAGTCTGCTCTTGTACATCTGCGCCGAATTCTCCCGTTTGCGGGTTCAGCCCCAGTTGACCGGACGTGTAGATAAAGTCACCTGCATCGACAGCTTGGCTGTATGGACCAATAGCGCCTGGCGCCTGATCCGTAGAAATTGGTTTTTTCATGGATTAACTCTCCTTTATGTTCGTTCTCATACCACCATAGGGCAGCAAGTTGATGAACTCATTTTGATGCCTATTATACCACGGAAGCTTCCGTTCCAAGCACATGAATAACTTCGTTGGAATAAACGTGATGACCTCTTGTACCCACAAGCGCAATATTGATCATCGCCTGAGCAATGGTTGCCGCAGGGATCGCCCGATATTTAGCAGCCTTACCTGTCATCCACCGATCCAGCAGCTTCATCGCGTAAGCACCCAACTGTTCGCCAATTCTAGTCTCATTCCGATCTCCTAGAATAAGAGAGGGGCGGAAGATTTGCAATGAATTGAAGCCAAGGGCGGTTAAGGCATCCTCCATCTCCCCTTTGGTTCGGCTGTAGAACACGCGCGAATCCGCATTCGCACCCATTGACGAGATCACCAGCATCTGAGTAACACCGTGCTGCTTCGCAAGTTTTCCTGCTTCCACAACATAGTCATAATCCACTTTGCGGAAATTTTCCTGACTTCCGGCTTTCTTGATCGTTGTTCCAAGGCAACAATACAGATCCGAAACACCTGTGAACCAATCAGCAGCCTCATGAAGCTGATCCCAATCCACGATGTGTTGCTTCAGCTTGGGATGCTCTAGCGTCAATGGACGCCTGACAAATACATGAACCTCGCGGTAGGATGAATGCTTAAGCAAACGATCTACTAATAGGCCGCCGACAAGACCGGTAGCACCGATCACTACGGCCTTCTTTTCGATATGCTCCATAATCATCCCTCCCCTTCTGTATATTAAAAAGAACTAAAGAATCTTACACAGGCGACTCTAATAACAGAACAATCTTCCGATCACTCTTATCGCAATAAAACCCGACGACCCAGGGTAAACGTTAAAATTAACATCGCTGCACCAACACCCATCTGAAAGCCATAGGTCGAGAACCATGTCATCGTTTCAGGCCACTTCACCATTTTCTCATATAGCGAGCCCCCAATTAATGGCCCCAGAAAGGAAGTTACCCCGGTTAATGCCGAATATACCGCCACAAACATCGGACGTTCGCTTTTGGGTGTATCTCCAATGGTGAAGTTAAAGGCAAGCTGGTTGAAGCCCCCCACGCCAATACCCAGAAAGATATGAGAACAAAATAGCGCTACCAAAACTGGCATAAACGACATCAATCCCCAGGATAAACAGGAGAGTGCGATGATCGGCAACGTCCAGAACAACAACGTTTTGTTGCTGAATCTAGCATTGAGATTACCCCAGAGGTAGAACCCCATCATCATAACCAAGGTCTGTACTACGGTAATGATGGACACGGTCTGATAGTTTACGCTAAGCAAATCAAGCATGACATAAGAATATAGCGGAACAATTAGCGTTTGAATGAGCAACCAAGCCGCCAAGAACAACGTTGCCTTTAGAAACGACTGATCTTGAAATGGCTTTTTGAACATACGCCAAAAACCTTTTTCCGTGGAACGCTCAAAGGGCATATCCGGATAAAAGAAATAAATGACGGTATTCGCAATCGCACAGATCCATACGGGAATGAACAAAATGAGGAAACCCGTCCCGCCTGGAAAACGATCCAGAACCATACCTCCAACGAATAAGCATACGCTTCCAAGAGCGTTCAGAATCGTGTTTCGTATTCCGAAATAACGACCTCTGACCTTGGCAGGCACAATGTCTCCAATGAGCGATGTCCAGATCATACCGCCGATTGTATTGGCAATAAACGCTACAGTATACATCCCGATAAAAATGGATACCCACCATTCCTGCGGGAAAAGAAATGGGATAAGCCCTGTTGCGCTCCACAGGATACGGTGCGCCCCAACGAACAACAGGAGCATACGCTTTCGACTGCGAATGCGCTGCATCCAATAGGCTGCACCAATCTGTGCAATGTTTACGAACGTCGTAATTGCGAGCACAAAACCAATTTGTCTTGACCCGGCTCCAAGGTACAGCAGAAATCCCGTTAAAAATGGGCCACCCAGCAAAGTCTGTAAAATAATTGCCGGTACACCCTCCCACGTTGCAATTGCTAAATTGGTACGTTGTTTCGAACCCTTACGCCGTAGTTTGCTTGCAAACGAGGGAGGGTTTACTTTGACCATCTTCTGTATGGGGATACACTCCTTAGACCAGGCTTTTAACGCCGGCCAATGCTAGTTGTCACCCCAAATTCTACTCACAGTCCAAGCATTGTCAACCCATTTTTTCACGATTCAACGGAAGGTATAAGCGGAAGGTGCTTCCCTTGCCTTCCACACTCTCCAACTGGATGTTTCCGTCCAACAAACGTGCCAAATCTCGGCTGATGGACAGACCCAATCCCGTACCGCCAAATTTACGACTAATGGAGCCATCCGCTTGTTGAAAGGCTTCAAATATAGACTCAAATTGATCTTCCGAGATGCCGATCCCTGTATCTTTGACCGCAAATACGAGCCAGCGGCCTGGTCTTGAGAGCTTGTTCGATTGTTCAGTACTCACCGTCAACTGCACCTTGCCCTGAGGGGTGAATTTGATGGCATTCGACATCAGGTTTCGCAAGATCTGCTGCACACGCTGGGGATCTGACCATAATGTTTCGGGTACACCTTTTTTGCGCTCCATCACAAGTTCGACGCCTTTTTTCTCCGCGACCAATTGAAAATGACTCATAACATCCTCAGTCAATTGGGCGATACTAATATCCTCCAGTACGATGTCCAGCCTGCCCGCCTCTACTTTGGATAGATCCAATATATCGTTGATTAACGTTAATAACTCTTGACCAGAATGATCAATCATCGTGGCAAAACGTACGATATCCTCCTGATCCATCGTATCCGCATTCTCGCTGATCATCTGAGCAAAGTTAATGACACTGTTCAGTGGGGTACGCAATTCGTGAGACATATTGGCGAGAAATTCAGACTTGTATTGCGAGGCGATCATCAATTGTTTGGCTCGATCCTCCAGCACGATCTGCGCTTTCTGTAATTCTTCCTTTTGCACAGACAACAATCGGTTCGTACTCTGTATAAGTAAAATGCGATTCTGTTCATTCTGGAAGTCACGTAGGATGAAGGCAAAAATAAGACTTAGCACGATACCTGTAGGAAGTGTATAAGGCATGATGTGTGAGAAAAAGTATGGCGCCGGAATAACGCCAACAATCGCGATATTGATACTATTGACCACATTCACGATGAGTGTAACGAGAATGCCCTTAATAATCAGCCTGTAATTGCTGCGCCTCATCCATATATTGAGACCTGCGCAAATCACGCCCAGCATCGACATATTAATGACGGCAGCCAACGTCGCATCTGTAATGCCAAACGTTAGCCTCGATAGTCCGATCCCCACACCAATGAGGATTACGCTATAGGGTTGCCTATACGTCAGAACGGCAACAATTAGAGGAACGTATCGGAGATCAAAGACGACTTCCTCCGTGAGCTGGAATCCAAAAACCGTACTGATCCAACCTGCAAAAATGAGAAGAAGCACCGAACTGATCTGTTTCACCCGAGAAGAGGTACGTATTACGATATATTTATAGAAAACACTAGCGAGATATGCAATCGTAATCAGCATCCCCATATTCAATACGAACATTTTTGAAAATTGCATTCGCTCACTCCTGTTGTCCGACTTTACTGGCTTTAGCGCCGCCTGTCCGTATGTACCTCTATCATATCATGCCCACTTCCGCTTCCGCATTTCTTATTCGTCAAAAGAATACACAAATATACACAAATCAGGATTCAATTTGTGGGCTGGACGTAGTAGAATATATTGTTGTTTAAATTTGAACTAGTTACATTGTGTGATCATGTTCGTGCGCGAACATGAATGAAAGGAGAAAGCCTGCTGTGAAAATCTTAAAAAGTAAATCCTACTGGCTGTCGCTAAGTTTAATGCTGTCCTTGGCTGTCATGGGAATGTTCTATGATATTCTGAATAGTCCAGAACGCGGATTCGTCGTACTGAGCTCCCCGATCGACCGCATGATTCCCTTCATGCCAGCGATGTCCATTCCTTATCTGGGCTGGTATCCGTTTGTATTCGGAGTATTGGCGTATCTGTGTGTCAAAGATCGACTCATGTATTACCGCGTCTTGTTGTCCATGAACATCTGTGTCTGGATCTGTTATCTCATTTACTTTAACTTTCAGACCATGGTGCCGCGCCCGGAGCTAACCGGTACAGGTCTCGGTACATCTATTCTTGGATGGCTCTACAGCCAGGATCGTCCATATAATTGTTTCCCAAGCATTCATGCCCTTCATTCCTATCTGGTCATGCGCGCTGTACTCTCGGTTCCGAGTATCCGGAAATCCATCAAACGATGGGTGGCTGGCGGAGCTGCTCTCATTATTGTATCTACGCTGTTGATCAAACAGCATGTTATCTATGACGCACTGGGTGCAGTCATCCTCGGAGAATGCGTTTTCACAATCATCACTGGTCTAGCTCTCCACCGCCGGCGCAGAAAAGAATCGAAATGGACTCAAGGGATCAGCTGATCCCCTGCTCCGACGGTTTCTGAAGATGCTGTTGCCGTCTCCACTCGTCAATAAACAAACCTGCGAAATAGGGATCCCACTGGGATCCTTTTCCTTCTTCTAGAATCATTAATGCCTTCTCATGGCTCATCCCATTCCGATAGGGCCGATCCGAGGTCATCGCATCAAATGCATCCGCTACCGCGATAATGCGGCCAAAGAGGGGAATATCTAGTCCCGCCTTACCGTCCGGATAACCCCTTCCATCATACCGTTCATGGTGTGATCTAACGCCAGGTAAGAAGTCTGCCATGGCATCGACCGGTTCGATCTGCAGCAATATATTTTCACCAAGCACAGGGTGAGTTTTAATAATGGCGAATTCCTCATCACTAAGTTTGCCATCCTTCAACAAAACTTCATCAGGTATGCCAATCTTACCGATGTCATGCAGCAATGCGGATTTGTACAATAAGTCAGCCTGCTCTTCATTCATGCCACTGAGCTTCCCAATGAGAAGCGAGTATTCTGCGACCCGCATGGAATGACCAGCCGTATACTTATCCCGTGCATCCAAAGCAGCAGCTAGCGTCGAGAAATAGCTCTGAAGCAGTTGTCTATTACGCTCCTGCCTCATTTCCAGCCGGTTAATCATCATGTTGAATCCAGATATCAGCGCAGAAAACTCATCAGCATACAAATCCGGAGCTCGTCTCCCCAGATCACCTTCCTGAATTCGATTCATCTCTTTCGTTAAATCAGCAACAGGATCCCGCACATCGCGAATGAGCAGCCAGCTACCCACAAGCGCAAAGCCCGCTCCTAACACAACAACGAGCACCGCCCATACGATGTACTCTTTGGCAAATTCGGGATCCATGTACTGTAACCGAATAAACGTTGCCAGGAAAAACAAAAACAAGGGAAATAGTCCGATCAGTGCTGTACTAAGCTGGAACTTACGCTGAATTGATACAAGCACACGCCCGTCAAGTGAGGGCTCGATCCCAAACTGCTGCTTACCTTGACGACGAATTTCCAGCAGCAGCGGCCTTACCGCTCGAACCGTAAGGAAGTATTCGATCAGCGCATGCATCACTGCAATCAAAATGGCGCATGCTGCTGCGAGTGAAACATAAAAGGTGGGAAACTCCACCCAGCCCCTACTAAGCATCCATAGTGTTAATCCCGCAGCTGGCAGTGAGAATCCTAATAGATGTGGGATCATGATTCGGTAGATGGTTCGTCCTGGGAAACGATGAATTTTCTCATACATGCTGTCCATCTGTGCCTTCGAATGGCGCTCGGTTGTGACAAAAAAACGCCGGATTGGCATAAGCTGTACACGAAAAGCAATCCACTCCGCACTCAGCATAAACACAAGCGAAATCAGTACGATTGCTAGTAAACGTACAAATTGAATATTTGGTATTTGCAAAGTGGATACCATAACGACAGTACCCACGACAAAAACAGCCCCTAATGAACCGATGAGGTAATTTCGTAGCAAACGTAAGATAAAGGAACGGTAAACTTCCACCCAAACCCCTCACTCTCTCTGTGCAACCCACGCTACCTCGATAAACCTAAGGCAGTTCAGGATATAGCTCTTAGCATATTATCGGTTATTTGAGTCCAAAAACTTAATGATTTTAATACAATCTAAGACAGGGCAATATTACAATATTTTCATAATGACAATTTGAAGGATCAGAGTCTATGCACATCAAAAAGACTGCTTCCTGAGAAGCAGCCTTTGGGTCATATAAAGGGAGCGTTATCCTTTTATTTTGGCGGCCAAAATCATCGTACCTCGCGGCTGATCACCCAATGCATCCGGCTCTAGGGTAATTGCTACGGTATCATAATCATTCACCGATTCTAAAGTGTAATACACGGCTCCTGTGCCATCGCGACTTAGGAACGTTCCGGCATTCTGCGGTGTATCCCCTTTGATCAACCATACCTGAAATGCCTCTTTCCCCTCAAGCTGAGGCAGGTTCTCTGCTTGCACGACCAGATGAGTGCCCTTATTGTCAATGACAATCGTTGCGAGACCCTGCGCTACAATGTCCTGCGTTGCAGGGCTAAGCTTGACGGCTTCGCCTGTCTGCATGCCTTGAGCAGGCGCTAACGCTGATGCCAGCTGCTCTTGCAGCTGCGCATTCTGCGCCTGCGCCTCGGCGAGCTGCGCTTGCGCTGTAGCTGACCCAGCAGCTTGCTGCGTCAGCAAGCTGAGCTGGCTCTGCAGCTGTGCTGCGTAGATCGCCAGCACCAGCGCAGCCGCCGCAAGGCCAGCGCTCGCCACGCGCCATGCGCGGCTGCCGCGCGGACGCGCGCGCCCTCCAGGCTGCAACGGCTGTGCCTGTGCAGCCTCTTCCGCCCGAGCCGCAGGCACCGCCGTCACCGGCGGCAGGCCTGGCTCGGGCTGCGCCGCCTCTCTGCGGGGCGGCGCAAGATCTGCCTGAAGCACAGCAGGTGCTTCAGGCTGCACAGGAGCGGTGGCCGGCTTCGCCTCGGCTCCCTCCTGCGATTGTCCGAGCACGTTGCTCAGCACGCGTGCTCTCATGCCTGGCGGCGGTGCCACAGGTTCCGCCGCAAGTGGCAGGAAACCCGTTACTTCCTGCAATTCTTTCACCTCTTGGCGGCAAGCATCACATTCCTTCAAGTGAGCTTCGAATGTCTCCACTTCCTCTGCTTCCAGCCCACCTAGCACATACATCGGTGCCAGATCAGACCACTCCTCATGTCGTTCTATCATGGATGTATGCCCTCCCTTCCCGTGTCTGAATGCAATTCAGCATCGGCGAGCAGCTTCTGTAGCTGTCTCATCGCAAGCCTGACACGGCTCTTCACTGTACCTAGCGGAATCCCGAATCTGCTGGATACCTCTTGTTGCGTTAACCCGGCGTAGTAGATCGATTCGATAACCTGTTGCTGATCACCGTTCAACTGGGATAGTGCTTCCTTAATTCGAGTGCCTTCCCATTTACGTTCTACTTCTGCTTCTGTATTCGTATATTCATCGGCATACGCCGTCAGTGCCTCTTGCTCCACCGTCGTTGTGGCTGCCCCTTTGGACTTACGCCTCAGCATGTCCACGGCAATGTTGCGTGTGATCGCAAACATCCATGTGGTCAGCTTCCCCTGTGAGGCCTCATATCGTTCAGCGTTATTCCAGACACGCAAGAACAGCTCTTGAACCGTTTCCTCTGCCGTCATGGGATCACCCACGATCCGATAAGCAAAGGAATATACAGCCCGCTCGTAGCGGTCATATAAAAGCTCCAGCGCCGAAGCATCCCGCTCTGCAATCTGACGCATTAATCTGCTGTCATCCATCGATTCTGTCATCCGAGGGCCCCTTTCATTATGCTCCCCCATATTATAACCTACGTAGAAACTTTTGAAGAGGATTACTCTTTTGAAGAGAAAACCTGAAATTTTCTGAATTATTTTCATAAGTGAATCAATTTCATAAATACTTTAGCTGCTTCAATCCAGACGACATATAGATCAAAACGATTCAATTTGTCTATATCTCGTTACATCTATTCCCTTTTAGTGAGTTATGAAATTGATTCAGATCATGATATCATCTGGCGCTCAACTCCACTCTAACCATGCCTATTCAGATCATCATATTTGCACGGCACAATGGCTGTGGCACAAGCTCTCTTTCCTTTATCTTGCAAAAAATTACAGAGTGTGGTATACTCTAAAAGTTGGTTTTAAACCTCAAATGATTTTCTGTCTTCTTTTAACCCCGGAATATTTTCTTCATGCTGCGACCGCAGCGAATTGTTCACTAACCTATGGAGATTGAAGAACCTGAATCACATGACCCGGTATAACAGAGTTTCACAAGATTTTCCCATTCACACTGGCGCGGTCATCGGAGCCGCAAGGACAAAAGAGAGGTAGGGCTTTTGTTGTTTTGGAAGTCACTTATTCTTGAGAAGATTGAAAACATACACACACAAAGCACCCGGAATTGGGTTCCGGGTGTTTTTCCATGTCCATTAATATCCGGATCATCCTATGCTTGTGGCAACGTTACCGATCTTATTATGCTCTAGGTAGTTCATCCAATGAAACCATGTACAGATAGCTCCGTTCCTTGAACAGTAGCTGATCCTTTCTTCCATCCAGTACATTCAGTTCATCCGCGTCCCCATCGACACTAATAAAGGAAAACTTCTGCGCAAGACTTAGCTTATTCTCACCATGTTGCTGTAGCAATGAATATTGCCCTTTCTGGTTATATCCGCTTTGAAACAACGCAAAGGTTCCATTCGTAGCAACGACATGAGAACCAGACAGCCCTGTCTCAACTAACGATACCTGTGGCTGATCATACGGATCTGTGATCCGTCCTAACTGGAAGTCCGTGTAATAATAGAACCACACCTTCTGATCGGACACCACATTCAGTGCATAACAATCTGCAATATCGGCCTTGGTGTTCACATAGATCTGCTCGCCCTGTCTATTCCACGCAATTAATCCAGGTGCACCGACAGGCTCATGCCACCCGAAGTTTCCAAATACTCCTTCATCAAAGTAACTTGTCCATATGTTCCCTTCGACACTTGTCTGTACTCGTTCGATCCCATCTCCCAGCAGCAATTCATGCAGTAATTGACCCTCTTGGTCAACAATTTTGCCATTCAGATCATAGCGATCCTGCCCATAATAGCGGCTGCGTGCTCCAACGAGCAGAAGATCTTCTCCTAGCGGCTGAACATAGTGCAGATTAAAATGCGATTCCAGCGTAGTTATCCCTTTTACACAATTCTGGACGCCGTCCACGATAAGTACCTTATAGTCCCGTTTCTGCTGCAGATCACTTTGGACAAACATCCCACGCTCACGTTCCGGAATCTGATCAATCCATAAGATATACAGGTTGCCGTCATAACCAAATGAAGCAGATACAAACACGAACCCATCCTCATAAGCCGTTAGATCAAACACTGGTCGTAACTGTATTTCCTGAATCCTCATGCTCTGTGTTGATTTATGTATGCTTTTCGACTTATTCATCTTTTTGCTTCTCCCTAACCCATTTGTTATGTTTGTCTTTTTTGACATCTCAATTACCCCTTCCATCTACCCGTCTCATGTATCTTGTGTTCATTTTAAATCTACGTCTTGGTCATGAGCAGGGCATAAGTATGGCGATAATCCTCTTCCATCGGCTTTGTTATCTAAGGTAAGTTTGGATTACAATATGTCTGTGGGCATAAGAGCCAAAGAAAAAAGGCGCCGATCTAATCGGCACCCGCATTACTTCGTTTACACTTTATTCCCTCTCTATAAGAAGCTTTCCTATTTGTCAATTAGATGAACATCGTTTTGGAGATAATGACAAGCAGGATGAACAATACAAGTATTGTTCCCATTGAACCCCAGCTTCCGCCACCATGCTTACAAGGAGTACCATAGCCGTGATGGTATCCTTGCATTACGGGTGCTTGGTTAGGTTGGTGACCATAACCATATCCATATCCCATAGGTACGCCACATCCGTAACCATATGCTTCATGACCTGTGTATTGTCCGTACATATGCTCATGACCTCCCATTTGTCCATATACGTGTCCCTGTCCGTTCGGTGAGTTTGGTTTTACTTCGCTCATCGTTCATTCCTCCTTAGCATTTGCCTACACCCCTAAGCTATGTATTTAGCCTACCTCTGGACCGGGCGAAAGCCTTGTTTTTGACAAAATGGGCACTTTGTTTGGCCATATCCGTTTAATGTATCAAGTCACCTACCGAAGCTTGTCCACTAAAAAAACTCCACCGGTTACCCGGTAGAGTTCTTCATCATTATACCCAGAAGGATTTAGTGATGATTACGAGGAGAATGAACAAAACCAAGATCGCACCAGTGGATGTCCAGCCGCCGTATCCTACGCCTCCAACTACTTCGCTCATTGATAACCCTCCCTTATGGTTAGAATATTCGGATCATGGAAATGTTTTAAACGAGGAACGCCTTAGTGATGATAACCAACAGAATGAACAAAACCAGAATCGCGCCAGTCGATGTCCAGCCGCCGTATCCACCTACAACTCCACTCATGTAAAACCCCTCCTTCGATTTGAGGTACAGTTCACTATATGCAGCAGTGCCTCGCTAGACCGGGCTCTACGTAAAAATGGGCTGCTCCCCATGGGCATTCCGGTAGCGCTCCGTGCCTTATGGACTTGTGAAACCCATAGTAAGTACACTGCAAAATAAACAAGCTCCTGATTCACCTGTCTGTTTCATACGTATTCGCTTTATTCTATCTCTCAATCTTGACGATTCATGTTGTTGTGCAAATTAAAGAGCGAATCCGCAGGATCACAGTCATCCGGCAACATTCGCTCTTTAAACATCGCTATTCATATATACGTATTTAATTAATTCGGGCGCTGAGGCATAGAGGCAAGCTTGTCATTCACCGACTGCAGCTTCTGTATGCTTGAGGCATCTGGCTTATCACGACGATCATCAATTTTGACGGAAGTGGAGACGCGCTGGGCGCCTGATAGAAACGGAGCTTCGTGCAGAGCTGCAATCGCTGTGAAGACTTCGTTAAGCGGCCCTTCGATAATGGTACTCATAGAGGTGAGTTGATATGTAATGCCCCGCTGATGTTCCAACACCTTCTGCATGTCTGCGACATAACTGCTCAGACTCGTCGTGCCTGTTCCAATTGGAATCACTGTTACCTCTGCTATGGCCATGCTGCTTCGCCTCCTCTGGGCATCCGTGAACAACCGTTGCCGCTGAATTTAGTCTATTTTTGACTGATTTTATTCTACCAGTTGAATACGTAATAATTCAAACTGACGTGTTCACGTCATTCGATTTCAGCGAAAATTTTTTTTGAAGAATCTTCAAATCTTCCAGACCTTTTCCTTTGCGGAATCTCAGCATTTTTGGTATACTCGGAATTACGTTTCACGGTGTCTACCCTGTTTACAAACACTATATGTTGGGTTACAGTATTCTAACAGCAACAAAATGTAGTGAAACTGGATTACCCCGCTTCGATTAGTCATCTTCTGCCTCTTCGTGAAAAACAGGATGAAATCACCTTCAAATGCACGTCCCTGTAGGTGTAAATCGCTTTCTCGAAACAGAGTTGACGTAGAGGTTAACGGGGCTGTTTGGACTGCACCCGGCACCTCAAATTACAGGCACGTCTCTATCAGACCAAAGCTTACATACAGCACCCTGTTCTGTCGAATGAAGCAAGATGTGACAAGCAGGAAGTCAGAGCATCCATGGGCATTTTCAGCCGCCGCAAGGCAGGGAGAATGCTTTTTATATGACCATGGTTTGCATTTGTGCTGCATTTTGACTCTGTTTTGACCACGTTACGCCTTGACCTGTTACCGCCGCTAAGTCCGCAGTATGCAATCGATATGTTCGATCAACGTAAGAAAACACTCAATTCTTTATATAAAGAATTTCTCCAATTTATCTCTTAAACATGCGAAAGCGAGGAATATTCATGCCACAAGTTGTGACCAAGCCGAACAACCGCCAGCTTGCCTTTGACGATATGCGTATCTCTGTATACGCCGACCGTATTCTCGATGGGCTAGACATGCTGGACAAGGAACGTCTGGTAAAAGGAGTGACGAGCAAGCTCCGCCGTGATGAAGTTACTGGGGACGAGATCAGTAATGCTTTTATGATGAGCGCACTGGAGCTCGTAACCAAAGAGGAGCCAAACTGGAAGTTTGCAGCTGCACGCTCCCTACTTACTTCTCTATACAAAAAAGCGGCAACCAACCGTAGATACAAATCTTATCCGGACGAGCCTTACGGTGCATTCCATCCTCTCCTCGTAGATCTTGTGAAGAAAGGGATCTATCGCGAAGAACTGCTCGAATGCTATAGCAAAGAACAGATTGACGAGCTAGCGGAATGCATTGATTACCGCAACGATCTGTTGTTCGACTACATCGGCTTGCTCACCTTGGCAGAACGTTACCTTGCTCACGATTTTGATGGAAAAGTGATGGAGTTGCCTCAAGAACGTTACATGGTTATTGCGATGTACCTGATGCACCAAGAACCTGCTGACAAACGGATGGATCTGGTTAAAGAAGCCTACTGGGCAATGAGTAACATGTACATGACGGCCGCTACACCTACGATGTCCAATGCAGGTAAAAAGGTAGCCGGACAACTGTCCAGTTGCTTCATCGACACGGTGGACGACTCCCTTGAAGGAATTTTCGATTCCAACACAGATGTGGCACGTCTAAGCAAAATGGGCGGCGGCATTGGCGTGTACCTCGGTAAAGTCAGAGCCCGTGGTTCAGACATCCGTGGTCACAAAAACACAAGTTCAGGGGTTATTCCTTGGATTCGTCAGCTGAACAACACAGCAGTTAGCGTAGACCAACTTGGAACACGTAAAGGTGCGATTGCCGTATATCTGGATGTCTTCCACAAAGACATTCTGGCATTCCTCGATCTGAAGCTGAACAATGGTGACGAACGGATGCGTGCGCATGACGTATTCCACGGTGTATGTCTGCCTGACTTGTTCATGGAACGTGTAGCAAGCCGCGGTGAGTGGAATCTGTTCTGCCCACACGAAACGAAGAAAGTTATGGGCTGGAAAGACGAGAATGGCCGTGCACTCGGACTTGAAGACTTCTATGACGAGTCCTTCGGCGAAGGAACATTCCGCGCGAAGTACGAAGAGGCTGTTAACCACCCACTCTTGTCCCGGATTACGGTTCAAGCGATTGATATCATGAAACGTGTGATGAAATCCCAGTTGGAAACAGGAACGCCTTATATGTTCTACCGTGATACGGTTAACCGTTCTAACCCGAACAGTGCTCATGGCATGGTTTACTCTTCCAACCTCTGTACTGAAATTATGCAGAACCAATCTGCTACTGTAGTAGAAAAGGAAGAACTGGTTACGAAAGACGGACAAACACGTATTGTCATTTCCAAAGTACCTGGCGACTTCGTTGTCTGCAACCTGAACTCCATTCACTTGGCACGTGCCGTGCCTCATAATGTGTTGGAGCGTCTCGTACCAATTCAGGTTCGTATGCTGGACAACGTCATCGACATTAACAATATTGAAGTACTCCAAGCCCAATACACGAACAGCCAATATCGTGCAGTCGGTCTGGGAACATTCGGACTTCATCACTTGCTTGCGCTTGAGGGCATCCG
Organism: Paenibacillus tundrae; assembly: GCF_036884255.1. Taxonomy (NCBI): domain Bacteria; kingdom Bacillati; phylum Bacillota; class Bacilli; order Caryophanales; family Paenibacillaceae; genus Paenibacillus; species Paenibacillus tundrae. Next base: position 541,080 of record NZ_CP145605.1, on the reverse strand, counting down.
TTGGGAGTCTGAAGAGGCTGTTACGTATAACGATAATCTGTATGAGAAAATTAACTACCTGCTCGTTAAAGCCAGCATGGAGTTGTCCAAAGAAAAAGGACATTATCCGAAATTCAAAGGCTCTGACTGGGAAAGTGGTAAATACTTCGATCAACGTGAGTACACTTCCGGTGAGCGCGTAGGTGAATTCGTAACGACAGAACAATGGAAAGACCTGCAAGCTGAAGTACAACAAAACGGTGTACGTAACGCTTGGATGTTCGCCATTGCACCAAACGGATCAACTTCTATTATTGCCGGCTCCACAGCCAGCATCGATCCATTGTATGAACTGTTGTCTTATGAAGAGAAAACAACGTACAAAATTGCGAACCCGGCACCGGATCTGTCCGACAAAACGATCTGGTACTACAAAACAGCTTTCTTGGTGGATCAACATGCCTCCATTAATATGGCTTCTGCTCGTCAACGTCACGTTGACCAAGGCCAAAGCTTCAACTTGTATGTTCGTCCAGACATCAAAGCGACCGAGTTCCTGGAACTGCACCTGCACGCTTGGAGAGCTGGCTTGAAATCTACGTATTATGTACGTAGCCGTGCATTAACGATTGAAGAATGTGATTCTTGCGCAAGCTGATGAACTAAAGAATATTTACTAGACTTACGATGACCACCAGGGCATCCTGTTTTGAATGCAAAATAGCGTTGCTCTGGTACTTTTTTGCCTAAATATGATCACGACATCATTTTCGATGTTGATATAGATATTTTTACTACAACAATTATTTAAAAATTTCACCATTAACGAAGAGGACAGAAAAAACCTGAAGAAGCGGAGCGCTCGCCTAAAAGCTTTCTGAAAGAAAGCTACATCGGAAGCAGAGGCTATCCCCGGATTTCCCCTTAGAAAAGGGAATCAAGAAATCTGGGGATAACAGCGATCGGAAGGTTGTTCTGTCAGCGTAGTTAACAGTGAATATTTCTAAGGAGTGAACGGATTATGCAAGTACAGAAAATTTTCAATACCGAAGCCCCTAACCAATCGACACGTATCATTGAAGGGGAATGCTCAGGGATCTTGAACTGGAACGACATTCGTATGCCTCACATGTACAAGCTGTACAAAGTGTTATTGCTTAACCACTGGATCGCGGACGAAATTCCGATGTCCAAAGATGCTTCCCAGTTTGCTCAACTGGAAGAGGAAGAGAAACGTACATTCAAAATTAACATCTCCCTACTCGCTGTTCTTGATTCCATGCAAACGATGTTTGTTGGTGATGTTAAACGTTACTTTACCGATTCTTCACTTGAAGCGATCTCTGCAATCATTGGACAACAAGAGGTTGTTCACAACCAATCGTACTCTTACGTTCTATCTTCCATCGTATCTGACCAAGAGCAAAAAGAAATCTTCGAATACTGGAAGCATGATCCGGTATTGCTGGATCGTAACCGGTTTATCGCTGACATCTATCAAAGCTTCCGGGATGAGCCGTCTCCACAGACGTTCTTCCAAGCGATGGTTGCCGATCTGATCCTTGAAGGTATCTTCTTCTATAGTACATTCGCCTTCTTCTACAATCTGGCCCGTGACCAGAAAATGATGGCGACTAGCCAGATGATCTCTTATATTCAGCGTGATGAGAACCAACACTGCTACTTCTTCGCAGAAGTGTACAAGCAACTGTTGATCGACTTCCCAGAACTGAACACACCAGAGAACATGGACTACGTTTACAAAACGATTGACCGTGCGGTTGAGCTCGAAACCAACTGGGCACACTACACTCTCAGCAACGTTCGTGGCATTGACCTGAATGAGCTGGAAGATTACATCAAATACATCGCTAATAAACGTCTGCGCCTGATGGGTATGGAAAAAGCGTACGAAGGCGTTGATGTGAACTGCATGCCTTGGATCAAGCCATTCTCCGATGAAGCGCTGAATGCAACCAAAACAGACTTCTTCGAAGCTAAATCGCGGAATTACGGTAAAGTCGGCGACGACAACGGATTTGACGATCTGTAAGAGGTAGTTTAAAAAGTTCGCTTTTGATTACGAAACATGCCTAATTGGCATGATCAGCATCGAATATGGAATTCACCCGAAATGTCCGTTGCTCACGTAGCTCTATCTACGTTCCGCTACTCCATTTCTGGCTTTATTCCATCTTCTCGGTACTGAAAACCGACCTTTTTAAACCTGATCTTTATGAGGTAGTTTATAAAGTTCGCTTTTGATTACGAAACATGCCTAGCGGCATGATCAGCATCGAATATGGAATTCACCCGAAATGTCCGTTGCTCACGTAGCTCTATCTACGCTCCGCTACTCCATTTCTGGCTTTATTCCATCTTCTCGGTACTGAAAACCGACCTTTTTAAACCTGATCTTTATGAGGTAGTTTATAAAGTTCGCTTTTGATTACGAAACATGCCTAGCGGCATGATCAGCATCGAATATGGAATTCACCCGAATATGCCTAACGGCATGACCAAAACACTCTCTTAGTGGAAGCCTTCACGGCTGTCTGCTGACGGGAGTGTTTTTTTGACTTTAGACCTTGTACAATGTACATATACAAATTAAGGAAGACTCCGCATTTATAGAGATGAGGTGTAATGATGGAAAGAGAACTGCTGGAACAGCTGAACGCCTGGCATGAACAGGACGAGTACAAGCGCATTATAGAGCATATTCATAATATCCCGGAATCTGACCGGAGTTATGAGCTAGTTGGTCAACTGGCGAGAGCTTATAACAATACGGGACGATACCGTGAAGCGATTGAGCAGTTACTGTCTGTTCATGAGCAAGGAGCCTATGATCCGCTCTGGCAATACCGTTTAGGGTACGCATATGCCTACATTGCTAGTTATGAAAAGGCATTGCTGGCTTTCGAGCGAGCGAACGAGCTTTTGCCACATGACGATTCTACGCTAGAGTTCCTCGAAATGCTCAGACCCAAAGCAGAAAAGATGCAACAAGACCTGCAACGCTATGAGGCGGAACGAGCGGAATGGGAACGTCGCGGGACATTGAATCACCTTAGAGCCGCCTCTGGAACCTATGCTCCTGCATCGTTCTGGGAGCAGAGCGATTATGCGTTAGATAACCATGTCTCCGAGCCTTTCGATGAGGAAATGATTATATCGATTGAGCGGGAATTAGGGTACAAGCTGCCTGCTTCCTACATTCAGCTGATGAATACCCAGAATGGTGGCGTTCCAACGCTCACTGCATTCCCTACCCAAGGAGCAACTTCCTGGGCAGATGATCACATTGCGATTACAAGCATCCTAGGCATTGGGTGGGATAAAATGTACTCCCTAGGCGGGGAATTTGGAAGCCGGTTCATGATTGAAGATTGGGGATACCCTGATCTCGGAATCGTGATCTGTGATTGTCCATCGGCGGGTCACGATGTTGTAATGCTGGACTATCGGTTCTGTGGCCCGGAGGGTGAGCCCTGTGTAGTCCATGTCGATCAAGAGGATGACTATGAGATTACATACCTGGCTGCTAATTTTGAAGCATTTGTGCGTGGGCTGGTTGATCCCGATACATTCGAAATCGATGAAGGCGAACAAGATAGCTAACATATTCCTGAGGAGGGGCAGCTAATGCCATCGACACTAGAAAGGAACTTGCGCCGTTTATGTTTATTGATGCACAGACGGGATCATATTCTGTTATTTTAAATGTAGGTACGTATAACCAAAAGGTCTTCGAATCACGTGCTGACGAAGGCTTCGAGGGCAATGGTTACGATTGGGCGTCATTGGCAGCCGTGTTTCTTGAAGAGAACATGCCCGAATTAGTAGCTGTAATTCATTTCGATCCTGAAGCTGACATGTTCTGTGTCTACTCGGATAACAAGGATGCCCTTATAACGTTCACCCGAGGGTTCAAACAGGCCTGTGAACAGCATGATCTCATTCATGACCTGTTCTCTAGAGCTGAACTGGACTAAGGAGTAGTCAGGAGGTTTCTATGACAACTCGTATTTATTTTGCCACCAATATCCTTGGGGAAGTAGCGGAGAAGGATTTGCAGAAGGCACTAGACTACTTCAACCTTGGCACACTCATCCATTACCGCCGAACGGCTGAAGGGGTTATGGGACAGACATTGCATATCCACACTTCCCAGGGTGAATTCATCCTCAAAGGCAATCCGTTATATAAAGGACAGCTTCAGGAGGAACAGTTTTTCGTAGAGCAGCTAGCAGAGCACACCACGGTTCCTGTCCCTATTCCCTATCAGGTTCATGAGGAGACGGATCTTCTCGGTTGGAGTTATGCGATTATGCCGGAACTCCCGGGACAGCACCTGCATGATACTGCCCTACAAACAACACTAAGCTCAGACGAGGAACAGCAGATCACCAAAATGCTGGCACATACACTCATCGAACTCCACCACTGGAAGGTGCCTAACGCAGGAGAATATGATCCGGTAGCTGAGCGAATTGTACCTTTTGCAGGAACGTATTCGGACTGGCTATATGGCACGATTGACTACTGGTTACAGGATGCTACCCAATATTCGAGGATTACCAAGGAGGATGTAGACTGGGTTGACGAGCAGCTATGTGAGGCTAGGTCTGCTTTTGAATCCATGTCGGTCTATAGTTTTGTCATGGGTGATTATAAGTCCGAGAATCTGGTCATGGAGAAGCAGCAGAAGGCTCCTTATGAATGGCAGATTAGTGGTTTATTTGATTTTACAACCTCGTATTTTGGAGATGGCACCGCTGATCTGACCAAAATAACGGCTATGTATCTGCGGGATCATAAGCCTGAGCTAGCTCAAAGCTTTCTATGTACTTACCGGGAGCTGATCTGCGCTGACGATGTGAAACGGTGTCAGCATTTTGCTGAACGACTGCGAATCCATCTTCTATATCAGCGCATATTGGTATGGGGTGAAGCCAAAGCGACTCAACAAGTCACTTGGGATGCAGATCTACCTTTTGCCACATGGGCTCAGCAGTATATTGACTCGGTTATTGCTTTGCTGGACTAATTGAAAATATAGTATATATACCAGAAGAATATGGTTAGTAATAGGTCTGGAAAAATAAATGTGAAAAACCGGCAGAACGTTGAGAGATTCTCACGTCCTGCCGGTTTTTTTGATTAAACTTGCTGTACCGGAGCTTCCTGATGTTTCTGCAAGAATTCCAACATGCGCCGATACACGAGAATCTCGTTCTCTTTTCTGGAGAAGCCATGTCCCTCATCATCCAACACCAGATACTCGACGTCCAGACCCTTCTGCTGCAATGCCTCCACGATCTGATCCGACTCTGCCTTCACGACTCGAGGATCATTAGCCCCCTGGATGACCAGCATCGGGTTCACCATCTGATCTAGATAGGTAATTGGCGAATCTTTCGTTAAGCGTTCGCGGTCACGCTCGGCATCACCTAACCACTTCTCCATCACGGGTTTCCAATCCTCAGGGACGGATTCCAGGAATGTGAACAGGTTACTTGGGCCAAAAATATCAACGGCTGCTCGGAACAGTTCTGGATGGCGACCTGCGAGAAGCAAGGTCATGTAACCCCCATAACTGCCACCTACAACAAATAGACGGTCTGGTGAAGAGATGTTCTGATCGAACAGCCATTGAATTCCCGCAACACAGTCTAGTCTTGGTCCTTCGCCCCAATCACGTTCAACCATCTTGATGAATTCAGCTCCATAACCAGAACTTCCCCGGAAATTAGGTGCAAAAATATGGTAGCCCTGAGCTAACATCATCTGGAACATCGGACGGAAAAACTTCGACTCCGAGGCTTGAGGTCCTCCGTGCGGCCAAAATACTGTATATCCGTTCGCCAGTTCTGGCTTAGCTTTGAACAACAAAGCTTCAATCTCCAGCCCATCATACGAGTTATAGCGGATCACGTCTGGATACACCAGATCATCAGGACTCAGCCCAGTCACCCGATTATTCGTCAGGGGTTCCCACGAATCGCTGCCCGCAGGCAATCGATAAATGTTATGTGGCTGAATAGCTCCACGTCCAAGGATATACAGATTACCGGATTTGCTTACGGTCGCCTGCGCAATCGTATCTAAAGGCATGTCCACCCGCCGAGGCGTAGTGTCCTGTTTGCCCAGGATATACATCCGATTCTCCGTACCCGTAAGTGTCCATAGGTATAACGTTTCGGTTTCTTTGTGCCAACGAAATCTCTCAACATCCTCACCTTCAATTTTACATACCGGACGAAATTCACGCGTATCTAGATCATACTCCGCAACATAAGAATATGCCTCGTTATCATTGGTGAGCATCAATAGACGTTTATGATCCACATAGATGACAAAAGGTACCTGACTCTGCCGCTCTGACACAGGTAAAATGTCCTCGATCTCACCGTCTCGATGCAGATGCGCTGTCTGATATGTATTCGAGTACATTTTCACAATGACAAAGCTCTTCTCATCTGGACTCACCGCAGCCAAGCTGTTAGACACCTCTTCCCCGCTATGGAGCAAGACGTCCTCACCCGTAGCAAGATCAAGACGACGAGAATTCAGGTAATTCGGATTGCCAGCACTCGTAAAATAGTACAGACGCTCCCCATCTTCGGATAGATGAGCAAAGTAACAGCGATCATTCGGCTCTGCAGGTACTACCGGCTTCGGTACCCCGCCCTCTGGCGGAATGGCATATAAGTGATAACTCTCGTTCCCATCATGATCAAATGCAGTTAAGATATAACGCCCCAGTGGGTCAGGCTTGATAAACATGCTGCTCTGATTCAAGTATGTCAGCGGATAGGGGTATCCTCCCGGCAGATCCATCGCCCAGATATTGGGCTGACCATTCAGGTTGCTGTCAAAATACAAACGTGTCTCATCACTGGATACGGCAAAATGGGTAATCCGGTAGGACTGAAAATATTGCTCTACATCTGGTTTAGGAAATTCAATCATGAGAAACCTCCTTGAGAATGTTTACACATTGAGATTGAGCTCGGACATTGACATGTGCAACTAGTTTCATGTGGCATGGAAAGTATTTAACAGTGGTAAAATAAGGTGATAGATTCCATATTATAGGTGAACCTATGACTTACACAATAGATATGTAAGCTATTTTCAATCCAGTTCTACTAAATGTAATCCCTACATGTCTTTATCAAGTTGTAAATGAGATCCTTCTTGAGTGTTGGAACTTAAGTGTTGGATGTTCAATTATTCCGTATAAAAGGTCATGTGTGGTTTGTCCTCACGGTAGTATTCCAGTCTGCGCTGCAGATTCCCGGTGTGTAGTTCGAACAGATGCCCATCGAGATCGGTAAAATAAACGGATAATGCGTCCCTCTTATCCCTGGGTCTACCTGGTAGAATGTTCGCACCTGCTTCACGCAACTGTTGTAAGGATGCATCAAAATCCTCTTCTGTAACGGTAAAAGCAATATGTGTATACGTTTGTTCAGTATAATTGCGAATGACATCTTCTTGATTCAAAGCGATCCACAAGCCTGCCAGCTCAAAATAGGCTAGCTTACGTCCCTTCACCTGAATGCGCGCACCAAGCGCCCGCTCATAGAATGTTATGGATTTTTCGAGATTGGATACAGAAAAGCACAGATGGTTAATCCCTTGAATGTTCATTGACACCTGACACCTCCATCGTATGATCAACATCTCATCTTACACTTCATTTGCGGAGCTATATGGAATGAGTGGATATCCTTATTATGGTATATTCCGCATGTAAAAAACAAATGATTCCTGATCAATACCGCACCTTCCTCTGGGCGAATGCATAGGTTAGCCGTATCAATGAACTTTCGAGGAGGATGTACATTCATGAATCCCGTCTATCCTTTTTATGGTGAGAAAACGGTATGTAAAGAACAAAAGCTAGCTTTTCCCCCCCAGCATCAGGATCAACAGCCCGGTCTAGAAACCTTAATGGTACCCGAACCCATCAGCGAAGATCCCGCTTATATTGGCAGCTGCAAATTAGACGGCAAAGTGGCCATTATTACGGGTGGCGATAGTGGGATTGGAAGAGCGACAGCTATTGCTTTTGCCAAAGAAGGTGCAGACATCGTCATTGCTTATCTATATGAACGAACCGATGCCGAGAGGACCCGCGAACGAATTGAGGAATTGGGGCAGCGGTGTCTGCTGATTGAGATTGATCTCAGGCTAAAAAAGAACTGCCAAGCGGTCATTCGCACAACGATGGAAACGTTCGGAAAAATTGATGTTTTGGTCAATAACCATGGGGTGCAGTATGTACAGCCTAGCATTGTCGATATTACAGAGGAACAGCTCTACCACACATTTCAAACGAATGTGTTTGCCTACTTTTTTCTGATCCAAGCAGCTCTCCCCCATCTATGTAAAGGCGCATCGATCATTAATACAGCTTCTATTACAGCGTACAAAGGTAACGTGCAGTTAATTGATTACTCCTCCACCAAAGGAGCGGTCGTCTCGCTGACCCGTGTACTCTCTCAATCGCTCGCTCCACAAGGGATTCGCGTGAATTCTGTTGCCCCGGGGCCGATCTGGACACCGCTCATTCCTGCCAGCTTCTCTGCTGAGGATGTGCAAGTATTTGGGACAGATACACCAATGGGTCGGGCTGGTCAGCCCTACGAGCTTGCGGCTGCCTATGTCTACCTTGCATCCCGTGATTCCTCCTATGTTACAGGTGAGTGCATTCATGTGAACGGCGGCGATATGGTAACCACATAAGGTATTCACGTAGGCAAAAATTATCCGCGCCGTATGTCTAGCCACTGTAGATTTGCAGGCGGAAAACGATGTACTCAGAGCTGAACAAGTGTAACAATAGAATAAAGTGAGATCATTTGATTACAACTGAGGTAAATTGGATTCACCGTATGTAGCTCATTCATTTGATAAGGATAAATGCTGTGTAATGCGTGATGGGAGCTGTGCGCATTGCACAGCTTCTGGTTGTGCGTATAGGACATGCTACAGCTGTACTTCTGGCATGCTGTAACATTGATGTCAGAGTGAATTTGGCTCCATCAGCAGGATATCCCTTGTTCCGTTGCGAAGAGGGTTAGAAGTGATTATTCGGTTATACCGGAACCTGACATCTTGTGACAAGGAGCTGACGTCTGATGCATTTTGATCCACTCTATCAACCGTTTTCCTCTTACCGTGTACCTGTCTATGCCAAACAAGGCATGGTTGCTACATCGCAGCCCCTCGCTTCACAGGCTGGTCTTGAGATATTGAAAAAAGGCGGCAATGCCATTGATGCCGCCATAGCAACTGCGGCAGCACTCACCGTGCTGGAGCCAACCTCCAATGGCATTGGAGGCGATGCCTTTGCCCTCGTCTGGACAGAGGGCAAGCTGCATGGCCTGAATGCCAGTGGTCCTGCGCCTCAGAGCATTTCGATTGAGGCGCTTCAAGCGGCAGGCTATACGGAGATGCCGAAGCTGGGCGTTATTCCGGTGACGGTGCCTGGCGCACCGGCGGGTTGGGCTGAGCTAAGCCGTCGTTTTGGACGGCTTACGCTGGCGGAAGCGCTGGAACCTGCCATCCGCTATGCGGAGGAAGGTTATCCGCTTGCGCCAGGGCTGGCCCGTCACTGGGCACGGGCAGCCGACATCTATGCACGCCAGGGGAATGCCGAGGCAGGGCGTGCGTGGTTTGAGACATTTGCTCCGGGCGGGCGCGTACCCGCCGCCGGCGAATTGTGGCGCTCGCTGGATCATGCGGCAACATTGCGCCGAATTGGCGAGAGCGAAGCGCGAGACTTTTATGAAGGAGAACTGGCAGAGCGCATCCATAACTTTATAGCAGAGCATGGTGGCTATCTGACGAAAGAGGATCTTGCAGCGTTCAAGCCAGAGTGGGTCGATCCAATCTCGGTCTCGTATCGGGGATACGATGTATGGGAAATCCCGCCGAATGGTCAGGGATTGATTGCCCTTGCAGCGCTCAACCTGTTGAAAGGGTATGACTTTGACGAGAAGGAATCTGTTCTCGGTTATCATCGACAGCTTGAAGCGATGAAGCTGGCTTTTGCCGATGGAGAGAAGTACATTACGGAAGAGCGTAAAATGGGTGTAACGGTGGAAGAGCTGTTGTCTGATGCCTACGCAGAAGAACGGCGCAAGCTCATTGGTGATACAGCACGTGCACCGGAAGCAGGTGATCCGCGCGCAAGCGGAACGGTATACCTCGCGACAGCCGATGGTGAGGGTAATATGGTTTCCTTTATTCAGAGTAACTATATGGGCTTTGGCTCAGGACTCGTTGTGCCGGGTACAGGCATTGCGCTGCAAAACCGTGGGCATAATTTCTCACTGGATACGACTCATGCGAATGCACTAGAGCCTGGCAAACGGACGTATCATACGATTATTCCAGGCTTTCTCACGCGGGGTAATCAAGCCGTTGGGCCATTTGGTGTCATGGGTGGTTTCATGCAGCCGCAGGGTCATGTGCAGGTCGTGATGAACACGGTCGATTACCATCTGAATCCGCAGGCCGCACTGGATTCCCCTCGCTGGCAGTGGACCAAGGGCAAAACCATTCTTGTAGAACCAGACTTCCCGCAGCATATTGCACAAGCACTCGCCCGTAAAGGGCATGATATCCAGGTGCAGGTCGATCCGTCCCAGTTCGGTCGTGGTCAGATCATCTGGCGTAACCCTGACAATGGTGTATTATGCGGAGGAACGGAAAGTCGAGCAGATGGCACCATTGCTGCCTGGTAGACTTGCCTCGGTACCACGGTGTTCACGGCACAGGATGATGAATGTGAGAAAATGAGTACGCATCTCCATATGATCCTCTAATGGGATATGCTTGTACTGCTGTAGTCATTCATTACGCTGTATAACACATGGCACATCATATTCATAAGGCAAACTGTCAATCAGAGCCAAGTAGAGAAGATTCATATAATCTCCGCTTGGTTTTTTTCGTTTTCCTGAGGTGTCTCTTATCACTCCGAAAGGAGCATATTTTGTCGGAATTATGTTGTAGGCGAGAGAGTTTCTCGCAAGTGTATCGGGTTATGTCTAGAGAACGTGACGCAGCAAGCAGCAAACGGGTGGCGGAAGATATCCTTAAATGAGATGTAAGACACTTCCTAGTTTTACATCAGCAAACAACTTGTATAAGCGTATATACATATGGTTACATCAAGAAATGTAAATTGAATGTATAATTCATGAAATTAGGTTATATTTTCGTAAATTTTCAGCACCTACCATAAAACACAGTGCATCTCTATCCGATATAGATAAGGGGAAATACTCCCTATCCATATTATTTCTGCAATATCTCTCGGCTAGATGTTTTTCCTATGTGTTCAAGAAGACACTACAATCAAACTTTGTCATGACAGAAATGAGGGTATCACACATGAAAACAAACCATACCACCCGCGTAGGGCTCACCATGATTTTAATCCTAATGGTGTTCGTTCTGGGAGCATGCTCAGTAAATCCTACATCAACGGCAACGGAAACCAGAACGAAGGTTGGCATCGTGATGACGGAAGTTGGTCTGGGGGATCGCTCCTTCAATGATGCTGCCTTTGATGGGCTTGTTCGAGCGAGGGATGAGAATAGCATTGTCTTTGACTATCGTGAACCTAATGAGAAGCTGTCTGCTGAAGCTTCCTTTGAACAATTTGCAGAAGCCAAATTCGACCTGATTATCGGTCTGAGCGATACCATTCAAGCCGATATGGAGAAAGTAGCGACGAAGTACCCTGATCAGCAATTCCTGCTGATTGATAGTCAGTCCGAACTGCCCAACATCGCCTCCATCTCGTTCCGGGCAGAAGAAGGTAGTTATCTCGCAGGCATTATTGCCGGGATGGCGACCACTGAAGATCATGTTGGCTTCTTAGGCGGCATGGAGATTCCTGTGCTTCGCAATTTTGAGCAGGGATTCGAACAAGGCGTACTCGCTGCCAACCCGGATGCAAAGGTAGATATTATTTACGCTGGAGACTTTGGAAATGCCAAACTGGGTGAGGAACTTGCTGCACAACTGATCCAGGAGAATGGTGCTGATGTGATCTATGTGGCTGCTGGCTTAACCGGGGTCGGCGCACTCACGGAGATTCAGAAATTAGGGAAATACGCGATTGGCGTAGATACAGATCAATTCTTTTTGGCGGAAAAAGCGATTCTGACATCGATGTTGAAAAATGTGGATGTATCCATCTACAATGCCGTTCACACGTTCATTCAAAATAAACACGCCTTCCCTCAAAAGGAAATTGTCGAGGGTCTGGCTGAGAACGCCGTAGGCCTAACCGCTCTACATAATATCACGCTCAGTGATGAAGAGCAGCAAACCTTCGAGGATCTGAAAACTCAGATCTCATCCGGTCAAATCAAAATTAAGCTGGATCAATAACTCAAGCGGATTCGAGGAGGTACGCACATATGAAATTACAGGGGAAACTGTTACTTAACGCTCTAATCTCGCTACTTCTATGCCTTGCGCTGGTAGCTTATATCATTATGGAATTGCTTGGCATGAATGCCAAAAATCAAAATCTAGTACCTGCCATGCTCAAGGTTAGTGAACTAAATGCCAATCAGATTCAGATCCAGCAAGCGCTGGATGTCTATTCGTTCTCCATGACGGCAGGTAATCAGGATGCGGTCATCCGTTTACTCGAAGATGGTCAAACGATGATTCAGGAGCTTACGGATGGATTGCTAGAAACGGATCGGCAGCTTGAACTCATTCAGACGATCCAAACAAAATTAGCAACACTTAGTCAAGGTGCCACTGAAGCGATGAGCAGTATGAATAGTGCGGAAGCCAAACGCTACAGTACACGAGTTCGAGGTATACAGAATGATATCTATATGTTGGATGAGATTACCCGAGAACGGTACGATCAATATACTGTTGAACTGGAACGTAACATTCAGCAAACGTGGCAGGTCGCTCTCGGCGGTGCCATCGTATTGCTCGTTGCGGTCATGCTGTTCAATATGTACACTTCCCGCCAGATCGCCAAGCGTATCGGTACGTTAAAAGTCGCCGCAGGACAAATTGCCGACGGCGACCTGACCGGACAATTACCCGAAGCCAAAGGCAAAGACGAGCTTGATGACCTCAGTCGCTCCTTCCGCCTAATGACCAGCAATATTCGCGGAATCATTCAATCGATCGGTACAGCCGGGAACCGTGTTGATCAAATGGCGCAGGATATCGATCGTGGCAATGATACGTCTCAGGCCATTGTGCAACAAGTCTCTCGTACCACCGAAGAGCTGTCGATTGGCAGCCAGAAAATTGCGGAGGACTTGAGCGAAACCGTGATGGTCGTAGACAAGATGCAGCACACTTTCAATAGCAACCTGGAGGCTACTTCCCAATCAGCTATAGATGGCCGTGAGGTATTGAATACTGTTGAGGAAGGCAATAAGGCGATCGCCGAACAACTTCGTCTCGCTGAGGTGAATCGTCTGGCGATGTCTGAGGTGGAACAGACGGTACTGGAACTGGAGGAAAGCGCCGAGCGCATCACCACCATGACTGGATACGTCTCGGAAATCGCGAAGCAGACGACGCTCCTATCGTTAAATGCTTCCATTGAGGCAGCTCGGGCAGGTGAAGCTGGACGTGGGTTTGCCGTTGTCGCCAATGAAGTGAACAAGCTCGCCGAGCAGTCCGCACAGTCAGTGAAACAGATCTATGCGGCTGTGGATGAGATTACGACATCTATGGAGAAGGTTAAGGGCTCTGTAGCACAAAGCATGCAGCTCTTTGCTCAGCAGGAAGAGGCCACTGGACAGACGCGGGAATCCTTCGCTGCGATTCGCCAAAGTGCAGAGCGTATCAGTACAGGTATCCACCAGCTTGCCGAGGAGATGCAGCATTCGAATGAACTTAGTTCCCAAGTGCAGCATGCCATTGAGAATATCAGTGCCATCACCGAACAATCGGCTGCGAGCAGTGAAGAGATTACGGCCTCTACGACGGAGCAACAGCGCTCCTTCGCTGAAGCAAGTCTCAAGGTGAAATCACTCCGAGAGATCAGTGCAGAGATGCATGAGGAATTACAGCGGTTTCGTTTATAGGTAGGCGCTACATTAGACGTTCGTAAAGTAAGTGTATTTGGTACAGCTGGGTAGATAGCTTGGTAGTTTAAATCGTACCTTTCGGATTGGTTCCGTGTGTGGGGTTAAACATTGAGCTTGAAGATTAGGGTGAACGAGCAGGTTGAATGTAAAGTGATGGCAAGCTTGTTTAAGTTAGGTTCTTCTGATCGTGATTTGGCTTGGTTTAGTTTAGCTGGATAAGCTGTGTTCGTTAGAAGGATTTGCGTATACATGATGGAATAATGGAAAACCTCCCGTTTCTCTTGATGAGAGAGACGGGAGGTTTTTAAGTTTTATTTGCGTTTGTTTACGGTTTGTTGATGGTGATTGGTCGTGTAATCCGGTCGGTTGCTGGTGTGATGCCCGTACGATAGAAGATATTATCGCACCCAGCGTGTGTTTGTGCCTGACCTCCCTTGTCCATGAAGCAAGGCAACATGTGCTGGGAAATACACATCACAGTGCGTCGATAATATCTCCTGCGAGAAGAGACGCTGGATCACCGCGGAGCAAGGCAGCTCGTTCGGCGGCTTCACCATGCAGATATACGCCGAACGCGGCAGCCTGCTCCGCGCCAAGCCCTTGGGCGAGCAGACCGGCGATGATGCCGGTCAACACGTCACCGGCACCGCCAGTCGCCATGCCGGCGTGTCCGGTGGTGTTAATGTACGCCTCGCCGGATGGCGTTGCGATGACCGTTCGTGCTCCCTTGAGCACAAGGGTCACGCCCTGCTCGCGGGCGTACCGTGCAGCGTGTTCAATTCGATCACGCTGCACCTCCGGGGTCGATATGCCCTGCAATCGACCCATCTCGCCAGGGTGCGGCGTCAGGATTGTCGCCGCACTTCGCTTGCCCCAGTCGCGAGGCCCCTGTGGGCCAGCGTCTGCCAGCATGTTGAGGGCGTCCGCGTCAATAACGAGCGGGCGATCCGTCTGTTGCCACAGACGGCGCAGCCAGTCTGTGTCGCCCTTGAAGCGACCGAGCCCAGGGCCGGTCGCGAGCACGTCGCGGCTCTCCGCCAGGTGCAGCACAGCGTCTGCGGAAGCCGCGTTCCATTCGCCGCTGTTGCCATCGGCAGCGGCGGCGAGCATGAGCTCAGGCACGGTGCCGATGACATGCGGCAGTAATGCCGCGGGCAGCGCCCATGTGGCGAGCCCGCAGCCTGCGCGCAGCGCGGCCTTCGCCGAGAGCAGGCCAGCGCCGCTCATCGGCAGACTTCCTGCGGCCAATAGTACATGGCCGTAGGTGCCCTTATGGCCGTCCGGTGCCCGGAGACGGCTAGTGTCCACGCGCAGCGCACGGCGCAGCACCTCGTCCGTCAGCAGACGGACCGAGGAGCTATGCTCTGGCGCAAGCCGCGTGGGAATGCCGATGGCGCGCACTACAATGCGCCCCGCGGCAGAAGCGCCCGGGTACTGCACCAGCCCGCGCTTAAGCAGCGCGAGACATACGGTCACCCGGGCTTGAATGCAGGGCTCGAATACCTCCCCGGTGTCGGCATTCAGCCCACTTGGCACATCGGCAGACACGACAGGCTTACCGCTGTCGTTCGCCGCCTCAATCAGCGCCGCGTAAGCTCCGCGCGGCGCCCCCCGCGAGCCAGTGCCCAGCAACGCATCTACGATGCCTGTGCACCGGCTGAAGTCCACGGCTTCGCGCCCGTGGACAAGGGCAGGGATGCCGAGCTGCGCGGCGGCATCCCGTTGCACTGCGGCTTCGCCCCGCAGTGCCTCTGGTGCATCGGCGTAGACCAAAGTCACGCCGAGCCCCGCTCCAAACAAATGGCGCGCCGCCACCAGCCCGTCGCCGCCATTATTGCCCTTGCCGATCAGCATGTACCACTGCTGATCACCCGGTTGCTCCATCGCCAGCGCCGAATCGGCGGTGATGTCGCCACCTCGTCCAGGCCAATCCCCGGGCCCTGTGTGCGCCCGGGTCTGTCCTCTTTTGGACTGATCCATACGTCCTGCTCTAACATGTGTCTGCTCTTCTCGGCACAGCCGAATGACTTCTTCCGCAACAGCTCTTCCCGCATTCTCCATCAGGCTCGCCGCAGGAATGCCTAGTGTATGAATCGTATGCTCGTCGATGCTTCTCATCTGTTCTGCCGTAACGATATACAACAACTCATCCCTCCCCAAGCATATTACAAGGAATTCGTGCTTCTGTATTCTTTGTTACATTAGATGTGCTCTCTTACAACAATTAGTACGCTACCGTAAAGCGGGATTGAATAAATTGTGGATCATCCAGCTCGTCCACCAGAGCCGCCGCAAAGTCACCAATTGATATCGTGCTCTCGCCAAGATCATCCGTTACAACACGATTCATCCCGATTCGGAATTGACCTGTCCGTTGTCCTGTCGTAATCGTCGCTGCTGGGCTCATATAGGTCCAGTTAATATCCGATTCCGCAAGGATCCCATATGCATCTGCATGAGCCTTCGCCAGCGGTTTGACTTCTTCAGGGAACCCTGGTGTGTCCATCAGCATTACATTTGAATCCGTTAGCAAGCTTCCCGCTCCACCAACAACCACGAGACGAGCCGCTTTACCACGTCGAACACCCTCAATAAGGGAACGTGTAACTTCAAGCAACTCTTCCTCGGAGCCAAATTTCGGACCATAAGCACTCACTACCGCTTCCTGACCCGCTGTAAAATCAGCCACCTGATCCGGGTTAAGCAAATCTCCTTGTTCAACACGCAGACGCTCATGCTTCATCTCAACTTTCGACGGGTCACGAACAATCGCAGTCACTTCATGCCCACGATCCATTAACTCCCACAAGATTGTCTTTCCAATTGCTCCGGTTGCTCCAAAAATAGCTACTTTCATATCTAATCCCTCTTTTCTATATATTTCATTATGCGAATGTACCGTTATTGTGATACCTAATCTACTATTATAACCTTAAACGGCTCACGCCATCTTAAACCGAACAGCCTCGCTTGTAAACGGTGAATAGCGATGAATTCATCCAGTCCTCTGTTTTTGCCCCATCAAGCACCCGTAACCTGGAACATTCCAAGGATGCTAACTAAGGTAATTCGCACAAACTGCAATAACTTAATGAAGTATACTTTCGGTAATGACAAAAAAAGCCGCATATGCGGCCTCCTATAGCCTATCCATTAATTTAGCGATCGTTCATTTCAAAAAATCAAACCAGCCCATGCTGAATCACACCATGCACCAGCTCAATTTTAATGAAATCCTGCAAGTAAACAGCGGTTCTCTATTCTGTATCTGGATTACTGTAGATAGTTTTCCATAGTGATCTTGTAACCTCATTCATTATGTATGGTGTTGAACAAGCTATCCTTCTTGTCTCCACCACATACCTTCTGATTGTGGGCTAGTATATTCGAAGCCAAATTGAGCATACAATCGATCGGCTGGAACATCCGCAAGTAGGCTCACCAGTGCACGGGCAGGTACGTTCTCTTTTAGATACTTCATGATCTCGTTCATAATCAGCTTGCCGTACCCTTTTCCCTGCTCATCTGGATGTACAACGATATCGACCACTTGATAGAAACAACCATCGTCTCCCACCACTCGTCCCATACCAATAAGCACATCATCTTGTCGCAAACACACTGCAAATAGACTGTTCGGCAATCCTCGCTCAGCGCCCTCACGGCTTCTCGGACTCATCCCTGCAATCTCTCGCAAAGATAAATACTCGGCTACAGCTGGTGGTGCGTGTTCAACGATAACGTGATCCATGAAATTAACCCCTCCCCAATATACTAAATTACAGTTGTACTCTTGTTACCTTATGCCATGATTTTAACAATAACACAGGTGGAATATAAGTAGGTATTATCCATTGATAGGATAGGTCTATCAGTAACTGACCGAGCCACAACCGACCCCTTGATCATCCACCTGCATCTTCCACGATCCACTAGCCATGGTCTTCCCCTGATCTACAAGTTCGCGTGCATCGTCGTAAGAATATTCTTCTCCCTTGTTCCGTTCAATCTCTTCCAGAGCCGTATCATATAAACGTTGCTGCTCTTCTTCCATTTCCCATCTTTCTGCTTGAACTCAACTACTTCCTGTGTAATAGTGAGAGAAGCTTATATTACCGGGGTTTACGCTACGCCCAACTTTCGTACAAAGGAGGAACAACTGTGCTGCAACGTTGGATGCTATTTCTGTTCTCATATCCAGGCTTCGTAGCCTTATTGCTCGGAATCATTGCCATCTTCCTAGGCATATACATATGGTCTGCCACCGAAATTAGACGAAGCCGAGACCGGAGAACACAAGCAATACGAGATACATTATACATAACGACACCACTACTCGGGCAACTCACTTTTATTGAAAACACACAATCTACACGCACGGAAGCTGAGCAGCACGAATTACTTAACGCCATGCTGGCGTGTAGAACAGCAGTTAGCCTATCACCACAGCTTCAGGATCAGATTCGTAGCTGCATTCAAGACCCAGATCCTGCGCGGCTAACCTTAATGCATAGAGCTCTAGAGCGAGAAAGCTCCAGCCTATCGGAAGAACTCCGCAGCCAGGCACACTCAGTGCATTGGTGGGAAGCCGTCTGGAATGTGATTCGCCCTGCGGTCGAGCCTCTTGCTGTAGCGGCATTGCTGTATCTGATCGCTGATTTCATCATTGTTCAGCAAGGACTGAATCAACCGTTCTGGCATGGCTGGGTCAACGCATTATTCTGGATTCGCTTCATCTCCCTATGTATTACGGTGCTCTATGGTTATCTGCTCTTGGCTAGTCCTCGCCGCAGGACACCAGGTGCTTCAGGCACGATGACCAAGGTGTTATATGCGCTCATTGCACTCTGCTCTCTCCTGCACCTCATTGGACCTGTAGCCGCTCCTTACACGCTGGGCTTGCAGCTCATATTGTTCGTATCCGGTTTCCGTCTGACCGGTACAAGTTCTCGTAGTGAACGTCCTTACGCTGGGCATACAGAGCTAGAGCCAGCTAAGGAAGTTTCTACGGAGACCGAAGTGAGCACAACACGCAAATCCGGTGCCAAAGTGGACGAGTAGCGCGGGCTGGCTGGAGTACATTCACAGCTATCTATAAAGCACCACTGCATAACAATAGACCGACTTATAAGGACGGTTAATCCATATTGTCCACCATAGTAAACAAAACAAAGAGAAGCTCGCATCCTGCGGCTTCTCTTTGTTTTACCTATCGTACTGCTGTTCTTCGCGCGAAACAGCTCTGCTGGAGACATCTTAAACAATCTAGTGATGCATCTTCTCATGCATCACCCGTGCCTCCTTAACACTCCATCTCACTACACACTCTACCCTTTTGCACCGCTGGCATTCGAGCCGCGCAATGAACGAGGTGTGTTGTTCCGTGCAGCACTGCCGGATTTGGAGGCGCTGCTTGTCGGTGTATTTTCAAAACGCTTGCGTTCTGTTCGCTCCATCTGTACAATCTGACCCTCGTGTACCACGATGTGTAGCGACCCAAACTCCATGTCATTGAGCTGTCCAGCGATTCTGTCCATCCATACCTCATCCACTTTCAACGGCTTAGCCATAGAGCCGCCTCCTCTTCTCGGGCTGTGCCCGCAATATTACTTGAGCACGCACTTATATCCATCCGACTTATAAAACATTCTTATCCAACCTATATACTTGGATTATACAATATCAGGGCTTCCAGTAGCTGTCAATCGGTATTTTCCGTTAACAGGATAAGGATTCTTTTTTATCATACTTAGCCTTCGCTCATCGTTCACTCACATTCTTATGCCCCAGCCAGCTCTTAACCAACAATGTCGCCAGAGCAAGTATTAACAGCAATGAAGCGACGGCGAATGACGCCGAGAATTGATATTCGTTATACAAAATTTCGACATGAAGCGGCAGTGTGTTGGTCTCACCACGTATATGCCCAGATACAACGGATACCGCCCCGAACTCGCCCATCGCGCGAGCATTACACAGAATAATACCGTAGAGCAGTCCCCACTTAATATTGGGTAACGTTACGTTCCAGAAGATCCGCCATCCTGAGGCTCCAAGCGTCACTGCCGCTTCCTCTTCACGGGTTCCCTGATCCTCCATGAGCGGGATTAGTTCCCTTGCCACGAAGGGGAACGTGATGAATAGCGTCGCCAGCACAATGCCTGGCAGCGCAAAAATAATTTTGATATCATGCTCAGCTAGCCATGGGCCGAACCAACCATTAGAGCCAAACACCAACACAAAGATCAACCCGCCGACAACGGGAGAAATGGAGAAAGGAAGGTCGATTAACGTGATCATGATTCCTTTGCCCCGGAACTGGAACTTCGTAATAACCCAAGCTGCTGCCACACCAAATATCGTATTGAGTGGTACCGTAATTGCTGCAACGAGCAGCGTCAGCTTCAGAGCCGACATCGCATCAGGCTCAGTCAGAGCGGCGATATAGACTCCCCACCCTTGTTTCAACGCTTCCATTAAGACGATGACCAGTGGCAAAATAAGCAACCATAACAATACTAGACCTGCCAGTCCAATTAACAGCCATTTGACCCATGGAGCCTCCGTAGTTGCACGGTTTGGCCCAGGGCTACTTGGTATGCGCGAAGCAGGACTCAGCGGAACAGAACCCGCCATACGCTGCACCTCCTTCCGTTGAAGTGAAAAGCTACCATCGAATAACACCCCAATGAATGCCTAGATATTCCGCGGATCTTGTACACGGTGGATATATCATTCATTAGAATGTACTGATTCGAATCGGTTACGCCCTGCCTGCCTTCCGGCTCCATCGTTGCAAGGAGTTAATGACCAGCAACAGGATAAATGAAACCAGCAACAGCAGCAAAGCGACAGCCGTAGCTCCTGCGTAATCAAACTGTTCAAGCTTCGCCATAATGAGCAGCGGCGCGATTTCCGTTTTCATCGGCATATTGCCTGAAATAAACACCACCGAGCCAAATTCTCCAATACCTCGGGCAAACGCCAACGCGAAGCCTGTCAGCAACGGGGGAATAAGATCTGGAAGGAGAATAGTACGGAATATCCGCCACCTTCCTGCTCCTAACGTTGCAGCCGCTTCTTCAACCTCAGCCTCCAGCTCTTCTAATACCGGTTGCACCGTTCGAACGACAAATGGAATACCGATAAACATCAGAGCTAGTGTAATGCCCGCCTGCGAATAGGCTAATTTGATGCCCAGCGGCTCCGTAAGCTGCCCAATCCAGCCGTTTCCGGCATACAGAGCCGTAAGAGCAACCCCTGCCACCGCTGTTGGCAACGCAAAGGGTAGATCAATCACGGCATCAAAGAGCCGTTTACCGGGGAATTCATACCGCACCAATACCCATGCCAAGAGCAGCCCTAATCCCAGATTGATTAGAGCCGCCACACCTGCGGTCAGAAAGCTGACCTTAAATGAAGCGAGCACGCGGGGATTGGTGGCTGTCTCCACCAGCATAGACCAGGTCAAACCTGTGGAGTTAAACACTAGGGCTGTCAGTGGGATCAATACTACAAGGCTGAGGTAAAATACGCTGTATCCCATCGTTAACCCGAAGCCCGGAAGCGTGCGCCTCCGGGTTGCTATTACCTTGCTCATGAACGTCATCCTCTCTTGCCTTCAGCCGGTCAGGCTGGTTGGCTCCTTGCCATAGGATCGAGTACAGATTGCCCAGACTTAACTGCCCGGAACGTAAATTTGGTCAAATACCCCGCCATCATTGAAATGTTTCGCTTGTGTGTCCCGCCATGTGCCGAATACATCGTTCAGCGTGAACAGTTCTAGGTCAGGGAACTGATCCTTGAACTTCTCAGCCACGGTATCCAGTGTTGGACGGTAATAGTTTTCAGCCGCGATCGTCTGTCCTTCCTCACTGTACAGATATTTCAGGTAAGCATCAGCAACTTCACGGCTTCCCTTTTTGTCGACGTTTTTGTCCACCACAGCTACCGGAGGCTCAGCCAGGATACTTACGGAAGGAACAACAATATCGAATTTGTCCGGACCCAGCTCCTTCACGGACAAGAACGCTTCATTCTCCCAAGCCAGCAGAACATCGCCAAGTCCACGTTCTACAAATGTTGTAGTGGCTCCGCGTGCACCGGAATCCAGTACAGGTGCGTGCTTGAACAGCTCGCCTACAAAGGCTTTTGCCGCTTCCTCGTCATTGTTATTCTTCTTGAGCGCATACCCCCAAGCTGCGAGATAGTTCCAGCGGGCTCCGCCGGACGTTTTTGGATTCGGTGTAATGACCTGTGTATCACCCTTAATTAGATCATCCCAGTCTTTGATGCCTTTCGGATTGCCTTTCCGTACCAGGAATACAATCGTTGATGTATATGGGGAGCTGTTATGCTCATATTTATCTTGCCAGCCTTCGTTAATGAGGCCTTTGTCTTCAATCGCATCAATGTCATAACCCAGTGCCAGTGTAACCACGTCTGCGTCCAAGCCATCAATGACGGAGCGGCTCTGTTTACCCGAACCACCATGAGACTGTTTAATGGTCACGTCCTGACCCTTTTCCTTCTGCCAATACGCCGCAAACGCCTTGTTATATTGCTCGTAGAGCTCACGAGTCGGATCATACGATACATTCAGCAATTCAATGGCCTTCGGGCTATCGCCACCACTGTCCTGCCCTCCAGATGTTCCAGTTGCACTAGAATCGCCGCCATTTGCTCCGCAACCTGCCAGCACGCCTGTCAACACCAGTGCCAGACCAAATAGAATACCTTTTTGAACTCTCTTTTTCATCAATAACACTCCCCCTGTGGATCTGCGTGACTACATGAACAGGCTGAACAGCTTGGAACGCCGTCGAAAACAAATAACGGAGGGACACCTGTACACACCTCTCCCTCCTAAAGTCATGCCGGCTTGCTGCCGTGTATGCTTTGTCTCGGTCGATGTGCTACGGTGTTCCTCCGTCGATACGGTGAGAACCTTATTCTGTTCAGATGACATTCTCTGCTGCTGGACTGAATCATGAAGAAGTTCATCATGTTACACAGTCTTTTTAATTATTCCTACCTGTTTAGTAAGTTATATGTATCATAAGGGCAGCCCTTTTACCTGTCAAACGTTTTTTCCGATTTTTGCCCAATTCATTTTACAACTGGAAAAACGCCAAAAGGAATAGGGTTCTCACACCCTATTCCTTCGCACGATCTCCGTGCCATATTCGTTACGTTACAGACGTTACTGATACAACTGAATCATGAGAATCTCAGACAGAATGCAATGCGCCGAGATGCTTGTCCCTATTGTCCAGCAATGCGGATATTGGGCACCGGAGGTGGATTCATACCTTCTCCCAGATAGAAGCTGGTATGTGGCGGTTGATTATAGGCTACATTTTGCCAAGCTACGCCCAGACGATACACCGGATCATGCATCAGCGTGTGAATGCGTTTGTCCGTGAGTGCTGTTGTCGTATAAATACGGAGGGCTGAGCTATCGTTGGTTCGCCATACTACTTCCTCTCTCCAGTCGCCCAGCAGATCAGCCTGAAGATTCGGCGTTGACTTCGTTCCGTTGTTGGAGGAAGCTCCAGAGGCGGTTAGCAGATTCACCGTTCGTCCATTCGCATAATCCCATTTGTCGATACGGTTACTGTCTAACAGTTCGCGGAGCAGATCACCATCCCACCAGATGCCAAAATTCGTGGACGAAGGTACGGTTGTCCCGATTCTTTGGCCTTTTGCTGTATACAGCGCACCATTCGCCCATACCTCAGCCCCTCTATACCTTGGATCGATATCCGCAGCCATGCCGCGTCCGATGTCCTTCGTTGTTGGTATGCCCCAGATCAACTGGCCTGTTCTAGCATCACGGAATTCAATGCCTGCATTGGACGGTGTCTCATGAACCTGGAATACCTCCATCCCCGGGCGATCTGGATCTAGATCACTCAGATGCATGGCATCGCCATGATGCAGCCCTGTGGTGTATAACCCTTTGCCATCATGATCGACTGCCATTGCACCATAGATAATTTCATCTTTTCCGTCGTTATCCACATCTGCCACACTTAAATTATGATTCCCTTGTCCAGCGTAACCTGAATTGCCTGGAGTGTTCGAATCAAATGTCCATTGCTTCGTCAGTTGACCATTCCGCCAATTGTAAGCCACAAGTACTGTCCGGGTGTAGTAGCCCCGTGCCATCACTAGACTCGGTCGCTCTCCATCCAAATAAGCAATCGTAGCTAGAAAACGATCCACGCGGTTACCGTAATTATCCCCCCAACTCGATACACTACCTCGCGCAGGCTCATAATTGACCGTGGAGAGAGCTTTACCTGTCTGTCCATTGAAGACCGTTAGGAACTCTGGCCCTGACAACACATATCCGCTGCTATTCCGATAATCCTTACTGGCATCCCCAATGACTGTACCCACGCCATCTCTCGTGCCGTCCGCGGTTTTCATCGCAACCTCAGCCTTGCCGTCTCCATCCAGGTCATAGACCATGAACTGTGTGTAATGTGCGCCTGCGCGGATGTTTTTGCCGAGACTGATCCGCCATAGTCGGGTTCCATTCAATTTGTAGGCATCGATAAATACTTCCCCTGTGTAACCACTCTGCGAGTTATCCTTGGAATTGGAAGGATCCCACTTCACAATGAGCTCATACTCGCCGTCCCCATCCAGATCACCTGCACTGGCATCGTTGGCACTGTAGGTATATGCAACTCCATCGGGGGTTGTCCCACCAGCGGGAACACTAAGAGGCACGTTCAGATAATTATTTCCCCACACACTTGCTACCTTGGAAGCCGCCTGTTCTGTCCCACCCACGACTGCTCGAACCGTATACTTGGAGTTGTTCGTTCCACTTGCATCCTGAAGGTTGGTGCTGTTCGTAATCGGTGAGGCGTTCACCTTCGTACCATCTCGATATACATTAAAAGAAACATTCGAACCTTCCGTACCGAGTAACCGCCAGCTTACAAATACCCCATTCCCCGTCTTCACCGCCACAACGCCGCGGTCTAGAAATTCCATCTGACGTGCTCCTGCTGCATGAGTCACCGACGGAGCGGTTAGACCTAGAGATGTAACAAGCAATGCTGAACTCAATAATGTAATGCCTGCCGTTCGCAATGTGCGCTTCCATGACGATCGATTGACCATACGACTAGCCTCCCCAAATGTGTTGGTAAGCCCGATGATCTGTAGCGCATCTATTTTGTAAGCGCTTTAATATAATTCATTTTAAATTAAACATTTAATTCCATCTATAGGTCTTAATTAGTAATTTTCGATTATTTTGCGTAAAATAACTTCTTTTCGCTCCCACTAATGACACCATCGTTGAACGGTAGATAGGCAACCATATACATAATAAAGCTGTAAAATCACGTGCGTACACATGATCTTACAGCTTATATGTGTTGTTCAGTATTCGTCGATTACATCAGATAATATCTTAATCTACAGGCACAATACATACCGGACGTGGAACTTCTAGCTTGAAGCCAGTGTGTGTCAGTCTTCCGTCCTCGCGATCCATCTGGAATGCAACGATATTGTTGCTGTCCTGGTTAGCTACAAGCAATATTCCCCCTGGCAGTACATTGAAGTTACGCGGAGTCTGTCCCAATGTGGAAGTCCAATCCACCGCTTCGAGCTCACCGGATTCCTGATCAATATGATAGAGCACAATACTATCGTCTCCACGGTTAGAGGCGTATAGGAAACGTCCACAAGGGGAGATTCGGATATCCGCAGCCGTGCCTTCTCCCGTATGTCCCTCAGGTAGAGTGGATATATGTTGCACTGTACTAAGCTCTCCCCTACGTGCATCGTACATGAATGCAGTCACCGTATTATTGAGCTCATTAATGACATAGGCCCATTTGCCATTCTCGTGAAATACGAGATGTCTTGGTCCTGAACCTGGAGGCTGGTTCGTCTCCCGGTGTGTTACCAATCGACCTTCTTCCAGACGATAGACAATGATCTGATCTAATCCCAGATCGCACACGACCGCATATTGCCCTGATGGATCTGGCTGAATGGAGTGGGCATGTGGCCCTTCCTGACGGTCGTCGTTCAGACCTCTTCCGGTATGCTCAATGAATGCGCTCATCTCACCTAACGTATCTTGATCACCTACGGGAAATACGTTGACACTCCCACTACTGTAATTGGATGCGAGTACCCAGTTGCCATCCGCTGTGACGGACACATAACAAGGCGAAGCCCCTTTGGTGCTTTTGCGATCCATGAGGTGCAGCTCGCCCGTGGACATATCCCGGCGATAGACCAATACCTCTCCCTCATCCGTTTCACTCGCAACATATAGTGAATTCTTACCTGGACTCAAAGCCAAGTAAGATGGATTGTCCACCCCTGCAATATCATGTGCAATCCGCATCTCGCCTGTATCCGAATTCAGCGCACCTACATAAATACCTGGTTGATCTGCTGATGTATAAGTTCCGACATAGAAAAACGTATCCTTGCTCATAGCTTGTTCCATTCCTCCATCGCTCCTTATTCTTTCAAATAGGTATGCTTGCATTTCCTTGTATTCTAACTTCAACGCTCATGTTTCTAACCTCGAAACCTCATGTTCATATTGCCTCTCTGTTATGTACTTAACCAATTCCCCTTACTTTGCTTCAGCTTCTAATCGTAAGACGTCCTTCCAAAATCCTTTTTGATCATGCCCTGCGCATATATCATTGACTCGTTTATTCTACCTCACCATAATACAAGTATGAAACCATATAACAGCTCATCTACCTTACGCAAATCCGACGGATTCCGTATGCAAAAACTAATCGTATTACCTGACCCGCTACTAGAGGAAGCCGCGGCTTATCCCGTAACGTCCGGTTTGTACGTTACCGACATTGGATACTTTCATGAGGCGGAGAACCATTACCGGGATCGACCGGAGGGCTGCCCCTCCCATATTTTAATGTATTGTGCCGAAGGCACAGGTTGGTACGCCACGGACGGTGGCAAAAGACAGGATGTTAAGGCAGGTAGTCTCGTTGTTCTTCCTGCCCACGTTGCGCATATCTATGGTGCATACTCAGCCGATCCCTGGAGTATCTATTGGATTCACTTACGTGGTGAACATGCCGCTGCCTATATGGAGCCACTGCTCGCTGGAGGTGTGTTGACTATGGCTCCGGCGAAAGCTCAGAAGTGGCTGGAACTATATCATGAATGCTATGGAGCATTGGAGACAGGTTATTCCTTACAAACGATGACGTACACCTCACAGATTGTTGGATATATGTTAGGCATGCTCGCTTACGGACATGGTACGGAGGGCAATATGATTAGCAGTAAACGAGCTGCCGAGCAGTCTGTACAGTACATGCTGGAGCATCTGGAGAGCGGAGTAACCCTCAAAGAATTGGCTGCACAAGCCAGCCTCTCCGCCCCGCATTATTCACAACTGTTCAAGCAAGCAACAGGACATTCGCCAATTGATTATTTTCTGCGGCTTAAAATTCAACATTCCTGTCGCTACCTTGATTTTACAGATTGGACGGTGAAGCAGATTAGCTCGAAGCTTGGCTTCAAAGACCCTTATTATTTCTCGCGTCTGTTCCGTAAAATGATTGGTCAATCACCTACCGACTATCGGAACAAGTCCAAAGGATAGCTCTATTGTATATATCCAAAAATATATATGGAAAATTGCAGCAACCTTTTGCATGGAAGGGTCGTCTATAGGGGCAAATAACTTTAATACAAAGGGATACCCTTCCTAGAAAAGTGAGGCGACTTGATATGAAAAAAAATATAATTGCTTTGATGACTGCGGGAGCATTACTTACCTTATCTCTTGGTGCTACACCTACTCATGCTGCGCAAGGCGGATTCACAGATCTTCAGGGAGTGGCCGGAGCAGATAAAATCGAAGCATTGCATCACGATGGTTTGATTAAAGGCGTGAGCGATAACTTGTTCAAACCAGAACAACAATTAAACACGGCACAAGGTATACAGTTGCTTGCAGATGGCCTGGATCTGAATTTGGATACGATCCGTTTCGTCAAAGAACCTCTACCAAGTGATTCCTTCTCCAAGGTGCTTGATCATGTGTGGTACAGCAATGCCTTCATTCGCGCAAAATATAATGGCATCCAGATGGCTGATGATATCGATCCATCCAAACCGATGACTCGTGAGCAATTTACTCTGTTCATCATGCAAGGGATCGAAGCCAAAGGCGGCCTACCGATGATCAAGCTACAACCTGTAGATATTACAGATGAGCAAGAGCTTACGCCTGAGTATCAAGGAGCAGTTCAGCGTTCGTTAGCGTTCAAGATTAACACATTGGATGCAGAAGGTAATTTCCACCCTAAAGAGGTTATTACTCGCGCAGAAGCTGCCGTGATGATGTTCAATGCGATTGAACATCTGGATAACTTTCACGCACCGGTAGTCCCGGAAACACCTGAAAAATAACTCGATCCTTATTACTGTAAATGTTATGAGCTAACAGGCAAGTCTCGTTATACTTTCAAGTCTATTCAGATATTAAAAAGCCCCCTTATCACAGATCACGAGAAGACTTTGGTGAGCAAGATGCACTTAGTCTAATCGTTGTCTGTACGGTAAGGGGGTTCTTGGTTGGATGGACGAATGCTTGGTTGGTCGCCATAGTGTGCTGGTTGGATGGAAAATGATTAGCTATATATATTCAACTAAAGAATATTTACACTTACCACTCCGATGACAGAATAACCTTCCGATCGCTGTTACCCCCAGATTTTTTTTGATTCCCTTCTTCAGAGGGAAAAATCCGGGGATAAAGGCGAACGCTACGCTTCTCCACGTTATTTCTGTCCTCTCCGTTCTCGTGTAAAAAGTTTAGTTGAACCTATATAGTTGGCTCATATGTTGGCTGGATAGAAAGTAAATGTCACTCATACGTTCCGATCTCAATTTGATCGGCAACAAATTCATTTTTAACACGATCGAAGGTGTAGGTTACTTTGAAATCACACACATATTGCGGAGATGTTCCAATACTCGCACCTAATCTAGAGATCATTCGTTGATTCTCTAAGGCATAGATGACTACCCCGCCAAAAGCCAGCTCGTTTTGATTGGAGTTCGGTGCTAGCTCAACATTAGAACTAAATTGATGTTCTTGGCCTTGCACTTTAACCGTAATAGCAGATGTACCGTCTTCGTTGGCCGTCACGTGAGATTCGATCTGATCTGCCACAATCTCTTCATATTGTTGTACTTTAATCACAGAGAAGTCTTCCGCTCGAATGACATGCATATCGAAGTGATCCAGCCCGGTACCTTTCCCCGTCTGAATGATAATTACCGCTTCTTCTCTACCGTCATCCGTAAGATCTGTATAAAAGACCTGGGGGTTCATATCGGTTCCCGTATTCGGGACACTCCAATCAAAATCTTGCTGCCTGCCCTCGATATCGACCCTCACACCTTCAATCTCACCTTTGGATTCTTGTATCGCATATAGCTTCACACGCCCATCTTCGGAAGCGGCAATGAACTTGGGGTGCACCTCAGGTTGTTGCTGCACCACCTCCAGTTCATTCGAAGACTTGTCCGCCTGCTTCAGATCGGTTGCTAGTTGATTGGATGTGCACCCCGATAAGCAAACTGCACTTACCAACGTCAATAAGGCTAGTATTTTCTTCAACTCATATCTCCCTTTCATCTCGAAGCTAATAGCTATATGTTCTACAGCACATCATCACATCAATTCATTTTCGATTATTCCACGGACAATTCTACCGTGCTAGGCCGCAGTTCTCCGTTAACAAGCCTATACTTCACTATGGCATTTCCTAAATACTGACCTATAGCAATTTGAATGGGCAACTCGGCAACGAGCTCTTGGTCTCGCACATCATACCTAATTATATTTTGAACAGAAGGTTGCTCAAACCAGTCACTTGAATCACGGTCATCGATATCATAAGAATATTCGCGTTCATTCACTTTCAGTGTATAGTGGCGAAGTGCCTTTTCCCTATGAAGCTCAAGTTGTATCTCCTTCAACACAAATTCCCTTGGATCAATGACTGGAATCTCCGTAAAATCAGGTCTTAGCACATGTACCTCTGATTCATGTATACCTGTCCCCGTTCCCTTGGTTAATACAATCACAATCATGTCCTTGCCTTCTGTACCAAGAGAACCACGATAAATGACGGGATAAAACGAAGGATTGCTAACATTACTCCAAGAATACGTTTGGGACGCTTGATCTATTTGGACAGTGAGCGAAGAAAACACATCTCCCTGTGCCCTACCATAGATTGCAACTTGATCATTCTTATTTTCAGCCAAAAGCAAATCTGGGGCGGTTGTCGCCGATTCCAAGCTATTTTCCACTGAGTTCTCCTTAGGCAGTATAACTTGATTATCACTACACCCAGACAACAACAATGCCCCCGCCATTACCATCATGATCTTCCTCAAGATATATCCTCCATTTGAATCATTTGTTCTAACTATACACATGCACGATACCCAATAAGTTTATAAATTGTATTATATTATTTAAAAAATAGAGACAATTGAACCGTCTAACTGTACCTGCCCGATTCAACTCATTTAAAACGCAAAACAGCCGCATGTCCTCTCATTTGAGGAACATGCGGCTGCTTTTATACACACCATATGGCGGTGCTTATTGTGGCTCTATCTTAGAAAGAACCTTTAACTACAGTTTCGGACAATGGGAAACGACCTGCTGGACGAGCTGGTTGTGCAGCTTTACCTACAGTAATCAACAAAGTTGGGATGTAACGTGCAGGAATGTTGAACGTTTCGACCAATTGTTGTGGATTATAACCACCCATTGGGCAAGTATCATAACCCAAAGAACGTGCAGCGAGCATAATGTTTTGCGAAGCAAACGATGCGTTACGGATCGCTTCATCACGTGCAGTTTGCGCGCTTTGGTAAGCACCGTTGATTTGACCAACCAATGCATCGCGAACCTCAGCAGGCAATGTGCCAGCTTCAACAGCCTGATCATAGATAAAGGTGTTGCGGTTAGCTTCCAAGTCGCCTAGAACAGCAATTGTAACTGAGCTGTCTACGATTTGACTTTGGCCATAAGCGATTGGCAGCAATTTAGCTTTGTCCGCTTCGGACTCAATCACGAGGAATTTCCAGTGTTGCAGGTTCCAAGAAGACGGTGCTTCGGAAGCTGCAGTCAAGATTGCGTTCAAATCAGCCTCAGGCATTACAAAACCTTTTTCGTATTTTTTGACAGCGTGACGTTCGCTAATTACGCGAAGTGTTTCATTGTTAGACATGTTCTCCACTCCTAATTATATTAATTATTGTAAATATCATTGCTGTTTATTTCGCTTTTAATTTCGCAAGGCTCTAATCCAACAACCATGATAAGTGGTGTAGTGATATATCCACCTTCCGAAAATAACATCAGCGCAGAAGATTAACTCTATCTGTGTTCACGTTATGCCCGGAATAATCTTGAAGCCATCATGAATCGTGAAACCGGGGCAACGCTTGTTATGTTCTATAAGCAGTCTACAGTGTCCCCGTAATCACAGGGTATCTGAACCAAGCCTAAATATGAAATATATACATATAAACTGTAGCTACATCAATTCTGTAGCCAGAATTAATCCTTATCTTGTCTCAGTAACTCATTCATGGACTTGGACAGCCCTTCACTTTTCCCGATCCGATGCTTCACATCCTCAATGGAAATGCGATCAAAATAAATGCTCAGCGCTTCCTCGCCTCCGTCATATATGCCTCCCATGACATCCCTCATGTTAGAAGACACAACACACGGCGAACCTGATTCGCCAGAACACCAATTGGGTCCAAGTGAACCTCCAGCAACCAGTCTGTACAATTCCCCAAGCTTGATCTCATCACTTGGACGGTTAAGTAGGTACCCTCCGTGAGCACCTTCTTTAGTCGTCAAATACCCATGCTTCCGCAGCACACTTAGCACCTTACGAACTCTGGCAGGGTGTGTACCCACACTATGAGACAAATCTTCACTATTGGCCATACAGTCTTCCTTCATGGATAGAAACACAAGACAATGGACGGCAATGGTAAATTCGCTGTTCATGACTTACTCCCTTCCCGGCAAAAAACACCGATGGACTTCAATCCAAGGTAAGTACAACTGTTATTATATGAATGACAGTTATGTTTGTCAACTTCTTCTGCGGTAGTACCTGAACACAGGATATCCCTTGATGTGTCTATATATACAGCCTCCCATTCAAGCCAACCTTTGCTTGGTCACCATGTGCTTAACCTATATAAGAGAACAAAAAAGTGAGCCCTCCGCTTCGCGAAAGGCTCCAATAAGATAGACATATGAAAGGGCTTACTTGATCATTATAATCGGTAATCTTTATTTTGAAAACGCTTTTTTTGTTAAAATAAACTTTTCTTATCTTCTGTTATTTTTGCAAAGGGTATTGCAAAAACTAATGGCATTAGTTATATTACTAATACCATTAGTTTTAAGGAGGAATCACGATGCGTATTACGCGTGAATATAATGTCATTCAAGTTTCATTCCTACCTCGGCTCTTTCCTGTGAATGTTTATCTTGTTGAAGAGGATGCTGAATTAACTCTGATCGACGCAGGAATGCCGTTCAGTCTCAAGGGTATTCTCGCCACTGCCCAATCTCTTAACAAACCTATTACCAAGGTGATTCTAACTCATGCCCATGGCGATCATGTCGGTGCCTTAGACGGTCTCAAGAATGCACTCCCCAATGTTGAGGTGCTAATCTCTAGACGGGACGCTACACTACTCACCGGGGATGCTTCGCTACTGCCTGATGAACCACAGACGCCGGTACGTGGCAGTGTACCCAAGAACATTAATACCCGTCCAGACCGCCTGCTGGAAGATGGAGATCGCATTGGATCGTTACTGGCGATTGCTACTCCTGGTCATACACCAGGGCACATGGCATTTATGGATACGCGCAGCGGTGTCCTCATCGTTGGCGATGCCTATCAGCTGCAAGGCGGCTTGGCCGTTGCCGGCCAGCTGCGCCCCCTCTTTCCATTCCCCGCGCTAGCCACATGGCACCGCGAGACTGCTCTTGCCAGCGCTAAGCGCTTGGCTGAGCTAGAGCCGTCCGTGCTGGCTGTAGGCCACGGACGAATGTTACGTCAGCCAGCAGCGGCGATGCGCGCGGCAACGGCTGACGCAGCGCAACGGCTGCGCCTTGCCGGAGGGCTTCGATGAGCCCGCGGCAAGGGCTGGATCGCGGCATGCTGCTGAATGCCGCGGCCCAGCTTGCTGATAGCGACGGATTCCATGCGCTGACGCTGGCCGCATTGGCCCAGCGGCTCGATGTGCGCTCCCCGTCGCTTTATAACCACATCAGCGGTCTACCTGGGCTTCGCCAGGAGCTTGCGCTGATGTCAGTAGAGCAGCTCGGCCAGGCACTAACCGTGGCCGCCGCAGGACGTGTCGGTAGCGAAGCCATTCAGGATATCGCTACCGCCTACATTGATTTTGTACGCCAACATCCCGGGCTTTACGAGGCTTCCTTCCATGCCCCTGATCGGGATGAGCCGCAGCTCGCCGCGGCCAGCACTGTAGCGCTACAGTTGTTGCTGCACTCCTTACAGCCGTATGGACTGTCCGAAGCCGATGCACTGCATGCGGTGCGTGGACTACGAAGTTTGTGCCATGGCTTTGCCTCCATCGGTGCACAGGGTGGGTTTGCCATGAATTTTGAACCTAGCGAGAGCCTGCACTTCACTATTTCATCCTTCCTAGACGGGCTAAAACAACGCAGTAAAGACAGTTAACTGTTCCGCCCATAACCTCATAACGCGCAAGAGGGCTGCAGCTAATCCCTGCAACCCTCTTCTTCTATATGGTCGTGTATATGATCGTGGTCTCTTAAGCTCTAGGCACATGACCTTGTCCTACAAGATATACCTACAGTTCAACTCCATTATAGTGTGTCACTGCATGACCCGTTTACTTATCTGCCGGAAGCTCCGAATAAGCCGAACCTCCTGAGCCTCCATGCCCTCTCAGACTCCAAATCGCCTTAATAAGTCCATGAACACGGAAGATGTTATTCATCGGTCTGAACCAGAACGATTCAGATAATGCGTACAAGAACAGACGCGTGACTTCACGTGCCGTGTACCTTTTGCGTGCCAGCCATACTTCGAATAGAATGACTGCCGCAGATAGAAGTGAACCATAGAGCACTAAGAGCATACCCAGCACAACCAGTAGACTGTTCTCCACAAATGGCAGCAGCAGACCTACCCCTAATAGCAACAGCGTCCCGACCTCCAAGACAGGCCCAATTAACTCTACCATGATAAAATACGGGATCGTCACCATGCCCATCCAACCGTACTTCGGATTGCCTGCCATCTCCCGTTGCTCCCACATCGTATTGGTCAACTGACGATGCCAGCGTATACGCTGCTGGTGCAGCCCAGTACATGACTCGGGTGCTTTCATACTGCATACAGGGTCGTCAATATATACGATTCGTCCCCTGCCCTTGATCTGTTTCATGTGCTTATGAAGACGCATGATCAGCTCTAGATGAGCCATTCTTGGATCAGGATTAAATCCTCCGATTTCCATAACATAACTTTTTTTGAACAAACCAAAAGCTTCTGACGTAAACAATAACGTATTGATATTGTATCTAACCAAGCCCAATCCACTGATGAGAAATGCACGGATATACTCAATCCTCTGCATCATAAGTAGCGGACTTCTTGGAAGAGCTGCGGCAGGCTTCTCTCCTTGAATATGAAATCTGGAGCAGGACACCCTCTGTGAGTCCGCAAGCTCTAACCGCCCGCCACAAGCGATAATCTCTTCACCCGGCAACGCAGCCATAACGGGCTTCATCATTTTCACAAATGCATATTTGTCCAGAATAGTCGTAGGGCCAATGGATGCAAAATACGGATACTGAGACACACGTATTCCCGCATTCAAAGCATCGGAGTGTCCTCCGTATTGTTTGTCGACCACGACAAGATTGTCATATCGCAGTGAACGGTATGCACCTCTAATCTCTCCAACTGCCTGCCCAATACTGGAATAATGGATCTTGCTCTTCACCTTAGACAGCTCATACATTTCCATTAAGCGTTCCATCGTACCGTCTGTTGATCCATCATTAATAACAATCACTTCATAGCATCCATAGTGGATATCAAGGAGGTGGGATACGTCCGCAATAATAGTCTTCTCTCGATTATGTACGGGAAGAAGTACAGACACCGGGGGAGCGAGTGCTTCATTGAGCACTTCATCATAGTGAAGCAGATCCAGATCCTTTTTTCGCATCATCGTACGAACCGCCGCTAGAAATAACCATATACATGCGATGATCACAACAACGAGGTAGATCCATATGCCTTTATAACATAACAGAATTAAACTCTGCAGCAGCTCAAGCCATCTTTCGTTCATACTGCTTCCTTTCCAGCGTTTCTTCCGCTATCTGCCTCGCGTATTTGTCTGGATGTACCCTTGCTACGCAGCGTAATTTCTCGATTCCCTGATCATATTGAGCGAGAGAGTTCGCAGCTTCCTGCCTTATTTCGTAAGCAGGATCACCCATAAGTCCATTCAGATGCTCAATAAATCCCTCTGTATGAACACGTCCCAACAACCTAGCGTACATGAGTCGTTCTAGACGTGATCGAATACCGCCCTCTTCTTGCCAAGCCAGCAGTAGCTTTTCCTTGGTTCCATCACTCAGCCTACCGATCTGGGCTAAAGCACGAAGCGAAAAGATCCGCTGCTCTACATGGTCTTCGAATAGCAGTCGTTCTAATAATGCCAGCTCTCTCGTCGACTGCACATTTCGAATGCGCATCGCATCCACGACGTTATACTTTGCCTGCACAGGAAGATCCTCATAGTGATCGATGACCTTCTCCCAGATCTCATCTGTAAGTAATAGCATAATCTGCAGATATTGCGAATCTGACATGGCTGTGTTTTTCCTAAGCAACTCTTTCACTAAACGTACATAGCCTGTCCTAGCGTACATTCTCAGAATAATAAATCGTTCCTGATTCGTGCATAACGAAGAACGCATCATCTCTTCCAGCCTAGGCAGAAGTTCCGTCATCTGGAACTGTTCTATGTAGAGCAATGTATTAATACGTTGACTCCATTTCATTGAACTAAGCTTGGTTCGGTACAACGTACCAAATGCCTGGCCTGCGAGGAGGCGAATCTTTTCCCTTTGGAGATCATCCGTACTTTCCTCTAATTGTTGCAATAACACTTCCTGTAGCGCTTCTTGCTGAACTTTCCTCATATCCAGCAGCTTAGGTGTAATCTCTCCTCCTGCAAAATAATGACGAAGTGCAGAATCATCAGCAATTAGGTCGCGGAAAGCTCCTTTTTGGAGTTTTAGCGTTCGTTTCGTCAGCTGATTTCTCCACAACAAGATGAGATAGATAATGAGAAGCGTCACGAACACGCCTCCACAGATTACACCGGTCACCTGAACCAAATAGTTACTTCCCGTTTCCGTCCACCCGGACATGGATCTCCCGAACCCCTGCATTTTGTCTCTCATATATTCACTCATGACTTATCCCCTCAATCGAATAAACCGCCCACCATTGGTTACACTAGTAACCATTTCCATAGCACAATGTTCGTCTTACAACCGGTGCGATATACTTATGATCTGCTGATTATTAGCCGTCCCTAGATACGGTCAAAATGCTTACTAAGCATTCTATCGGCAAACTACGTTTGTGATATAATAGGGAAAGAAAATTCTGAGACTTCACATAAAGATTCGAATGGATTCAGCAATATATTATTCCAGAAAGAGGGATATCTTCGTGGCTCAAATTAGTCCATTTTACCTTCAGATCGGTGCAACTCTAGGGATGCTCATCATGGCGTTGCTTGCCATTTTCATTCGCATGAAAGCCAGCCATCGCCCAGTCACTATTCGTAAAATCCTGATCCCCCCACTTGGCATGAGCACAGGGTTTCTCATGTTTGTCGTTCCTGAAACGCATGTTCCACTGCTGTGGGCAGCCATTGCACTGCTTGTTGGTTGGTTTATTTTCTCGTATCCGCTTATTCGCAGCACTCGCTTCGAACGCATTAACGGCGAAATATTCGCAACACGCTCACGCAGCTTTGCTTTTATCTTGCTCGGACTGCTCGCTGTGCGGCTCATATTGCATGAAGTCATCCAGCGTTATGTATCCATTCCACAGACAGGTGGACTATTCTTCCTGCTCGCCTTCGGTATGATCGTCCGCTGGCGTGTGTACATGTACAAGCACTATAAAGAAGTGATTAGTGCAGAGGAAGCCTAGACTCTCTCTGCTCCGCTCTATTCACACATACAAACACACCAAAGACACGTTCTCTGCATGGTTATGCGGAAGAACGTGTCTTTTTTAAGGGTGGTGTTCTATAGGGCTGCGTTCCAGCGGAATTCAGCTATAGAACCAATATGGATCGTACACTTTGTCTCATTATTCCATCTACATTACTCCGGATCGGCAACCTTCACCAGTTGTTTACCTAGGTTATCCCCTGAGAAGAGACCCATGAATGCTTCAGGTGTCTGTTCGAAACCTTCCACAATATTTTCCTCATATTGAATATGACCTGCTTTGATCCATTTGGCTAACTTCGCACGACCTTCCTTAAAGGACTTGGCGTAGTCTCCCAAGAGGAATCCCTTCATCAGTGCTGTATTGGTTAACAACAATGTCTGCGGACGCATACCGATATCTGGCTTTTCCAAGTTATAGGAAGAGATCTGCCCACACAATGGAATACGTGCATTTCGGTTAATGTGGCGTAACACCGCATCGGAAATTTCACCGCCGACATTATCAAAATATACATCTACGCCATCCGGACATACCCGTTCGATGGCTGCGGACATATCGCTCTCTTGTTTGTAATTCAATACCACGTCGAATCCTAATTTGTCTTTGAGGTATGCACATTTCTCATCAGAACCAGCAATACCTATGACACGAGCGCCTACGATCTTGGCAATCTGCCCTGCGATCATCCCTACAGCACCTGCTGCGCCGGATACAACGACAGTCTCGCCTTCCTTAGGTTTACCGATATCCTCCATCCCGAAATATGCTGTTAGTCCTGTAAGACCAACCGCACCCAAATATGCAGTCAATGGAGCTTCTTCGGTATCGATCAGTGAAAGATCTCCCGTATTAACTGCCGCGTAACGTTGCCAGCCCCACATTCCCGTCACAAGGTCACCCTTGCGCAGATTAGGCTCCGAGGATTCCACCACTTGACCAATTGCTCCACCTTTAATCACTTCGTTTAGCGCATACGGTGGCGAATAGGACTTCGTATCCTTCATCCGGCCTCGCATATACGGATCAACCGACAAATATAATGTACGAACCAGAACCTGTCCTGCTTCCGGTTCAGGAAGTGGTGTATTTATAAATTGGAAATTGTCACGGGATGGTGCACCTTCCGGACGAGATGCAAGTACGATCTGTTCATTTTCAGACATCTTAATGACCTCCTTGTAACCAGTGGATCAGAATTAACTCTCGCTTACGCTCATACTCTACCACCAGCACGATATGTTATTGCCTCTTCATAGAAATTGGTTCAAATCGTCCACAATACTGAAAACGGGACTTTTTGAACACACTCTTATATTTTAAACCGAAACAGGCGGATCACAAACGTGGGCCGCCTTGAAATTACTAAAATTATAGTGATTGAGTCTCAGCCATACTTCCTTATTGAGCCGTCAGAATCACTGGACCATCTGCTGTAATCGCAATGGTGTGCTCATATTGAGCAGATAAGCTTCCATCCATTGTACGCGCCGTCCAACCATCTGAATCAAGCTTACTACGGAACGTACCGATGTTCAACATAGGCTCAATGGTAATGACCATGCCTTCTTTGAGTCGTGGTCCACGATGAGGCGGGCCATAATGAGGCACCTGTGGCTCTTCATGCATTTTCTCGCCAATGCCGTGCCCGATAAACTCACGAACAACCGACAGCCCTTCGCCCTCAGCATACGTTTGAATCGCGTGTGAGATATCACCGATTCGGTTGCCTACTACAGCGAGTTCAATGCCTTTATAGAGCGAGTTCTTGGTCACATCTAGCAGATGTTGTGCTTCTGGCGTAACTTGCCCTACTG
Organism: Paenibacillus tundrae; assembly: GCF_036884255.1. Lineage (NCBI taxonomy): Bacteria > Bacillati > Bacillota > Bacilli > Caryophanales > Paenibacillaceae > Paenibacillus > Paenibacillus tundrae. The sequence goes on along the minus strand of NZ_CP145605.1, from coordinate 501,810 downwards.
CATAAGACCATGCCGAATCAGCGAGCCATCCGTTCAAATTCACGACCATATCAATCGTGACGATATCGCCGTCCTGCAACACATATTTCCCGGGAAAACCATGGCAGATTACGTCGTTTACTGAAGCACATGTCGCAAATTGGTATCCGTTATAACCTTTTTGCTCCGGCGTTGCGCCATTTTTCTTCATAAATGCTTCTGCAAATTGGTCAATCTCCTGCGTTGTGATCCCTGGACGAATCATTTTCGCTATTTCTCTATGGCATGCGGCAAGAATCTCACCAGCTTTTTTCATCTGTTCAATTTGCTCTTTTGTTTTCAATGTAATCATGACGACTTCTCCTTGTCCGTTAAGATCTTACCTTGTCTTCTATTGTAACGCGAAACACTCAAAATAAGAAATTCAGTATAAGTACATGTTCAAAAAGGGCGATTTTCAGTACCAAGAAGATGGGAGGAAGCTAGAAATGGAGTAGCGGAGCGTAGATAGAGCTACGTGAGCAACTACATTGTTTCCGAAGGAAACAAACTTCGTAAGCACTCACTTATTTCAGCTGAATTCCATATTCGCTTTTTGAACAACCTCTATAAGTAACCTTGTACATAATCGTGAAAACACCAACAATCTATTATACGCCTGGCTCGATCATTATGAATTATATTTTTCTGAAGAAACCCGAAACCCTCTTCCTCGGCTGTGCGTATATGCTAAAAACGATGGTAGACGAAAGGATGAAAGCTCATGCTCAAAAAAATTCTTGGCAAACTTCTCGACTCCAAATCTTCATCACACCGAAGGCGCTATAGCTCTTCTGACAAACGACGCTCCTATAAACGTTACAGCAGTTCATCAGGGAAACGTTCCTATAGACGCCATTCCTCATCAGATATGAAATACCGGGATAGCCGTCATGGCTCTGGTTACTATAAGAGCAGAAAGTATAGCTCAAGCTAATCGAGCTGCGCGCCATAAGACTATAAAATATGCACACTAGAACTCCACGTCGGGGTCGTAAAACTAAACTTGAAATGTTGTGCTAACGAATACAAGGGTGTCATGCTGGTGATATTCTCATGCCAGCGTGACACCCTTTATATATTGCGTTATGTATCCATACAAGTAGACAACAAAAAGGACCTCCGCCATGATGTTTACAGAGGTCATTCATCACCATCTTCGCCTATATCCGATGTTACGCTCATCAATGTAGCTTGGGCAGAATTCGCTGCATCTCAGCTTGTAACTCGGATGCCCCCGCCTCATATTCAGGTCTAAGCCCCAGCAATCTTTCCAGCATAATGACCAGATCCGACTGAAGATCCAGTTCCTCCTGCCAACTTGCAGGTGCTTTCCCTTTCTCCGGTTCATAGGCGGAGTACAGCATAAACAGAAGAAAATGACCCAGATCCTGCAAATCCTGATCAGCCGTTGCAGGTTCATCTTCAGGTGCAGGCAGTTCGCGCATACGCCGTTTCAGCTCCGGCAACAACGGCTCCCCCATTTGCCGCGCCAGGCCAAAATCAATGAGATGCAATTGCCCATCCTTCATAATCACGTTGGGAATCCGTACATCCCCATGGATATATCCCTGCTGATGAACATAAGCGATTGGAGATAATAACTGGCTCGCCAGTTCAATACATTCTCGTTCGCTATATCGCTGGCCCTGTTCGAAGATATACGTCTCCAGTGTCTCTCCCCGAATATATTCTATGGCGATGTAACTTCTTCCCTTATATATAAATGCATTCAAAAGTTTGGGAATCGCCGGGTGCTGCAGCCGGCTCATCACATCTGCTTCTCTACTCAGCAGTCGGGCAGATAACTTACCTTTGCTGGGCTTCGAACCTTTTAACGCAACCTCATCTCCTGTTTGTTCATCTATACAGAGGTATGTCAGTCCGTAACTTCCCATACCAAGCAATTCACATATCGTGTATCTTTCTGCTATTTTTGCCCCTTTTGGCAAGGGTCGATCTGTCCACAGTCCCAGCAGTCTTTGCCAGCTTCGTTGCAGCTCCACTTGTTCTCCCCCACTAGCATACGACTGCTACCACTCCATCATGATCATGCAGAGCAAGATTCGTTTGCTTATTTTCTTGTTGTTATGGAACTTATTATAACAGCAGGGCGATGGGCAATCATAGCAAGAACGGTAGTGGACAGATGCTTTATGCGCACTTATACCTCTTTACGCCTCTTATGCCTCTTTATGCTTCTTCGGCAACAGACCAAATAACATGCGGAGTGTGGTTCCCTTAGGCTTGCGCTTTCTTCCCTGGTAGCTACGTAAATTGGTCACCAATTCACGGTCGCGCTCCTCCTCCAACTTTTCATTCATCCATACACGCTGCTTCTCCATCTGCTCTTCCAGAGCCTGATGCGTATCGGCAAGATGCTTTAGGGTTAATTCTAATTCATCCACTCGGTGCTGTAGCTGCTGTACTCGATCATCCTGCGGCGCAACTGCACCAGCCGTCACTTCAGTCACTAGTTGTCCTAGTCCTTCATATGATCTCAAGCTATTCGGCAGCTCAGCTTCTTCCGGGAATAACGCAGGCATACTCGTTGCCGCGCATTCGCCTTCTGACGTATCACCTATTTCAACTGTGGATGCTTCTGGAGATAGAACGGTGACCACAGCATCCACCAAGGGCAAATTATGTTCTCTAAGCTCCGTCATCAGCCGCTCGATGCATTCTACATCTTCAGATCGAAACAGTCTAGATTTGTTGGCAGAACGTTCAAACCGGTAGCCCTGCTCCTCAAGTGCTGCTGCATATTTTCGAAGTGTACTGGCTCCAATGCCCAGACTCTTAGCCGTTTCCGTCGTAGCTCCTACTTCTTCAATCATCATTATTCCCTCCCGGAATGAAGTCTTTTGAAATTCAAGGTCGTGACTTCAGCGTCTACCTTGTGTAACAACCATCGGATCGGGGCAACTTGTCTACGCTGCATATACATGCACAATATCTACACATGTACTGCATTATGATTCGCTTGCCCTTATGTATTCGTCAGTTCTGCTTGCGAACCCTTTGACGCTTTAGTTCTGTTTCTGCGGATTCATAAGAACTTTTGTCAGACCGCTTATTCGCATAAATCCCTGATGATCCGACAACCTACAAGAATGGTGTCGTGTCGAATGCGGTCCATGCAAATGCCGTCAAAATTTTGGAAACACGATATTCATGTCAATTTTGTTAACTCCATTACTCCAATACGCTCCCGCGATAACGGATATCATTGCTGTAATGCTTTTTCGTGTGTTATCTTATGTAACGTATAAGCCATTCTCAGCATAAATTGTAGGACAATACTTAACATAGGACTCATGATAATCGGAAAAATCAAAAGGATACGGGGGATGAACGGCTGTGTTAGGCAAATCAGGTAAAGTAGCGGTGATCGGGGCAGGTCTTGTTGGTTCAAGTTGTGCATATTCAATGATTAATCAGTCGATCTGTAGGGAAATTATGATGGTCGATCGGACATACGATCGCGCTGTAGCGCAGGCTTTAGATTTTTCCCATTGTATGGACTTCACACATAATCGCACCAAAGTATACGCAGGTACTTATGCTGATTGCGGCAGTATGGATGTGATCATACTTACGGCTGGGGCGAATCCTAAGCCTGGTCAGACACGTCTAGATATTCTAGAAGAAGCCGAATCCATTGCCAAAGATATTGTTGTGCCGATCATGGAAAGTGGTTTTAGCGGGATTTTTGTCGTCGCAGCGAACCCGGTTGACATAGTAACTTATATGGTATGGAAGCTGTCTGGTCTTCCGCGTGAACGCGTCATCGGCACAGGAACTTCCATTGATTCCTCCAGACTCAAAACACTATTGTCTGAAGTCTTCTCCATTGATCCTCGCAGCGTGCACGGCTATGCTCTGGGTGAGCATGGCGAATCCCAGTTTGTCGCTTGGTCTCACGTTACCATTGGTGGCAAGCCGATCCTGCACATCATGGAGCAACACAAGGATCGTTTCAAGCATCTCGACCTGGAAGATATCGCTCGTAAAACGAAGGACGCTGGCTGGGAGATATTCACTCGCAAAGGCTCCACCCAGTTCGGCATCGGTAATGCACTTGCTTATATTACACGCTCCATCCTCAATGACGAGCATAAGATTATCGCCGTCTCCGCAATCCTAGAGGGAGAGTATGGACAGAACAATGTCTGTGCAGGCGTTCCCGCGATTATCGGCGGCAATGGCATCCAAGAGATCATCGAATTGAACCTGGATCCAACCGAACGAGAGAAGTTCGAACGCTCCTGCGCTGTGTTATCCGGAAGTATAGATCGCCTAACCATGGTGTAACTTAGTGAAAACAAACCCAAAGACGCCAGTGACCATCCCGAGAGGAATGCACTGGCGTCTTTATCTGTATACTTATCTATTTATCTCAATTAATTCGGTGCAAGCTGCGGCTGATCGGCCGGCCCCCATTGCTGGAGTACCCTCTTCAATTCGCTGAGCATAACGGGCTTGCTGATGAAGTCGCGCATACCAATCTCTAGGCAAGCCTCCTTATCCTCCCGCTTCGAATTGCCCGTGACCGCAATAATCGTTGGAATGCGATCTTGTGGAATCAATCGGTGTACAAGGTCTGTCGCCTTAAGCCCATCCATAACAGGCATTTGAATGTCCATGAGTACAATATTATAGGTTTTCTGAGAGATAGCCTCGATCGCTTCAACACCATTGGTACATACATCCGGTGTGTATCCAAGCTTCTCTAGATATTCAGTTAGAATCTTCCGATTGACCGGATGATCCTCAGCAACCAGTATACTGATCGGTATCTTATCACCTTGACGTGTACGATCATGTGAGAATTGGCGTGCAACTTCCTCTTGCGGTACATCCACACTTGTGGCAGGGACGGCGAACCGGAAGGTGGAACCTTCTGCTTCCTCACTCTCTACACTGATGCTACCACCCATAATCTCGACAAGGCGTTTCGAGATCACGAGTCCCAGCCCCGTACCTCCATACTTCCGGTTAATGACCGGATGCAGTTGGGAGAACGACTGGAACAACTGATCTAGCTTATCTGCCGGAATACCGATACCTGTATCCTTTACAGCAAAATCAAGCACGCTGGATTCAGGCCTGCGTCCCTTAATAATGTCTACGGTGACATCAATACTTCCCTGGTCCGTGAACTTGAGTGCATTACTAACAAGGTTCACGAGAATCTGTCTAATGCGCATCGCATCACCAACCATGAATTCCGGGATGCTAGGATTGAGGCGATATCTGATTTTTAGTTGCTTCTCATCGGCTCGAGACTTGAACAGCTCCGCCACCTGTTCTAGCATTTTGCGTAGCGAGAAAGGTTTGTAGGCTAGCGCCATCTTGCCCGATTCCAGCTTGCTGAAATCCAGAATATCGTTAAGAATATTCAGCAATGCGTCGCCGCTCTCTTGAATAATCTGGGCATACTCACGTTGTTCCTCAGACAGATCTGTTCCGATTAGAAGCTCTGTCATACCAACAATCCCGTTCATCGGTGTTCGAATCTCATGGCTCACCATAGAGAGGAATTCAGACTTAGCCTGCGCCGCCAATTCCGCTGTCTCCTTGGCACGTACAATTTCACGTTCACCAGTGACATCGTTAAATACAACAACAGCCCCTTGAATCTGACCTTGATCTATAATCGGCGTCACCTGGTATTCCACCAAGAAGCTACTGCCATCCTTACGCCAGAACACATCCTCTTTGATCAACCGCCGCTGTCCATCCATTACAGTCATATGGATAGGACACTCTTCTACCGGAAAATAACTTCCATCCGCACGGGAATGATGCATGATCGGATGCGAGCTTTTACCCACAAGCTCCTTGACTTCATAACCAAACATGGATGCCGCTGCAGGATTCATGAACATTGTAATCCCGTCTGCATCTAGACCATAGATACCTTCGGTTACCGAATTCAGAATCAGCGTATGCTGCTTGCTAAGCTCTTGAATTCGTTCCGTATAATCCTTCCGCTCTGTAATGTCAGATAATATACCGTATACTCCGACCAATTCCTGATCCACAATAATAGGCACATTCATGATCGATACATCAATCTTCCTACCTCTAGCATTCACAACACAAGTCTCATAGTGCTGTGGCTTCCCCTGCTTTACTTGTTCAAAGTAGGTCTTACCATTCTGCACTTCACTTTTATCTAGGTTGTTCAGAAAGGAGCGCCCAATCAATTCACTACGCGGAATATTGAGTAATTGGACAAGATTACGGTTAACCGAACTATATCTACCTTCCAGATCGAGCGAATATACAGCCGCCGGGGTATGCTCAAATAATGATTTGTACCGCTGACGACTCTCTCTTAAGCGTCGATCTGCATCCTTATGCTGTGTGATATCTCGGCTGATACTTACAACCTGCGTATCTTCACCTTCTCTGCCTGATACAGGCTTCGCCAACGTTTCCATCCAGATGTAGTGCCCTTTTTTGTGCATAACACGCATCGTACATCCATTCCCGATTACGGATACATCTAAAGGATCAGGGTAATCCCCTGGATAACAGTAGTCTTTGAAGGACTTACCCGTCACCTCTTCTGGTCGATAACCAAGCAAAGGATACACCGAGGGAGACACATACAACAACTCTCCATCTAGCGAACATTTCGTGATGAGATCCTGTGCATGTTCAGCCAGAATCTGATACTTTTCTTGTGTCTCGTGAAGCTTACGCTCCACTTCAATAATCTCGGTTACATCCTTGGCAATGCCATATATGCCCACGACTTCCCCTTCTGCCGTGATCGGCACATAGGTAATATCCGCCTGTCTCAGTGAGCCATCTCTATGATAGAACTTGAGAGAGTTACTGACTGAACGTCCAGCCAGCACTTCATCAATACATTGTTGACGTGATTTCTCGCTATCCGGTGGACAGAGATGTTCCCGGTTCATGCGAATTAAGTCTTCAAGTGTGTGCCCTGAAATCCGCTCAACGGAGGGATTAGCATCAATATAGTTTCCATGGATATCCATAACATAGATGGCATCCGGGTGGTTAAAAAACAAGGATTGGTGTGAACTTCCCTCAGAAATAATTCGTTTTAGGGTTTCCGTTTTATTCATTTCCAAGGCTTACCCCTCTTTTCTTAGCCTAAAGCTTCTTATAACAACGACAAATAACAATTTGGTTATAACTAGGCTTACCCTCGAATAACCATGTAAACACGCCTAGAAACAACTTTTTTTATTTTAACAGATTCCAGTATTTTTTGAATTAATATCTCGTCTTAATTTCTCAAAATCTCTCTATAAAAAAATGGAAACTCATTCAATGCAGTATCATTACATATTCAGACGTTCATTGCTCAAGAAAAGATTGTTCCAAATTTATACAAAATTAACGATACATTTTGTATCAAACAAGTTATAATGGATACAAAAAAAGGATGTGCATATGTCAGTGAAAAAAGAGAAATTAATTGAAATTTATTTTCTCCGAAGTATCTCATGTCTAGCCATCGTACTCACACACTCGATCGGTTTCTCCACCAAATTTTACACCGACCTATTACATTCATCGCACGTCATTGGAAGAAACATTTTGGATAGTCTGAACCTTCTTCTCAAATTCGGCACGCCAATGTTTGTCTTTATCTCCATTCTCCTACTCTCCTACTCATACCGCGACGGAATTCGAAAGGGATTTCTCCTCAAACGGTTCAAGTACATCTTCATTCCATTTCTTATTTTCAGTGGAATATACAGCGGACTTGCTGTATCTGGATTTCTTGATGCCGAGAATCGGAGCTTCGGGAGCCTACCCAGCGTACTGTTCCAACATATCTTCCTAGCAGGATTCCACGGATACTTTGTAGTGATTATCTTTCAATTCTACATACTGTTCTACCTGTTCAAAAGACATCTCGACCAATGGAACCCCTTAACTGTAATTACAATCTCATTCATCATAAATATCGCTTATCTTGGATTTTTCAATTTTGTAGGCAAAATTGAAAGCATCCCGCTATCTGGCATCATCTGGAGTAGCTTTAATTGGCTGCCGTTTGTCGGCTGGTTGTTTTACTTCTCACTCGCCTACTACTGCGGTCGAAATATAGAACAATTCAAAACTCTTCTTGCCAAACATAAAATCTGGGTCAACACGCTTCCATTGGTTCTGATGGGAATTGTATTATTCCTGTACCATAGCGGAGTCCTTCCTGTCTCTGATTCCAAACGGATTGATATGCTCTTGCTCACGACCTTTCTCTTCTTCGGACTATATCAATTCGCAAGCCGGCTTCAACGCGTTCCACGAAGCTTACTGCTCATCAGTGATTACTCCTTCGGGATCTATCTGGTTCACTGGTTCTATCTTCATCTGGTGGCACAGTTGCTGCAAGCTGCTTCCTTATCATTAGGGTATTTCACGATTCCTGTTCTGTTCCTAGGCGCTCTCACTTTCTCCATCTTCACTGTGTATATACTCAATCGCGTTCGCATTGGAAAATTCGTGGTCGGTCAGATTGGGAAGGGACGAAGTGCTACTCCTGTTCAGGTGGAGCGCAGCACAACAGGAGAAGTACCTGCCTAAGCTTAGAATTTCAATTTGGGTCTGACAATCATGCCATTAGGCATATTTCGTAATCCAAAGTGGACTTTTTGATAAACCTCTAGAAGGGATGAAGTTGAACATGGTATTTCCGAACAAGGTGAAGATTGCATATGGTAAGATGCGGGGATGGGCTGTGTTCGGAAAAATACAACCTACACTTGGATTACTGCCGAGAATAAGAGGCAAAGTGTATTTGAACAGATCGGGAGAACTACAGGTAGGCAAACGACTGAACATTATCGGGAAACCTTGGGGAACCCAGCTTACGGTAGTCAAAGGAGCACGTCTAACGATTGGTGACGATGTGCTAATTAACGCAGGTGTAGGAATAGCGGCCAATATTGAGGTTGTCATTGGTAACCATGTAATGATTGGGCCACGCACAAGTATATTTGATAGTGCATATCACCGAATTGATTCTCTGGATGACGGGAGTGAGATGGCACAGCGGATTACGATTCAGGATAATGCTTGGATCGGAACAGGGGCTCTCATTCTTCCTGGTGTAACAATTGGCAAAAATGCCGTGGTTGCTGCCGGAAGTACCGTCACCAAAGATGTGCCTGATAACACCCTCGTGGCGGGAGCACCCGCCAAAGTCATTCGGGAACTAACCATCCATGACGGATGGATTAGAAGATAGAACATAAGCTCGTGCTATAAAATGAAAAAAAGATCCCCTTCAGGCATCACGTAGATCATGTCTGCGTGATGTGCTTGAAGGGGATTTCCCTTTGAAAAAAGGGAATCCAAAAATCTGGGGATAACAGCGATCAGAAGGTTACTCTGTCATCGAAGTGGTAAGTGTAAACCTTCTTTAGTCGAACTTATATATACGGAGAAGGAGCAAGGGAGCACCTTCCATCAGATCTCTTTTTTCTTGAAATAGAGTATACCTGCGAGGATAAAAAGAATAGCACTTCCACCAACAACCGTCAGCATCGTCGCCAGTGGAACGTTGTAAGCTCCAAATCCCCCGCCCTCCATCGGTGCCATAAGAATGACCGGCTGCGCCCACGGATAATAAGGGCCAAATGTCACCGAGTTCACAATCAGAATATTCGGTACCGTTAGAGCAAAGTTCAGCGCTAGCGGGGCGGCAAAGCTACTCCAGATCAAGGACACCAACAGTTGCAGAGCAGCGAGCGGCACACATGCGAACAACCCAAGTGATAGTTTACCTGCAATTAGTCCCCACGGTATTGGTTCCGTTATACCATGAACGAGACCTGCCAGCATAATGGCTGCGAATAGCAACACTTGCGTAGCTGCAAGGAGTAACAGCACTATGGTGAGCTTGGCAGCATATACACCAGTGCGTGTAAGCGGTAAGACCAGCATCTGCTTCCACCCTCCGCCCGAATGTTCGAATCGGCAGACAAATGAAGTAAATACGCCGGTCAGAATTGGAAGTAGCAGCAGGCCATGCAGGAGAACCATCGCACCCAATAACGCTTCCCATTGCCCAGAAGGCGTTGCAAGCAGCCCGATAAGCAGCGCAATTAGTGGGCTCAGCAGAATCAGAAGCCAGATGGGTGATTTCCCCATTTTTAACCGTTCAGAAGACAGAATACGGAAATAGGTTGTCGCAAAGCTCATCTACGCCACATCCTTCCGACTGAAATGCACCATGCCCATCAGCATAATCAAGATACCTACACCTAAGCCCAATGCAGGATAGATCAAGGAGCCTTTCCATGCCATCATCGACCAAGCCAGCGGGAAATGTGGTGAGATCGTCAGAGAAAACATACCTGTTACTGCAAGAACAATACCAAACGTTACAGGTAAAGCCTGATTTTTAGAAACCATGGTCAGCCATAACTCGACCGATAATACAGGCAGTGCCCCTGCCAGCGGCAGAATACCTAATTTAACAATCGATATCCACGGAATCACACTTGCGTCGAACCCGAAGATCAATCCCAGACCGACAGTACCAATGGACAACAGTAAACAAGAAATGATAAGCAGCACACATGTCATAATGAACTTAGCTAAGTACACCGCTGGTCTTGAAATGGGTAAAGCCAATAGCTGCTTCCATGAGCCCTGTTCATGTTCCACATTCGCCATCATGGAACTGATAATGGTTGCTCCTAACATGAGCGCCAGGGGGACAAAGACGATGACATTCTCTAGCAGACCTTCCCATAGGTCACCGCCATAAATACCTTTTAGATAGTCCAATCGCAATCCAAAGTTTAACGCCTGCATCAGTGTAAGACCAATCGGAGCTAGGAATACAAGAAACCAGATGCCCTTGCCACGAATCTTAAGCCAATCCGATGATAAAGCACGCCCCGTCATACGGTCGCCCCCTCACCAATCACCCGCATAAACAGGTGTTCCAATGATTGGCGATGTTCCTCTACACGATAGATGGCATGGTCATGCTCAACCAGACGTCTTACTAACAATGCGATAGCGCTATTATCCATGTACGGGAACGTCAGCACGGAACCTTGTCGTTGACCGAATTGTCCTTGCTCTCTAGCGAGCTTAATCGCGTCTTCCGGTTCGGACACCGTCAATTGAATTGAGCTACCCGTTTGACTGTGTAGATTAGCGATGGTATCCTGTAGCACCATTTTACCCTCGCGAATAATGCCGACTCGGCTCGCCATCTGCTCTACTTCACTTAATAAGTGGCTGGATACAAGAACCGTAATCCCGTGTTCCAGCGGCATGCGTTTGATCAGCTCCCGGATCTCCTGAATACCTGCTGGGTCAAGCCCATTCGTAGGTTCGTCCAAGATCAATAACTCAGGCTCACCCAATAGGGCACTTGCGATACCCAGACGTTGCTTCATCCCCAGGGAATATCCTTTCACGGGACGTTTGGCATCCCGAGTCAGATCAACGATGGAAAGTACCTCCGCAATTCTCGACTTCGGCACGTTAATGATCCGGCGTAACGCTTCCAGATTCTCCACCGCATTCAGATGACCATAGTACGAAGGATACTCGACAAGTGATCCTATACGCCGCAGAATATCCATGCGATCTTTGCGAATATCTTGGTCGAAGACTCGAATAACGCCCTTTGTTGGCTTAATTAAGCCTAGTAGCATACGAATCGTTGTTGTTTTGCCCGCACCGTTCGGACCTAAGAAGCCGTAGATATCTCCTTTTTTGATATTCAGATCAAGCTCACGTACTGCTGCACGATTACGATATGTTTTCCATAGATTAGCCGTTTGAATAATGTTATCACTCACTGTTTAATCACCTCGGATAACATCGTAACCCGCCAAGGTTAAAATCAACGTTATCTGAAGTTTAAGTTTAGTTTAAAAATGAGTCTTGTCGCCTTTCGCTCCTGAACCGCTATAGAGATAGGTTCGAACCCCTTCAGCTGAACTGTCCACTTTCTTGCGAAGACCCATCTCACGCACCAGCAGATCAACGATGGATAGACCAAGCCCCGTTCCCTTCGTTCCTGTATCCTCCAGCATACCTGGGCCGTGATCCTGAATCAGAAGAGCCGTCTGTCCTTGAACCTGCTCTGTCGAGATGCCAATATATTTGCCGGTTGCTGCATAACGGACGATGTTCTGAAACAGATTATCGAGGATACGACGCACGCCTTGTTCATCTACCTGCCAAAGTAGAGGCTCGTCCGGTAGATCAATGTCGATATCAAACTGTTCCTTTTCCCATACTGGATACCATGCCGCAGCCGCCTCCCTAACAATCCGCAGCATATCCTTCTCTGCCAGCTTCAACGTATACTTTCCACTTGTCAGCAGGTTGTAAGATAACATGTTGTCGATAAGTCCACCAAGGTCCTCCATCTTGGCTTCCATTCGCAGTAATGAACTATTGCCGGTATGACTTAGCTCCTCTTTGTGCAGAGCGTGCATATGCCCTCGAATAACCGTCAACGGTGTGCGAAGATCATGGGAAAGTCCCGCAATGAGACGTTTACGAAGCTGCTCTTCTTCTCTCTCCCGCTGCCGACTGTCCGTAAGCTGACGCACCATATCATTGAATGACTCTTCCAGATGACCAATCTCATCCTCTCTTCGGATATCGACAGGTAGCGGAATGCCTTCCTTCCCCGGTGCCATCATTGCGGTCTGTAAGCGAACTAACCGTTTGCGAATGCGAGCGAAGAAGAGAATCGACATCAGAATGAAGAACAGAAAGATGATGCCCATGAATAACCCTAAGTACAGGAGCTCCATCGGCCAGTTATTTTGTTGTTTCTGCATCAAGTAACGAGGAACCTCAATTACCATGAAGCCTTTCCCCTTATCCTGATCGCCGCCTTCAATAAAAGAAACCACCGTGAGCGGATCTCGATACGTCGCTTCCTTCATAAATTGCAACGTACTCGCCGCATCCCACACCGTTGGCACTTGCGTCACGATGGTCTTCTCGTCATCCATCGTCCATCTCAGCGTCTTCATGACCATATCGCCTACCGACACTTCTGACAGCGTTACTCCCTCACCGACTAACATAAAAACCGTATCCCCACGTTCATCCACACGATACATGGAAGACTTCGGATACTTGTTGTGTAGCTGCTTGATCCGTTGATCAACCTCGGTTGAATTGGCATCGCCTAATTTCATCGCTTCTTTGGACCAGAGGTTGCTAATGTGGTTAACGTCACCATACGGTGCATCATTGTTATAGCCATTGTTCACCACAACCACGTAAATAATAGATGTGATTGGAAGAACGACAGGCACAAATAAAATGGCTGCCAAAATAAGAAACATATAACGGGACATTAAGGATCGTCCAAAACGAAGCTTTTTCTTTTTCACAGACTTCTGCTCTTGTTGCTTGTTGACCTTACGTGAGCCTAATCGCCACGTCATGGCTTCTTCACGCGGTAACCGACACCACGGATCGTCTGAATGATGGTCGGATTAGCTGGATCACGCTCCAATTTCTCACGCAGATGACGAATATGTACCATTAACGTTTTGTCCCCATCCAGATAGGGCTCATTCCAGACCGCTTCATAGATTTGCTCCTTCGTTCGAATCATGCCCATGTGCCTAAGCAGGTACGCAAAGATATGAAACTGTTTCCCAGATAGAATGACTTCCTCTTGCGTAAGCTCATTCACAATCCGGTTATCCTTCTCATAGATCGACAGATGATCGAGTTTTACAACTTCATCCGCAATAATATTCGTCCCAGCCTTACGCAGTTGGACTTCGATTCTAGCTGCTAGTTCATCCGGGTGAAAGGGCTTCGTGACATAATCATCGGCAAAATCAAGCCCGTGCAGCTTATCATCAATCGACGTTCTGGCCGAGAGCATCACAATCGGAATAGTAGGATGTTCTTTTTTGAGTCGCTGTCCTACCGTAAATCCATCCAGACCCGGAAGCATGACGTCAAGGATAATCAGAGAGCAGCCTTTCGCCGCCTCCGTTGCACCTTCACCACTTTCCAGCCAGATTACCTCATATTCACGTTCTTCTAAGTCTGCTCTAACCCATGTCGCAATTTCGACTTCATCTTCAATGTATAATAGTTTCGGCTTCATACGCTCGATTCGTTTCCCTTCTTTACCCTTTGGGTTAAATATATATTTGAAGCATATTAAAGAATGTTCAACATGCCTGCTTTTTGAACCTGCACGATTAGGGCAAGCTTGTTGTATTCAATCAATACAAATGCATGACATCGGGGTACTGCGCCCCCTCTACATTCCATTATAACCTAATCACTCATCTGGGAAATGTTACATAAGCACGGGGTGCTCTGCATCATTTAGAGTAGTCGACCACATTCGAGGGATTACGATCCAACATGCCAACATACGCTGTGTGTTACGACGGGAGGATACTTACTATGCTGCTGGAAGCCATCTATCATCAACCGAAACGCAATTGGGCCTACGCCTATGACAAGGATACTGTTCGCTTGCGTCTACGCGCCAAAAAGAATGATCTCACCGAGGCACACGCCTTGACTGGGGACAAATACGCATGGGAACAAACGAAAGAATTAATTCCTCTAACAAAGTATACGTCGGATTCGATGTTTGATTATTACGAAGGGCAAGTACGCCCTCCTTATCACCGTCTGAAATATGCTTTCCTCCTCAAAAGTGGAACGGAACAAATCTGGATGACCGAAACCGACTTCCAAGAGGAAGAGCCGGATGAGCCGGGGCGAATGTTTCAGTTCCCCTACATTCATGAAGGTGCTGTATTTACGCCACCTGCTTGGGTGAAAGATGCCGTCTTTTATCAGATCTTCCCCGAACGCTTCGCGAATGGCAATGCTGAACTTAATCCAGAGAAGGTGGAGCCTTGGGGCGGTGAGCCGACACCATTTAATTTCTTCGGCGGTGATCTACAGGGCGTCATTGACCATCTCGATTATCTCAGCGAACTTGGCATTAATGCGATTTATTTCACACCGATCTTTGAAGCGACAACCAATCATAAATACGATACCGAAGATTATATGCGGGTAGACCGGCACTTTGGAGATGCAGAGACCATTAAACGGCTTGTGCAGCTGTGCCATGATCGTGAGATTCGTGTCATTCTAGACGCGGTGTTCAACCATGCTGGGAAGACATTTGCACCATTCGTCGATGTACAGCAGAACGGAGCAGAATCCAAGTATAAGGACTGGTTCCACGTCCATGAGTTTCCGCTGGATGTGAAGGATGGCATTCCGACGTATGAGACCTTTGGCTTCGAAGCCCATATGCCAAAGCTAAATACAGAGAATCCCGAGGTGAAAGCCTATTTGCTGGAGGTTGCCGAGTATTGGATCAAAGAGGTAGGCACCGATGGCTGGCGGCTCGATGTCGCTGATGAAGTAGACGATGCCTTCTGGCGAGATTTCCGCCGGGTCGTGAAGGCTGCCAATCCGGAAGCCTATATCCTTGGCGAAGTGTGGAACGAATCGTCTGCTTGGCTGCAGGGCGATCAGTTCGATGCATCGATGAATTATCCGTTTACCGAAGCGGTCAATCATTTCTTTGTCAAAAATACAATGCATGCTGAGCAATTTGCCAATTCCATAGGTCGTCAACTATCCCGCTATCCTCATCAGGCGAGCGAGGTCGCTTTTAATTTGTTAGACAGTCATGACACGCCCCGCTTGCTCACTCTCTGTGAAGGGGATCAACGGAAGATGAAGTTGGCTGCGTTATTCCAATTCAGTTTTATGGGTGCGCCATGTATCTATTACGGAGACGAGATTGGACTAGACGGTGATCATGACCCTGGTTGTCGCAAATGTATGGAATGGGACGAGACGAAGCAAGACCGCGAACTGTTCGACTTTTATCAAAGACTTATTGCACTCCGTCACGCTCATCCCGCTCTACGCGCAGACGGTACCATTCGATTCCTACAAGCACGCGAAGGCGGTAGCCAGCTTGTCATGGAACGTCAGAATGAAGAAGAACGCATTCTAATCTTGTTCAATCGGTCAGAAGAAACTGCCATCGTTGAGCTAGAGACGGAAACAGATGATTGGAATGAGCTGTTTGGCGAGAAGCACCGGATCGCGTTAGAGGATGGCATACTTGCGATCGAGCTTCCTGCCTACGGATATGCGGTGTTAAGCCTGGCTCTGGAATAATATGGAGTTCGGGCGAAGCTTCATCCAGAAGCCTTGCATGATGTCAGCACTCGGCACGGGGCGGATGCTACAATTGGCACACGGTACGAATTAGACACAGTACAACACTACCCTTATGCCAGCTTTTCGTTTCGAACCCATGTACGCCAAAGAGGCGCCAGCAGAAGGTTACTACGCTGCTAGGCGCCTCTTCCTATGTTATTCTGAAGCAGAATCCGCTGCCCCGTCTGTTTCTAACTCTGGTTCCGGTGCACGTTTTGCCTTCGGTTTAGCAAGCTTCTCCATCATTTTCCGACCTGTCGGGGTCTGAGCCAGTCCCCCCTGAGCTGTCTCCCGGTGCCTGCTTGGCATAGCACTACCTACTTCAAGCATGACATCAATGACTTCATCTGACGGAATGGCGCTACGTACTCCGGCAAGCGCCATATCAGCAGCCGCTAGAGCGGTTACGGCTCCTAGTCCGTTACGGACGATGCAAGGAATTTCGACGAGACCTGCGACTGGATCGCAGATGAGACCGAGTGTATTTTTTAACGCCAAACCAACCGCATGAACGACCTGCTCTGGCGTGCCTCCACGTAGCTCCACCATAGCACCCGCTGCCATACCAATCGCAGAGCCCACTTCAGCCTGACAGCCACCCTCAGCACCGGAGATAAACGAATTGTTCGCAATTACATAACCGATCGCTCCAGCACAGAACAGTCCGTTGACCAGGTGCTCGTCACTCCAGCCAAAACGCTCTTGGGAACTGATGAACACACCTGGAATAATGCCGCACGAACCCGCTGTAGGGGTAGCAACAATTCGCCCCATGGATGCATTAACTTCAGAGACACACAGGGCATACGCCATCGCAAGTGCCGAAGCATCACCTGAGCAAGTCTCTCCTTTACGAATGTATTCCGCCATCCTCTTGCCGTCTCCACCAGTCAGACCACTACGGGACACCGTATCTTCATTCAGCCCTTTATGAACCGCTTCCTTCATCACCTGATAATATTCCGACATCTGCTGCACAACATCTGCTTCCGGTGTATTCGTCTCTTGGACTTGTTCTTCAATCATCAACTGAGCAATGGTCTTGGATTCAGCCGTGCAGATCGCATTCAGTTCATGCAAATGCTTAAATCGCATCTGGACTCACTCCCTTCTTCAAATCTATTACACGAATATCCAGCACATGATCCAGCAACTTCAAACGGCTTAACATATCCGGGTCTGGTGCCCCATCCATCTCCATTGCAGTCAAGGCTTCACCATCCCGAGCTTTCCGGTCTACCTGCATATAGCCGATATTCACGCCTGAGGAGCTAATCGTAGACGTGACAGATGCGAGCACTCCTGCTTTGTCAGCATGACGCAACACCAATGTTGGGAACTCCCCGCTGATCTGGACGCGAAAATCATTCAACGCGTGCACCGATACACTGCCGCCGCCAATGGACGCACCGATCAATGAACATTCACGGTCACCGTGCCACAGCTCAATTTTGACCGTATTGGGATGGGGCGCAGGCAGGCCACTTGTGAAAAACTCAACCTCTATACCCGCCTGTTCTGCATACTCTTCAGCATCTGGTATTCGCGGATCGTCTGTCGCATAATCAAGCAATCCACCAATGAGAGCAAGATCTGTACCATGTCCTTGATACGTATCGGCAAACGATCCGTATAATGTCAGCCGGGCGCGCTCTGGCGTGCAACCCAACCACTGACGAGCTATTCTGCCGAGCCTCGCCGCTCCAGCCGTATGTGAACTTGAAGGTCCTGTCATCGACGGACCAATAATTGAGAAAACATCTTTAAAACGCATCCAAAAACCCTCCATTTGTATTCGTCATGTCCATCCAGATACTCAACCATAATGTTCCATTATTACTGAATGATGACATCAAAAAAGGACAGAAGAAGGCCTTAAGCCCTCTCTCTGTCCTCGATACCTGAGAGTTTCATGATCAACAGCGTTCAGTCGATACAGTGCATGCCTTGTTCTTACACATACTGTACCAGGCTGTTTAATCATATACCCCTTGGGTGGCGCATCATGCGCACTCTCCAGAGTTGCGTCCAACGATGGTACATTTACCTGAGAGATTAACCGCCGCGCCGGGTGCGCAGGCAGCTTGCTCCTTCGGTGCCTGATCGCAGGCCATCTTACTCAGCTCGCACAGGTCTCTCCCGCTCGTTATCATTCGCTGTATTAAAATCATAAAACATTTAGTCATCCGACGAAAACATAATCTTACTCATTAAGAGTAATCGACCGCAAGTTTCATGTCAATAAACTTAACGATTTGTTGTCTCTCCACCACATGTAAGCGTTAACTACTGTGAACTTTTGTCACATCGTTGTATTCAACTTACTCATTTATCTACATCTCTGTTGTTAATTCTATGTATGTTCAGGTGTGTCCTAAGGTTCGGGTATTCAGGCAAACTTCTCTCTGAATCGCCCCATACGACACACCCCTGCTCCAACTTACTTACTTACTTACTTTCTTTCTTTCTTGTCGAGCTATCTCACTTATGCCGTTCGTTCTTCAACTTCAGTCTAACCTACTTCATTGTCGCACTCTTTGTCACAGCCTCTTGATAATATGAACTTCTTGAAGGAAGCAAACTAGTAATCCATAAAATAAGTGCCACTAACATCATCGCTGCCGAGACAACCGTATACACCAGACGAAGAGATAGATACTCTGCCACTACCCCTGCAATCAAAATAGAAGCTACCTGAAGCGCGCTCAGCATCAGTCCAATGACACTGCTCATCCTGCCCATGAGATCTACTGGAACATTATTTTGGTAAAAGGTGACCAGACCTGTGTTGGCAAGTGCCGAACACAATCCAAGCAGGATAAAGGCGAACGCTGCCAGCTCGAAGGAAAACGAGCGTGCAAATAGGAAATAACCAAGCGAGACCATAAGCACGCCAATCCCCATCATATGACGGATCGGAATATGTTTGGCGAGCAGGGTGACAAGCAACGAACCGACTAGATAACCGATGCCGGTAACACTCATCAATGCCCCATATTGAGATTCAGACAAGTTCATCACCTGACGAATAAACACAACTTCCTGTGCATCCAGCGACATACCAATGACGAGAACAATCTGAAATATGACGTATATCCCGACAACGTAACCGCTCTTGCGACTAAACCTCAGCACAGCTTGCCAGTCCTGAGCGATGATCCGTGGTGACAATCTCGACTTCCCACCACTCTGCTCACCTATACCCAGTTTCGGTAACAGCATAAGAATCAGAGCGGACACGGCAAACGAAACACTATTCACGTAGATCGCTACTGCGGGGGATAAATAGAACAATAATACACCAGCTACAGCAGGCCCCGTAATAAAAGCTCCCGAGCTAATGAGTGCCTGCATCGAATTAAATCGCTTGCGCCGCTCAGCCGGTACAAGCCGAGTAATGTACACCTGGGAAGAGGGTACAAATATCGAGGATGACATACTAATTAGAAACATTACAGCATACATCATCCACAGACTTGAAAATAAGGGAAGTGTGGCTACCAGCAATGCCCGCACAATATCCGCACCAATCATCAACTGGCGTTGATCGTAGCGATCAATAACACTGCCTGACCAGAACTTGGTGCATACTGAGGCGATTGGCGAGATGATCCATAATCCCGCTACAGCCGCTGGAGATTGCGTCATGTTCAACACCATCAGGTTGATAGCCACAATGTATATGAAATCACCCAGATTAGATATGCCAACCCCACCCAATAACAGTCCAGCATGCTTCCAACCACCAGGCTTGTTACCAGGCTGCTCTATCCGCTCCTGGCTGTTCTCCATCTGTCGTTTCCCCCTCGACTTTTAATTGAAAGAAGAAGTACCTATTCGTTGATTAGTCACGGCTTAGGCTTACTGCGTACAGCGTACTGAGCAGCTTGATACATCCAATTCTGGACGGCAATTGCATGAGCTTGATCCAAGAAGGTCGCCTTCCAGCCGCCACGGTTTACCATTAATGTTGCCTCTACGGTTAGTAATGACCTAGCACGTTGACGGGATGTTGCTATAGCATTCACTGTAACCACATGGGGGCGGCGCATTAACACGGTTAAACGGGAGATCTGCCGATGGCGGATCAACAATTGCTTCCCATATATGTTCAGCCCTTCATCCCTGTAGCGTGCATATCCCCACAAACCGAACACAGGCAGTAGTAAGAATAACCCCATACCCACCATGCCAAAATATATCGTTCCTGCGATTCCAACCAGCATGGCAATCAGCAGTTTCCAACGGAGAAACAGCCATAGCGCCCGTGACGGCGGCTTCGCTATATCTGCTTGTAATTCATATTGTGGCACGATGCTTGCAAGCAGTTCGTTCACTTCACGCATGGGTAGCAGCGGGTGAAGCATCATTTTTTTCTCCTTCTCGGAAGTCAGTACATAAATCTCAACCTCCGCATACCCGAATGGTTGACGCAGCAGTCCTTCTCGAATAGCTACTGCCTGCACCTTGGTAGGTGAAAATACATGCTTTTTGCGTTCTAGCAGACCCGAGACAATGGAGATATTCCCACCCTCGCGTTCTACCGTGAACCCAGCATACTTAATTGTAAATAACACCGCTGATAGAATCCAAGCGAGTAAAAACATGAGAGGAATAAGACCTAGCCACCATATGGCCGGCAAACTCCCCGCTTCCTCCACTAGACGTCGATAAAAATGATCTGGTAACAAATCATCTGCGAAAGAATAGGTTCCTGTGGCAAAAACGAGAAGAAGCGGCAGATTCATGGTTGTTAATGCCCCCACGAACAGTCTACCGGCCGACAATCGCAGCAGCTGTTCCTGCTGCACAGGCACTTCCGTTTCAACAGGCTCTAGAACTTCTAAGCCCTCCACCCTGCTTGGTCTAGAATCTGCACCCGTCTCATGAACTGATCTTAGACCGGGTTCTGTACCATGCTCACCTTTAATTCCGGCATACTCACCATGGATTCCTATCTCGGTACCAGAAGTCTCCATCTGTTGTCCGGGTGTGACCGCAGCAGGCTCTTTCACCACAGCCTCACTCCGCTTCTGATACAACCACCGCTCCACTCGCTTCGCTTCATCAACACGTAGCGCCGGTAACACACCATCCGCCTCTTTACTGCCACCGGGTGTCTCAATCTTAAGTTGTGCGATTCGAAGGATGCGCTGAATTAGAGGCTGTTGTGTCTGTACAGCATGGATCCGGCTGAAATAGATAGATCTCTCTTCCCTTACAAACATCCCCCGCCGTAGCACGATGCGATCCTCTTGCAAGGTATAGCTGAATTTCCGCCATTTCAACCAGCCATATAGAAGAGAGGGCAGCAATACAACTGCAATTCCTCCTGCGTAGAGATACCAAGGGATTGCGCTCCAATTAAGTCCTTTGAGTACTACTAGAATGAAGAACGGCAGTAACGATTTCAGGACACTGAATAATGGAAACAAAATATAACTTTTGTGTAGACGCCTTGTTTCATTCAGTTCATTCATCTCGATCTTCCACCTTGGCTAAATGCCCGATATTTCGTTTGAGTTGCTCCGCTTCCTCACGCTCCAGACCAGCGATCACAAGTGTCGCTGCAGCAGTAACGATACTGACCTTAGCTAATCCATATTTACGCAGCAACGGGCCGCTCTCCAGCTCTACCTGCTGCACACGTGTCATAGGCACAATCGTATCGGTGATCCACAGCCAGCCGGAATGAATTTCAAGCTCATCCTCAGCAACTCGGAAACTGAAATAACGATATTGAAGAGCTGGCAGAGCCCAGCCAAACCACATGAAGGACAAGGTGAATAATCCGAGCGCAGCCCAGCCTGGCCACAACGTCCAATCTCTAGCCCATGCGACAATCAGATATCCAATGGCCAAAAGAGTCAACAGCCCATTGACCATAAGGGCCGTCAGGGCTGTAGCTTGTTTAACTTTTGGGTGGAGACGCCGCAGTTCTCTGTTGTTAAGCTCTGTGTTATCCATTGCGTGACTCACACTCTCCTACAATTCAAATTAAATCTAATTGGAAAGCTTCAGTTCCTTCGCCCAAGCCTGAAGCCTCTCCATCGTCCATTCTTCGTTCTCACCCATAATGGAGTAACGCAATCCATTCTCAGTCCATGATATGTTTCGTATGCTCTTCATATACGAACCCTCGGTACCTCGAATTTCCACCTTGGATTCATCGGGCAGCAGTGTATTATCAACATTTTCATCCGGCGCATTGAATACCGTTAGACTCACTTCAACCTTGTCGTTGTTAATGTAATACAAGGTCACTTCATTCCTGCCAAACGCTCCGCTTGATGAATACATCTCAATCCGTGATAGCTCCAACTCACCGTTCAGATCCTGCAAAAAGGGTTGTCCCAAAGCTTGCTCAGCTTCTTCCAGACTCACTTCCGAACTCTGGGTCAGATCGTTCAGATCCTTCACATCGACTTCCTCGGGGATGTCAATCACGAACGTATCCTCAGAAAATTCCGGATCATATTGTATCGGATCATAGACCATTTCTGACTTTTCATCACCATATGTGCTGATGACTTTAACAATCATCCATGTTTTAGGGTCTACCCAATACTCGGAGGAAATGGATAAGGTACCCTCTTCCTTCGGCGTCAGCTTAATGTGAATGACTTCCTGTTCATGAAGCTCTTCCTGTCCCATCATATCCACATCATGGGAATTCCGCAACCTTTCCAGCTGATTCACCAGTATCTGTTTTTGAGTCTGTTCAGGCTGTTGTCCCATGGCAGATACGTTCATTGAATACGCCGTGCCCGTCTCTTTTTCGTAAATGGTAATGTTCGTTCCGTCATTGACCGCGTAGCTGATATTGCCATTCTCCTCTGTTTCTGTGCGCTTACGTCCTGTCTCTCCATCGACCCATTCCTTTATGTGCATCGTGTGACTCAATTTGTCATCCGACCACATTTTCATTACACCTTCGGCATAGTATGAGGCGGGTTTCGTTTCTGCATGGACAACTTTCTCGATCATCTCATCTCCTGACAGGCCAACCAGATCCTTCTCCGCGCAACCTCCGAGCAGTGACCCTGCAAGTAGGGCTGTACCGAGCATCATCCATCCTTTTTTCATCATTGTCATTCATCCTCTCTCATTTCGTTTAAGGGCTTTACATCTCAGGCAATCGGCATGCAGCCAGCGTACCTAATCCTTCTGCCGACCACATGCGCATCTCACCTCCATGCTTGATGGCAATCCGTTTGGCTATGCTTAATCCCAGACCTGAACTGCCCGCGTACGCCTTCTCTTCCTGGTTCTGATGTTGAACATAAGGTTCAAAAATACGATTCAGCTGTTCTTCGGGAATAGCAGGCCCTTCATTTTGCACCAGAATTAATGTTGATCCCGTTCTGAAGTTATCTAGCTCCAACACCAGTGTTGATATGATCCATTCTGGAAGCTGCTGATCTGAAGCAATAACACCCAGGCCCACCACACCGTTTGTACTTGTGTGACGCAGTGCATTGTTAATTAAATTATCTGTCAGACGCATCAGTTGCTCGGGATGAAGCCGGTAGAGGCGGTCTGTGCGGACAACCGTTTTCACATCAAACTGTCCATGCTCGACGAGTCCCCCATAACTTCCGAGAAGCATATCGAAAAACTCTTCGCCTTCCACCTCAACCATGGCCATCTTCAGTTCACTGGAACCCAGCGCCGTATACATTTCAAGTTCACCAATCATGTGCTTCATCCGGTTCACATTACCAAACAACACATCCCGGTAGTCCCGTCTCTCTGAAGGTTCTAGTGGAGTACCAACACTAAGTGCCTCCGCATAGGCACTGATGGACATTAATGGAGTCTTCAGATCATGAGACAGCGAAGCGACCATGAGCTCTTTCTCTTTTTGTTCCTTCTCCACCTCTGTCTGAGTCTGCCTGACTTTCTCCTGCATCGCATCGAATTGCTCTAGCAGCATACCCATTTCATCCCGACGTGCCGCCGGTACGTCATCCATGGGAATTTCCCCTCGTGCAAATGCATGCATTCGATCCATCAGATGTCTCATCGGACGAAAAAGCTTTCTGGATAGCAGCCAGAGCACCGTGCCATATAATAGGATAAAGAAAACACCGGCGAACCCAATGACCCAGGTTGTCCGAATCGAGATACCTTCCAGCCACTCTCTGCGAAGCATGGTAATCTCGTATATCCCAATCAGCTTGCCTTTTTCCCATACTGGCTTTTTCAGCGTAAACGTACGATGACGAATCTGCATGTCGAACAAATTGCGATATAGCTCCGAACCCCTGACGGTATAGGCTCCAGCAGACAAGGCATCCCCGCCGGATGTGTACACCCGGATACCTGAAGGTAAATAGAGGTCTACGTTCACTTGATCACTAGCCAGTCCAGAGAGCGAAGCATAGGCATCCGAAGATTGCAACCGATATAGATCCGGGTCAGATAACCTCTGCTCAATGGGAGCCAGCCGTCCGGATAACTCTATATATTCCGCTACGGAGCGCTGGTCGCTAAGGTAATTGTACAGGGAAATTAGTGCCCATCCTGCAGCGACAGGGAGCAGCATCACAATAAGAAATGCAATCATCAACCAGTACTTCAGCTTCATTCCACTATCTCTCCTACAAATCGGTATCCGCTGCCCCACACAGTCTGAATCCAGCGTGGTTGATGAGGTTCGTCACCCAGCTTGGCTCGCAAGCTCTTTACATGGACGGTAACCGTACCCGAGCTTCCCGCAACTGGCTGATTCCACACATGTTCATACAGCTCAGCTTTGGTGAATGCACGGCCTGGATGAGAGGATAATAGCGTGAGTAAAGCCCACTCCTTGCCTGTCAGTACGACATCTTCCCCACGAATCTGGACCTGTTGATTGAATGGGTCGATCGACAACTCGTCGTTGTATTGTTGATGGGTCGATTCCGGCTTGACACCCTGGTATCTGCGATATCTGCTCAAGTGGGATTTAATACGGGCTGTAAGTTCTGCCAGGCTGAACGGCTTGGTAATATAATCGTCAGCGCCCAGACCGAGACCCCTGACCTTACTCTCTTCTTCGATGCGCGCACTCATCATAAGCAGCGGAATGTCGCTGATCAGGCGGATATTTTTACATACCGTGAACCCGTCCATCTCCGGCAGCATCAGATCCAGCAAGACCATTTGATACGTTCCCTCCCTGAAATCTTCCCAGCTCTCCAGACCGCTCGAAGCCCAAGTCACTCCATACCCCTCACGCCGAAGATGGTCCATCAAAATGCGGGCGATTTCCGGATCATCCTCCACCAGCAATATGTTTACATTGTCTCTCATCGCTGTTTCATCCTCTCATGACTGTATTGTAGCGAAATCCATATACCTCTCCGCAGAGTTTATACTTTCTTCATAATTGCGTTCTTCAATATATGAAACAATACGTACGCAAAAAGAGCCTCCTGAGTTCAGGACGCCCCAATTACATTGGTTGACGCATGTTGTCGTGATGTCTTCATCTCTGTGTTATACATATATAATTCAAGAAGATACTGCCATTCTCGAACGTCTTCCGAATCAGGTCAAGTCCTGAGTGGTAAAGATACCCTTCTTTCCAGCTTATTATCGTAGCATGATTGTTTTGACTGCGGCAAACTTTCCCAATAATATAGTCACCTAAAATCTTGAAGATATCTATCCTATAGATGTAAAAGAGAGCATAACCCCTGGCGCGTTCGCCCAAGAATTATGCCCTCTTATTTCTCTATACGTTCTATCCTACGCTAGTTCCGATGTTCTCCAACCACTCCAGTTGTCATTAACCGAAACGTCCCATAATGTATTCCTGTGTCAGGCGATTGTCTGGGTTGGTAAAGATATGCTCTGTATTCCCGTGTTCAATCATGCTGCCCAAATAGAAATACGCGGTAAAATCTGAGATCCGTGCTGCTTGCTGCATGTTGTGCGTTACAATAACGATCCGTAAATCTTTCTTCAGTTCGGAAATTAATTCCTCCACTTTACCCGTAGATACCGGATCCAGTGCAGATGCCGGCTCATCAAGCAGCAAAATCTGCGGGTCAACCGACAGTGCGCGCGCGATACACAGACGCTGTTGTTGTCCACCAGATAGTGACAAGGCCGACTCGTTAAGTCTGTCCTTCACTTCATCCCAAAGGGCTGCACGGCGCAGGCTTTTTTCCACAATCTCATCCAATGCCTTTTTACTCTTCGTACCGCGATAGCGGGGGCCAAACGCGATATTGTTATAAATAGACTTATGGAATGGATTGGGCTTCTGCCACACCATGCCGATCTTCTGGCGAAGCTTGATTACATCTGTACCCGGCTCGTTCAGGTCATTACCGTCCATCCAGATATGGCCTTCTGTACGAGATCCGGCAATCTCATCATTCATTCGATTCAACGAACGAAGGAACGTCGATTTACCGCAACCTGACGGACCAATAAGGGCCGTCACGCTCGCTTCAGGGAATGCCAGACTAATCTGTTTAACCGCCTGGAAATGCCCATAATATATGCTTAACTGTTCCGTACCAAAAGGTATGGCCATGTGGGATTCCTCCTTATTTCGAAGCTGTCATGCGACGGTATACAACCCGACCGATCCAGCGTGCACTTAGATTGAAAGCCAGCACGAGAATGACAAGGACTGCGGATGCACCTGCTGCAACTTCCTTGGAATCTGGGCCAATGCCTTCACTGTTAACTTTCCAGATATGAACGGCCAACGTCTCTGCTGGGCGGAATGGATTGAGCGGTGATCTAGGGCTCGTTGGATTCCAATCTGTGAAATCCAGCGGTGGGCTACTCATCCCTGCTGTAAACATGAGGGCAGCCGCCTCACCAAAGATCCGACCAGAAGCCAAAATCGTACCCGTAATCAAGCTCGGTAGAGCTACAGGCAACAAGATGGATGTGATGATCTTCCACTTGGACAAGCCAAGTGCCAATCCAGCTTCCTTCTGCTCTTTAGGAACTGCACGGAATGCCTGCTCAGTCGTCCGTACCATCAGTGGCAAGTTGAAGATCGCAAGCGCCATCGCACCTGAGATTAGGGAGAAGCCCAGGCCAAATGTATTTACAATGAGTAAGAGTCCGAACAAACCGATAACGATTGACGGGAAAGATGACAATACCTCAACGACCAAGCGAATGAAGCTTGTAATGCGTCCTGGCTTGGCATACTCCGCCATATAAATTCCTCCGCCCCATCCGAGCGGAATCGTAATAATGAGTGTTAATACGAGCAAGAAGATCGAGTTGAAGAGCTGCGGACCAATACCGCCCCCACCTTTGAGCATCTGCGGTGCACTAGTCAGGAAGTTCCAGTCAATATGACCAATTCCTCGTGCCAAGATGAAACCAAGTAACCCAAGCAACAATGCAACGATGAACAGTGCGAGCACAACGATGACATAGGTAGCAATTTTATCTACTGTTTTGGCCTTCATTCTCATACCCGGTTTCTCCTTTCAAGCAAGCGAACCAGAATAACGAATACAAAGGTCATTACGAGCAATACCAGTGCCATACTCCAGAGCGCATTATTATGAACCGATCCCATTGTCGTATTACCCATACTTAATGTGATAACACTTGTTAACGTTGAAGCCGATTCAAGCAGGGATGTCGGTACATGTGGTGCGTTACCGATAACCATCTGCACAGCCAGAGCTTCACCAAATGCACGAGCCATACCCAATACAACCCCTGTCAACAACGCTGGCAGAACTGTTGGGATGATGACACGATAGATTGTTTGCCAACGTGTAGCACCTAGAGCATAAGAAGACTCACGAAGCCCTTTAGGAAGAGCTGAGAGCGCATCTGCCATAATACTTGTTACTGTAGGTAAGATCATAACGGCCAAAACCAAACATCCAGCTGCGATCCCGACGCCGGCTCCACCGAAAAGAGTACGCATCAAAGGTACAATTACACTCAGACCGATAAATCCATAAACAACAGACGGGATCCCAGACAACAGCTCAATCGCAGGTTGTAAGATCTTTTTCCCTTTGCCCGGTACAATCTCCGTCATAAAGAGCGCTGCACATAGGCTGAGTGGACTTGCAATCAAAGCCGCCAGCAAGGTGGTTGTAAAGGAACCCGTGATGAACGGTAATGCTCCATAGGCTGATGGTTCCGCAGACGGGTTCCACGTTCTTCCAAATATGAATTCACGTAAACTCACGCCATCCCGGAAAAAGGTCGTCAGACCCTTGGACGCCACAAAATACACAATGGAAAACATAACAACGATCAGAAAAACGACACAAATCGACGTATAAATACGACCTGTCCAATCTTCCCAGTAATGTTTCTCTCTCAAGGGCCGGCGAGGTTTCATGTTGCTGTTCATTACCGTTCCCCCTTCGGTCTGTTCCATAACAACCATCCTTCATCGTAGAATTAATGTAAAATATGGGATTATTTCATAAACCGCGCAAAGAGGCTGGACCTAGGTCCGCCTCTCTCGCTGTATGAGCAAGTTCAAAGATTATTGAGTCACTGCGCCAGTTGCATCGCGTTTAACTTTCATACCGGATACTGGAATGTAGCCCAGTTCCTTAACGTCTGTCAGTTGAATTTCGTCACTCAGCATGTAATCAAGGAATGCTTTTGTAGCTGCATCCGGCTCGCCTTTTGTATACATGTGTTGGTAAGCCCATACTGGGTATGTTCCAGCTTCAACATTCTCAACGGATGCTTCTACGCCTTCGTATTTCAGGACTGTCAAGCTGTCATCCAGGTAAGAAAGTGCAAGGTATCCAATAGCTCCTGGCGTTTCGGAAACCAATTTCTTAACTGTACCTGAGGAATCTTCTTGAATAGAACCTTGGATATCTTCTACTTTTGTACCCAGTGCGAAGTTCTCGAATGTTGCACGAGTTCCGGAGCTACCAGGACGGTTAACGATAACGATTGCTTGATCCGCGCCACCAACGTCTTTCCAGTTCGTGATCTTACCGGAGAAAATGTCGATCAATTGTTGCTTCGTCAGGTCTTCAACACCTGCATCTTTGTTGCTAACTGGAGCAATCGCTACAACTGCTACCTGGTGGTCAACCAATTCTTTTGCTTTTGCTTCGTCTTCCAACTTCTCTTCAGCAAATACGTCAGAGTTACCGATTGTAGCTTGTCCGTCAGATACTTGTGTCAGACCAGTACCGCTACCGCCGCCTTGCACTTGTACTGTTACGTTCTTATATTCGTCAACTGCCATAAATTTCTGTCCAGCTTGCTCAACCAGAGGTTGTAATGCTGTAGATCCAACAGCCAGAATGTTACCGCTAAGTTCAGTAGCAGCTTCGCCTGATCCATTGCTTGCAGAACCCTCTGTTCCAGCGTTATTGTTCGATCCACATGCTGCGAGCACGAGTACGAACGACAAGGTCATCAAAATAAACGGCAACTTTTTAAACATAGTTTTGTTTTCCTCCCCCAATTTGGTGATGGCGTTTTGTGAATTTGTGTGTTCACCATCAACTCTTTAATCATTGTAGTTTCGGTATGTCATCTCAAAATCATTGTTTTGTAAACGCAATGTTAAAAATGTAGGCTGTTATTGGAAAATAATTGGAAAACTCCATCGCTGAGTAGGTCGCTCCGGGAACGGACGTTGTTTCAATCGCTGTTATCCCCTGATGTATATAATTTGTTTTTTCCAAGGAAAACATCCGGGGATAAAGGCGAACGCTCCGCTTTTCCACAATCGTTCCGTTCCCTGCGCTATGTCAGCGCTGATGAGATTCCCAAACCTCTCAATCTACAGCCTAGGAGGAGGGCAGAAAAGACCAGGCCTACAATGAATTGCTCCACCGCCCATTGTTAACGGTGCTTAACAATTAGCGATGGAACTCAGGAGAGGCTGGTCCTGTTTAATGCATTATGCTCGCCTGATCTAGATGGTCTTTGTAAAATTTCATTACAACGGAGTAAGAGTTGTTTCTTCTATATAAGAGCAAAAAGAAATAGACGAGAAATCGCACAAAAATTAGCGCTATTCCAGACACCAATCGGCAAAATAAAAAAAACTGCTCACAGTGAGTGCATCAGCACCAAACTATGAGCAGTTTTTGTTTTGATTTTTTTTACAATTGATCAGATTGTATAGAAGCTATTAATGTAAAATCATTTTTACTAACCTAGAATCCACAACCATAATGCCAGCCCCGCAAGCGTAATTAACAATGTTGGAATGGTTAAGATCACGCCAACCTTGAAATAATATCCCCATGTGATCTTCACACCTTTACGCGATAACACATGTAGCCATAGTAATGTTGCAAGCGAGCCGATCGGCGTCATTTTGGGACCCAGATCAGAACCGATCACATTACCGTAAATTAACGCTTCTCGCACAACACCTTCGGCATTCGCCCCATGGATCGCTAATGCGTTAATCAGTACGGTAGGCAGATTGTTCATCACCGAGGATAACACTGCAGCAATGACACCCATACCAACAGATGCTGCCAGCACCCCATGTTCTGCGATTGCATCAAGCCAGCGACTTAGATGATCGGTCAAACCTGCGTTACGAAGCCCGTATACGACGATATACATACCAACGGAAAATACAACGATTGACCACGGTGCTTCCATCACTACCCGTTTCAAATTAACGGCTTCGCTCTTACGCGCAAGCCAAGCAAATAGCAGTGCTACAGCACCTACGATAACCGAAACTGGAATCGGAAGAAACTCACTTAGCGCATACGCAACCAGCAATAGCACCAACATGAACCATGCAATGCGGAACACACGTGGGTCGCGAATAGCTTCCTTTGGATCACGCGCAGCGGTGATGTCATAACGGAGCGGTATGCTTTTACGATAAAACAAAAATAACATCACTGTGCTCGCGACAATGGAAAATATATTGGGCACAATCATCTTCACCGCATATTCCAGAAACGTAATGCCAAAATAATCAGCAGATACGATGTTAACTAAGTTACTGACGACGAGAGGCAGTGATGTTGTATCCGCAATAAAGCCACTGGCCATGACAAAAGCCAGCACCATGCGTTCATCAAACTTGAGCGCTCTTACCATAGCCAAGACGATTGGTGTCAAAATAAGCGCTGCGCCATCATTGGCAAAGAGTGCAGACACAGCCGCGCCAAGCAAGATCGCGTATATGAATAACCTGCGTCCATCGCCTCCAGCAAGTCTAGCCATATGTAGCGCTGCCCACTCGAAGAACCCCGTCTCATCCAGGATTAATGAAATCATAATAATGCCGACAAAGGCTAGCGTTGCGTTCCATACGATGGAAGCGACATCCGATGCATCATTTAAGCTGACAACACCGCAGAGCAGCGCTAGGACCGCTCCACCCATAGCAGACCAACCAATCCCGAGCCCTCGCGGCTGCCAGATAACCAGTGTAATGGTTAAAATAAATATTAAGATCGCTATATATGTCATGAATCCTCCTGCGCCCCTAAATTCTTCTATTATACGATTACACCGCAACCGGTACGGAATAACCAGACGATCTAGTTATACAGGGCAACAGGAGGATTGTCTATCTTTATTTTCTTGCAGTAGATGGTGTAGATCGTTAATCCGTTATCAACTAGGATTTGTCGCTTTTCTTCGGCGTATCCTCTACCATTTTGAACATGCCCAAGAGTCCTTGGAGCTGTTCAGCCATGCTGTTCAAATGTGCAGAAGATGAAGCAATCTCTTCAACAGATGCTAATTGTTCTTGAGACGAAGCCGAGACGGATTCGGTGTTCGCCGCCGATTCTTGCGTTACGATGGAAATATCATTCATCGCTTGCGCGACTTGAGATGCGCCGTGTTCCATCTGTTTCGTTGTTTCGGACAGATCATCAAGTGTATGAACAACGTCTTCTACGGCAGTGCGAATCTGAGCAAATGATTGTCCTGATGTATTTACCGCTTGAATACCATCGCCTACACGAGTTTGAGCTGCATTCATCGCATGAAGGGCTGCATCCATATCCGTTCGGATGTTATGAACCAATTCCCCGATCTGTGCCGCAGAGCTTCCGGATTCCTCAGCAAGCTTACGCACTTCTCCAGCTACAACCGCGAAGCCTCGACCTGCATCACCCGCTCTTGCCGCTTCAATGGATGCATTGAGTGCGAGCAGGTTAGTTTGTTTGGAGATGGAAGCAATGACATCAACCATGCTACCGATCTCTACGGAACGTGCATTCAAGGACTGCACCACCGTCGCCAGTTGTTCTACCGTTTCCTGAATGCTATTCATCTGCTCCATCGCTTCGCTTGCTGCCTCGTTACCTGATTGAGCCGCACCAGAGGTATGACGCATATTCGTAGTAATAGATTGCACACGTTCAGACATAAGACGTACATCTTCCGCCATACGGCTCATTTGGCCTGAACCTTCTTTGACACTCTTCACTTGCTGCTCTGCACCTTCGGCAAGCTCCTGTACCGCCAGCGTAGAGTGCTCAATCGCTTTGGTTGTTTGTTCTGCACTAGCGGACAATTCCTGTGAAGAAGCCGATACTTGCTCTGTCGTTTCCTGTACACCAAGAATCATCATGCGTAGGTTATCAACCATCCGTTCAAAGTATTTCGCCAAGTCGCCCACTTCATCTTTGCGACCTGTTTCCATTTTGACAGTCAGATCACCCTTACTTACAGCTCTAGCTGATTCTTGCAGTCGTTTGATTGGACGCAGCATGGAGCGCGTAAACCAGATGATAAAGATGAGCGTAAGGAAGGTAGCAGCCAGAATGACAATAAATGTTGCCATGCGAATATCTTTACTCGCTTCGGTTACTTCACTCTTGAACATCGTGCCGGCAATTTTCCAGCCTGTTGCTTCATTGGTAGAGAAAATCATCATTTTCGACTGATCATTGTACACGTAATCGAACTGTCCTTCTTGCTTCTCGTACATTTCATTTAAGGTGTCGCTTTTCTCCTGCGTACCAGCTTCCACAACTGGAGAAACGACATAATTTTTGTTGGCATCCATAATAATGACATAGCCTTCTTTACCTACCCTGATGGATGCCTGCTCACGCAGATCCGTCAGATCCATGGAGAGACCAATTACAGCAGATTGATCGCTCAACGTTTTGGAAATAAATACAACGGCTTTTCCATCCGTATTAAGGGATACATTTGACACAGCGGCAGTGCCTGGCTTCGCCATCGCAAGCTTGTACCATTCCCGTTCCCTTGGATCGTAAGCATCGCCCCGCAAGCTACTTTCCGTCGGTTTTCCCCGAACCATAACTCCCTCTGTCGTACCTACAAAAATATTATTTGCATCCGGGTGTAAACCCAGGTATTGTTCCAACTTCGCCTGAAGCTCAGTGCTATCGTTCTCTCCCTTAATTAAGCTTGAATCAAGAGAATCGGCAAAATAATTAATGTCGTTGATTTTATAACTCACTTGGCTCTCCACGATGGAATTCGCTGTACTCACACTTTGCACGGCACTATCCATCATTTGTTCTTGCACACTGTCCTCAGCAATAATTAACGTCACGAAGCCGATCGCTATACTAGGCAGAATCAGAACCGCCAAGAACGAAACCAATAGTTTGTTCCTTATGTTCCAGACAAAGCCTTTCTTCTTAGTTTTCTTTTTATTATTTTTTGGTTTAGCCGGTTTAGCTGCTTTGGTTTGTTTTTGATCCTGGCTCATCAAGTTTCTCCCCCTCAAATATCTGAATTGCCCTCATTCTCTTTTATGTATGGACTACTCTTAAAGGCCTATATTATATATCGGCTAGATGGGGGTAATTATTTGATATAAAAATGGACGTTGCATGCCAAACAAGCCAGCTTCTAGACGAAGTGACTTGTTCGAGGTTTAAGGGCATATTGAGTATTGATCATATTTTCAATTCGAATAGGTTGGAGGCTGTGCTGAAGGTTTCCCAAAATAATATCCCTGTGCCAGCTCTATGCCGGCAGAACGACAAAAATCAAACTCTTCGATGCGCTCCACGCCTTCAGCAAGCACTTGGCCGCCAAATCGTCGAGACATCTCGACAATATGTATGATTTTCTGCTGTTTCACAGGATCATCGTCACAATGATCTATGAGACTCCGATCAATTTTGACAAAATCCGGTTCCAACCGATTCATCAGCTCGATCGTCGAAAATCCGGCTCCCACATCATCCAGCGCTACAGACATCCCATGATTCCGATATACCTGAAATATATGTTGTAAGGCATCCATATGCTTAATCGGCTCGGTTTCGACAACTTCAAAGACAAAGTCCTTAGGGTCAAGTCCTAATCGTTCAATCACTTCAAATGTATGTGTCAAGCAGTATTCGGGGTTGTATATAGAGGAAGGCAAGAAGTTAACAAAGCGCTTAATTCCTTGTGGCAAAAAAACGGAACTCGTCTCGATGGCGGAGATCCGTGCTGTCCGGTCTAGAAAGGAGTGCAAGCCCGTATCCCGAGCAATCTCAAACAATTCATAGGCATTAAATGATCTTCCATTCTCAGCAGGACGAAGGAGGAATTCATATCCAATAATTTGCTGTGAAGCATCCACAATGGGCTGCATATGGCTACTGAATTTTTTCTCTAAAATAACGGAAACCATATCTGCATGCTTGAACCGATTCTCCAGCAGCCCCAGACTAATCCAGTCTTCCTGGTCTGCCTGCTCTCGCATCGCTCTCACTTGAAACGAGATAGCCTCCAATACGGATGAATCCAGCCTCCCGATCTTCTCCAGTTCACTCTGCAGCATATCAAGATTGTCAAAATGCACCCAGATATAGTGATCTGAATGCTCGATACTCATCCCCTGCGTTTGCAGCGCTTCCAGCAACATGGGGGAAAACGGACGCAGATACAGAGTACCTTGATCCTCAATCGGATAAATTGGACTGCAGCCACTGCAATTCATGTAGGACCCCCTTGCCATTCATTAATGTTATTAGTATATACCCAAAGTTTGTAAATATTATAGCACGGGTGTTGAAATTAATCTCTACTGTTTTGGTGACTTCCTCTATGACGGGAATTGAACTTTCGAGCAATCAGAAAGACCGACAGTCTCAAGACTGTCGGTCGCAATGCTGCATATTAGGAAGCAGGAATTATGATTTTCTGTCCAACTTTCAAATTGTGCACATCTTTAATTGCATTTGCCGTTACGAGTTTGCGCCAGTCCACACCATATTTCAAACCGATGCGGTACAAGTTATCTCCTTTTTTCACCACATATACAACGTTGTCCTTAGCAGGTTTTTCAGGTTGTGGCTTAGGTGTTGGAGCCGGAGTAGGCGTAGGTGCCGGTGATGGCGTTGGAGCAGGTTCAACTCCTGTTCCAGGAGTCGTTGCAGCGTCACCTGTCAATTTCAAACCATATTCAGCAAAACCATCCTCGTTCGTGCCGATGAAGGACATCGCTGGATTAGCTTCAACCAGAGCTTTCGCATCTGGAGAAGAAGCAAATACCACTTCAAGGTCATTCAATGCTGCTGCAGTTACACCTGCTGATGGTTTGATTGGAGCCAAAGACCAGTTCCCATCAGCTGTTGGGTTGATCGTTTTGTTCTCACGGATATAATCAATGATCACTTGACGGTTCTCATCCGGTGCAGCCAGAACGATGCGTTTACCATCTGGATTTGCTAGTTTAGATGAAGAAGCACGATAGTTATTGGTAGCTACAATGAATTTTTGCGCTGGATCAACCGGTTTGCCTTCAAAGCTCAGGTCTTTAACCCGGCTTGCAGATTCATTAATAACTGTTGCTTTGGCATCGTATTTCGCCGGTTGTGTCACATCGATCTGATACGTCACCCCATCAATAACGTCAAAATTATACGTTGGGAAGTCCATATTGATCAATTGCTGTTGTCCACCTTTGGCAGGGTCGATCTGATTGAATTGTCCCGCAGACCATTCGAGCCATTCTTTAAGTTCAGCGCCGTTGATCTCAACGGCATGTACCGTATTAGGATATACGTACAGATCCGCTACGTTCTTGATTGCAATTGTTCCTGCAGGAATGTTCGTATAGTACGAAGCACCTGAACGTCCGCCTGCTTTGAATGGTGCTCCAGCAGACAACACAGGAATATCTTCATACTCTGTTCCTTGCAGATGTTTCTCCACATACCATTTCTGTGCATTGGTTACGATCTGAATGGATGGATCGTCCTGAACCAGTGCGAAGTAGCTGTTAATTGGTGCAGTTGTCTCACCAACCGGGCCACGAACGTACTCAAGTGTACCTTCGTGCTCTTCGTGAACAGCGTCAATGATCTCTTGGTCAGCATCCACCAACGGTTTTTTGTTCGCTGTGTCATAGATCGGGCGTGCTTCTGTAGAAGAATCCACTACTTTCCACTTGCCGTCTACTTGCTCCAGATCCAGATCGATAATGCCAAGATGATCTCCCCAGAAACCTGGCTCAACAGATGGAACGCCGTTAATTGTACCTTTTTCAAGGTCTACACCTTTTTTGCCTGCAAAATCAGCACTCGGGAAAATTTTGTGGGCATGTCCGAACAAGATCGCATTAATGCCTTCAACTTGGCTCAGATATAATACGGAATTCTCCATCAGGTCTGTTTGAGGGATATCCTCGAAACCGGAGTGAGGAATAGCCACAATAATGTCGGCACCCTCAGCTTTCATTTGTGGAACGAATTTTTTCGCAGTAGCGATAATATCTTTGGCAATGACTTTGCCTTCAAGATTAGCGCTATCCCATTGCATAATCTGCGGTGGAACAAAGCCAATTACACCCACTTTGATCGTGTGCTCCTTGCCATCTTCGTCCGTTACTTTTTTGTCCAAAATTTCATACGGTGTGAAGTAGTTCTTGTCATTTGTCTCATCATCATCACCGTCATCGATGTATACATTGGCATTGATATAAGGGAAATTAGCGCCTTCCAGCGTCATATCCAAGAAATCTAGCCCATAGTTAAACTCGTGGTTACCAATGTTCCCTGCATCATAATCAAGCAGGTTCATTGCTTTATATACAGGGTGAGTCTCACCCTTTTTCAGCGGATCAATCTTGGCAACATAATCCCCCAGCGGGTTCCCTTGAATCAAGTCACCATTGTCAAACAACAGGCTGTTCTTCGCTTCTTCACGTGCATTTTTGATCAGGGTTGCTGTCTTAGCCAGTCCATATTGATCGGTTTCCTTGTCAGAATAATAGTCGTAGTTGTGCAGATTGACGTGAATATCTGTCGTTTCCATAATCCGCAATTTAACTTTGGCAGCGTCTGCTGCCGATACAGGTACTGGAAATACCGCAAGCACGTTAAATGCAATCAAAGCGGCAGTCAGGCTTGATAATACTTTCTTACTCTTTTTCAAAATAACCCCTCCCGGTTATGTACATTAATCATGCATTAGTACGCAAACGAACAAGCGCAGACCAAGATAGATTCCATGGGTTGTGCGTGCTGAGCTTCTGATGAACCCATCAAAACCTCAGGTTAGTTTATCTCACATGAACATCTATTCATATCTGTGCGTGTCGTTTACATTCCAAATAATACCGCAATGTGAAGTCATTGAAAAGCTTTATTTTTTTACGTTATCCGCACATACCTGCATCACTTTACATAATCATGCGTAATTTCGACAAATTTCTCGCGTATTTATGTAAAAATAGTTTATTCCCCGTGCCAAATACGTATATTACACCTATCTTACATGTATATCCATTTTAGAACGATTATGTCTAACCTCAAAAAACCGCGAAGCCACATGGCCTCACGGTTGAAACCTCTTCCGAAACAGTGCATTCACGCATCGTTCGCAAAAGGTGATTCATAAGTACGAATCTTATTGTTCCCACACTTGATGTTCATGATCTTTCCCTGTATATTCAATCCGCGTTGGTGTAATGTCCAGAATGACATAATTCGGATCCTGAGGACCGTCAAACCATGCCTTCAATTCATCATTCCACACCTGCTCACGCAAAGCTTCATTCTTCGTAATTTCACACGTTCCTTCAACCTCAACAACTTCTTTGGAGCCACCCGACTCATATCCAAGCAGAAGGCTTACATTCGGATTGTTCTCCAGTTCCTCTACCTTATGAGTACGACGATTCGTTGCGAGATGAATGTTCATTCCATCGTTAAACAGAGCCATGTAACGAGATTTGGGTTTGCCATTTTCCACTGTTGAGAAGCTACAAAACGGATTATTCTCTAATGCCTTTACAATGTTCTGTTCCAATTCAGTCCGGTTCATGGGAATTGCTCCTTTCGAGTTTGGGGAGTTGTATATAAGCCTGTACTTATAGTGTACCCACCTCATCATTGGTGAATCCATGAACCGGATTGCAAACGTGACAATACTGGAAATTTTATTTATAAAAATGTTTACATATTAATACGGGCGCATCTATTCGATTAGCTACTGTTAGTTCAGATCGCCAAGATAGATCTTGGAGGAGTCCTGTGCGAGCAGCATCTCTCCGATTTTTTTCGGATATAAACGGATCTTAGCCAGGTCTTCAAGTGCAATCCATTCCACACCAACCTGATGATTGTCTGGATTAGAGCCTTCATAGCTCGTAGCAGCCTGATCGATTAAACTACATGCAAAATAAAATTCGACCTGATGATAGTCCGCATCCCACTCGGCGAACTCGTGATTTTTACCGATATACTCCCGAATGTGCATCAAGTCCCCGACCGTAACTGCCTGTCCAATCTCTTCAAGACATTCACGTAGTACGGTGTCTTTCAACTCTTCATATTTCTCTTGTCCCCCACCAGGGAAAATATACGCTGTACCGTACTGATCCTCCACACGAATCACGAGCAATCGTCCATCTTGTACAATCACAGCTTTCGCCGAATTACGTATCGGTTTAGTCATGTTTATCTCTCCTACTCATCCAATTGTTCCTATCGCAGACAGGGTAACTCCCTCGGCCTCTAGCATAGCACGAATCTGGCGTGCAAACGTAAGGGCATGTGCCCCGTCACCATGTATGCATATCGTCTCAGCTTTAATAGGTACGCTCGTTTCTGCGGTAGTATCAACAAGTCCTTCCTTCACCATACGAAGTACCTGCGCGAGCGATTGTTCTGTATGCTGGATAATTGCCCCAGCCTGACTACGCGGGGTCAACATGCCATCTGCTCCATAGGTTCGATCTGCAAATACCTCGCTCACGCTACGCAAACCAATGTGATCTGCCGCTTCAATCATAGCGCTGCCTGCCAGACCGTATAGGTACAGTTCAGGCTGAACCTGATAGATAGCCTCCGCAATTGCATCTGCCAAGCCAGCATCCACCGCAGCCATATTGTACAGAGCTCCATGCGGCTTCACATGATGCATCTTCCCCCCTTGGGCACGGACAAACGCATCCAAAGCACCCAGTTGATAAACCACCATATCATAGGCTTCCCGAGGCGTGATCTCCATACGTCTTCTGCCAAACCCTTGTAGATCAGGTAAACCCGGATGGGCTCCGATAGCGACATGATGTTTCATGGCAAGCTCCACAGTACGCCTCATCGTCCCTGGATCACCGGCATGAAAGCCACAGGCAATATTGGCAGAAGTGATCAAAGGCAATATCGCTTCATCCGATTCCATTTGATATATCCCGAAACTTTCACCTAGATCACAGTTCATATCCACCTGTTTCACCGAAGTTCCTCCATTCCCGCTACCATCCTGCTGCGAATGAAATTCTCAGCCAATCGTAGATGCCGCTCTTGTTCGAGCCATAACATCTCCGCTTCCCTGAATGTGATCTGTCTAAAAGTAACCCTTGTTCCAGGTCTAGCCTGCGCCAAAATAGGTAGATCAACCTTGGCAACCTGACCAAGTACAGGATAGCCGCCTATCGTCTGATGATCTGCCATCAAAATGATTGGCTGACCGTCCGCAGGAATCTGCACTGTTCCATAGGTGACCGCTTCAGATAATCGCTGATCCTTGGCTCGTTTCCGTTCTAGGACAGCACCTTGCATACGATAGCCCATTCGATCCGATTGAGGCGATACAAGGTAAGGCTCTTCGTAAAATGTTCGTAAGCTTTCTTCCGTAAATCCACGATTCTCTATGCCCGGTACAATACGAATAACAGGCTCTGCGCGATAGCCAGGCCATTCATTACTGGAGAAATACCATGCAGGTGCTTTCACACGATGAATATTAGACTCCGGTTTTGTTCCCCAGAAATCCAAGATCATACTCGCTTCTGCAGAAGGCTTACCTATCCTCAGCTTGTCACCGACATGCAAAGCACGTCCATCGATACCACCAATTCCGGTCTTCAGATCCGTACTCCGGCTTTCCATGATCACAGGTACATCGATGCCACCTGCAACCGCCATATACGTTCGAAGCCCTGAACGACATCGTCCGAATCGTAAGACCGCTCCGGCAGGCATTACAATGGGTCTCCACATGGGAATATCCATATCATCTACCATTGCTGATAGATCGGCTCCGCATAGGGAGATTAACTGATCTTCCTCGAATCGGAGCTCAGATCCTGTCATCGTCATCTCAATTACGGCTGCATTCCGAGTGTTGCCCACTACCATGTTAGACACCCTCGCAGCAAAGGTATCCATTGCTCCTCCGGGATGAATCCCATATCGGCGCTGTCCAAATCTACCTTCATCCTGAACGGTGGATAACAGACCTGAGCGGATCACTTCTATGCTCATGACTTAGCCTCCTGATGTTCGTAATACTCTTGAATGGATATAGGTGTGAAGCGAACCCGATCCCCGGCAGTCAATAAACTAGGTGGATTGTCATTCGGACGAAACAATGCGATTGGGGTTCGCCCAATACACTGCCAGCCCCCAGGAGTCGCGAGCGGATATATGCCCGTTTGCTCACCGCCGATTCCAACTGTGCCAGCTTCCACGCGAAGTCTTGGCGTTGCCCGTCTTGGTGTGGCAATACGTGCAGATAGTCCACCCAGATAGGGAAACCCCGGGGCAAACCCAAGCATATGTACCAAATACTCACCCGCCGTATGAATAGCAATTACCTCATCTGGCGTTAATGCATGCACTGACGCTACATATTCAAGATCCGGCCCAAACTCTCCCCCATAACATACGGGTATCGTAACCGTTCTGGTTTGTTTGGGTGCTACCGATTGTAATCCTTGTAAAGAGGGGAGGAGGAGGTTACGCAGGTATATGTACGGGGAGGTAGCTGATGAATCCGCTCGTGATCGTGGGTATGATCCACCTATTTCTATTGTCCTAGATGTAGAATCTAGATTGCTAGACACATATTCCATTAGAAGATACGGATCATAGAATAACGTAACCGATGCAAATGACGGCACAGCCTCTATTAATCCTGGTACATGCATATGATCCAACATTGAGCAGACGGACATCACCCGTTGATGAACCTCATCAGAGATCATATCTCCGCAACGTATAACTATTGCTGACTCGCTGATCGGAGACAACATCTCTTCTGTCCATAAATACATCGGTGTATTCAAGCTCTCTCCTCCTCACCTCAGATTAGTCATCACCTTTCAGCTTGAATCCATATTGCATGCTGATCATGCCGGAAGGCATATCGCGTCAAAGGCGGGCTTTATCAATAACCTTTATAATTTCGTGACGAACAAATATAAACGGCTCTGCCTCTTCTGTCCGAATCATAAAATATAGGGTTTGCAGGAAGACTCGTACATTCATCGCCTGCTGGCTGGTCTCTTGCAGGGTCTGGGTTCCCCTAGAATCCGAACGTTGAAGAGCATCGACCCAACTTGCAATATCATGTAACTCCAACATATTCAGGCGGAGAATCGTTACGACAGCGTGCGCGATCCGCTGATCCTCATCGTAGATGTACACTGTACTGGGCTCCGTTATTTTCACAGCAAGTGCTGCCATTAGCTCCTTCAAGCCAGGTCGATCGATATTAGACGATTGTGCGAGATCCTCGGCGGCATCTGCACCATGTGCTGGGGCATGTGCCCATCCCTTATCCTCGACGTACCCTCGAATATCCTTCTCTTCCTTCAAGTACGTAATCAATCGTTCCTGAACACGCTCGATATCTGTCTTATTTAGAAAAGGGCTTTGCCGATCTATGCTAAGAATAGGGGGTATGAGCAACACCGAAAATGTTCTTGTGAACACACTGTCCGTTCCCTGTTCACCCAGACGATAGAAGAGATGTTCATCATCTATTGCTATATACAATATTTCCCTTAGCTGAGCAGCACAGAACACACCATGCGCAATCCATGTTGCAAACGTAACATAGATAAGTTCGTCCCGCAGAACTGGATCCGTGCTCCCAATATGTCGTAACATATGCATTGCCACTTCATAAGGGTTCTCAACGCCAGACGGCAATGTATCATCTCTTCGGAAGAGCAGCAACTGTTCTTTAAGCGCTGAAGCTTCCATCTATCGCGTTCCTTCCGAAGGATTCAGGTGCACGCTGCAGTTGTACAACTCACAACCCCAAACCTCTGCCTTCTTTTCGACCCGGGTAACGGAAGTATTGGACAGCTTAACACTTACATCAAGTTCAGGCAGCAATCCTCTAAGCGTGTTACGGAGTATCGCTCCATGGCTAACGACAAGTACTCGATCATGTGGATGCTTACGGCAGATTTCTTCAATGACCTCCATGCCACGTGACGTTCCCGCATCGGCTGTTTCTCTTCCTAACTCTATGCTGCTCCAATCTGCGCCCCACCGTGATACCCGTTCCTCTTCTGTTGTTCCTTCGACCTGACCTCCGCCCATTTCACGTAGACGTGGATCGAGGTGAATCTCCTTGATCCCCAATCGATCACCGATGATTCGAGCGGTCTCGCTGGCGCGCTCCAGATCACTGGCGTAGATCGCGTCCCATGAATCTGAGCTAAGTCTTGCGGCAAGCAATAACGCCTGTTCTCTACCTTCTTGATCCAGCGGGTTGTCCGTCTGCCCCTGTGATCGCTTCTCTTTATTCCAAGCTGTACTCCCATGCCGAATTAGAGTTAATTGTGTCATTTGGGTTCCTCCCTTTTAAGTTCCTCGTCTGTAAAATGCTTTGTCATCTTAGGCTTGGCGAATTTCTCGCCATTATAGAGGGTAGACCCATTTCGCGGAATGGATAAGCTATCCCATGACGTCTCTTTGAGCATTTTGGCGACATATACGATCTGTCCAACATGATACGGATAATGTGCTAGCTGGCGGGTGATTGCCTCCATAACGGTATGACCCTCATTACGAATGTAGATGATATGGGATAATTGATCGGGTGTGAATGAACGAATGGCGCTCAGCAAACAGCTCCAGCCTTCCTCCCATTTGTCCAGCACTTCCTCCCGCGTAGACAGATCGTTGATAAATTCAGCATCACGTTCCCGCCACGCCTTCTCTCCATCTGTCGTTAACACATCTGTCCAGCGGGATAACATATTGCCCCATAGGTGCTTCACAATCACGGCTATACTATTCGTATCTTCATTCCAGGATTGAAATAATTGTTCAGGCTCAAGTTGCGCCATGGCTTTGTCCCCAAGCTGTTTATAATATAAAAATTGTTTCTCGGCAGTCTCCAGAAAGCTTGGATTGAGATCCATAACATCACACCTTTCCTGATATGAGAATGATAATTTCAATTTCCACATAGCGATCAGATGATGAAGCTCATCCTGTTAAGATTCCTTCATGATTAAAATCAACACTTATCTCACTATTCCGGAAAAGAAAATGATCCATCTTCATTTGGGTTAAAATCGAGAACCTTGTGCACGGCATCCAAATTAAGCTGACCATAGATATGTGGAAAAAGTTCGTTTAAGTTATACAAATCCTCATAAACTAATTCTGCTTGTAATACTTTCTCATCGATACCAAGCAGGAGCAGATCCGTACGTCCTTCATAATATTGCCCAGCTACCCACGGAATCTGCTCTTTCGTAGAACAATGAATGAAACCATCTG
The DNA here is from genome assembly GCF_036884255.1 of Paenibacillus tundrae. Taxonomy (NCBI): domain Bacteria; kingdom Bacillati; phylum Bacillota; class Bacilli; order Caryophanales; family Paenibacillaceae; genus Paenibacillus; species Paenibacillus tundrae. Next base: position 457,663 of record NZ_CP145605.1, on the reverse strand, counting down.
TATTCAAGCTGTCAGGAGCATAGAAGCTCTCCCCCGATAGTTGCTCCCAAGTGGAGCGGGATATGATACTGTAGATCATCGCTATACCTCCTGAATTCATATGTAAAGTTCAATGCAAAACCAATGTTATACCATTACAAGTTCGATCCGTCATTCATATATTATAGATCATCCCGAACTCGGGAGTATATTTTCTGATCCGTGAAGACACCTTTGATTTTCAATTGCTTACGCAGTATACCTTCATATGACATACCTATCTTCTCCATCACCCGCGCAGATCCTATATTACCTGCATTGCATCTACCACCTAGACGATTGCAGTCAAGCTCTTCAAAACAATAATGTACAATCGGCTGCATTGCTTCAGATGCAACACCCTGATTCCAATATAAACTAGATATAGCATATCCTAACTCAGCGCTCTGCATAGACTCGTTCAGATCAAAGATCCCGCCCCTGCCAATCAGTTGACCTGTCTCTTTCCAGACAAAAGCCCATAGATAAACTGTTTTACGCTCATAGTTGTCCAAGACGCGTTGAATATATTGAACTGAGTCCTCCATCGTCTCATGACAATTCCACAAGCTCTGTTCACTCACACGTGGATCGGAAGCAAATTGGAAATACTCCTCAACATCACTCATGGTCAGACGTCTTAGTAACAATCGCTCTGTCTCAAACTCCGGGGATTCACTAAACAGCTTGTCCACATTCATCATCAGCATCTCCTTATCCGTACCTATATCGGTACCTATATCTAAAACCCGCTTCCCATCTTACATGCGATTGATATTGCTCGGGAAATAACGATCCAACATATACACACACAGAATTCCAACAGCGTAACGAAGGAGATCAACCACGAGGAAACCATGACCCAGAATAAGTGCGCCTAACAACGTCGAACGTAGTTCATTAGCCATGGTGTCTGAATCAATTGTGAGAATTCGATCATCCAGCAGAACAGCAAACTAATCATCACTGCCCAAGCTGTACTACGCCTATGCCATACCATGCGTACACCAAAATAAATCATGCCTGCCCACAGTGCGTCTCCTGCATGTTCACTCACCCACTTGGGTAGCTGATCTCCATAATGACGCGAAGCAAGACCTAGCCCCATCGTGATGATCGTTGCGATGAAATAAACAAGTCTGCTTCTCATTGGATCTGCTTACTCTTCAATCGATACCCTTCAAGGTACTTGGTATAGGCACGATGTTTCATCCCTTCCATCTTGTCACTCATCTGAAAAGTCAGTACCGAGAGAATCGATAACAGGAGATATCGAAGATAAGCCACATCATTCCAATTCCAATCCGAACTTATAATGGAGCCTTTCAAATGATCACATCCGATCCTTGAAATTCTGATAAAGATTACAAGAAAGGAGCGTATAATCTACGCTCCCTGCTTCTTTGCTTTTGTATAAATATTACATATATAGCGCGAGTTGTCACCAGATACATATCGTATTACAGACTCGTGTTGTAGTTCTGAGATTATTTTACCGTAACAGGTATGCTCACCTTTTTATTTCCCCATTTCGCTACAATGGAGGTCTTGCCCTTAGATACCGCTTGAATCTTCCCGTTTGTAACCGTCGCTACACCAGGCTTACTGCTGGTCCATACTGCACTGTTGGTTACAACAGTCATTTTGCCCGTGTCATACTGAGCCATCAAGCTGAGTGTTGTGCTTCCTTGCGGAGATAACACCAGTTTCTTCTGCCCTGTAATCAGCTTTTTGAGCAAAGGTACGACAGTAACCTCTACGGTTATTGTCTGATCTTGATACGTTCCTGTCAAGGTTGCTTGTCCTTCAGTCAACGTCTTAACGGTACCATTTTTGACTGTAGCTACACTATTATTTGAAGAGGTCCAGATCACCTGTTTCGAAAGATTGATCGTTTTGCCATTCGCATATGTACCAACTACTTTCAATGCCTTCGACTTCTTGATGTTGAGCTGTAATGCCTTCGGTGTTACATCAATCTTCGTAATCACGTCCGTGATCGCAACCGGTACTTTCACCGTTGTTGAACCGTACTTCCCTTGTAATAATACGCGACCAGGTGTAATACCTCTGATCTTCCCGTCTTCCAACACAGCCGACGAACTGGACACTGTCCATACAATCTCCGACGTGACGTCTTCTGACTTGCCATTTGCACGGGTAATCGTTACTTTCGGCAGTGTACCTTCACTACCTTTGACAAAACTATAGGAGTTAGGCGAAGCCTTGATGCTCTTAATCTTGTCCTGAACCTGAACTACAAGCTCGGCCTTTGCTCCATCAAGCTGGGCAAAGATCGTTGCTTGGCCTGCTGATACAGCCTTAACTTTCCCCTTTGCAATGGTTGCAACGGCTGCATTACTGGTTGACCACGTAACCCCCGCTGTCACATCCTGTTTATTATCAAAACCTTCAATAACGGCCATGACCTGAAGCGTAGCTGTCTCAGATACACTCATTTTCCGTGGGCTCTCATTCGTGATCTCAATCGAAGTGACATCTCCTGTAGCGGCAAAGACTAGTGTTGGTGCTAGCACCCCGAATACAAGAACTAGAGCAAGTGCTCCGCGAAGCGCCTGTTTCATACTAATCATGAACTTTTCATCCTCCTACTATCCAGTATTTTACTTCTATTATAGTATATCGGAATCTATATGCACAAAAGTGAATTGTAATATAACCAAGCGGAGCATCTACATTAAAAATCGACATTTTCTTCTTTTTTAATCTAGGAGACTATACTTCTTCTTCCTTCATCTGTGAACGAAAAACATCTCTTGTTGCTTCAATAAAAGATAGCATGATCGGTGAAAGCCACTTGTCCTTATGCCACAACATTTGTGTGTGCACCTGTAGGTTCGGAATTTGCCATGGGAGAACAACAAGTTCTCCGCGTTCCACTTCCGCTTGCACGACGACTTCAGGAAGAAAGCCGATACCGATGCCTGAGATCGCGCATTGTTTAATGGCTTCAGCACTTTGAAACTCCAGATATGTGATGCTATCCATGCCTTCTTTCTCAAATGAACGATCAAACATCATTCGATATGGACAACCCTTTTCATTCGTCAGGAACACTTCTTCATGAAAATCTTCCAACTGCAGCACAGGTCGCTTAGCGAGAGGGTGATCAGGAGCCGCTAACAAACGGAAATTTTCCTCCACAAGTGATTCAACCACCAGTCCCTTCGAGCGAATTGGTTCATCCAGTATATACACGATATCTGTCGTCCCCTCGAATAACGTTTGCTTAAGCTCTTGATTCGGAACAGAGCGAAAGATCAGACGAACGCCGGGATGTTGCGAACGAAACCTTTGGAAAACGGGTGGAAGCCGATAGGAGCAAATAACCTCATTCGCACTTATCGTTAGGGTACCACTTAGTTTTTCATTATCATGGACAACACTTCGAGCTTCGTCCATTTTCTCAAGAACGCCTTGGGCGTGTGTTAAAAATCGTTTCCCCGCAGTTGTGAGCGCGAGTTGCTTGCCCAACCGATCAAAGAGACGAACACCCAACTCATCTTCCAATGCTTTAATTTGCATCGTGACATTGGAAGGAACGTAGCTCAGCACTTCTGCTGCCCGCGTGAAATTTAAAGTTGTTGCAACCGTGCAAAACGTATTCAGTTGACGCAATTCCATCCGATACTTCTCCTTCCACCTTCAATTTTATTGAACACTACATTGAATTCTATTCACTTTTATTGAGGGTATCACGACTCTATACTGAGCACAAGAGATCACAGTGAACATGTGGTCTTCATTTTGAAGGGAGCGAATCCATGATGGACTATGAAATTTTTAATTCGGGTGATGTACTTTTACAATCAGGAGTGACGTTACCAAATGCCTTTCTTGCTTATAAAACATACGGAAAATTAAATGAACAAAGGGATAATGTTATTGTTTATCCAACGGCTTTTGGAGATCAGCATATTCAGAATGAATGGCTCATTGGCAGCGGGATGGCACTCGATCCAGAGAAATATTTTATTATCGTTCCCAATTTGCTGGGCAATGGGCTATCTTCGTCTCCAAGTAATACGCCGCCTCCATTCGATCGGGCTAACTTCCCACAGGTAACCATTTATGACAACGTTCAATTCCAGCACCAGCTACTAACTGAGAAATTCGGTATTCAAAAAGTTGCTCTTGTCGTCGGGTGGTCCATGGGCGGCATTCAGGCATTTCAATGGGGTGCAAGTTACCCAGAGATGGTCGAACGAATCGCACCTTTCGGAGGCATCGCCAAACCTTGGCCTCACACATATGTGGTACTGGAAGGCGTAAAATCTTCACTGCTATCTGCCGTTGGCTTCGACTCAAGCAAACTAAATCAACTAACCTCCACAGACATGCGTGCTGTTGGTCGGGTTTATGCAGGATGGGGACTGTCCCATGCATTTTATAGAGAAGAGCTTTATCGTGAGATGGGATTTGACACATTGGAGGATTTTGTAGCTGGTGTCTGGGAGAATAGCTTTATGAATATGGACCCGCATAATGTTCTAACCATGTTATGGACAGGTCAGCATGCAGATATTAGTGCCAACCCTTCCTATAACGGAGATTTTGAACAAGCGCTTAAGAGTATACAAGCCCTTGCCTGCATCATGCCGGGAAGCACCGATCTCTTCTGTACAGCAGACGATAATGAATATGAGGCCGCGCGTATCCCTAATGCTACCTTTAGGCCAATTCAGTCCATCTGGGGTCACTTTGCCGGTCGCGGCATCAACAGTGCCGACAATCAATTTATCGATGATAATCTGAAGCACTTGTTGTCACTTAGCGCAAACAAATAAAATGTCTTCAGCCTAACAAATCGTATTTGAGGTCACTAGAATGAACTGGTTTAACCTCTTTTTTAACCCGGTGATCGTGTATTCGGTAACATCCAATAAAGCGAAGCAAGACATGGACGGGGAAGAATCCTGCTGCACAATATAAAAAAGCTTAACCGGCGACTTCTCTCTGAATTCATTCGAGAGAAGTCGCTTCGTTTGCGAGCGTTCATTATAATAAAATAAGAACTATACGAATTTGAACCAGCACTATTCAATTCAGCGAACACCTTTTTGTCAAAGCAGTGACGATCATGTTAGTTTTTGAGAGGAGTTGAACAGGATGATGGAGAACAAAAAGAATATTTTAATCGAGAGATCAGATTGTATCCTTTATTACGCGGATTTGGATTCAACGAGCGAACACGGAGCAGGCTGGATTGGCGGGAATGCGCCCGTTTTTTTTGACGATCAATCCGACTTCATCCACGAACTCGACCAAAAGTATGTTTTCTATCTAAGTCTCAAGCATCCCTTTATACCAGATAGCATGATTTCAATTTTTATCCCAGAAGATCGTGATAGGCATTTGGAGAACAACATTTATCCAAACTGCGCGGTCAAGGTGATTGAGCATCCCATTTCAGCAGAAAGCATGCATACTACCTTTGCTAACTCAAATCTTATCAAACACATCATCTCAGCTGGTCAACTAACTAATGATGAAGAATCAATGGATCGACCCTTTTTAATCAAAGTGGGAGGCACCCCGAGACTGATTCAAAATGAGGACTATTATTTTGCCAAACTTAAGGAAGAGTCATTTTCATTCTTTTTCCAAGTAGATGAAGACGGTTATCCCGGCACATTGATTCAAGAGGATGGCAGTTATCCTTTTTATTTTGGTTCACTATATATTTTCGCCAAAGCAGGTAAGGAGATTGAACATCCCATTGCAGGTTTTTGGCAGTTTTCTTAAGCATAATGAGCAGGGTAACAACCTCTCCGATTTTCATTAAACTTTTCTTTTTGAAGAAACCATACATACAAACGGACAAATGAAAGCAGAAAAAGACAGGCTGCTGAAGCAACAACCCTGTATGATATGCATCAAGGAGTGATCACAACATGAAATGGATTCAGCCCTTACAAACAGCTATTCAATATATTGAAGATCATCTGCTTGAGGACATGACCATTGAACAAATTGCGGCTGAAACCAACCTGTCTCTCTTTCATTTTCAACGTACATTTTCCTTATTAGCTGATGTTACGATTGCAGAGTATATTAGGCGGAGACGATTAACATTAGCAGCATATGAGCTTCTGCAAAGCGATGGCAAAATCATTGATTTAGCGTTCAAGTACGGTTATGACACGCCAGAGTCATTTTCCAAAGCTTTTCGCAGACAACATGGCTTCCCCCCTAGTGAAGCCCGTCGAAATAAGATCTCAATCAAGGCGTATAACCGCTTGGTTATTCAGCTTAGCTTAAAAGGAGCAGAACCCATGAATTATAAAATGGTAGAACATGATGAATTTTCGGTGGTAGGAATCCAACAATCCTTTTCGTATATAAACGGAGAACACCTGTCTGGAATCTCTACGATGTGGCAAGATGCATATCACAGTGGAGCTGAGGATCGCTTGTTTCAATTAAATAACGGATTGATTCAAGGAATTCTTGGTGTCTGTGTGGATCAGAACGAGATTCATGAGAAACAAATGGAATACTGGATTGCTACCTCATACGATGGAGAAGTACCCGAAGGATTATCGGCGCTTCTAATTCCCGCTTCCAAATGGTGCGTATTTGAAGTGCAAGGACCGATGCCGGCAAGTATGCAGGCGCTGTGGAAACAGATCATCACAGAATGGTTCCCCTCCAACCCTTATGAACATACTGGTATTCCCGAATTCGAGGTCTATCCCGGGCCTAATCAACCACCTCAAATCTGGATACCCATTAAATGATATGTTGATGTATTCTCCTGAATTTTACGAATTCTCATTGATCCAAGAACGCAGCTTGTCAGCATAAAGAGCACGTTCTTCTGGATCAGAATTAGCACCTTGTGACAGATACAGTTGATCATCCACATATCTAGGGTAGACATGCAGATGATAATGCCATACGTCTTGATTGCCAGCAGGTTCATTATGTTGCCGCGTAGAAATTCCATCACATCCATATGTATTCTTCATGGCAAGTGCTGTAAGCTGAGCCGCCCGGTGGATTTCAGCAGCATAATCGGCAGGAAGGTCAAAGATATTCTCGAAATGTTGATTAGGAATGATGAGCACATGCCCCTTATTGTTCGGCCACCATTTACGTGCGATAAATGCCGTTACCTTTTCGTTCTGATAGATGATCTCCCTTTGCTTGGTTCCTTGATTAGGCCCATCGATACCCCATATACAACAAAATGGACATTCGTACCCTTCGGGTCTATGTGAGAATGATGCTGTCATCATTTCCGTTCAGCTCCTATCATATGTATTACAGGTAGTTAGCTATAGCCTAGTCCATCAGCGGAAAGCATCTCTCGATTTTTGCTAAGTCCGCCTCTTCTAACTCCCAATCTAGAGCTCTCAAATTATCTTCTATATGCTGTATACTCGCCGCTTTGGGGATGGTAACTATACCTTCCTGCCTTATAATCCAGTTCATCACAACCTGATATGCGGTTACGCCATAGTTATCTCCGATGGTATCGAGTATCTTTCTCTCTGCGGAACCCACTTGTGGGAATCCTTTATTACCAAATTTAGATGGAGCATATCCAAAAGGTGAATATCCCATAATAGTTATGCTGTTCTCTTTGGAAAAAGGTAGTATTTCCTTCTCTACACTTCGATCATGTAAATGATAAGCTATCTGGTTACACACTAACGGTGTGTCGCCTAAATGGTATTGAGCCTCTTTCATCAAATCGAGCGTAAAATTACTAACGCCTACATGTTTGATTATTCCTCTACTCACGAGTTCCGACATAGCCTCCATCGTCTCAGCAACTTCGTAGTGTGCGCTTGGCCAATGCTGCAAATAAAGATCTATGTAATCCGTTCTCAAACGATCTATACTTTCCTCTGCCGCTCTAAGAACACCTTGGTAAGAACAATGCTTGGCTGATACTTTAGTGACTAGGAATACATCACTTCTGACATCATGAATAGCACGACCAACCACTCTCTCGGCACCCCCACCTCCATACTCTTCTGCAGTATCAATTAGGGTAAGTCCATTTTGGATACCATGGCGCAATGCCTCCACTTCATCTCTTTCTTTCCTCGGATCTTCACCAAACTTCCACGTCCCTTGGCCAATCACCGGAATGTCTATACTCGTATTCCCTAGCTTACGATATCGCATGAACATAACCTCCTATTGCTTCTTCAAAAGCTAACAGGAGGTAGTCGTAATGCTTGCCCATCCTATACACTCCCCATCTCAGTAATTTCAATTAATACTATATTCCAGAAATATACTGATGCTCCTTCTATGATATCTAGTTGTATAAAAAAGAACCCCTATGATTAGCAAGTCATCAAGTTTATTATCTCAGTGACATTGCGATAAAGGGGTTCTTGGCATTTCACGTTCAATACCGCTCTTTCATGTGCATACCAACGTTACAATTTCCTCTTACTCTTTTTCCGCCAGATGTGGCAATGTAATAAACTCAGCCCCACCCATATATGGCTGGAGCGCAGCCGGAATTCGAATGCTTCCATCTGCCTGCTGATGATTCTCCAGCAATGGAATGAGAATACGCGGCGAAGCCACGGCTGTATTGTTAAGGGTATGGCAATATACCAGCTTCCCTTCTGCATCACGACAACGAATGTTCGAACGGCGTGCCTGGAAGTCATGCAAATTGGACGAGGAATGTGTCTCTCCGTATGCCTCCCGGCTAGGCATCCATGTCTCAATATCATACTGCTTATACGTCTTCTGCCCCATATCCCCGGTACATACCGCTACAACGCGATAAGGAAGCTCTAACAATTGCAGCAATTGCTCAGCATGTCCTGTAATCTCCTGTAACATCCGTTCCGATTCTGCCGCATCTGGAGCGCAGAGAATCACCTGCTCCACCTTGGCAAACTGGTGTACACGATACAATCCGCGCACATCCCTTCCTCCTGATCCTACTTCACTGCGGAAGCACGTCGATACAGCAGCCAGCTTAATAGGTTGTTCCACATCCACGACTTCATCCGCATAATAGGATACGAGCGGCACCTCCGAAGTACCAACCAGCCACTTATTCTCACCGGTAAGCTCATAGACTTGGTCTCGTCCTGTTGGGAAAAAGCCTGTGTTGAGCAGAGCATCCTCCCTTACCATGAGCGGAACCTCTAGCGGTGTGAATCCCTGCTTCAAGAGCAGATCGAGCGCAAGCTGCTGCACAGCTCGGTGGAGTAGTAGCCCTGCTCCTTTCAGCACATAGCTGCGAGTCCCACCGATTTTCACCCCACGCGCAATGTCAATCAGGTCATGCATCTCACCCAATTCCACATGATCCTTCATTCTATACTCAAATGCGGGGATCTCGCCCACACGGCGTAGCTCTACATTGTCCGCATCCGAAGTACCTACAGGTGTATCTGGCGATACAACATTCGGCACGAGCCACTGCATACGCGTAAATTCCTCTTGGATCGCTTCCAGCTTGGCTTTGAGCTGTTCCAACTGCTCATTCCGTTGTTTCACCTCGCTACGCAGTCCCCCTGCCTGCTCACGCTGACCTGATTGCATCATCCTGCCAATATCCGCCGACAACGCGTTACGCACCCTGCGGCCTTCTTCGATTTCCTTCAATAACGCTCTGCGTTCCTCGTCTCGCTCTAACAGTTCTTGAATGTTAATATTGATTTTCTTTCCATCTGCCGCCGCTTGCACCTCATCTGCATGCGCTCTGATCCACTTCATTTCAAGCATGGTCACCGTCTCCTTTGGCTGTAAAAATACAAAGAGCACCCTCATCCCTTGGGACGAGGAGCGCTCTGCTCGCGGTGCCACCCAACTTGCCGAAACAGTTCATTCACTGCTCCAGCCGCTTGGTCCGCGATAACGGGCGGTTCCGGTTAACTTGGGGAAATATCGCTCCCCTGGCGAAAACGCCTCCGAGTTGGATGCTCTTCAACGGCATGTTCCGATCTGTAATTGTTGTTTATCAGTATATACAAAAGCAACGTTTAAATGCAAGTGATACGAGCCTAACGTTTACATTTTTAATCATACTTATAAACCAGGTTGTTATCCCCATCTATCCCCTGAACGGATGTCTCGATCATCTTCTCATCTGTTGTTACATCCAGAAATGTCTTGCGATCATCCATTGACATGCCGTGCATTGTGACGTTCGAGTATCGAATTCGAATTTCGTTTATCGAAGGATCATTAATGTAACCGTAGTTGACCCTAAAATTACTCTTTCCATCCATCGTCGTGCCTGCAAATTTAGCTAACCAAAAGGGTGCCTGTTTATCTATAGGGCTAAGATCTATATTTTGCAATATATATTCGTTCTCTCGCTTTACTGCTTGTATCATCCCCACCTCTGTTACCGGCTCTTGGTTGATATAGTATGTTGCAAAGATAGAACTTCCTTCATCGTAAGGGACATCGATAGTGATATCTTCAGAATTTTCTTCCCTGTTTAATCTCTTCTCCAAACCCACAGCCACTAGCTCTTGCAAGTTTTTAGCTTTGATCTCTGATTCGCTATCCAGTTGGGTGAAACTGGTACTAGTATCAGAGGAAGTATTGACGTATTCTTCTCCATCCTGTTGATCTCTACACCCAGTAATCAACAACAGGGCTACAATAATCAGTAATATTTGCTTCAGTTTCTTCACCACCTGTTAATATTCTTGATGGCAAAAATATTAACACTTTTCTCCTCTATTTTCCAATTATGCTCCTGTATTAACGAAGGGAGCCGCATTCTCTTTAGCTTTTATGAATTTAACGAATACATATCGAACAAGCGGCCCAATGATGAGCAACTGTAACGGTAACGCCAGGCTAAAGTTCCGCAGTATGGTGTGAAGATACGTTTCCACGAGAGACTTCCCATTCAATTGATTGGCAAGATACGCCGTAAGCATCCCATACATCGACATCATTAGCACCATTCCCACAACCATGAACACAGAAATCGCCAAAATGCCGATCACCTTATTCGATTTATTGAATGGCAATGCAAAGGCAATTTTCTGAGCCACCGGCCCAACGATAAAGCTTTCCACCACAAAAGCTACAATAAAACATAGGACAAACTGAAATAAGATCTCTAGCGGAGACATACTCCACATTAATCCGTTATACAGTAAATTGAAAGTCATCATAACGACTACCATTCCTGTGCACATCATCAATCCAAAATACGTATGTTCTTTCTTTGTTGTTGGCAATTCTCTCATCCTCTCTTCTACTTGGACAATTATAAAGATGAGGAATAGGGTCACATAAGTGAACACTTTGTGAACTTTAATAAGATACCTTATGTTTATATTGAAATATAGAACATTTCATCTAGATAAACTCATTATTTTCCCATTTGACAACCCAGAATTATCCCCCTATGATACGGCTTAAATGTAAACCATATTCACGAATCAGTTAGGAGGATTACTATACAATGAGCTTTCAAAAACGTATCGACCACATCGGTATCGCTGTCCGTGATCTGGAAACCACGCTTCGTTTCTATACCGAGATCGTTGGCCTTGAGCTGAAAGACCGCGTTACCCATACCAATGGTGTGATCCAACTTGCTTTCCTCGGATTCAATGGCAGTGATGAAACTGAAATTGAACTGATTCAGGGATATAGCGACAAACTTCCCTCCGAAGGAACTGTGCATCATTTTGCGATTCACGTGGAGGATCTTGATGCTGAATATGAGCGTATACAAGCGACGGAAGCCGAATTTATTGATGGAGAGATCATCACCCTGCCGAACGGTTACCGCTACTTCTTCATCTATGGCCCAGAGAAGGAATGGATCGAATTCTTCCAGCGTTAATCTTTCTTTTTGACGGTCACATATAGACACAATGTTCTCACTCGCCTATAATTACACCTAGTAACACCCTTAACTTCATAGTTTCCCAGGGGAGTCGGAATTGGCCGGCTGAGAGTGTATCCCACAAGATACTAACCCTTAGACCTGATCTGGATCATGCCAGCGTAGGAATCGGAGTATATCGAATAGGCCCAGCTATATCGCTGCGCGCTACTTCTCTAACGCCTGCACGCGTCCCGGAATCCGGGGCGCTTTTTTTATGTTCTTTTGCATATCACTTTACATAAAAAAGACATCCAGATCATAGCCGGTATAATTCTGTTGATTTATGCACGATGCTTGGATATGAAGCCAAGGAGAACCCTCGCCAATTAGGCGGACAACATGAAGGAGAGAATGAAGATGAGATGGCGTAAAATGATCGGCTTGTTGCTCCTATGCGTAACCTTGATTGCAATCACGGCTTGCGGAAGCAAGGAAGCTGGCCCTGCCCAATCTAACGGAGATACTAACACCGAGAACAGTAGTGAAGGTGATAACGCAGCACTCCGGGATGTTAAAGTTGTACTGGACTGGACACCGAATACGAACCATACCGGCTTATATGCAGCGGTAGATCAAGGATTCTACGAAGCCGAGGGCTTAAACGTGGAGATCGTGCAACCTGGTGCTGGCGGCGCTGACACGATGGTCGCTTCGAATGAGGTTCCTTTTGGCGTAAGTTATCAGGAAAGTGTAACTCAGGCGCGTACCCAAGGTGTACCACTCGTCTCGATTGCTGCCGTTATTCAACATAATACATCTGGATTTGCAGCACCGACGGATCGGAACATTAAATCCCCGAAAGACTTCGAAGGTAAAACCTATGGAGGCTGGGGCTCCCCAGTGGAGGAAGCTGTAATGCAATCCATTATGGAGGGCGAAGGCGCTGACGTGTCCAAAGTGAAAAACATTAACATGGGCGATGCCGACTTCTTCACTGCCGTGAAACGCGATATCGATTTTGCCTGGATCTTCTATGCATGGACTGGGATTGAGGCTGAGCTTCGCGGAGAGCCGATCGACATGTTGTATGTCAAAGACTACTCCGAAGCACTCGACTATTACACACCTGTATTGGTAACGAATGAAACCACGATTCAGAACGATCCTGAACTGGTTAAAGCGTTCATGAAAGCCACGTCTGAAGGGTATCAGTATGCCATTGATCATCCCGAAGACGCTGCTAATATTCTGATCAAAGCCGTACCGGATCTCGATAAGGATCTTGTGCTCGCAAGCCAGAAGTGGCTTAGCCCGAAATACACAGACGATGCACCACGCTGGGGCGAACAGAAAAAGGAAGTATGGCAGAACTATACGGACTGGATGTTCAGCAAGAAGCTGCTGGATGAACAGATCGATGTGAGCAAGGCATATACGAACGATTTCTTACCCCAATAATCATTGTTTAAGTTGAACTTTTTACACAAACGAAGAGTGCAGAACCCATCTGGAGAAGCGAAGCGCTCACCTTTATACCCGGATTTACTCCATTTAAGATTCATTCATGAAATCCGGGGATAACAGTGATCGTAAGAGGGTACTGCAATCGGAGTGTTAAGTGTAACGCTGATTCAACTTATACAACCTAACTCGAAAGGAGCCGTGAACTCCATGGCAAGCACATTACTCAGTATTCAAGTCATCCCGAAGACGCCAAATGGTGAGGACTCATATCCGTATGTAGATCGCGCTATTGAAGTCATTCAACAATCTGGTGTGAAATATCAGGTCAATCCCCTAGAAACAACGATGGAAGGTGAGCTGGAGGAACTGCTGGACGTTGTTCGCAAAATGCATGAAGCACTTGTGGACGCTGGTAGCCCAAGCATCATCTCCCAGATCAAAATCGCCCATAGCGGCGGTGCCGGATTCAGCATGGATAAACTAACGGAGAAATATCGCTAATGCATGCCTATTTCAAAAGCGTATGGCCGCCCCTTGTGGCGGTTATTCTCTTTATTGCGATATGGCAAGGAGCGGTCTCGCTGTTTCATATTGAAAAGTGGATGCTACCTGCCCCTTCGGACATCGCTCGTGAAGCAGCTTCACAGGCGGATCGACTTGGTATGCATGCATGGGCAACGATCCAGTTAACACTCATCGGATTCGCCGCAGGAACGTTGGTGGGACTGCTGATTGCCATGGTGCTTCACCTGATCCCATTTCTAAAGTCTGCGCTCTATCCTTTGCTTATCCTAAGCCAGAACATTCCAACCATCGCGCTAGCACCGCTCTTGCTGATCTGGTTCGGATTCGGATTGCTGCCCAAATTAATTACCATCATTCTGGTCTGCTTCTTCCCTGTCGCCGTAGCCGCCATGGATGGATTAACCCGTACGGATGCCATGATGATGAACTATATGCGTATGGCTGGCGCCAAACGTGGACAGCTATTCTGGAAACTGGAGCTTCCGCACGCGCTGCCCTCAGTCTTCTCTGGAATCAAAATAGCCGCTACATATAGTGTGATGGGAGCCATCATTGCAGAATGGATCGGAGCAGATAAGGGCATCGGATACTACATGATGTTACAGAAGTCTGCATATCGAACGGATCGACTATTTGTAGCCATTATGATTATTGTGGCGCTCAGTCTGTTGCTCTTCCTACTGATTGCACTGCTTGAGAAGCTACTCGTGCGCTGGCGACCACAAAAACGATAATAATGGCACTGGAAAACCTTGTGGCAAGGATGTGAAACCGGGATGAGAGACGAGCAGAAGAAACTGAACGATCACCTTACCGATAACCTAATGAATGAACATGAACATGGGACAAACCAAAATTCAACGACACAGACAACAATTCAACAGTCTGATTCTACATTACTACCAAGCGGGATTACCCAAGCCTCTCCAGCTCTTGAGGTTATGCAGGTTCATGCCTCATATCGTGAGCGACGCAAAACACTCTCCGTATTGGATGATCTGTCCCTAACGGTTGGGCAAGGCGAATTTGTAGCCATTGTCGGTCCATCCGGCTGTGGCAAAAGTACTCTTTTTCATATCATTGGCGGTTTGCTTAAGCCGCAGGCTGGACGAATTCTCATGCAAGGGCATGACGTTACCGGACAACGGGGCAAAATCAGCTACATGCCACAACAGCCCGCTCTCCTGCCTTGGCGAACGATTGAAGATAATGTGGTGTTAGCTGGCGAAGTATCGAAGACGGCTCTACCCCGAACAGAAGCGATTGCTGAAGCACGCAAATGGTTGGCGAGTGTTGGTCTAGCTGGCTTCGAGCGAGCTTATCCACATATGCTCTCAGGAGGAATGCAGCAGCGGGTTGCTTTCCTGCGTGCGTTACTCAGTCCACAAGAGCTTATGCTGCTTGATGAGCCTTTCAGTGCGCTTGATGCCTTGACACGTAGTGATATGCAGCGCTGGCTGCTGGAGATCTGGGAACAGAATCGCCGCTCGGTGTTATTCATTACACACAACATTGAGGAAGCTCTTCTGCTAGCGGATCGGGTGTATGTTCTATCCAACCGCCCAGCAACCGTGCTGCAAGAGGTTATTGTTCCATTCGATCGCCCACGACGTGAATCGGTTACGGAGGACTCTGCCTTCCTTGAACGCAAACGCCAAATTTCACAGTGGATGAGAGAAGAACAGCACAAAACCCGCCTATCTATATAGCGCGGGTTTTTAGAGTTATTGTCGTGTGTCAAACAGAGCGGTAAGCAGGCTATGTAAAAATGTATTTTTTCACCTAATATGGGTGATCCGACTTGAAATATACGACGTACCATGAATAGTTAGACTCTATTAATCATAAGGAGGAAATTATGGATACTCGTGCTATAGCACCGTTAATCGATGCCCATATCCACTTGGATCAATATACAACAACGCAACAACAGTCTATACTGCAATCCCTCTCCTCCCAGCAGGTTGAAGCCCTCATTGCGGTCTCCATGAATATGGATTCCTGCCACGCCAATCTGGAACTTGCCAAGCATAACCCACGTACGGTATTTCCTGCCTTTGGCTACCATCCAGAGCAACCGCTCCCTTCTGCAGGGGATCTGCATCTACTCCTTGGCTGGATCAAACAGCATATAGGACAAGCCGTAGCCATTGGAGAGGTGGGCTTACCCTATTACAGCAGACAAGAAGCGGAGCAAGCAGGAAACTCATGGGATCAGAGCGGCTATATTGAATTGCTGGAACAGTTCATTCAGCTTGCGAAGCAGTACAACAAGCCTCTCGTTCTTCATGCCGTGTATGAAGATGCTGATATCGCCTGTGATTTGCTTGAGAAGTATCAGTTCCGTCGTGCCCATTTCCACTGGTTCAAAGGCTCACGCCAGACGATCGCACGCATGGCAGATAACGGTTATTTTGTCTCCTTCACCCCTGATATTATGTATGAGGAAGAGATCCGCGAACTGGCAAGGCAGTATCCATCGGAGCAGGTTATGGCTGAGACCGATGGACCGTGGCCTTTCGAAGGCCCTTTCCAAGGGCGGATGACTCATCCAGCGATGACAAGGCAAGTTATTCAGAGTTGGTGCGAGGTCATGGGGATGGGCACCGAACGCGCTGCACGACTTTTCTACCAGAATGCGAAACGGTTCTACGGTTTGCCAGTATCATCGCTCTAAAGTTATGTAAGAAAAGGTCAGTCAGGCTTGAAGCCTAACTGACCTTTCTTATATCCGTACGTGCTTATCTATACAATTTGCCCGCACACATTAACGCTTCATGAACCCTTTGCCTTCCAAGAAAGGCTTCATCTGCAAACGCACTGGCTCTGTGAGACGTTTGGCCATCGATACAGACCAAGGGGTCTTGTTCGCGCCCTGCGTCCGTTCATTCATGTAGGCTACCGTGGTCTCATCATATCGCGCCATGCCTTCAAGTGTCTGCTCCGCATTATACTGATTCTGATGAAGAACAGCATCTAGTGGTAAGCGCGGACGAATGCCTGTCTCCTGATCGGCAACACCAATACACATGCCATAGACCGGATATACGCCTTCGGGTAGTCCCAGCAGCTCAGAAACTTCCTCAATACGTGTGCGAAGTCCACCAATATAGACAATGCCATAGCCGAGTGATTCCGCTGCAAGGGCTGCATTCTGTGATGCAAGTGCTACATCAATGGTAGCGACCATAAAGTTTTCCGTCGAATCTGCGTAGGTTTCCTTGTCTGGCATATGCTGCTTCGCCGCATCCTTCAGTCGAAAGAGGTCTGCGCACCATACTAGGAATACGGGGCATTCGTTCACGTAAGCCTGATTGCCTGCCAGCTCAGCAAGCTTCGATTTTAAAGCCAGATCCGTGACCGCAATTACACTATACGCCTGCACACTGCTGGAGGAAGACGCCATCTGTCCAGCTGCAATGATCGTTGCCAACTGTTCTTCACTTATAGGATCTGCCTTGAATTTCCGTACAGAGCGGTGCTTCATCATTAATTCAATCGTTTCGTTCATGGTCCGTCACTCCTAATCCTCGAAGTACAAATTCAATTGTTTGCTCAGCAAGTTCCTCTGTAGTTATTCCCTGATAATCCGCTAGAAAACGTGAATTTTTGGCTCGTTTATGCGCCAAAGTTGCCCCCATCACCTGTAATGTGGCATACGACACGGATTCAATACGAAAAATACCCTGATCTTTACCTTCTTGCAGTAAATCTCTTACCTTCGTCCAGATTGGATCAAGGAAACGAAAAACCGTCGGCGTACGATGTGTCCGTAGTGTAATTTCAAGCTGCACAATATCGCTCATCTCGGTGTCTACCATGGTAAACTTCACAACTTGACCCACAATCCGCCGGACACCTTCCACGGGAGACATAGACGCTGCAGCCAGCTCATTCAGCATCTGACCAGGGAAGAAGTGTTCAAACAATGCTTCAAACACCTTTTCTTTGCCGCCAAAGTGATAAGAGACCAGGGACACATTCGCTCCTGCTTCATCACAGATTTGACGGACACTCGTCCCGTCATACCCCTGACCTGCAAAAAGCTTCTTGGCTGCAAGCAATATCCTCGTTTTAATGTCCAAATCTGGTTCCGTCATTCCGTTCGCTCCTCTAATCCGTTCTCTTGTAAATGTTTAATGAAATTATACATAATTATCTATTATGAAAGTTTGTGCAACAAAGCGCAAGGCATAGCCAATCAGCATGGCATATGTGAAGTTGTATCCTCCATCTACTATTACACCAAGCCCCCCATCGGCAATCAATGGGGGGCTTGGTGTTAGTATACAGTGTTGCTTCATCTGTATAAACTTAGGTATTAAGCGTTAGATGGTGCTGGGCTTGGTGCACCTGCGGGTACACGCTGTTTCTTCACAAGGGTAACCAGCAGAGAGAGTGCGACCACAATCGCCAGAATAAGAACAATTGAACCTGCAGCAGACTGAATTCCTGGGCCGCCCAATTGAGCACTCAAGATACCTTGAACTGCGTAAGTAGCCGGCAAAAATTGACCTACACCACTATAGAATCCATTCAGCAATTCACGTGGTACCATCGCTCCTGAGGATACGAGCTGCAAGGATAGCGAGATAACATTGAACAAGCTTCCTGCAGGCCCGAAGCAGATCAAGAAGAACTGCGAGAAGAACATGAACGTGCAGAGGAACAAGGCTTGGAATAACCAGAATGCGACGAACCCTTGTTCAATCTGCCCGCCAAGCGCAACGATAAGTGAAGATCCGAGTAAGGATACAACTAGGGCTGAACCTACGTTAATGACAATTCTTGCACCAAATAGCGTCCAGCGAGAGAACGTTGCGGACAACATCCCCATAGCCGTTTGCAGATTCATGCCCATGATCATAGCTCCAACATAAGATGCCAGCACCATCATCATCGGTACCATCTGATTATTCATTCCGTTCACCGGGTTAATGGACGTTGTTACGCCTTCCACACGGGAAGTCAGGTTAGTCGCCACATTAGCGGCTTGATCTGCTGGTGTTCCTGTTGCGGTTAACACCGTCTGCACACCTTGAGCAGTAGCCTGCTTGTTGATCGTGTTGGTTACGGACTGTGATACACCTTGCATCATGCTTTTGATCGTCACCGGGTTAGCTTCATTGATTGTGTATTTAATTTCAGCAGTTGATCCAGCCGTTTGAAGCAATTCATTAAAGCCAGCCGGAATGCCGAGTACCATATGAACTTGGTGATGATTAAGCTGATCAATTGCTTCTTCCGAAGTTAGATTGGATACGGTATGAAACGGTAACGTCTCTGCCAATCGTTCGGCAATTCCTTGGGATAGTTCTCCATCCTCGTTTACAATCGCAACAGTAAGCTCATTCGTGCGATCATTCACTCCTGAATATGCAGTCATCCAGATGATGCTAAAAATCACTTGGAACATAAGTGCCGTCACGATTCCAACAATCACTGGTGGTTTTTTAAACAAAACGCGTAAAGCCTGTACCATAGATCTTATCCTCCATTGCAAAGTAGTTCGAATTTGATATAAACATTTGTTTGAATCAAACGAATGTTTAAATTTTAAGTGTATATGTCATTATTGTCAATGGAATTTCTGAAAATTAATGAAAGAGGGTAACTTTTTTTAGAAAAAAGTCACTACTCTCTTTTCATATCATTTATAGAAATAACTCAGGACATATCTCTTCGTACAAGCCTCACCTAATTTAATGGATATCCTACCGATTCCCAATGAGCTTGATTCAATTTCTAGTTGTTGCTCTATGATTTATGTTGCAGCTTCATTCGTTGCAAACGTAAGGCATTTAACACAACAGACACCGAGCTGAACGCCATCGCAGCACCAGCTAACCATGGTGCAAGAAAGCCCACAGCTGCAATGGGAATACCAATCACATTATATCCAAGCGCCCAGAACAGATTCTGCTTGATATTCCCCATTGTTCGCCGGCTCATCTCAATCGCGTCAGCAATGCTATTCAGGTCACCACGCATCAACGTAATATCCGCCGCTTCCATCGCTACATCTGTTCCTGTCCCAATGGCCATCCCAATATCGGCTGTCGCCAGAGCTGGTGCATCGTTAATTCCATCTCCAACCATAGCCACCTTACGACCATTAGCCTGCAGCTTCTTCACTTCTGCCGCTTTGCCCTCTGGGAGCACCTCTGCCAAAACGCTACGGATTCCCGCTTGTTCTGCCACAGCGCGTGCTGTTCGCTCATTGTCACCGGTAATCATGATGACGTCGATCCCCATCGCTTGCAGACGGCTTACCGCTTCGCGTGACGTTTCCTTAATCGTATCTGCAACAGCAACAATCCCTGCCCACACACCATCAATCGCAACCAACATCGCTGTACGCCCTTGTTCCTCCAGTTGGTTCATCTGAGTCACCGTACCATCTGGAACATTCACCTTAGCATCAGCAAGCAAGCGCCGGGTTCCCACGAGAATCTCTTGTCCCTGAACGTGAGCTCGAACGCCGTAGCCAGGTATGTTCTCGAATTGCTCGGATGGACTCAGAGCGATGTCTTTACCTCGGATTCCTTCCACGATAGCCTCAGCGAGTGGATGCTCCGAATTTTGTTCTGCTGCGCCAACTCGTTGTAATAGTTCCATTTCCGTCCAGCCCGAAGCTGTTACAACGTCTGTAAGCACAGGTTTACCCTGAGTTACTGTACCCGTTTTGTCCAATACAACAGTTTGAATCTGCTGTGCTGATTCCAGATGTTCGCCACCTTTGAACAAAATACCATATTCTGCAGCTCGCCCCGATCCAGCCATAACCGAGGTTGGCGTAGCCAAACCCAAGGCACATGGACAGGCGATAACCAAGACAGCAATTGCTTTTTCCAATGACCCCGCGAAGTCACCTGGACTTGCGAAGAAGTACCAGACAAGGAAGGTAACGGCGGCAATGCCCACAACAATCGGGACAAAAATACCTGAAATCACATCTGCAATCCGTTGAATTGGAGCTTTAGAGCCCTGCGCTTGTTCAACGACTTTGATAATCTGGGATAGAGCAGTATCTGCACCCACTCGGGTCGCTCTTAGGCGTAACATGCCGTTTTTGTTCAAAGTAGCCCCTGTAACAGCATCGCCAGGCTTTTTATCTACAGGTAAACTCTCTCCACTGAGCATCGATTCATCTACAGAAGATTGCCCTTCCTCCACGATGCCGTCCACCGGGATACTATCCCCTGGTTTCACAAGAACGAGATCACCCACAGCAACATAACTCGCAGGGATAACGACCTCCTGCCCATCTCGAATGACACGGGCTTCACGCGGTGCTAATTCGATCAAGCTCTTGATTGCCTGGGATGAGCGTCCTTTCGCTACAGCCTCGAACCATTTACCGAGTAATATCAGTGTGATTAGAATCGCACTCGTCTCATAATAAAGCTCCACCGCAGGCATAGCGGCTGTGCTCGTCCCCATTGCACCGTGATCCATCGAAGTCGCAGGTAGATAACCACTAGATAACGTCAGATAGAGACTGTAGAAGAATGCCGCACTTGTACCCAAAGCCACGAGCACATCCATATTGGCACTACCGCTGCGCAATGCTTTGTAAGCTCCCACATAGAACTGCCATCCAATCACAAACTGGACTGGCGTTGCCAGCAGCAATTGGAACCAAGGGTTCATGAATAGATCAGGCACCCAAATCCACGATGTGAAGGAGAAGTGACCTACCATCGCCCATAACAAAGGAATCGAAAGTGCTGCAGATATCATCCATTTCCACTTCTTACGTTGCAATTCCCGCTCTCGGGCAGATGAAGTTTCCTCTCCCGTCTGTTGTAATTCTGCGCCATAACCGAGCTGTCTAATCTTAGCCGTGATGTCCGATGCTTTCAGCACGCCTGCTGTATACTCGACATGCCCTGTCTCCAGCGCTAAATTCACATTGGCACGAGATACACCCGGTAAGCGGGATAACCCTTTCTCGATCCGAGCCGAACAAGCGGCACAGGTCATGCCCGTTATATCCAGATCTACCGATTCCGTAACTGTGCCATAACCCAACGCTTCAACCTTATCCCGCAGTTGATTGACATTAGTGACTTTGGGATCGTACCTAACGGTCGCCTGCTCTATTGCGAGATTAACGTTTGCCTGATTAACCCCCTCCATGCGGGATAACCCCTTCTCGATTCGAGAAGAACACGCTGCACAGGTCATGCCTGTAATTTGGAATGTGGTGAGTAAACCAGATGCTCCCTCTACGGGTGGTAATGCTGAGCCAGTTGCAGTGTTGTCTGTTGCTGGCTTATCCATGTCGTCATCTCCGTTCAATTTTGTTCCCCAATACCCTATGGGGGTATATTCATTAGAAAAAATAAGGCTTAAACGATGAACTTATTCGAAAAAAATCTACTGATTCTTCTCGTCCCTTGAGTTACACAAGGAAGTTCTGTTCAAGCCAGATCATCATAAATCATTCATATGAATCAGACGAAAATTGAGAAAAAATAATTAAGCTACATCGTATCCTTGGTCTTCAATGGCTGCCTTGATCTGATCCACGTTAACCTTCTGCTCATCATACTCTACCGCTACCGTTCCAGCTTGCAGATCGACCTGACCACTCGCACCAGCATTCTTCACGGCTTCTTCAACAGCCTTCACACAGTGATTACAGGACATTCCTGCTACGTTCAATGTAACATTAGACATCATATATTCCTCCTTATGGGCAATGTATAAGTTCAATTAAAGAATGTTACACTTACCACTCCGATGACAGAATAACCTTCCGATCGCTGTTATCCCCAGATTTTTTTGATTCCCTTTGTCAACGGGGAAAATCCAGGGATAAAGGCGAGCGCTCCGCTTCTTCATGTTATTTCCGTCCTCTACGTTCTCGTGTAAAAAGTTTAGTTGAACTTATTTAGATTAAGTAACAATATTCACTTCATTAATTTCCTTACCGTAACCAGCAGTTCATCGACTACTTCATGTTCCCCTGCCTGAATTCGCTCAACGATGCAGCTCTTCATATGCCCTTCAAGCAGAAGTTTTCCTACTGAATTAAGCGCTGACTGGGCTGCCGCGATCTGTGTCAGGACATCATCACAATACGTATCCTTCTCAATAAGCCCTTTAATTCCACGAATCTGTCCTTCAACACGATTTAACCGTGAAATCAGATTGCCCTTCATCTCTTGTGAGTGATGACTCTTACGGACTTGCTTCCCGTCATCGTTATCAGCATGAGCATGGCATGAATTCGCCGTTTGTGCAGAATCCGGCTCCAATACTTCAGGTACATCGGTTCCGGAAGGTTCCATTACGTCCTTGGGATGGCTCTGATGATCCATCATAAACACCCCTCTTCATCATTCTGACTCCAGAATAACATACCCCATGGGGGTATTCAAGAGAAACTATAAATATTTACACTGACCACTTCGATGACAGAACAACATTCCGATCGCTGTTATCCCCAGATTTTTTGATTCCCTTTTCCAAGGGGAAAATCCGGAGATAAAGGCGAACGCTTCGCTTCTTCACGTTATTTCTGTCCCTCCGCTCTTGTGTAAATATTTAGTTCAATTTATTTAGTATGTATTCCATTCTGCTGCTGCGGACGACCAGACCTAACTTTTCGTAAAACTCTTGTGCCCCTTGGTTAAACGAAGCTACGGTTAGCTCTAGATGATCGGCTTGAAGTTCTTTTCCCAGCTCAACAAGCACCGCCATCATCATCTGTCCAATGCTACGTCCACGATACTTGGGATCAATAATAATCTCATTAATGAAGAGTACATCTCGATCCATCAATAGCTCTACTTTCTGGATTTTATTGAGTTGGGCACTCACGTACCCACAGATTTCTCCCTGCTCCGCTGCTTCAGCTACATACAGGTAGCGATCTTCTGCATTCAACAAGTCCTCAAATTCCTGCTGACTCATTCTAGGCTGTAGCGGTCTATATATGTCAGGACGTGCCTCGACATGCATACGGTGCAGTTCATCCATCAGCGCGGACACTCCTGGATAATCTCTACTTAAAGCCCTGCGGATGCTCACTTCATTCATTGCTATACCCTCTCCTTGCTCAAGATGTTCCCAGTATTATACATCTACCGTATGACCACTGTACATCCTTGTACATCAAAAGGCAGATACCCTGAAGGTATCCGCCACAATTCAGCCATAGCTCGTTTTACTCTTTGGAAGAGGACTTTACACTGTTAAAGGCTACAGGAGATGGCTTGGCTGCCCATTCATCTGCTTGTGGCTCAATGTCTACACCACTTAGGATCTTCTTTTTCTCCATCAAAGAATCCCCATCTTCATCCAGTTTGTTACGAATTGCCGCCTCATCTTGAGGTTGATTGTTCTGTGTCATGTCGGAATCCTCCCTAATCTCTGTATTCATGATGATGTTCCTTTATATAACGTACCCACTATTGGCAGGATCATTCATTTGAGAAAGTCTACGTTGTTCAGGAAACACAGGTTTAGGGTAAGCATTGATGGTATATTTATTAGAGATATTAGCTTATCTG
This sequence comes from Paenibacillus tundrae, assembly GCF_036884255.1. Lineage (NCBI taxonomy): Bacteria > Bacillati > Bacillota > Bacilli > Caryophanales > Paenibacillaceae > Paenibacillus > Paenibacillus tundrae. The sequence continues at coordinate 433,324 of NZ_CP145605.1, read as the reverse complement.
CAAATGTTTACTAGGGGGTGAAAACATGGACATCACTCAAAACAATTGGAATAAGATGCTGACAGCTGGTGTTTTTAAATTTTGCTTTCTTAAACCTTTTCTAGTCGGAATTTATACATTTGGATTTTGTATCGTTTTGATTGTAGCTATGCACATGTTTAGTTACGGTTTCAACAATACGTTGAATGCTTTCCAGATACAATGGAGTTCACCTGGAGTTATTATTTTGATCACACTGTGTATTCTGACTTCGATATCAGGTATTATAAAAAACTGTTATCTATGGAAAAAGCACTCTGATAAGTACAGCAAATAAAGTATGTAATCTCAAACAAAGGCCGGACCTCCATTGAAGGAGTCCGGCCTTTTGATGCATCCATGCAAAAAGGGATTATCCCACTTTGCATATCTGTATTGGATTTTGCATGATCGATCTCTAGCAATGCGCCTTGCTAATTACGCCTGATCCTGACGCGCCAATGTAGCCAGCGCTTGTAGCGCCGTATTGATCTCATGCTCCACTGCGTTCGCCACCGCATCCGTATGCGGATCATACTCGGCAGCCAGGTCACTGTCTGCGAAGCCATCAATCGCTACGATTGCCCCAGCACGAGCACCACGCAAGGTGCTGATGATGTAGAGCGCAGCAATTTCCATCTCTGCCGCAAGCGCACCTGCCTGCTTGTACTTGCGATGTGGAATTTCTTCTACTCCGGTGAAGAAGGCATCTAGTGTAACGGTAATGCCCACTCCCACCTTAGTTGCACCTGCTGTTGATGCATCGGAAGCTACAGAGAATCCATCCTTCCCGCTTCCCTTTCCGCGAGCAGCTTCAATCAGCGCTTGCGTAACACCGATATCTGCTACAGCCGGGAAACCATCTGGCACGAGCTGGCGAGTCAATCCATCCGTGCGAACCGCTGCAGTGCTGACAATAACGCTACCGGCTGGATACTCAGCAGTATACGAACCTGCTGTTCCTACACGAATTAGTGTGGTCACACCTGCACGAATGAGTTCTTCGAAACATACAGCCGCTCCCGGCGAACCTACGCCATGACTAACCACAGCCATCTGCACACCGTCGAATTGTCCCACAAATGTGCGATACTCGCGGCTAAATGCCAGCTCTCTCACCTGTTCTAACTTACGAGAAATCTTCTCCGCACGCGCCGGGTCACCACAGACGATGGCATATGACGGCATGTCCTCAGAGTGAATTTGCAAAATCGGCATCAACATCTCAATCAAACTCCTTCTTCGTCCATTCGTCTTCTGGGATCGGTAGATCCTCACCCGAGAAGCGCTGCTCCTTGAACGGATCGGCAAAATGATGGAACCCATTATTTTCCCAGAACCCATTGCGGTCTTCCGTCATGAACTCAAGCCCACGTACCCATTTCGCACTCTTCCAAAAGTATAACTGCGGCACAACCAGCCGTAATGGATACCCATGCTTCGGCGTAAGTGGCTCGCCATTATATTTGAAAGCTAGCAGTACATCGTCATGCATAAGCTCTTCCAGTGGAACATTCGTTTCATAATCATGATCTGCATGAACCATCACATATTTCGCCTCTGGCTTAACGCCAAGAAGCTTCACGAATTCCGAGAAACGAATGCCTTCCCATGGCGTATCAAACTTGGACCAACGGGTCACACAGTGGATATCGCTCACCGTATTCACCTGTGGCATCGCCTGAAGCTCTGCGAAGGAGAATACCTTCTCCTCTTCAACTTCACCGAACACCTTCAGATCCCATGTAGACAGGTCGTACTCGGGCACTTCTCCTTCATGCAGGATCGGGAATTTCTCGGTCAACATCTGCCCCGGCGGCAGGCGATCTCCATGCTCAGCACCTACTTTGGGTGCGGGTGATTTCGTCTTTTTCAACCGTTCAGCCTTATTTAGCAACGTGCTCCCTCCCTTTTCATAAACTCTCCGTGGTGGAACTTAACGAATTAACGCGAGCTTCCGCCCGCTTTCAATGCATCCTGTTGATAGGTACGGTCTTTGAAGAAGAACATCGCTACCAGTGTTACGATATACGGCAACATTTGAGTAAAATGCGTTGGCAACGTGAAGCCCTGTAGACGAATACTGAATGCCTCCATGAAACCAAACAGCACGCTAGAACCCATTACCCCGAGCGGATTCGCCTGTCCCAGCATCGTAGCAACGAGTGCAATGAATCCACGGCCAGCCGTCATACCTTCGGTAAACATGGTCACTTGTCCAAGCGACAATTGCGCTCCAGCCAGCGCACACAACACACCACACATAAGAACCGCTCCGTACTGGATACCGCGCACCTTGATACCGATACTCTGTGCCGCAACTGGATTTTCACCCACTGAGCGCAGGCGGAATCCGGAGACGCTTTTAAATAGATAGAATTGGAGCCCAATCACAATGAGAATGCCCAGATAGATTAACGGACTATGACCCGAAAATACATCCCCCACCCACGGGATATCCTTAATCAGAGGAATGTCCCATTTCGGGAGACCTTGCATGTCTTTATCGTAGTATGCGCCTTTCACGTCGAAAATCGCACGCAGTGCAAAGGTCGTTAGCCCTGCGGCCAAGAAATTAAGCGAGATACCGACGACGATGGCGTTCGCTTTTAGATTAATACTAATAAAGGCAAATAACGCTGAGAACAGCATAACAATAATGATAGAAAAGATCACGGCAAGCAATACATTGCCAAACAGGTAATTACCCACGATCGCTGAGAAGGCTCCAATGAGCACAAGCCCTTCCAAACCCACATTGAACAGACCAACCCGGGAGCATAAAGCACCACCGAGCGCCGCGAGCAGGATCGGAGTCATAATCCGTAAGGTAGAGCCGAACAAGGCGGCATCAAACAGTTGTTGCATTGGACTTTTTCTCCTTTCTCCGCTTCAGGAATGAATATCCAATCTGAGCCGATACAAATAACGTTAATACAGCCTGAATTACACTGCCTACTTCCAGCGGAACATCCGTATTCCGCTCCATGCCCATCGCTCCAGTCTGTAGTGCAGCGAGCAATACGGCTGCTACCGCTGTACCGAGTGGATGAGAGCGAGCCAGCAATGTAGCCATAATGCCGCTCCAAGCATAACTAGCTGACGACAATGAACCATCAAGGAAACGGTATTGGGTGCCGAGCACTTCCCCTGCTCCAGCAAGGCCTGCAAGGCCACCACTAATAATCATGGATAGCATCATCATCCGAATGCGGCGAACACCACCATACGTAGCGAATGAAGGGTTGCTGCCTAACATACGAATCTCATAACCAGTGACCGTTTTGTGAGTGAACCAATAGATTAGAATGGCTGCTACGATGGCGATAATAAAACCAGCATGTAAGCTCATTCCTTGAAACAGCTTCGGTAGCCATACCGTCTGATCAATCATGGGTGTCTGCGCCATAGCCGCGGAACCCGTCGTATCTTTAAACGGATAGGATACCATATACCCGCCGAAGTTAATGGCAATATAGTTTAATAGTAATGTTGTGATTAATAGATTCATGCCAAACCGTGCATCAAGCCAGCCTGCAAATAAAGACCAGATGCCTCCGGCAATAATGCCTGCCACAATGGCTGCGATACATACGAACCAACCTGGCCCTGGCAGATAGAGCGCCGTTAGCGCCGCACTAAGTCCACCTAGAATCATCTGACCCTCTGCACCCATATTGAAGAATCCCGCACGGAATGCCAGCGCCACGCCAAGTCCCGCCAAGATAATCGGCGTAGAACGAGCCAATGTATTGGTGAAGAAGTAGAAGTTGCCGAAGGCTCCTTTCCACATCTCCGCATACGTATCGACCACAGACCCGCCAACGACCATAATGGCTATAGCGCCTGCCAGAAGACCAATCAATACAGCAAGCAGCGGCTGTACGAGCCCACGAAGACTTTCCTTTACCCGATTCATACCCGCTCTTTCCCTCCTGCCATTAACAAGCTGATCTGTTCTTCCGTCGCTTCATCTGCCTGCAGCTCTCCAGCGATCTCGCCTTCATACATCACCAGAATACGATCGGACAATTGCAAAATCTCAGATAACTCAGAAGATACTAATAGAATTCCTGCACCCTCATTGCGCTTACGCAGCAATTCAGCATGAATCGTCTCCATTGCTCCGATATCTACACCCCGTGTAGGCTCAGCAGCAATAAGGAACGGAGTATCCTGGGCAAACTCTCGCGCAGCAATCAGCTTCTGGAGGTTACCCCCAGATAAGAACTGTGCTTTCGTCTCCGCAGAACCTGTCTTGATACTGAACTGCTTGATCCAACTCTCTACCATCGTACGAGCTGCCTTTGCTTTGATGATACCGCGTGATTGTAGCTTATGGTGGTGTCCCATCAATCCATTTTCGCGAACACTTGCATCCTTAGCTGCTCCCCACATATAACGATCCTCAGGGATATGGGCTAGTCCATGTTCACGAATGCGGCGCACAGGCCAATTCGTTGTATCCTGCCCTGACAATAGGACACGACCACGCTCCGCTTTCCGAAGTCCGGCAATAATCTGGATTAGCTCAGATTGTCCGTTGCCGGAAATTCCAGCAATCCCGACAATCTCACCTTTTCGAATGTTCATGTGAATATGATGAAGCGCAGAACGATCCTTGCCTCCTGATAGATTCACATCCTCCACCTGTAGCACCGTTTCAGTCGGAGCCGCCGGTTGTTTATTCATCCGTACAAGCTCACGTCCTACCATTAACCGTGACAACTCTTCGATATTCGTGTCTTTGGCATCCAGCGTGCCTGTAACCTGACCATCGCGAAGAACGGTAATCCGATCCGCCACGTCCATAACTTCCTGTAGCTTGTGTGTGATTAAAACAAATGTTTTGCCTAACTTGGCGAGTGATTTCATATTCGCCAGCAGTTCCTTCACTTCGAGTGGTGTCAGTACCGCCGAAGGCTCATCCAATATAATGATATCTGCACCTTGATGCAGTACCTTCAAAATCTCTACACGCTGCTGCAAACCAAGCGGGCACTCCGCTACTTTTTTCCATGGATCAACAGGCATCCCGTACTTTCTACCCAGCTCATTCACTTGTGCAGCGGCCTGTTTACGGTCGAACACCCCTGCAGACGCTGGCTCACGACCAATGACGATATTCTCGGCAACCGTAAAGGAAGGAAACAGCATGAAATGCTGATGTACCATGCCAATACCGCTGGCCATGGCTTGAGACGGGGTTGCGAAGCTTACCTCACGTCCACGAACCTTAATTGTGCCTGATGTAGGCTGCTCCATCCCATACAACATGCGCATTAAAGTTGTTTTACCTGCGCCATTCTCGCCCACGAGGGCATGGATTTCCCCTTCACGCAAATTAAAACGGATATCCCGATTCGCCGTGAATTCGCCGTACTTTTTCGTAATCTGATCCATCTCCAGCAGCATATCTCGCGTTCTCTCCTCTCAGTTAATATAAGTTCAACAAGAACCTGTTACTCTTGCCACTACGATGACAGAATAGCTTTCCGATCGCTGTTATCGAGTAAACGTTTAGTTGAACATATACGCTTCATTATAATAGCAGCAAAACCGGCTGCCTGAACGGGCAGCCGGCTAATCAACACATTCACATAGAACACGGTAGACTATTGTTGCAATGGATCTTTAACAACAATTTTACCGGATACGATATCATCCTTAATTGCTGTAACTTGGTCAATGACCTCTTGTCCAACAAAATCACTTAATGGAGATTCGCTATCACGTGTAACGAATGTCAGACCTACACCGTCTTCTTTCAGACCGTAGTTTACAGCGCCTGCTTTGAAGTTACCTTCTACATAATCCTTCACTGTCTCGTAAGCAACGGTATCCGTTGATTTCAACTGGGACAATACGATGTGCTCTGGATCTTCAACTGTGCGGTCCGTATCTTGTCCAGAAGTATAGAAGCCTTTTTCCTTAGCAGCCTCGAATACGCCAAGGTCACCTACAGCGGATGCGCCAGCGATGAAGTCAGCGCCTTTACCGAATTGAACCAATGCCAATTCTTTCGCTTTTGCTGGGTCATTGAATCCACCAACATAGTTTACAAGGAATTCTGCATCCGGGTTAACGGACTCCAGACCTGCTTTGAAACCTTCTGTATATTTCTTAATGAGTGGAACGTCCATTGCAGCGATCATGCCGACTTTATCTGTTTTTGTGGACAATCCAGCAGCTGCACCAAGCAGGTATGCTCCTTCATATTCACGGAAACCAACGCTACGAACGTTAGGCAGATCAACAGTTGTGTCAACAATAGCGAAGGATTTGTCTGGGTTCTCAGCAGCAACCTTTTTCAATGCATCCTCAGCTTGGAACGTCGCAGTAATAATTAGATCGTAATTTTCAGCAACAGCAGCACGCAGATTTTGCTCGAATGCAGCCGGATCTGTTGATTCGATTGTCTTCGTATCTACTTTGAACTCTTCGCCTGCTTTTTTGAAGCCTTCATCCATCTGTACAAAGAAAGGGTTAACCCCTATTTTTTCGGGAAGTACCAGAGCCATCCGAAGGGATTTCTCAGAATCGCCACCTTGAGCGGATTGTTCGTCTTTGGAAGCCGAAGTTCCACAAGCTGCCAACAAAATAGCCAACATAATGATCGATAAGACGAACGATAAACCTCTTTTCATTTCGAAAATTCCCCTTTTCAAAATTCTTTTTTTATTATCCTAGCGGAAAGTGTCGATCCTTGTCAATAAATCTTTGAGCGTATACACTCATTTAGAATACAAATGTGGATTTGCATTCCGCAGGGTTGTGGAAAGCGCTCTAATTCAGGCTTTTTTCTGTTGACATGCAGAGACGCTCCATGCTAGAGTCAATCCAACTTATTTATTCAGATAGGATTTGTCAGAATTATATCGCAAACCTACTCTATTTACCAACCAATTTTAAGGAGGCTATTCATTTGAAGAAAATCACCCAGATCACACTTGCGGCTTTGCTTGCTGCTCCGGTTACACTTGGCAGCCTTAGCTTGCCTTCTTACGCTTCTGCAGCTTCTGCCGCTCCTGCTTCTGCCCCTTCGGTGTCCGTAAAAGGACCAGTAGCTCAAGCACCAACAGTCTATACAGAGAGTGCAGCAGATTATGCACAGTTTCTGCAAGCGAAATACAATGTGAAATTGCCGCAGCAGCCTACCAAAGGCGACTTCATCCAGGCTATTGCAGCCATTATTGAAGCTGATGCAGCTAGCACTAGCACAGATGAAGCAAGTGAAGTTAAGGCTCCTGCCTTCACCGATCTGAAATCGGGTGATTCTGCTTATGATGCAGCCGTTTCCTTATACAATAGCGGCGTTATTACAGGCACAGAAGTTCGTGCCAATGACAAGCTCAGCACCTATGCTGCCGTATTTATCGCAGTAAAAGCAGCGGGCTTCAAAGAGCTGGCTTACACGTATCCTGAAGCGAAAACAGTGAAAGCGCTGGCTAAGCTTGGAATCGGTGCTGGACGTGTTCAAGGTCTAGCTGCTCAAGAGCTAGCTGCAGCCGTTGATACAGGCTTGATTCCAGAAAGTCTATATCCTGCCCTTCGTAAAGGTGGCGTAGCGACTACTGATTTTGCTAACATCCTACTGGGTCGCGTGTTATCTAGCCAAGGAAATTACAAGAATGAAATTGGCCGTTCAGGCGATGCGGACATCTATTCCAAATTGTACGCAGCTTATCGCACAGCCGATCTCATTGAAGCACCTGAGCTGAGAGAGATCGTGGATCAGGCATTGCGTAATGATCTGGTGACTGGTTATAACCTGAAAGACAGTCGCTTTGATTCCAACTTTATCGATGAATTGACGCTAACTTACGGTCATTCTGATATTCAACATGCGGTGCAATTGATTGGTCTTCTGCGCAGTGAAGGCATTGAGGCCGATGTGCAGTTCCAACCGAAGACTTCTGCCTTCATCTATCTCAAGGAGTGGGGCGAGCCTACAGAGACGCCAGATTACAAAGTTACACAGATCGAAAACGGTAATTATATCGCCTATTCCAAAGAGTACGACATTCAGTTCGAGTTCAATACTACGGCTGACAAAGCACGCTTCAATGATATTATTCTGAAATATGCGAAGAAGAGCACAGGCAATACATCGAACCTGATTCACGCTTCATGGTGGCAGCCGCTCTACTACTCCGCTACTGCTATTGATGGGTATCCGGTGATTGCCAATACCAAAATCTCGCTGGGTCATTACTATGCACAGTCCTTCTCTCTTAAAGAGAAAGCAAAAGATCTTCAAGACGGCTTCCGCAAGCTTGCTCCGGACGCAGATATCACGAGCTACACGTTCTGGGTGGATCAACCATTCCTTAACTACTTGAACGGCGAATCTGAGTAATTTTGATATACGCACTCATGCAATAAACGTCATCTTTTGACTTCCAAAAAAACCGTTTTTATGAAACCTTATGGCACTTGCCCCTTCGGTTTGTAAAGACGGTTTTTTTCTTTATTTCTACAAATGCATTGTGAAATCAAGCCTCATTTAGACGTGCAGGAACAGCAATCTATAAGGAATTTAGACATCCAAATTTACCTTATAAAATTTCTTTGTCGAGCCTATTTTTCTTGCAGGAATTACCAGTAAAAGGTCGAATATCTTAGGTACACAAATACGCATTGATCTTACATATTTCTGCATGAACAGGAGTTAATCATGGTATATGACGGCATTATAATCGGCCTGATCATTGGACTATTTCGGGGTGGGATTCGCAATGGCCTCCGCCAGTTCTCAGAACTCAAGCTGCGAGGTGGTTGGATCTTCCCCATGCTGCTGCTTGCTCAATTTGCGATCTTTTTTGTACAGGAAAAGTGGGATTGGGTTGCGTCCATTAACGGTTACCTATTTGCGTTAATTTACATCACAGGTCTTGCCTTTCTATGGCTGAACCGGAATCATACCGGTTTTACCCTAATCTGGATTGGTGTATTCCTCAACTTTGTCGTTATGGCCGTGAATGGCGGGCGCATGCCTGTATCGGTGGAAGCATCTAGCGTGCTTGGCCCTTATTATGTTGATATGCTGCTGCAAGGTGGAGCCATTTCGAAACATCATATGATGGATGCGTCAACACATCTGGCCTTTCTAGGTGATATCATCCCACTATCCAGCCCTTATCCGCGTACGCAAGTCATCAGCATCGGAGATGTGGTTATGAATATCGGCATATTCCTGTTTATTCAGAGCATGATGGTTCCACGTCATCGCAAGACTACATCCGTTCCAGCATCCGTGAAATCCGATGATCTGAAGTTAGACTCCAAGGAAGGGAGGTCTTTTCCATGAAAAAATTCGAAGGCATTAAATATTCCCGCCTTGTCATCAACGCCATTATCGTTGCTTCGGTCGTTGTTGCATTAACTTCGGGATACAAGTTGGGAGGCTAATAGAGCCTACCAACCTTGACTAAACAGGCTGCCTGCGGCCTGTTTTTTCTTTCTGGATTTTTGGTAAGCAACTTGTTATGTTATACATCGATATAGTATAAGATGTTATTATTCTTTTACATCAAGAGCAGACTAAACCAGGACGTGCCTTAGAACTCCTTCAGTGAGATGTAAGACACGCCCTAACCAGGAGATTATTTATGAACTTTATTCGTAACCTTATCCATAAAGCAGACCGAAGCCTTTTATATGTAATTTTGCTGAGTTGCACAGGCATCGGTGTTTTCCTCTACATGAATAAGTGGTCTTATCTTAACTTGTCCACCGATGGATGGGTCATGGTGTATACCATGTTAGGTGCAGCGTTAATCCTTGATTATTTCACGTTTCAGATCCCGCCTAAGGGCAACCAACAATCGATGGACTCTTCTGTGTATCTTGCTTGTATCTTCATGTTTGGTGGAGCGTTCAGCCTATCGGTATTACTACCCGTTTCCCTGATCCTCTTGATTAAGGAGCGAAAGTTAACCTGGTGGAAGCATGTCGTCAATTTCAGTATATATACTTTAATGATCGCTGGAGCCTCCTTCGTATTCGAATGGACAGGTGGACAGCCCGGAGAGATCAATGGGTATAATTTATTGCCTTATTTTGCAGCACTCGCTGCCTACTTCATCATTAATACAATGACACTGGGACTGTTCTTCCACTTCTCCACGAAAGATGCATTACAACAAATGAAGCGTGCATTCGTGACCGAATCGCTCTTGGTTTATCTGTGTACGTTGATTCTAGCCCTTGTTCTGACAATTCTCGTTGTACACAACGGCGTACTGGGGCTAATTCTCTACCTGAGTCTGAGCATTCTGCTGTCCCACGCATTCAAGCAACTATTCGTGATGTATCAGAGCATTGAGGAGAAAGCCAATACGGATCAACGCACCAAGCTGTTTAATCACAGTTATTTTGAGACGATGCTAGAAAATGAACTGAGTGAAGCTCGTAGATTAGGAACTCCACTGTCGCTTGGGCTTATCGATATCGATGATTTCAAAAAGTATAATGACCGATTCGGTCATCTACAAGGCGATAGCCTGCTCGCTTTTTTCGGTGAATTTCTGATTCAACGGACGGAGAACACAGCTGTTACCGCTTTTCGATATGGTGGTGAAGAATTCACCTTGCTCATGCCAGGTATGGAGCTGGACGAGGCATATACGTTCATGAATAAGCTACGCAAACAGCTAAACGATACACCGTTTGAAGGTGTCGAGGTATTCCCTCATGGCTGCCTTTCGTTCTCTGCTGGTGTTGCTCCTTATCAGGTGGATATGTATAACAAGTCTCAGCTTGTGGATCAGGCGGATAAAGCACTCTATTATGCCAAAAAGCAAGGAAAAAACAATGTGCATCGCCATGGTATTAACGAAGGTATGGAGCATGAGATCGATCTCGTACAGGATGTACGTGATATTGAGCAGCAGCTTAATCTTTTCAGGTACAAGGATATCGATACTTTCAAGCATTCGAAGAGGGTGTACAAATACGCTCTGGACATGAGTGAAATACTGGAGCTGGACAATGCGGAGAAACGCCTGTTTGTGCTGGGAGCACTGATCCATGATATTGGTAAGCTTGAGATCCCGTGGTCTATTCTGAACAAGAAGGATACACTCACGTGTGAAGAATGGGAGACCATCAAGGGACATGTTACTTGGGGCAAAAAAATGGTCATGACGAACGAACGCTTCAATGATCTCATCCCTTATATTGAATTACATCATGAGCGGTATGATGGACAAGGATATCCTTACGGGTTAAAAGGAAAAGAGATCCCTCGATTATGCCGTATGCTCACGGTTATTGATTCATTTGACGCGATGACTACAGAGCGACCATATCAGAAAACGAAAAACTTACTTGAAGCGATCAATGAGCTACGTCGCTGCTCAGGCTCCCAATTCGATCCAGAGCTTGCGGAGTTATTCATCCGTTATGTTGAGAAACGCAACAAGCAGCAACCGCTGTTCTAGCATGTTTAGGACAAAAAGTATACTTGTCCTACAACGCCAAAGCGCTATCCCCGATCTAGTCGGAGATAGCGCCATTTTCATTTTCGTAGGGGATAAAATCTTACCTTAGCCTGCTCTATTCAATTGCAAGTGCAGACTCTACGGATCAAGTTACTGAACTTGAATCGTACCAAATTGTACGAGATTATACGGAAACTATTCCGTACGGGCGTTATTCAGCTCATGTGAAGTCTGATGCAGCTCTTTAATCATCTGCTGCAAAAACATGTTATCCTGGCGACTGATCCCGTGCTGATTGTCTTGAACGAGCATTTGGTGAATGTTCTTCTTGAGCAACTCACTGCGACGTTCCAATACCTCTTGATTCATGTTGATGCTTCCACTCCTTAACATGGTTTGTCATGAATTAACGTTCTATATTAAGTATAGAGGACCTTCGCCATTAGGGAAAATGGACACAGACCTGCTCACCCCTTCACATCCAGGCTCACATCGCTTGACAGTATTTCAACACATGTTGTTCTTAGATATCCTTCTATATCCTCCCACATCCACCCCAAAATCCTCTTAACCTTGAAGGCTATGGTCTTAAGACAAGCTTGCGTTATACTGTAGTCAGACGATGTTCTATTTATGACAAAGGAGTTAACTACGTTCATGTCCTATAAACAAATTAAATGGATGATCCTGCTGATTCCTACGGTCACCGTCGGGATCTGGGAATACATACGCCATCAGTTTCTCATGCCCTATCTTTCCATGGATGCAGGGAACTGGCTCACGCCTCTCATTGTCTATCTCGTCAGTGTGACCTTGCTCAGTCGGTTGTTCCTCATGCTCGAAAGTGCTAGAGCTGCTCTGGAGCAGGAGCGCGCCTCGAAGGCAGCACTGGAAGCACGAGATCAACTAGCTCGCGAGCTCCATGATGGAATTGCGCAATCTCTCTTTCTTCTATCCGTGAAGACAGACAAAGCAGAACGAAGTCTTGCAGGCAGCGGTCATGAACAAGACATTCAGGAGATTCGCAAAACGGTACATGAGGTCAACGCTTACGTTAGACAAGCCATTGCTCAGTTACGACATGTGCCTGTGCGAGATGCCGCTCCGGAAGGTATCGCTCTCCGAGGGCAGATTGAAACGCTCATTCGAGATACAGTGCCTACCGCTCAGATTACATGGGAGCTGGATGATTCCTTTTTCACACCAAAAGAACAAGTAGAGTTGATCGCATGCATCCGGGAGGCACTTATGAATGTGCGCAAACATGCTCAAGCTACTAAGGTTGAGATTCAAGCCACCGGAGATTCAAGGCAGTGGCATGTACAGATTCAGGATAACGGCAAAGGATTCCTTGGAGACCCGTTGCATCTTAAGGATCGATACGGTCTGCGCATTACGAAGGAACGTGCCGTTCAGATGGGCTGGTTCTTGACGCTGGATTCGGAGCCAGGGTGTACTCGGATGACGATTGGAAAGGAGCATATCTAACATGGAACATGTACGTGTGTTGGTTGTTGATGATCATGCCCATGCGCGTGAAGCAATCTGCAGTATTTTGGCGGAAGATACCACATTCGAAGTGATTGGCACGGCTTCGAATGGACAGGAAGCCTTGGCACTGACGGAGCAATGGATGCCTGATTTAATTCTCATGGATGTACAGATGCCTGATATGGATGGACTGGAAGCCACACGTCTGATTAAGATGCGCTTCCCTTATGTCATTATCGTTATGGTTACTGTATCGGATGATGTAACTTATCTATTCGAAGCACTTAAACAGGGGGCTCAAGGATATCTGCTGAAGAATCTATCTCCTTCTACTTGGCTTGAATATTTGCACGCCATCGTCTCCGATGATGCTCCACTGAGCAGGGAACTCGCCTATCGCATCCTTCAGGAATTCCCTGCCCCTCGTAGCGAAGATGTTCCGGATAACCCACTCACCGCAAGAGAACTTGAGATTCTTCAATGGGTATCTGCTGGTTACACGAATCGGGAGATTGCTGACCAGCTTGGGATTTCGGAACAGACTGTGAAGAACCATCTGAAGAACATCTTGCAGAAGCTTCAATTGGAGAATCGTGTTCAATTGACCCGTTATGCGTTAGAGAGCGGGATCGCTGGACGTAAACTTCGAAAATAAGTTGTAAACTACAATGACAGTGCATTCATGCTTTTGTCACAATTATACGGATTAAATCATTTTTTTATAGCCCTATGTAGTCATACGCCATCATTTTGGACAAAGTTATAATGGTATAGATTGTTGTCGAAGCAACAAAAGTGCGTGTTCAAAAAGAGCGGTTTTCAGTACCAAGAAGGTGGGATGAAGATAGAAATGGAGTAGCGGAGCGTAGGCAAAACTACGTGAGCAACTACATTGTTTCCGAAGGAAACAAACTTCGTAAGCCTCGACTTATTTCGGCTGAATCCCAGATTCGACGCTGAGATGCCACTCGCGCATCCTTCGTAATCAAAAGCGGACTTTTTGAACAACCTCTAAAAGAACTACCATAGGGACTACAATTCTATAACCTGAGGGTGATGATTTTTTGAGTTTAGTAAGCTTTACCCTGAAACGAAGCAAACGGCATTGGGCCATTGTTGTTGCCCTGATGTTGATCTGCTGTCTTGTTATGCCGCAATGGGCGTCTGCCCATGCCTATATTGTTAAGGCTTCTCCGGCAGAGAATGAGCTGTTAGTTACTGCTCCAGAGCTTCTGTCTTTGGAGTTTAACGAATCCTTGCAAACTGCCTTTTTTGATATCAAAATAACCGCGCCTGACGGGACAAGAGCGGATGACGGAAATGTACGGATTGATGCTACGCGACCACATATTATGGAGACAGGTCTCCAAAGTGGATTAGGTAATGGTACGTATGCCGTCAACTGGAAAGCCGTCTCTGCAGATGGTCACCCCATCCAGGGTGCCTATGTATTCCACATCGGAGAACCTTCCGGAGCACCTGCAGGACTGGCGGATCTTACTTCGGGTGCTGGTGAAAGCAATGGGCCGATTAAGTGGATTCTATCCCTAACAGATTGGGTTCAATACCTTGGTTTGTCTGTGATTCTTGGCACACTCGCCTTTCTACTGTTCCGCATCATGCCTACATCTATGGCAAGGGAACCGCTGGATGTTCCGGGAAGCCACAAGCTATTGTGGATTAGTTACGGCGCAGCTTCAGTGGCTGCATTGCTTAGCCTGCCACTAAGTACATTATACGAATCTGGTGTATCCCTAAGCGAGCTGAGCTGGGCACTGATCGGGAGTGCACTTAAGCTAACTTCGTTCGGCTTGATCTGGATCGTACAGATGCTCATCATCATGTTGCTAGCAGTCACCATTCTATCTGGCTATGATCGAGACCGATCCATGCGAGCTCGCATCTGGTCTTCGTACGGCTCCCTGCTGCTCGTGCTGGGCTGGTTGTTCACGCACGCAATGACGGGTCACCCTGCAGCTGCGGAGCAAAGGGCGCTTGCAATTACCATGGATTATGTACACTTGATTGGGGCTGCATTCTGGATCGGTGCCCTCACGGCCATGGCGATCTGCCTGCCGCCGCTGACGGATCAACTGCCTCGGAAACTACGAGGAGATGTCTACTGGACAGCTATTCGCCGCTTTACTGCTTGGGGCGTTGGTGCTGTTGCACTCTTGGTCGCTACGGGGATATATAGCAGCCTTATTATTCTACCGGCACCTATACTTACGTCGTTGTTCACTACAGGATATGGTCTTGTTCTGATTGCCAAAGTTGTATTGCTCATTGTCATGCTCGCCTTCGCTTGGCGTCATGCTCGACTCGCTCGTTCAGGTAGTGGCGATAGACTCGCCGGCAGTCTCAAAGCCGAACTTGCAGCAGGAGCAATTGTTCTTGCCCTGGCTGCTGTGTTAACTCACCTATCTCCTGGACAGCCTGCACCCGTTGGCCCATTCAACGAAGTTCAGACCACCGATGATGGCACAAGCATATCACTTCAGGTTAGCCCCAATGTGACAGGGGAGAATGTCTTCGAAGTTGGTGTTAAGCGTGCAGATGGCAGTATCGTTAATGATCTGGAGCAAGTTACCTTATCACTGACACACCTGGATATGGACATGGGTATTTACGAGATTACCATTCCGAAGAATGACACCGGCGTCTACAAGGCCGAGGATTATATCTCTATGCCAGGACGTTGGAATATTAAGGTGCATCTTCTTACACGCAGCCTGGATGCGCTGGATGCAGAGTTTGAAATCGACACCGCTAGTCCATAGTATATTAACGAAATCAAATTGATTCGTAGCTCAATCTTAAAATTAAGTTTGGGTGTAATGCAAAAAGTAGTGAAGGGTACGAAATTGATTCTGGAGAAGCGGAGCGCTCGCCTGAAAGCTTTCTGCAAGAAAGCTACATCGAAAGCATATGCCTATTCCCGGATTTTCACTTATAAAGTGGAATCCGAAAATCCGGGAATAACAGCGATCGTAAGAACGATTCGTACGCGGAACGGCCTCTTAGCATAACACCAACACTTATTTTTTGAAATGAGACTGAAGCATATATGATAAGAACTGAGAGGGGTAATTTATTTTGAAAAAAACATCATGGACTTCCAAACTTATATCTACTGTATCCGCAAGTGCTGCAGCACTTATGCTGTTCGCTGGATTCGCCAGCGCTCACGTTACTGTGAATCCTACGGTAGCTCAGACGAGTGCATGGCAGACGTACACGATTAAGATTCCATCCGAAAAGGAACTGCCAACAACCAAAATTACGCTGAAAGTTCCAGAGGGCGTAGCATTTAAACAATATCAGCCACTCGCAGGCTGGAAGATTACTACTGAGAAGAATGATTCCAATGAAGTCACTTCCATTACATGGGAAGTGGATGGAGATAACGAAGGGATTCTGGCGGGACAATTCCAACAGTTTAACTTCGTAGCTCAGAATCCACAAGCTGAAACTGAAGTAGCTTGGGACGCTTTCCAGTACTATAGCGACGGTAGCATCGTAGAATGGACGGGTGAACCGAGCGACAGCACGCCGCACAGCATCACAACCATCAGCGAAGACCCGGCAGCAGCAGGTAATGCCGCAGCAGGTGGAGATCACCACGGCAGTGCAGCTACAGGTAACGAGGGACACGATGATACGTCCACTGAAGCAGGTACTGGTGACGCTAATGCAGCCGACGACGCCAAAGCTGACGATGATACAACACTAGGGGATGCTCTGACAGATACAGTGACAGGTGAACCTAACAATACAGATACAGACCCAGGCACACTGAAGCTGCAACAGGCAACTTTGATTGTATCCATTCTCGCATTGATCATGTCTTTCCTGGGGATCGCTCTAGCAACACGCCGCAAAAAACGCTAATTTAGATTGATCACAAAGTCCGCTACAAATTAGCACGTTGCTCTCTGAGAGTAGCATGAATTGAGCGTAGCATAAGAAGATAAACGCAAAGGAACCGTTGGCTTGGAGATGTTCTCCACATGCCAACGGTTCCTTTCTTTATCATTGCACACCTTAGCGTTCCTGATCCGTCTGAATCATAATCTCGATATATTGAATCAAGGTCCTCTTCTGTTGTTCAATCGAATGAATACGTGAGGATAGACCTGCAAAGAACGCCTCAATCTGCTCTCGTGTATAGTCTGCCGATTGGCCTTTCCAATCGTTAAGACGAGCATATAACGCTCTCGCCTCTTGCTCGTCGGCTTGCAGACGGACAAGCAGTTGCGACAGTTCTTTTTCCGCAATTCGAAGGTCATTTAATTCCACCAGCAATTGTCCGCTCACTCATGTTCACCTCTCCTGTGTAAATTTCAAGGTTTGGCGGATTCGCCTGTCCTATTTAAAACTCACCTGAGTCTGATCCGCTTGCCGGAAGGCATCTGCCTTCTCATCAATAAAGTTCAGGAACTGGCTCGTATGCTTCATATGCCATGTGCTGAGCTCATTGATCGAAGCATCGAGCTGCGTAACAATCGGTTCAAGCCTACGACTACGGCTGGAATGCAGATACTGTGCCATTCGATGTCTGATCTGATTCAGCTCCGAATTGCACTGCTGCGCGTTCTGCTTCCAGCGGCTTGCTACGCTTTTTAGTTCTTCCGGCGTTACCTGAATCAATCCGGAAGCCGCCACCGCTCCTGCCATACCTTTGGCGAGACCACTTGCCTGAACACCTAAATTACGCATAAATCCGGCGAGATCGGTCAACACGTTGGAAGGCTGGCGCGGGGAGTAATTGATTTTTTCTCCAGTAACAGGATCATATAGATCGTTAGCAATATATCCGTTCCCATCGAATTTGTATCGATCAAGCTCGTGATAATTTTCTCCGCCAAACGTATTGTCGATCTTCTCCTTTATGTCTCCAAATCCAAATAAACTACCCTTATTCATGCCTTTATAGTTGGAATCGATATAGTACGTTGAACCAACATGGCGATCATATCCATCGAAGAAACCACTCGCCACAAAATCACCGGGATGAGCGTAGTTCGTAACCTGCCCATCAAAGCCACCCTCTTCAGCTTTACGTTTCATCTCTGGTGTGAGGCTGGAGATGACGGACGGTGCGCTAAAAGTGACCGCTTGTAATCCCGTGTAGGCAGCCGCATACTGGGCATTACCGCCTCCGAGTGAGTGTCCTGTTAATGAGAAATTCAGATCCTTATGCTTATTTTGCATATCCTTCGCATAATCTTCTGCTTCGTACATTTGATTGGGCTGAACAGTCAGATGTTTATCTACAAATTTATCAACATTGCCCTTGGCATTCTCTAAATAGGTTACTCCGGTAACATCCTTCACTTTCTGCACGGTTCCGGTTACCCAATCCGGTGTAAAGTCTGTCTTTTGCTCCAATTTTCTCCCGAGCTCTGGCAAACCTATCTGTGCATCAGCAAATAAGTCAGGCCCTTTGCGACCCCATCCAGCACTTCCCTCTGTACCGCGGTATGCAATAACCGCCTCACTTGTCTCGGGGTTATAGAAGGTTACCGCATCAAAGCCAGAATAACCGTTGCCATGTGTGTCCTCAAGAACCTTCCATCCAGGGAGTGTATCATATTCATCCCCAGCTTCTAGATCTTCATAAGCAAGCCTCGACATTTCTTTGTACGTTTCATCATCTATTTTACTCAACTACGCTCTCCTCCTAATTTAAGAAGTCGTTAACACTCACTTTTTGAACGGATCATAGCCTTTATCTAATAACAGCTTCTTAAACTCTTCACTCATTCCCATACTGGTTACTTCTTTTCTCTCGTAATTTACATACAGATTGAATCGTTGCTCTTCATGATCAACGACGTGGCCTTTGAGTGATATTTCAGCAACCGCTATGCTTGGAAGTTTCTTCTCGCTAGTGACGACAACATCAAGATCATATTTTTCCTTCATATGCTGGATAGCAATGCTTTCTGCTTCCTTTAACAATGCTTCGTCCTCATTTTTATTCATACTCTGACAACCTCCTAAAATAAATACAGATAGTATAATTAAACAAAATAAACATGCATATTTTTGCATTGGTTTCATACGGGTCACCTTCTTCGCATTGTTTTCATGTTTTACACACATCCTATGAAAAAGGAACATATCCTTGCGTCATAATGGCTTTTCTTCTGTTACCTGCATCATAGTACAAAATCAACATTAGCCACATCGGCTAGCAGAATCGTTTTTATGTAACTTTATTCCTAGATGATTCAAAGGTGCATCCCGGTGTATATTACCCCCTTTCCCGATACCTGCATCATATTTGCGTAAGGTAGTTTGATTATTTTTCCAGCGTACGACAAAAAGAGCCTGCTCTCGAATGAGCGGCTCTAGGACACTTTACTTACATCACTTATTTTAATCCGCTGTTTAGCTGTACTATTCCAGTACAATCCGTAGCGCGGTCAGTGCGATACCAATGATAAATCCTGTAACGGCTCCGTTAATTCGAATCCATTGCAGATCTTGCCCAACCTTATCTTCAATTAAGGCTACCAAAGATGCATTGTCCATTTTATCGACATTTTCGCGTACGAGATTCCCGATTTTGGAATGATTTTTCTCCAGCAGAGTCGTTACGCCTTCCACGATCTTCGCATTCAGGCTCGTCAGCAGCGCCTCATCTGCGCGCAGATCAGACAACACCCGCTCAATTGCAGGCAGCGCATACGTATCCACATATTGCCCATCTTCCATGCCAGTAAGTGCTTTGTCTCTCAGTTCAGTGAGCTTATTCAGCACCGTTTCTTCTGCATTCCAACCGTCCAACATACTATTCTTCCAATCATTTAGCCCTTGCTGCACACTCTCACTCATCGCTATGCGAACCGTCTGTGTCCGCACCAGATCAAGCACTTTGTAACGAAGCGCGCTGCCTTCCCGTTTCATGTCCTCTACACGGTCAAACAGATACCCTTGCAAAATACTACCGAGACGCTCTTCATTCAAGTAACCCATGAACGCATTCATCGCAAATTGCATCAATCCATTCAACTGAATACCGCTGACTGCTTTCATGCCTGCTTCACCCAAGAACATAATGGTTTCTGGCTTTACAAGCCATTCTTCCGCCTGCTTCAGTCCATAATCCAGTGCTTTAACGTCGTATCCCCGCTCGCTCATCTGAATGGATGCCCGCTCTAGAATCGGCCCAAGATCAAAATCACCCGCCTGCGACTTAATCTCACGCGCCACAAGTGGAGCAATCTGTTCCACTGGCAGTCCAGCAAGAATTCGTTTGCAGAGTGTATCAATCATCGTTTTGGCGCCATCCGTATGAAGCTCTTTAGCCAGTGTATCAAGTATCGTCTCCGCTGCTTTGTAGCCCGCGATCTTCTCCGTAATACTGTCTTTGTTGAGGAGATTATTCTCAACCGCAGAGACCAGCCCTTCGGTCATCTTATCTCTATTCTTCGGCAGCAATGCCGTGTGTGGAATCGGTATGCCTAGCGGATGACGGAATAGTGCCGTTACAGCGAACCAATCTGCGAGTCCACCCACCAATCCAGCCTCAAATGATCCAACCAGCATTTTACCAACTAGACTGCCCTGAAATGGCAACGATGCGGCAAATCCCGCCCCCATGATGACGAGTGACCATGCTGCTGCTTTTTTCGTTTGTTTAGGTTTAGCCATTGCACTTGCTCCTTTATGATTAATCACACCATTCCAGCCCCTGCGAGCCAGTCGTGTATCACATCTACATTATGTACGCACTGCTAAGCGAAATAGACCATTGCCTTTTCGTATACTTCATCTTATCACCCGAACGCACCAAATCCAAACCTCTACCGGGCAAAAAGCGTAAAATTTCACGATGAGTATAAGTGGATCGACATGTTCTAATGTCTTGTTCCCCACCAAAGTACAAGGCTATAATTATGAGGTACTCTATTGCTTGATAGGGTAATACATACAGAGAGCGAGTGGGTTTAGTCCATCTATCTTAAAGGAGGAATTCGGATCATGAAACATGTGCAAGATTCAACTACACTGTATAACGGTGTCAAAATGCCTTGGTTAGGTTTGGGTGTATTCAAGGTGAAGGATGGAGAAGAAGTTGTTGAAACAGTTAAAACGGCCATTCAGGCAGGGTACCGCAGCATCGATACTGCCAAAGGTTATAACAATGAATCTGGTGTTGCCCAAGGTATTCGTGAATCCGGAATTGCCCGCGAAGATCTGTTTATTACGACCAAAGTGTGGAATGGCGATCAAGGCTATGAGTCCACACTGGCCGCTTTTGAAGCAAGTATGGAACGACTTGAACTCGAAGTTCTCGATCTCTATCTCATCCACTGGCCTGTAAAAGGAAAGTACAAGGATACATGGAGAGCACTGGAGAAGCTACATCAAGAAGGACGCATCCGCGCCATTGGGGTGAGTAACTTCCAGATTCACCACCTTGAAGACCTGATGACGGATGCTAAGATCAAACCTGCGGTCAACCAAGTCGAGCTACACCCATTGCTGATCCAATCGGAACTAAGAGAGTACTGTGCCAAACACCAGATTCAGATCGAAGCCTGGTCACCACTGGGACAAGGCCATCTAGTAGAACACCCATTATTGCAAACGATTGCAGCCAAATACAACAAAACAGCTGCACAGGTGATTCTGCGTTGGGATCTGCAAAACAGCATCGTAACTATACCTAAATCCGTTACACCAGAGCGTATTCGCGAGAATGCCGATGTATACGATTTTGAATTAACAGCAGAAGATATCGAGCAGATCAACAGTCTGAACGAGAATAAACGCTTCGGTTCCGATCCAGATAACTTCAATTTTTAGAGCAAACAAATATGATACGCTAACACATGATATTAAAATCAAAATCCCGACCCTATGCATGACTGCATTGGAGTCGGGATTTATTATCTTTGGGTCAACGTATGCCCCTATTCAGCTTAAACTTTGTTTTACTTAGCCTTTGGATACCAGCTTAAAATCATCAAAGTGGAAACCTGGTGCTACAACGCACGTCACGAGTACGGGCTCATCGCCGAGCGGGCGAGCCGTCTGCCACACGCCGGCAGGAACAAGTACTTGTGGTGATTGTCCAGCAGCGAGATCCATACCGAGTACGAGAACCTCTTCGTTCTCTGGATTCTCTCCATTACCACCCAGCTTCAATTCAACCGGGCTACCGCTATGCCACAACCAAAGTTCATCAGATAACACCGTGTGCCACTCTGAAATTTCATGCTTGTGCAGCAAAAAGTACGTCGAGCTTGCCGAGAACCGGGGTCCCGAGTATGCTTCCGGCAATACGGATTGTGGGATCTGATAAGAAGCCTTCCATACTTCCTTATACCAACCGCCTTCAACGTGAGGCTGCATGTCCAGTGCTGCAACCAGAGGCGATAATTCATGTGTCGTCATATCCTATTTCCTTCCTTCCACATCTAATTGGAGGTACTCTTCATCTAGAGTTTTGCCTCGCTCTCCCTACTGTAAAACATCGTTAGCTTTTTGTCACCTTTAGGCTATATCACAGCCGCCCATTTTGATTATCTTCTCGTCTGACTCTATCTCTACAACATGCCACAGCCTTGGTTGATAGCGTTTACAATAAACTGGATTTTCCGTTATGATATACATATAACCGTTAACCGCCGAAGCAGAGAGGAGCCGTGTTATGAGTGTGATCGAAGATCGAATCGGACCCAAATATCGAATTGGAGATAATTCCTTTACCATAGAACATATGCGAAGACATGATGGGAACGCCATGCCACAGCCCCACGCTCACCCTTTTTACGAGCTATACTATCTGCTTGAAGGAGAACGTGTGTATTCCATGAACGGTCAACTGCTCAACGCGAGCAAAGGCGATCTAATCTTAATTAATCCACACGACGTACACATTACGTCTAAAGGAAGCATTCCTAGTTTTGAACGTATCCTCGTCGGATTCTCTCCCTCGTTCGCTACGGGAATGGAGCTTGGCATCTGCGGTCTGCTTCCGTTTGAACGATCACGATTACTGCATGTTCCCGAATCGGAACAGCCTGAGATACAGCGCTTGTTGGAACAGATGCTGCGCGAGTGTAAAGATCGTCGTCCGTATTATGAAATTGTTGTACGCAGCCTGCTCTCCCAGCTATTAATCAGCATTCATCGTGCACTAGAAATGACACGGCAAATGACACCTGAGCCAATCCACCCTATGCATGACAAAATTACCGAGATTGCCCGTTACGTGAACACTCATTATGACGAACCGCTTACGCTGGAGGAAGCCGCCGCTCGTTTCTATATAAGCCCATCCTATCTGAGTCGCATGTTCAGCCGGTTAACTGGTTTTCGATTTAGTGAGTATCTGCGCGTTGTCCGGGTTCGGGAAGCCCAACGTAGATTATTGTCCACACAGGAGCGTGTGCAGTTCATTGCGGAGAAGGTGGGGTTTGAGCATACGGCTCATTTTAACAAAACCTTTAAACAAGTCACTGGCACCACACCGCTTCGTTATCGCAAAGAGCATCGGTAAGTGAGGTTCACTTAGGAAACCTGTGCATTAACGAGCGAGAGATCTCTATATTCATTTAATGGTTCAAACATCAATCAGAAATAGACCGCATGATAACATGCGATCCATCTAATATCAATCCAGTTTGGAATACAGGACAGCCGAGTGGGTAGCCTTAATAATCTAACTACATTCTCCATCTAGGGATGCACCATTCATTCAGCCTTTCATCAGAGATCATTGCTACACCACTTCGGCTACTATCGAATCCCATTTTATAAGCTAATTATTGGCGAATTAACGCACCACTTCTTACATTTGGCCCAATGGAAATCTGTCTTCCCTCGGTATCGGCTACTTCTCCCCGGCAAACAATACCTGTCGTATCATGTCCTGTAATCCGCAAAAGTCGACCATCCGCGCCTATTCCTTCGATGCCTTCAAGCTCCGCCCCTTTGCACTGGTGAAGCTCAATCAGCGAGCCTTCAGCTACGGTGAGTTGCAGATCGGCGATCCGCACATGTTTGGCATGCGAGCATTGCACACCTTTTTGCGCAGACACACGGTATCCTTCTATCACTAATCCATCTAGCGGCATTTCCGGTAGCCCACTAACCAGTAATGCAGTGTCCGCCCCGGAGCAGACTACATCCTTAATTCGAATATCCCGGAACACTGGCGTCTCCTCAGTGACTTCATGTGCAATGTCACTTCCTCGTGCCGAACCTTCCTGATTCGCATAGAAAAATGAAAATGAGATCGCTTCCATAATAATGTCTTTCATATAGATTCGCTCAATTTCAATGTCCTCCACTACGCCGCCACGCCCACGCGCACTCTTGAAACGAAGCCCAATATCTGTTCCGATAAACGTACAGTCTGACACACGCACATGTCTCACGCCACCAGACATTTCACTGCCAATGACGAAGCCGCCATGACCGTGGTACACGGTACAACCCCGAATGGTAACATACTCCGATGGCAAACCTAGTTCGCGACCTTCGGCATCCTTGCCGGACTTCATGCAGATTGCATCATCCCCAACGTCGAAGACACTGTTCTCTACCAGAACATAACGGCAGGATTCGATGTCCAATCCATCCCCATTCTGAGAAAACCACGGATTTCGAACACTGACGTTTCGAATCGTCACATGCTCTGAAGCCCAAGGGTGCAGATTCCACGCCGGAGAATTCTGAAAGGTTGGCCCATCCAACAATACTCGTTTGCATCGACGCAAACTCACCATATTGGGCCGAAGAAAATCTCTAATCCCCTCGTAGGCTGATAGGTCACGCACTTGTTCTACATGCATCCGATTCGCAACTGCATTCCCCTCAAGCGCAGACTGAGATGGCCACCAGATCTCTTCCTCACCGCTTGTATGTTCAATGACTCCACCGGAAGCTGCTAGTGCTTTCCATTGTGATGCCGTCAGTTTAGAACGCTTGACCGGACGCCATGCCTCACCATTTCCGTCCCATACCCCTTCACCCGTAATGGCGATATCCTCTAACTGGTCTCCATCAATCGGAGATTGACAGCGGACAGCCTGCCACCCTTCAAAGGTCGATGCAATTAAAGGATATTGATCAAAGTCTCGACTAAAGGTAACTAGTGCCCCAGCCTGGACATGCAGCTCGATTCGACTACGTAAAATAATCGGCCCCGTGAGCCATACACCAGCAGGAATAACGATACGCCCCCCGCCTGCCTCAGAACAAGCCGCGATGGCAAGCCGGAACACCTCCGTATTGTCGGTCACACCATCTCCTACAGCCCCAAATTCGGTAATCAGAAAATCCTGAGCAGGAATGTTAGGTAAAGAAACGTCGTATGATACTTTATCAGACGTTAATTCATCACCAGCACGTATTGCGGAATTATATGTATTCATCGCGTAGTTATCATCCTTTCTGCTTCTTATTGGATTATATAAATTGAACAGACGGATATTTACACTTGCCACTCCGATGACAGAATAACCTTACGATCGCTGTTATCCCCAGATTTTTTTGATTCCCTATTCCCTAGAGAAAATCCGGTGATAGCTTATGCTTCCGATGTAGCTTTCTTGCAGAAAGCTTTCAGGCGAACGCTCTGCTTCTCCATGTTATTTCTGTCCTCTCCGTTCTCGTGTAAATGCTTCGTTCAATTTATATAGATTAGGCCTATGAAGTGTATTCTCGCTCCATCATATCAGCAGCAATGGGATCAAAGGTTGATCTTTTTTGCCAACTACTAATGGAACTTGATGTTATTTGTTCGGTTTCTGAATGGTCTAACAGAATATCTCTTTCATCATACTACAACCATCTATTCCAATGTCTGTAAATCCACTAGGAAAATCGGATCATTTTTCTGTCAGAATTCGTCACAGCAAATCTTTTAACATAACAAAGATATAACACAATATAGGTGTTAGCCCTACTCAACCCATTACTTATGTCACATTTTATAACAAATTAATTGCCACACACAGGATGACTATGTATGATGAAATAACCACTTCCAATGTTTTCCTTAATCTTCCTTTTCAAACTAACGTTGCAGAAAGGATGGGATGCACTGTTGATTGAATTCAAAGGGGTTCAGAAGCACTTTGGTCACTTCCACGTTCTCAAGGATATCCATCTTCGGATTGAGGAAGGTGAGGTTGTCGTCATTATCGGACCTTCTGGCTCAGGCAAAAGCACATTGCTCCGCTGTATTAATCGTCTAGAAACCATTTCTGGAGGTGAGCTCGTTGTTAGCGGGATTCCTTTACATCAGAAAAAGGTCGACATTAACCTCTTCCGCCGTGACATAGGCATGGTATTTCAACACTTCAATCTCTATCCCCACAAAAAAGTCATTGATAACATCACCCTGGCACCGATGAAGGTGCGCAAACAACCCAAAGAACAGGCTGCCGCTACGGCCATGAAATATCTGACCCGTGTAGGCATTGCCGAGAAGGCAGACAGTTATCCATCACAGTTGTCCGGCGGACAACAACAGCGTGTTGCGATCGCCCGCGGTCTGGCTATGGAGCCCAAAATCATGCTGTTCGACGAACCCACTTCCGCATTGGATCCTGAAATGATCGGGGAAGTGCTTGATGTCATGCGCTCGCTTGCACACAACGGGATGACCATGGTTGTTGTTACCCACGAGATGGGGTTCGCCCGTGAAGTGGCGGATCGCGTTATTTTTATGGATGAAGGTCGCATTGTGGAGGAAGCTTCTGCCGCCTCGTTCTTTGACAACCCTAGAGAGGAACGTGCCCAACAATTCCTGAGTCGTCTGATTCACCACTAATATCATTCCATTGGAAAAGGGGTCTTTAACAAATGAAGAACATATTGAAGTGGCCGTCACTCATGCTCGTATTGATTCTGGCGCTTGTCATCTCTGGTTGTAACACAGGCGGGGATTCATCCTCTGGATCTGGCGGATCTGGCGACAACACCTCGGAAGCCAAAGGTACCATTGAACAGATTAAAGAACGGGGTAAACTCATTGCTGGCGTGAAGTACGATACGAAGTTATTCGGGCTTAAAGACCCTGCAAGCGGTGAGGTAGAAGGCTTCGATATCGATATCGCGAAGGCACTCGCCAAACAAATTCTGGGAGATGAGACCAAGGTCGAGCTGAAGGAAGTAACATCGAAGACTCGTATTCCGCTCCTGCAAAACGGCGACATTGACATCATTATTGCCACAATGACGATTACAGATGAACGTAAAGAGCAGGTTGATTTCAGTGATGTATATTTTGAGGCAGGGCAATCCTTGCTTGTGAAAAACGACAGTGATATCACCGGGCTAGAGAGTCTCGGAGGTGTAAAGGTACTGGCTGTGAAGGGCTCCACTTCTGCTCAGAACATTCGCGAAAAGGCTCCCGATGCCGAAGTGCTGGAATTCGATAACTACCAGGATGCCTTCACAGCGCTCAAAGCCGGCAAAGGTGAGGCATTAACAACGGATAACATCATCCTGATTGGTATGCAACAAACGGATAATAACTACAAGCTGGTCGGTGGCAATTTCACTAGTGAGCCTTATGGTATGGCGATTCGCAAAGGCGACTCTGCTTTTGTATCCGAAGTGAACAGCCTGCTCAAGAGCCTGCAGGATAGCGGTGAGTACGACACTTTACATGAAAAATGGCTGGGCGCCAAGCCTGAGTAACTTCGATTAACTGATGGTTCAGCGGCGATGGTATGTGTGCTCCTCCCTGTAAGGATAGGCTATCATCGCCGCTCACATCTGAGGAACGGAGGTTTACCCTGAATGGGCAATTTGGATTTTAACGTTCTGATCCGGCATTCCGATCGATTCCTGGAAGGATTCTTGAACACGATTCAAGTAAGCATTATGGCGTTGATTGGCAGCTTTATTCTTGGGACGATTATTGCAATATTCCGCATCTCTCCGATCAAGCCATTAAACTGGATTGGCACGGCCTTTGTGGAGTTTATTCGCAACATCCCTTTGTTGCTTGTCGTATTTTTTTTCTATCTCGGACTGCCCGCCATTGGTATCTCCCTCGATGGTTTCATCTCCGGCACGCTTGGTCTAACGATCTATACTGCGGCATTTATCGCCGAGGCCATAAGGGCGGGAATTCAGTCCGTACCACGCGGTCAGCTAGAGGCAGCGAGATCTTCCGGTTTATCTTACGTGCAAGCGATGAATCTAGTCATTCTGCCTCAAGCGATCAAAATTGTACTGCCGTCCATCGGCAACCAATTCATTAATCTAGTCAAAAATTCATCCATCCTTGCGGTCGTTGCAGGTATGGATTTGATGTATTTTGCCGATCTCATCAACTCAGATACCTTCCTACCTTTAAGTGTGTATACCATTGTCGCTCTCTTTTACCTGGCTCTGACGTTACCCCTCAGCTTGCTCGTTCACTATATGGAGCGGCGATTTGGACAAAGTGATGCTGAATCCACTCCTACTAAAGGAAAATCGAACAAGCCGAAGCCAGCAGGTCAGGTCACCATGTGATCAGGTACTATCTCGAAAAGGAGGTCGATGAATCATGGACTTCAGCGGGGCCTATGCCTGGCCCAACCTTCGCTTTCTATTACAAGGATTTCTACTTACCCTGCAAGTCGCAGGGTTATCTATCGTATTTAGTTTTGCACTGGGCACAATTCTAGGGACGATCCGGTATACACGCATCCCAGTCTTATCCCAGATTGTCGCAGTCATCGTAGACACCATTCGTAATTTACCGTTATTACTTATCATTTTCTTCATTCATATCGTATTGCCTCAATTGGGGATCAAGATGTCCGTGTTCTGGTCTACTGTCGTAGGTCTGAGTTTGTTCGAAGGAGCAATGATCGCAGAGATTGTTCGTAGTGGACTCAAATCCATTGAGCGTGGACAGATCGAAGCAGCTCGCTCCTCTGGGTTAAGCTACATGCAGACACTCGGTGGGATTATCATGCCTCAGGCGTTACGCCGGATGTCTCCCCCCATGGTCAGCCAGTTTATCTCACTACTCAAAGATACGTCGCTGGCAATCATCATCTCCCTGCCTGAACTGATGCACCATGTGCAGATTCTAGGGGGACAGAGCTTCGATTATATTATTCCTGCTCTCTTGTTGGCAGCCGTGCTATACTTTGTCGTCAATTACGCCTTGTCCATTGTAGCCAAGCGGCTCGAAGCTCGGATGAATTAAGGGGGAAAATAAATAAACATAACATGTGTACCTCCCGGTATGCCTGTTATGTTTATTTTAGTTGAAGAGACAACTTTCTCAGCGTTACGATTGTTATTAGTACAGATCGTTCAACAATGAAGTTGAGATGGCTTGAGCTTAGTATCACTGCCTTGGCAGCTTATGTTGATTTATTGCTCAAGTTACGTATGGAGGGACTAGGATGCTTACTAGAAAAGCAGCTATGATTATACTTGCGCTTGTCATGGCAATCATATTCGTCGCAATCTATACCATGGCTAATTCACCAAGTAGAGTTATACAGAAATACATATCCGAACAATCTACAACTGTTAATCCATCGGCTTCTTCCACTAATCCAGTAGCTCAATTCAATCATTATGTTACGGATCATCAACTACCGACACCAACTGTGACATTCAATACAATCAAAAAAACCTTTTCCTCTAGAGAGGTTCTAGCCAGCTTTGCGGTGTTTACCTATGCTGACGATGGTCAACTCAAGAATATCCACTCCGGCATGTTATCGTTCTCGTTAACCCGTGATCTACTCCGCTGGCAGATAGACTCCGTTAAAATGATCACCGATATACAGCTAGTCCAATAGGGCTCCTTATCCTTACATTAGAAATAAGTGGTTAGAGATAGTTAAGTTTATGTAAAAAAACAGCCGATTACCTAGGTAATCGGCTGTCTGTTTAGAATATGTTTCTTGTACTTGAAACGATTGTATTCATTAATAAGTTCATCTAGTATCATGGACTGCTGCAGGACTTGGCCGTCTTGCATGCCCTGATTTTCCGCCAAACGACATAACTTTTGCCTGCTCCATTCAATTTGGTCGCTGATCTTCTTCCGTTCATTCACAAGCATGCACCCCCTTTATTTGTACTATTATAGAATATATTGCTAAAAAATTTACAATGAAATCCTTTGCAAAACAATATGTTTATTTCCATCCCAATTCTTTCACATTCATACCTTTTTCATCTACACTTTGGTAATCGCATAAGCCCACAAGATATAGTTATTTGAATCCTCCTACCTTCCATATATCGCATCAGGGAAAGTATAACTCACATGAAGTAAGAATGTAGGGACGTACATGCAATAGACATTTTGCACTAAAGGAACGCCCTATCATTCCATCTCTAAGATTAATAAGTTGGATGTCACCGCTAGATACTCATTCCAAACTATTAATGGAGGTATAACAAGAAAAGGTTTTCGATCCATTCATTGAACTTTCATTAGAAATGCATCATTCGGATTTTCTCCCTCTACGTTCTGAATAAACTCCGTGTATGAACCACTAAAGGATATTCTGCCTTGGTGCAGTAGATGGAGAGTACATTTAATCCTTTGGAAATCATGTAAATGATGGCTGGATAATAACACCGTGCATTCTTTGTGTAATGCAAGTTTTTCGATTCTTTTTAATATGTACTGCCTCATCTCGGGATCAATGCCAGCCAGCGGCTCATCAAAGATGTATAGTTTCCTCTCCATCAAGGTAATAGCCAAAATACACAGATACCTTCGTTCTCCAATAGATAATTGTCCAAACTCCATTTTCCATATCCGTCTTACCAAATCAATCTCAGAGACACTCATATCATCATCGACATAAGGCTCATTCGTAACTTGAATACGGCTCGCATGATCGGAATATAGAAAGAAACGAAATACATCCTTCGATTTCAACGTAGGTGGAAACAATAAGCCTTGAAGCTGATAGATCATATCCTTCTCCTCAGGCACACCTCTAATTTCGGGAGGACGTTTAATGACATTGGTAATGAGGTCAAATAATGTTGTTTTGCCTGAACCATTCTTGCCAATAATCATGTTCACGGTACCCGACCGGAATTCCACACTTAAATGATCCAGATTCTGACGCGGCGACTTTCGGTAGGAAAAGCTTACATTATCTATTGTAATCATGCATCCTCCTGCTATGTCCGATGAGTTCTTGATATGACGTTTACAAGTTTAAGCGCAATCAATCCACAGACCACATAACATGCCGAGATTATACCAACAACCCCAATACTCTCGTGATCGAATGAATGACCCGTAAACCAATCTGCGAGGATAAACGTGATATTTCTGACATATTCGAGCGGATTCAGTAGTACAAACAGGAAGCTATACGCCGTAGAATATGCAAATCCTTTGGCAGATACAAAAAATAAGACCAACAAACTCATACTAATCACTGCGTTCAACGACTCTTGTCTAATCGGGATCAGCATCAGAACCAATGTTAGCAAAATAAGAATGATGGATCCAAGGATACAGCTCACAATGGCAGTGATCAGAAACGTCACGAGTTGTGCCGGGTCTAAGAACATTACACCTGTTACGAATGACACCAGAAAGATTGTAGCGATAATGAACAAAACCTGATTCAGAGCCTTGCCCCAAATAAACGGATATTTACTTCCTGATATAAATTTAAACATCTTATAGAAGCCGTTCTCTCTTAGTGTAATTAAATGGGTAGCTACTTCAATGGACATCAACAAGGTAATATATGAAATAAAAAAGCTCGTTTGAATGTAAAAATCAATTGTGGTGGGTCTAGAATCAAACCAGGAATAATTATAAATAAGAAAAGCAACGAGTGGAAAAATTAAATACCACACAAAGGCTATTTTGTTGCTTAACATCATCTTTACAAAAAGCCTGAGATACTCATATGTTATTCTCATAGCGCTCTCCAATTCACCATTTGCAATTGATAACAAATGTAATTTTAATCCTTATTTTTACAATGGTCAATTCATTTTTTATTGTAAAAAAGGCCTATTTCCGAATTTGGAAATAAACCTTTCATAACATATCACGTTTCATTCATTAATAATTACAAACCTCCGCCGCCATGAGTACTACTAAGTGAGGTTTCAATCGGGAAAGTATTGTCAAACGAACCTAACTGACCCACATTAATCAAAATAAAGCTAAGTAAGATGAAATAAGCGATTTTCTTTTTTATCATAATAATTCTCTACCTCCATCATAATCAATTTATACTGATTTGCGTAATCTGGAGTAGATATATTTGTTCTATATCTCTCATACAACGCTACACAGTGTATAATATCCTGTTGCTTGTTGCTCTTAACAGCTTCTCTCAGGCAAGCCAAAAGTTGCTTCATACCTTCTGAATCTTGTCCCCGATTGAAATGGTAAATACTCCGTTTCAGTAGAAACGTGATATACAGATCAGATTCCACTTGCTTAGTGTAACCTTGTAGACGATTAATCTCTGAATTGATTCGATCGCCAAATCTATGAAGAACCTCATCAATATCCTCATCTAATTGATTAGCAACTTCCAGAATATTTATTATTGCGGGAAGCACTTCTGATTCATTTTTCTCTATATAGTTAATGTAAGTTGGTAATACGGTTAGATCACCCATTAGCAGTTGATATAC
The DNA here is from genome assembly GCF_036884255.1 of Paenibacillus tundrae. Classification (NCBI taxonomy): domain Bacteria; kingdom Bacillati; phylum Bacillota; class Bacilli; order Caryophanales; family Paenibacillaceae; genus Paenibacillus; species Paenibacillus tundrae. The sequence continues at coordinate 400,745 of NZ_CP145605.1, read as the reverse complement.
GTAGGTGTTAGCTTCAGTCCAAAATTTAAACTTATCAATGTAAATCCAATCTTCTTCCGTAGAATCATGATTTTTGATTAGATCGGTGTATACCTCAGTATAATATAGAGCTTCCTTATACTTTTCCTGTCCTTCACATGCCGAAGCTTTGAGTAAATTCGCATAAACGCCGTAAACAAACAACGGATACGCCGTTATACGTTTATCATGATTATTTTTTTTCGTTGTATATACCTGCATAACCTTAGACTTCTGTTCTAACTCATCAGCTAGAGCAAATAGTTTATCATAGTATCTTAACGCCAAGTATGTATTCGCCAGATCCTTAATGGCGTCAAGTTGTCGCTCCTCATCCAGCCGATTAATATACGGTTCGAACAGCACGGCAGCTCTCAGATTTTGATTCTGATCCTGACTCAGCGAGAGGGTGAAAATTCGATAATGACATAGTGCAAGTCGTTCCGAATGCTGGTACTTCTCACATTCAGCGACACATTCATACAACATCAACGCGGCTTGATTCTGCTCTCGTTCGAACATACCCTCAGCCATCTCGAATAACTCCGAGATATATGACCGATCATCTGTCACCTGCTGTATGACCCTATGAATGCAATCCAGCTTGTCCAATTCGGCACAACGTTGTAAGAAGGGCTCCAGCCTTCTCCAGTGAGGGGAAGATTCTACGAAACATTCTGCTCCATACAGTTCATAGAAATGACCTGGCTCTAGATTCATACCTTGCGTAATGAGATCCAGTTGAGCCATCGCGATGGGTCTTGTGCCTTTGATTATTGCACTGAGCGTTCCGGCATTTACACCAGATAAATCGGCAAAATACTGCAGCGTGTACCCCTGTTTTCTGATGTGATCCTCAATAAAGGATCGTATCGTAGTTGTAGGTTCCAATACCTCCCACCTCCACAATAATAAATCCAAAAATTTGAATTTATATGATATACACAATTTTAATCCTTATTTTTACATTGGTCAATAAAAACCGTGGCAATTCGCTATCCATGTCAACTTATTTTCTTATACCGTCGAATAATGAAGTTACTACACGATTAACGTAATCAACCTCCACCGGCTCACCCGAAACTAACATTCGATAGAAGATAGAGCCATATATGAGGTCGATACATAACGCAATATCACAGTCCGGCTTCAGTTCTCCGCGCTCCACACCTTTTTCAATAATCCCCCATGCCTCACGTCGTCTTGGCTGAATGTAACGAGTCTGGTATTCAACCGCAAGTGCTGGATCGGACTGGCCTTCACCAATAATCTCTGTAATCACTTTCCCCTCACGGCTGGTCAGAAATCGAGCCAGATTCGACGCATGAAGCTCTATGTCTTCAAATACAGAGCCTGTATCGGGTACAGGTAGCCTCGCCGTTGCTTCGTGCATATATCCATCCATGATGACCGCACCTTTATTAGGCCACCACTTATATATCGTTGCTTTACTAACCTGTGCTCGCTCTGCAATTTTTTCAATCGTAACCGATGCAAATCCGTGCTCCAAAAGCAGTTCATACGCTGCCGTCAAAATTGCATTTTGTGTTTCGACATTACGAGGCCGTCCTCTCTTGCCAGTCATTCGGTTTCCTCCTCGGTGCAATATCTATGTATCCACGATACATCATACTAAAATCCCAGTTCATTGAAAAATGCCTATTTACAATACTAAACGTTTAGTATATATTTATCAACAATAAGTGTACGTAACGTTCACTAATTAACTTTTTTCATTAAGCTGATACAAACTGATTCCCATCATAATCTCGGAGGATGATAATAATGCCAACCAAACAAGCTTCAACAACTTCTGCTCAACCTACGCTCTCGCCCTGGATTGTGCTGCTTCTCGCGTCCGCTTGCGGTTTAATCGTAGCCAATCTCTATTATGCTCAGACCGTAGTGGGTCCGATCAGCATGACAACAGGATTATCTTCTGCCGCTTCCGGACTTATTGTGACCTTAACCCAGTTGGGATACGTGATTGGGCTGTTATTCATCGTGCCGCTCAGCGACATTATTGAGAATCGACGTTTAGCCACACTTTCTTTAATCGTATTGATCCTAGCTCTGATCATTGCCGTATTCGCCCCTCAATCGGGTCTATTCTTAATGGTATCGCTATTCATTGGCGTAGGCTCTGTCGTAGCTCAAATTCTAGTCCCGTACGCCACTTATCTGACCTCAGAAGAGCAACGCGGACGTGTCGTAGGCAACGTCATGAGCGGTCTACTGCTCGGCATCATGCTCGCTCGCCCCGTAGCAAGCTTTATTACGAGCATCTGGGGCTGGCAAGCCGTATTTATCTTCTCCGCCATCATGATTGCGCTATTGACCATCCTTCTATCCCGTACTCTCCCTGCACGTCAACCAGAGCCTAATTTAAATTACGGACAACTCATCATTTCTTTAGGTACTTTATTGAAAAAACTCCCTCCATTGCGTCGCCGAGCATTGTACCAAGCTAGTCTGTTTGGTGCATTCAGCCTATTCTGGACGACAGTCCCTATGCGGCTTGCCAATGACTTCAATATGTCACAGCAAGGTATTGCCTGGTTTGCATTAGCCGGTGTGGGCGGTGCGATTGCAGCGCCAATTGCGGGAAGACTAGCCGATCGCGGGTTAACCCGGATTCTTACGGGTGCTGCAATGGTGATTGCATTACTGTCATTTGCGATAACTTATCTATTCCAAAGCAACTCCACAACAGCTCTGATTGTATTGCTCATTGCAGCTATCACCTTAGATATGGCCGTATCTGGTAATCTCGTGCTTGGACAACGCGTCATTTATTCTTTAGGGAATGAAGCGAGAGGAAGAATCAACGGAATCTTTATGTCGATCTTTTTTATCGGCGGAGCCGCCGGCTCATCGATCGGAAGTTGGTCATATGCCTATGGGGGCTGGGCACTAACGTCCATCATTGGAATTGCTATGCCACTTCTCGCTTTCTTGTACTATTTTACGGAAAAGAACACACGCTAACTCAAAGGTCAATGACACACGTCCTCCTGTGGCCACACACGAAAAGAGCCGTTCATCGTCATAATGATGAACGGCTCTTTTATTAAGAGTGAACTAACAACGATAAGAAGCTTGATCGTAAACGGTACACCAGAGCGAACATTTGCTTATAGAAAAAATCCATTAGAAGAAACACGGACAACATGTTACAGTTATATCAACTTACATATCACACTATTCAGATTGGATTAAATTATAATAATGTAATCGTTTCTTACTTCAATCAAGGAGAGGGTCAGATGAAATTTGCGTTATTTAGCCTCATGATGAATCTGCCCAATGCTATCACCGGAGAAGCGTTTACGGCACAGCAGAAATTCCAGAACATTCTGGAACAGGCCAGATTGGCAGAACGGCTGGGATTTGATGCATACGGAATTGGGGAGCGACATGGCGCACCTTTCCTCTCCTCTTCTCCGCCTGTGGTGTTGACGGCAGTTGCCGCGGCTACCTCTCGCATCCGTCTATTAACGACCGTTACAGTACTCAGTGTACTTGACCCTGTGCGTGTCGCAGAGGACTATGCCACACTGGATCAGTTATCCGGCGGGCGGCTGGAGATGATTATCGGGAAAGGCAATGATCCTCGGCATTACCCGCTGTTTGGGATCACAGAGGAAGAGCAGTGGGATTCATTGGGTGAACGCTATCGTCTGCTCAAGCGTCTATGGACAGAGGAGGACGTGACCTGGGAAGGCACATACCGTCCGCCACTAGACAAAGTAACCACTCAACCACGTCCACTACAGCAATCCATCCCGATCTGGCATGGTAGCGCATCGAGTACTTTATCAACCGAGCTTGCAGCGCAGTACGGTGAACCGCTTTTCACATCTAACTCGTTCCACCCTCAGGCCAAATACAAAGCACTCATTGATCATTATCGAGAACGCCTCGATCATTATGGTCATGATGCCAAGCGAGCAGTGATTGGATCTGGAGCTGGCAGCTTGTACCTCGCCAATACGCGAGAAGAAGCCATTCACAGATACAAGCCCTATTACGATGTATTCCATGCTACTGCTTCTGCACAGCATAACCAGTCTCCCTTCAAGGATCTGGAGGATAATATCGCGAACGGTCCTGTCTTGATTGGTAGTCCAGATCAGGTTGTTGAGAAAATCGTAAATTATCATGCAGCCTACGGACATCAGGTGCTCAGTATTAGTGTCGATGGACTCAGTCATAGCGAGCAACTGGAGCAGCTAGAGCGATTCGCCCAAGAGGTAGCCCCCGTTTTACGACGAGAACTGCCCAGCTCCGTCTGGGACAATGCCCCAACCTTAACTCAGCAACCCGCCACACCTAATCAATCGGCACCCCCTGCCATCTCTCCGATCTTTCAGGTCTAATCCCCTACTTTCGAAGCCATTCTTGTTCAACATAAATAAGGCGATTCTCCGAATCGCCCCCCGCCTTATCTCCTCAATCTCTTCTCAATTAGTTATCATAATCGTAGACTAATTCCTGAAGTTCCCTGATGTTGTAGGTATCGTCTACAATAAGCCACTGCTTGTTCTCAAACAGGAAAGTAAGCTCACCTTCGAGCGGTATGTTGCGAACTTCTTTACCCTGATCATCTATGAAAATAAGATCTAGCGTGTATGACACGAGAAGAGAATCGCCCCTATTTTCCTTCAACGTAAAATTCATATTCTCACTACGCAGCTTCACCTGCTCTTTATAAGCCACCATAAGAGGCAAAACGATATTGCGATCAGCCATCTGTTTTTCGAAGTACTTCTCGGTCAGGAACGGCTTGATCAGTTCTCCTCTGGCTAGGGCAGACTCCATCGTTGTTGCGCTTTTCTCATCATTTTCATTCACTTCAAATTCAGTAGCCTTATAGTCTTTTGCTGTCTGCAGCGCAGCCTGCTCATCCTGATCCGTAGCCTTTGGAACCTCATTATCCACTTCGGAAGGTGTTGTTATCGCTTCTTTTGTTGACTCTGTACTCGGTTCAGTCGTTGTAGATGACGTACATCCCATCATGAATACACTCGTCATAAGAACCGTAAGCATCAGCCACATCCAATGTCGTCTCATCTCAGACCTCCTTCTGTATAGATAACCGTAATCACCCATATTTACAATTTTTATATATAAACATTATACTACTTTTTAGCTTAATATTCCATTTATATACCATTTATTAATGTATATACCCAAAGAAGCCCCTTGATCTGCCAACCTTAATGGCATAAGGGACTTCTTTGATTTCATTCATGTATCCTAACGCTATTCTTTAACGCATTATTCTTGCTTCCGCTACTTACTCAACCTTGAACTTGCCAGCAGCATCAGCCAAATTACGTGTTAACTGGTCAATGGTATCCACCATATTCGCCAATTGCTGTACAGTTGCTGATTGCTCCATCATTGTCGCTGTAACTTCTTGTACCGAAGCAGATACCTGCTCCCCTGATGCCGACAGGCTATGCGCTGACTCCAGCACATCGTCCTTGTTCTGTATCATCTCCTGCATCTGTCCTGCCATTGAAGCGATCTGATGATTAATCTCCGTTACCTTCTCCAAAATCACATCGAATGCCTGGCGAGTCTGAATAACAAGTTCATCCTGCCTGGACGAGATTGTATGAATTTCCGCAACACTTTGATTGTTCTCGGCTACATCCGCTAGATTTTGGGTAATAATGCTCGAAATTTCTTTCGACTGTCGGGAGCTCTGCTCTGCCAAATTGCGGATTTCCTCAGCCACAACCGCAAATCCTTTACCATGCTCTCCAGCACGAGATGCTTCAATGGAGGCATTCAATGCGAGCAGGTTGGTCTGTTTGGCGATCTGACTAATTGCCTCTGTAATATGACTAATACTGCCTGAGCTGTTCTGCAGCTTGACCGTAATCTCAGAGATTTTCTCCACTTCCCGCTCATTCATCTCATTGATCCGCATCAGTTCATTCACGACTTCGCTTCCATTGTGGAACACACTTTCAATTTCATCAGCGTGTGCCTTTACATCCTGTGCACTGCTATTCATAGCGTTTACCTTATCGCCAAAGCTGTTAAATTTACCTGCAATCTGCTCCGTATCCTCCGATTGAGCCTCCATAGCCTGCGCTATACTCATTAGCGTAGCAGACGTTTCATCCACAGATCGAGCAGTTTGTTTGGAGGTATCCTCCAGTTCCTGTGTGCTCGTTTGTAGAACAGTGATAGATTGCCCCATATTGGTAATAAGGTTTTTGTTCTGTTCAGCCATACTATTGAAGCTATCTGCCAGATCTTTGAACTCACTGTTGTACCTGCCCTCTGCCTTCACCGTCAGATTCCCCTGAGCAAGCTGTTTGAACAAACCTGTAAGTCTAACAATTGGTTTCGTAATATTACGAGAGATTAACATACCCACTCCGATGGCTATCACAATGGCAAGCAATGTAAGCCATAACATCTGCTGAAGCATATCCTGCACCGGACGCTTAATATCCTCATAGCTGTCGATAACAATAACAAGAAGATCAGCGCCTGGAATCTGGTTGACACGATAATACGTGTTATCGATCGTAGCTGTCGTTATTTTCACTTCGTCTGTTGCCTTTTCTTGAAGAAGTGCCTGCACATTCTGATCTTCTGCAAGCGATTGTCCAATCAAGCTCTCATCAACTGAATCGTACATGATTGTGCCGCTGCGACTGAGCACTTCAATCTTACCTTCACCATTAATTTGGATATTACCCAGTTGTCCTAGGAAAAAGCTGCTATCCATGGCCAACGCCAGTACACCAATGGTATTACCTTCATCATCTTGGATCGGCTCTGAGAAAATGATCACCAGTTGTTTGCTTTGCTTAGATACAATCGCATCACTGATAAATGATTCACCCTTAATGGATTCCTGGAAATACTCCCGATCATCTCGAGACTGACCAATGACTTCGGTCTGGGTTGCAGCTACCATAATCCCATTCTGGTCTAACAAATACAGATTAGGCTTTGCTACTTCTGTATCCGATACACTGTTCGTCAAGATCGTATTCGCTTTGTTAAAATACGGATTGGCATCCGAGAAAAACTCTTCATCTGTCATGCTGTTGGTATTACGCAGTTCCAGCATCTCTTTAAACGTATTATGTACAGAAATCGCGTGACTTACCTGCTGTTGAAGCTGTACGGCTGTCCATAACCCTTCCCCAAGGCGATCGGACATGCCATTAATCTCTGCCTCACTCTTCATCACTAATAGTTTGGATGAGACAAAATACGTTGCTGTGGTTGTTCCCATAAGCACCAAGATCACTAGTACACTTAACATGATCGGTAACTTAACCTTCAGCGAGATATTTCTAATTCGATAAGACAAGCCTTGTTTCTTCTTCCCCATTTACGATTTCCCCCACTTTCATGAACCATCTGAACGATGTACATTCATTATCGGTATATTGAAGTGGGAATTTGATGTGCATGTCTATTATCTATCATAAAAGAAAATAAAAAAACTGCCCATATGCACGAACCACCCTCCTCCACATTGGTTCATTTGAAGGAGGGTTTCCCGCATATTAGACAGTTTAATGAGGCCTTATCATGTTACTTACCGTGAATTATCCACGCAATCTGCGGGAACTTAACGCGTGGTGTCCATTTTGCAGAAACGTACTGCGTGTGTTCTTCATCATCTCAATTCGGCGCTCAGCGAGGCGATCTGCCGCCACATATGTCGGAATGCCTTCCGAACGGGACGAGGCAAAGATGCTCTCCAGTGTGTTGTATATCTGGCTCACCTTACTGTATGCCCGTTCCGCATTGTACCCATTTAATTCATCGGCAATGTTGATCACACCACCCGCATTAATGACGTAGTCCGGTGCGTATACAATGCCCATCTGATGCAACTGGTCACCATGCTTTGGCTCAAGTAACTGATTATTGGCACAGCCTGCCACCACTTTAGCCTTGAGCTGTTTCAAGGTATTATCATTAATTGTCCCACCTAATGCGCATGGGGCATAGATATCACATTCTACTCCGGTGATGTCTGCTGGGTCGACAGCCTTAGCGTCGAAACGGTCTATGGCTTGTTTTACCGAATCCTTATGAATATCCGTCACAATCAGATGTGCGCCTTCCTCGTTCAGATATTGGCATAAGTGCATCGCTACATTCCCTACACCTTGGACAGCAATCGTTTTGCCTTCCAGTAGATCCGTGCCGAATGCTTCCTTAGCTGCTGCCTTGATCCCCCGATATACGCCCCATGCCGTTGCCGGAGATGGATTGCCTGACGAACCATAGCTTGGAGAAATGCCGGTAACATAATCGGTCTCTTGGTAGATAAGGTTCATATCTTCCTCGGTTGTCCCCACATCTTCTGCGGTAACATAACGTCCATTCAACCCTTGAATATACCTTCCGAATGCTCGAAACATCGCTTCATTCTTATCACGCCTTGGATCACCGATAATGACCGCTTTGCCACCACCCAGATTTAGACCTGATATTGCATTCTTATATGTCATCCCTCTTGCGAGCCGCAGGGCATCTTCCATGGCTGCATCTTCAGATGCATATGTCCACATCCGCGTACCGCCTAGTGCAGGTCCAAGTGTGGTATCGTGTATTGCAATAATAGCTTTTAGCCCTGAGGCTTTATCTTGGCACAGAACCAACTGCTCATAATCGTGATGCTCCATTGCTTCAAACCAATTCATATTTATAACGCTCCTCTAACCAAATTAGCGACCTGAATCGCTATAGATCTGTCTGTTGACCACTCTCTATTGTACATATGAATACGAAGTTTGTGCAAAATCACATCACGATGTAAGGCATCTGCCTATCATTAAAAAACCTTTCTCTCCTTGAACAGGGAAAAAGGTGTGCATCATTTATGATCTCTAATGTTGTTGGGAAAGTCAGGAGAGGACTTCAATGACGTTAATCGGATGCAAATCTCCACCTATTGCGAAGGATGCTTGCCCTGTCTCCTCTGAAACAACTAGCACCACGGCGTCGGTAAGTTCACTAAGCCCCAGAGCTGCCCGGTGGCGAGTTCCCATTTTACGCTCATGTACTTCAACCTGTGACAATGGTAATACATTTCCTGCGGACACAATCTGGTTGCCCCGAATTAACACAGCCCCATCATGTAATGGCGCACCAGGTATAAAGATCGACTCCAATAAGGCATGCGTTATTCTCGCATCTACAGCGACTCCCGAGTGAATGACGGAATCCAGTGGAGTTTCACGTTCAATCACAATGAGTGCTCCGTATCTTCGATCAGATAGATGCTGCACGCTGGCTGAGAGCTCGGCAAACTTTTCAGTGAATGGAGACAAATAACAATCCAGGTAAAACGATGAGGCTAACACCTCGATCTGCTTGATCTCGGCTCGAATCTCAGCGAATTGTCCCAGCAAGCAGGCATGATCATTGTCAAAACGGGATAATGTTATGTTCATGCGCTCCGCCACACGATGAAGATCTCCCTTTAACTTTTGCCTCATTGATGAGCTGTCACAGTCTGCTTGCCGCTGGTTCATGGATCGCTGCCTCCTCTTCCTTGTCTTCTGCATAATTACTCTATACGTTTCCCGTAACATAGGTAATCTATTCACCTTATTCTATGTATATCAACATCCCTACTTCCTCCTATAAATAAACCATTGTATAATATTTACATTAAATCATGATCTCGTGGAGGACGTAGAATGAAAATTATTGCAGCAACAGAATCGCACTATGAATATATTCGAGAACATGACCATCATATCGTAGACAGCTTTATTTTGCCAAAAATCAGAGGCAATGAGATTTATATGCTGCAAAATGATGAGGATCAACTCATTGGTTGGATGCGGCACAGCTATTTCTGGGACAATACCCCTTTTATGAATATGATCTGGATTGATGAACCCTATCGCAACAGAGGATTCGGGAAGCAAGCCATTCTTTTCTGGGAAAATGAGATGAAGAACCTCGGGTTTGAACTGGTCATGACCTCTACTTTAGCCAATGAAGGTGCTCAGCATCTGTATCGAAAATTAGGTTATCGTGATGCGGGAGGCCTATTGCTTGAGGGTGAGCCTTTGGAAATTTTAATGACCAAAAAGTTATCGTTGTGAACTCTCTACGTTATGATAAGATGCGACTATTCATGGTATAGAAGGAGCGTTCGGAGAGATGCAGCTAATAGAAGTTTCAGAACAACACTTGGCACAACTACAGGCCATTTATAATTATTATGTAAACCATACGACCGTTTCCTTTCACACGGAAGAACTAACTTTGGATGAGATGCGCAGCAATGTAATGAATGGCCACCCTCGCTACCAAACCTATGTTATTGAAGAACAGAATGTGATCATAGGCTATGCGTTGCTTACTCAACACAAAAACAAACAGGCTTATGATAGTACTGCAGAAGTAACGATCTACATAGATCCTAACTATGTTGGAAGTGGAATCGGTACAACAGCCTTATCGGCACTTGAATTACAAGCAAAAGCATTAAATTTCCATGTACTTGTAGCAACGATATGCACAGAGAATGAGCTTAGCATCCGGTTGTTCGAGCGTCTAGGGTACGAGAAATGTGCCCATTTCAAAGAGATTGGTTATAAATTTGGCCGTAGATTGGATATCGCGAGTTACCAAAAAATCATTGGACAAGAATCACATCATTAAACAAAAAGGAATACAACTGTACAATAAATAAATCGCAACAGCAGCCGAATCTCTGGTTGCTTTTTTTCGTTAATGGACGGATACGAAGGGCGTTGTAGATCATATTTTCATCAAAAAAACTAAAAACCAAGGCACTTGCCATTGCATTTTGCCTTCAACCCATGCATAATGATATTATACGTTTGATAATGATTATCATTCTTGAACTTGTCTTTCTTCTGTTTACTGTACATGAATTAACGATCATATAGATAAAGGGGAACGAACATCGAATGGATACGACTCTGCAAAAAACGACACTGCAGCTTGATGATTATCTGGATCTTCTAAACCTGGCAATGAACATTGGTGATGTGAAATGGCAAAAGGAGATCATCCGTAAGCTGACGGCAGCTTATCCAGCAGTGGAATGTAAACAGCCACAATAGATTAGAACGCAACGGAGATACTTAAAATAGCTCTTGACCGATTCGTACAGAATTAGTCATGGGCTTTTTTTGCGTCTTTTAGTAATGTGGTACGCTTGGGGTATAAGCCTTTCTCATGACAAACTGTATGTGTAGAATTAATTCATAACAGTTAAGGAGGTTACACGATCATGACTTTTCCATTCGTGCTTCTAGATGATTCAACCGATCTGATCATAGGACATTGTACAGATATCGTCGGGCTAGATGGTACATTGATTAACCCCCAAGAGAGTTACCACCAGATTATATTGAAGCATTTCGTATTTTCATATGAGTTCCAACAGTACATTTTGCAAAAAAAAGAACCCCTATCAAGATATGCCTATGTCGGAATGTTGAATAAAGATGGCCACACGATAGGCTACTATGGTTTCTTCATTCATGACACAATAAAGTATCATAAACTCGGTTTTCCTACCCTGGCTTCAGATCTCAAGTTGAACGTATCCATCCATCGTCTGATCTCAGCACAAGAACTTCAGATATGGGATCAATGGAGAACATCGCTCCCTTCTGAGCTTAACCAGTGGGCTACCTACGATGAGAATGGAAGAAGGGCCTGGCTCAGTGTGGTGAAGAGCCATAACAATATGAATATAACAACAGAAATCGTTGAGAAAACTAACGACATAAACGAAGATCAGGCAAAGATATTTCAGATGGACGGCACATATATGACTAGTTACGCTTCCTTTTTCTGTGCACTAGGTGAAGCCATGAATGGACCAGGCGGCTATTATGGATCGGATTTCAACTCGTTCATCGATTGCACTTATGGTGGATTCGGAGCAATCGCCCCTTTTACCCTAAAGTGGGCTAATCATCAAGTCGCCAGATCATATCTGGATAATAACGCCTGGCATCGGGAGATTGACTGGCTACGCGCAGAGAACGAACGTTTAGGAGAAGAGGATTTCGAGGTGGAAATAGGGAATAGACCATTATATGAGGCGATTATTGAAAATTTAGAGCACCAAGGAATCACGGTTATTTTACAATAGTTAAGGATGGTGACATGATGCAACTAGAAACAGAACGATTAATTATTCGTGAGATTGTAGAGTCAGATTGGGAGCACATTCATACATATACTTCGCTACCCGAGGTTACTACACATACAGCATGGGGGCCGAATACAGAAGAAGATACCCAATCTTATGTGAATTATGTGATCGAGCTACAACAAGCAGTGCCACGAGAAGGCTACGAACTAGCCATATGTCTGAAGCAAGAAGGTACACTAATTGGCGGAATTGGTCTTCATGTCATGGACACCAATGCCGAACTAGGCTATGTGTTGAACCCGAGCTATCAAGGCCGAGGTTATGCAACGGAAGCCGCACGTGGGATATTGGAATTTGGTTTCAATACACTTGGCATACATCGCATCTTCGCCAAATGTCGTCCAGAGAATAGCTCTTCGGAGAAGGTCATGCTGCACATCGGCATGGAACGCGAAGGTCTGATGCGAGAACACTGGTATTACAAAGGGAAATATCATGACTCCTTCCTATACTCCATTCTGGCGAAGTCATAGCAGAAAGGGTCAGCCCGCAGGCTGACCCTCTTTCTACGTACAACAACCGTTCTCCGTAACGACCCCAATCGCCAATGAAGATAAACAGTTATTCTAACTTGTGCTGCATTACATTCTGCACAACTCTGCTGGACAGCTCGGAACTGTAGGACAACCACACATACACCGTAACGCAGCCAGGTCACGAATGATCAGTTTGCCATCGAATGTATCCAGCGTGCCCTGCTCTTTCCAAGCACCCAGCATCCGCGTTACACTTTCACGGGTGGCACCAATCATCTCTGCAAGCTCTGTATGGTTCAGCTTCATCTCCAGCACGATGCCATCTGGCGTCATCTTTCCGTAAGAATTACTCGCGCGGATAAGGGTCGATGCCAGCGCACCGGCTTTACCATAGAGTAGCAGATCACGAAAACGCGACTGGGTAATACGTTGTGCGAGCGCCATCCATTGCAGGAATTTCAGCGCAAGATCGCCATCTTTACTAAGTACACTCTCCAGTTCACTCAGCGAGATAATCGCGAGTTCCCCTTTATCCGTCATCTCAGCACTGTAGCTGTGCATCTGACCACCAATGCCACCGAATTCCCCGATCAGATCGCCTTTTTGTTGAATGGACAAAATAATTTCTTTGCCATCCTCAGTGGATTTTGTCAGCTTCACACGTCCCGAACGAATGAAGTACAGGTATCCGGCTTCATCGCCTTCTAGAAAGAGACTATACCCCGACTTCACCCGTTTGGGTTGCATCATGGTTTCAATCGATGCCCATTGTTCGGCCGTTACGAACGAAAGAATTCCGCCAGTATTCCTCTGTGTCATTTTGCTTCCCTCCGTCTGTTCTCGTTCCGTCGCTTGGGTTGCTCTTTCTATAAATACCGTACCCATAATTCATCGTCCCCCTCGTGTTTCCTTATGCATCTATCTTACCGCGAAAAGACCATAAAGGTTATCGGGGGATTACCTGAACCTTACGGATAAATTCCCTGAATTTGCTGTGAGAAAAGTCACACTAGGCACTAAACCTACAACCTGAGTTGCATTGTATGCCGCAGTAGGTCTAGGCTGAGGGCACTTGGACAAGCATGATCAGTAAAATCCAGAAAACAAATAGGGGTTTTCCCTGAATTACACGGAGAAGGAAAAGGTCTACAATAGAAATGAACGTAAGAACACATATACATCTTCATATGATTATGATGACTCATTCTATTTAATTAACGTTAGCTCATTCGACCGGATTCTACGGTATGACCCTAAAAGGAAGTGTCTCTCATGCATGATGAACATCCATCTGGCATTCAGGAGATGATTGACCGCTTGCGCCTTAACACCTCCAGCGATTTTTGCGGTCTCGCCTGTTTGTCTGGTACGCTGCTCCGCTGGAAATATACGTCCGGTGCCAGCAACGAACGTGTACAGCGCATGGAAATGCGTCCCGGACAAGACCTCGTCGGCACGGCGCTGCGAACTGGGCGAACTACGCTGTCAGATGCACAATCTAGTTCAGAGCATACACCTGGGAGGTGTCCGCTTATGCTTGCTGAACGGCTCGTATGTGCTATTGCGGTACCTGTCTTCCAGTCAGGCAGCTTGCCTGAAGCGGTGCTGCTCGTAGGTAACCGAATGTCCTGTACATTTTCAGAGGATATGATCCACGAAGTTAAGCAACTGGCACGTGACCTAGAACCTCTCATTCGTGGATAACCTGTGCAATAGACTTTACTTACAAAGGCTTGTTTCGCCTGTTAAGGTTGAGCAAGGCCTTTATTTGTTCTTGTATAGATATCCAGCCATTCTGAGATTCCTTCTCTGGGTGGCTTTCTTTTTTGGTATGATAGAGATAGACATATGCATGCGGACAGGGGGAAAATGATGTGATTCAACTATTGGTCGTTGATGACCATGTGGTCGTACGTTCCGGGCTTATTGCCTTGTTAGACGGAAAAAGTGATATTCGGATCGTTGGAGATGCAGCGGACGGGGATGAAGCTATTGCCAAAGCCCAGCAACTGAAGCCCAATGTGGTCTTAATGGATTTTAGCATGCCGCCAGGCAAGGACGGTTTAACAGCCACTGCTGAATTAAAAAAATTAATGCCAGACATCGCCATTCTCATACTGACGATGCATGATGATGAAGAATATTTATTCCGTGCTATCCATGCTGGAGCCTCTGGATATATCCTCAAGAGTGCCCCACATGAAGAATTGCTCGCCGCCATTCGCTCCGTTGCAGAAGGCAGTGCATATCTGTATCCCAGTGCAACGAAACGACTGATGAGTGAGTATCTCGATAAAGCAAAACAAGAGAATGCCGGCCCATATGACACGCTCTCCGAGCGAGAGAAGGAAATTTTGTCATGGATCGCCAAAGGGTACGCCAACAAGGAAATTGCCGAGCATCTCGTCATTAGTGTCAAAACTGTAGAATCCCACAAAAGCAATCTTATGGAGAAGCTCGGGCTCCGTACCCGGCCGGAACTCGTGAAGTTTGCGATGAAAAAGGGGTTGCTGAACTTTGAATAGCGAACATGAAAACAGACTCAGCGGACTTGCCGACCAGCCTGTTCTGCAGTTACTTCTTGAGCTGGATGAGCATATCACCGATGACCAATTTCGTAGCAGACTGAAAGGTTCATTGCATCAACTCAGCGACCTGAAGTTTGCTCTCGACGAATCCTCCATCGTGGCGCTCACCGATCGTAAAGGGAAAATCCAATATGTAAACGATAAATTCTGCGAGATTTCGAAATATGATCGGAGTGAGCTGATAGGTCAGGATCATCGGATTATCAACTCAGGATATCATGGCAAAACATTCATGAAGAACCTGTGGGATACGATATCCTCCGGCAGGGTATGGCATGGCGAGATACGTAACCGTGCCAAAGACGGCAACTATTATTGGGTGAACACCACCATCGTGCCATTTCTCGATAACGACGGACAGCCCTATCAATATTTAGCTGTACGAAGTGAAGTGACCAAGCTTAAACGAGTAGAGGGTGAGCTGCAGACGATGATGTCTCAGGTCATGAACATTCAGGAAGAGGAACGGCGACGGATCTCGCGCGAGCTGCATGATGGAATCGGTCAGAGTCTATTCTCTCTCGTCATCCAGATGGATCGCCTGCTCGCAGATCAGCCACATCCCGGCGTCGAATCCCTGCGGAAACAAGTGACCGGAATTATGGAGGATGTTCGTGGTATGGCTTGGGAGCTCAGACCTTCTGTATTGGATGATCTCGGGGTTGTACCTGCGATTCGCACCTACATAGAGAATTACAATCGGCACTATGGTATCGAAGTTAAGCTGGAGTGCAATCTACGCAGACGACTGGAGATGAATCGTGAGATTGCGATGTACCGGATCATCCAAGAAGCGTTAACCAACATTGCGAAGTACGCGGATGTATCCGAAGCACAAGTGACCGTAGAAGATGCTGAGGATGCAACCGTGGTCATCATAGAAGATCAGGGCGTCGGCTTCAATGGAACGAAGGTGGGTAACGGTGTTGGGATGTTCAGCATGGAAGAACGTGCGCGCGGAGCTGGCGGAACACTTAGGGTATCTTCAGAGCCAGGTGAAGGGACAACCGTCACCCTCGTTCTGCCAAGGACATCAACGAAGTAAATCGAGTATAAACGACTGATTTGGATTGCAATAGTGCATTTGAAGTAGATGCTGCGCTGAGGTAGATACAACGTTAACATTCGAGCACGACTGGCGAATCATAATCATGCGTGATCAGCATAACTAGCGAATACTATGCTTGCAGAGCGCACGTCGATCGTATAGAGCTATTGTGTAGCTACGAATATACTAAAGTACACATTGTAGACTGCCAAGGAGCGTTCCTTGGGCAGTCTTTTTTTCTATTTTTGAGGTAGCTTTCACTCTATATAGAAGGTAAACTTGGCCAATTTTACAAAGTGAAAGTGAATTATCAGGTATAATCCTTATTTATTATAAATATATTGACTCGAATTACGTTTCGTCATTAAAATTAAGAGTGCTACGTACAAAATGTATAAATGCTCATTTCATGTTCTAACTGTAATTAGTGATAGAAAAGGATGGTCAATCATGGCAGAGAAACGCTCTTCTAAGGGTGGAGAAATCCCCCAAATGCACAATCTGGATGACATAGATCGCAAAATATTGGCTGCTCTGCATCACAATAGCCGGATGTCCTATACCGATCTGGGACAACAGATTGGGTTATCTCGCGTAGCCGTACAGGCACGGATTAATGCACTATCCGAAAAAGGCGTTATTGAACGATTCACGGTTGTCATCAACCCCAGCAAGGTTGGACTGCAGGTCTCAGCTTTTTTCAATGTCGACGTAGAACCTCCTTTTCTGGACGAGGTAGCGGAGAAACTCGATGAAGAACCAGCCGTAACCAGCCTATACCATATGACAGGCCCAAGTACCCTGCACATGCATGGTATTTTTGCCGACATGGAGGAGATGGAACAGTTTCTACTAGAGAAACTCTATAAGATGCCTGGAATCGTCAAAGTAGAGTCACAACTATTGTTAAAACGTTATAAAAGCCGGATGGGCATGAGACTGTAGGAGGATAACAGCATGAGTTGGAAAGTTTACAGCGGTCTCGTCACAGGAATGGTGCGAACCGGAATTTTGGGATATGGCGGCGGTCCTTCGGTAATTCCCTTGATTCGTTATGAAGCCGTTACACGTTATAAATGGGTTAGTGATGAGGAGTTCGGGGAGATTCTAGCTATCGCGAATGCTCTCCCGGGTCCAATTGCGACCAAAATGATTGCATACTTAGGTTATAAAACCAAAGGTCTCTTGGGCGCGATTGTAGCAGTGCTAGCCCATATATTGCCGACAAGTATTGCCATTATTGCACTGCTCGGCTCGATGTACGCGCTACGAGAATCCAAAGTGGTCGCAGGCATGGTGGCAGCCGTACGCCCAGTCATTTTTGTCATGCTCGGCATGATGGCTTATGAGTTCGCCATGAAGGCATGGAAAGGACTCGGCAAAACCTTTGCCCTCCTATTTGGGGTCATTGCGTTTGTGCTCTTGTTGTTACTAGACATTCACCCTGGTATCGTCATCGCTGTCTTTCTCGTCTATGGTTTCTTCCACTTTGATGTGGTTCAGCGCTTCAAGTCGAAGGACAACGCCGATAAGGGGGTGTCCTAGACGATGCTACAGACATGGTGGGAGTTATTTTGGGGATTTTTTGTAGCCAATATATTAGGATACGGGGGCGGTCCAGCTTCCATTCCGCTTATGCAAGAAGAGATTGTGAATCATTACAAGTGGTTAACGACAGAGCAATTCGGTGATGTACTTGCTATTAGTAATGCCCTCCCAGGGCCAATCGCCACGAAAATTGCTGCCTTTGTCGGTTATCAGGTTGCTGGCTGGTTTGGTGCATTCATTGCCAGCTTCGCTACGATTGTGCCTTCGGCCGTCGCATTAATTCTACTGCTGCGCTTGCTTAACAAATACCGTACCTCTCCAAAAGTCAAAGGTATGACGTTGTTAGTACAGCCCGTCATTGCCGTCCTCATGATTCTGCTCACATGGGAGTTCGGCCAAGTCTCCACCGAGTCGATCGGCATCTGGCAAACCCTGATTATTGCTGGAATCTCGCTGTGGGTCATGACTAAAACCAAGCTTCACCCTGCTATTCTGATTGTCATTGCTTTTGCTTATGGCGCATTCGTTCTGCCTCATTTCATGTAATTCAACTGCTCACTTGTGAAGAAGAATTGCTCGTTATAATATTTTAATAAACATTAGCACAATAAAAAAACGGTGATACCCGCTCACAAGAACAGGTATCACCGTTTTTCTTTTGTTATCTTAGTATGTTGCAGCTAGTACTTCACACAACATGCCTACTTTTATTTACCTCGGTTTTAAGAAGAGTTTACTTCGCTTCAACAACGATCGTCACTTTTGTTTTCACGCCAGCATAGGTGACCGTAATGGTTGCTTTACCCTTACCATTCGCTTGAATAACGCCGTCCTTCACCGATGCAGTTGCAATACGAGAAGACTTCCATAGCGCTGGCTTGGATACGTCTGCTTCGCTACCATCTGCAAATGTTGCTGTTGCGATTACGGTCGCTTTGTCACCTGGCTTCATCGTCAGCGTAACTTTGTCAGTTTGCAGATATTTCAACGTATCCACATCCACCGCAATCGTAACCGATTTACTACCATACTTCGCTGTAATTTTAGCTTTACCTGAACCGATGGCTTTTACAGCGCCTTTGCTCACCTGTGCAACCTTGTAGTTATTTGTTTTCCATTCTGCTTTATCCGTTACATCACGTTCGCTACCATCACTCAATAGGACGGTAACGGTCAGGTTTTCAGTGTCTCCTGATTTCAGAGAAAGTGCTGGCACGGATGCTTCGATCCGTGAGATTACGTCAACCTCAACCTGAATGGTGATTTTCTTGGAACCGTACTCTGCTGTGATGTTTGCTTTACCACTGCTGTTCGCTGTGATAACGCCTTTTTTCACATCAGCCACACGTGCATTGCTTGATTTCCAAGTGGCTTCAGAGGATACGTCTTTCGTCAATCCATCCTCATCCGTAGCAGTCAGCTCGATTTGTTTTGTTTCTTTGGCAGACAATACTACGAAGTTCTCATCTGCTTCCAGATCGCTAGCCATGCCAACTTCTACTGGCAACGTCAATGTTTTTCCTTCGATTTTGGCTGTAATGGTCGCTTTACCCGTTGCTACCCCCGTTACATTACCTTTGCTGTCAACTTCAGCAATTTTTTCACTGCTGCTGCTCCATGTTGCATCCTCAGATACATCCTTGGAGATTTCACCGAACACGGCGAAAACTTTAGCAGCAAACGTGCCACCTACTGCGACGGAAGCCTTTTTCTTCTCCATCTCATACTTGTCCGCTACATCAACATTGACCGTGAATTTAACGGTTTTGCCTCCATAAGCAACGGTAATGGTCGCTGTACCGGATTTGTATGCGATCAGTTCGCCGTTAGATACATAGACGACATCTGCATTATTGGAAGTCCATGTTGCTTTAGACGTTACGGTTTCTTTACTTCCGTCGATATATTCTGCTTTTACGACAAGATTCTTGGTTTTGGTATTATCCGCAAGGCTCATCGCAACCTTGTCCTCAACACCATCGATATCGAGGTATCTCGCTGTATCTACATCCACTGCAATCTCTACCGTTTTACCACTGTGTGTCGCTTTGATCGTAGTTGATCCACTGCCCACAGCCGTAATTTTGCCTTTGAATACAGTAGCTACCTTCTCATTGCTGGATGTCCATGTAGCAAGATCTGTGACCGGCTTATCCGCACTATCTGGATATGAAGCCGTTAGTACAATGTCTGCTGTACTATTGCTCTCCGGGTTTGTGCTATCGACACGCAAGAACACGCTTTGTTTACTTGCGCTCAGTTTGCTCGTCAGATCAACATCAACATCAATCGTTACGGACTTCGTACCGTAAGTTGCTGTGATTTTGGCTGAACCAGCAGCGTAACCTTTAATTTTACCTTTAATTGCATCTGCTACCTTCTCGTTGCTCGTAGTCCACTCTGCAAGCTCAGTCACAACTTTTGTTGAACC
This sequence comes from Paenibacillus tundrae, assembly GCF_036884255.1. Classification (NCBI taxonomy): domain Bacteria; kingdom Bacillati; phylum Bacillota; class Bacilli; order Caryophanales; family Paenibacillaceae; genus Paenibacillus; species Paenibacillus tundrae. The sequence goes on along the minus strand of NZ_CP145605.1, from coordinate 380,428 downwards.
ATCTGGATATGTTGCCGTCAGCTCTACATCATCTTGACCATTCAATAACAGATTGATCTGTTTCTTATTCACATCTACACGTTTAACCACTTCAACGTTAACATCTACCGTTACGCTTTGTTTACCAACCTTACCTGTGATCACGGCTGTACCTGCACTTTGGCCGGTAACCTCACCATTCACTACAGTCGCTACTTTGTCATCACTAGAGGACCACTCTGCAATTTTCGCTGCTGCTTCCTCTACCGAGTTGTCACTGTATGTTGCTGTTAGATTGATCTTCTTCGAAGCTCCGATTCGCAGATCCAGTGTCTGTACATCCTTGGATAGCGCTTTAACCTTTTTCGTCACATTGACATGAATCGTTTGTTGTTTGCCCTGATAGGACACGGTTACGGTTGCATCACCCTCAGCTTTGGCACTGATCGTACCGTTATTCGCTGTTGCGATTGAACTGTCACTACTGCTCCAATCCGAGCTGATCGTCACACTCTGCGATGTATTATCGCTATATACCCCTGTAGCCGTCACTGAAGTCGAATCACCCACTTCGAGCGACAACTCATTTTTAGACAATACAATTTTGGATAGTTCTTTATCTGCCGCAGCGGCCAGGCCTACGTTGGAAATACTCAGTACCAGTACCAGCATCATCACCATATACTTGGTCAATCTTGGCTTTAACATCATTTCCCCCCGATTGTAATCATTTTTTTCCTTACGTTTAATGTCGGCAGGTTCTTTCCAGATGTTTAGACTTTCAGGAAAATTAGTGGAAATTAATTCTTATTCTGCTGCAAAAAGCACTCAAGATCATATAGGATAAGTTCCCGCATACGCTATTATAGCGGCAATTGAAATTGATGGATGATTGGGGGACAACGATGACGAAGTCTTTCGACTACATTGAATATTGGGAGCAAACGTATCGCTCCGGAGAAACGTCAGGGAGAGGCTCTTACGGGGTACTGGCTGAATTTAAGGCTGAGGTCGTGAATGAGCTTATTCAGCGAGAAGGCATCACCAGCGTAATTGAGTTCGGATGTGGGGACGGTAATCAGCTGCAATACATGAACTATGGTACCTATCTCGGCATGGACGTAGCAGCATCGTCCGTTCGTTTATGTGCTTCTAAGTTTGCGAGCGATACATCCAAAAGCTTCATGTTATATACACCTGGTCTGTGGATTAACCGAGGTTTTCTTCAGGCGGATCTGACCATCTGTCTCGATGTGCTCTACCACATTACAGATGAACAGGATTTTCGGAATACGCTGCATGATATCCTGCATGCCTCTGGAGAGTGGGTTGTCCTCTACACCCGGCTGAAAGAGACAGGAAATCCAGGTGTTGATACGATCCAAGATCGCAATCTGTTCCATTATCTGTACGATTATCCGGAATTCAAAGTACAGGAGATCATCCCACAGCGTTATCCAGATCAATCTTCAGCGGATTTTGTTATTTTGAGACGTAGCCTGTAACATAGAGACGCGCATGAGCGCACACCGTGAATCCTTCAAAAGTTAACCTAGTATCTCGATAATTTACAAACTGAATTTGAACCAATATGAAATGAACGGAAGGATATTACTATGCATGCTACTCCGTTGAAAGCTAAGCAACCTTCTATGTTCTCTATATTTGCGGCATAAACAAACAACACAGTGGCGAGAAGTGCTCATGTAAGAATTTTTATGGATTCCACAAAAATTCTACTTTGCACACTCAACCACTGTGTTTTCTACTTATAGATTAAGTTAGTTATCATAATTCATGAATAATTGCAGAAGGCTGTTTAAAAGGAATTAAAAGAACCCGGGACGTCCTTGCAGCTTCGCCAGTGCTTCCATATAGAAATAATCACCATAGATAATCGGGACATTAATGCCCCGTCCCTCTGGATAATGCACCGTTCCCTGCATAATTAGACCTTCCTCAGCTGCTGACTCACCTGAGCTATACCGCTCGTACAAGCCACGAGCGATGCGCTCACCTGCCGCAGCGTATTCCGCTCCGCGTGGCGACAGCTTCGCGAGCTCGAGCAGTCCACTCGCGGCAATGGCCGCAGCGGACGAGTCCCACGCCACCTGATGCTCCCCAGGTGCGCGGAAATCCCACATCGGCACGATCTCTTCGCCAAGCATGGCGAGGAAGAAATCGGCCGCGCCTTCCGCTGTCTCCAGATAGCGGGCTTCGCCCGTATGCCGGAATGACAGCGCAAACCCGTGCAGCGCCCAGGCGGTGCCCCGCGCCCAGGCGGAACCCGGAGCATGGCCTTGGCCGCCATGCTCCCGCAGCTTCTGCCCCGTGTGTGGATCGAACTCCACCACGTGGCAGATGGACCCGTCCTCGCGCACGAATTCACGCGCTACGGTGTCCGCATGTGCTTCCGCCAGCCAGCGGAAGCGCGGATCGCCGCTCTGCTCTGACGCCCAGTAGAGCAGCGGCAGGTTCATCATGCTGTCAATGATGGCTACGCCTCGCGTGTCCATCGTTGACGAGCTGAAATTCCAGGCGCGGATGAATTCACCGCGCACGTGGAACCGGGCAGCAAGTAGATTGGCGGCGAGCATACCTCGCCGCTTGCCATCTGCGCTGCCGGTCTGGCTGTAGTTGGCTACGCCACTAAGCAGCCAGATGAACCCTAGATCGTGATCGACAGAGTCCGGATCACGAAGACAACCCTCCAATTGGCGCTCACAGCTTTCAGCAATACGCGCCAAGGAGGCAACCGCCTCAGCTTTCGGCGCTGCTTCATGGACCAGCCAGAGTAGTCCCGGCCAGAAGCCAGCCGTCCACCACTCCGGATCATTCTGATCATATCTGCCTTGCGGAGCAATATGTGGAAAGGTATCTTTAATCCGCTCTGCGTTGCGAAGTACTTTTGCTGCACCCTGCCGCCATGCTTCTTCTACCCAATTAGCCGTTTCTGTCATACGTTGTATCCTCCTCTAATCAATCTTTGTGGTCTATGAATAGGGCTGCTACAATAGGTGCACACCCAACGCTTCCATGTTCACATGCGCTCCATAGCGATAAGAGCAACAATGCCCAACCTACTCCCTCTACACTCTAGGCCGAGTGATGAACTTCATTCTGCACCAGGTCTCCTGCACAGAAGGATCTGTGGTTTCCATACCCTGATTCGGTGTACGTTCCAATACAAGCTCGGTAACATATAGCCTCAAGGGAAGATGATCATGATCAACCGTATCCACCACTTCAAGTCGAGCAACCCAACGGTCTGGGCTGTGTTCCGATTCATAGGTCATGCTCACCACGGCTTTATCGGTCTTCCATTGAACCACACCATCATGGAACACAGGTTCAACATGGCTGACTAAGCGCTGAATCACGTTTTTGTATACACAAGCATAAGCGCTATTACTAGCATTTGAATTTACATCTTCATTGGCGCCCTCATCTCCACTTGCACTCACACTTGCCTTTCCAGTCACATTTGTATTTACATTTGGATTTCCATTTATTCTTGCTTCAGCAGACAGATTCAGCTCACTTGCTCGTACCACATCATCTAAATCTATATCTGTCCGATCAGAATCATAAGCAGACTTCCATGTAAAATGATCCTCTACCAACAGCTCAGCCTCTTGAGCCGAAGGAGGACAACTCCAATTAAATTGTCTTGTATATCGAGCCAATGTAGGTGCATTCCCATAGGCTGACGTGAGGTCGAAGGTGACGGCTACACTATGTGGAGATGCATGCTTCATTTCAAGCAACCTTGCTTCAGCTTCTTTTCCAGATTGTTGCACCGTTCCTTCAATGATCGGCACATTATGTCCCTGAGAACCTATCTGGAGAATACTCTCCCGTCCAGGACTGAAATAAGCCTGAGTATACGCACCTGCACCTGGATCACAGAGTATGTTGTCACCCGCTGCATGAAGAATAAAATGTCCCAGATCATTGTGATTATGGGGTTCATCGTTATGCCCACCTTTCACCGAGTAAGCAACCTCAATCCCTGCCATCTCTTCGGCACGTATCAGTTGAGCTTTGCCCATGATCCATGATAAATCCTCCAGAACGATAAATGTCTGAGACGGGGGCTGCCCAGCCTGATCACGATGACCATTAAGTACAGCCCTATCCGTCCATAACAGATTACGTGCGACATGTGCCCAGCGCCTACATGGATCATCTGTCAAAAGAGGGATGGACAACCGCCAGTTGACTTCCCCTTGCGCTCGCTCAGCTAACCTCGATAACAAGCCTGACGGAATAACCTCCCGTTCATGACTGTCTGAATAATTAACAAATGTGCCTGCAGACATATGAATATTCTGGGGAAATAACGCAATGGCTCTCGTCTTAGATTCAGATAACATATCGAGTGTACCTGCACTGAAGATTCGTAACATCTCCGCATAATACGTATAGAAGCCAAACCCATATACCCAATAACCGATGCCCTCTGCACACCCGCCATCCTCGCCGTATCCAATCAGAAAGGCATCCATTGCTTGCAAGGTATGTTCTACAGCTTTAACCCGAAGCGATTGATCCTCCAGCAGAAGGAGTGCAGCCACCCCACAGCCACCGCTACATACGGCCGACCAATTGTGTTCTGCACGTTCCCAGCCGTACGTTCGATCCTCGCGGTATAGCGGCGTAAAAATCCGGCGTTCCATCTCAGAGCGAACCCGGCGCTCTACTCGCTCATCGATGATGCCACCCAGCATGACCATGATCTCTGCAAGCATCTGAGCCGTCTCTGCTGCAAACAGATCAATCCATGTGTAAGCAGTCGCTTCTTCTCCAGATGGTATGTGGGCAGAGAGGCACCAGGTGTGTTCATTACACACACTCCAGATCAGATCTTCCAGCAGAGATACGTATGTAGAAGTCTTCGACGTAGCCGTTAATACACTAAGCGCAACTATTCGCCCACGACGTTCAAAATAAGCCGCTTCATACGCCTTTCGTTCCCCAGTATCCCTGAATTGGCGCAAAAGGGTAAACGATAATTCAGGCAAAGGCTCACGGCTTGCCCTTAACGCATACATCTCGATGTCCTTCCAAAAATCACGGTATTCCTGATCATCCAGTGTATTCGCAATCTGGCCTTTCCAATCGGAAACGCTTACTAAAGCTTCCGAGGTTCCCTGCTCCAATGCCTCTGCAATCTGCCTCGTCGTCCAGTTCAGTCCAGGATGGACGGTCATGAGAAAAGCCTCCTTACCACTGTAACCGATTTCAATTTAAGCTATTGCTTGATATGCATATGATCATTTTAACACTCTTTAGGTAGTAAATTCCAATTTATAAAAAGAACTACTCGCTTCGACCTACTTGTTCCTACCGCATTGCAATAAGCGAAGAAAGTGCACCTCACCTTCCTCCGCTCACGAAATTAGTGCGTGTTCAAAAAGGGCGGTTTTCAGTACCAAGAAGATGGGATGAAGATAGAAATGGAGTAGCGGAGCGTAGGCAAAACTACGTGAGCAACGGACATTTCGGCTGAATCCCATATTCGACGCTGATATGCCGACAGGCATCCTTCGTAATCAAAAGCGAACTTTTTGAACTACCTGTATTATTGTATTTTCAATGGGCTGTTCTGTACTACATCCAACCACTGGCGAGCAATCAGTTCATGTCCTGCTGCTGTTGGATGAACACCGTCCCATAACCAATAAGCAGCTTCTGCCTGCTGAAGTGCATCGTTGAATGTCTGTTGCAGCGGTACAAATACAGCATCAAACTCATGGGCAAGCTCACGAACCAAGTGCTGATATTCGCCAATTCTCTCCTGCCAACGATCCCAATTTTCTACGGTTGCTCCTGTTTGCAAAATAAAAGGCTCCATAAGCACCAGCCCCGTATCCGGCATCACTTCACGTGTCTCGTCCAAAAGGTGGCGATACGCTCGTCCCAGACGATCGGTGAATCCGCTTGCTTCACCATTCATGCTACGCCAAGCATCGTTAACACCAATCAGAATGCTAATTAGATCCGGCCTCAAGCTGAACGTATCCTCATTCCAGCGTGCATACAAGTCGGATGCGCGGTCACCACTAATACCTCTATTGTAGAAAAGCGGCTGTCTAGCTGCTAGATCTACACTCAATCTGCTTGCGATTAGATAGGCGTACCCGTGACCGAGAAAATGATTCGGGTCATCATTACGGGATCTTCCTCCATCTGTGATTGAATCTCCCTGAAACAATATAACGGATGAATGTGTACTCGTCATTGATACCGTTCCTTCCTTCGAATAATAATAGAAATGAACATCTGACTACCTCATTCCCCATTTTATCCCTTTCCCGCCCAATAGAAAATAGCGTTTTCATATTTTAAATAAGAAAGAACCTAGACACATGTCTAGGTTCCTTTTTGCTCCTTCGCTGTATAACCGCCGCCTTGATAGGCCGTTTCATCTTGCTTATCGGGTGCACCATGACGTTTGGCCTCCTCCCATAGATCTGCCGCATCATCTAAAGGAATGTAACCAATTTTCTCTTTGAGGTATCCAATATCGTAGTAATTGTCTGTATTCGCTGAAGTTCCATATAGATTAAGGTAGGTAAGGTTCGCGTCTGCTTCAATACAACAATGGGCTAACTGCACCATATCCCGTGGCGAAATCCAGATATGTGCGGAACGTTCGGAATGCGGATGGGTGTCACCAGAGAAGTTGCCAATTCGGATATTGAATGAAGACAAGCCATGCTTATCCACATAATACCGTCCCAACAACTCAATGTAACACTTGCTAAGTCCATAGAAGCTATCTGGCCGATAGGGGTCATCAACCTCAATATCCTCGCCTGTTTTATAGAACCCTGTTGCATGGTTTGAACTTGCAAATATGATACGTTTCACACCATTCAACCGAGCAGCTTCATACAGATGATATGCCCCAGTCACATTAATCGGCAGCACTTTGCCTAGAAAATCCTCTTCATCCTTTGCCCACGCGATATGCAGGATTGTATCCACACCTTGGGTGAGTTCCTTGATTCTCTCCGCATCCGTAACATCCAGCTCTACAATGCCTGCCTCATCGTCCTGCTGCAGATCAGCAGCGACGATATCATACTTTTCCAGTGCTCTTAGTCCCGTAAGTAAGCTTCGACCTATCACACCAGCCGCTCCTGTAATTAACACTTTGCGCCTTATCGTTCCCATCGAGTTCGCTCCCTTCGCTCCTCAGCATAATGTTCTATCATGTAAGACACTTCTATAAGAGGTTGTTCAAAAAGTCCGCTTTTGATTACGAAGGATGCGCGAGCGGCATCTCAGCTTCGAATATGGGATTCAGCCGAAATAAGTGGATGCTTACGAAGTTTGTTTCCTTCGGAAACAATGTAGTTGCTCACGTAGTTTTGCCTACGCTCCACTACTCCATTTCTATCTTCATCCCATTTTCTCGGTACTGAAAACCGACCTTTTTGAACACGCACTATATGAGCATTATTAACCGATTCAGCCGAAGGTTTACTCCTAATCACTGGAAATTTAACGTAGAACTAACCCATCCAATACCTCAAAATCATCATCGCAACAATACCTACCAGGACGGTTCCAAGTAGGCTTCGTGTCCAGATTGCGACAATAAGCGTGGGCAAGGCAGCCCATAGCGCTGGATTCTGTGTAATCGGTACTAGTTTGTTACCAGACATGAAGAGCTCCTGTCCAATTAGAGCAGCCATGACCGCTACAGGTACATATTCAAGCCAGCGTAGCAACCACATCGGAATCTGTATTTTACTGAACAACATCAAGGGCAGCACGCGAGGGATAAATGTTAACAATGCCGAGCCCATAATGATCCAGAATACATCCCATCTTACTTCCATCTTTCCATCACCACTCCCATGGTCGCCGCAATGACTGCGGCTACAATAATACTCATGCTGCCTAGTGACGCCATGCTCGCGATAATGACACATACCACTGCGATGATTGCGACGTTAATATGTAGCTTTTTATTTTTCCGTTGTACAAGTTGAAGCACGATCAGACCGATGAACATCGCAGGTAATGCAAAATCAAGCCCTAACCGCTCTGGATTCGTAATCCAGCGCCCAAAGTACGCTCCCGCCATATTCGCTGCGAACCAATTCAGATACGCGGTAATATTCAGTCCATGCATCCAGCGCTCACTTAATCTCTCGCGCCCAATCGCACGAGTCATGGCTACACCGAACGACTCATCGGTGAGCAGAGAGCCAATCCACATATTTTTCAGTGGAGTCAGATGGCGAAAATACGGAGACACTGCTGCACTGAGCAACAAGTGACGAAGGTTAACAAAAAATATCGTAAATATAATTGCAGCTGCCGACCCATTCGATGCTAACATGCCAGCAGCAATAAACTGGGCAGATCCTGCGTATAAGATCAGACTGAGCAAGGCCGTTTCCGCTAAACTTAGACCTGCTGTCATTTCAATAACACCGGCAGCAAAACCAATGCTTAAATAGCCTAACAATGTTGGGATACAGTCTTTAACCCCTTGCATAAAAGAAGCTGTATCCTGCACGTCTGCTGCGGATGAAGGCTCAGCCTCGACCATGACTGCTTTACTCAATTCGGGTACAACCCCTTCCTACTCCTCTTGATGTATGGGTGTTTTTCACACATTAACCTAGAAATATACCACAAGATGAAAGATTCGGGGAGAGGTAAAATTTTTTATGCAAAAGCACTCAAATAGACCTAATCCAAACGACCTATACAGCCGAATATATATTACATGATCACCTAAGTCATGATGGGACATGCTTAACCTTGCTTATGTCGTGATCCAAAACAATAACAATGTAGGTTGTCGCTGTTTTTGCTCCAACGTGGTTGGTCCATATTATTGCGGGTGTTGCTTAGAGGGGGAATATGTATGAAGAAGAAACATGAGGTTGTTGTCAAAAGATCTATACAGATGAGAGAGAAACTGATTCTGTCATTTGCAATTGTCCTACTCATTCCAACGATCAGCCTAGGCATCATCTCATTCCAGACAGCCGAAGGCAAAGTGGAAGAAAAGATGTACGAAAGTGCCATGAGCAGTGTGAATGTGCTTAATCAGACCATTGATGAGATCATTGGTGCTACACGAAAAAATGTCGATTTCCTGGCTTCTCAGATGGATGCAGGCAATGTAGGCCCAACTCAAGGAGACGAAACAGAAACCATTCGTACCCTACTTGATGCATATAAAGAAACCCACAATGACGTAGAGCTCGCCTCGATCGGTACGGATCAAGGTGTGTATATCAATTCTCCCGTAACCGCGGTCAATAAGGCAGGGTATGACCCTCGTGAACGTCCGTGGTATCAAGCAGCCACACAGAACAAAGATGTCCCAACCGTAATCACACCATATATCTCTAGCAACACAGGTAACGTTGTTGCCTCAGTAGCGCAGACCGCAGCAGATGGTCATGGCGTCGTCTCTGTCAGCCTTTCGCTTGAAGGCTTGTCGCAGACCGTTAACAATACCAAGATTGGTACCAAAGGTTATGTGTACATCATTGATAACGCCAATAAAATCATCGTTCACCCTACCGTGGAGCCAGGGACAGAAGGTACTTCTGCTCCATTCCAAGACATATTTAATCAGAAAAACGGTTCCCTTACGTATACATTAGAAGGACATAAAGAGCATGCATTCTTCACAACAAATGAAACAACAGGCTGGACAGTTGTAGGTGTTATTGACAGTGATGAAGTCACTGCATCCGTTCGTCCTATTCTGTATACCACGCTCATTGTCGTTGCCATTGCCGTTGCCGTAAGCTCCATTATCATTTACTGGATCGTACAATCCATCACACGTCCACTGAATCGCCTGGTGCAGGCATCCAATGAGATAAGTGATGGTAATCTGGCAATAGAAGTACCCGTTACTGGTCAAGATGAATTCGGTAAACTGAGCACCAGCTTCAACAAAATGAGCCAATCTCTGCGTAGCGTGATTCAGGATGTAAGACAGACTGCTGATGAACTAACCAGCTCATCTAACCAGCTTGCTGTGAACGCATCTGAGACAACGAAAGCAACCGAACAGGTTGCGCTGATCACCGAAGAATCTGCAACAGGCATCGAGAAACAAGCTAGCCGTCTGAAGCATACTTCTCAGCAGATGAATGAACTTGCCGGAGGCGTTGGACAGGTGACGGACAGCACCCAGCAAGTATCCGAAGCTGCTTTGCAGGCTAGCGAGCTAGCTAAGCAGGGCAATGCTTCCATTCAAACGGTCGTTACTGAAATGGATTCGGTTAGTCGCTTTGTTGATAATATGACCCAAACAGCGGAGCGACTTGGACATCATTCTACCTCCATTGGCGAGATGGTTTCGGTCATTACCGACATTGCAGCTCAGACCAACTTGCTTGCCCTGAACGCTTCTATTGAAGCTGCACGAGCTGGTGAGCATGGACGCGGGTTCTCCGTTGTTGCTAGTGAGGTTCGCAAGCTCGCAGAACAATCCAGCGAATCCGGCCAACGGATTGTTGAGCGCGTTGCCTCCATCAGACAGGAGATTGAGCATGCGAATAAGGATGCCCAAGCTGGGCAACAGGATGTGGCTAGTGGAATCCGTGCTGTTCGCTCTGCCGATGAAGCTTTTGCACAGATCAATCAAGCCGTGAATGTAGTCAATCATCAGCTGGAGAGTATCGCAGCGGCTTCACAGCAGATGGCTGCAAGTACAGCAGAAGTGGTTCAATCCATCGATCATATCCACTCTATTTCGGAAGCGAATGCAGATGGTACAGAGAATATCTCCGCAGCAACAGAGGAACAAGTTGCCTCCATGCAGGAGATTTCATCCTCGGCTGACTCTCTGGCGCACTTAGCGCACAGACTGCAGAAGCTGGTTGATCAATTCAAACTATAATTCTTCTTATTCATTCACTTGGCATCGTTAAAGTTACGGTGTTATGAATACCTATTAATGGAGTATTACAATACAAAATGCCCCGCTGGCTAGAGTTAGCCAAGCGGGGCATTTTCCTTTGGATAGAACAATCCATAAGACGACCTATAAAACAACAGGTCCACCTGTTATATCATATGGAAACATCTTCTACATTTTTCACTTCCATTTACACCTTGTCTCTTGCCTCAATTTATACCTGGGCTGGGTCAGCTACTCTTGCTATCCCCATGGTAACCTTGCTCCCCATAAGGCTGAAGCTTCTCCATCCATGCCTGCAACAGCTTCGCCAGCGCATCTTTTGTGTCAAAAAACGGATTATCTTGCTTTTTCAACTTCTCCACGACTTCGATCGTAAAGGCAGGCTCTCCATATTCATTCCATTCTGCTTGTAATGATCGATTAAGATGGGTTCCCATCTGAAGCATGAACTTCTGTCCATTTATCGTTTTCAAATTAGGAGTGCTATCCAAAAACACCTTACCATTTTGTTCATTGCGAATTTGATATACACCTGCCTCAATTTTAACCTCTTTGGCCTGTTCCTGAAGTTCTTTACGGCGATTCATCCGTTCCAACTCCCCTTTCTTCACTTTATTCTCTTCAACCGTTGTTGAATATGCCCCATTGGAGGCTGCGCCCGTACTGCTTTGTGCCCCATCAACTTGATCAACTTCCCTCCAATATTGACTGCCATCTGCTTCTCGACCGAGAAATCCATAGTCAACGAGATAACGACGGATCTCAACATCATCATGATAGACCTGCTTTAACAGCGCTTTGACTTGTTTTTCCGTGTAGGTTCGTCCGGGTTCGAATCGTTTGATGATTTCAGTCAGCACAATAAACTTGTGCTTTTGCTGCATCTGGAACGTCGTAAGCATGCCGTCCGTACCTTCGGGGAAATATTTAGTTAACACCTTGGCTCGATCCTGATCGGATATATCGAATGATCCCCCATTCATTTGACCGACTGGTTTGTTCACAGGTGTCACGAATTCAGCCGGTGCATGGGTATCTTTGCTTTTGAGAAGCTCCATCAATGCCAAGAATATTTTTGCTTGCCGTTCCTTTTCCTTCAACATATATCTATGGTTGCGAATGGTGGAAGCACTGCCGATCCCAAGTGCCTCCTGCACTTCGGCATCTTTCTTCCCTTCATAGAATTGAGCAAGCAAGCCCCGCTGTACATCCGATAGTCCAGTTATCGCTTTGTCCTGCTCCAGCAAATATTCAAATACTGATCCATGCGTTTTCTCCAAATGAACTCGAATGTAACGCTCTGCTTCATACAACACGCCGTCTTCGGGATAGATAATGCCTACTTCTGTGCTGTAACCGCAGCAAATGCACACATAATTCGATGCTTCCCTCAAGTACCCTCGCTTGATCTCTTCTAATGAGGCTGTTTGCAAAATAACATCCGTTGATTTCATGGAAGAACTCTCTCCTTTATCCTCTATCGTTAATCTCATGTGAATGAATTCATGACTTTATCGCTAATACTGGTTCAATCTAATTAAGTTATTCAAAAAAACATAGACGTTGTTTTATTTCGTTTGTTTATTTATAGATATAATATAATTTAGTTTGTTTAATGTCAACAAATGCTCTTGCTTATACTCTTACTCATATGGGTATAGGACAGAACATGTATCCAGAAGTAAGTTCTCTCTTCAGCTTATAAGCTGAAGATCAAAAAAAAGGCTGTAGGGTTACACCCCCACAGCCTTACATATCTTTTTCTACAACGCCGTTCTATAGTTTGAAACGTTCAATCATACTCTGAAGATCCTCTGCCATACGGGACAGAGCCGCAGAGGACGCCGCAACCTCTTCCATCGTCGCCAGTTGCTCCTGCGCAGCGGCAGAACCATCCTCGGTTCCTGAGGCAATCTGATCCGACAGAATGATCGTATCATTCACCGCTTTGGTTACATGCCCCATCCCACCATCAATCTGACGGGACGCAGCCGATACTTCCTCTGCTTGCGCCGCGACCTGCTGAACAGCATCCCGAATATCTTGGAAGGCCTCTCCGGCTTCTGTAATCATTTGCGAGCTCTTGATCATACTTTCGCCTGTTTGGGCAAAGGTCGACTGTACCTCATTGGTCTTCTCTTGCATCTCCTGCATCAGCTCATTAATACGCTCAGCCGAACTACCCGAGCTCTGGGCAAGTATCTTCACTTCATTAGCAACAACGGCGAAGCCGCGACCTTGCTCACCTGCACGTGCCGCTTCAATGGTTGCGTTCAGTGCCAGAATGTTCGTCTGTTTAGCAATTGCCGTGATCTCGGTAACAATCTGAATAATTTCATCATTTTTGGCACGTAGATCCTCAATCACAGCTTCAACTGCCTTACTCTCATCATTGACTTGGTGCATATATGCTACCGCTCCATCTACCGTAACCATCCCTGCCTCGGATTTCGTAGAAGCTTCCAGAGCGATTCGTGCAGTACTTTCGGCGCTCGTTGAAATTTCCTTAACACCTAAGGACATCTCTCCAACTAATTGTCCTGTAGCCGAAAGACTGTGGTTTTGCTTCGTCGTTCCTTCCGCCGCGCCTTGCATCAGCTCAGCCACTTGCTCCGTCGCTTTGGATGTCTGCTCTGAACTCGCCATCAGCTCTTCCGATGAAGCCGCCAGTTGACTTGATGTACCATGAACTTCGCCAAGAACTTCACGCAGAGACGAGGTCATCGTGTCAAAGCTATTGGCTAACTGACCGAATTCATCATTTCGCTTCATGCCGATATGAACGGTAAGATCGCCTGCACTCACCTGCGAAGCCGCCTGTGTAAGCTGGGTCAATGGACGATGGATGCTACGGATGATAAAGATAAGCAAAATAATGCCGACCAATAGCGAAGCGCCTACCACCATGTACGTCCGAATCAAAATGGGTCTTACTGCCTCAGCAGCTTCAGAAGGAACCAGCTCGCCAACAATTTTCCAACCTGTCGCTGGATTCGTGAAATATACGGCTTGTAATTCTTGACCTTCATAGGTGTATTTCACAGTACCCCGGTCTTGCGTGTACATCTCATTAATATAACTTGCATCAGACTGTACCCCAGATTCAATATTGTAATGGAAGAGAAACTTCCCTCCATTATCCAGCATGTACAGCTTACCTTCTTTACCGATATGTATATTATCTACCGATTCCTTCAGATGATTGAGACTTACATTGGCACCAAATACCCCTTTACCATCGGCTAGCTTGGCCGCCGCCGTCACAACCCACTCCCCTGTTGTCGCAGATTGGAACGTGTCTGAGATAATAGGCTCCGATTCAGCCATAGCCTGCGTGTACCAGCTCCGCTCACGTGGATCATAGATCTGCTCGCCTGGATCTGGGGACTTCATCCAGCTACCGTCCTCAGCACCTATAGTCAGTACAGCGAGTTCATCATGGTTTTCAGACATGCGATCCATCTGTTTTTGCACAGCAGGCGATTTGTTAATCACATCGCTAGAAGTTACTCCTGCAGCTAGCTGTGCGGCATTATCCTTCTCCATATCGAGCATTTCATTGATCTGTAGACTAAGCATTTCTGTTTTGGCTTCTGCAGAACGAATAAGCTCTTCGTTAACCCGCTCCGCTGCCTTCGTGTAGGATAACCAGCCCACGCTAATGCTCGGTATAATCAGGAACAAGAGCAATGAAGCAATTAGTCGTTTTTTGACGGTCAAGGTAAACCAATTTTTCATCGATTTCTTCATTATTTCTATCCTCCATTAAATTCTTCACCCTTCTTTTTATCGGATAGACATAAGAAAAATATTACGTATATATATTAAATAGTTCGGATTTTGGAGATTGGGTGTCATATCTTCAAGATAGCTCCATGAACATTCTTAATTTTTGACCGCTTGTTCGAGATCGTTTACAATTGCTCATAAAGCTGGTTATTCATGAAACGTTTGGAAGGAGAGGATTCAAATTATACGCAAGTCGCAAGTGCAACAACCTGTTTCTAAGCTCTTTATATCGTTATCTCGCATCATGCTCGTACTTATGTTGTGTGCTAGCCCGGTGCTGGGACAGGCCGGGAATGTCGCTACGGCCGCTCAGGCGGCTAACACTGTCCATATTGAAGTGAATGGTCAAGAACAGACCTGGAAGAATCAGCCTCTTATTTTTCAAGGATCAACCTTCGTACCGCTTCGAGATGTTGTGCAATCCTTAAATGGTACGCTCAAATGGGATGCCCCTACGAAGACAGCTACCATTAAGGTGGGAAGAGACACCCTCATTCATCAGGCTAGCACCAGCTCTATTCAAGTCAATCACGTTCAACTGTCTACAGGCGTTAAATCTCGGACGGTGAATGGTACAATGATGGTTCCGGTTCGTCCGCTTGCCAATGCGCTCAAGGCAGATATTAAGGTACAACGCACCGCCTCCGAACAGATGAGTGTAAATGTGAAGACAGACCAAGTTAGCGTATTAAATGCTGAACTTGCCAGTGTAGATACGTATCTGCGCGAAGCTGAGTTTCCTGGCATGGCATTGATTGCTAAGAACGGCGAGGTGTTACTCCGCCAAGGTTACGGCCTTGCTGATGAACACACCATGAATCGTCCGGATCAGAAGACTCGTATCGCTTCACTGAGCAAGTCATTCACCGCTGCATCCATCCTGCACTTAGCAGAAGAAGGGTTGCTCGATGTGCAAGACCCGATCTCCAAGTACATCTCAGGCATTCCAGAAGGGGATAAAATTACGCTACATATGTTGTTATCCCAAACCTCAGGTATTCCTTCCGCATTTGGCCGAGGAGAAGGGACTTCTTTGGAGGAAACGGTAGAGGAGATCCGGCACAAAACGCTGAAGTTTGAACCAGGCAGTGCTTATCTATACAGCAACAGCGGCTACGTGTTACTCGCCTATGTCATTGAGCAAGTATCCGGCAGCAGCTACGCTGATTATGTACAACAGACGATTCTGAAACCGCTCGGAATGAAAAACTCGGGAGAAGCCTCCCGTCAAGTTCATACCATCAGTGGATTTGTTTCCGAAAATAACGCTTGGGTGCCTGCACCTTATTACGTTTCACAATCGGGGTCAGGAACGATTTACTCCACAGTGGATGATATGTTGAAGTGGGATCGTGCGCTCTACACCGATCAGATCTTGAGCCAAGATACGATTGAACAAATGTACAAGCCCTACTCCAGCAAAAACTATGGTTACGCTTGGATTTTGAAAGAAAATGATCAGAACCGTACCGTGTTCCATAACGGTAGTGGTGGTGGCTTTGCCACTGCGTTCTCTCGTAATCTATCCGATGACATCACAATCATCTTGCTCGGTAATCATGCGGGCATGGACATGACTACTCTGATGAGCGAGGTTGAAGCAGAGACAGCCAAAGCACTGCATTTGCAATAATGATGTTCTTTCTTTTAATTAGCCCGAGTTAATATGTCATCAAAAAAAGGACGTTTCCTTGATTACCCATCTCCCGATCTATATTGCAGGGAAATGAATCTCATGGATTCGTCCTTTTTGCTGTGTGCACTAGCCATAACCACGCACTCTATAGCACACTCTACACTCTACATTAGTACGCTACATCATCGTTTTTATCTCACTTCACTCGATCGACACAGGTGATTTCCCCTGAAAAGGAATCTGACCTAGGAGCGCTTGAGCAACACTATTCATTGCGAGCGGCCGACTCTCGTAAGCTGCTACATAAACCTTCACGTTAGGTAGAGCAAGCAGATCATATGGGCTGCGCAGCGCTACGACTGCTAGTGGTTTTCCAATTTGCTGCAACGCTTCAATTAATCTGCATTGTGATTCGCCAGAAGGACTTCTAGCATTGTAGGTGCCTACGATAATTTGCTCCACTTCTTGCTCTCTAGCAGCCTGTAACATACTCGCGGAGGAATTGGAGACATTCTCCACATTGGCATACAGATCAATAACCTCCAGCCCATAACGCGATAATACAGCACCCAGCGTGGATGTTTCACTTAATTGTTCATCAACAGCACTGGTCACCGATGATGCAATCGTGATGACCAATGTACGCTGCATTTTCAGGGGTAACATCCCCATCTGGTCACGTACAAGTGTGATGCTCCTCTCACTGATGCGCTGAGCTACAGCCTGATGTAGCGGGCTGTTACGCTCTGTTTCAGTATCCAAGGCAGGCATATCGGGCTGTGCGGGAGACAAATTAACATCCTCACTTCGATTATCTGCATTCATTCTGCTGTCTAACAAACCATGCTTGCTCTTATACATCAATAGCCGCATCACCGACTCGTTTATTCGTGCTTCGCTAATTCGCCCCTGTTGTACTGCAGTGATCAATGCCTCATATGCCTCTATCTGTAACCTCGGCGTGTGACTAATGAGTACCAGATCTGCTCCAGCTTCTACAGCCATGACTGCTGCTTCAACCGTTCCATAGTGTACAGCAATGGCATCCATCTCCATACAGTCTGTTACAATCATACCCTCATAACCAAATTCCCCGCGGAGTAACCCGTGAAGTACGGATCGTGATAAGGTGACAGGTAGACGCTCTGATTCGAGTGCAGGAAAATAAATATGTGCTGACATAACTGCATCCACACCTGCTGCTATAGCGGATCGAAAGGGAACCAGCTCAACTCGGTTCATCCGCTCTCGGTCATGAGGAATGATGGGTAGATCAAGATGGGAATCCGTATCGGTATCCCCGTGACCTGGGAAATGCTTAGCTGTCGCTACAACTCCAGCATTTTGGTAACCCGCTACAGCTCTAACTCCGTAATCTGCTACGATATCAGCATTCTCACCAAATGAGCGCACACCAATGACAGGGTTAGCCGCATTATTATTAACGTCCAGGACGGGAGCAAAATTCATGTTAATCCCCATGGATCTCAACTCTATTCCGCTAATATATGCCGCTTGATAAGCGTCATCCTGGGAACCAGCAGCAGCAATAGCCATCTGTCCGGGCATTAACGCAATCCCCTCTGTAATCCTGGATACCATGCCACCCTCCTGATCAATGGAAATCCAGAGTGGAGTATGGTTACTTGCGGAAGCAATGCTCTGTAATCCCTCTGACAGTTGCTGTACCTGTTCAGGCGATTCTACGTTACGCGCGAAATATATCACGCCACCCACCGGGTACTGCTGAATCAACGATTCAATGTCTCCGGCAGCTTCGGTTCCATGGAATCCAATCAATAACATTTGCCCAACCTTTTCCCGTAAACTCATAGTCTGCAGAATGCTCCGAACCCTTTCCCCTTGCTCACTCATCTCCATTCCCCTCCCGATAAACCAGTATTCATCGTATGAAAATATGAAATTAATTAGACCGTATGTCCGTATCCTACATCTGTTTGTCTATTTGATCCATTAAATATATATCTTACTGACTGAAGGATGCATTGATGATAAACAACCTTTTAAATATTGACCACATGAATCAATTCCACATAGAAACATTTTTACATTTTTACCGTTTATATAATGTAGGGAGATTATGGAATAAGAGTTGCGTGTGTGCAATCCATAGGCAATGAAGGAGATGATGCGATGCAAAATGTAACTGGCTGGCTATTGATCGGCGTGCTCTTAGCAGGATTGACGACTACAGTACCTTCTATGGTAGTGGCTAAACAGAACCTATCCAAGTCTGTGAACTCCAACTCCGTTCTAAGCGCTACGACCGCTCCATCTGTGTATGCCAGTAACCATACGTTCCAAAAAAGCAACAGCAACCCCCTCCAATGGAAGGGCGGTAACGTTACCTTAACCACAACTTCTACTCAGCGGGAAGATGTTCCAGCTTTTGAGCAACATGTCATTCAATCCATTGTCGTTACTCAAGGGAAACAGCAGTATACGATGCAAACTGCTGATTGGGAGGACAAGCTACTTCAGATTACAAGTGTCGCTGCATCAGACTCGAAGACATGGATTGCCATACAAGCAGAACGTAGCGCAGGAAGTTCATTGATTCTCCTGAACCTTGAAACGGGCGAGTGGAGGAATCTTCAAGATCGATTACACCAAGCTGGTCAGAAAAACGTAGAAACCATCACGGCTTATGCCTGGGCACCTTCTGAGGATCAGATCGCCTTCCCTTACGGGGATACCTCCAAAAGCACCATATCCATCTACGATGCACAACAAGACCGCCTGATGAAGCTGCCAAGGACAACGAACTACATCACGACCTCACTGATCTTGTGGCAAAAGGAAGGCACATGGCTAGATTACATCAGTGAATATCCATCAGACCAATTTATTTTGTACAGATACACGTTAGCTAGTAACAAGGTAAAACCCGTGAAGAAAATGAAACGACAAGAATTCCAAGAATGGATCAAGCTTAATCAAGCTCTTAGATCTAAATAATAGAGGTGTGTAATGAAGAAGACCTTGCTACTCTTATGGATGAGTCTGTTCGTGCTGTTCTTACTCCCAAGTCCAGGGCATGCTGCAGCGAACACGTCAAAGATTTTTTTGGATGGTGAGCAGTTAAATCTACCTAATGATGTTCAAGTCACAATCGTCAATAAAAACGTGATGATCCCCATCCGGGTCGTTGCCGAAAATCTAAAATTCCAGGTCGACTGGAATCAGAAAGCAAGCCAAGTGAAGATTCAACAAGATAACCAAATACTCGCTTTAACCGTTAATCAGAAGCAAGCTATGGTGGGTGACAAGGAAGTAAGTTTAAATACCGCCCCGCAGATTATTAACAATACAGTCGTAGTACCGATTCGATTTGTCAGTGAACAGATGGGATTAACGGTGAAGTGGAACAACCAAGACAAAATCGTATACTTAGTCAATACCATCAAGACCCCTGCCCAAGAAACAAACACAAATCCAGGGCAAAATGATAGCTCTACCCTAGCCCAAGTGACAGATATCCTGTTTACAAACAACCAACTCGTGGTATCTATGGATCAAGATGTGCAACCGATTATTACCACATTGAAGAACCCCGACCGGCTGGTGGTTGACTTGCCTGGAACCGTATTTGGCGATATGGCTCAACCTCTGGATCAGGGGATGAATGGAAAGTTAGATGTAAGTGGATTCCCGAATGTGACCGATGTAAGATATTCACTGTTCAAAAAAGATCCAGGTCAAGTCCGAATTGTCGTTGAATTGAATCAAGTGAAAAGTGTTCAGTTCAGCCAGGAGCAAGTTGCTGGTAAACTCATAGTGAATCTGAACGTTTCCGGTGAGAACGTCATTCCGGTAATTGTCACGCCAGTAGGTGAACCAGGTCGCAAAGTGGTCGTCATTGATCCAGGGCATGGCGGAAGTGATCCAGGAACAATAAGCATCACGAACAAACCTGAGAAGGATTTCACCCTCGCTGTAGGGTTGAAAGTACAAGCACTCCTTCTACAAGAGGAGAACATTCAACTGGTCATGACACGTGATACGGATGTGTATCCCACACGCCCTGAACGTGTCAAACTGGCCAATGATCTGAATGCAGATGTGTTTGTATCCATCCATGGCAATAGTGTAGAGTCCGCTCCCAAAGTATCAGGAACAGAGACATTTTATTATCAACGCAGCAGTAGCAAGGATTTGGCGAACGTTATCCATAAACATTTGATTCAAGCCATGGGACTTAAAGACCGCGGTGTGAAGAATGGGAATCTAGAAGTCATTCGAAACACTAAGATGCCTGCGGTGCTGTTAGAACTCGGCTTCCTCAGTAATGCCGAGGAAGAAATTGCTCTGTTATCCGAGGATATGCAGATGAAGGCTGCTCAAGCGATTGTGGATGGAATCAAGGAATACCTCGGGCTCTAAATTATATTGAATATCACTTCGAAGGGATGTGCTCTATTGAAAGCTAAGCTAGGATGCGCACTCATCTTGTCCATCTTAATGATTGTTGGAATCGGTTGTGCTCAGAAGCCTGTCGCTGAATCCGGATCGAATGAACCGAGCAGTGTTCAAGGACAGGGACAATCCCCGAGCCCAGCGGAAACCAAGGTAGAACCAGAGACAAGAACCTCACAAGCTGTGGAAGTCTATTACGCAGATGCAGAATTACTGGAGCTAGAGCAACAAGAGCAGACAATTGATTTCAAGGAAGACACAGAGAAGTATCAGAAGACGTTCGAAGCATTACAAAACAGCTCCGATGATAATCTCATTTCATTATGGGATCAGGTAGAGTTACTCTCCACAACGTTTGAGGAAGGGGCACTTACGTTAGATGTTCATATCCCAGAGGAAGCCAACCTGGGATCCAGTGGAGAACTGCTTGCACTTGATGCACTGACCCAAACGATGTTTCAATTTGATGAAGTGAACACGATTGATGTGTTAGTGGATGGTGAAGCATCCGAGAGCTTGATGGGTCATTCTGAGCTAGAGCACCCTATTCAACGTACACCATAGTTGAAAAAGAATTGATAATTCATGGTTGAATTATTTGCAGACACGATGATAAGCAACACTTGTCATCGTGTTTTTTCTTATTTTCATGATGTAAAAAGAAAGAACGCCCAGGTAAGGGCGTTCTCGTTATTCTCACTCATTCACAATAATCTCTCACTGCCTATCTAAATCACACTCGCCAATCACACCACAAGCTCATCTCCAGGTGATAAAGAATGAATCATCTGATCAGGCATAGTTCCTTCACCTTCATTTAACCTAGCTTCACTAAGCGTATCTTCGCTTAGAAGATGATCCCGAAGTTTATCCGTCTCTTCGCGATTGGTATGCACAAGGATCGTGTGTCGTGCAGGAAGTTTACGGATCATTCTTTCCACATCCAGCCACCCTTGATGAACCTTGTAACGAACCTTCCGCACTTCACATTTCCCATGCTCTTCAGGAGCCTGCGATAGTTGATCTGCATAGGTGCCCTCCGATACATGGCCAGTAAGCAGCACCATATTGTTCTGATCTTCGGCTAACTGGCTATAATACCAGCGGGCAAGAGCAGACTGCATCATCCCATCTGGAATAAACCATAGTGAGGCCGTATGCTGCTTCAACCATTGCTCCCGCTCCTCTTGCGTCACAGGTGTCTGCCATCTGGACCCATTCAAGCATTCGGTAATCGCTTCAGTCAGAGATCTCTTGTTCGATACTTCATTCTCTCTCAGCCAATACGGTGAATGTAGAAGCTGCTCCATTCCCTTCATTAACCCCTGTTCGACGAATAGAGGAATGCCAGGGTACTGCTGCTCTGCCCATAACATGATCTCCTGCCCACGTCCTACCACAGGCATAGGCAACAACACTTTCCCGCCACGCGCAATCGTCTCGCGAATCGCATGGTCTAACTGTTGTAACTTATCCGCCTGCGTGTCCCGGTCTGTACCGTATGCAGCATCCATGATAGCGAGATCCAGCATCTCCCCCCACGGTTGCATAGACTGTACCGGCAGTGTTCTGCTCTTATTAGGAGCTACTGCCTCCGCTGCCTTAGGTGCTGGAGCTGATCGCCATTTCATGGACTGCTTATCGTCCATTGCTACCGAGCCATAAGCAAGAGACGAGACCACAGGTTGCTCCATTTCACCAGACGGCGCAGCTGCGGACACCTTGACCCCTTGACTACCTGCAAACTCGGCTTCCTGACCCACAGCGATGTTGCTCCTTAACGCCGTATGATCTACCCGACTGCGCATCGGTTTGCTCCTCTGCGAGCCATGCAATCGGCCTGCCCCACGTAAAGTCTCTAAAGGATCATCTTCCTGCAGCAGCATGGATTCAGAGGTATAGTCGCCGGAGTAAAATATGCGCTGATCCTCCATCTCAATGGCAAACCACACCGAGCCCGCGAGATGACCCGTACGCCCCCAGATCGCCCACACGCCAGGGATAAGCTCAAACCAAACTCCGCACGCTGCCTCTTGTTCCAAATAGCGATAACGAATAGACTGCACGTCACTCTCTTCATAGGGTACAGCATACCCTGCACGCTCCGTATTACTTCGCCATGCCTTGAAGTACGTGTCCAACTGTTCTCGGGTCTCACGCGTCGTCCACACTTCACCTTGATAGCCCAGGTTATAGAGCAGGGGAATGGCTACGGAATGATCCTCATGTGCATGAGACAATAACACGGCATTCAACTGCGGTACAATTTCTTGATCTAGGAGAGGGTACTCCCCTGCTCCTCCTTTTTTGACGCCACAATCCAGTAAAAGACGTTGTGTACTCCCGCTAAGGAGATACGCAGAGCGGCCATGTTCCCCTGCACCGCCCCATACGTTCAGTTTGATCATGATGCATTCCACTTTCTCTTCGAATTCAGAATTTCGATCCCAAGCAGCATAAGTACCGTCATACCTACAGTAACAACTGCCATCGCCATACCCAATGAAACCTGACCCTGTTCAAACTGGGCAAAAATATACGTCGCCGACGTCTGCATCGACGGCGGAAGAATTAATAACGAGGCGACTAGTTCTCTTGTCGCAATCGTAAAGGTCATCATCCACCCAGCAAGCATGCCAGGGATAATTAAGGGCACAAGAATACGCCGTAGGATGTACAGCGGCTTGCCGCCAAATACTTGACCTGCCTGAAATAATGATCCATCAATTTGGGTAAAGCTTGATTTTACATATTGCACGGTGTAAGGAAGGAACAGCACAACATAGGTCAGAACAACCATGCCATAGGTGTTATAGAGCGTGAATGGCATCCAAGGTGAATTCCAGAACAAAATCAGCCCCACAACCATGACGATCCCCGGCACGGTGTTCGGCAGTAGGCTGAACAAATCGATGATACGCTGCATCCATGAAGATGATTTGCCGATGGTTAGCGCAAGCCCCGTACCAATGAACACCGCCACCGTTGAAGCTGCGAGTGACAATCCTAAGCTATTTCCGATTGCCTTCAAACTAACAGAGCCCCACGACAAGAGATCACGATAATGCTCCAGCGTTAGGTTATCCCAAGCCAATCCGGCACCGCGTAACTTCATCGTTGAAGCCGCAATAATGGAGAAATACGGAATGCCCACAGAAAGAATCAAGAGCAGGGCAAGGTACGAACCACAGAGCACTCCAGTCCAGCCTCGGAGAGAATAACGTTTGGAACGTTGTCCCTTCCCTCCTATTAAGCGGTAAGTGAACTTGCGGGACATCGTAGACTGCATGTACCACATGACGAGACAGACCGACAACAAGATGGAAGCGAGTGAAGTTGCCTTACCAAAATCAATCGGCCAACTGGAGATATACTTGTGAATCTCTGAAGTCATCACGTAATAGCCAATCTTTCTGCCGAAGGTGGCAGGCGTTCCGAATTCCGCAATGGTTTTGACGAATACCAACATGATGCCCATTCCGTAGGAAGACAGTAACAATGGAAGAATAATACGGCGGAATCGATATCCCGCAGGCGCACCGTGTACTGCTCCCGCTTCTTCTAGATTGCCGCCAATGCGAATTAATGCATCCCGAAGCAGCAAGTATAGGAACGGAAATAGATGCAGGCTCATAATGAGCACCATTCCCCAGAAACTGAAGAACAGCTCACTCCATTTCGAAGCTGAGGGAATCCATTGCTGGAGATAGCCCCCTTTTTGCATGAATAGTATCCAGCCCATCGAACCGATGTATGGTGGAGTCATAAACGGAATCATTAAGATTACGTCTACCCATCGATGCTGACCCATTCGAGTCTTAGACATCATCCAGGCGAGCGGCAAGGCAAGCAGTGTTGTTACCATTACTACACAGATACCGAGCCAAACCGAGTTAAGCAACACCCCAGACAAATGATGTCCTGTAATCGTACGAATAGGAGCCGTCCAGTCCCACTGGCCATCGGGATATACACTTTGCCAAAAAATAAAAAGCAGGGGTACGCCAATGCTTACCGTCAACAGAAAGAGGGCCAGAATCAAGCCGACCCTCCGTAGAATAGTTTGATTATTCATCTTATTTGAAGATTTCAGAGAAGCGTGCTGCCGTCTCATCTCCGTGCTCACTCATCCAAGCCCAATCCACCTTGAGCTGTGGAATGTCTTTTACGTTTGCGCGATTGGTTGCTTCAATATCTTCACGTCCTGGAATCAGGTAAGCATCGGTAACTAGCTTTTGTGCTTCATCGGACAAGAGATAGTCAATGAATGCTTTGGCATTATCCACATTCGGGCTTGATTTCAAAATAGCTGCCGGTCTTGGGCTAATCACTGTTCCCTCTTCAGGGTACACAATGTCCAGTGGCTCACCTTTTGCCTTGGAGGAATACGCCATGTAATCTACTCCTGCTGCTACGATGCTCTTCGCACCAGTAATAACCGGATCAAGTGCTTCTTGGTTCGCGCCTGCCATTGCTACGCCATTAGCTTTGTAACTGCTCAGCAGATCCCAGCCCTTGTCTCCATTTGCACTCAAGTAGCCTGTGATAAAGTCCAGTGCTGATCCTGAGAGTGTTGGATCGGGAATGTTCACTGCATCTTTCCATGCAGGTGTAGCGAGCTCAGCCCATGAATTAGGCGGTGTAGATACGAGCTTGGTATTGTATACGATTCCTAGAGCAGATGCACTGCTGCTGAAATAGTTACCATAGGCATCCGACCAATCCTTGTTCAATTTATCAGCGTTCGCCGCTTCTGGGTAAGGCAGGGTTAATCCATCTGCTTTCAATGCCTGTGCTGATGGTAAAGAAGCGAGAATGACTACATCAGCTACTGGATTTGATTTTTCAGCTTCCATCCGGGCTAGGATTTTGCCCGTAGTTCCTTGGAACATTTCCACCTCAATGCCCGTTTTCTCTGTAAATCCACTAACAATATTATCAGCCAGCTTCTGCGGCCCTGCGCTATACAATACCAGCTTACCGCCTGTTTTATCCGTTGTTTCTGCGGCAGCTGCCGTGTTACCCTCGCCTGCCGGTTGAGCCGCTGAGCCTGTAGTCGTGTTACCTGTGCTACATCCAAACAAACTGATACTCATTACCGCGGATAAAATCAGCATTGCGCTTTTCTTACGTGTATTCATTCCAAACATGTCATGACATCTCCCTTGGTTGGTTTTATAATCGTGGTCCATCACTTAAAGAAGTTGCTCAAAAAAGTACATCTAGCTTCAACCCATCTTCTCGGTACTGAACCGTCCTTATTGAACTCGCACTTAAACTTAATTTACTGCTGCGATCTTGTTTCTCGTAAAGCTGCTTGTCTCGCCCTCTATATTCATTCGATGTATGCGCTCAGGAGACACATAGAGATCTACCTGCTCGCCTATACCTACTCTATTGTTCCGATATGCCGTCCAAACGCCCAGCCCATCCATTTGCACCCGAACCTCATAACGCTCACCTACATAACTAACACTGAGCACGACCCCGTGATACCGGAGATCGTCATGATTGATCTTGTTCCAGGAGACATACTCCGGTCGAACCATAGATTGATTCGGCGTCAGCCAATTCGATTTACCGATAAATGAAGCAACAAACGGCTCGCTTGGCGTAGCATAAATGGTTTCTGGACTGCCTTTTTGCAATATTCGCCCTTTCTCCATCACCACAATCTCGTCCGACATAGACATCGCTTCGACCTGATCATGTGTGACATATAGAGCAGTCAACCCCATATCTCGTACCAGTGACATCATCTCAATCCGCATCTCTTCCCGCAGTACAGCATCCAGTGCGCTTAATGGTTCATCGAACAAGATCACACCAGGTCGAACGGCCACAGCTCTGGCAAAAGCAACCCGCTGTTGCTGTCCACCGGACAACTGGTGAGGATAACGATCCTCCATCCCTTGCAGGCGTACCATGTCGAGTGCTTCTTTTACTTTTTGTCGCAGATCGGACTTCTGTTTACCAGCCCTTAGACCAAACGCTACATTTTCATATACCGTCATATGCGGCCACAAGGCGAAGTCCTGAAACACCATGCCCAGATTCCGCTTATGCGTTGGCACATCAATCCGCTTCTCTGCTGAGTAGATACACTGTCCGTCTGCATATATGGCTCCTGCATCCGGTTGTTCAAGCCCAGCCAGCATACGCAGCAATGTTGTCTTACCGCAGCCTGACGGACCGAGCAGTGTTGTAAACTGACCATGCTCTAGTGTGAGATCGGTAGGTAGTAACGCCGGAGTACGATTGAATGATTTTTGAACCTGTCGTATTTCTAATTTCATAAGCATCCCTGCCTGTCTTCTAGTACTGTTATCAGTCTAACGTTCGCCTTCGAGAGTTGTATGTTAGGAATGTAAAATGATAATTAACTTTTTAGATGAATTCTGTTGATGTTCATAGATTAAATCTATATAAGGCTACTTAAATGATATTTTCTATAATTTGTTTTCTAATTAGCGAACTAGAAGCTTGAAGAACTGAGAGGAGTGAGTATCTATTGAATCTGATCAAATTACACATCGTTGAGTTGATTGATAAACATCATCACATGACCAGTGTTGCTGAGATTTTAGGCATTAAGCAGCCTACGGTTACATTTCATATGAAATCATTAGAAGAAGAAATGGGAGTGCGGTTATTTGAATCACGGAGTGGTAAAACATTTCTGACCGAGGCTGGACAAGCGTTGCTCCATTATTCAGTCAAAATCAATGCCCTCACCCAAGAGGCTCGCCGAGTCGTTCGGGAATATGACAGCCTCTACCGGGGAACCCTGCACATTGGAGCAAGTTATGTACCTGCAACGTATCTATTACCGCCCATACTTAATGCTTTCTCTCATGAGTTTCCTGGCATTCGAATTCATTTGTCGGTTAAACCCTCTCCTGTCATCCGAGATATGTTAGTTCGACATCAGATCGATCTAGGGATCATTTCATCTGAGCCGTTTGTCGGCTCGCAGCTACAGACAGAGACATTGTGTGAAGATGATCTCGTGCTGATCTGTGCGCCTCAGCATGCCTTGGTTCAACGGAAAGATGTACAACCCGAACATATTGCCCAAGTGCCGTTTGCCCTGCATGGTCACGAATCCAGCACACGCCGTTTAACGAATCAATGGCTGGTGCAGCATGAGGTGCGATTACGTGGAACGGTGGAGATGGATTCGTTGGAAGCAATCAAACAACTCGTTCTCCTTGGAGGGCATATCTCGTTCATGTCACGAATGGCTGTACAGTGGGAGGAACAACAGGGGCTCATTCGGGTTCTTCCGATTCCGGGGGAACAGGCACCTCGGCATATTTATACGGTTCATAATAAGGATCGGCACCCTTCTGCTCAGATCAATCGTTTCGAGGAAGTTTTGCGAGAATGGAGTCTACAGGCAGAGTTAACCTAATTAAAGTTAAGCCAGATATAGACATTTAACGTTGTACACTCTGATCACAGATTCCCTATGACGCTGTCAACAGATCACCTAGAGAAACTATCGTTCGCCATTCATCAAATCTATGCAGGGTTAACGCAAAGTGCTTCTCCCGTTAATCACTTCGACATACTCGAACGATAAAGTGGGGTCTGTACAATAAATCAGCCTAGGGAGTGATTGGTTTTGAAAAAGTGGAAAAAGGTAACGGCGTCGTTGATGCTGAGCATCGTGACATTAGGAAGTGGACTTACGGTACTGGAAGCACCGCAGGCCTCTGCTGCAGCAAATGCGGTTCCTGCATATGAGGTTAAATTTTTGGCTAAACCCGAACTGGTATTGAATGCAGATGGTACTCCACGTACTGAAGTTGTTCAGACGCTTGGTCTTGATTCCACTCCAACGGCTATACAGACAGAATACTTTGACACCAATGCGCTGGAGCTGAACGAAGAAGGTTGGAATGTGCGTTTTCGCAAGAAGGAAGATAAAAATAATTATGAACTGACGTACAAGAAGCGCTATCCTATCATCAATGGCGATGTAAATGCGGCTCTTACACTGGCTAACCAAGAAGGATTCGATTCTTCAGATGATAACTACGAAGCTGAGATCGACTGGGGATATAGCAAACAAACACTTAGCTTCTCTAATACCAAAAAAGTAGATTCCCCAAAAAATAGTGGCATTAACCTGCCTTCAGATCAAGAAGCATTGAAGCTGTTGTTGGACAAGCTGCCGGGTAAACTGAACAAGTGGTCTTCCTCCAACTGGGGCAAACAAAAGCTAACTGACTCCCGTGTGTATGGTCCAGTTACTTTCCAACGGTACAAAGGAACTTGGAATGGACAAGAGATGAGCTTAGAAGTATGGCCTATCCGTGATGCAGCTGGTACTGGAGTAGAGAATATTGTTGAGGTCTCCTTCAAAACAGACAATGCTTCAACTGTATCGGATCTCCGTAATCAATTCATGCAAGTACTTGAAGACAAACAGTGGCTCCTTCCAGTAGATGGCCTGAAAACACAGCTTATTCTGGAGAGATACTGAGTTGCTGATATAGCAAGGTACAGACAAGTTTAGTCAAGTATTAGGGACAAGTAAGCGTATGGTATATAAGTATGAGTTACGGTACGAGTTGAGATTCAAGTTGAGGTACAAATTGAGGTTCAGGTAAGCATATCAATTCGTGTATCAATTAAAGACAACCTATGTAGAGATAAACGCAGAAGGACATGCATTGGAGTTCACTCCAGTTCATGTCCTTCTATTTTTGATCGTGTGGTGTATTTAATTTTATTGGCTTGGGATTTAAAGATGGTTAAATCATCAAAGCCGGCTGTAATGTGTTCGCGCACATCACGCTGACCTACCGTTCGGCTAACTCAACGTGTCCAATATAGACATGGGATTGAGATGAAGTCATTAATATACTTTGAAATTCTGTGCCGTTTCAATGCCAAGTGCACTTTGAATAAACGTATTGGCTACACGCTCCACAGGTACGGGATTGAATCCGATAAAGACACCTTTATACTTCTCTGCGGATTCCTCGAACAAGTTAGGGCTTACTGAGTTCAACCGTA
The DNA here is from genome assembly GCF_036884255.1 of Paenibacillus tundrae. Taxonomy (NCBI): domain Bacteria; kingdom Bacillati; phylum Bacillota; class Bacilli; order Caryophanales; family Paenibacillaceae; genus Paenibacillus; species Paenibacillus tundrae. The sequence continues at coordinate 350,645 of NZ_CP145605.1, read as the reverse complement.
TACCTCTAGGCAACTCGTAAGCTGCTGCTTTTGCAAACGAATCGATCGCACCATTAACCATGGCACTGGAAGCACCCTTCTCAATCGGATGATCTTTGATGATTCCACTAACCAAGGTAAAGCTACCCTTGTCGTTAACGTAGTGTTGACCAATCAACACAATGTTAACCTGCCCTAACAATTTTCCATGTACACTGATCATATTGTCTTCAGGCGTTAGCTCTTCCAGCTTGGCATAATGCGTCTGACCCGCCGCCACAATGACATAATCAATAGAGCCAACAGACTCAAACAGCGCAGTAATACTATCCGTTGAAGTCATATCTACCTGATAATCACCAGACTGTCTACCTGCTGTAATCACTTCTATAGGAAAATCCTTTAACTTGGTAACAATAGCCTTCCCTAACGTGCCACTTCCGCCGATCACCAGCGCCTTTTTCATACGATTCCTCCTCCATAGTGTAAAAGGTGTATAAGCATATAGAAAAAAACATGTAGAGATGTATCTCTATAGTTGAAGTTATTTCATTTAAACAAACATCACAGAAATAATCAAACTATTCGGTTTATTGGCTCAACAATAGTGATACGTCGATCATTACATCCTACATCCAGCGTTAAGATGTAATCCTTAGTTAGCGGGAAAATACGGCATGATATCGTCCAGCATTATTATTAGAAAATATCATTTTATACAAATAAAAAGCCCTTGCTAAGCGCAAGAGCTCTTTCATTTATTACAATAAGCGGGTGATGGGAATCGAACCCACGCTATTAGCTTGGAAGGCTAAAGTTCTACCATTGAACTACACCCGCACAAGTAAAATCGGGATGACACGATTTGAACATGCGACCCCCTGGTCCCAAACCAGGTGCTCTACCAAGCTGAGCTACATCCCGATACAAAAAAAAATAATGGCGCGCCCTGAGAGATTCGAACTCCCGGCCTTTTGATTCGTAGTCAAACGCTCTATCCAGCTGAGCTAAGGGCGCAAATATGGAGCGGAAGACGGGAATCGAACCCGCGACCCTCGCCTTGGCAAGGCGATGCTCTACCGCTGAGCCACTTCCGCATAATAATTGGTGCGGTCGAGAGGACTCGAACCTCCACGGGGGGTTAGCCCACACGGACCTGAACCGTGCGCGTCTGCCAATTCCGCCACGACCGCAAAATATAAAAGTGAGTCATGAAGGGCTCGAACCTTCGACACCCTGATTAAAAGTCAGGTGCTCTACCAACTGAGCTAATGACTCAAGTAAATGGCTGGGGATATAGGATTTGAACCTATGCATGACGGAGTCAAAGTCCGTTGCCTTACCGCTTGGCTAATCCCCAATGAGATAATGGGGCGATCGAGGGGAATTGAACCCCCGAATGCCGGATCCACAAACCGGTGCGTTAACCACTTCGCCACGATCGCCATAGTTACATCTCATAACTTGCCTAGAGTAATTCAGTATACCCATCTTTATCTTAAATATACACGCTATTCCAGACTCAGATGTTAAGGTATAAATGGTGCCGGCGAGAGGACTTGAACCCCCAACCTACTGATTACAAGTCAGTTGCTCTACCAGTTGAGCTACACCGGCACGGTGTAAGGTAATTTAAAAAAAATGGCGGAACCGACGGGATTCGAACCCGCGATCTCCTGCGTGACAGGCAGGCATGTTAGGCCAACTACACCACGGTTCCAGATCACTTTCGTGAGAAAGTATAATTGCGGGGGCAGGATTTGAACCTGCGGCCTTCGGGTTATGAGCCCGACGAGCTACCGGGCTGCTCCACCCCGCGTCGTTAGAAAAAGTATATATGGTGGAGGCTGAGGGGATCGAACCCCCGACCCTCTGCTTGTAAGGCAGATGCTCTCCCAGCTGAGCTAAGCCTCCATATCAGGATTCTCACCCTCATTGAACAATAAAAATTGTTATGACCCGTAGGGGATTCGAACCCCTGTTACCTCCGTGAAAGGGAGGTGTCTTAACCCCTTGACCAACGGGCCTTGCTTAAAAACTATCTGGCGGAGAGAGAGGGATTCGAACCCTCGAGACGCTTGTGACGCCTACACGATTTCCAATCGTGCTCCTTCGGCCAGCTCGGACACCTCTCCATATGGCTCCCCGAACAGGGCTCGAACCTGTGACAACTCGATTAACAGTCGAGTGCTCTACCAACTGAGCTATCAGGGAATGGTGGAGCCAAGCGGGATCGAACCGCTGACCTCCTGCTTGCAAGGCAGGCGCTCTCCCAGCTGAGCTATGGCCCCATTCTTCGGTATGACTATTTTGTTAATGGTGGGCCCTGGTGGACTCGAACCACCGGCCTCACCCTTATCAGAGGTGCGCTCTAACCAACTGAGCTAAGGGCCCACATATGTATCCCTTATTTCTCTACGAGGGGGGCAAAAAAAATACCCCAAAGGGAATTCGCTTGGCGGCGTCCTACTCTCCCAGGACCCTGCGGTCCAAGTACCATCGGCGCTAGAGGGCTTAACGGTCGTGTTCGGGATGGGTACGTGTGGAACCCCTCCGCCATCGCCACCAAACGCATAGCTTAGCTTACATTTCAGAGTGTTGTTCTCTGAAAACTAGATTCGAAACGAACGTCTGCGATTTAAAACGTGCTAATTGGATAAGCCCTCGACCGATTAGTACTGGTCAGCTCCATGCATTGCTGCACTTCCACCCCCAGCCTATCTACCTCGTCGTCTTCAAGGGGTCTTACATACTGGGAAATCTCATCTTGAGGGGGGCTTCACGCTTAGATGCTTTCAGCGCTTATCCCGTCCGTACATAGCTACCCAGCGGTGCTCCTGGCGGAACAACTGGTACACCAGCGGTACGTCCATCCCGGTCCTCTCGTACTAAGGACAGCTCCTCTCAAATTTCCTACGCCCACGACAGATAGGGACCGAACTGTCTCACGACGTTCTGAACCCAGCTCGCGTACCGCTTTAATGGGCGAACAGCCCAACCCTTGGGACCTACTTCAGCCCCAGGATGCGATGAGCCGACATCGAGGTGCCAAACCTCCCCGTCGATGTGGACTCTTGGGGGAGATAAGCCTGTTATCCCCAGGGTAGCTTTTATCCGTTGAGCGATGGCCCTTCCATGCGGTACCACCGGATCACTAAGCCCGACTTTCGTCCCTGCTCGACTTGTAGGTCTCGCAGTCAAGCTCCCTTATGCCTTTGCACTCTTCGAATGATTTCCAACCATTCTGAGGGAACCTTTGGGCGCCTCCGTTACTCTTTAGGAGGCGACCGCCCCAGTCAAACTGCCCACCTGACACTGTCCCCGCACCGGATTACGGTACCAGGTTAGAACCTAGATACGATCAGGGTGGTATCCCAACGGTGCCTCCACCGAAGCTGGCGCTCCGGTTTCAAAGGCTCCCACCTATCCTGTACAGATCGTACCCAAATTCAATATCAAGCTGCAGTAAAGCTCCATGGGGTCTTTCCGTCTTGTCGCGGGTAACCTGCATCTTCACAGGTATTAAAATTTCACCGGATCTCTCGTTGAGACAGCGCCCAAGTCGTTACGCCATTCGTGCGGGTCAGAATTTACCTGACAAGGAATTTCGCTACCTTAGGACCGTTATAGTTACGGCCGCCGTTTACTGGGGCTTCGGTTCACAGCTTCGGATTGCTCCTAACCGCTCCCCTTAACCTTCCAGCACCGGGCAGGCGTCAGCCCGTATACTTCGCCTTACGGCTTCGCACAGACCTGTGTTTTTGCTAAACAGTCGCTTGGGCCTTTTCACTGCGGCCCCCTCGTGCTATTCACACTACCGGGGCACCCCTTCTCCCGAAGTTACGGGGTCATTTTGCCGAGTTCCTTAACGAGAGTTCTTCCGCGCGCCTTAGAATTCTCTTCTCGCCTACCTGTGTCGGTTTGCGGTACGGGCACCATCACCTGGCTAGAGACTTTTCTTGGCAGTGTGAGATCATGACCTTCGCTACTGTAATTTTCACTCCCCATCACAGCCCAGCCTTACGATGTGCGGATTTGCCTACACATCAGCCTCACTGCTTGGACAGGCATCCATCAGCCTGCGTCACTACCCTACTGCGTCCTCCCATTGCTCATAACGGCTTACGGTGGTACAGGAATTTCGACCTGTTGTCCTTCGACTACGCCTTTCGGCCTCGCCTTAGGTCCCGACTTACCCTGAGTGGACGAGCCTTCCTCAGGAACCCTTAGGCTTTCGGCGGATCAGATTCTCACTGATCTTTTCGTTACTCATACCGGCATTCTCACTTGTATAATGTCCAGCGCTCCTTACGGTACACCTTCAACCCTTATACAACGCTCCCCTACCCCTGATGCAAAGCATCAAGCCATAGCTTCGGTGGTGTGTTTAGCCCCGTTACATTTTCGGCGCAGAGTCACTCGACCAGTGAGCTATTACGCACTCTTTAAATGGTGGCTGCTTCTAAGCCAACATCCTGGTTGTCTGTGCAACTCCACATCCTTTCCCACTTAACACACACTTGGGGACCTTAGCTGATGGTCTGGGCTGTTTCCCTTTTGACAATGGATCTTAGCACTCACTGTCTGACTCCCGGAAGTAAGTCTATGGCATTCGGAGTTTGACTGAGCTTGGTAACCCTTGCGGGCCCCGCACCCAATCAGTGCTCTACCTCCACGACTCTGTTTTCCGAGGCTAGCCCTAAAGCTATTTCGGGGAGAACCAGCTATCTCCGAGTTCGATTGGAATTTCTCCGCTACCCCCACCTCATCCCCGCACTTTTCAACGTGCGTGGGTTCGGGCCTCCAGTGCGTGTTACCGCACCTTCACCCTGGACAGGGGTAGATCACCCGGTTTCGGGTCTACGTCCACGTACTACATCGCCCTATTCAGACTCGCTTTCGCTGCGGCTCCGGCTCTTCACCTTAACCTTGCACGGGAACGTAACTCGCCGGTTCATTCTACAAAAGGCACGCCATCACCCCTAAAACGGGCTCTGACTTTTTGTAAGCACACGGTTTCAGGTTCTATTTCACTCCCCTTCCGGGGTGCTTTTCACCTTTCCCTCACGGTACTGCTTCACTATCGGTCGCTAGGAAGTATTTAGCCTTGGCAGATGGTCCTGCCGGATTCATACGGGGTTTCACGTGCCCCGCACTACTCGGGATCCGTCTCGGAGGGAACAGACTTTCAATTACAGGGCTTTTACCTTCTTTGGCGGGCCTTTCCAGACCTCTTCGTTTAACCGGTTCCTTTGTAACTCCATGTGAGACGTCCCACAACCCCAAAGAGCAAGCTCTCTGGTTTGGGCTTCTCCGCGTTCGCTCGCCGCTACTGACGGAATCACTATTGTTTTCTCTTCCTCAAGGTACTTAGATGTTTCAGTTCCCCTGGTATGCCTCTACATAACCTATGTATTCAGTTATGAGTAACTGGAAATTACCCCAGCTGGGTTTCCCCATTCGGACACCCCCGGATCAAAGCTTGCTTACAGCTCCCCGAGGCAGTTTCGTTGTTCGCCACGTCCTTCATCGGCTCCTAGCGCCTAGGCATCCTCCGTGTGCTCTTAGTAGCTTAACCATTCGCTCGTGTTCGAGCTGTCACTTCCCTTGTTTTGCTTGCGCAAAGCCAAAAGTCGTTCCATTTCGATCACTCACTCCAGCAGTCTACCTTATAAAACACTTCACTTGTTTACACAAGATCAGCTAAAAGGAATGTTCTAATTCGCATTTTCGTTCGTTTCGATATCTAGTTTTCAAAGAACAAGCTCCATGCAAAAGCAAGCTGTTTGAGAGTTTGAGCTCTCAAAACTGAGCAACGAGTGAGTAGTTTGCAGCTGAGCTGCATATTTGAATGTTTCCGCTACGGGAAACGATTCTCCATAGAAAGGAGGTGATCCAGCCGCACCTTCCGATACGGCTACCTTGTTACGACTTCACCCCAATCATCTATCCCACCTTCGGCGGCTGGCTCCTTGCGGTTACCCCACCGACTTCGGGTGTTATAAACTCTCGTGGTGTGACGGGCGGTGTGTACAAGACCCGGGAACGTATTCACCGCGGCATGCTGATCCGCGATTACTAGCAATTCCGACTTCATGCAGGCGAGTTGCAGCCTGCAATCCGAACTGAGACCGGCTTTGTTGGGATTGGCTCCACCTCGCGGTTTCGCAGCCCGTTGTACCGGCCATTGTAGTACGTGTGTAGCCCAGGTCATAAGGGGCATGATGATTTGACGTCATCCCCACCTTCCTCCGGTTTGTCACCGGCAGTCTATCTAGAGTGCCCATCCGAAATGCTGGCAACTAAATATAAGGGTTGCGCTCGTTGCGGGACTTAACCCAACATCTCACGACACGAGCTGACGACAACCATGCACCACCTGTCTCCTCTGTCCCGAAGGAAAGGTACATCTCTGTACCGGTCAGAGGGATGTCAAGACCTGGTAAGGTTCTTCGCGTTGCTTCGAATTAAACCACATACTCCACTGCTTGTGCGGGTCCCCGTCAATTCCTTTGAGTTTCAGTCTTGCGACCGTACTCCCCAGGCGGAGTGCTTAATGTGTTAACTTCGGCACCAAGGGTATCGAAACCCCTAACACCTAGCACTCATCGTTTACGGCGTGGACTACCAGGGTATCTAATCCTGTTTGCTCCCCACGCTTTCGCGCCTCAGCGTCAGTTACAGCCCAGAGAGTCGCCTTCGCCACTGGTGTTCCTCCACATATCTACGCATTTCACCGCTACACGTGGAATTCCACTCTCCTCTTCTGCACTCAAGTCACCCAGTTTCCAGTGCGATCCGGGGTTGAGCCCCGGGATTAAACACCAGACTTAAATGACCGCCTGCGCGCGCTTTACGCCCAATAATTCCGGACAACGCTTGCCCCCTACGTATTACCGCGGCTGCTGGCACGTAGTTAGCCGGGGCTTTCTTCTCAGGTACCGTCACCTCAGGAGCAGTTACTCTCCTAAGCGTTCTTCCCTGGCAACAGAGCTTTACGATCCGAAAACCTTCATCACTCACGCGGCATTGCTCCGTCAGGCTTTCGCCCATTGCGGAAGATTCCCTACTGCTGCCTCCCGTAGGAGTCTGGGCCGTGTCTCAGTCCCAGTGTGGCCGATCACCCTCTCAGGTCGGCTACGCATCGTCGCCTTGGTGAGCCGTTACCTCACCAACTAGCTAATGCGCCGCAGGCCCATCCTCAAGTGATAGATTGCTCCATCTTTCCAGTTTCCTTCAGGCGAAGAAAACAAGTATTCGGTATTAGCTACCGTTTCCGGTAGTTGTCCCAAGCTTGAGGGCAGGTTGCCTACGTGTTACTCACCCGTCCGCCGCTAACCATCAGAGAAGCAAGCTTCTCTTCAAGTCCGCTCGACTTGCATGTATTAGGCATGCCGCCAGCGTTCGTCCTGAGCCAGGATCAAACTCTCCAATAAAGTATTGAAAAGAGCGATTAGCTCATTTTGAATCTGACGAGATTAAAAATCTCAATTGTGCTTCGAAATCATCCAGTCCGAAGACGTGTACCGATTTCTCAGCGTCGATCTTGCAAGCAAGATCGTTACTCACTCGTTGTTCAGTTTTCAAAGATCAAACTTATTTCAGTGCCGACATTCGTTCTCGTCAGCAACTTTTATATCTTATCACATCCGAACCAACTTTGCAAGCTCTTTTTTTTAAGTTTCTTTCGAAGATTATTTTGTTTGCTTGCGGCACCGTGTTTCTCGTGTTTTCTTGGCCGGAATTAGAATATACCATGTACAGATTTAGAACGCAAGCTTTTTTTCAAAAGTTTTATACTCCGCACTACCCTTATAGCAACAATGAATCATCTACCTTTTCTAATAGCCGTTCACACCATCCGCATCCATCTTCTATCCGTTACACCCGTTCATACGCACAACCAGAATAAATGCCAGAACGCTCTCCCTCTCCTTAATGAAAGGGTAACCGCCCTGGCTATCTTCAGAACACTTTCTTCTATAGTAAGAACATCATTACATACAGATCATTCATATACACTAATGACTAAAGACACTAACTATATTCACAACATATCCACTATAGAATTCGTTTGCCAAGCAGAGAAGCGATCAGCTCTACCCCAAGTCTTGCGGTATGTCTATTCTGATCAAACAAAGGATTGACCTCTACCAACTCCATAGATGTGATTCGATTCGTCGACGCAAGCAGCTCCAATGCAAAATGCGCTTCACGATAGTTCAACCCTCCCGGAACTGGCGTCCCTACCCCTGGCGCTTCACGAGGATCAAGGCAATCCATATCAAAGCTAACGTGGATCCCGTCTGTACCTTCACCTACTATAGAGAGCGTCTGTTTAATAACCTGCTCTATACCTAATCGGTCGATATCATGCATTGTATAGCTTTTGATGCCAAGCGTTCTAATCTGAAGCTTCTCATAGTCATCCAAGTCACGCAAACCAATGTAAACCACCTTCGAAGGATCAATGAATGAGCCAGCACCAGGAATCTGAGAAAAGTTAAACGATGAATGCCCCATCGCTACTGCTAAACCCATGCCATGCACATTACCGGATAAGCTATGCTCTTCAGTATTGAGATCAGCATGTGCGTCGAACCAGATCACTCCCAACTTAGAGTAGTTCGCACTTAAGCCAGCCAAAGTACCAATAGCAATACTATGATCACCACCAAGTACCAGAGGGAATGCACCTTCAGTAACCGCATTAGAAACTTCACGACACACGCTTGCGCTTACCTGGCGTACTTCCGATAAATATTTTCCTCGGGATTGTTCAGTAGAAGAGGTCGGTATATTCGTGCAATCAACCTTCACCTCTCGTTGAACAGTTAGACCTAGTCGTGCAATTTCTCTTCTCAGTCCTGCAGTAATCAGTTCATCCGGACCCAGCTCTGCCCCACCTCGTGCTCCAGCTAATCCAAAAGGCACTTTAATAATGGCAACCTGGCGGCCTTCCTCAGATTCAAGAGGTAACTCACTATTAGCATACGGTTTACCTACAGATGCGTGCTCGTCTTTTCCCATGCAAGTCATCTCCCTCAGTATTTTATATGAAGTAAGTCATCCAATACGGTATAGAACTATTCGCTTAGCACCCTATGAATCTTCTCTAACGCCCAGTCCATTTCATCCTTCGTAATTGTTAAAGGTGGCGCAAAGCGTATGGTGGTATCATGAGTCTCTTTGCACAGTAGACCTTCCGCCATTAATCGCTCACAGAAAGAACGTGCCGGTACATGTAGTTCAACACCAATAAACAATCCCCGACCTCGAATTTCTTTAATGACCGAACTACGAATGCTCTGAAGCCCCTTCATAAAATAAAGACCTGAACGCTCTGATTGCTCAGCAAGCTTCTCATCCTCTAACACCTCCAAGGCCGCAATCGCAACCGCGCATGCTAATGGATTACCTCCAAACGTAGAACCATGCGATCCCGGCTCGAATAGATCCAATATGCTTGCATCAGCTGCAACAGCAGAAATAGGCATCACTCCTCCACCTAAGGCTTTGCCCATAATCCATAGATCAGGTTCTGCTCCCTCCCAGTCAGAGGCAAACCGACGGCCTGTTCGACCGAATCCAGTCTGGATCTCATCGGCTATAGTTAGCACATGTTGCTGCTTGCACCAAGAGAATGCGTCTGCAAGATAACCTTTTGGCGGGATAACAATACCCGCCTCCCCTTGAATGGGCTCTACTAGAAATGCTGCCGTATTCGGAGTAATGGCCTGTTTCAATGCCTCAAGATCTCCATACGGAATAATGCGAAATCCCGGTGTGAAGGGGCCAAAATCTTTTTTATATTCTTCGGAGGATGAAAATGAAGTCACGGTTAACGTTCTACCATGGAAGTTACCAGCACACACAATGATCTCTGCCTGGTTTTCCGGCACTCCCTTGCTACGATAAGCCCACCTGCGGGCTGCTTTAACGGCAGTCTCTACAGCTTCGGCACCGGTATTCATCGCCAAAATCTTCGACTTGCCTGTGAACTGTGAGAGTTTTTGATAAAAAAGAGAGGCAGCCGTGCTATGAAAAGCACGCGATGTTAGTGTGACTTGATCTGCTTGATTCTTCAGTGCCTGTATAATGGTAGGATGCCTGTGCCCATGATTCATAGCCGAGTATGCACTCAACATATCCATGTATCGTCGGCCTTCCGGATCCTCAACCCAAACCCCCTCCGCACGTTCAATCACAATTGGAAGAGGGTGATAATTGGGAGCCGCATAACGTTCTGACCATTCCATTAGCTGTTTAGAATCCGGCATAGATCTCAGCACTCCTTTAACATTATATTGTATACAAAATACAACATTAGCGTATGCTTCGCCCTAACTACGCAAGGCTGGTTATTACTTATTCCACCACAGTCTATACTCGACAGATCCTACTTTAATATATGATTTTCTTAGAGAAAAATTTACAACGTAATTTTGTATACAATATACAACATACAATATATGGTCTTTATTGTAAGTAATAGTATCAAACAATACACTTGAATTCAATACATGAAACGAATTTATACGTCCCTTCTCTATATTTTAATATGTAGACAACGCAGTATCATCATTATGCAAGTTAGCGCTTACGTTTGCTTGCCCAACTCCCACCTCGGTGTTAAGATGATAAAAACTTGAAACACTTGAGCGGTGCACGATTCCGGGGTCACTCCCCACACACATCTAATCATCACTATATAGAAGGGAGGATTCGGTATGGAAGTACCTAAATACCGGTCCTTGAAAGATCACGTTTACGATTATATAGCACAGAAAATTCAAGACGGCACACTGCTCCCGAATCAAAAAATCAACGAGGCAGAAATCTGCAAAAAACTCGATATCAGTCGCACGCCTACGCGGGAGGCTCTGTTTCAACTCGCTTCAGACAACCTGCTGCAATATATCCCTCGCAGAGGTTTTATCGTCACGCCTTTTGATGCAGGCAAAAAGTTAGAGTTCTCTCAAGCCATCGGAGCTCTCGAAGCACTTGCTGCAACACTGGCTGTAGATCTCCTCAAAACTTCGGAGTTGCTGGAGATGGAAACCCTTATTGCTCGAATGGACGAAGCGATTAACCAATTGGATCTAGCAGCCTATAACAAGGATCAATATCAGTTCCACAATTTATACATTCAGCGATGTGGTAATGCTACGGTGATCGAGATGTTAAACACACTGAAGAATAGCTTTATTCGTCAATCGTATGTGAGCGATAATAAATCGAAGCTGTCTAGTGTCCTCCACGAAGTTAACGAGGAACACCGGCAAATACTCAGCGCTTTCCGAGCCAAGGATAAGCTTCATTTGGAGTCTTTGCTTAAGCATCACTGGCGAATTATCGATAACGACATGTTATAAACCTGCGATCTTAGAGATGCAATAATAAAGTAATACCGTTATTACAACTAGAGGGTAGCCCGTAACATACGGACTACCCTCTTAATACAGCAGACACACCTCACAACCTAGCTCAAGTAAATACTTAACCATGACTATAATTTTACTCATTCCTTAATGGTACCTTCGCCTCAATCACAGCATATCCCAATCTTTTGCCATACTTAGCGAGTAAACGATCATTCATTCCACTCATACGCTGCACTTGCTCATCCTCAAGCAATGTCATATCCATCTCCCGATAAGGATCATGATCCACACCCCATCTTCCCATTGAGCGTGAATGTTCGTGTACTGTAATTGCTGTAAATCCACTTTGTCTCAGACGTCTTTTCCACCTATTTATGCTTGCTAGTGTCCTGATCCCATAGAACTGTTTCAGCTTGCGGCTCATGATCTCCGTCTTCCGCCCGGATAAGATCATCTCTCGATCAATCAACAGACCACCTGGCTTCAAAACACGCTTATATTCAGACAGAGCAGCACGCCAGCGGGTAAAGATTGTGACAGATTCTACAAACACCACATCAAACCGATCATCTGGAAAAGGTAAAGCCGTTGCATCCGCCTGAATGAAACGAATATCCAACCGCTCACGCCTAGCGCGTCGCACAGCTTTCTCCAACATTCCACGGTGAAGATCTACTGCAGTCACGCGATAACCATGACGCGCTAAGTGGCATGCCGTTCTTCCCGTTCCGCAACCCACTTCAAGTATCTGACTACGAGATGGCAGAGATAAGGAATCCAGCAATTGTACTGTTGCTTCGAAACCGCCCGGATGTGCACTCCCTTCTCCCAATCCCGCCAGTAAATCATGATAGTCCATGACTCCAGCTCCTTCCTACACTCTTTAGTGTATGGAACAATTCCAAAAACGGCACCTCCCTATGCTTTTTCCGGGTACTCGTCCATACCAAATCTCCTACCTTTTACTATGATATAGAAACCGTTGATTTCAGGCGGCAACCGCAACTACGAGGGGGATATGCATGTATAGAATTCATCCGGTATGTGAAGATACGGTGTCTCCGCACGTTGGACGCCCGGTTTGTCTTATTATGAAAGACGGAAAGCATATGTATGGCACACTTGGAAGATGCCGTGACGGCAAAATATTTTTGGATGGCTGTTACGAGGGACCTCGACTCTCTTCTGTTCAGGCCAAGCAACAGCAGCATAAAAAAGGCAATAAGAATGCAGCCAAAACAGTTCAATCCTCAGCTTATGGACCGTATGGTTATGGTCGCGGATATGGACGTGGATACGGCCGCGGGTTCGGTACAGGATTTGACATCGCACTCGTCTCCACACTCCTGTTACTGCCTTTTCTCTTCATCTAATCTATGAACGAGAACAAGTAGCCCATTCTTATTAAGTATCCGTGAAACAGCAATAAGCTTCTCGCATACTGCGAGAAGCTTATTTTTGGGGTTTGTAATACGCTATTTATAACAGCAACAAAAAAGGCATTCGCCAAAACGAATGCCAGGAACTTCATATTTAGTACCCATGCCTTTTAACAACGGGTGTATTTAACTTTAAAAAAAAACACCTCGTAAGAGGCGGGTAAGCTATATTAAATCCGATTTCCTTTAGACATCGTTTTCAGGTTACTATTCGAATTCTCAAGCAATGGCAGCATCCTAGTCGTGCTAACCATCTCAGAAGCACATATCGGACAAGTAGGCACGCTATCAAACGCAAAATTGTCCCGCATCCATCCTTTGCACGTATCGCTCGTACATTCCCAGATTGCCGCATCCGCTTGTGGAATCTCTTCCAACGGTTTTTTGCGATTATACATGACTTCTACCCCCTTTGTTATGGAAAAACATCTAACCGACGTTATTTCACAGAAGCCTATCTTAGCGGAAGTTTGTACTCCACCAGACTCCTGCCTCGACAACTAATGGGCCGACTTTCATTATATACTCAAAAAAAAGAAGCTGCCTTTACCATTATAACATGTTAAAGGCAGCTATGCTTTAATTACAGTTTTACAACTTCTTCTGCTTGAGGACCACGGTTTCCTTGTACAATTTTAAATTGCACGCGTTGACCTTCGTCCAGCGTTTTGAAGCCTTCGCCTGTAATAGCGCTGAAGTGTACGAATACATCTTCTCCGCCTTCAACTTCGATGAAACCGAAGCCTTTATCAGCGTTGAACCATTTTACTGTTCCGTTTTGCATGTGAATTACACCTCCAAATAAAGATTAACATGTTCCTTTGTTCTTTGCAGCAAGCAAATAAAAATTCACACATTGAAAAAGGTACCAGTCATAACCTATAAGTGATCGCCCTTTACAATATGTGAATTAGGTTTTCCACTTCTCTACAACATGTTCTTATTATAACTCTGATTCTGCCAAAAAGCAAATCTTTGTATTTTCTTTTCAAACAGCTTTGGAAATACATGTTATTCCGCGCAGTACAACAGGGTTTTTCAGCCCCCTGCTCCTGCACGGTCTTACCAAAGGATATGCAAAAGACATCCAAATTATACCCTTTTTTATAAAAAAAAAGAGTAGCTGCAGTTTCAATATTTCTGTATGACGCTGTACTGCAAGATAAATGTTATGTCCATGCCCACGTAAAGCTATCTCGATCCCAAGCAATCCGTCCACCGTGTAGCTTACGGAACGCCTTTTTTACTTCTTTTTCTAAGGATGCATTCCCGCTTTCATTCACAAACACAAATTCTTCTCCAAAATTGGACTTCACATATGCTATAGCAGCTTCTTGACGAAGCGTGCCCGTGAATTTAATCTCTTGTACCATCCATTCTGCTACATCCTGTGCAGTTTTCTCCATAATACACCTACAATCGCACATTGTACGGCTTAACTTGTGTTTCAACACACAGCCTGTTTACCGTCTGGTTAAGTATAACACGTTCCATAGGATTGACGGCAAACAGAGCTACCATGTCAGAAATTTCTTTATCGATTCATCGGTTGTGAAGTATTACTTGAGTCTATGCTATGTCGTTGTGTTCGCACACTGTATGTTAACCAAATGCAGTAGCCCACAAGAACAACTATTACAAAGATATCATAAGGAAGTGTACCCGTATCCTGTAGATCGTCTCCCAGAAATTGAATCAAATTATGTACAAAGTGAAAAAGAACTAAGGGTATGATATTCCCATTCTTCAACATTAAGAGTGCCAGCACAGCCCCAATTAGAAGAGCATAAATAAGCTGCAAAGCAATATCAGCCATATTCTGGCCGGATAAAGCATTCATAATATGCGTGATCGAAAAAAGGATACTGGAGGTTAGGACAGCAGTAGCTGCACTCTTTCTTAGAAGGATGTTAAATATCAGCCCTCGATAAATCGTTTCTTCAACAAAAGCGACGAGTAGGGTGAAAAAGATAAAAAAGATCACCTTGGACAGCGTGAGTTCTCCAAATCCCTTCAAAGCGATTGTACCCAATACAAGTATTAGCGGAATATAATACTTCGTCTGCTCTGCTGGAATGGTTCGCAAAGACCGGAATCCGATCTCACCCCACTTACGCCGCAAAGTTAAATAGATGATTAGTACAATCGCAATCGGTGTGAACGATAGAAGTACAGGAGACGTGTAGTCAAGTTGCTTGATCGTTGCCACTGCACCTGCTGCAAACACGGCGAACAAGAGTAACAGTTCAATGATGACTACAGCTAGAATAGGCCTCCTCTTCGAGAACGATTCTTTTCTAATTTGAGCGTTTGCCATAAGGTAGTACCAGCCTCTTTTCATTTTCTTTTGTCGCCTCACCAAATTAAGATGACACTACAGTTGTACTACAATATGCAATATATTACAGTATCCTTTTTTGGATAAAACTATAAAAGTAACAAAAAAGAGACTTTCTTCACGGGGTTTTCCCCTAAAATCAGGTATGGCTTATGTCTGGTTCTGTACATTATAGTACTATGGAAAATTTCATTCCTTCATTTCTGCAGGGTAACAATCTTGGAATATCGTCTTATATAGAGAGAATCCAAAGAACCGTGCAGGATGCACATCAAAGATCAGGGGGAACTTATGAAAGCACTATTTCTACGCTGGGGACATCTACTGGCTATACTTTGTATACCTTTGCAAGGCTCCATTTATGTTTTTCTAGGTAGCAACACGGGTAGTGACGTCTTCTACAACTATGCTTGGATTGATACCCAGATTCCTTTTATTAAAGAATTTATTTACCCATATATCAGTTGGATGCCCATTCTGTATCTTGGATTTATCTATCTGGGGCTGACCAATAAATCATTATTTTGGCGTACGTTACTTACGTATAATGTAGGGGTGATCGCCGCCAACATCTGTTTTGCGGTATTTCCGACGCATGTGCCACGCCCCGTTGTAGGTGGAACCGATTTGAGTAGCTGGCTGGTTCAATTCATTTATACAAATGATGCACCATTCAACTGTTTTCCAAGTATTCATTGTCTCACGAGCTATATGTTGTTTATTATCATCAACCGTCATTTGAACTTCAAACCGGTACTACGAATCTCGTTATCTGTTTGGTTATGGTTAATCATCGCTTCCACTGTATTTGTAAAACAACATTCCCTGCTTGATGTTGCCGGTGGAATCTTGTTTGCTGAAGCAGCCTACTGGGCAGTTCATGCGGTACTTCTTCGTCGTAGCTCGGCTCACCAAAAAGAAAAACAAACGCTGGGTACAGCCAACACCAGCAGCAATGCCTAGATTAAGGAATGAATAAAACACAGGTTGGTGCAATTCACTACCTAGTAACTTAAAAAGAGAGCCACCGGCTCTCTTTTTTTTTATTCGCTCATTCACTCCGTGGATCTTATGAACTTATAATCCCAGACTTTAGCCTTCATGTCTTTTCAATAGAAGAAAGTAAGCATGGTTAACCCTTCAGACTAAGGATTTCATAACTCAGTACTACAGTTTTCATATTACAGGTGGCCGCTCATGTAGGAAATCAGACGGTGGGCTTCCTATGATTCGTTTGAAGATTCGATAAAAATAAGACAAGTCGCGATATCCGAGGAATTCGGCAACTTCTTGAATTGAGAGCTGTGACTCGGTAAGCAGATATACCGCTCTTTTCATCCGTTGATCATGGACATATTGGCTGATGGTCTGGTTTGTCATACTTTTGAACAACGCTGCTGCATAGTTCGGGGTCTTACCAATCTCATCACCCAGCTCCTCTTTCGTTACCTTCTCCCTATAATGACGCTCAATATATCGTTTCATACGCTCCGCCTGCATATGACGCTCCGGTGGAATAACTCCTCGGTCCAGCTCACGGTTCACATAAATCAGCACTTCCATCAATAAGGCTTGGCTCATCATGACATAATAAGAAGGGCGCTCCTGCCACTGCTGATGAATGGCCTTCATACGTTCATGGATCAGTTCGTAACATCCGGGCTTATGCCGCAAGACCTCTGCTCGGTCTAAAGCTGACAATGACTCCGGTGCTTCTCCTGTTAATTGAACAACAATTTGGGTATGTGTAACGGTAGGGATGCTTTTACCATAATAAGCGACACCACCGGGAATAATCAGTAGCTCGCCTTTCTCCATGATCTGTTTTTCACCGTTCACCCAATATACACATTTTCCATAAGTAACCAAGCTAAGACGCCAAGTTTCCTGTATTTGCACAGCTTCTTCGAACCATCCGACACCGTTAATGTGTCGTACTTCTAACGGAGTGACCATAATACACCTCATTATTGGACTATACTCCAATCATTGTACTATAGTTCATACCCTGATTCGACAGAAAACGCTACAATACACATATAAGCAAAATATGAGGAGGAAATAGCATGTTGAAAACAAAAATTATTTGTACTATGGGACCTGCTTGTGACTCAATCGAATTATTAAAGGTAATGATCCAGGAAGGTATGACGGTTGCACGTTTGAATATGGCTCACGGCGAGCTGGAAGATCACGTTGGACGGATCAACAATATTCGTCAAGCAGCTTCTGAGTTGAACACATACGTACCAGTTATGATGGATATCAAAGGACCAGAAGTACGGATTGGTAAACTGAAAGAAGCATCTTGCCACCTTCAAGCAGGCAAAGAGCTCATCCTTACGACAGAAGAAATTCTCGGTGACGCAGAGCGTATCTCCGTAAACTACCCAGAATTGAATCTGGTTGTGAAGCCTGGCGATCGCATCCTGATTGATGATGGTCTGGTTGATCTGACTGTATTGTCTGTAGAAGGTTCGGATATTCATTGTAAAATCATCAGCGGTGGCATCCTGAAACCACGTAAAGGTGTTAACTTGCCAGGAATCAAAACGACACTTCCAGGTGTTACTGAACGCGACGTTATGCACATTGGTTTCGGTATCGAGAACAACATCGAGATCATTGCAGCTTCATTTGTACGTAAAGGTGATGACATCCGTGAGATTCGCAGCATCTTGAAAGAGCGTGGTGCAGATCACGTACAGATCATCTCCAAAATCGAGAACCAAGAAGGTATGACTAACTTGGACGATATCATTGAAGCTTCTGACGGTATCATGGTTGCTCGTGGTGACCTTGGGGTAGAAGTACCGATTGAAGACGTACCAATGATGCAAAAAGAAATGATCGATAAATGTAACCGTGCAGGTAAACCGGTTATCGTTGCAACACACATGCTGGAGTCCATGCAAGTGAACCCACGTCCAACCCGTTCAGAAGTAAGTGACGTAGCTAATGCTGTACTTCAAGGTGCTGACGTTGTCATGTTGTCTGGTGAATCCGCTGCAGGTAAATATCCAGTGCAATCCGTGCGTACGATGGCAGCAGTTGCACGTCGTGCAGAAACGATGATTGATTACAAAGAACAATTTGCTCAAAAATCCGCACAGCAAATCGCTGATATTACTGAGGTTATTAGTCAAGGAGCTGTAAGTTCTTCTCTCGTACTCAATGCCAAAGCGATCATCACTTCAACTGAAAGTGGCTTCACAGCGCGTATGATCTCCAAATATCGTCCGAAAGCTCCAATCATTGCGGTTACTCAACATGAAGAAGTGCTTGCAAAAATTTGCTTGCTCTCCGGTGTTGTACCAGTTATGGGAGATAAGGTTACTACAACGGACGAAATGTTCGAATCCGCTACACGTAATGCGATCAAAACAGGTTACATCGAAAAAGGCGACATCATTGTATTGTCCGCTGGTGTTCCGATCGGTCAGTCCGGTAACACTAACCTGATCAAAGTTCAACAAGTATAAAATCTATAAGTCCCTTTATATAAAAACATGCATCAATATGGATGCTAAACAGCCGTTTCTCTGTAATGGAGAAACGGCTGTTTTTGTGAAGATTTCCTCCCCGCGGGAGCGCAGGAGTATTACCTGTTCGTTCGTCGTCTTACAAGTTGCGTGAGAAATTCACTAAGTCCTGGGACATCGTGTTGATCTCATCCATGGAGGCATTCACTTGTTGTGTAAGGGCAGCCTGGTTCTGTGTCAGGGTAGACATGTTACCGATATGCTCCAGAATCTGATCAACAAGTGTCTTCATTGCATGCATGCTGTCTTCAATATTAACGGTTGCATCAGAGCTATGATCTGCCAGCTTACGTACTTCCCCTGCAACGACGCCGAATCCAAGTCCCAGCTCGCCTGCACGTGCAGCTTCAATCGCTGCGTTCAACCCAAGTAGATTCGTCTGACTGGCAATCTCTCGAATAAACGTCGTAATGTTCTTCGTCTCATCCGCACTAACTTTCACCTGCGTGGCAGCCTCAGCAGATAATTCCTGTGCTGTCACCAGCTCCTGTGCCTGATCTGTAATTGAGTTAATGCCACGAACCATCTCACTGATGGATTCGGACAATTGCTCTGTTTTCCGATTCATCGCTTCGACTACCTGTGCTTTATTCTTCTCGTGAGTCACATCACGTATTGTACCAGCTACGCGCAGTGGCACCCCATCATTGTCTCGTATCGTCTCACCACCCGCATGATACCAACGATATTCACCATTCTTACGTTGTAAACGATAATCCAGATCATACGGTGTACGTCCACTATAATCATTCATATGTTCAGCAAACGCGTTAATGGTGCGATCATGATCTTCCGGATGAAGACGGGAGCTCCAACTGCTGAATACATTGGGAAAATCACTCTCATCTTTGAATCCGAGTTCTCTGCGGAACTGTGGGGACCACCAAAATTCATTGTTCGGATTAACCACATCTCCAGCAACAACGGTCATATCCCAAGGTGCTTCGACTAGGGCTCGATTGACAAGGTCATAACGTGTCACGAGTGCTTCAAGTTCATCTGACTCCGTCTTCTGATCATGGATATCAAACATGATGCCTAAGAGCTTGATGGGAACTCCCTCACTATTTCGAACAACCTGGCCCAGACAACGGAACCAGCGAACCTCGCCGCCTTTTAGTATCATTCGACTCATCACGTTATAAGGAGCCGTTTCCTTAGGGTTATTCACATTTTCCGTTATCGCTTGCACCAGTTGTGGTCTGTCCTCTGGATTAACAGATTTCGCCCAGCTTGCAAATTCATTAGGGTAATCCTCTGCATTCACATAACCAAGCATGCGCCTGAATTCATCGGAGAATGACACTTTATTATTGCGATCAAGTGGATCGCCAGCAACGATGTTAGACTCCCAGACCCCAATGTTCATTACTTGATTTAACATGGTCAGTCGTAGCGTCAGTGCTTCATTTTTTTGGCTCCTCATATGTATAGCTTTATTCACATTGCTTATTATCTCAGCATATTCTTGTAAATCTGTCTCCACAGTGGAGAGCTCATTAACCTCATTTCTCTCTGCATCTACCACAAGTTTACGACTATATTCCAGCAACTGTTGCAGCGAAGCATTTGGCTTGTTCGATTGTGTACGATTAAACAGCATGTTCATTTCTCCTCTACAGTTTTAAACCTATAATTCGACATGATTTGACATGAGTTCAGATTACACCTCCTTTTTCGTAAATACAATAAAAATAAGCGCCACATCGGCGCTTAATGGGTTTTATTTTTTTGACTATACGTTTGACTGGCATCCATCCCCAATGTCCTACCAATTACCAACCAAACTGAAGAGTCTTTCCTGTCTCTACCCAGCTCTTAATGCTGCTCAAGACCATCCACCAGCTCTGCTGTGCATTCGCAAATGACGGATGATTCTCTGTGAACTGATCATTGATTAATGTCAGCTTCGTGCATTCCCCGACGGTCTCTAGTTGGAAGGACACCCTGGATTGTAGCTCCTCATGATTCGCATGATAGGATGGTCCGGGATGTTCGAGATAACTCAAAGTAGACAAGGGTTCGAACTCCAAAATCTGCCCATACACATGAACAGTCTCTTGCCCATCGTTCCCCGGCCCAACATAGGCAAAGGGCTGACCTGGCTGAAAGTTTGAACGAAGTTCACTGCCAAAGAAGCTGCTACGTGTACCATCTGGAGAGATCAGGGCGCTCCATACCTCTTCTAGTCCAGCATTGATATAAAACTCATACTTCAGCTCCACACAATCCACTCCCCTTATGTAATTGATGTACAAGCGAGTTATTTACATGACTATCCTATCGTTATACCCTAGAGGTGTATTGTAAAAACACGACAAGACTATAGGTTAGTTTACCTTTAAGAAGTGGTTCACCAAGTCAATTTAATCATACGTTTATCTTTTGCTAAAAAAGTATCGTTATCCATATTCTTCTATGGTATATTGGGATGCAGATGAATATAAAGGACGTGAACCCGTTGGTATAACTCATGCTAACTCAATCAGGTTTGCTTTTTGAAAATTTCATATAACCTATTGGAAGTCTATTGAGCTAGATCCAACTAATGTAAAAGCAACTGAGATCATTCATAAGTTGTTGAGACAGGTTTGATTAGACTGATCCATTCCCTGTTCCAGATATACGACATATCATTAAAACTATAATATTTAACGACTACAGATTTAATCTGTAGTCGTTTTTTGGATACAACAGCAAACTTTCGTACTTGGTATAAAGATCCGCTACACTACACTTACCAGAATAACAGGAATGATCTATATGATGATGATGGGGGAACATAAGATGCAATCCGTGAATGATATGAAGAGAGCCAGCATGGGTATACTGAAGTTTAATGAGATTGAAGCTACATATCAGTTGAATCGTTATGCTCCTTCTGAAGCATTGCGTGCCTGGGTGAAGCACTTCTGGGTTGTGTCCTGGGACCTTACTGGTAAGCAGCCTTATTCGCAGCATATCGTTCCTAATCCTTGTGTGAATCTCATAGTCGAACGCGGAAATACTTTTTTCTATGGCCCTTCTAAGCATAAATTCACTTACATGATCAAGGATAAAGGCAGTGTGTTTGGTGTAAAGTTCAAACCTGGCGGTTGTTATCCTTATCTCCGTACACCTATATCTGCGCTGCATGGCAACCCCTTGCATGTTGGGCGAATCCTCAATGTTACTTCAGACGAACTGGAAGATTATCTGCTTGGAATGAAGACCGATGCGGAAAAAGTCAGCTATATGGATCAGCTTCTCTGCGAACATATACCGGCCGGGGATGCTAAAGCCCAATTCGTTGGCGAGATTGTTTCGCAGATTGAACTAAACCGAGATATGCTGAGGGTAGATGACTTAGCTGCTTATTGGAATATCCACACCAGACAGCTCCAGCGACTGTTTAATCAGTATGTAGGATTAAGTCCCAAAGCAGTAATTAAACTGTATCGTCTGCAAAATGCGGCTGAATCTATCGAACAAGGTTCTCACTATGATCTAATTCAACTTTCTCAGGATCTGGGGTATCATGACCAATCGCATTTTATCAAAGACTTCAAGTCGATCATAGGTAGTACGCCCGAAGATTACGTAAATAACCATTCAAAGAATTGATTCTACCCTCTACTAGTGAACCGCATATCTCACTTATTATGATGGATAGTATGTATACACACAATTTAATTGCACAAAATTATATTTGTACTTCCCGTTTCTAAAAGAAAGCTTTATACTGGTATACAAGTAATCAAATACATATGAGAAAGCAAGGTGTTTTTTCGTGATCAGTACGATTTTTGTAGCTCTTGTGGCTATTGAACATTTGTATATCCTCGTGATGGAGATGTTTATGTGGACCAGCCCGCGTACGATGAAAACATTTGGTACCACGCCTGAATTTGCTAAGTCAACCAAGTCTCTTGCGGCTAATCAAGGTCTGTATAACGGATTCCTCGCTGCGGGTCTGATCTGGGGACTATTGTATCCGGACTCAACTGTTGGACAGCACATTCAAATTTTCTTCTTAGCCTGCGTGGTTATTGCGGCTATTTATGGAGGAGCTACCTCCTCCCGCTCTATCATCATCAAACAAGGCTTGCCTGCCATTATTGCTTTGCTTCTCGTCCTGTTCATCTAATCACATGCGTTATCATGACATCGCGGATTATTACATTCCTCGTATGTTATGGTAAGGTAATGACATAGAGCTTATGTCAATTACTGTGATTGGTTGAAAGGAGAACGTCTCATGGGATTGTTTGATAAACTTCGACGTCGTAAAAAGGAAACTGTGCAGGTAGATGAGGTTTCAACGTCCACTCCGCAATATGAAACCATCGTTGGATTCGTTCTGTTAGAACGTGAGGAATGTGATTTGAATGTCTTCATTCATAAGATGAAACAGGAATGGGACATAGACATTGAGGAACAACCGGAAGAAGGCAATTTATTTTTTGAAGTGAATGGTATGCAAGTGGTATGTGCTCATATAGCCGCTCCTGTGCCTGATCGCGAAGTCGAGGAAAATGCCAAACTAAATATACTTTGGCGGGAAGCGGAGCAGGTGACTTCTCGACATCAATCGCAAATTATTGTGTCTGTTCTGAATGCCACCGATGCGATTCAAGGACATATTCTGTTCACCAAGACAGCCAGCGCACTGCTACAATTGGATCATACACTCGCCCTATATCTTGCGCCACTTGTTGTGGAAGCAAGTCAATACATAGAGGTCAGTCGGTGGCTGAAGGAGGACGAGCTCCCTGTATCGCTGTGGGTCTACATTGGTTTATTCCAAGATGCTCAAGGTGCTTCAGCTTATACATACGGTTTACGTAGATTTGGGAAAGACGAGATGGAAATTACCCAATCTGCTGAAACATTAAGCGATGTGTATGAGATGATGTTTATGACTACAACTTATGTCATCGAGAATGATGTCACGTTGCACGACGGGGAGACACTTGGTTTCACAGCAGAACAGAAGCTGCCCATCACTCGTTCGGAAGGAATAGCTACAGAAGGTCATAGTCTCAAAATAGGTTATTAGTCTATTACTGGCGATAGATTACGAAATGCCAGATGTTACATCACCATAAGCTGCCTATATCGTTTATAGATATGGCGGCTTTTTTTGTATCTAATTAACCTTTTCTCATGTAGCTGCATGTTCCAAACTAACCCAATCATTACAAATTTATAGTCCATAAGTATCACAAAAAGCTAATTGTAGTTTTCATCCATGCTGAAAATAGGTATAATTAATAGGTAAATAGACTCACATTTACATACATTTTATGACTGAGGAGTTGCCTAAATGTCCGTTAGACTTTTAGATTCAGACACACCTATTTTGGAAATTATTTGGGACGGAATTGTAACCCCAGAACAAGTGGAACAGGTGAATATACAAATTCAACAACTGAGTAAGTCACTAGGGGATTCATTCGATGTGTTGGTCGATATGCGTAATATGAAAGCATTCCCCCAAGATACCAAAGAAAAAATTGTAGAGCACCAGAAAATGCTTACGCAACTGGGCATGAAACGCGCCAGTGTGGCCGTTGGTGGAGCTATTGCCAAAATGCAGTTGAATCGAATCTCCAAAGATTCCAATCATCAAACCGAGTTTCAATGGGAAACGTATGATGAAGCATTGGCCTTTTTGCTAAAATAATCAATCGATATTTTTGACTTATGTTGCATAAGTATTCCGATCTGAGTTGTACATAAAAAGGCACTCCTTGAAGGAAGTGCCTTTCTTACTCTGTTCTGCTCTGCTCTGTTCAGAATTCCCCGTGTTCTTTCTCACCCATAGGTACACCCTAAACTTCCAGTGAAGATCCCATATTTATTGCATTTGGAATTCTAAATTTGGACTTACTCTCTCTTACTGTATAGTGCACATCATCGTGACCGATGTGTCAACCATGCCTACTTCAACAAATCCGAATCGACGATACAGTCGAATTGCTTCGTTATCTGGATCAACACTAAGTGACACGGCAGCAATCCCCCTTTGCTTCGCTTCCTCTAATGCAGCTTGAATTAACCGTGTACCCACACCTTGTCCGCGTGCTTCTTCAATGATCGCCATTCCCATCTCCGGTGTCTCCGCATTGATATAGCCGAATCCTGCAGTTTGTTCATTGAAGAACCGTAATGTGATTGAGCCTAATCTTTTGTCCTGTCCCCCGTGGGTAGTTACAGCCACAAATCCAAAGTCACCTTCTCTTCCCCATCCATCTACGTATTTAGATAACCCAGGGCTATGGATAACATCCCGTTCAAATGGCTCGTCTCCCTCTCTGGTATACAAGGATGCATATAACATTTCCCATAAAAATGGAACATCTCGCTCATCAATGGGTCGAACAACAATATCAGTCATGCAGCATCCTCCTTTAACTTATTAAAAATACGTTCAAGTTCATTAAAGTTGAATTCATTGGTGATTTTGTAAGCCTTATGGGCATCTCTCGTTGCAGCACTATTATAAATCGCTATTGTATTGTCGCTATAGAGTGAAATGCCAATTTGTTCAGAAAAACGATCCTCTTTGATAACCAAGATCCGTACTTGGTAGTAGTAAGGTAAACCCTGATCAGAACCTACTTGTTTTACATTTTGTAGTTCAACATCCTTGAATAGTTTTAGCATGTCCTGGATCTGCTTCGGATCTTCAAGCTGAACTTCTTCTGCATCATAGAGCTCGCGTCCAACCTTACTTATTTCCAATAGCCTAATCTTGTCAAGCATGGTCATATGATCCGTTACCTCAGCACGAAACGTAGTATGCTGACTCTTCACATATAACGGAATCGCAATAGCGGCAACTACAATAACCGTAACTATAGCTAGAATATACATCGTTCTATTTTTCATTTGATAGTGATGCACCCCTCCCATTAAAATTCAATAAAAGTATACTTTTTCCTTATCTATGTAAATAACGTTGGATCTACATGAAAGTTATTCATTAATTTCAATTGAAATCGCATTCAGGAATGTTATCTCTAAAATTTAAAATTTATATGACGATATACTTCATAAGCTTTTAACCATGCTAACACATTTATGACATCTAGGGGGAGAAGTAACGTATGAAATTAAAACTTAAATTGATGTTGGCTTTCTTGATCACCGTCCTTGTTACTGCAGGTGCGCTCGCACCACTGGGTCTGTATCAGTCAGGCAAACAAGCCACTCAAAGTGTGAACAACAAACTAGACGGATTGGTATCTGCCGCAACATTTCAGTTGGACGGTTGGTTACATGGCAATGAGAAATTAGTTGAAACACTGGGGCTCGTATTCCAAGAAGCTGTACCAGCTTCTGATGTGAATGAGGATTATCTGTCCATCATGTACCAGGGCAGCAACCAGAACAATATAGAGGATTTATATTACGGTAACGAGGATGGTCAGTTTATAAACGGTTCTGATTTCGTCCAAGCAGCAGATTATGATCCCAGAGAACGTTCCTGGTACAAAGAAGCTGTAGCAGCCGACAAGCTAATCTTTACCGATCCATACATCGATAACAAATCTAAACAATTCACGGTATCCATCGCCATGCCTGTAAAAACAGAGAATGGTGCGCTACAGGGCGTTGTAGCTTCTGATATTTTGCTCTCCAAATTAACCGATACGGTCAATCAGATTGATCTGGGTGGGTTAGGCTACACCTTCATGCTTGATAAAAATGGCGCTATCTTAGCTCATCCCCAAGCTGAGCTCGCAAGTACCTCTGCCGCGGACAATGCTGAATTGGGGCCATTACTATCAGAGATGTTAGCGAACCCAGCAGGTCAGAAGTCTTTCCAATATAACGGAGAGAACCTACTCTTATACTTCAAACAGATTCCAAGTACAGGTTGGATTGTCGGTTCAGTCATTTCTGAAAAACTCGCTTATGCTGAATATTATCAATTACGCAATCAATATATTCTCATTATCACGGTTACGCTGGTCGTTGTTTTGGCAGCAGCATATGGTGTTGCCGCTCGTTTAATCAAACCTTTGAAACGGCTACAGCTCATGTCTGCTCAAATGTCTGAAGGTGATTTCACAGGTCGTGTTCCCTCCAAAGGAAAAGATGAATTCGCCGAGCTCGGAGGAGCTTTTAATTCAATGTCTGATCAGCTCAGCCAGTTGTTACAACAGGTACAGCAGTCTGCAGATCGGGTTCAGGACATTTCACATGATATGGAGAATCATACCGGGAATACCCAGCGCATTGCTGAACAGATCTCCATCGCTACAGACGAGCTTGCTCAAGGATCAAGCAGCCAAGCGGAGTCTGTCTATGAAGGCTCTAACCGACTAACCGAAATGAGCCATACCGTTAACGGCATCAATGGGAGTATCGAGCAGTCGGTAGTTATGATGCAGGAGGCAACAGACGCCATGCACGCAGGATTACAAGCCGTAGACCATCAAGTACATCTTGCAGAAGATAACCGCAAATCTATTCAACAGGTCGGGGAATCCATTCACTTATTGGCGGATAAATCTCGCAAAATTGAAGATATCGCCAGCATGATCCGTGATATTTCGGCTCAGACGAATTTGCTCGCTCTGAACGCCTCCATTGAAGCTGCTCGAGCGGGAGAGCAAGGACGTGGGTTTGCTGTAGTTGCGGGTGAGGTACGCAAACTAGCTGAGCAATCTTCCCACTCTGTGGATTCGATTATTGTGTTGCTAAACGAAATTCAGGCTGCGAGCAGTCAAAGCGTGGATGAAGTAACGTCTGCAGAGCAAGCCACCCAGCAGCAAGTTGCCTCCGTTCATGAGATGCGGGATGTATTTGCACGAATTAAACAATCGGTCGATGGCATTGACCATCAGGTGAGACAGGTTTCCACAGCGACCTCTGAACTCGACAACAATGCAGGGAAAATTGCCGAGGTAATCTCCAGTGTTGCTGCGATGTCCGAACAGAGTGCTGCTTCCACAGAAGAAGTTGCTTCTTCGACTCAAGAGCAGTTCAATTACATTACAACTATTTCAGAACGTTCTAGAGAATTGACAAATCACGCCAACACGTTATTTAACGAAGTGAAAAAATTTAAAATTTAATCTTCCTCCATACTAAATATCTGCTTTATTTTGACGATATATTATCTAAGTTGTAAGTCTTAAAGTTTCATTCAAACATAAGAAATAGAACTGGATGCTTGGGGGGAATGGGAATGAAGCTCAAACCAAAATTAATGATTATGTTTCTCGCCGCCGTACTAATCACGGCAGTTCCGCTTGCAGCACTGGGCTTGATTCAAACCGAGAAGCAAGCAACGTTACATGTGGATACTAAATTAAATGGACTAATGACCTCATCAGCCAACGATTTGAATGGATGGATTAGCAGTAACGCTAAAGTGGTTGAAACACTGTCGTTCATCATTCAGGAGGGTGTACCCGAGGGGCAGCTCAATGCAGATTATTTTAATATTATGAAGCTTGGTAGCAATAAAGAAAGCCTCTCGGATCTCTATTTTGGTGCAGAACAAACTGGCGAGTTTCTTAATGGCTCCGGCTGGGTGCCTGACCCTGATTACGATCCCCGAAAACGGCCATGGTACATGGAAGCTAAGCAGGCTAACCAATTAACATTCTCCGATCCTTACCTAGATATGGTGACTAATCAATATGCCGTGTCCATCGCCATGCCTGTACAGAATAAGGAAGGGCAATTACAAGGGATTGCGGCAGCCGATCTGCTTCTCTCCACCCTTACCGACACGGTGAGTAAGATCAACCTAGATGGGCTAGGATACACCTTTTTAATAGATAAAAAAGGACAGCTCCTGGCTCACCCTGATGACAAGCTTGTGAATACATCTGCTGCGGACAATCCGGAACTCCAGCCGTTACTGGCTGATATGCAAGCTAACCCATCAGGGCAGAAGCTTTTCCGTTACAACGATGAGAATTATTCATTATTCTATCAGCAGATTCCGAGTACAGGCTGGGTGATTGGTGCAGTCATTTCCGAAAAGCTAGCTTATGCCGAGTATTACACCTTACGTAACAATTATATTCTGATTATCGGAATTACACTGCTCGTTGTGATGGCTGCATCGTATTGGATTGCCTCTCTCTTCATTAAGCCTCTGAGAAGCCTTCACGGCACATCCCAGCAAATGTCGAGTGGTGATTTTACCAGCCGTGTGAACATAAAGGGCAGAGATGAATTTGCCGAGCTGGGTACGGCATTTAATCAGATGTCCGATCAGCTGAGCACGCTGCTTCAACAGGTGACCTCTTCCGCGGATCAGGTACAGCGTATTTCTGGTGAGATGGAAGACCATACGAACAATACGAAGCGCATAGCAGAGCAAATCTCCATTGCCACAGATGAACTGGCTCAAGGGTCGAGCAAGCAAGCCGAATCTGTCTACGATGGCTCCACTCGTCTGTCGGAGATGAGTGATAACGTTAGCGGTATTCACCGCAGTGTAGAGCAATCCGTCAACATGATGCGTGAAGCGAGTGAAGCTATGCAAGTAGGGATTCAGGCCGTTGACCATCAGGTCGAGCTTGCAGGCGATAATCGCAAGTCTATTGACCGTGTTGGAGAGTCCATCACACTGCTGGCAGACAAGTCTCAGAAGATCGAAGGCATTGTCGATATGATTCGTGGCATTGCCTCACAGACCAATCTGCTTGCCTTGAACGCATCAATTGAAGCAGCAAGAGCGGGTGAACATGGACGCGGGTTCGCCGTCGTTGCGGAGGAAGTGCGGAAGCTCGCCGAACAATCTTCAAGTTCTGCCCAGGATATCATTGTATTGTTAGATGAGATTCAAGCAGCTAGTCGCCAAAGTGTGCATGAGGTGGTCTCTGCTGAAGGTGGCATTGATCAGCAGGTAGCTGCCGTGCATGAGATGCGGGAGTCATTTACACGGATTAAGCAATCCATTGACGGTATCGACAGCCAGTTAGGGCTCGTATCCTCTGCCACGACAGAACTGGATGGCAATGCAGGCAAGATTGCTGAGATTATCTCCAGCGTAGCAGCCATGTCGGAGGAAAGTGCAGCTTCCACTGAGGAAGTTGCCTCCTCAACACAAGAACAGGTGAATTACACGACCAATATATCGAAGCGTGCCAATGAACTCTCACAGCATGCCAACACATTATTCCAGGAAGTGAAAAAGTTCAAAATTTAAACGGAAACGTTCAAATTAGGACAAGAATCTGCTTCGCTCACGGAATGATCAACACAATAAATAAGCCGCGTCTCCCCTCAGGGATCACGCGGCTTATTTATTGTATACTTCAGTATTGTATTTAATATGAGTGTGAGCGAGAGTGACGGTATAACGCAATGAGAGCACACTATTGTTAGCGTTCAACCCTAGGTCCTGTCGACTCCCGTACCACCAATTCAGGCTTCAACACCTTCTGCTGTGGCTGCTTGTTGTGATCCTTCAACTCTTCAATAAGAATATCCACCGCATGACGACCAAGCTCTTCAATAGGCTGAGCAATCGTTGTGAGCGGCGGGCTCGTAACTGACGCCAGAATCGTATCATCAAAACCAATGATCGACACATCTTCAGGCACACGTAGACCTAGTTCCTTCGCTGCCTGTAGCGCACCTATTGCCTGTATGTCATTACAACAGAATAGACCTGTTGGACGCTCGATATCGCTAAGGAGTTGCAGCACTTCCTGTTTGGCCGCGTGCAAGTCAGCAGAAGAAGCTCTGATCCGTTCCGATGCAAGCGTGTGACCTGCTTGCTGCAGCTGCTCGCGGAAACCTCGGATTCGTTCTTGACTACTGCTCACCTTGAACGGTTCAGATAATACAGCAAGATGGGTATGCCCCAGTTCAAGTAGGTGCTGCGCAGCCAACGCACCGCCTAAACGGTCATCAATAGCGACTGTGTGCACAGACAGCGTTGGCATCTGCCTTGCGATCAAGGCAACAGGAATCGACTGTTGCAGCAGTGGTGCCAATATATCTGCATTATCGATCCCCGTTCCGATCATCATGCCATCGACTCTTTTTTGCTGTAACAGATTCAGATAGCGCTCTACCCGCTCGTCCTTGTTATCTGTACTGCAGATCACGACGCTGTATCCGAGCTTGCGACTCCGATCCTCCACCGCACGAGCCAGCTCGGCAAAATACGGATTCGAGATATCGGGAACGAGCAGACCCAAGGTATACGTCTGTTTGCCAGTAAGTGCAGCAGCAATGGCACTTGGTTGATAGTGCAGACGTTCCATAATCTCCATGATCTCGGCGCGGCGCTTTTCACTAATTTTCCCTTTGCCGTTAATGACCTGTGACACCGTTGCTATCGATACACCCGCTTCACGTGCTATATCATAAATGGTTGCTTTCAATGTTATTTCCCCATTTGTACTACATATAAAGTTCATTATACATAGGTAATCGTTTCTTCTTATTATGCAGGGGGATGTCCGCATAAGCAACCAACTGTAGGTTCTTCCCGTGCATAAGACAAGTCCAGCATGTTAAGGACTCTGAATGAGTCTATCTTTTGTTCATCAGCCAATCATGGTTAGGATCGTTATGGAATTTCCATGTCCGCGTTGGTCCAGCCATCACGTTCAGATAATACACCTCGTACCCTGGAGGAGCACCTACCGGATGGTATCCGCATGGTACAAGCACCACTTCGCCATTGTTGACGGCGAGCGTCTCATCCACAGAACGATCATCAGTATAGATCCGTTGAATAGCGAAGCCTTGCTGAGGCTCTACACGGAAATAATAGGTCTCCTCCAGCAATGACTCATCTGGTAGTGCATCCCGATCATGTTTGTGCGGAGGATAACTCGACCAGTGTCCATCCGGTGTAAATACTTCTACTACAAGCAAACTGTCGGCATCCTTTTGCTCTGGCAAAATGTTATGGATCTGCCGCTCCAGATTACCGTACCCTCGTGATTCAACGCCAACATCCTCAGGTGCAATCAGACGTGCTGGGTAACTTCCTTTACCAGGCGCTGCACAAATAGCAATTTCAAGTTTGGTAAGCGCAGTAACCTGTACTTGATCTGAACTCGGAATATACACAGCGTATGGAGGGATTTTCTCAAAAACGCTCATTCTGCGCCCAATATTCTCCCACGTGTTCTTCTGTGTACTCACATTCGCAAGTCCGCTAAGAAGAACGATACACAACTCCTGATCCTCGCTCTCACGCACCCATGTCTGATTCTCCTCCAGTTGTACCACCTGAAATCCTACGTATTCCCAGCCGGCCGACTCTGGCGTAACGGTTAAGAGTGTTCCATCCTCTGCTGGTTTGAATTCGGGCTTCACTATGCGCTCTGACATGTGGTTACCGACTCCTCTCGAATTGCAATTTTAGAACAACATACGATAGCAGTTAACCTTGCTTGCTTAAGATTGAACAGCCGTCTGCGAATTCACTGATACACTGGTTACCTCACGAAGCTTGACGGGTCTTCCCTGTTGGAGTGACATCCGAGCCGCATATGCAATCCGCTCTGCCTGAACCGCATCATGACCATCCACGATCACAGGTGTATCCTTCAGAATAGCCTCTATAAACAGCGCTGTTTCTTGTACATACGCTTCATTGTAACGTTCAAGGAAAAAGTGGAGTGGTTTGTCCCGCAGCAATCCCGTAGCTGTGCTAAGCTCTACTGTATTCGGATGATCGTTAGCAGCCGCAGTGCTACCCATCGATCCAAACACTTCCACACGCTGATCATATCCGTATACCGCACGGCGGCTGTTATCAATAACACCAATGGCTCCATTAGCAAAATTCATCGTCACAATCGCGGTATCCACATCTCCATATTCAGCAAATACGGGATCCACCAGCACATTGCCTTGTGCGTACACTTCCTCTACTTCACTGCCTGAGAGATAACGAGCCATATCAAAATCATGAATCATCATATCCATGAAAATTCCACCTGATACCCGGATATACTCCGCAGGCGGCGGGCTAGGGTCACGAGAGGTAATCTTGATAATATGAGGTTCTCCGATGGAGCCATCCTGCACATGTGCGCGCACCTGTCTGAAATTATGATCAAAGCGGCGATTGAATCCGATCTGTAGCTTTACTCCTGCCTGCTGTACAGCCGCTACTGCTGCCTCTGTCTGATGAAGATCCATACTCACTGGTTTCTCACAAAAAATATGCTTACCTGCTTGCGCCGCTAATTCAATAAGTGGCACATGAGTGTCTGTTGAGGAACAGATCAATACAGCATCCACGTCAGGGTGTTCAATAAGCTCCGTACTGTTCGTTGTTACCACTGAGATACCACGCATCGATGCCCAAGCTTCCAGCTCTGGCCCTGCAAATAGATCACTTATACCCACGATCTGAACATGAGGATTGCGCAACAAATTGTCGGCATGAATTTTACCAATTCTTCCTGCGCCAATAATACCCACTCTCACCTTGTCCTTGCCCATCCCGCTACCTCCCTGTATGCGTATCCTGTCTCCCATGACTTACTTCGGCTTCATTGTGATCAGCCGATCATCCGTTGTTTACCAACGAGCCGTGACCATCTTTTTGCGCGTGTAAAACTCGACGCCATCTGAACCGTTGGCATGAAGATCCCCATAGAATGACTTCTTCCAGCCGGAAAATGGGAAGAACGCCATCGGCGCTGGCACGCCTAGGTTAATGCCCAGCATACCCGCATCAATGGTTTCACGGAATTGCCGCATGTGAGCTCCGCTACGTGTGAACAAGCACGCGCCGTTAGCAAAATCGGAACGGTTCGCCAGCTCCACTGCTTCCTCCAACGTCTCCACTCTCGCTACCGCAAGAACCGGAGCGAAAATTTCATCTTTCCAAATTTTCATCGTGCTATCTACTTTATCGAATACGGTTGGCCCTACAAAGTAGCCTGCTTCCCCGCTTGCCTGATCCTTACGGCCGTCCCGAATCAATGCCGCTCCTTCTTGCTCTCCAGCCTCGATATAACCTAGCGTACGTTCTTTGTGTCCAGCGCGAATGACCGGGCCTAGGAACACTCCCTCATCCAGACCATTACCAATGGTAATCCGATCTGCTGCTCCCACCAGCTTCTCGACAAGTGCGTCTGCAACATCGCCTACAGCCACAACCACTGAACACGCCATACAGCGCTCTCCCGCCGAGCCAAACGCTGCACTAGTAATCTCTTTCACCGTGAGGTCAAGATCAGCATCTGGCATAACGATAGAGTGATTTTTAGCACCAGCTAGCGCCTGCACCCGTTTGCCATGAGCGGAAGCAGTTTTATAGATATATTCAGCCACAGGCTGTGATCCGACAAAAGAGATCGCTTGAATCTGCTTATGTTCAAGCAATCCGTTCACGACATCATGTGCACCGTGA
Organism: Paenibacillus tundrae; assembly: GCF_036884255.1. Taxonomy (NCBI): domain Bacteria; kingdom Bacillati; phylum Bacillota; class Bacilli; order Caryophanales; family Paenibacillaceae; genus Paenibacillus; species Paenibacillus tundrae. Next base: position 316,617 of record NZ_CP145605.1, on the reverse strand, counting down.
ACGATATTAAGCACACCATCCGGTAGTCCCGCTTCCTTGAATAGCTCTGCCAAGCGTCCTGCCAGCAGAGGTGTACGCTCCGATGGCTTCAGAACAAATGTATTGCCGCAGGCGATGGCCAGCGGGAACATCCAGCACGGCACCATCATCGGGAAGTTGAATGGAGTAATGCCTCCAATTACGCCTACTGGGTACCGATACATGCCTGACTCCAGCCCAGTGGCGATGTCAGGTAATTGTTTGCCCATCATCAGATTCGGGGCACCTGCTGCGAATTCCACGCATTCGATACCACGTAGAACTTCGCCGTAGGCCTCTGCGTAACTCTTACCATTTTCAAGCGTAACCAGCCTTGCAAGCTCTTCCCAATGTTCTACGAGCAATTGCTGATAGCGGAACAAAATCCGGGCACGGCGTGGCACTGGGGTTACACTCCAGGATCGGAATGCTTCATGCGCTGATTCAACAGCCTGGTCTACATCTGCCTGCTCAGAGAGCGGTACATAAGCGATGATCTCTTCCGTAGCTGGATTCACAACAGGCTCCGTACGGGTAGATGTTGGGGTCACCCAAGTACCCCCGATCCAGTTTTGTACCATTGTCACATTTGTCGATGTCTCCGATGTTCCTTTTGTCATAACCTAGTCCCCCTTCGTATATACGTGCCCTATGAACTTACCTATGCCTGAAATGGCAGCATTGAAGTTAATCCGTTAAATTATATAGGTTCAACTAAAGAAGGTTCAGTTGCACTTATATAGTTAACTAATAAATTAGTATATGATCCTCGGTAAACGGATCTGCGTTTCTGAAAAATGATACGATCCAACGATCACACTGTGATTTCGCCTCGATCACAACGTTCGATATATTCATTCACTTGCTCCACCGTAGGCATTGCATCCGAACAACTGTGACTGGAGATGACGATGCTGGCTGCTGCCGCACCATACCCCATACTGCGCTCAATTGTCCATCCTTGCATCAGACCATATAGGAATCCGGCTGCGTAAGAATCTCCAGCTCCAAATGTTTTGACTACACGCGCTGGGTAACTATCCGCACGATGAGACAGCCCTTCTCTGGTGTACGCAATGGAACCTTCCTTGCCGTGTTTGATCACTACGATTTTGGCATCAAAGTCGAACCATTTCTGAGCGGTTACCTGATCGTTATGCTCTGGGTTATGATCAAATGTTTCCATCATATCGAACTCTTCGCGAGTCCCTAGAATGATGTCACACTTCTCTGCTGCCAGATTGTAATATACCGCGGTTTCTTCTGCTGAGGTCCACGTATATGGACGGTAATCTAGATCAAACACAATGACAGTTCCATGTCTCTTGGCATAAGTTAGCGCCTGCAATACCGCTTCACGTGAAGGACTCTGAGCAAGAGCAGTACCAGAAATCAGGAGCACGCTAGAATCTGCAATGAGTTGCTCCTGCACCTCGCGCGGCTGTAACTTCAGATCAGCTACGTTATCCCGGTACATCAGAATACTGCAATCGGTCGGGCTTTTGATCTCTGTAAACGCAAGTCCTGTAACTGCCCCCGTATCATCCGATACAACATTGGAGGTGTCGATCGTGTTCTGCTCCAGATAACTTTGGATGAATCGTCCCATCTGATCGTCTGCGATCTTGCCGATAAACGCTGTCTTCATGCCAAGCCTTGACATACCAATCGTAATATTGGCGGGAGAGCCGCCTACATATTTCGTAAATGTCATCGTTTCTTCCATAGGGCGGTTAATCTCGTTGGCATTAAGGTCGATGCATAATCGGCCAATCGCAGTAAAGTCTAGCTTTCTGGATACCGGAAAGGATACGTAGGTCATTACCGTTGAACCCCTTTCTAAGGGAAATATTTAATGAATCAGATTGAGTCTTGGTCACTTTGTTAGCTCGGTACTGATCGTCTATCTTAAGAACAGTCATTGGAGAATCCTCTGAATAAGTTCTTATGGCTCTCTATGAGTTACTAGAAATTGATTATATGCCTCTGTACCGCTAGCGCTATTGACTCTGGTGGAAGTCTAAATACCTCTGCTGACTCGATATCGTTCAGTAGTATCTTCATCTATTTTTTCGAACCAGTTCGTAGACTACTTGATTAGGGATTCCATGTATTGCAGAGAGCGTTTCGCATACTCATAAGGATTGTGAATTGCTGGATCTTGTTCCCCTTCGAGCATCGCCCAGCCGTCATATCCTCGCGTGATCAATTCATGAAGAATTGGTGCAAAATCAATACATCCGTCACCCGGTACAGTAAACACGCCTCTACGAATACAACCCACAAAATCAGATTGTTCCCTCCTAGCCTCATCAAGCACATGTGGGCGAATATCCTTCAAGTGGATATAAGCTATGCGGTCATAATGTTTACGCAGCACCGTAAGTGGATCTGCACCACCGTAATAGGCATGCCCCGTATCGTAGAGGAGGTACACCAGTGAAGGATCGGTGAGCTCCATAAGCCGGTCAATTTCATCTGGCCGCTCTACCACAGTACCGCCATGGTGGTGATATGTGAGCTTCAGTCCATACTCTTGAGCGATAGCTCCGGCTGCATTCAAGCCATCAGCAAATGTATGCCATTCCGATTCGCTCAGTCTTAATACTTCTTTTTCATGCGGTGTGCGCCGTGGGTCAAAATGCAGCGAACCCCCCACCTCAGCTGTACTAATCACCTTACTACCCATCGACTGTAAAAATTCCGCATGTCTACGGTAACTGTCCAGCTCAGACACACGGTATGCTGGGTCTGACAGCAACACGGATTTCCATTGGGAGACAAGACGGATGTTCCGCTTATTCAATTCCTCGCGTAGCGTTGCAGAATCGGTTGGATATTTGCGTCCCATCTCCGTACCTGTTAACCCGAGACGCTGAATGTCATCTAAAATCTGCTCACAGGTTGTGGCATCACCATGTTCCTTCACGTCCTCGCCAACCCAATTAATCGGATGAATCCCGAGCTGAAAGGGCAACTTGTTCATCGCTTTACATCTCCTTTGTCGTTCAGCCTCTAGCTTCGTATCGTGAACAGTGCTGAATTAAATGAGTCTTGCTTTGGATCGATTCGTTAACATTGCCTGATGAGCATGAATTACCTTTTCTTCTGTAGAAACCTCCGGTACACCCACATTCCACCATGACTCGTACCCACCTGCGTTCGTTCCCGGCACAACTGAGATCTCGATGAGTGTAGTCACGTTCTCGTTTCTAGCATCCTTGAGTGCCTGCTCCAGCTGCTCTGCTGTTTCAGCCTTGTAGGCTTTGGCTCCCATACTCTTGGCATGAGCAACAAAATCCATTTGCATATAATCGCCTGAAAGTCTTCCGCTCTCCGAATCCCGATACCGGAACTCATTACCGAATCCGTCGCTTCCATGCTCACGCTGTAGGTTATGGATACACTGAAATCCATTGTTGTTAAATAATAAAATAGTGAACTTCTTCTGTTCCTGTAAGCTGGTCACCAGTTCAGAATGAAGCATCAGATAACTCCCGTCGCCAACCATGGCGTATACCTCACGATCAGGCTCAGCAAGCGCAGCTCCGAATGCACCACTTACCTCATAACCCATACACGAGAATCCATATTCCATGTGATAGGTCTTCGGCTCTGCTGCTCGCCACAGACGATGCAAGTCTCCTGGTAGACTACCTGCCGCACACACGATAACTGAAGATGGATCAATCGTTTGATTAATGACGCCAACCGCAGTAGTCTGTGCCAGACCATCTGCATGTTCTAGACTGTACAGCCGATCTACCTCTGTAATCCATTCATCTCTCAAGTCAGCAACTTCAGTTGCGCCATATCCCGTTTGGTATTGCTGCTCTTGCAATGTCTTTTGCAATGCCTGTAGACCTTCCCGTGCATCTGCTAGAATGGCTTCTCCACCTAATTTGGCGGCATCCATACTATTAAGATTAATATTGATGAAAGTAGCTTCCGGATGCTGAAAAGCAGAGCGAGACGCCGTCGTAAAATCAGAGAACCGAGTTCCCACGCCGATTACAACGTCCGCTTCCCTTGCAAGCCTATTGGCTGCTAGGGAGCCAGTAACCCCAATGGCACCGACATTCAATGGGTGGTTCCACGGTATAGCACTTTTACCGGCTTGTGTCTCGGCAACAGGAATGCCAAACCTCTCGGCGAATTCCGCTAATTGTGCGGAAGCCTCAGAGTACAATACACCGCCACCTGCAACGAGCAGTGGCTTCTTGCTGCGGGCAATCTGTTCCGTTGCCCGTTCCAGTGCAGCTTGAACGGGTGGACGGCGATCCAAGTAATGTACTTTACGAGCAAAGAACGATTCTGGATAATCGTATGCTTCTGCCTGAACATCCTGCGGCAGTGCCAATGTTACCGCGCCTGTCTCTGCTGGGTCAGTTAATACTCGCATGGCTTGTGTTGCTGCAATCATTAATTGTTCAGGGCGAACGATTCGATCCCAATATTTGCTGACAGCTTTGAAGGGGTCGGTAGCTGAGATCGTGTAGTCACTGCTTACCTCCAACTGCTGTAGAACCGGATCAGGCTCCCGCGTTGCAAAATTATCACCGGGAAGCAGCAGGACAGGAATCCGATTGACTGTTGCTGTTGCCGCCGCTGTGATCATGTTCAGCGCACCTGGCCCAATGGATGTTGTACAGGCATAGATTTGTTTACGATTCTTCTGCTTGGCATACGCAGTGGCTGTATGCACCATGCCTTGCTCATTTTTTCCTTGCATATATCGCAGCGTACCCGGGCTACGCTCCAGTGCTTCTCCAATACCAGTCACATTCCCGTGCCCAAAAATACCGATGACACCTTTTACAAACTTAGTTTCTACACCATCTACTGAAATGTACTGCTGATCTAAATATCGAAGTAATGCCTGTGCCATCGTCAGTCGAATTGTTCCCATTCGTTAAATATCTCCCTTCCCTTTACAGGTTAAGCGCTTAATCTACGTTAAGTTTAAGCGCCTTACCTCTAAAGGTTAAGCGCTTAATTCACATGGTAATACAGCTTGCTGATTTAGGCAAGACATTTTTGTAAGCGTTTTATATTTATGGTGCTAAAAATTCTGTAATGGATGTGAGTTGAATATTTCTCCTATTGGACTGGATAATGTTATTACATTCGTTGAAGCGTAAAAAAAGCAAAAGAGATATGGCATACACCATATCTCTTTTGCTTTATTATTGAAGCGGGTGATGGGAATCGAACCCACGCTATTAGCTTGGAAGGCTAAAGTTCTACCATTGAACTACACCCGCATACGATAAGATCGGGATGACACGATTTGAACATGCGACCCCCTGGTCCCAAACCAGGTGCTCTACCAAGCTGAGCTACATCCCGTAAGTATACCGGCGAGAGGACTCGAACCTCCACGGTTTCCCACTCGATTTTGAGTCGAGCGCGTCTGCCATTCCGCCACGCCGGCATATGAAGTTATAATGGCGCGCCCTGAGAGATTCGAACTCCCGGCCTTTTGATTCGTAGTCAAACGCTCTATCCAGCTGAGCTAAGGGCGCAAATATTAAAGCGGAAGACGGGAATCGAACCCGCGACCCTCGCCTTGGCAAGGCGATGCTCTACCGCTGAGCCACTTCCGCAAATAAAGGATGCGCGTGGAGGGACTTGAACCCCCACGTCAAAGACGCTAGATCCTAAGTCTAGTGCGTCTGCCAATTCCGCCACACGCGCATATAATGGTGAGTCATGAAGGGCTCGAACCTTCGACACCCTGATTAAAAGTCAGGTGCTCTACCAACTGAGCTAATGACTCATGAGAAAACTGGTGGAGGATGATGGATTCGAACCACCGAACCCGTACGGGAGCAGATTTACAGTCTGATGCGTTTGGCCACTTCGCTAATCCTCCAGGATTACATGGTGGCTCGGGACGGAATCGAACCGCCGACACGAGGATTTTCAGTCCTCTGCTCTACCGACTGAGCTACCGAGCCTTATTTTGTTTTGGGATTAATGGCGGAACCGACGGGATTCGAACCCGCGATCTCCTGCGTGACAGGCAGGCATGTTAGGCCAACTACACCACGGTTCCAGGCATTAATGGTGCCGGCGAGAGGACTTGAACCCCCAACCTACTGATTACAAGTCAGTTGCTCTACCAGTTGAGCTACACCGGCGTATATGGTGGAGGCTGAGGGGATCGAACCCCCGACCCTCTGCTTGTAAGGCAGATGCTCTCCCAGCTGAGCTAAGCCTCCATATCGGGATTCTCATCCCTTGTTGAAACATTAGGTATTACTATGACCCGTAGGGGATTCGAACCCCTGTTACCTCCGTGAAAGGGAGGTGTCTTAACCCCTTGACCAACGGGCCTTACTGGCTCCCCGAACAGGGCTCGAACCTGTGACAACTCGATTAACAGTCGAGTGCTCTACCAACTGAGCTATCAGGGAATAATGGTGGAGCCAAGCGGGATCGAACCGCTGACCTCCTGCTTGCAAGGCAGGCGCTCTCCCAGCTGAGCTATGGCCCCATTCTTCGGTATGACTATTTTGTTAATGGTGGGCCCTGGTGGACTCGAACCACCGGCCTCACCCTTATCAGAGGTGCGCTCTAACCAACTGAGCTAAGGG